>NZ_LJYL01000001.1:0-495 GCF_001440135.1 Mycobacteroides sp. H003
GTCGGAGAGTCTTCGGTGGCCTTCCAGGCCGCACACGCCCGGTTCGTGGAAGTCGCCGCAAAGGTCAACGCCCTGCTCGATATCGCCCAGCTCAACCTCGGCGATGCCGCAGCCACCTACGTGGCCGAAGACGCCGCCGCCGCCAGCCGCTACATCGGCGTCTAACCCACACACGCACAAGGAAGGGAACACAGCAGATGTCGCAGATCACTTTCAACTACCCCGCCATGCTGGCCCACGCCGGCGAGATGAACACCTACTCCGGTGTACTGACCGCCCTGGGAGCAGACCTGGCCGCCCAGCAGGCTTCCCTGCAGGCGGCCTGGCACGGTGATACCTCGATGAGCCAGGCCGCTTGGCAGGCTCAGTGGAACACCGCGATGGAAGAGCTCATCCGCGCTTACCGCGCCATGGGCACCACCCACGAAACCAACACCCTGTCCATGAACGCCCGCGACATGGCAGAAGGAGCCAAATGGGGCGCATAAACGCCCT
>NZ_LJYL01000002.1:0-612 GCF_001440135.1 Mycobacteroides sp. H003
TGGCGGCCGCACATGCTGCTGCCGCGCCGGTGATCGGTGCGGTGGTACCGCCGGCGGCCGATCCGGTGTCGTTGGAGACCGCGGCCGGTTTCAGTGCCCGCGGTGTCGAACACACCGGGGTGGCGGCGCTGGCTGTTGAGGAGCTGGGCCGGGCCGGTCTGGGTGTTTCGGAGTCCGCGGCCAGCTACACCACCGGGGATATGCAGGCCGCGGCAACGTACATGATCGCGCGGGGCTAGTTTCCGTGTCCGCCCCCATCTGGATGGCTTTCCCGCCCGAGGTCCACTCCGCCCTGTTGTCCAGCGGTCCCGGACCCGGTGCACTGCTGGCCGCGGCTGCTCAGTGGCAGGCGCTGTCCGCGCAATATGCCACTGCCGCAACGGAGTTGACGCAGCTGCTCGCTGCCACCAACGCCGGTCCCTGGCAGGGGCCCAGCGCCACCCAGTATGTTGCCAGCCACGCACCGTATCTGGCTTGGCTGACGCAGCAGAGCGCGCTGAGCGCCTCCAATGCGGTATTGCAGGAGACGGCCGCCGCCGGTTATGCCACGGCTCTGGCCGCGATGCCGACGCTGGCCGAGCTGGCGGCCAACCACATGATTCATGGCGTGCT
>NZ_LJYL01000003.1:0-774 GCF_001440135.1 Mycobacteroides sp. H003
GAGGAAGCGTATAAGGCGATTTGGTCGGCGCCGGTTGATGAGCTTGCGCGTGAGCACGGTATTCCGGTGCATTTGGCGACGCGGGTGGATGCTGAAACCATCGAATTGGTTAAGGGTGCTGAGCCTGATGTCATTGTGGTCAATAGTTGGTATAACCGGATGCCGGTGGAGCTTTATGATTTCCCGCCGCATGGCACGCTGAATTTTCATGATTCGTTGCTGCCGAAATTTACTGGGTTCTCGCCTGTTTTGTGGTCGTTGATCAGTGGTGAGTCCGAGTTCGGGTTGACGGTGCATCGTATGGATAGCGGTTTGGATACCGGTGACATTTTGGTGCAGCATTCGTTGCCGATCGGTCCGGCTGATACCGGCACCGAGTTGGTGTTGCGGGGGATGGATCTGATTCCGGGGGTTTTGGCTGAGGCGCTGGGTGCGTTGGAGTCCGGTGAGGCGTTGTGGCGGCCGCAGAACAAGGCGGAGCGGACGTATTGCCATAAGCGTTCTGAGCGTGACAGTGCGATCGATTGGAGTTGGCCGGCCGAGGATCTGGAGCGGTTTGTGCGGGCGTTGTCGGATCCGTATCCGCGGGCGTTCACCTTCTATGACGGTGGGCGTATCGAGGTTTTGGAGGCGCGGATTTCTGAGGCCCGCTATGGCGGTACGCCGGGGCGGGTGATCGTGCAAGAAGAAGGCGGGGTCGTGGTGTGTGGCGCTGATGCCTACCGCGTGGGTAACCGCGGGCTGGTGATCACCCGCATCCGAGACGCCGACGGC
>NZ_LJYL01000004.1:0-1354 GCF_001440135.1 Mycobacteroides sp. H003
AAGTCGTATGCGCCTTCAGCGTGTTGGGATTCGTCGGCTCCGGCCGCTTCTCCCTCGTCGCTGATGCGCAGGCCAATGGTGTACTTCACGATGAATGCAACGATAGCGGTGCCTATTGCCGAATAGAGCAGAACCGCCCCGGCGCCAAGAGCTTGGCGCCACAACTGTTCTAGCCCGCCGCCGTAGAACAGACCGGCCACGGCCGCACCGGTCTGGGGCGCGGCGAACAAACCGATGAGCAACGTGCCGACGATTCCGCCGACCAGGTGCACACCGACAACATCCAACGAGTCATCAAATCCTAGCTTGTACTTCAGGCCGACGGCGAGCGCGCACAGGATGCCGGCGATCACCCCAATAGCAAGGGCGCCAGCGACATTCACCGACGAGCACGACGGGGTGATGGCCACCAAACCGGCCACGATTCCCGAGGCCGCACCCAGCGAGGTCGCATGCCCGTCCCGAATACGTTCGGTAAGCAACCAGCCCAGCATCGCCGCGGCGGTGGCCACCGTGGTGGTCACAAACGTCGAGCCCGCCAAACCATTGGAGCTCGTTGCCGAACCCGCGTTGAACCCGTACCAGCCGAACCACAGCAGACCGGCGCCCAGCATGACGAACGGCAGGTTATGCGGACGCATCGGCGTGCCCGGCCAGCCCTTGCGCTTACCCAAGATCAGCGCCAGCACCAAACCCGCGGTACCGGCATTGATATGCACCGCGGTACCACCAGCGAAGTCAATTGCCTTGAGCTGATTGGCGATCCAGCCACCCTTCTCCGCGGCCGCGCCATCGAACGCGAAAACCCAATGCGCGACCGGGAAGTACACGATCGTGACCCACAAACCCGAAAACAACAACCACGACCCAAACTTCAACCGATCGGCCACCGCGCCAGAAATCAGGGCCACCGTGATGATCGCGAACATCAACTGAAACGCCACGAACACTGTCGCCGGGATAGTTCCTACCAGCGGGATGTTGACGACCTCGGCCGCCTCGACCCCATTAGCCGGATCAGCAATCACCGCCTCCGCGGCATTACCACCGATAAGACCCTTCAAACCGAAGAACTGCCCCGGGTTACCGAACAGCCCCGAAACATCGTTACCGAACGCCAGCGAGTACCCATAAAGCACCCACAGCACCGTCACCAGGCCCATCGCACTGATACTCATCATGATCATGTTCAGCACGTTCTTCGCGCGGACCATGCCGCCATAGAAAAAAGCCAGGCCGGGTGTCATCAACAACACCAACGCGGCACTGGCCAGCATCCACGCAGTGTCTCCGGTATTCGGGACACCCATTGACGGGAAACCATCCACTAGCGGCATTCCTCTCGGGGATCTTG
>NZ_LJYL01000005.1:0-1553 GCF_001440135.1 Mycobacteroides sp. H003
GAGGTTGAGCTGGGCGATATCGAGCAGGGCGTTGACCTTTGCGGCGACTTCCACGAACCGGGCGTGTGCGGCCTGGAAGGCCACCGAAGACTCTCCGACGTGGAAGGCCTGGGCCGACATCGCGGCCTGCTCGGCCTGCGAGATCGTCGAACGCATCAAAGCGGTCTTGGCCCCGAAAGTGCCCTCCGCGGCGATCAGCGCCGGAATGTGTGCATCAAGCAAACTCATATTCATCTCCTCAATCGTGTTGTGTTGTCGGTGATTTCTGGTTGTTCGTGGCCGCTCAGCTGTGAGGCCCCCCTTCGGCGCTGTCCTGGGGATCCACGTTCGCGTCGGTGCCCCAGGTGGTGGGCAGCATCGGGGCGGTACGCGAACTGTCGATGGCCTCGGCCGATGTTTCGCGTTCGATCAGACCGGCCGCGCTGGTGCTCGAGGTACTCCTGGATACCGTCCCGGAAAAGCCGAGCTGGCCAGTGCCGCGAGAAGAAGCCCCGACACCAGCGGGCTGACGCGCTGCCGGTTCCGAAAAGTCCGGGTCCACGGTGGAATTCATGTCCATGAACTGCGGGGCCGGATCCTTGATCCGCGCACCACGCTTGCGGCGGGCACGTGAACGCGCCGACGCGGCCGCTGCGGCCGCTGCGGAGATCCCCGCTGCCGGCGCCTTGGCACCTGCACCTTCATTCAATGTCGGCCCAAACCGCGCCGCCGGCGGATCCTCCTGTGCCGCGTACACCATGTAGGCAGGAGTCACCGCCGCGACAGCAGGCGAAGCCGGTGTCGCGGGGGCGGACGGTGCACCCGTACCGCTGGTAATTGCCGTGCCGCCGCTTCCGGGCATTCCGCCCATCGCAAACGGCTGCTGCTGAGGTGAGTTGCGCACGACCTGGGCTGGTTGCGGCGCGGGTTCCTCCCCGGGTACGTCGGCGTCGACCGGAACCGGGTTGATCAACTGCGCCAGTCCGATCAGGAGCAGGGGAAGCCACAGCGGAGCCGACAGCATGACGCCCCAGAAGGTGAACCCGAAGGGGATGAAGAACGCCTCGTACGCGATGAAGAACAACAGCGGACCCCACGCCACGAGCGCTTCGAGTGGGTTGCGCAGGAAGTCCTGCAAGATCCTTTGCAAGGTGCCGAGCGGGTCGGTGAAGAACTCCTGAATCTGCCGCATCAGCTTCTCGAAGAAGCTCTCGCTGTCGTCCAGCGCGGTGCCGGATTCGGCAGCCTGCGCCTGCGCGGCCAGGCCCGACAT
This sequence comes from Mycobacteroides sp. H003, assembly GCF_001440135.1. NCBI lineage: Bacteria > Bacillati > Actinomycetota > Actinomycetes > Mycobacteriales > Mycobacteriaceae > Mycobacteroides > Mycobacteroides sp. H003. Next base: position 1,253 of record NZ_LJYL01000005.1, read on the forward strand.
GTCGGCCATCCGTGACGTCACCTCGCCGCCCGGAGCCATGATCATCGGCGCGGGTGTCGTCGGCGCGACCGACGCCACAGCGGCCGTGGAAACCCCTTGGTAGACGCCCATGGTGGTGGCGGCCTGAACCCACATCCGGATGTAGTCGGCCTCATTGAGCGCGATCGGAATGGTGTTGATACCAAGGAAATTGGTGGCCAATAGCACGCCATGAATCATGTGGTTGGCCGCCAGCTCGGCCAGCGTCGGCATCGCGGCCAGAGCCGTGGCATAACCGGCGGCGGCCGTCTCCTGCAATACA
>NZ_LJYL01000006.1:0-2188 GCF_001440135.1 Mycobacteroides sp. H003
GATGTAGGGGTCGGACCGGGGCGCGGTGCCGGGATTGCTCCTGGCCCGTTTCCCCGGCCCGCCCTCCGCACCGGACGTGCGACTCTCGTCGCATCCGGCGCTCCACGGACTGCCACCGTTATGCGGGGACCGAGGTCGCCGCTGTGCTGGTCCACGGTGTGGGGATGTTGCTCGCCCGCCACCGATACCGAGTGATCGGAACGGTGGTGGTATCGAACATGACGATCCCATTCTCTTGCGGACGATTGCCTGGCCTTCCGGTCAGGAACCGCCGGTAGAGCTCCGCCCACGTGATCCGCTTGTGCCGTTTGAGCAGCCACTGGGTGACCCGATGCCAGGCAAAGGAATCGAGGTATCCGAAGGTTGCCTTCGACACACCGTGACGGAAATACGCACACCATCCTCGGAGCACCGGGTTGAGGCGTCCGAGGAGATCAGCAAGGCCATGATGACGTGCCTTCTTGGTCAGCGCCCGCACCTTCGTCATGATCGAAAGCAGCGCCTTCTTCGACGGGTAGGTGTAGACAGCTGCCTTGTTCGTGCCCTTCTTGCGGCGCCGCTGGATGCGGAATCCGAGAAAGTCGAACCCCTCGTCGAGGTGGCATACCTGGGTCTTCTCCACGGATAGCCGTAGCCCCAGTGGGGCAATGACATCCGCGACTTCGTCCCATAATGCGTCCGCGTGCGCTTTGGTTCCGGCCACCATGATCACGAAATCGTCGGCATAGCGGACGATCCGATAGGTGGCCCCGCCACGTTTGCGATGGGCATCTCGCCGCTGAGATGTCCGATGGGCATCCCATTTCACACGGAAATGTGCGTCCAACACCGTCAGAGCGATGTTGGCCAGCAGCGGTGAGAGTATGCCACCCTGGGGTGTGCCGGTATCAGATTCCCTGACCGTTCCGTCGCCAGACATGATGCCCGCCTTCAGGAATGCCTTGATCAGGGCCAGGACCCGCTTGTCGACGATCCGCGTGCGTACTCGTTCCATGATGGCGGAGTGAGCCAGTTCGTCGAAACACGCCGCGATGTCAGCCTCGAAGACCCAGTGATAGTTCCGGGTCCCCAAAGCATGTATCTCGGCGATCGCGTCCTGAGCGCGACGTCGGGGACGGAAACCGTAACTGACCGGCTCGAAATCCGCCTCGAAGATCGGCTCCAACACCAACAGCAACGACGCTTGAACCGTGCGGTCCATCGCCGTGGGAATACCGAGCCGCCTGAGTTTGCTGCTCCCTGGTTTGGGAATGAGTATCTCCCGCACCGGAAGTGGAGCAAATGTCCGTGCCTTCAGTTCGGTTCGAACGTGGCTCAGGAACGCCACCGTCTCGGCATCTCCGGTTATGGACGCAGGAGTCAGCCGGTCGACACCGGCTGAGCGTGCGCCCTTGTTGCCCCGCACCCGTTCCCACGCGACGGTGAGAAAGTCCGGGTGGTGGACGAGGTTGAACACATCATCAAAGCGGCGGTCGGAATCTTCGACCGCCCAGTGGTGCAGCTTGCGTTGCATCTGTCGTACCTGCCATGCCGCCTGATCGGGATCGGGCCATGACAGCTCACCGGTATTCACCAGTGCCTCCGTTCGTGTCGTGTTCGCTGCATCAATTCCGCTGGGGCCCTTCGCCATGCACGAGGCTTTCCCCCGCTCGGACTACTACGGCCCCTCCGCCCCACCGCGTGGCCATCGACAGACGACGCGTCAACCCGGATTCGGCGCCCTCGGCTGAGGACGACGACACGGGAGCCTCGCGATGGTTCCCACGTTCACTGCTGACCGCTCGAGGAGGGAGGTGCCCAGCTATGCCCCTGCGATATCGCCACGGCTACGCCGCAGGCATTCACCGTGGCCTCCAGCGGCAGCGACCTAAACCGCAGCCGGAGTTCCCAACACCGAGACGCCAGTGGTGTTGGTGCGCATCGCAGACCAGCCCGAATCCACCGGGTTAGAGCTGGCGGGAGACTTGAGAGGCGTTAAAACACTGGTTCCTCGCGTACACCTTCTCCTCATGCTTGCCGGACCCAGGCCATCCGGTAGTGCCGGCCTGTCCCGTCGTTGTCGGGGCTGCTTACCACCCTCGCCGGCGTCTCCCGGTCCAGGCTGCCCCCAGCTTCGTTACGCTGCTGCGACAGCACAACGGCGCAGGTCTCTCACCTCCGCTCGGTCACACAGCGCCTCGTGGCGCAC
>NZ_LJYL01000007.1:0-3682 GCF_001440135.1 Mycobacteroides sp. H003
TCCGGGGTGGGTGGGGGCGGCGGAACGACGGCGCGGACGCTGGGGCCTGCGGGAGCAGTTCCGTCAGCGGGTACGTCCCAGGTGAGCGCGGCTACCGGATCGACGGTTCCCGCTCCCACAAGGTTGGAGGGAGAACGGCCCGCGTCACGAGCGGTCCGTTGCAGCCGCGAGACAACCTGGTTCGCGGTGAGTTCCGGGAACCGGCTGCGCACCAGCGCTGCGACACCCGAGACATAGGCCGTCGCATAACTGGTTCCGAAGAGGGGGTGCGCCTTGCCGTCCTGGCCGACCATTCCGTTGGCCAACCCGCCTTCCTCGTCGTTGGACAGCGACGTCACGTTCTCGCCATTTGCCGCGATGCCGACCCAGGGACCGGGCATCGTGAACTTCGAGGGTGCGCCGTCGGCGGACACCGACCCGACGGACAGTACATATGGCTGCCACCAAGAGGGAACCGAAACAGATTCCACCCCAGTCCAATTCCTCGGATCGGTACCCGAACCGCTGAGTGGATTCGGCTGGCAGTTGGCGCCCCCGCCGCTGGTGTTACCGGCCGCTGCGATGACGACGGCGTCCTTCTCCTCGACGGCGTAACGCAACGCCGCGCCGAGTGCGGCCTGGTCGATGGGCTTGGCGGCCGGAACGCAGACGACCGAGGAAATGTTGATGATGCGTGCGCCGAGGTTCGCGGCATGCACGATGGACCGCGCCAGAGTGCTGACAAAGTGGGTGGCGCCGTTCGTGCTGGGATCGCCGCCGGTGATTCGCGGAGAGAACTTGGAGGACTCCTGGCGAATCGAGATCAGCTTGGATGCCGGCGCGATGCCCGAGAATCCATCTGGGCCGGGCTGGCCGCCGATGATTCCCGCGACCATGGTTCCGTGTCCGTCGCAGTCGGTCAGCCCGTTGGTCGACTGAACGTAGTCGCCTCCACCTTCGACACGCAGCCGCGCGCTGGGTTGTACGCCGGTGTCAATGATGGCGACGCTCTGGCCCTCACCGCGAGAGAAGCGCCACGCCTCCTCGAATTCCGGGGACGGTTTTCCGCTGGTCCCCGTACCCGGCGTCAACACGGTGGTGGTGCACGCGGCGGACTGCATACCGGCTGTTGCGCTGGGGGCCGAATCTCGAGGCAGGGCGGCGGGATCCGCCTCCGGACGTGTCACCGCGTACGCGGCCGGTGCTGTCATAGGAGACAGCGCCAGCAGCATCGCGGCGACGGCGCCCACAGACATGAAACGGATCATCGGTTGAGGATCCAGCTGAACAGTCCGGTGAGGTATGCGATGACCGGCAGCAGTGAGGCATCGATGCCCGAGGCGAGGAATCCCAGGAGCCGCCGGCTGGGCAGCGAGTAGCTTTCTGCCTCAGCGATCTTCGGGTTAAACACCACGACAGTGAGCGCGGCGACCAAGAACGCCAGCACGCCAAGCGCAGCCAGTGCGCCGGTGTAACGGCCCGCCAGGGCGAAGATCACCAGTAGTGCGGAGGTCACCACGAAGGGCACCGCCAGCAGCCAGGCCTTGCACACCGCCGAATCCCAGACGCGTGCGCGCAGTGCTGCCCCGGCGCTCACCGCGACCACCAGGTACCAGGTCCACGGGCTCGCCTGCGCCGAACCGCCGACCAGAGCCAGTGATCCCAGGATGGCCAGAAGTGAAGCGCCCGCGATGAATCCGCTCTGATGTGAGTCACTCAGCTGAACGCGTCGCGGGAGGTCCTTGAGTACCGACATCGCCGGAGCGGAGGGAGTCGGGTCACCGGGTGCGGGAATGGTGGGCAGGGGGAAGCGGGCGGCGAAGGCCGACAGCTGTGCGGCACGCACGGTGACCAGCAGCCCCACCACGATCAGACCGCAGCCCACTGCGAGCAGCGACGGGTGCCACAGGATTTGGGCGCCAGCGGCACCGGCGATACCGATGGACAGCACCGTGGTGGCGGTGAAGAAGGCGATCTGCTGGCGCGCCACGATCAGGTAGATCAGCGACCACGCGGCTACCCCGGCGGCGCCCAAGAGGGCGCGCGGCGCCAGGGCATCTCCAGGGATGGCGAGAGCGAGTGCACCGGCGATGGGAGCCAGGGCGGTGATCGCCAGCTCCGCGCCCAGGCGAGGCGATCGGATATGTGCCACCAGCGCCCCGATCGCGGTGGCGACCGCGACCACTGCCAGGCCGGCAAGGCTCAACGTGGAACCGGTGCGAATGTTGTGAACGATCGCCAGAACCGTTGCCGCCACGATTAATCCGAGGACGCCCACACGGGTGACACGGGCAATGTGCTCGGCACCCCACGGGCGCTTACGCGATTCGGAGAAGATGACGGCCGCATCCGCGATGTCCTCGACGATGCCGGGTGCGGCGGGTCCCACGGGAGTCGGACGCAGCGTCAGCAGGTCACCGTCGACGACTCCCACGGTGTCCAGGGTCGCGTCGGCACTGAACGGCGCGCCATTCACCGGGGCCAGGCTCAGCTGCTGAGGGGTGGCCTCGGTGGCGTCTGGGGCCACCAACCGGTGAACTGCGGGAATGATGTCGCGCATCGGCAGCTGGGTCGGCAAGGCGACCTCGGTCAGCTTTTCTTCACCGAGCACGGCTACCCGGACGATGGGCATCACGGCGTTGTCAGACATGGTGTTTCGTTTGACTCTCTCGATAGGGGGGTGGAGCACACTAGGGAACTAATAGAGGGAAAGCATCAGTCGAAGTCTCGGGTCAATCGCGCGTCCGGGAACCAATGCCCGTCCGGGAGCGTGGCCATCAATTGCTCGACGGCTACGGCGATCGCGAATGGGGTTCCGGGTGCGAAGGTCGACAGCCAGGTGCCGTCGCCCGCGCGGTGTGGGCTGACGAGGATGCGTCCAGCGCTGGTGTCGACCACGCTGATACCCACCTCGGAAGTCTGCTGGGTTGCGTTATCACGTTGTCCGGCAACTACTTCAACATAGTTGCGGTTTCCGATGAACGCTGATTCCACCACAGCCTGTGCGGTGGGAGGGACGCCCAGGTATCCCATGACATCGGCCAGTGAGGCGCCGGAACGCAGCTGCTCATCGGCCTTGGCGCCCACGTGGGTGGGCAGTGTGAATTCGGGGAACCGTGCGGGTGCGCGCCAGCGCAGTCCGGCGACCACACTGGGGACAAGCGCCGAAGGGTCGTCGGCGTCGACCGCCGTGAAGGTGATCAGGTGTGCATTGCGCAGTGACACCACGGTCTGCGCACGACCCTGTGATTGTTTGTGCGCGATGATGCCGCGCATCACGTCCGGATTCTCCGAACCTGCCGCGACATAACGCAGTTCGAGCCAACGGTCGGGGCGGCACACGGTGCGGATCCATCCCGCCACGGCAGGATCCACCGCACCGTCGGCGCTGAGCACACCGGCACGGGTGAGTTCCTGGACGCGCTGAGCATTGAAGCCGGCGCGCTGTGCCTCATCCCGGAAGGGGACCGTGATCGCCAGCACCCAGGGAAAGGTGCCGGCGCTCAAGGTGTCTGCGAGGAACCAGGCCTGGTCGACCGTCAGCTCGACGGCGTCCGGCGACCGGGTGGCCTGGTTCATCGCACGATCAGGTGCTGGAGCACCAAGGGCGTTTATGCGCCCCATTTGGCTCCTTCTGCCATGTCGCGGGCGTTCATGGACAGGGTGTTGGTTTCGTGGGTGGTGCCCATGGCGCGGTAAGCGC
>NZ_LJYL01000008.1:0-53867 GCF_001440135.1 Mycobacteroides sp. H003
CAACAGAACAGGAGGACACCCCGGCGGCACTGACCGCCTAAACCACCAAGTCGAAGAATCACACGACGACGTCGTACACCACGTCCCTGGACTTGACCGCAATCTGCATCGTCCCTCCGCAGGTTCTTGCCTCCTGGACGACTGCAGATAATCACGTCCACCACGCAGAACCTGGGATCTGAACGCCTCGTGTCGGACATCAAGGACACCGCCCGGAGGACTCCAGATAACAATTGCGTTGGTGCTACACAGAACCCGCCGAATCTCGGTGTCGTAATCCAGGAACGGGATGAACTCATTCCAACACGACTGCCACAGTCGGATCAGGGCCGGATATCGGCTGCCCCAGCGGTCGGCGAGCGCCTCGAGCGCCGCTTCTGCGGCCGCCGCTGTCGGGGCGGTGTAGATCGGTTTGAGATCGCGGCGCAGGGCGTCCCAGTGCTGGCGCGGTACGTAGCGGAAGCTGTTGCGGATCAGATGCACGGTGCAGGCCTGCACGATGGTGGCCGGCCACACCTCACCGACAACGTCGGGCAGCCCCTTAAGTCCGTCGCAGATCAAGAAGAACGTGTCGGTGACGCCTCTGTTGCGCAGGTCGGTCAATACGGCGAACCAGAACTTGGCTGATTCCCCGGCGCCGTCGCCGGCCCACAGTCCGAGCACGTCCTTGTGCCCGGCCAGATCGACCCCGATCGCGGCGTAGAACGGTCGGTTGGCGACCTGACCGTCGCGCACTTTCACGCTCAGCGCGTCGATGAAGATTGCGGCGTAGACGGAGCGGCCGCGCGGTCCACTCCGCCATGTCGGCCAGGACCTTGTCGGTGATCCTGCTGATGGTGTCCGGGGAGATCTTGGCGTCGTAGAGCTCGTCGAAGTGGGCGGCGATCTCCCCGGTGGTCAATCCCTTGGCATACAACGACAACACGATCTCATCGACCCGGGTCAACCGGTGTTGATGCTTTCTTGACGATCTGGGGCTCGAAGCTGCCGCCGCGGTCGCGGGGCACGGCGATCTCGACCGGTCCGACCGTGTCGGTCAACACGGTTTTGGTGCGGGTGCCGTTGCGTGAATTCGGCGCCCCCCGCCCGGCCGGATCGTGCTTGTCATAGCCGAGGTGATCGGCGAGCTCCTCTTCCAGCGCGGTCTCGACCACCGTCTTGGTCAGCGCCTTAAGCACCCCGTCAGCGGTATCGGCGAACGACACCCCGCGGGCCTGGGCCGCCCGCACCAGCTCGCGGGCCGTCGCCAGCTCCTCCGGTGTCGGAGAGCTGACCATCACTTCATCATCGTGGACATCGGCTGTTGCTGTCACAGCCCTCATCGTTTCGGTCATCGTGGACCTTCCCCGCCAGGCTCACACCCGGCGTGTCGGGCCACTTACACCGAATTTCGGATACTCCCTCGCGGTGGTGTAGCGCCGCGCGGTGTTGTGGGAGATGCCGAAAACGAGAGAGACAGATGCAGCAGGTCGGGGCCTGCGGTCAGCGCTTCGTGAAGGATTCGGTCGGCACGGATGCGTTCGATCGTGAACCCATTGTCGCTCAACGATTGTTTCACCGATGTTTGACTCACCGGCGTTGTGCGCAATGCAGTTTTCGTCGTGAGTAGAACGTGCCGGTTCGGAGTGTGGGGCCATCTGTCCCGGCGGTGGTCGAGCCATGTGATCAGCGCTCTGTGGGTGAGCTCGCCGAGCCGTTGGTTGTCCAGCAAGGGTGATCCGCCGGTTCGGCAGGTCAATGTCGTCGAGCACCAGTTTGCGTATAACGCTTGTGCGGCAGGCATGTTCGACGCTCAATGCCACAACTAGGCGTGCACGCGGTTCGCTCGCGAGCTGTTCGATCGAGCGCACCTCATCATCGGTGATGGGCACGAGGTCTTGGTCTACTGGTTGGCTCTTCAAACCCGCTGTTGGGTTGCTGAAGACCAGACCATTCTTCTTGGCGTGCCGGAACAGCGACCGCAGCGCCTTGATCAGATTGTGGCACTGGTTTCCCTGAAACGGCCGCAGCGTCGCGTCGACGTCGGCCCTGGTGACCTCCCTGAGATGGTCGTAGGAGGTGGACCAGTGCGCGAGAAGGGGCCTGACCGCGCCGAAGTAGCTGTAGAGGGTCCTGGGCGATCGTGGGCGAGCACGTGCGCCGCCGACCAACAGGGTAAGGAGCCAGTGGTGCGACGGCTCGGCGAACCCTGGCGGAAGTTCCGCGGTGACGCGGTCGATCCAGGCACGGATCGGAGGTTCGGTGTCGTCTGTCAGCAGGTCGAAGTGGGAGAGGATTTCGACAAGCCTGCGACGGGACGCGAGCCGATGCGGCCGTGTTCGAACCTCTTTGAGCGGCACGCGATCACCGGGGGGCCGACCGGCCAGAAGGGTGACCAGGGCGTCGAGGCATCGGTTTGTGGTCTCACCGCACCAATCGTGGGCGGCAGCGCGTTCCCGGGCGTATACCGCAGCGGCCACGAGCACGGGGTCGTCGGATTCCAAGGCTGGATGCCGCCGGGGCGGGCGAGCAGGCAGTCCCGCCTTTCCGCGATAGTAGTGCGCTTTTTTTGAACAGCTTCTGCCGCAGTATTTTTGGTCGCGGCGACCGTTGGCTGGCAGTTCGGCTCCGCATTGCAGGCAATTCATCGCGGCGGCAGCGACCTTCCCGTCCGAGCGCGCGGGGTGACGGGACGTGCCTCACCGGCCGCAGCGGCGGCCTCCTCGCTACCCTTCGGCGTGGGTGCGGCCACGGTTTCGGGCTCGGGGATCAGCAGTTCGTCGATGGCGCAGTCGAGCACGGCGCAGAATACATCGAGATCGTGGAGCTTGATGGCGTTGGGGTTGCCCGACCACAAGCCCGACATCTTGCCGGCGCTGATCACCAGGCCGCGCTCGGCCAGCATCCGTTGGAGTTCGCTGGCCTTCCAAATGCCGCGGTTGGCCGCGGTCAGGCGTAGATTCCACTTCATTGAGCCAATCCTTAAGTTCGTAGGTGCAGTTACTTCGTGTTGTTACGTTGTGCTGTGACCCAGGCATCTTCGACGTGGGTGGCGTGGACGTGGATATATCGAGCCGTCGTGGCCGTCCAGGCGTGACCACATAATTCCTGGATGGCGAACAGGTTCATTCCGCCGAGGTAAAGCTGGGACGCGCAGAAGTGCCGCAGCACATGCGGGGTCAGCTTCCCCGACCACGCAGGCAGATGCCGGTCCGCCGCCTCCGCCAACGATCGGCGATAGACGTCAGCTGTCGCGCGCATGCACGTCCCGTCGATGTTCTTGCGTTCGGACGGAAACAGTGGCGCGGCATGGCTATTCGGGTCGATATCGAACAGTCCAAGCACGTCTTCGATGAACCATCTCAGGCTGCGGTCGGCGCCGTTGATCAGCGGCACCAGTCGCGGTTTGGGGCCTTTGCGGCGTGATCCCTTGCCGTGACGGACGTTCAGCTTGCCGAACCGCCCCAGCTCCCACCGCACATCGTCGAGGTCGAGCATCCGCGCCTCGTTGATGCGCAGTCCCACGTCGGCCGCCAGCCGGGCGACCGCGTAGTTGCGGGCGGCCGGGGCGAACTTGCGGCAGGTGACCAGGCTGGATTCAATCGGTCGTTGCAACACCGGCTTGCTGAAGTGAGTGTAGGTGTTCGTTGAACGCTTCGGCCGGGGTGCGCCATCCGAGGGTCTTGCGTGGTCGGGTGTTGAGGGTGTGAGCGATCGCCGCGATGTCGTCGGCGTTCCACCGGGATAGGTCGGTGCCCTTCGGAAAGCATTGGCGCAACAGGCCATTGGTGTTCTCATTCGTGCCACGCTGCCACGGACTCTTCGGGTCGGCGAAGTACACCTTGACCCCGGAGGCGATCGAGAACTGGGCATGCGCCGACAGTTCCTTTCCCCGGTCCCAGGTCAGCGACCGGCGCAGTTCCTCGGGCAGCGAGGTGATCGTCTGCGCTAGGGCGTTGGCCATCGTGAGGGCGCCGTAGCCGGCCAGAGCCGGCCCGTTCTTGGTCCGCGGAATCAGCCCGTATCCGGCCTCCCGCGGAAGATGGATCAACATCGTGAACCGACTGCTGCGCTCGACCAGCGTGCCGATCGCGCTGCGCTGCAACCCGATCAGCAGATCTCCCTCCCAGTGTCCCGGGACCGCGCGATCAGCGACCTCCGGCGGCCGAGCGCTGATCAACGTCTCCGGCGTGACGTGCGCCCACGCTTTCTGCCGAGACCGTGCCCGCGGCACCCGCAATGCCCGACCCCGGCGCAGGCAGGTGATTAAGTCCCGCTTGAGCGCACCGCGGCTTTGCACGTAGAGCGCTTGGTAGATGGCCTCGTGGCTGATCCGCATGGATTCATCATCAGGGAAGTCAAGCTTGATCCGATGGGCGATCTGCTCAGGACTCCATGCTGTCACCCAGGCCCGATCCCCTCGGTGCGGCTTGTTGCGTCCCTTCCACGGCGTCGCGGCCGGACCAGCCATGATCTGCCCGTAAGCGCCACGAACGACACCGGAGAGCTTGTCCTGGACGTACTGGCGCAGCCGGTCGTTGCCGACCAGCTTGGCCGTCTTCGGGCGCCTCGCCCGCCTTTCGGCATGCCACTGCGCGACCGAGGCCTTGTAGTCGAGCCGATACGTGCGCGTCGAGGCGTTACGGCGCAGCTCACGCGAGATGGTCGACGGCGCCCTGCGCAGCCTCCTGGCTATCTCGCGCACTCCGGCACCATGGGCACGCCATAAAGCGATGTCTTCGCGCTCATTCGAGGATAGGTAGCAGCCCGAAACAGTTTCTGGCAAGCGTGGATTCACGCCGCCAGCATGGCGGAACCAGCGGAACCCGACCGGCGAAGACACGCCCGCTTCGGTAGCGGCGTCCTCGGTCATCGCTCCGGCAGCGATCCCCGCCCAGAACCGGACCCTGTCCTGCCGCCAGGCCACCGACGGCCGCCCCGGGGAGGGCATCTGCCCCCGATACGCACGAACCTCCAACTGCCGCTTCCCATACGCCACCACACACCTCCGAGGAATCGAGGTGTTGCAACGACCGATTGAATCCAGCCAGTTCCTGGCGCCACCCGGCGAACAGCTGCTCCACCTCGTCGGCGGTCGGAGGGATACGCAGCTGCGGATCGACCGAGGCTCGCGGCCGGTTGATCTCGTCCAGCGGGCACTCGACGACCCGACCTGTCATGTTGTGCAGGTCGATCTTGTGCCGAAGCTCCAAGAACTGGAAGTACACGGTCAGTGCCGCCGCCCGCCCGGTGCGAGTCGAGGGGTTGGCGTCGCGCAGCACCTTGCCGAAATAGACGTCGACATCGGCGGGCCGCATCTCCCACAGCGGCCGGCCGAACCAGTCGTGGATCAGCTCGAGGTGGTTGATGTCGTTGCGGATCGTGCTGTCGACCAATCCGGCCGACGCCCGTGCCAGCACGAACCCGGCCAACACATCGGTCTCGAAGTCGGCAAGCTCCTCCTCGCTCGCCGGTACTCGATGTTCCCGCAGATCGCGGACCACAGCCAGAGCCAACCCACGCCTCCTCGACTTCACCTAAAGTGAAGAAACATCATCTGATCAACTATTCAGTCAGCAAGAATGATGCCGGTTCATCAGAGAGTTTTGATGGAGGGACACGCCAACAACGGCTGTTCCAGGCGTTGAAAGGGCTAACGGGCGATACCCGTGGGCTCAGGAACTCGTCGACTGTTGGCTAACGTGACTAAGCCTCTCTCTCTCCGACTCCGACTCGGAGTGACGAAGACGAAACTGCGTTCACGCTCGTTGCGCATCTTGCAACGCAGTGCCTGGCCCACCGATGCCACCACCCGCCGCTCGCTCAGCCGCGATTTTCCGTGTTCGTTCACATGGTCGACGACGACGCGGACACTGTCCTGCACGTTGATTCTCTCCTGGAGTTGTGGGATCCAATCAGCAACTCTGACGGCCGGACATCACCTCGGAGGCATCCGTACTGCGCCATCGAGACGGATCGTCTCGCCGTTGAGCATCGGATTCTCAACGATGGCTACGACCAGGTGTGCGTACTCGGCAGGATCACCGAGTCGGTTTGGGTGCAACGTCAGCGCCTTGAGAGCGGTTAGCGCAGCCTCTGGAAGTGAGTTGAGAAGCGGGGTTTCGAACAGCCCCGGAGCGATCGTGTTGACCCGGATCAAGTACGACGACAGATCACGCGCGATCGGCAGCGTCGCCGCCATCACACCTCCCTTGGAAGCGGAGTAGGCCGCCTGCCCGATCTGGCCGTCGAAGGCCGCGCCGGAGGAAGTGTTGACGATCACGCCACGCTCGCCGCCGACGGGGTCGTTCTGCGACATTGCGTATGCGCCCAGGCGCACGACGTTGAAGGTCCCGATCAGGTTGATCTTGATTACTTTCTCGAACGCGTCGAGCGGGAAAGGGCCCTTCTTGCTGACGGTCTTGGTGCCATCGCTGACGCCGGCGCAGTTGACGATGATACGCAATGTCTTGTCCGCGTTGGCGATCTCGATGGCCCTGGTCACTGCATCCTCGTCGGTGACGTCGGCGGGCGCGAACCGGACGGTGTCGCCGAGGAGGCTTAGCGCGTCCGTGTTTGCATTGGGCAGGTCGACGGCGACCACCCGCGCTCCGGACCGCGCCAGCGTCTCCACCGTCGCCAAACCGAGCCCGGACGCGCCACCGGTGACGACCGCGCTGCTAGCTGCGATGTCCATTCGGCTGCTCCTTTTGTGTGTCTGTCTACAGGCTTCGCGCGATCAGCACCTTCATGATCTCGTTGGTGCCGCCGTAGATCTTCTGCACCCGAGCCGCCGCATACATCTGCGCGATCGGGTATTCCATCATGTAGCCGTATCCACCGAAAAGCTGCAGGCACTTGTCAGTGACCTCTACTTGTTTGTCAGATCCCCACATCTTGGCTATCGATGCGGTTGCGGCATCGAGTTTTCCGTCGAGGTACCGGCCGGTGCAGTAGTCGATCAGCGCCTTGCCGGCCAGCACCTCCGCCTTGCATTCGGCCAGCACGAACTTGGTGTTCTGGAAGGCGAGGAGGGGCTTGCCGAACGCGGTGCGCTCCTTGACATAACGGATCGTCTCTACTACCGCCGCCTCCGCCATCGCGATCGCCTCGACCCCGATGGTCAACCGCTCGCGCGGAAGTTGCTCCATCAACTGGGCGAAGCCCTTGCCCTCAACGCCGCCGAGCAGGTTTGCGGCCGGCACCCGCATGTCGGTGAACGCAAGCTCCCGGGTGTCCTGGCCGTGCTGGCCGACCTTCTCCAGAACCCGGCCGCGCTGGAAACCCGCCAGCCCTTCGGTTTCGGCCACCATCAGCGACAGTCCGGACTCAGTTTTGGCCACGATCACCACCAGGTCGCAGTGGGAACCGTTGGAGATGAAGGTCTTCGAGCCGTTGATGACGTACTCGTCGCCGTCGCGAACCGCGGTGGTGCGAATCGACTGCAGGTCTGACCCGGTGCCCGGTTCGGTCATCGCGACGGCGATCACCATCTCCCCGCTGACCATCTTCGGGATCCAGCGCTTCTTCTGCTCCTCGGAGGCATACTCGGCGATGTAGTGGGAAGCCAGCGTCGAATGCACGGAGAAACCGAACGCGGTGTCGTGCGCGTAGGCGCGCTCCTGCATCACCACCGCCTCGTGACCGAAACTGCCGCCACCACCGCCGTATTGCTCGGGCAGGTCGAGGCCCAAAAGCCCGGCAGCGCCGGCTTTGTTCCAAAATTCTCGGTCCACCTTCTGCTGTTTCGCCCACCTGGCTTGGTTGGGAGTCGCTTCCTTGCGGAAGAACTCGGCGGCGTGCTTGCGCAGGAGTTTTTGATCCTCGGTCTCCCACGGAACGACGTAGTCCGGGAATAAGAGTCCGGGCATGCTTTACCTACTTTCCGGTGAACTGGGGCGCGCGCTTGGCGAGGAATGCCGCCTGGCCCTCGTGACTGTCGGCGGAATGCACCGCCACGTAGAAATTCCGTTTCTCGTGTTCGAGTCCCTGCGTCAGTGATGTCTGAAACGCGTGCACAGCGGCATCCTTGGCCAGCGCCACCGCTAGCGGGGAGTTCGTCGCGATCCGTTGCGCCATCGCCAGCGCCCGTGGCACGGCCTCGCCGTCGGCGACGACTTCGGCTACCAACCCTGCATCGCACGCCTCCTGGGCCTTGATGGAATCGCCCGTCAAAAGCATTGCCATAGCCTTGGATTTGCCGATCGCCCGAATGAGGCGTTGAGTTCCGCCAGCGCCAGGGATTGCGCCGATCTTCACCTCGGGAAGTCCGAATTGGCCCGACTCGCCGGCGATGACAATGTCGCAGGCCAACGCCAGCTCACAGCCGCCCCCGAGTGCGTATGTCTCGACCGCGGCGATGACCGGCTTCGGAAACGCAGCCAGTATCGACCAGAAGCTCTCATTGGACTCTCCGGTGACCAGTGGCCGGGCCCGGATCTCGTCGAACGCCGTGATGTCGGCGCCGGCGCAGAACATGCCGTGGGCGCCCGCGATGACCACGGCCAACACGGCCGTGTCGGACCGCAACGCCGCCAGCTCGGCCCCCATCGCGCCCAACAGCTCGTCGTTGAGGCTGTTCTTCGACTTCGGGCGATTGATCTCCAGCAGGGCCACCGCACCGTCGCGAGTCGATCGCAAAATTTGTTTGTTCACGTGACCGCATCCCGGTAAACGTCGGCGTGTTCGGCCCGCAGGATCTTCTTGTCCAATTTGCCGACACTGGTGCGCGGCAACGCCTCGACGAAGAGAACCGCGTCGGGCATCTGCCACTTGGCGAACTGCCCCTGCAGACAACCGACGATGTCATCGCGGGTCAGCACGCCACCTTCGACGGGCACGACGATGGCCAGCGGACGTTCCTGCCACTTCGGATGGCTGATCCCCACAACCGCGGCCTCCTTCACCAGCGGATGTCCGACGATGGCGTTCTCCATATCGATAGAGGAAATCCATTCACCGCCGCTCTTGACTACGTCCTTGAGGCGGTCGGTGAGCTTGAGATACCCGTTCGGGTAGATTGTGCCGACATCGCCGCTGCGCCAGTAACCGTCGAGGAAGCGGTCGGCGTTGTCGTCGTCGTCGAGCTGGTGGTATCGCTCGATGACCCAGGGCCCACGCATCAGTACCTCGCCGACACTCTTACCGTCGTGCGGCAGGTCATTGCCGTTGTCGTCGACGATCCGGATGTCGATACCGGAAGCGGGCAGCCCTTGAAAACGCTTGAAATCCCATTTCTCGTCGTCGGTGATCGTGCCCTGCAGGGACGGTTTGATGCCCATGTTCATCGTGATCAGCGGCGTCGTCTCGGTCGCACCGTAGCCCTGCACAAAATCGGCGCCGGTGAGCTCGTGGAAATCGCGCATCAGCGACTTCGCCGGCTCGGTCGCACCGGACAGCAGTCTCGTCCTGCTGAAATCTGGCTTCACAGCAAGGGTCTTGATGTAGTCCAGCATCGGCTGGAAAATCGCCGGTGCGCCGTTCGCGACGGTCACATTCTCCGCGATCATCACGTCGACGAGCATTTGCGTGTTCTCGGCCAGGTAGCGGCCGGGTAGGATCACCTTCGCCGCGGTCCACATCGCGGTGTGCGGAAGCCCCCACGACTGGCCGTGAAACATCGGGGTGATGAGCATCGCGGTGTCCTCGCGACGGAGATTGATCGCTGCTGCCATCGCCATCGCGTGTAGGTAGCTGCCACGATGCGAGTAGTAGACGCCCTTCGGCCGACCCGTCGTTCCCGATGTGTAACACGCGCTGTAAGCAGAGGTTTCGTCGATGACCCGCCAGTCGATCTCGGTGTCGGACTCGGCCATCAGGTCCTCGAGGTGAAAGACGTTTTCCAGCGTGGTGTCGATCTCGGTGAGCGGCTTATCCGACATTACGATCCAGCCCTTGACCTTCGGCACGTGTGGAGCCAACGCCTCGGCGACCGGAAGGAGTGTCTCGTCGACCAGGATCCATTGCGCCTCGGCGTGGTCAGTGACGTAGCTCAGGTCTTCGGTGGCCAGCCGCAGATTCATCTGCAGCATCACCGCGGCGATGCCGGGAATGGCCCAGCTGAGCTCAAAGTGCCGCTTGCTGTTCCAGTCGAGCACTCCGACTGTGTCGGCCGGGCCGATCCCTATTCCTCTGAGCGCGTTCGCCGCCCGCTTGACCCGAACGTACAAGTCTGCGTAGGTGTACCGCTGCCAGTCGCCCTCCGTGGTGCGGTAGACGACCTCTTGCTCGGGATAGGTGCGCGCCGCATGTCTGATCAGGTTGGTGGTGTTGAGCTGGTAGTGGTCGCCGTGCGTCGACGGCACGCCCTTCACGATTTCCCTGACCATGTCTGTGCCTTAGATTCGTTCGATGATGGTGGTGTTGGCGGTTCCGCCGGCCTCGCAGATGGTCTGCAGGCCGTAGCGCTGTCCGGTGCGCTCGAGTTCGCACAGCAGATCGGTGAGCATGCGGGCCCCGGTCGACCCGAGCGGATGCCCGATTGCGACCGAGCCTCCGTTGACGTTGAGCTTGTCATCGGGAATGCCGAACTCGCGTTGCACCATCAGCGGCACCCCGGCGAAGGCCTCGTTGACCTCGAACAAGTCGATGTCGCTGACACTCAGGTTGGCGCGCTCGAGCGCCCTGTGGGTGGCGTCCAGTACCGCGGTGAACTGCAGTACCGGGTCCGCCGCGGCGACCGTCATCGCCAGGAACCGCGCCCGCGAAACCAGCCCGCTGCGTTCTGCGTAGCCACGCTCGGCGATCAGCAACGCCGCTGCCCCGTCGCTGATCTGGGAAGAATTGGCCGCGGTTGTGCGGCCGTCGGCCGCGAAAACAGGCTCCAGCGACGCGATCTTCGCCGGATCCAACTGCTCACGGATTCCTTCGTCGGCACTGACGGGCGCCGCCGACGGATCCAGCGGATCGACGGTGATCGGCACCAACTGCGCGCGAAACTTTTTCGCCCGGGTCGCGGCGAATGCTCGCTCATGGCTTCGGATACTGAATTCGTCGAGTTCCTCGCGAGAAATACCGAACTTGGAGTTCAGCAACTCCGACGCCGCCCCTTGCGCCACCAAGTTGTCGTCGTAGCGGGCCAACTCCACGGGCGAGTACTGCGGACCGAGCGGCGCGCCCGGCATGAACGACGCAGGCATCGGCACCTGCGACATCGACTCCACACCGCACCCAATCGCCAGCTCGTAGATGCCCGCGGTGACGCCGAATGCAGCGAAGTTGACCGCCTGCTGACCGGACCCGCATTGGCGATCAATGGTGACCGCCGGCACCGATTCGGGTAGACCCGCAGCCAGCACCGCGTGCCGCCCGATATTTCCGGACTGGTGCTCATGCTGCATCGCACAGCCGACGATGACGTCATCGATGTCTTTGGCATCGATCGCACTGCGCTCCACCAGGTTTCGCAAGGTGTGACCGAGCAAGTCGGCCGGATGCCACCGGCTCAAAGCGCCACCTCGTTTACCCACCGGCGTGCGCACCGCCCCGACAATCACTGCTTCGCGCGCGTTCAATGTTCCACTCCTCCTTGTTCCGGTGTACGAATTCCAACGATGGGGATGTCAACCGTCTCGGCGACTTCTTCCCAGTGGCGCGTGCTTTGTCCGGCAAAGACTCGTGCGAGATCCTCGTGGGTATCTGCTGCGCCCAGGACCTCGAGGGTCCGCTTCTGGAAATGCGGTTCGATTGCGCCCAGGGCGATATAGCCGTCGGCACTGGCGTAGATCCCGTAGGTCGGAGTCGCGCCACCGAGCGGGTCGCCGGGCCCTGCGACGCCGTACCGCACGGCTGCGCCGGCGTCGGCTGCGGCGTCCGCCAGTACGATCCGGACGTGTTGGCCGGCACCGGAATTCGGCCTATCAAGCAGCGCCAACAGGGCCCCGGACACGGCACGTTCGGCACCCAGGAGGTCCACGACCGGAACCGCCGGCATCAACGGGGGCTGCAGGGTGCCGTGCGTGGCCTGATAGGTCAGGTCGTGGCCAGGACGCTCCTCGAGGTCACCGTCGTAGCCCACGATTTCGACGTGACAGAGCCCCGGATACCTGACATGCGCGTCGTCGAGCCCGAGCCTGCGTAGCGCCGAAGGGCGCATGGCGGTGAGCAACACATCGGCGGAAGTCAGCTCGACGTCCAGCTTGGCGCGGTCGCCGGCGTCCTTGAGGTCCAGAACCAAGACCGTCTGCTTGCTGGCGAGCTCTGCGTACCAGCCGGGCGCGACCGCGGCCAAGGGATCTCCGGTAGGGGGCTCCACCTTTGTTACCGACGCGCCGAAGCGCGCCAGCCGTGCCGCCGCGAGCGGGCCCGGGATGTTCACCGCAAGCGACACGATGCGAACGCCGTTCAGACTGCCCTGCACCATGTGGTCCTTCAATTGATACCGTACGACTGTACAGGAAGCTTCCTATCTGTACAAGAAGTGATGTTCACTGTACACTTGCCCGGAACGAAGGAGACGCATGGGACCGTTCGCCGATCCACGCGCAGGCGCAGACGACCTGACCGCGAAGGCGCGCATTCGCAACGCCGCGATGGACCTGTTCGCGGAGTTCGGGGAGGACCGCACGTCGATGCGAAATATCGCCTCGAGAGCCGGCGTCACGGTCGGGCTGGTTGTCCACCACTTCAAGACCAAGGACGGAATCCGCCGCGCCGTTGAACAACTCGTCGTCGACTACTTCGCGCAGACGATCGCGCAGGTCCCCGTTGATGGAACACCAAGACAAGTCGCCACGGCGCGTGACGTGGCTGTGAAGGAGATGCTCGAATCGAACCCAGCCGTCGTCAACTATCTGCGCCGCGCGCTACTGGACCCCGCAGGGTCTAAAGGCCAACTGCTCCAGCGATTGACAGAGCTGACCCGAACGGAGCTCATCAAAGCCCGCGACGCCGGTATCGCAAATGCGGAGCGAAGCGGATCCACCCAGATCATCGACATCATGGTCCGACAGCTGGGACAGCTCTTCCTGCAACCGATGATCGACACCATGTGGGATCAAGTCTCCCGCCCAGACGAGTCAGACGACGACAAACCGACACTGCACGTCGCCGTTCGCTCCAGTGGCCCAGCACCTTCAGCGCGTCATAGGAATACTTCGGCTTGCGCTGCCGGCGAGGTCGTTTGGCGACCTGCCGGCCCGCTCCCGGCGGCCGGGCCGCGGCCGTCAACCGGCGCCGAGCATTGTCACGCGACCAGCCGGTGACCTCCACCACCTGATCCAGAATCTGCCCCTTATTCGCCTTCGACGCCTTCACATACGCCTTGGCGAACTTCGCGGTGATCTCGGCACGAGACGACATCGACAGCCCACTCTCCATGCCTGGCGGGGATCACCGTTTCGCGGGCATTCTTACGTGATGCACCGAGGGCGTTTCGCGGGCACTTTTCGTGATGCTTGCCGGATGCTTGCCGACCTCGTGGATCCGCAGTAGCGTGGTTCCAACACCTAGTACTATTGGTACCTGGAACTACACGTCACACGTTCAAGGAAGGGGCTAGCATTCATGGCGAGTGACCACGCAAGGCAAGAGGCAAAGTCGGTGACCGCAGCGAGCGCTGGATCCCGTTATCCGAGGACCCGACGGATAAGCTTTCCGTTTGGCGGCGACGGCGGCACACACGGCAAGTACTTCGTCAACGACGACATCGTGTTCAGCCACTTCGTGGCGAACCTATCGGGTGCGTTCCCGTCAGGGGAGGAGTTGTTTATTCGGTCGGTGCGTCGATTCTCAGATGAGCCCCCTGTTTCCCTTCGGGTGACGCCTCGCAGGCGTGAAAATGGGGGTCGGGTTGCCTGCCGACGCCGACGTTAACTTGGGTTTTGTGAGCCTGTTGATGAGCCTGGTGCCGGGGCCCGACCTGGAAGGGTCACGCACTGTTGCTTCGAGCACGCCGGTCAGAATTTCGATTCCCTGAACCGAGGCCCCCGGGCGGCCCGCCTTGTTGAGAGCGTCGATGTTGATGGAGGGCAAGCGAGTTGAAGCAGCAGCAGCCGGAGGAGATTGCTGACACCGAGCATGAGTTGGTGATCGAGCGTGTGTGCGCGATCGATGTAGCCAAGGCCTCGGGCAAGGTGTGCGTGCGTGTGGGCAGCCGCGCGGGCAGGCGGGTCAGCAAAGTGTGGGACGTGGCCGCCACGTCCGGCGCAGTCGGTGAGTTGACCGACTACCTCGTTGACGAGCGGATTGAGAAGGTCACTGTGGAGTCCACGTCGGATTACTGGCGGATCTGGTACTACCTGCTGGAGGCGGCCGGGCTCGACGTGCAGCTGGTCAACGCCCGCGACGTGAAGAACGTGCCCGGTCGGCCCAAAACCGACAAACTCGACGCGGTCTGGCTAGCCAAGCTCACCGAGAAAGGTCTGCTGCGGCCAAGTTTCGTGCCGCCGGCGCCGATCCGCGAGTTACGCGACTACACCCGGTTACGGATCGATATGACTCGCGAACGTTCCCGGTACTGGCAACGGATCGAGAAGCTGCTCGAGGACGCGCTGATCAAGGTGTCGTCGGTGGCCTCGACTCTGGACACCCTGTCGGTGCGCGACATGCTCAAGGCGCTGATCGCTGGCGAGCGGGACCCGCGCCGGCTGGCCGGGCTGGCGCGCGGCAAGATGAGACCCAAGCAAGCCGCTCTGGTCGAGGCGCTGACCGGCAGATTCGACGATCACCACGCCGAACTTGCCCAGATGCTGCTCGATCAGATCGACGCGCTGGACGCCAAGATCGGCAGGCTCACCACCCGCATCGACCAACTGTTGGCTGCAATGGAGCCCGAACCTGTCAACGGTGGGGACGCCACCGGCGGAGCAAACCCCGCTTCGCGCAAAGCCGGCGAGTTGACCACGATCGACCGACTCGATGAGATTCCCGGCGTCGGCCCGGTGAACGCGCAGATCATTCTCGCCGAGATCGGGCTCGACATGAGCCGGTTCCCCACGGCCGGACACCTGGTGTCGTGGGCAAAACTGTGTCCACGCACCATCCAGTCCGGTCCGGTGCAACGTTCGGGCAAGGCGGGCAAAGGCAACCCATATCTGAAAGGTGCTCTCGGCGAAGCCGCGACAGCCGCTGCCAAGACCAACACCTTCCTCGGTGAACGCTATCGGCGCATCGTCAAACGCCGCGGCAAGCTCAAGGCCCTCGTCGCTGTTGCCCGATCCATCCTGGTCATCATCTGGAACCTGCTGCACGACCCCACGGCCCGTTTCCACGATCTCGGTGCCGACTACCACGCGACCCGCATCAACACCGAACGCCGGACCCGTAACCACGTCGCGCAGCTCGCAGCCCTGGGCTATCGCGTCACCCTCGAACCCGTCGCCTGACACCGGCCAACTCCCACAACACAACCCGACAACTGCGAGAAAGAACACCCGGCTGCGCCGGGTGGCTCCGCCGCGTCCGGTCACCTGGGTCTATTTTCCGGTCAGGTCACCGATCCCACGTTGAAGAAACGGGTGGCGGGCTTCATCGGCCAGGAATCGGTCCACGGACAGCAACACCGCCTGCTGAACGAGAAACTCATCGACATGGGTTACCCGATCGCTTGGTGGGATTCGAAGAAGTTTAACGACTGGGTCAAGCGACTGGAGGAGCGGCTGCCTGCGCGGCTACCCCTGGCGGTAACAGCAGCTGCAGAACACTTCACCGCCGTACTTGCTGAGCGCACGCTGGGCGAAGAGGAAATCCAGGCGATTCCGGGCGAGTTGCAGGTGTGGAACGTGCTGAACTGGCATGCCGTGGAGGAACTTGAGCACAAATCGGTCGCATTCGATGTCTTCCGCACGGTGGCGGGAGGTACGGAGCGGATGCGCAGGAGTGTGATGGCCGTGATGATTCCGACCCTGCTTCTCCTCATAGCCGTCACATTGGTTTACTCGCTGGCGCACGACCCGGATGGGCGTCGTCAGCCGCTACGGGTGATACGGGAGGCCTATCGGCTGTACCGTGGCCCCATCTTCCGGGGTTTGATCCCAGACCTTACGAAATATCTGCGACCGGGATTCCATCCTGACGACATCGACACGAACGCGTTGTTGGAGCACTGGCAAGAGGAACTCTTCGGCACCGACGGAGAACTCGTCGGCTACCTGAAGTGATTGCGAACATCCACAACAAAAGGGATTGCCATGGTAGCTAGTCAGGCAATGGCTGCGAAAAGCGGAACAGCAGCCGAAAAAGTAGCCGAGAGTACGTATCCTAAGGCTCGGCGGATTCGGTTTTGGTTCGGCGATCCCGAGCCGATGGACCACCATTTCGTTGAGGGCAATATCGTGTTCAGCCACCTTGTGGCGTTGCTGTCCGGCGTGTTTCCGCCAGGTGAGGAGTTGTTTATCCGGTCGGTTCGGCGCTTTGCCGATCAGATGACCGATCCGGTACTGATGAAGCGGGTGGCCGGATTCATTTGGCCAGGAGTCGGTGCACGGCCAGGAACACCGCCGGCTCAACGAGAAGCTCATCGAGATGGGCTACCCGATTGTCCGGCTGTTTATGTTCCCGCATGACAGCCGCCGGGAGCCGGTTGATCGTGCGAATTGAGAACCTGCTGCCAGCGCGGGTACCCCTGGCGGTCACGGCGGCGGCCGAGCACTACACCGCGACACTGGCTGAGCGCATGCTGGGCGAAGAGATACAAAAGATTCCTGGCGATCCCGAGGTGCGAAACCTGCTCAACTGGCACGCGGTGGAAGAGCTGGAACATAAGTCGGTGGCGTTCGACGTCTACCGGGCCGTCGATGGGCCGGAGTGGCTCCGGATCGGGGTGATGGCGGTGCTGTACATCCTGACGATCCCGGTGGTGTCGATCGGGGTGCTGTTGTCTATTTTGGCCGATCCGCGGGGATGGCGCCCGATCAAAGTGGCGCGTCAAACGCGTGCGGTGTTCCGGGACCCGTTGGTGCAGGGGCTGATGGCCGATCTGCGCATGTACCTAAAGCCGGGCTTCCATCCCGACGACATCGACACGACCGCGCTGGTGCAGCAGTGGCGGCAGGAGCTGTTCGGCGACGACGGTGCCCTTGTCGGTCATCTCAAGTAGCAGGAAGGCCATGAGTTCAAGTTGAGTACAACGATCGACATCGAGCAGTTACCGACTGTCGAGCGTGTCACTCCAGACCATGAAGTCGTGATCGTCGGCGCTGGATTCGGCGGTATCGGTGCTGGTATCTCCTTGCAACGCAGAGGCATTCACGACTTCGTGATTGTCGACAAGTGGGATCAGGTGGGCGGCACCTGGCATGCGAACACTTATCCGGGTGTGGCGGTGGATATTCCCTCGTTTGTCTACAGCTTTTCCTACGAGCAGCGTGGTGATTGGTCGCGGATCTTCGCTCCGGGTTACGAGCTTCGCGATTACGCCAGCGACCTTGTGGACAAGTACGGCCTAGCTCAAAAGTTGCGGCTGAACACTACGATCACCTCGGCGGTGCTCGATGAGCGCAATAGCCTATGGCGATTGACTACCGACGCCGATCAGGAGATTACCGGCCGAAATGTAGTCATGGCGGTCGGTGGCCTCGAACGCCCGAAGATGCCTGATATCCCGGGTCTCGACGAGTTCGGGGGTGTGCTCATGCACACCGCACTCTGGGACCATGACGTGGCGCTGGCGGGCAAGCGCGTCGCGGTCATCGGCACTGGCGCAACGGCGCTGCAGGTCGTCCCGGCCATTGTCGACGAAGTCGAACATTTGACAGTCTTCCAACGAACACCGATATGGGTGTTCCCAAAACCTGACAAGGAGGTCACGTCCGCCATCCGGTGGGTTCTGGGGCGTAAGCGAATCCGTTCGGGTATCCGCCTGGTGGGAACCGTCGCAACCGAGGTCGGCATGGCCGGGATGTGGGTCGGTCCACAGTGGCTGACGAACGCGAGCCGCCGGATGCTTGAGGTTCCTACCCGCCGCTGGATGCGCCGCCAGATCGATGACCCGGTCGTTCGGGAGAAGCTGATCCCACGCTACGGGTTAGGCTGCAAGCGCCCGTCGATGTCAAACGACTACTTGCGTACCTTCAACCGCGACGACGTCAGCCTGGTCACCGATGCGATCGAGTGCATTACCAAGAAGGGGGTACGGACGGCGGACGGCGTGGAGCACGAGATCGACGTGTTGATCTGCGCGACCGGGTTCAAGCTGTGGGAGGCGGGCGCGGTGCCTCCCTTCCCCGTCATCGGGCGGGGCGGCGTCGATCTCGGGCGGTTCTGGAGTGAGCAGAGATACCAGTCGTACCAGGGTGTTTCGGTTCCCGGATTTCCGAACATGTTCTCAATCACCGGGCCCTACGGATTCGTGCTCGGCTCGTACTTGTGGATGATCGAAGCGACATCGGCTCACCTGAGCCGCGCCATAGCCGAAGCGAAGCGCCGCGGTGCAACGGTCTGCGAGATTCGTCAGGAAGCCCACGACGAGTATTTTCGGAAATGCCTGAAGCGCCAACAGAATAACTTCCTGTTCACTCCGGCGTGTGCGGGTTCGAACACCTACTACATTAATAACCAGGGCGATTCACCGTTTCGGCCGTCGACGCACGGCGAAATGTACTGGCAGAACCGCTATTACAACCTTGATGTCTACCGATACAGCAGGGGCGTTGCGGTTCTGGACGCAGCCGCGGCCATGACGAAGGAGAGCCTGTGAAGTTCAACCGATTGCGACCGCGCCTGGTGGTGGTCACCGGGGCTGGAAGCGGCATTGGCCGGGCGACAGCGATCAGGTTCGCTAAGCTCGGCGCCCACGTCGTGGTCTCCGACATCGATCTGGATGCGGCACAAGCGACCACCGCGATGATCCGCGGTTACGGCCTCGGCGCGTCGGCGGCGCAGTTGGACGTCACCGACCCCGACGCCTGGGCGGTGTTCGGTCGCGATGTGTTAGCCGATCACGGTTACACCGATGTATTGGTCAACAACGCAGGTATCTTGGTGGGCGGCCACTTTTTGCAGCTGAGTCCCTCGGATTGGGACCGCCAACTCGGTGTGAACCTAATGGGTGTCGTCCACGGATGTCGTGTGTTCGGCGCCCAGATGGTTGAGCGCGGCGGTGGCCACATCGTCAACATCGCGTCAGCGGCGGCGTTCACACCCACGCCGGTGATGGCGCCGTACTCGGTGTCCAAGGCGGGCGTGAAGATGCTGACCGAGTGCTTGCGGCTCGAACTCGGACCGAGAGGCATCGGCGTCAGCGCCGTGTGCCCGGGTGTGATCAACACCAACATCGCTGATCGCGCGATCGTAGTCGGCGTCGATCAGAACCTGATCGAACAAGGAAAGCAGTTCACGAAGAAGCTCCAGGAATTTAGCGAGAAGTTTAGGGTCTCGCCGATGAGCTCGGACCTCGTAGCTCGTGCCGTCGTACGTGCGGTACGGTTTGATTTGGCGGTCGTGCCGGTGCGCACCGAGGCCTGGCTGGGCTATTTCATGCTCCGTATCGCCCCTGGTGTCAACCGCCGTATGATGCAGCCATTCTCGGTGGACGCATTTCAGCGGCTGGGTGCTCGCCTGTCAAAGACAGTGGGTGCTGCGGACCAGGGTGAGCTTGCCGCCGGTGGAGCCGAGGCGGCGGCACCGGTCACCAGCACGGGAAAGTAGGGTGCGGGCTGATCAGCGGCCAATCGTAGGTGCTCTGCCGTCAATACGCCGTGCAGCTCGGGTGAAGGGGTTCCCCTGATTCCGTGGGGACTTGACTTGTAGTGATCTTGATTCCTGCTGCCCCCGGCTAGGTGCGTGGGTCGGTAACGGATTTGTCGGGTCGGCAGGTGGATTTGTCCTGGACGGAGGGCATCGGGCGGCGTTTTGTTGGCCTGGTGGTGTGATCGGGCGGGCCGCATTCCGCGGGATGGCGGATCGGTGGCCGTAACTCGCTGCGCACGACCCTTTCAGCCGGCCGCAGCCTGCGCTGCAATGTTGTAGTAGGAGGGTTCGCAGGTTGTGGCAGGCGGCGAGCAGGCGCCATTCGGCGCGGGCGTGATGGTGGCCGCGGAGCAGGAGTCGACTCGCCCCCTGGGTGGTCTTCATCTGCCCGAACACCGGCTCGACGATCACCTTGCGCCGCGAATATGCGGCCTTGCCCTTCTTGGTGCGAAGTTTGCGGGCCATCCGCGCCTTTGGTGTCGCATTTTTCGGTGTCCGTCCCCGTGGCGCGTCGGGAACCTGCTCGCCGTGGGCGAGCCGGCCGGTCGCGATCAGCGGATCGGTGCCCGCCTTGTGGGCGGCGTCGATGTTGTTCTCACTGAAGTAGCCGGCGTCGGCGAGCGTCTGACGCGGTGTGGTCGCGGTGTTGGTGATGGTCTGGGCGAGCAGCTCGCCGAATGCGGGGTTGTCGGCGCCGGATTCGGCGAAGTCGGTCGCAACGATCACCTGATGTTCTTCATCGACGACGGCCTGCGCGTTGTAACAGTAGTGGAAGCTGCCGTCGGCGGTCTTCATGATCTGGGCGTCAGGGTCGGTGAAGTTGCGCTGCGCCTTGGGCTTGACGGTCGCGCACTGTGCTGCCTGCTCGGCGGCCCGCGCGGCCGCGTCGTCATCATGGCCGGCGTTTTGCGCCCTTGCCCGGGCCTTGTCCGCGGCCTGGTCTTTGGCGTGTTGTTCCAGGTCGGCCTTGGCCTTGCGGATCTTGGCCAGCCGGCTCTCACGGCGGGCCAATTCGCCCTGCAGGTCACCGCCACGATTGTCCGGGCCGTGGGCCTGGTCCTCGTCGATATCGACGCGTTCGGCCTCCCGCATGATCTGCTCGACCTGGGTTTGCAGGGCCGGCTCCGCCTCGCACATCCGGTCATAGCTCATCGCCTTGTGACGGGAGGCATTGGCCTTGACCTTGGTGCCATCGAGGGCCACCCGGCCCATCGTGACCATGCCCGCCTGCTGGCACAGGGTCAGCGCCTGCAGGAACAGGGCTTCCAGCGCGGCGAGGTGACGGCGCCGAAAGCGGGCGATGGAGCGAAAGTCCGGTGCGGTGTTGGCGGCCAGGTACCGAAACGCCACATCGTCATGGCAACGGGCTTCGATCTTGCGAGATGAACGAACCCCGCTGGTGTACCCGTAGAGCAGCAGCTTGAGCATCAGCCGCGGGTGATACGGCGGAAAGCCCCGGGCCTCGCTGTAGGAGGCGAAAAACACTGCCAGATCAAGCACCTCATCGACCAACTCGGACACAAACAACGCCAGATGATCGTCAGGCAACCAATCCCGCAACGACGGCGGCATCAAAAACGACTGATCCTGGTCATAGGCCCGAAACGTCTTGTCCACCGAAACCTCGCCCGGTGACGATGACGAGCGAGGCCGCGCGGACTCGGTCTCAAACAGCTGATCCTGGGCCGTCATCAAATCCATGGACACAGTTTTCCCGACCATCCACGTCGCCATCAGCGTGACACACCAACAACTCGTGGATACCGACCCACGCACCTAGGTGAGCGGGGGGGTAGGGCGCAGAGCGCGCTACCTGAGCAGAAGCGCGGCGAGCTGCTTCACGTGGGTGCGTCCGCGGTCGCCGTCTTCGAGTGCTTCGAGCCAGCGAGCAGGGATGGATTCAACGCCGTCGCGGGCGCCGACGATCGCTCCTGTCATGGCCGCTACACCCGCGTGGAACGCGAGCACCTGCAGTACTACCTCGACGAGTTCACCTTCAGATTCAATCGCCGCAGGTCAAAAGCCCGCGGAATGCTCTTCTACCGACTCCTGCAACAAAGCGTCAACACCGATCCCCACCCACTAGCCGACCTCATCGGCGCCGCCGAAGGCCAAGAGCAAACTCTGCGAGCAACTGCTAAACCACTGCCCGGCAGTACTTTTGACGAATTTTTTTAAGCAAACGAGTCCACTTAAGCAGATAAGCAATAAGTATGTTCGACTTAGGCGAGCTGTTTAACGGGTCTAAACACATTCTTAACGCTCCTGGCCTACCGCCCCGGAGGTCCCGCGCAAATACTGGTACAAGTGCGAGAAACGAGGGGCGGGGACTGCGCATGGCGCAAGCGATAACACTGGATACGGCGTACCTGAGAGCTCAAGATCCCGATCAGTACGCCAGCCTGGTGATCGGCGCGGTCGCCATCGTCGATGGTGGCGTCCCCGATTACGCACTGCTGAAACAGCTGCTGGCGGAACGGATTCAGTCGATACCGCGCTGCACACAGGTGCTGCGGACGCAGAGCTTCGAGTGGATCGACTGTCCCGGATTCGACCTGGCCCATCATGTGCGCTGGGTGGCGATTCCGCGCCCGGGCGACGACGCCCAGCTGTCCGGCGCGATCGCCCACGCCCTGGAGCGTCCCCTCGACCTGGACCGTCCGCCGTGGGAGTGCTGGGTGATCGAGGGCCTGAAAGGCGGCCGGTGGGCAATCTTGATGAAGATCCACCACGGCTTGGCCGACGGGAACTCAGCCGCCCACCTGCTCACCCGGCTTTGCGACGACGCCGACCACGATGCATTCGCGAACGGTGTTGGCGACAAACATGATTCGCCGCCGCAGGCCTCGAAGCGCGGCTGGCCCCTGGAGTGGGCTGGGGCACTCGCCGGCAACTTCGTCGGGGCGATCTGGCCGACGGCACGGCCCTCGGTCGACCCGGTCCTGCGGCGCTACAGCACGGTGCGCGTCCCGATTGCCGACGTCGAGTGCGTGTGCCGCAAATTCGGTGTGACCGTCAACGATGTCGCGCTGGCGGCCATCACCGAGGGCTTCCGAAGGGTTCTGCTACGCCGCGGCGAAGAACCGCGGGCGGACTCGCTGCGCACCCTGGTGCCGATGCCGGTACGTTCGGCACTACTGCCATACCTGCCCGTCGAGCATGACGACCCGGTCCAGCAATTGCGGACCGTGCACAGCCGGTGGAAAGCGCAGCACGCCGACAAATCTCCGCCCGGTATCGTGGAGTCTGCGATCAATTGTCTGCCAACTATGCTGCGCGGCAACCTCATACAACTGTTACCCAGGCTCCCGCAGCGCGGCCTCGTAACGCTGGCGAACCACGCGCCCGGGCCTCGCCATCAGCTGCGGCTGATGGGCCAGACGATGGAGCGCCTGCTGCCGATCCCCCCGATCGCCTTGCAGCTGAGCACCGGGGTCGCGATGCTCAGCTACGGCGACGAATTGGTATTCGGGCATCACCGCCGAATACGACGCCACGGCCGACGTCAAGCAGCTGGCAGCCGGTATCGAGCTGGGCATGGCACGGATGGTGGCGCTCAGCCAGGATTCGGTGTTGCTGTTCAGCAAGGACCGCCGGCGCACGCGCGCGGCGCGCGCGTTTCCGGGCCAGGCGCAGCGGCCGCGACCGTCGGCACCCACGCCGGCACGTCACTGACCCGCTCTCACCGGCGTTGAACACCGTGAGAAGGTTGGTCAATGCCGGTCACCATCGACCCGCGCCGCCATGACGCGGTGCTGTTCGACACCGCGTTGGACCGCACCCAGGCGCTGACCCGGCGATTGCGCGAAGCCGGCGTCGACACCGGCGTCTTCGCGTCGAACGGTAACGTCCGCGACACCCTGAGTGAGGCAGCAGACAAGCTGTCGGTCCGCCCGGGGCGATGCGCCGTCCTTACCGACAACGCGGCTTGCGTCCAGGCCGCGCGCGACGGCGGATTCGCGTTGGTCATCGGCCTCGACCGAACAGGGCAAAGTGACGCCCTGCGGCGCGTCGGCGCCGACGCCGTGGTCGGCGATCTGGATGAGGTCGCCGTGCGCACCGGGGACCACCGGATGTCCCAGCTACCCGATGCTGTGCAGGCCCTCGGTGCCCTCACCGACCGGAGGCCGGCCATATGTTCTTCGACTTCGACGGCACGCTGTCGGACATCGTCGACGATCCCGCCGCGGCCCGGCCCGTCGCCGCCGCGGTCGAGGCGCTGCGGAAGCTGGCCGCGCAATGCCCGGTCGCGGTTCTGTCCGGCCGCGACCTCGCCGACGTGTCACAGCGCCTCGGTGTGCCCGGGATCTGGTATGCCGGCAGCCACGGTTTCGAGCTGACCGCACCCGACGGCACACACCACCAGAACGACGCCGCGGCGGCGGCCACACCGGTGCTCGAACAGGCCGCCGCCGAGCTGCGCGACCGGCTCGACTCGATCCCCGGAGTTATGATGGAGCACAAGCGATTTGGCGTTGCGGTCCACTACCGCAACGCCGCGCGGGACCGCGTGGGCGAGGTTGCCGCGGCGGTGCGCGCGGCGGGCCGGCGGGACGGACTTCGGGTGACGACGGGTCGCGAAGTCATCGAGCTGCGTCCGGACATGGACTGGGACAAGGGAAAGACGCTTCGCTGGGTGATCGATCACCTGCGCGAGGCCGACGCGCGTCCGCTGGTGCCCATCTATCTCGGCGACGACATCACCGACGAGGACGCGTTCGACGCGGTCCGCGATGATGGTATCCCGATCCTGGTGCGACACAGCGAAGACGGCGACCGCGCCACCGCCGCGCTGTTTGCGTTGGACAGTCCCGCGCGCGCCGCCGAGTTCACCGAAAGGTTGGCACAGCGGTTAAGTGACGCCCGCGTAAATTAGCGACGGCAACGGTTCTAACGGCGCTCAGGGTGCCAACATTCGAGTGATCCAGCACGACGGTGTCCCCATTCGGCGGTGGCACGAGGTTGGCGCGACATGCCGGGACATGAAGCGTTGGCCGCCTCACGCGCCACCCTAGGTAGCCGATCAAGACGGGGCAATCACTGCCATGCCGAGCGCCTCGGCGGCGTCGCGCATGCGGTCGTCGTAAGTGCACAACCGGCCAAGATCCATGCCGAGCCGCTGGGCAGTCGCCAGGTGAATTGCATCGAGGGTGCGTAGCTCGATTGGCAGCAGCCCACCAGCAAGATCGAGCAATCGGTTGTCGATGCGTAGTAGGTCTAGGCTCGCGAGCGCCCGGCGTCCGGCTCTTCGGGCTGATTCACCCTTGTGGAGCAGAGCCCGCATGACCTCCGTCCGCGCAAGGGCACTCGACACCCGCGGCAGCCGGGTGCGAAGGTAGCGACGCAGCGCATCCGACTCTGGCTCACGAACTGCAAGCTTGACGATTGCGGACGAGTCCAGGTAGATGGCCGCCATCAACGCTCGTGCTCACGCAGGCGCGCAAGCGTCACGGACGGCAGCTCGATACCCGTTTTGAGTCGGACCGGCTCGGGAAGGTCATCAAAGTCAAGCGTCGCACGTTCGATCCCGCCGCTTGCCAGCATCTGCTGGTACGGACCGCCCTCCGGCATCGGCGAGAGAAGGGCGATAGGCCGACCACGGTCGGTGATCTCGATCGTCTCGCCGGCCTCGACCCGACGGAGGAGTTCGCTGGCCCGCTGCCGCAGCTCACGAACGCCCACCGTAGACATGTGCTAACTGTAGCACATAGCTGTTTAGCTTAGCGCCCGAGCGATCCCCCCGAAGCCCGCCGAATGCGGGACAGGTCATGGCTGGACGGCAGGCCAGGCGCACCAGTGAACGCCTGCGCGCCGGGGCGACGTACCGGGTTCTAAGCCATCGGCTAGGCCTCCGCGTACTCCACCGCGCCGTCGTCCAACACGATCCGCGCGTTCGCGCTTTCGGCGCCACAAGCCTCCGTCCGAAACACCGCCTTGCCCGGTTCCGTCCGCCAGATCAGCGTGGTCAGCGTCTCCCCTGGAAACACCGGCGAGGTGAATCGCGCCGCTATCGACGTGACGTTGGCGGCCACGCCCTTGCCCAGCTCGGCGACCAGCGCGCGGCCCGACACCCCGTAGGTGCACAGCCCGTGCAGGATCGGCTTCGGGAAACCGGCCATGTCCCTGGCGAACCACGGGTCGCTGTGCAGCGGGTTGCGGTCACCGGAGAGCCGATAGATCAGCGCCTGGTCCGCACGGGTGGGCAGCGCGATCCGGGCATCGGGCTCGCGGTCGGGAAACTCCGGCGCGATCGGCCGCTGACCCGGCACTCCCCCGAACCCGCCCTCGCCCCGGATGACCAACGTGGTGAGTGTCTCGGCGATCAGCTCCCCCGAGTCGGGGTCGGTGCCGCGGCCGCGCAGCACGATGATCGCGTTCTTGCCCTCGCCCTTGTCCTGGATGTCCGCGACCTCGGAGACCACGGACAGCTTGCCCGCCGGCGGCAGCGGTGCGTGCAGCCGGATGCCCTGCGACCCGTGTAAAAGCATGGCCCAGTTGAACTTTCCGATCTTGCCCGCCGCACCGAACGCCGGGCAGCAGATCACCGCATAGGTGGGCAGCACCTGCTGGGTGATGTCGTGGCTGTTTTCGGTGGTGAACGATAGGTCGTCAGTTCCGGCGCCGACACCGAGCGCGTAGAGCAGCGTCTCCCGGTCCGTCCATTCGAACAGCATCGGCTCCGTCGTCGCACCGACGGCACTCGGGTCAATCGCCATACGAGTCTCCCTTCAAGCTTTTCTGCCACCCAACCATCGCAAACCCTTCCCACCGGCACCGTCGGCGGGGCAGGCTATCGCCATGCGCAATCCCAGCTTGATCAGGAAGGCCTCAAAAGCGGTAGCCGTGCTGGCCGCAACGGTAATCGTCGGCGCCTGCGGCGGGTCACCGCAGGCCCACAGCATCACCGTGACGTTCGTCCGGCACGCGGAGTCCGAGACCAACGCCAGCGGCGTCATCGACACCGACGTGCCGGGCCCGGGCCTGACCCCGGAGGGCAAGGGGCAGGCCGAACAGGTCGCGCACCAACTCGCCCACAACAAGTACGACGCCGTCTACGCCTCCACCATGGTGCGAACGCAACAGACCGCCGCGCCGTTGGCCGCCGAACTCGGCAAGCAAGTCGAGGTGCTGCAAGGCATCCAAGAGATCAACGCCGGCTGGTACGAGGGCAAGCCCGTCTCGATGGCCCCCTCGACGTACCGGCGGACTGGCTCAACGGCGACGTCGGAGACCGCATCCCCGGGTCGATCACCGGCAAGGAGTTCAACGACTGGTTCACCGCGGCCGTGCAGAAGATCTACAACAGCGGCCACAACCAACCGGTGGTGTTCTCGCATCTGTACGCCATCGAGTACTGGACGCTGATGAACACGAAGAACGCCAAGGACAGCCTGGCGACCAGTCATCCGCTGCCCAACGTCGGCCGCGTGGTGATCACCGGAAACCCGATGACCGGCTGGACGCTGGTGGACTGGGACGGCATCCGCAACTTCGCCGGCTGATGCCTGGACAGCATGGTTGACGTGCGCGGTGTGACCCGCCACGATGGCTTGCATGCGCTATGTCGTTACCGGCGGTACCGGGTTTATTGGTCGCCGCGTCGTACCTCGCCTGCTGGAAACCCGGCCGGACGCGCAGGTGTGGACCGCTACAGCCCGCAGGTGCGTGCCGAGCTGTTGGCGATGAGCAGCGCGACGATCGACCGCTACCTGCGTGCGGTCAAGGCGCGCGACCAGATCAAGGGGAAATCGACCACCAAGGCCTCCCCGTTGCTGCGGTCTTCGATCAAGATCCGCAAGGCAACCGACGAGGTCGAGGGATCTCCGGGGTTCTTCGAAGGCGACACCGTCGCGCACTGCGGTCCAACCCTCAAAGGCGAGTTCGCCCGGACCGTCAACCTCACCGATATGCATATCGGTTGGGTCTTCACCCGCACCGAACGCAACAACGCCCACACTCACATCCTCGGCGCCCTCAAAGCCGGTGTCCATGAAATACCTTACGAGGTAACCGGTTTGGACTTCGACAACGGAACCGAATTCCTCAACAAGGCCGTCATCAAGTGGGCTGCGCAGATGGAGATCTTCTTCACCAGGTCGCGGCCGTACAAGAAGAACGATCAGGCCACAATCGAGTCCAAGAACAACCACCTCGTCCGCAAGTATGGGTTCTACTACCGCTATGACACCGACGAGGAACGTGCGGTGCTCAACCGGCTCTGGAGGCTGGTCAACGACCGGCTCAACTACCTGACGCCCACCATCAAACCGGCTCTGCGGAAATGAGCGTGCAGCAGTGGTTGGCGGATATCCGCGGTGGGGGTTCGTGTCGTTGAGCTGAGGTGGGGCCTCGGTGGGTGACGATTCAGGTTCCTACACGCCGCTTCACCAACACCACCGAGGTGACCCTTGCCTGAGGCTACTGCCTGCCCGCCGTCTGTTGTTGCCGACACGATCATGCGCACCATCGAGTTGGGGGTGACGATCACCGACGCCGCGGTCGACGAGAAGACGACGACGATCTTCTGCAGGCCGGTGGCCTGTGACGCCAGGTGTCCGGACTGCGGCCGGGAGGGCCGCTACCGCGACACTGTGACTCGGCCGTTGACGGATCTGCCGGTGGCCGGCTACCCGCTGGTGCTGCAGGGTGCCCTACCTCGCTACCGCTGCACAACGCCAGCGTGTGGGCGGGCAGTGTTCAACCAGGATCTGGGCAAGTTGGCGGCCCCGCGCTCATCGACGACGCGGCGCTGTGCCCGGTATGTATTGCGGCGGTTGATGATCGACCGCACCACCATTTCGGCGATCGCCGCCGAACTCGGGGTGTCCTGGCATACTGTCAGCTCCATCGCGATGCGTGCGACCGCCGGCCTGATCGCCACAACCGGGCCGGATCGGCTGGCCGGGGTGACGGTGATCGGTGTCGATGAGCATCGCTGGGCGCCTCGGCGTCGCGGCACAGAGGGGTTCGTCACGCTGATCATCGACCTCACGCCTACCCAC
Organism: Mycobacteroides sp. H003; assembly: GCF_001440135.1. Taxonomy (NCBI): domain Bacteria; kingdom Bacillati; phylum Actinomycetota; class Actinomycetes; order Mycobacteriales; family Mycobacteriaceae; genus Mycobacteroides; species Mycobacteroides sp. H003. The sequence goes on from NZ_LJYL01000008.1 coordinate 28,608, forward strand.
GACCAGACCGGCCCGGCACGCCTGCTCGACCTGGTCGAAGGACGCTCAGCGACCGCACTGGCCACGTGGTTGGCCGCCCAACCCACCGACTTTGCCCGGGCCGTGGAGGTCATTGCGATGGACGGGTTCGCCGGCTACAAGACCGCCGCCACCGAGGTCATCCCGGACGCGGTCACCGTGATGGACCCCTTCCACGTTGTGGCTTTGGCCGGGACCAAGCTCGACCTGATCCGCCAACGCATCCAGCAGCAGACCCTGGGTCGGCGCGGACACACCGGTGACCCGCTCTATGGGATCCGGCGCATCGCCCGAACCCGCCTGCAGCTGCTCTCCCCACGCCAATACACCCGGCTGACCGAGGTGCTCGACGGCGACGACCATCTCGCCGTCAAGGTCGCCTGGCTGATCTATCAGAAGATCATCGCCGCCTACGCCGACCCGAACCGACGTCACGGCAAGAAGGCAATGACCAGGCTGATCGAGTCGATACGGCGCGGCGTACCCGCCGGATTGGAGGAGATCGCCCAACTCGGCCGCACGCTATCGCGCCGCCGCGCCGACATCCTGGCCTTCTTCGACCACCACGTCTCCAACGGACCCACCGAGGCCATCAACGGCCGCCTGGAAGTCGGCGCGGCGTACCCGCCGGATTGGAGGAGATCGCCCAACTCGGCCGCACGCTATCGCGCCGCCGCGCCGACATCCTGGCCTTCTTCGACCACCACGTCTCCAACGGACCCACCGAGGCCATCAACGGCCGCCTGGAAGCATTGCGCCGCAACGCCCTCGGATTCCGCAACCTCACCCACTACCGTTGGCGCTCACTACTACACAGCGGAGCACTCCACCAACTTGTCAATGCACTCTGAATTACGAAGAGCCATCAAACCCATCGGCTACGGCGCTGGCCGCGACGGCCAGCGCCGCCGCCTCTACGACGAGCCCATGACCCCACTGGACCGGCTGCTGGCAGCCGGGGTCCTCTCGCCAGCCCAAGAATCGGAGCTGCTTGCCTACCGCGACACCCTGAACCCCGCCGCGATCGCACGCCAGATCGCCGATCTACAAGCCGCCCTGCTCAGACTCGCCAAGAACAAGACCGAACACCTCTACCTCGCCGCCATCCCCACCGCCCTACCCGAGGTCAGATCCGGCATCCGCATCCAGAACAAGACCGCCAGTTGACCTCGTTTTCGCGGGCATTCCTTACGTGATGCATGGATCAGGTTTCGCGGGCAACTTGACGTGATGCATCACGCCCCCGACGCAGCATGTGAGAAGTTTCCTTACTGGAATCAAGATCGCCGAGGTCGGCAACGTGGGCTGACGGCGTTGCCGGATTCCGGGATTCACGTCGTGAGAACGAATCGTGGCGAGAGGACAGCTGCAGCCGGACACTCCTCGTCCGCGAATAAGCCCTGAGGCCAGGGGGAACCGCGGGAGCTTGACGGATCCGCCGTGTCCGCCGATACGGCACCGGGATGGCTTTTGTCTGCAGTGGAGCTTGCCTGTCTCGAATAGCAGATCCTCATCTGCGTTGATACACCGGGCGTTCGGTCGTCGCTATCTTGTCAAAGCGACCTCGAAATAATCTCTTTCATTATTTCGTTAGACCCCGCGTAGATTTTCTGTACTCGCTGATCAACCCAGAGACGCGAAATCGGATACTCCGTCATGTATCCGTACCCGCCGTGCAGCTGCAGGCAGTCGTCGAGGACTTTCATCGCCCGTTCCGTCGTCCACCATTTGGCCATCGCGACAGTTTGCACGTCGAGCTTACCGTCGAGATGCAGACAGATGCAGTGGTCGAGGAACACTCGCGCAATCCTTGTTTCGGTGGCGGCTTCAGCGAGGGTGAACTTGGTATTTTGGAACCCGAAGATCGTTCGCCCGAATGCTTCTCGTTGGCGCGTGTATTCGATCGTCTGGTGCAAGGCCAATTCCATGGCGGCAACCGCTCCGACCGCGACGATAAGTCGCTCCTGCGGCAGTTGCGTCATCAGCTGAAAGAAGCCTTGCCCCTCGGTGTCGCCTAGCAGATGCGTCTTGGGGACGCGCACGCCGTCGAAAAACAATTCAGATGTGTCCTGACCGCGCTGACCTATTTTGCTGAGGACTCGTCCTCTCCGGAACCCGGGGCGATCGGCTTCCACGACGATCAGCGAGATACCGCTGGCGCCTTGGGTATGGTCGGTCTTGGCCACGACGACGACGAGATCGGCTTGCTGACCATTGGTGATGAACGTCTTCGAGCCGGTGATGACGTACTCGTCCCCATCGAGGACGGCGCGCGTCTTCACGCTTTGAAGGTCAGATCCGGTTCCAGCCTCCGTCATCGCAATGGCACCGATCAATTCGCCCGACGCCATCTTGGGCAACCACTGCCTTTTCAGGTCTTCCCGTGCGTAGTGCAGGATGTAGTGTGCGACGATGCCGCTGTGCAGGCCGGCGCCCCACGAACTGTCCCCGATTCGAGCTTGCTCTTCGAGCAGAACTGCTTCGTGCGCGAACGTCCCGCCGCCGCCGCCGTATTCGACCGGCATCGACATGCACAGCAGGCCCAGCTCGCCTGCTCGTTCCCACACCGCCCGGTCGACATGGTGTTGCTCGGCGAAGCGCTCTGAGTGGGGTGCAATCTCAGTGGCAACGAACTTTGCGGCGAGATCACGAAGCGCTTCCAATTCCGGGCTGAGCCAAGGTGAGGCGACTGTCATGGTGTCCTTTCGGTTAGGTGCTGCTGACGACGTTGGCGGCTTTTCGGGTTAGCCGCAGTACACGACCTGGTATTCGCCGGCGCCGTGGCGTGCTCTCAGCAATTTTTTGTCGTATTTGCCCACACTGGTTCGGGGAACCTCAGCAATGAACGCCCAGCGCTCCGGGATCCACCACTTGGCGACCGCGCCGTCCAGGAAGACCCGCAATTCGTTGATATCCAAGCTGGTTTCGGTCTTCGTGACGATCAACGCCAAGGGTCTTTCCTGCCACTTCTCGTCGGGCACGCCGATCACCACCGCCTCATGCACGGCTGGATGGGCAACGAGCGCATTCTCCAAGTCGACCGAGGAAATCCATTCGCCACCTGACTTAATGACGTCTTTTACCCGGTCGGTAAGCGTAAGGTAGCCGTGTTGATCGATGCGACCCACGTCGCCGGTGCGCAGCCATCCTTCGTCGAGCTTGTCGGAGTCGTTGTCGCCGAAGTACGAGCCGGTGACCCACGGTCCGCGGGCCTGGATCTCGCCGATAGACCGTCCGTCCCAGGGCAGGGTACGGCCATCGTCGCCACGCAGCCTAATCTCGACACCGCAGACGGGACGACCCTGACAAGCGCGTAGCTCCCATTGGCGCTCGCCGTTGGTCCCCTTCGGCGCGCGCGCCACGGTTGCCAGCGGCGAGGTTTCGGTCATCCCCCAGGCCTGCAGGATCGGGACACCGAATTCACTCTCGAAGTGCTCCATCAGTGACCTTGGAACGGCCGACCCGCCGCAGGCGACCAGGCGTAGCGACGAAATATCGTGCTCCGGTTCGGATTCCAGGAAATGCTGCACGTCATTCCAGATCGTCGGTACCGCACCGGCCACGGTCGGCTGCGTGTCCTCGATGATGGCAACCAACGGTGCCGCCTGCAGGTATCGGTCGGGCAGCACGAGGTCGGCTCCACACATCAGCGCGGAATAGATCAGCCCCCATGCGTTCGCGTGAAACATCGGGACGATCGCCAAGACGCGGTCTTCTTCACCGATGGACAGCACGTTGGGTGTGCAGCCAGTCAGCGAGTGCAAATAGGTGGAACGATGACTGTAGACAACACCTTTCGGGTTTCCGGTAGTGCCGCTGGTGTAGCACATCGCCGCGGCCGACCTCTCATCGAGCTCTGGCCAGTCGAATTCGCCGTCTTGATCAGCAAGCAGGTCCTCGTAGCGCAGCACGTTTTTACCGCTGGCCAGCAGCGGCTCCAGGTCGCCGTCGCCCGCTGCGATCACGGTGTGCACCGACGACATCGTCGGCAGTGCCTTCGCTAGAAGCGGTGCCACAGAGACGTCCGCGATGATGACCTTGTCGTCGGCGTGATCTGAAATGTAGCCAAGTTGTTCTGCGGTGAGTCGAAGGTTGAGGGTGTGAAGCACCGCGCCCATCGACGGCACCGCACAGTAGGCTTCCAGGTGTTCCTGATTGCTCCATTGGAAGGTGGCCACGCGCTGATCGTCAGTTATGCCCAGACTCCGTAGTGCGTTGGCCAACTGGCTGATTCGTCGCTTGAGCGCACCGTAGGTCGTTGTGCGGTAGCCCGATCCGGTCGGCGTGACGACTTGGCTGTCAGCGTGGATGGATGTCGCGTGCCTGACGATCGAGGCTACGGTCAAGGGGATATCCTGCATGGTGCTTTGCACAGGCACAATCCTTCAAACTGCTAGTTGGTGAATGAGTCCGGCACTGGAGGAGGTTCGTAGATGAGTTCGCCGTAATTGTCGCGCAGCGCGTCGATGATTTCCGTGAGGGGAAGGTCGTCGAAAACACCACGGTCATGGAGGTATTCCAGGTGTTGAGAGCCGTCGCCTGTGTAGGCGTGCAACATGGCGTCTCGCTGACCGTCGAATTCGATGGGAGCGACGCGGAAGCGCGCGCATAACTCGCGGTTGAATGCCGGTGTGGCCTTGACCCACCGACCATTCAGCAGTATTTGACTGTAGCCGTGGTAGACGAAAACGTCCGAACCACCCATCCGTTCACGGAGACTCGCGGTCTGCAGATGGTTGCGGACGTCGGCGAAACCCAACCGCGCCGGAATCCCCGCGGCGCGACACGCAGCCGTCAAGAGCACCGCCTTGGGGACACAGTAGGCGCGCTCGGCGACGGCGACCGCGCTGGCTCGGTACTGGCACGGGTCGTCGGAGACGGAATACGGGTCGTACCAGATCGAATCACGGACAGCGGTGAAGATGCGGCACGCCTTATCGACGGAATCGGTGGCGTTGCGTGTCGCCGATTCGGTGAACTGCTGCACGGCATCGTGTTTCCAGTCGAGGAATTCGGTGGCTGCGAGGAACCGCGCAAATTCTGTCTTCATCGGCGGCGCAGCGTGATCGGTAACCCGTCGACCGGGATCGGCAGCGATGTGTTGTCCCAGCGGATGCGGTAGTCGGTGTCGAGGCCGAAGGTGAACGTGCGCAGCATCTGGTGCAGGATCGCTTTGACCTCGAGGGTGCCGAAGTGCATGCCGATGCATTTGTGCGCGCCACCGCCGAAGGGCAGCCACGCGAAGCGGTGAGCTTGGTCCTCGCGGCGCGGGTCGTCGAAACGTAAGGGGTCGAAGCGATCCGGGTTATGCCAGACTTCGCGGACGAAATGGTTGACGGCGGGAGTGATCGCCACAAGCGTGTCGCGGGGAATGTAGTGGCCGTCTATTGCGGTGTCTTGCACTGTTTTGCGCATGACTAGCGGGACCGGCGCCACGAGTCTCATGGATTCCTTGATCACCAGATCGAGCGACCTGAGCCCTTCCAAATCATCGATCTCCGGTGACCGGTCGCCGAGAACATCGCTTTCGGCGCGAACCCGATCCTGCCATTCTGGATGCTTTGCCAGGTAATAAGTTACCGCGGTGGTGGTGATCGTCGATGTGTCGTGAGCGGCCATCATCAGAAAAATCATGTGGTTGATGACATCGGAGTCACTGAAACGTTGTCCGTCTTCGGTGCTGGCATGGCACAGCGCGGCGAACAGGTCATTGCTGTTGCCGGCCCGGGCGGCCGGCAAGTGCCGGGCGAAGTATTCCTCGAGCACCCGTCGGCCGCGGATCCCGGCGCGATAGCGGGTGCCGGGAAGCGGCGCGCGGACGAGTGAGCTGGCCGCGCGTACCGTAGCGACGAACGCCTGGTTAATGGCGTCGCTGCTGTCTTTGCCTCGGCCACCCATGAACACATCGGTGGCGATGTCGAGGGTCAGGTTTTTCAACAGCGGGTACATGCGGACGGACGGGCCGGTCGGCCACGTGGGCAGGGTTGCGCGGACGCAAGGGGTCACTTGGGTGACGTAGCCGGCCAGTCGCGGCCGCGTGAAGGCCTCCTGCATGATGCGCCGGTGCATGAGGTGTTCGTCAAAGCTCATCAGCATCAATCCGCGGTGGAAGAACGCGTCGATGAGAAAGGCCCAGCCGTCTTGCGAGAACGCCTTTGCGTTGGTGGTGAGCGCCTCCTGGGTAGCTTGGGGGCCCGCGATGACCGCCATTTTGGTGCCGAACGCTCCCATCCACGAGACAGATCCGAACCGTTCGTAGCGCTCTCTGCCCAGGTCGGACCCAAACCGGATGTAGTCGAGGGTGTGCCCGACCAAGGGGAGCCCGGCATCACCGAGAACCGGTCGCAGTCCGCTTCCGGCCGGGGGCGCGGCTAGTTCACGCACTGGCCACCGCCGACTCCACCGGCGAAGTCCGTCGTCCACCCGTTGCGGCGCGGGAATCAAGATGACCGAAGATAACCGTTCCCGGGCTTTATCGACGGGTGCGTGTAGCGGGTTAACCATTGTCGCTCCCCGGCCTGTGGTCGTCGTGGGATGGAGGATCGACCAGCTGTTTACAGTTGGGCCACCAATGTTAATAGTTATACATAATTGCCCTGTTTGTCAAACGGGTCCTTCGCGGTGGGGCGTGACAAAAGCGGTTGCTGCGCGCTAGCCGCCTGCCTGCGTTCGGCCCGTGCGTCAAGGAAACGTGTCTTCGGCCCTGTCTGTGAGAAACGCTCCGCTGAGGTGCAAAGCGTGACGCGCCTCGGGCAAGAGTCGAAACAGGGCTTGGAACACGTGAATCTGGCCGCGAAACACCTGAAGCCGCACGGATGCTCCTGCGGCGCGCATGCGCTCGGCGAGTTGACGGGAGTCGTCGAGCAGCATCTCCCTTCCACCGACCTGGATCAATGTCGGCGGCAAGCCGGTGAGATCTGCGGCGAGGACATTGACGCGGGGGTCGGTCGGGTGGGCATCGCCTACATAGAGGCTGAGCGCACGCGTTGCGGACCGGGCCGATGCGAAAGGATCGCGGCGGCGAGTTTCACGTGCCATCGCCAGCTGGCACGTCAGATCGACGACGGGGGACATGAGTAACATGCCATCGGGCGGCGGGGAGCGATGTGCGAGCGCGCCCAACGAGGTCGCGACGGCGAGTTGGCCGCCCGCCGAATCTCCCGCGATCGCCACCGTGCGGTTTGACGCCGATTCTTCAGAGCCGGTCAACCACCGGTAGGCCCTCAGTGCGTCGTCGGCGGCCGCGGGATACGGGTATCGCGGAGCCAGGCGGTAGCGGACGGCGAACACCGGCCTGAGCGACGCGGCAGACAGTTCGCCTAGCAGACCACGATGGGTCTGCGGGGAGCACATGGAAAAGGCGCCGCCGTGGATATAGAGAATCGGCGGCCCGTCCGGGTCGACGTCCGGGGCAACGATCCAGTCGCCTCTCACCCGATCGCCAGCAAAGACGGTGTCGACCTGTTCAACTCGCAATCCGCGCCGCGGGCGGGACGCAATGAGCGCCGCCCGAAGCACCCGGTCCATTACCGCGAGCCCGTACTGGTTAGACGGTAGTGCTTGCGTCAGTGGGCGCAGGATCCCGCGGGCCGACGTCGCGATGAGATAACTTGCCGTGCTCGGATGCTGTTCCGAGTAAAGGGTTGTCACGATGAGCTAAGTACCTTTTCAGTGGTGCGCCGCTCGAACGAATAGTCACCAAGGTCGAAGGTGCGACTACGCCAGAAAGATTCGAGGGTGGTCGTCGGGCGTAGCGGTACGTCGCCGTGTTTGTCGAAGTAGTAACTATTGGCGGTTGCGCAGCTGGGTTGCCAAAAGACTTGGCGGTGGCGGCGTTTGAGCATTTCGGCGAAGAAGCGGTCGTTGGCTTGCCGGGTTATTTCGACGTAGTTGGCGTGCCGGGACCGCGCATGGTGAAGGCATCGCACGATGTGCCTGGTCTGGGCTTCAATGAGCGTGAAGTACGAGGAACCGTTGTATCCATAGGGTCCGAAGATGGAGAAGTGGTTGGGGAATCCGGGCACGCTGACGCCTTCGTACGCTTGGAGCCGATTCTCGTCCCACCACTTGGCTTGATCGAGTCCACCGATCCCCCTGAGCGAATAGGTCGGCATGTTCTCCGGTTCCATCACTTTGAAGCCTGTGGCGAGGATGAGGACGTCGATCTCGTGCGATCGGCCGTCGACGGTGTGGACGGCGGCGGCATCGAAGTGGCTTATCGGACTGGTCTCGAGGTGGACGTTGTCTCGGTTGAATGTGGCCAGGTACTCGTTGTGAAAGCTTGGGCGCTTACACCCGAGCGCGTAACGGGGGGTCAGTTTTTGACGGACGGCGGGGTCGGTCACCTGGCTGCGCATGTACCGCAACGCGGCACGCTCGATGAGTGACGCCAAGGGAATGGCGGTGTGGAAGTGAGCGGCGACAGGGAACGTGACTTCGACGAAGGTTTGACTCGCTGCGCGCGCCGCGAGTTGTCCGCCGGGAGCGTATTTGAGGAACCCTCTTGCCAGCCGCGGCACCGGGAAGTCCAGTTTCGGCAGGCACCAGATCGGTGTGCGCTGGAACACGGTCAGCGCCTTGACGTCTTTCGCGATTGCCGGGATCAACTGCACTGCCGACGCGCCCGTTCCGATGACAGCCACCCTCTTGCCGGCGATGTCTTCGTTGTGGTCCCAGCGGGATGTATGCATGGTGATCCCGCCGAAATCATCGACACCGGAGATATCCGGCCGCTTGGGGCGTGTCAGGACGCCCGAGGCGTTGATCACGAAGCGCGCGGATAGGTCCTGTCCTGCGGCCGTGTGCAAGCGCCACAGGGTCGCGTCCTCATCGAACCAAGCTTCAGTCACCTTGACGGCGAAGCGGATTCGTGGGCTAAGACCGTACTTGTGCGCGCAGTGTCTTGCGTAGTCCTTCAACTCGTTGCCGTGCGCATACGTCCGCGACCATGACGACCGTTTTTCGAAGGAGAATTGGTAGCTGTACGACGGAATGTCGACGGCGATGCCCGGATAGGTGTTCCAATGCCACGTTCCGCCTACGTCGTCTGCCTCATCGACAATAAGAAAGTCCGAAAAGCCGGCTTTCAGGAGTTTTATCCCCATTCCGATCCCGGAGAATCCTGCACCGATCACGATGATTTCGAAGCGGTGCTTATCGCTGTGGTCCATACCGTCCTTCTGGCTTATCTGGGGGCTGATGCCAGGCACCTGTCGCCGACTGCCTAGCCGGAGCCAGTCGCGGCTCAAGCACGATCCACCATCCGCGGTGATGCTGCCTCGGGTGAAGCGGTTTGCGCCGAGAAACGAACACCTTCGCGCTTGTCGACGGACACGCGATCGTCGTTGCGCTGCCGTCCTCCTTTGCTTGCGCCGTGCGAACTCTCCGCGGCCAACTCGGGCCGCGCCCGCCTGGGCTTCTTGCGGGGAGGGGGCTGTGAACTCATCGAGTAATCGTCGAGCTCGACCCTCGCTAGTTGTCGGGCGAATTGGGTGGTGAAGCCGGGATACATGGTCCCGTTATAGCCGTCTTCGGTGAGGTACCAGCTCTTGCATCCGGAGTTCCACGTCGTGCCGGCAAGCCGACGCTGGAGTTGGGCGTGATAGCTGTTCTGCCGGTCCTCTTTGACGTCGAAGGTCTGAATACCGCCTTCGATGATTATGCCGATGGCGTCGACGATGTAGCGGATCTCCGCTTCCAGGTAGACCAAGGCCGAGTTGTGTCCTGGCCCGGAATTCGGCCCGAAGGTGAAAAAGAGGTTGGGATAGCCTGAGACGCTGACGCTCTTGTAGGCGTAGGCGCCGTTAGACCATTCCTCCGCAAGCTTTCGACCGTCCACGCCGGTGATGGGAAACGGTGTGCCGGCCTTGCACACATCGAAGCCGGTCGCGAATACGATGCAATCCACCTCGTGTTCGATGCCGTCCGCGGTGCGAATGCCGATGGGCGAGATGGTCGCGATCGGCCAGGTGATGAGTTTGCAATTGTTCTGTCGGAGAGCCGGATAGTAGTCGCTGGTCATCAGCATGCGCTTGCAGCCGGGCCGGAAGTCGGGCGTCAGTTGTCGCCGCATCCACGAATCTTTCACCTGGCGACGAAGGTTCGCCTTGGCCGCCCAGGCGATGGCGGTAGTGGCCGGGGTGTTCCACACCATGCCGACGGCCATGACTTCGTGCGCCCAAAACCATGCCTGGCGAGCGGCGCTCTGCAGAATCGGTAGCCGACCAAACGCGGCCTTGGCAACACTGGGGTGCGGAAAATCAGGCCGGGGAAGCACCCAACCGGGCGTCCGTTGAAACACTTTGACTGATCGCGCCGTCTTCACCAATTCCGGAACAATCTGCACCGCGCTCGCCCCGGTACCGATTACCGCAACACGTTTGTCGCTCATGTCATAGTCGTGATCCCAGCGCGCGCTGTGGATTTTGTGGCCTGCGTAGCTGTGCAGTCCGCGAATGTCAGGAAAATTTGCATTGGCCAGTGGGCCGCTTGCCATCACCACCGTGCGCGACCGGTAGCTTGACCCGCCATCCGTTTCGACGGTCCACGTGCCGCTGTCTTCGTCGAACGCCAGGCCGGTCACGTTGACGTGGAAACAGATGAAGCGCGCCAGCGCGTGCTTGTCGACCATGGCCTTGATGTAGGCGAGTATCTCGCTGCTTCCCGAGTACGCACGCGACCAGTCCGGATTTGGTTCGAAGGAGTACGAATACAACAATGACGGAATGTCGCAGGCGGCACCGGGATAGCTATTGTCACGCCAGGTTCCTCCGACCTCGCCCGCGCGCTCCAGGATGACGAAATCGTCGATACCCCGCTTGAGTAGTTGGATCGCCGTGCCAAGTCCGGCAAAGCCGGCTCCGATGATCAGAACACTGGTCGTGTCGCTCATCTGGCCACCGGTTCATAGGTCAGCTCATCAGTCCATGACGGCGTCTTGCCGAGCACTTGCGTGGGGAAGTGGTCGATCACCCTACCGAGGCGCTGCGAGATGAAGTGCAGCGGTTGGGAGTGCTTGATCGTGGCAGACATATGGGCCTTGAGGATGTGATAGGGGGGAACACGGCGGGTGTGCTCGCTGCGATCGCCGACGTTCGAGTAGCGGGTGACTGCGTTGTACAGCCTTTCCTCGGACAGGCCCCAGGCGTTCAGGTTTATCAGCATCCGGGTCAGCAGCGGGATGTAAAGCAACGCACCGGTAAGTACCCTCGGGTCGATAAGAGCTCCCACCGTCTGAATCGCATGGATCCTCATTGGGCTGGCGCCCAGGTCGTTGAGCACCTGAAAACCCACCGCCAGGTGGCGAGACTCGTCGCTGTTGACCTTGGCGAAAACTTCGCCGCACACGGGATCTGACACCTCGTCCACCAAAAACTTCAACAGTGCTCCGTCCAGAGCGGTTTCTAAAGCCGGTATGGCAGCACCGATCACCGTCAACGGAAGTGCTTCGGCGTATCGGTCCAGCCATTCGATGACCAGCCGGATGTTCTTGTTCGGCACCGGAGTCTCGCCCTCCTCGAGCATCCCCCAGCGATGCATGAGAGCGAGCTCCACGTTGGCGTGCCGCTGCTCTTCGGCGTGGAAATACCTGTAAATCTCACCCAACGCGTCGAACGGCGCCTTGGGGGCCATGGCCGCGAAAGCGCGGGCACCGACATGCTCGATCCATACCACGTCTGACATGAACTGTTTCAGGCTGGGGCGCTGTTCGTCGGTGATCAACTCGGCACCCGGTGCGTCCCAGTCGATGTCGGCCAGCGCCCACTGGCGGTCTTTAATCGTCTGCAGCATATCGCCGTATTCGAAAGCCATGTCTCCTCCTAGGTTGTGTCAACGCGTTATTCGCTGGATGAGTCCCATCGCGTGGGTGAAGGTACCCGGCATGGTTCTCTTGAGCTGCCAGAGGATTTTGGCGTCGAGTTGCGGCAGGACGTATAGCTGGCCGCGGTCGTGCGCATCCAGGGTGGTTCGTGCTACCGACTCTGGTGATACGCCGGTCCACTTCATCAAGTTGGCGGCTAGCGTGGCCGCCGATTCCTCGATGCGTGGATTGTCGACGATATTTGTTTTGACGAAGGTGGGGCATAGGACGGTCACCGTGACGCCGGTTCCGCTGAGCTCGGCTGCCAAGGTTTCGGACAGCGCGAGTACGCCCGCTTTGCTCACGTTGTAGGCGGCCATGCGGGGGGCCGCACCGAAGCTTGCCGCCGACGCGACGTTGATGAGCCCTCCGAATCCACGTTCCCGGAGCCGCGGGACAAAGACTTCGCAGCCGTGGATGACTCCCCACAGATTGACCGACAACGTCGCGGACCAATCGCTCGTGGATGTCGCACCGACGACGTTGCCTCCAGCGCCAATTCCGGCATTGTTGATCACCAGTCCGGGAGCGCCGCCGAACCACTTCTCGGCCGAATCGGCAAGATCCCGGACCTGATGCTCGTCTGAGACGTCGCAAACAACGCCGATGCCATGACCGCCCAGCTTGGAGATCAGGTCCGCTGTCTCCTTGGCGCGAATGCCGTCGATGTCGGCGCACACCACACGGCCGCCCCGGCGCGCCAGCTCGACGGCAAATGCGCGGCCAATGCCGCTGCCTGCACCGGTGATCACCGCGTCGGCACGGTCACTCCGGCGGGGGGGATTCCCAAACGGCAGCAGCCTCATCGGAGTATCCGCCGTTGCTGCGATCTGACGGTTGATTCCGTCGCTGCCTCGAAAGCAACTGGTGGCACCAGCCACCATTGTGGGCACATGCCGTCAGTTTGGTGTGACCTACGTTGCTTTGTCAAGATGGAAATGTGCGGACGAAGGCGAAACGATGGGGCGGGCGTACCGGCGCGGAACGCCGCGCGGAACGTCGGCAGCGTCTGATCGATGCCGCGACCGAGATCTGGAGCGAAAGCGGTTGGGCCGCAGTCACCATGAGGGGCGTTTGCTCCCGGACCAGCCTGAACGACCGCTACTTCTATGAAGACTTCAAGACCCGCGACGAGTTGCTGGTTGCCGCCTGGGACGGGGTACGGAACGAGATGCTCGGTGAGGTTTCCGCGACCCTCGCAGAACGCGTCGGGCAGCCGCCCCTCGAGACTATTCGCATGACCATCTCTATGGTGGTCGACCGCATCACACAAGATCCCGGCAGGGCAAAGATCTTGCTGACCCAGCACGTGGGCAGCTCACCGCTGCAAGACCGGCGCGCTGTTGCCCTGCAAGAGGCGACGCACCTCGTGGTCGCGGCGAGCAAGCCCCATCTGAGACCGGATGCCGATGAAACCGCGCTCCGCATGGACACCTTGGTGGCGGTTGGGGGCTTCGTCGAGCTGATCACCGCCTGGCATGCCGGCTTGCTCGACGTAAGTCAGGAGGAGATCGTCGAACACACCAGTCGGCTCGCCGAAACCCTAGCTGAACGTTATCTGGTGCACGCGCTCAGCGTCGATGACGTGCCCGGGACGCTACCGTCCTGATCGTGGGCGTCAAACCGGACACGCACTCAGCATCGCCGGGCGTGGCCGCGAGCCGATAGAGCGTTTGCCGATGCCCCGGATTCAGGAACCGGCGCCTCGCCTATGTTCTGCAGCAGCACGTAGGTGCCGAGGCTGCCCAGGAAACCTGCGCAGTGTTGGACGAGTTCATCAGTACTGAAGTCCAGTTCGCCGTCCAGCCAGCGGCGCAGAACCTCGAAGAGTCCTCCGACACCGAGGGTTGAAGCCAGATGCGCGACGCCCACCGCAGAGTCGGCGATATCCAGGTGAAGTCTGGCCTCGCGCAGCACGAGGTCGGCGAAACCGGCCATCAATTGGCTCCGCAACTCGCGAAGGAGTGGCTCCGTTGCGGATTCAACGAACAAAATGCGGGCCAGCCGAGGATCGTCTTCGATCATGTTGACCAGTGCGCGGATGGGGGCATACGCCAACACGTCGGGTGGCGCGCCGGCGTCTGGGATCGCTTGGACTATTACGTCTTGGAAGGTGGCATAGAGCTGCTGGTAGACGGCCCGCAAGAGCGCGTCGCGGTCGGAGAAATGCTGGTAGAAGTAACGCGAGGTGACACGTGACTCGGCGCAGACGGCAGTCACGGTGGTGGCGGCCACGCCTCGGGTACCGATCAGCTCGATAGCGGCGTCGATGAGACGTGTACGCCGGTGCTGATGGCGCTGCTCTGCAGACACTCCGCGATACACCCGGACTGAACGCATAGACACAGTTTGTCATCTAAATCTGACTAGGTATAAAGTCAGATTATTGAGGTCCGCTTGGAGATGGGAGTAGCACATGACCAGTGAGTCGCCCACACGGCCAGCAAAGAGGGTGCTGCCAAAGGCTCGCCGTGTCCGTTTCGCAATGCCTGCTGGGACCAGTCGCCAGCACTTCGTCGACGGCGACTTGGTGATGAGCCACTTTGTCTCTACCTTGTCGGCAACGTTCCCCGAGGGCGAAGACTTCTTCATCCGATCGGTGCGCCAGTACCGTGACCAGGTCAGCGACCCCGACCTCCAAGAGGCGGTCAAGGGATTCATCGCGCAGGAGGCCACCCACCGGCACCAGCATCGGCTGCTTAACGAGCGGCTCCAAGCGATGGGCTATCCGACCGACGGGATCGATCGGCACATCAAGAAGTTGGTTGACCGGCTCGAGAAGCGATTCTCTCCGAAGATGCGCCTGGCCGTGACGGCTGCCCTTGAGCACTACACGGCGACGTTCGCCGAAATCATTCTGACCAGCGACGAGGCACAAGAGCTGATCGGCGACACCGAGGTCCGGCCGATTCTGCTCTGGCACGCTTTAGAAGAATCCGAGCACAAGGCCGTCGCTTTCGACGTCTTCGAGACGGTCGGTGGAACCGAACGCACCAGGGTCTGGGGAATGCGGATTGCCACAGTCATCTTGTTCACCGAGTTGGTCATCCAGACCACTCGCTCTCTGGCGGGTGACCGCGCAGCCTACAACCCACTGCGCTTACTGCGCAGCCTTCGAGCCTTCCGTCGTTCCCCACTGTTCAGCCCGGACGCGGTGCAGCGCTTCCGTTCCTACACCCGCGCCGGCTTCCACCCCGACGACTGGGACAGCACCGAAGTCCTCGAACGCTGGGCCAAAGAACTCTTCGACTCCGATGGCGCCCAGCGAATCGGGAGCCGCGTCTAGCATCAACGGTGAGCGCGAGCAGAGAAGCACTGGCACTAGGTGGCTTACGAACTCGTCGTCGAAGGCGATCCCTACGGTACCGGCAGGAGCACACCGTCGATGAACCGGTCATTTCGAATTAGACGGGAGACTCATTCACCGCCGCGGGTTGTCGTCGACACAGACGCTGGCGCACCTACATGAACCGGGATGTTACTGGCCGGGGGCGCAGTGCTTGATCATCTCACCGAGGTTTTGGCCGACCCGCTCAGGTGCGATACCCACCGACGGCGGGTAGAGCATGATGTGGTCGAGTACCCCCTCGTAGCGGCGCAGCCCGGCGCGCACCTCGCTGGCGGTGCCAGCGACGCCCATCACGTCGATCATGTCGTCCGTCACCGCGTCGAACATGGCCGCAAAGTCACCGCGTGCGAAGGCTTCTCGGATAACGGCACCCTGTTTGGCGAATCCGCAGAAGTCGAGCAGCGGTTGGTAGGTTCTGACTGATGCGTAGAACGCGATCTGTTGCGCGACCTCGCGACGGGCGATTTCCGGGTCGTCGTGGATGGAGCACATGACCATTGACACAATCTCGACGTCGTCGGGATCGCGCCCGGTGCGTGCGGCGCCCTTGGCCACCGCGGGCCGCACGACTTCCTCCACGTAGGCGGTCGTGAAGAGCGGATGCCCGGCCAGCCCGTCAGCGACCCGGCCGGCGGCTTCGCACATCCGCGGGCGCACCGCGGCGGTGATGATCGGAATATCGCGCGCAGGCGGGTCTACCGGGCCGCTGGGGATGAGATTCATCTGGTAGAAGCGGCCTTCGTGGCGGACTGGTCCCTCGTGCAGGTTCCAGATGCGCCGAATAAGGGGTACGAGTTCCTCGACGCGCAGGGCGGGGGCGCTGGTATCGGCGACGCTGTGCCAGTTGCTCATCATCCGTTTGGTGCCGTTGCCGATGCCGAGCACGATGCGACCGCCGGACAGTTCGTCGAGATCGCGCGCCTCGGTCGCCAAGACCAGCGGGCTGCGTCCGACGCCGTAGAGAATCGACGACCCGATGCGACACCTGTCAGTCGAGGTGGCCATTGCCGCCATCGAGATGGATCCCGACCGGGTATAGAACTCCGATGCCCACACCGCGTCGAACCCGGCCTGGTCGGCCGCGGTGGCGGTGACCTTCATCGCGGCAAGGTCAGGGGCTAGGACAGAGAGTCCAAAGGTACTCACTACTGCGGCTCCATTGCGTTGTGTTGTGCTCCTGAGCGATGTCGGCGAGCCCGTTGGACGAGGAGCAGTCATCGTGGACCGGCCGGAAGCCAGTGCCGAACAGCTGCACCGGATCTCGCTGCTGCCAGTCTGTCAATCGTGCAACGCGAGCGCGCCTGTGGGGCAACTCGCCACGGCATCTTCGATCAGTGCCCTGTGACATTCGGGTGGCCCAGGATTCAGGATGTGGAGTTTCCCATCGTTACTGACCTCGAAGAAGTCGGGAGCCAGGCCTTCACACATCCCGATTGACGAGCATCGATCGCGGTCGACTGTGATTTTCATGCCACGCTGCCTCACGTAGTCGGGGTGAAGCGGACGGGAAGATGATTCACCCCGTGGAAGAAAGTGCTAACGGTATAGCTGGGTGGCCCGCAGACTTCAATATCAGGCAGGCGGTGCAGCAATTCCCGGAAGAGCGCGGCGAGTTGCTGCCGCGCCAGCTGATTGCCCAAGCAGTGGTGGATACCTCCACCTCCGAAGCTCACGTGCGGGTTGGGGTCCCGTGACAAATCGAACTTTTCCGGGTTGGTGAACACTGTGGTGTCCCAGTTGGCCGAGCTGTAAAAAAGTACGACCTTGTCACCTTCGGTGATCTGTTGTCCGCCCAGGTCGCAGTCGCGAGCTGCCGTTCGGCGGAAGGTCATGATCGGGGTGGCCCACCGGACGAACTCTTCGACCGCTCCTTTGATTCGTCCGTCGAAATCCTCCATCAGCCACGCTCGTTGATCGGGAAAGTCGGTCAAGGCTTTCATCGCATGACTGGTGCTTTGGCGCGTGGTGTCGTTCCCAGCGATCGTGAGAAGTATGAAAAACGAGACGATCTCATCTTCGGTGAGTTTTTCACCGTCCACTTCAGCCTGAACGAGGTTCGTCATGAGGTCGTCTTCGGGCTGCCGGCGACGTGCAGCGATGATTTCGCGGGCGCCGTCGCCTAGGAATCCCATCGCTTGGAAAAGGCGAGGTATGACTGGGTCGTCGCCCATCACCTCGGGGTCGCTCCACCCACCGGCATACCGTGATTCCCACGCGATGTCGCGGCGCATCGAGTCCGGCACGCCCATCATGTCGAAGATGTTGTGCATCGGCAGCAACGCCGCGCATTCGTCGACGAAGTCGGCCTTGCCCTGTGGAGCCAGGTCGTCGACGACGCGCTTCGCGTTGGCCTCGATCTGATGGTGGATCAGTCGCATCTGCTTCGGCGTGAATGCGGATGCCAGCAATCGTCGAATCTTGGTATGACGCGGCGGATCCATCGCAATGAAGCCTTGAGCGGTGTCGAGCAATTCCTGCGGGATCGACTCCATGACAATGCCCTGACCTGACAGGAAATCGTCGTGTCGCCGGGTCGCCTCGACAAGCAACGGATGCGTAACCACAGCCCAAAAGCCCCGGTCGTTCCCGTCGTCGATCATGGTGTGCTCGACTCGCGGGTGCCAGCTGATGGGAGCACGTTTGCGCAGTTCGGCGTATGTCTTCTCCCGGTCGGCGGCGGTGCCGGCCCAAAATGCAGTCGAGGACAAGTCGGCAGAATCATATGGACGTGCTGAACGCCGCTCCGCCGACGTTTTCAGTGCGGACGTCGTGCTGGCAATCATGAGAATCTCCTAAGGTTCGTGCGGCCCCACTCCAAGTGTTTACAATTATTCCTTCAGAGTCAACATTTGAACATAAAATCCTTAGTGTTAACGCGCCTCGCCTGCGGAGGAATGAACGCCCAAATAGCGAAGTGCGATCCGCGAGATGCGCTCCCCGGTCGTCTCGGCGTCGGCGGTCGGAAGCACGACGTGACTCACCGTCAGCCTTACCAGTGCATCGGCGACATCATTGACGTCATTGGCGTCCAGGCCTGAAAAGTGCTCGTTGAACCAGGTCACGAGGGCTGCCGAGGACAGCTCCAGTAGCGACGCAGAGGTCGGCAGGAGCGGCAACATACCGGTTGACTCAGCGACCGTCCTGTCCGTAGGCCGGTTCGATGTCAGCACCGCCTTCAAGAGCGGGCTCGCTTCCGCTTCCTTCAGTGTGTACGACACCGCAGCGGTGATGCCCCCGCCGACGTCTCCGGCGTGTTGTGCCAAAACTGCGTGAATGCCATTCAAGAAGCGTTCGCCTTCGGCCACAACCAGCGCGTCGCCCAGTCCCTGCTTATCGGTGAACTCCTTGTAGAGCGTCGGGCGGGACACGCCGACAAGCTCTGCGACTTCACCCATGCGAACGCGATCCCAGCCCTTCTCGATAGTGAGGGTCCGGGCAGCCCTCAAGACTTGCTCACGCATATGCCGGCGAAACGAGAGGCGAACGGACTCTGTTGGCATGGTGAGCAGGATATGCGTCTTGCACAAGTGTTCCGTCGGGGCTATCGAGGACCACGCCGACAACAATGCACTTCGCCGGTTTGGCTGTCCGGGTTCCGCTACTTCTCACCATGGCACTGTCATCATCCGGTGGAACTCGCGACATCGGCTTGGCGACCGCCACGCTTCGAGCTGATGCCAACGTCGCGATCGAAGTCTGGGGTTCCCCTGAAAAAATGGACACGGATAACTTGCTTCCGCGACAGGGTTCAGCGTCCGCTCGTAGTCGATAGGTGAGCGCGTCCCGATCGCTTAATGCCTTGGTTGATTATTGTAGAAGTTCATCCAATTGTCAACTCCTGCAATCAATTCCGCTTTGGTCGCGTAGGGTGTGCCGGTAGTAGCATTCCTGTTTGAAACTCGACCACAGCGACTCGGCGCCGACGTTGTCCCAGCATTACCCGCGCAGCGCCCACCGCGCGCGAACACCCCCCGCTGCACGGCCACGGTGACCAACTCGGTGCGCATGTGATCATCCACAGCCCAACCCAGTGCCCGCCGCGAGTGCTCGTCGCGGATCGCGCACAAGAACATGTCGCCCTCCCCGCAGCCCAGATAGGTGTAGGGGTCGGACCGGGGCGCGGTGTCGGCATTTCTACCGATCCGTTTCCCCGGCCCGCCCTCCGAACCCGCCGAGCGAATTTCTCCGCAACGGGCTCTCCACGGATTCAGGCCACTGGTGCAGTGATGTCCGTCGGCCTCGCTGTCCAAGGGGTGATGATTTTCGTGCCCCGGTAGCGGTATCGGGTGACCTCTACCTTCTGCGGCCGAAACATCGCCGTCTTGCCTTCGCGGATTTGCCAATTGGGCAGGAACCGTCGATGGAAGACGCCCCACGCCAGCCCGTGGTGCCGTTTGCGCATCCAAGTCACCACCCGCCACCATGTGAAGTGGTCGAGGTAGTCGAAGGTGCGTTTGGACACCCCGTGCTGGAAGTAATTGCACCATCCCCGCAGGACGGGGTTGAGTTGGCGCAGCAGATCAGCGAGCGTTCGATGTTTGTGTCGCCGCGTCAGATTCCTGACTTTGTCGGTGATGGACATAAGTGCCTTCTTCGACGGCCAGGTGTAGACGTAGTGCTTGGTCGTGCCCCTTTTGATCTGCCGTTGGATGCGGAAGCCGAGGAACTCGAACCCCTCGTCGACGTGGCAGATCCTGCTCTTCTCGACCGACAGGCGCAGGCCCATCGGCGCGAGCACTGCTGCGATCTCGTCCCAAAGCGCTTCGGCATCAGCGCGAGTGCCGTGGACCATGACACAGAAATCGTCTGCGTAGCGGACGATTTTCATGGTCGGAACTCCGGCGCGTCGATGCTTGGCACGTGTCCATTCCGGGCCGAGCGCCTTCCACTTCGCGGCGAAGTGCTCGTCGAGAACGGACAGGGCGACATTGCTGAGCAGTGGTGAGAGGATTCCGCCTTGCGGAGTGCCGGTGATGGTGTCCCGGTAGCCGAGATCTTTCGAGAGAATCCCGGCTTTGAGGAACGACTTCACCAGGGCCAGAACGCGTTTGTCCCCGACACGTCGCCGCACCCGGCCCATAAGGGCCGAATGCGAGATTTCATCGAAGCACGCCGTGATGTCTCCCTCGAAAACCCAGTGATAGGCCCGTGAGCCGCTGGCGAGGTGATGGATCTCAGCGATGGCGTCCTGGGCTCGCCTGCCCGGCCGGAACCCATATGCGCACGGATGAAAGTCCGCCTCGAAAATGGGCTCCAGCACCAGCTTCAGCGAAGCTTGCACGACCCGGTCGGCGACGGTCGCGATACCCAGGCGGCGGAGCTTGCCGTTCGCCTTCGGGATCATCACCTCCCGCACCGGATCCGGCCGGAATATCCGCTCCTTGAGTTCCTCGCGGAGCCGCTGAAGCAGTCCGACCGCCTCTGCCGCACCGACAGACCGCGGTGCGGTCCCATCGGCACCGGCTGAGCGCGCACCCTTGTTCGTCCGCACCCGCTCCCACGCGAGGGTGAGGAATGCGGGGTCATAAACGAGGTTGTACAAATCATCGAAACAGCGGTCGCTTTCATCAACCGCCCAATGGTGCAGTTTGCGTTGCATCCTGCGTACCCGCAGCTCGGCCGTGTCCGGGTCGGGCCACAAAGCACTCGTATTCACAAGTGACCTCCACAGTCTGCGTACTCGCCGCGAACCCGCTGGAGCCCTTTGCCATGCGACCGGCTTTCCCGGCCTCGGACTACTACGGCTCCTCCGCCCCACCACACCGGCATCAGCCGACGACTGCCTACCCCTCCAGCCCGGCTGGCTGCCGGATCTGACCGGGGACCGGCGCGGTGGTTCCCGTGTTCACTGTCAACCGTTTGACGGGTGAGGTGTCCAGCTATGCCCCTGCGACCTCGTCACGGCTACGCCGCAGTCCTTCACCGTGACCTCCCGAACCGGCGACATCAACCGGCCCACGAGTTCCCCGCCCTCAGGGCGGGTGCGCGTCGCTGCCCAGCCCGCATCCGCCAGGTTGGAGCTGGTGGTCTTCTCTTAAGAGGCGTTCAGCCGCTGGTTCCTCGCGTACACCTTCCCGTCTCGCTAGCCGGACCCGACCCGTCTGGCAGTACCAGGCCGTCCCGGCGTTGTCGGGGCTGCTTCCCACCCTCACCAAAGTCTCTTTAGATCAGGCTGCCCCCAGCTTCTACCGGGCCACTGCGATGGCTCGGCGACGGTGGTCTCTCACCTCCGTTCGGTTGAACAGCGCCTCACGGCGCTCGATATCCGAGGACCACACCGCGTCGAGTCGGCCCTTATCAAAGCGCTGGCCGATCAGATCCGGCGGAAACGAGGCCGGATCGACCACCGTGGTGGTCTTAAACCTCCGCGGACTGATCCCCTTGATGCCGAGCTCGGCCATGATTTTGGCGCGGCCAGCCCGGGCTGCGCCAGATAGCCCAGAGCTTTTCACGCTGAAGTGCTTATCGTGCGGTCGAGAAATCCGGCGACGGCTGCGGTGAAGGCATCGTTGTCGTCGCCTGCGACCATGTGGCCGGTGCCGGAGACGTCCACCGCTTGGGCGTGCGGTACGACCTTGAGGAATTCGTCGACCGACTGCTGCGATGTCACATCTGAAAGGACGCCGCGCACCAGAAGAGTGGGTGCCTGCACGCGGCGGGCCCCTTCAACAAGCAGTTCGCTGATCGCGTCGAACTTTTCGGCACCAGTCGCGGGGTCACCTTGCAGAAACTGGAAGTTGGAAGTGATGAAGGCCGGATCCCATCGCCAGATCCACCGACCATCGTCGCGTTGCCGCAAGACTTTACGGAGTCCGTCCGGGTTCTTGGGCCGAGTGCGATGTCTGTTGTATTCGGCAATGACGTCCGCGGCGTCGTCGAGCGTGCTGAACCCGTCAGGATGGGCGGCCATGAACGACACGACGCGGCGTGCTCCGTGAAACTCCATTCGCGGAGTGATGTCGACCAGGACGACGGCTCCCCACAGGTCGGCGGGCGCCAGCAAGTGCGTGCCCAGGACGGTCATGCCGCCCAAGGATGCGCCGACGACGGCCGGCGGGCGGTCGGTGCTCGCGTGTTCACGCACGGCCAGCAGATCGGACGCTAGCCGTCCGAGGTCGTATCTTCCGGTAGGGTCCCACGCGCTGTCGCCGTGACCTCGGGCGTCATACGCGACGACCGTGTACCCACGAGCGTGCAAGCGGCGCGCTGTGGTCGCCCAGGCGTGTCGGTTTTGACCACCGCCGTGCAGGAGCAGCACAACGGCGCGGGCAGCGTCGTGCCGGTAGCAATCCGCCGTGAGGGTGACGCCGTCTGTGGTGCGGAATCGCTCGAGCGTAACGGTCATCGGGTGCGCTCGCCGTTGTGAAGTCGGACGACAATACCATCGGTCCTTTTCATCACGAGGAATTCCCCCTAGGGCTAACGACGGTCACTGTTCCTTGGGCGGCACATACCGCGCGCCCGTCGTTGGTGATGTCGATTCTGGCGACACCGCTGCGCTTGCCCAGCGCGATGATCTCGGTGACGGCGACGCATACTCCGCTTGACACGGGCTGCAGCAAGTTCAGCTTGAATTCGGTTGTGGCGACCCACGATCCAGCGGGGATCACCGGGTAAAACACCACGCCCAAGCAGTGGTCGACCATTGCTGACAGGCATCCGCCGTGCAGATTGCCGAACGGAGTCAAAAGGTCGTCCCGAGCATCCATCTGCACAACCAGCCGCCCGGCGGCGAACTCGGTGTGGCGAAAATCCAGGTATTTGGAGAGTCCTCCCGTGGTTGCCGCCGCGTTCTGCAATTCCTTGGCGATCTGCTGATTGAACTGCGCGAACTCCATGGTTAGCGCCCCTTCTCATCCACGGATATCGATGCGATGGTTTGAGACACTACTCTGCACTTGTTGCATCGACGCAAGGCTGGGTGTTGGTGAGCAGAGCTGGAAGCAGGAATCGGCGTAAAAAGGCATCGAGGCCTTCGGGGCTGCGGTGTCTGGGGCCGCGGACCGACAGCAGGCTGAGGACGGTTCGCAGGATCCATTCGGCGGCATCGTCGACCGACACCCCGGGCTCGAGTTGGTCCCAGTGCGCAGCGAAGACAGGTCGAAGGAACTCGGCCACGAGTTCAAACAAAGCCACCGACGTTCCCTTGGCCAACCCCACGCCGGCGAGTTCCTCGTCACTGCCGAACAGCAATCCGATTGTCGGCTCGCGATGAGCGGCGCGTACCGTGACCTCGACGAAATCGAGTATTGCCGTGCCCAAATCGCGATGTACTGCGATCCGTCGACGCATGCGGTCTAGGTAGCGTTCGGCCGCACGCAGGATGACACCGGAAACGACGGATTCACGACTTGGAAAGTAGCGGTACACCGTGGCGCGCGACACCCCCGCCTGTCTGGCGATGTCCTCCATGGTGGTGCCCGGCAGCCCCTTGCCCTCCAGGCACGCTTCGGCGGCATCGAGCAGGAGGTCTCGGGCGACGTCGCGGGTCGTGGGAGGTGCCGTGCCCCAGCGCAACGATTTCTTCGTCACGAAGCAAGTATGCAGCCTCGGACCGATCGTGAATTAACGACCCAACCGGTTGTCGCATGGCTACTTATGTGACAATATCGCAAATATGTCGCAACAAAGGTGCCGACGATGAACGTGACCTGACCGTTGGCGATTCCGCCCCGCACTCCCGTTGTCGTCGCGGTCGGTGAGATCACGCACCGCGGCGACAGCGTCGTCGATCCCATCGATTTGGCTTGCGAAGCCGCGCGTCGAGCATTGCAAGACGCGGGCGCTGCGATCGGGCATCGGATCGATACGGTGGCGACACCGGGCATTCTGATGATTCCGCGTGACAATCCCGCGTCGAGAATTGCCGAAGCGGTTGGGCTGGCGCCCCGGCGTCGCATCAGCTGCCCGATTGGCGGCAATACACCGCAATACCTCGTCGAGGTCCTTGGTGGGGACATTGTGCGCGGTATCAGCGATGCGGTGCTGGTCGTCGGAGCCGAGACCGGCGAGTCCGCCCGCAGAGTCAAATCGGGTCATGCGCTCCGCGATCCGAAACCCGTTGATGCACAGGATGAGTCACTTGGCGACACACGTCCCGGATTGAGCCCAGCCGAGATGTGTGCTACCTCACCGACTTTGACTCCCGCCAGTTCAGCGATCGCAGTGAGGCTTTCACCGCGGCCTTGCATCCGGGCCAACGCTGTCGCGCCGGCCTGGCGGTGTTCGTGACGGCGCCGCTCTCCCTCTGCGTGTATCTCGAGGATACGGTTGCGCTCCCACTCGTCGACGGCGGCCAGCCGCCCAAGCTCGACGAGGAACGACGCAGCGTCATCGACATTTTGACGCTCACGCTCCAGACGTGCCTCGTTGGCCTTGTTCTGCGCCTCCCGGACACGCTTGCGCGCTGCCGATTTCGAATTGATGTTCACCACGTGGGAACCATAGGACGCACCCATCGTCGTGCTCTACCATCCTGACCAACATCATCTGTGTCCCCATTTGTCCGCACCCTTTGTCGCCAAATCGACTGCCTACCAATGCAACACATCCGCACCGATCCGCACCACTCACCACAACCACCTGTCCGATCCGGGAAACGGTCGGGTGCGCTCGTTCACGCGCTACGACACACTTATGCCAACGAGACCCGTACCACAGCAGCCTGAAACCCGCTATCTGCACTGGTCGGCACGCGGTGGTTTCGCTTGGTGTGCGATGGCGCTATATGACCAGCTCAGACACCCCTTCTGGACCTCAACCAGAAGGGCTTGACCGCTCTCCTAAAGCCGGTCTCGCAGATTCGACCCCCTGACCGCACTCGACGGTGCATTTCCGATCGAATGTCGCACTGCTGGTAGCGGGAATCGAAAACTATGCCTCATGATCTCGGTATGACCTGCCGGCCAGTACCAACGGCGGGAGACGGGGTTGGGGTCAAGTCCAGGGACGTGGTGTACGACGTCGTCGTGTGATTCTTCGACTTGGTGGTTTAGGCGGTCAGTGCCGCCGGGGTGTCCTCCTGTTCTGTTGA
>NZ_LJYL01000009.1:0-1129225 GCF_001440135.1 Mycobacteroides sp. H003
TTTGGTCGGTCCCTCGAAGAATCACGCGATGACCTTCATTCATCCGGCTACGACACGCCGGTCATCACCGGCTCGTACACCACTCTGCTGGACGCAACTGGGGAGAACTGGCACCGTGACGAATTGACCACCAAGATAGAGTTCAACCTACGCCCATCCGCTTACGATCAGAGATCTTCAGGGTCACCAATGTCCGATAAGGCACCGCGGCACAAGCCTGCAGAACGGATGACAGCGGAACAGCTCCGCCGAGCAGCCGACGCTTGCCGAGACCTCGACGATCCGACGTTGATGGCGAAGGCTTGGGACGAGCCACCGCCGCCCGATATGCAAGCTTCAACAAACACACCGCGTCAATTCGGCCAGCTACAGAATCTCTCAGTTTCCGACACCTTCGATAATCCGCTGCCTGACGTGGAAGTCGCTGCGTGGGAAGCCGATTGTCCCCTTAGGTCCCAGACTCCAACGCGGGCGTCCGCCTTACGAAATGCAACGTCGCAATTGTTACTCAATGGCCGGCGCGCCCTTGAACACCCCGGACTTGTCGTTGGACAGGTGCATTGTGAACGTACCGCGCAGCCAGGGCGTGTTTGGTGTTGTAATAGGAGACTCGTTATGCAGCCGGATCAGCAGATGATAGAAGCACTGGTCAATTTGGCGACGAACGGCGTGCTGGACCGCATCGGCAACCGTGCCAAGCGTGCGCGGAATTGCGGCAGTGGGGACTGCACCCGCACCATCCTGAGCCGGGGAGCCCGTTTGTCGGCGACGACGCCGCTTTTAAGGAGGCGTATCCCTTAGTGCCGGCGGGGGATGCGGCGGTTGTCCGTTATCACTGGATCTGGGGCATTCTCAATGAATCTGGGGCACGACGTCAGTCCCAGGGGTTGACCAGGTCGACGCCCGTTCCGTCGAAGTGGCGAGTATTGCGGGTAGCCACAGTTGCGTGCCGGGACGCGGCGATGCCGGCGATCTGCACATCACGAATTTCCACCGCACGCCCACCTCGTTGTTGGGTGGCGGCGATGGTCCCAGCGGCAAACGCAGCCGTCAGGTCGAAGGATTGCACACGACCATCAAGGTCTTCGTCGAGGAGTTGAGAAAAGATCTCGTCGAGCCGCTTGCGTCGGCGGCTTGGCGTCAAAAGTTCAATACCAGTGCGTATCTCGAATACTGTTACCGATGTCGTCCAGATTGATTCGGTGGGCTGATTATCGAGCCATTCCACGACGGCCGGATCGGGTGTGTCCCGCATCAACGCGGAGAGCACATTGGTGTCCAGCACGATCATGATTCGTTGAACTGTGCCGGCTGGACGGGCTGTCCCCGCAGTTCGGGTATGTCCTCGGTCAGGCCCACGCCTTTGAAGCGTGACGCGATACGAGACCCGAGCCGCCCAGGCGGATTATCGACGTGCCGGACTGCGTTCCGTAAGATCTCGCGCACCTCCTCCTCGGTGCTGCGACCGTGTTGACGGGCTAGTCGCTGCAATTTGGCCTTGGTGTCGTCCTCAAGTTGACGGATGAGAATCTGCGCCACAGAGCGATGCTATCACGATATCGTTCAGATAGTGCGTTGACCTCGCCTTCATTGAGAATGCCCCAGATCCGGTTATAACGGACAGCGGTCACCGAGGAGTGTTTGATTCCGATGATGAGCGCCACGGAGAACCTGTACGCGGCCGCGTTGCTCGTAGATCAACGGACGACGACGAGGAACCTCTACGCGTCGTCCATAATGCAACTATGCCGTTCGGCGATGGAGACATCGGCGCGAACCATCTGGTTGCTCAGCGACCCCGACAGGAACGTACGGCGGGATCAACGGGACGCGGATTCGCTCGTGCCCGAGCGCATGGAGCCGACCATCGCACGGTGGATGAGTCTCTACGCCTAGGTGGCTCGGACGCGCTCGCCGATCTTCTCGTGGTGACGTTCGCGGCTTATCTGTAATCGTGTCACCCGCGACGGCTCGCGCCGCGGGTTGCGCATGGGCCCACTTATGGCTGTTGGAATGGCCACGGATTTGGCCACAGAACACGGTGGAACCGATGCGAACAAGAGGGACGGAGCGTCACAGCGGGAACGGCTGAACCTCGCTGACGTGCAGCTATGAGACCGTGCGCACTGGAGGAGACGGTGACCGGTTAGCTCATACCTTAGAGGTCGAATCGTGGCCAGTGAGCGGCGTCGTTGGCGGCATTTTTGCGCGAACATGCTGATTCAACGGCTCCAACCGCGAACCGTAGGCCAGGCCTGGTGGCTATCAGGTGTAGCTTCAGGGTGTGTTCTCAGGTGTTTATGTGGTAGCGTCTCAGGTAGATCAACGTGGAGGTGCGATATGCCAGTCTTGACCGTCTCTGCGGCGCAGCGGCTTGATGATGAGGCAGCGACGCTTTCGATCCGCGAGATCGCCGCGTATCTGCAAGAGGCCGTCGGCCAGCGCGTCGCGGCGGCGATGGCGGGCTTGGCTGACGCCAAGCAAATCGGCCGCTACGCGCGCAAGGGCGGCCCGGAACCTCACGGCGCGACCGAGCGCCGGTTACGTGAGGGCTACAAGGTCGTCAGGATGCTCGTCGATGCTTACGACGACAAGACGGCGCGGGCGTGGCTGTTTGGCACCAACACGCGCTTGGACGATCGCGCGCCGATCGAGGTGCTCGGTGCGGCGGTCGACACCGCGGAGTTCGCGATGGTTGTCCGGGCTGCACGGCAGGTCGCCAGCTTCCAGTCGTGATCGCGGCGCCCGAGCAGGGGCGAACCCTGTGGCGGGTCGGCTATTACGCTGACCCGCTCGGCTTCACTCCGCTGGAGCTGTACCAGTTCAGTCACCGTTTCGACGACGTCTACCGCCGGTTCCGCACGCTCTATTGTGCTGACTTGGCGGAAACGTGTCTTCGCGAGGTGCTAGCCGACTTCCGGCCGAACCTCGGCGCGCTGCGCCGCCATGTTGAGCGCTACGGACCTGAGGCTGCCCAAGACTTCACTGAGAAGCCGGTCACTGCGCAGTGGCGCATACAGCACGCCCTCGTTCCCACAGTCCTGAAGCTCGATGGCCCCTTGATCGATCTCACCGACGTGCCCACACGCCAGGAGATCGAGGATCGCCACGTCGAACTGCTGCTCGAGCACGACCTGCAGCACCTCGATCTGCGCGAGATCACCACCAGTCGCCGCGCCATCACGCAGACGATCGCCGCGGACCTTTTTGACCGAGGCGCCGGCGCCGTCCGGTTCCCGTCCCGCCTGGACGGCAACGCTTGCGTCGCACTCTTCGAGGGGCGCGGCACCGCGAGCTTGGCCGGAGACCCCATCGCGCTCACCGACCCGCCGCCCGAACCGCTCCTCAACGTCACCACGCCGTGGGGCCTAGTGCTTGAGCCAGCGCCGGTGAAACTGCTCTAGATTGGGATGCGCGCGGTGGTGCCCATCGGACCACACGCAAGCAAATTGGACTGCATCCAGCCTTTCAGTTGCGGTCGATAGTTCAGTTGGCGTCTCTATGAGATCCGCCGGGACCGCCGCGCTCTGTTCGGTAAGCGAAAACCATCGCACTAAGACTTCGCCCAAGTCCGCTTCTACCGACCAAGTAACCCGATCGGCTTGCCACGCAGATTGGGTTATCTCATGGGGCCAACATGGGGCCAACGAGCCAGACCGACTGATCCAACACGTCCGAATGCCGGTTGCGCTTCTGGTCTGACCGGCTGAAACACATTGGTGTAGGCCAGAACTCCGCCTGAAAAGCGGAAGGTCGCCGGTTCGATCCCGGCCCTGGCCACCACGAGAGCCCGCCGGAGACGGCGGGTTTTTCTGTATCTGTGGACCAATCGTGTCTATTACCTGAGGCATAGTCACTGCCGTCATAGCCTCACGAAAGCGGTATTGTTAATTAATACTTAACCAGTATAGTATCTAGTTATGGTTAAGTTTGCCCTGCGAGACTGGTCCCATTCAGCGTGGCGGGGGACGTACTGGCGGACTGGACTGCTTGCCATCGCTGCCGTCGGCATGATCGGCACCGTGGGCTCCCCGGGGCTTGCTCACGCGGGTCCTGCGGGGGTCGGTGATGCGAGTGCCGTTATTAACGACCTGAAAGCCAAGGGCTACCGGGTGATCGTCTCCAAGAGTGGCGCTGCGACAGATCTGACTAGGTGCGTTGCTTCTGTGGAGGAGCAGTCCCCGGTCTACTCGGCGCAGCCGGCCCGGGATGTGCGGAATGCTCCGACAACTGTGTCGGTGATCGATCACAAGGTCGCTCTGGTCTCGATCACCTGCTAGGTGCACACCGAATACGGCGCCGCTAATCTTCGTCGGCGCCGTCCGGGACCCAGGTGTTCGGGATCATCGGCGCCTGAGCGCCCTTGCTGAAGTCGTCATCGTGGCCCAATGTGGCCAATCCGGTTGCTGCCAGGCCTGTTCTGGGCACAGTGCCGGTGAACCCCATGGGTCCGGCTCCGCGGTGTGAAGCCGTCGCGGAGGGCTCGCCCCTGTCAAGGGTCACGGTGGCGTCCATGTCCATGTATTCGACGGCGCGGCCTTCTTGCTTGCTCCGATCGCGTCGTCGGCGTGCCTGTCGCGCTGCGGCCGTCGCCGCCGTCCCCGCGCGTTCTGATGCTGAGTTCCTGGCTGACGTACTGGCTCTCGTGTGGACCTGGCTCGCCAGAGCCAATCCGGCGCCGATGCGGGGGCCTCCACCGACCCCGTACGGGAACGAGAAACCTGGATCGCCGACGGGTGGGGGAGGAGACGACGGCGCAGGCGCGGTACCTGGTGCGGATGGCGCTGGTGCGCCGGAGGGGGCCGGTGCGGGAGCCGACGGCGATGAACTAGAGGCGGGGGCTGTCCCAGCAGCCGCCGCGGTAGGAGGTTCCGGGACGGGGTTCGGTTCCGTCGCAACGATTTCAGGCGACGGCTGGATGCCAGCCAGGCCTGCCAACCCGACCACTGAGCTCAGGCTCGCGATCGCTAGAGCAAGCGCGGGCTGGATCAGCACCGGGGCGAACTGGCCGATTGTCGAAGCCAATTGTGCGGCATGAAAAGCGACATCCGCCAACACCAACGGAAGGTTGGTCAACAGTGCTGCCGGATCGGTCAGCAGGTTGTTCCACAGCAGCTTGAGATGCTCGACCATCTCACCGGCCACGTGGACCCACCACTCCGGGTTGGTGGGGTCCAGGTCTCCGTGACCGTGGTCGTCGTCATGGCCGTGCTCGTGGTCGTGATCGTGCAGGATCGACGGGGGCGGCGTGGAAGGCGGTGTAGACGCCAGTGCGACCTCGGACGTGGTCTGGTAGGCCGCCATCGTCGTGGCGGCCTGAACCCACATGCGGACGTAGTCCGCCTCGGTGGCAACGATGGGAATTGTGTTGATACCGAAGAAGTTTGTTGCCAACAATGCCGCGTGCGTGGCGTGGTTGGCGGCCAGCTCGGCAAGAGTGGGCATGATTGCCAGCGCGGTGCTGTATGCGCCCGCGGCGGTACCATGCTGAGCGGCACGGGTATTGCTTTCGATGGCGCCTTGGGTCAGCCATTCCAGGTACGGAATGTGCGCCGCCACATACGTGTCCGCACTGTGACCCTGCCACGTTGCCGTATGGGTGGCGGCCAGAATTGCCCGGAGCTCATCGGCCGTCGCGGTGTAATGCGCCGCCAGCGAGGACCATTCGGCTGCGGCGGCGAGCAGCGGTCCGGGACCCGGACCTGCGCTGAGCAGAGTCGAATGCACCTCCGGCGGCGAAGCCATCCACACCGGCATAGCCACTCCCCACCCTCCACCCGCACTAACGACAACGATAACGATATTCATTTACATTAGCGCGTGGGATGCAAGGTTGTGCCGGTACCCCATAGGGGTTCGGTTTGTTTCGTCCCGGGATCGACGGAGTTGATGCAAAGACCTCAGAGAGCCGTTGTCGGCCAGTCGTATTCAGAGACTTGGTGCGCTAGATCCGGCCGTCAGGTGCCGATCAGATAAGCGCGCCCTGCAGACTTCGGCAGGCCTTGGCTACGAAGTCCTTCGACACCCCGGCCCACGGTACGAATCTGTCGAAGCCGTGGAAAGCGCCCTCCACGACTTCCAGCTCGCAGGGCACTCCGGCGGCACGCAGGCGTTCGGCGTAGAGGAGGTCCTCGTCGTGAAACAGGTCGGCCGTCCCGATGCCCAACCAGGCCGGCGCCACTCCGGCCAAGTCCGACCGCCGACCCGGTACGGCGACATTGCGGTCGGTGTCCCCCAGGTACGAGTCCCAGCCGAACCGGTTGCTTTTGGTGCTCCACATCCGCAGGTTGGTTTCGTCGACGTCGGTGCGCGCGGTGGTGCGGTCGTCGAGCATCGGGTAGACCAGCAGCTGCGCCGCCGGTGCGACCTCGCCTCGATCGCGCGCCAGCAGCGCAAGTGCTGCGGTCAGTCCGCCGCCGGCGCTGGCGCCGCCAATGGCGATGCGTGTTGGGTCGATCCAGCCTTGCACCGATAGCCAGCGCAGCGCCGCATAGCAGTCCTCGATGGGTGTCGGATAGGGATGTTCGGGTGCCAGCCGATAGTCGACCGACACGACGGGAAGCCCCGTTTCCCGCATGACCTTGCGGCAGAAGAAGTCATCCTGACGTGCCGTGCCCATCACATAACCGCCGCCGTGAATCCATAACAGAGCCGGGGACGGCTCGGTCAGGTTCTTGGGAACGTGTGCACGAACCGTCACGTCGTCGTTCACCGCCACGGTCCGCACCCCAAATCTGGGAAACAGCCCCGAGGTGCGGATCAATCCGCGCAGGGTGGAAAGGGTTCGTGGCAGGCCGACCTGTCGTGGAAATACCTTGGCCGCCAAACGGAGGCTGGGGTGAATGTCAGGTGACGACACACAGCGAGTATGCCGGTGGGAGACGCATAACGTGGCGGTTTGGCATGACGGGGAATGTTTCGGACCCGAGTCCACTTGACCCGTGCGTACCTACGGAAGGACCACCATGACTCCACCACTGAAGGGTCGCCGCGCGTTTGTCACCGGCGGATCGCGCGGAATAGGCGCAGCCATCGTGCGCAGGCTCGCCGAAGATGGTGCGCGTGTCGTCTTCACGTTCTCGAGTTCACCGCAACCGGCCGCGGACGTCGTGGCCGATGTCAAGGAGGATGGCGGCTGGGCGCTGGCGGTCAAGGCCGATGTATCCGACCCGGCCCAGCTCACGACCGCGGTCAACGAGGCGGCCGAACACCTTGGCGGACTGGATATTCTGGTCAACAATGCCGGCATCGCATCCTTTGGCGACGTGGATACCGCGACCTTGGAAGACTTCGACGTGATCGTCGCGGTGAACGTGCGGGCTGTTTTCGCGGCCATCAAGGCGGCCTCCCCGCATCTGGCCGAGGGAGGCAGGATCGTCACCATCGGCAGTATCAACGGCGACCATTCGCCTACCCCCAACGCATCGCTGTACTCGATGTCGAAGGCGGCCGTCGCAGGCCTGACGCGCGGACTGGCGCGCGAATTCGGCCCCCGGGGCATCACGATCAACAACGTTCAGCCGGGCCCGGTGGACACGGATATGAACCCAGAGAATGGCGAGCTGGCGCAGATCCTGCTCCCCAACATCGCGGTGGGGCGCTATGGCCAGCCTCGCGATATCGCCAGCTTGGTGAGCTATCTGGCATCGGATGAGGCCTGGTACATCACGGGAACCGCGATCAACATCGACGGGGGATTCACCGTCTAGAGCTCGCGGGGTCGCTAGGGTCAGATCCATGGCCACTAGCGACACCCGGGAAATAGTCATCGAGGCGACCCCCGCGCAGATCATGGATGTCATCGCAGACTTCGAGGTTCTGCCGAAATGGTCTTCGGCGCATCAGAGTTCGACGGTGCTGACCACGGGCAACGACGGACGACCGCACGAGGTGAAGATGAAGGTGAAGACGGCGGGCATTACCGACGAACAAACCGTCGCCTACACCTGGGGCGCCGATACGGTCAGCTGGACCCTGGTGAAGGCCAGTCAGCAGCGCCGTCAGGACGGTAAGTACACCTTCACGCCCAAGGGTGACAAGACGCACGTGAAGTTCGAGCTGACGGTCGACCCGCTGATCCCGCTGCCCGGATTCGTGCTGAAGCGGGCCATCAAGGGCGCCATGGAAACCGCCACCGACGGACTGCGCAAGCAGGTCCTCGCCACCTACCGGTAGACCCTTCCCCCCGCCAAGCCTCACTAGTATCGTTATTTCGAATATCGAAACTAGGGAGTCTTGGGATAGTGGATAGACGCCAGGGGGGACGTCCCCGCGATCCGGACAAGGATGACGCGGTGCGCGAGACCGTGCGCCAGATGTTGGCGACCGAGGGGTATCAGGGCACCACCATCCCCGCCGTGGCCCGCGTCGCAGGCATCGGTGCTCCCACGATTTACCGGCGTTGGTCAACGCAGGCCGCCATGGTGGAAAGCGCGATCGCGGACCGCCCGTGGCCCGCGGCCCTCGCCGATCGCGGCGAATTCCAGGACTATCTGCCCGTTGTGGTGCGCGCTGTGGTCGAGTACTTTGCCGATCCCGCTACCCGCGCCGCGATGCCGGGACTCCTCGTCGAGTACCACCGCGAACCGGGGCAGTATGCGGATTTGGTCGCGCGCACCGAAATGCCTCTGCGCGAAGCGTTCCGGACGGCACACGCCGAGGCTGTCGCCGCTGGCCGATGTGCGGACCGGCCCGGGGCGGATGCGCTCTTCGACACCGTTGTGGGTATGGCCGTCTACCACGGCGTCTTGCGCGGCACCGCCGACGAAGCGCTCATCGAGCAGATTCTTGGTGTGGTGGGCGCGGCGAGCATTGTGGACCAGCGAAAAGTGAGGAAACGATGAACCGAGAAACCTTCTCCAGCCTGTTCGACCTCACGGGGCGTACGGCCATCGTCACCGGGGGCACCCGTGGAATCGGGCGATCTCTCGCCGAAGGTTATGCCTGCGCGGGTGCCAATGTGGTTGTCGCAAGCCGTAAGCCGGAAGCGTGCGCCGATACGGTCGAGCATCTGCGGTCCCTGGGCGGCCGGGCGCTGGGCGTACCGACACACACGGGCGATATCGAATCCCTGCAACATTTGGTGCAGGCCGCCGTCGAGGAGTTCGGCGGTATCGACATCGTGGTGAACAACGCTGCCAATGCACTCACCGAACCGGTGGGCTCCTTCACCGTCGATGGGTGGGACAAGTCCTTCGGTGTGAACCTGCGGGGGCCGGTGTTTCTGGTGCAAGCCGCGCTGCCACATTTGGTGGCCAGTCGACATGCGGCAGTGCTCAACGTTGTCTCGGTGGGCGCCTTCATGTTTGGTCAGGGCGTCTCCATGTACTCGGCGGCCAAGGCCGCACTGGTCTCATACACGCGGTCTGCGGCGGCCGAGCTCGCTTCGCGGGGTGTGCGTGTCAACGCACTCGCTCCCGGCGCGATCGACACCGACATGGTGCGCAAGACCCCGCCCGCCGAGGTGGAACGAATGGCTAATGCCAATCATCTCAAACGGCTCGGACTCCCCGACGAAATGGTGGGTACCGCACTGCTTTTGACCTCCGATGCGGGCAGCTACATCACCGGTCAGACCATCATCGCCGACGGAGGGTTGGTGGCCCGATGATTCGCACGGAGCATCGCGACAACGGAATCCTGGTGGTCACGATCGATCGTCCCGAGCGCCGTAATGCACTGGACCCGCAGACGGTGGCCGAGCTGCACTCCGTGGTCGAGAAGACCGATGGCGACCCCAAGGTGCGGGTTGTGGTTCTCACCGCAGTCGGCGCATCTTTTTGTGCCGGAGCCGATCTGAAGTCGCTGCCCACCGATTTCACCAATATCGGGGCGACCTCCACGGCCGCGCTGCTCGGTGCCACCGACTCGGAGCTGGTGCGTACGCTCGCGGCTCAGGAGTTGATGGCCTCGCTGTTCGAACGGATTCACCGGATGCGTCAGCCCGTCATCGCTGCTGTCAATGGACACGCGGTCGGTGGCGGGTTCGCATTGGCGCTGGCCTGCGATATCCGGTTCGCCTGCCCGGAGGCCTCATTCGGCGCCGTGTTTATCCGTCATGGGGTATCCAACTGCGATATGGGAACCAGCTATCACCTGCCGCGGTTGGTGGGCGCGGCCCGCGCCGCAGAGCTGATGTTGACCGGGCGGGTATTCGGCGCCGACGAGGCGCAACGGATCGGCTTGATCTTCGACGTGGTGCCTACCGAAACCCTCCTTGACGCGGCGCTTGCGAAGGCCGAAGAAATCGCCGTGCACTCACCGCTGGCGGTATGGATGACCAAAGAAACGATGTGGCAGACGGTCGACGCGCCGAGCTTGCGTCACGCGCTGGACCTGGAAAACAGGACTCAGGTGATGTGTACTGCCACCGGCGAATTGCGCCGGTCCTTCGACGCTTTCAGGGAGGGGCGTGCCTAGTTCTCTGCCGGAGGTCCGGCCAGGATGGCGGTCACCAGGTCGATGAGCTGCGCATTCATCTGCCCGTCGTCGAGATAGGTGCCGCTCAGGGACATCAGTCGATTGGTGTGCGCGATGTCGCCCAGAACTACGCAGGTCAGTGTGACCGCCTGGGTGACCCCGAATCGAATTGACGGCAGTGAGGCGTCCGGGCGCAGCCGCACGATCAGCTCCTGTAGTCGCGCGGCCTGAGGCTGAAAACTCACGCTCATCGGGATAAGCGCGGGGTGCCCACTGATGAGGAGCTTGCCGAGGGTGGAAAGCCATGCGGTTCCGCCCTCTTCGCCGATCTCGGACAGCGGGACGACGATCGCCTCGGCAATGGCACGCAGTGTTCCGGCCCTTTCGGCGATGTCCAACAACGTGAACCGGCGCTTTTCGAGCTGATTCAGGTATTTATCGAGCAGCGCCTCGATGAGACGTTCCTTGGATCCGAAGTGATAGTGCACCGACGCGACATTGGTGCCCGCCGCCGCCATGATGGCGCGCAGTGACACCGCATCCACGCCACGCTCGGCGAATAGTCGCTCGGCGGCACTGAGCAATCGCTGATCGGTGGAATCATGTGCAGAGGTGTCTGTTTCAGATGCGATGTCGGTCATTGGCCGGTGAACCGGGCCTCTCTCTTCTCGCGGAATGCGGACAACCCCTCGCGTGCATCGGCAGAGCTGATCACCTGGCGGGTCAGGCGGGCTTCGATGGCGCGTGCGTCTTCCTCGGCGATCCAACCGCTGTGCACCACAGCTTCCTTGGCGTTGCGCACTGCCAGCGGGCCGTTGCGCACCACGCGTTCGGCGAGGCTTCGCGCCTTGTCCAATGCGGTGCCCGCCGGCACCACGTGGCCCACCAGGCCGAAATGATAGGCCTCCTGGGCGGTGAGCGGCTCGCCCGTGAGGATCATTTCCATGGCCTTGGTGTAGGGGATCTGCCGTTTGAGCCGGACCATGGAGCCGGCACCGGGCACCAGCCCACGCTGTACCTCCGGAAGACCGAACGTGGCCTGCTCATCGGCAACACGGATATCGGTCTGCTGCAACATTTCACATCCGCCACCCAGGCACGCACCGTTGACCGCCGCGATGAGCGGTTTGGTCAGGGTATGGGTGAGTAGCAGTCCTTTGCCTATGGCGGCAGGGTCGAGTGGCGGCGCGGAGCCGTCCCGGACCATCCAGCCATCGCTGAGATCACCTCCTACGCAGTAGGCGCTACCGGCGCCGGTGATGATGGCCGCCCGGATGCCGTCGTCCCGATCGATCTCGTCCCAGGCCTGGGCGAGCTGTCCCACCATGTTGGTGGACAGCGCATTTCGCCGATGCGGACGGTTCATGGTCAAGATGACGATCGGGCCGTCCCGCTCGACGAGAAGTTCTCGATCTTCGGTCATGGTTTCTCGCTCCCCACCACCCATAAAGCATGGAACTGCGATGCGCCGCCCATGGCGTGGCCTATCGCGCGTCGGGCACCGTCGACCTGATGTTCTCCCGCCAGCCCCCGCACTTGCAAAGCGGCCTCGGCGAATCGAAGCAGGCCGGTCGCGCCGGTGGGGTTGCCCGAGAGCACGCCACCGGACGGGTTGATCGGGTGTCTGCCCCCGAACGCGGTGTGGCCCTCGTCGACGGCGCGCCAGCCCGCTCCCTCGGGAGCCAGCCCGATGTTCTCCATCCACATCGGCTCGTACCAGCTGTAGGGGATGTAGAGCTCGGATACATCGGCCTCGGTGGCCGGGTCGGTGATCCCCGCCTCGCGGTACGCTGCGGCGGCGCACTCCTGCCCGGCGCGTGGATTCACCTCATCGCGGCCCGCGAAATGGCCTGTCTCGGTTCGCCACCCGGTGCCGTGAATCCAGGCGGGCGGTCGTGGCGCATGCGTCGCGAACAGTTCGGAAGAAACGACGACCGCACACGAGCCGTCGGATGACGGGCACGATTCCAGGAACCGGATGGGATCCCAGAGCATCGGCGAGCTGCGCACCTCCTCGATGGTGATATCGGGCTTATGGATATGCGCGTATGGGTTACGAATGGCGTTGAGGCGATGATTCACCGCGACTTGCCAGCCGATGTGTTCCGGGGCGCCCGAGCGGCGGATGTACTCGCGGATGACGGGTGCGAAATGCCCACCCGCGCCGGCACCCAGCTGGGCACTGAACGGCAGCGGCCGGGACAGCGCCCAGGTGAAGTTGCCCTCTGACTCCTTGGAATACGCGACGACCAGCACCCTTCCGGCAAGTCCGGCTTGCACCAGGTGTGCGGCATAGATGGCTGCGTGTCCTCCGACGCTGCCGCCGGTGAACACCCGGGTGACCGGCAGTCCGCGCGCGCCCATCGCGTCGGCGAGGTATAGCTCCGGATTCATCACGCCGTCGAAGAGATCGGGGGTCTTCGCGAGCACGATCGCATCGATGTCACCGAACGTCAGCTCCGCGTCGGCCAGCGCGCCGTCCACCGCCTCGCGCACCAGCGCCGCGATGCTGACCTCACGCTTCTTGGCCTGCTTGCTTTGGCCGACACCGACTACGGCGACACGGGCGCTCATCCGCTCGCCTCCATGAGACAAACCAGATTGTGCTGCAGTGCAGCGCCGTTGGTGGCGTGGGCAAGTGCTCGAGTGGCGCGGCCCTGCATGATGGCGCGAGCCGATTCGCCGATGCGGATCAACCCGGTAGCGGTAGCGGGCGCACCCGCCAGCGGCCCACCGGATGGATTCACGAGCACGTTGTCGATGCCCAAGGTTTTGGTCAGTAGCGGTTCCACATAGCTGTACTCGGTGTGCAGCTCGGCGACTTCCACACTGGCGGCAGTGAAACCGGCCATGGCTGCTGCCTTGTCGGCGGCGATGCGCGCCGAGTCCACTACCGTGAGATCCCGCGAGCCGGGGTAGTGCGTGTCCATCCGGTGATCGATCGCCCTGATCCACGCCGGACGCCGGGCCAGGCGGCGTGCCACATCACCGGTGGCCAGGATCAGTACCGCGGCGCCGTCACCGACTGGCGCCACATCGTGTGGACGCAGTGGCGAGGCGATGTACGGCTGATCCAGCAGCGATTCGACTCCCGGAGCACCTGCCCTGAGCGCGAAGGGATTCGACAACGCATCGGTCAGCGATTGGTTCACCACATCGGCCATCTCTCGCTCTGTGGTGATACCGGCCTCGACGACGGCCGCCGCCTGCAGACCGGCGATCGCATGCCGATGCGGATGAAGGGGAGTCAGGTAGTAGGGGTCCAGTGAAGCGGGGGCCACCTGGTCCAGGTCGGTGGGCAGCGCGCCGCGGCCGATGCCGTACACCAGGGCGATATCACCGTGGCCCAGTTGGAGCCATGACCAGGCCTCGTAACACGCCCATGCGGCGTCCATTTCGACATGGGATTCCGATATCGGCGGCCAGGCGCCGACAGCGTCGAGGGACTCGATGTACGCGAAGGTACGGCCCTCGAAGAAGTCATGGCTGCCCGATGCGTAGAAGTCGATGTCCTCGCGGCGCAGTCCTACCTGTTCGAGGGCCTCGCGGACCACGGGTAGCAGGATCTCGGCCATATCGTCACGAAGATTTGCTGCAGTACAAGCCGATTGGGAAAAAGAAACCACGGCAACATCACGCATGGGCGGCCTTGTCTGGCACTGGCCGGAAGTAGCGGATGCTCTGCATGCTGGCACCGAGCTCCTCATCGGTCACCCAGACCGGCTCTACGGTCATGCCGATGTGAACGAGGTCTGGCGCGGTGTCTCCGATCATGTGCATGAGTCTGTTGTCGGCGCCGTGCAACCGGATGTGCGCCACTGCGTAGGGCGGCGCGAACACTTGTCCCGGAAAGGGGAAGCTCACGATGCAGAAGGTCTCCACCGTTCCCGTTCCCGCGAGGGGGAACGGTTCACCCAGTTCCGTCAGGCATCGTGAACAGAATTGCGGCGCAGGACAGTACGCGCGTTGACAGCCAGGGCATCGGCGTGCCAGCAGGCGCCTGTGCGCCAGCCCGCGCAGGAAGATGGAACGCCCGGATCCCGCCACATACGTGTAGTCCATGCGGAACGGGCTGGCGATCGAAGAGACTGGTTCGGGTAGTGCGGTCACTGCGGGCCCGCCGGTTCGAAGCAGACGATATCGGTGATGGCGCCGACACGGTCCGGGCGCCATCGTGCGACGACGGGCAGTCCCGTTTTCATGGTCAGGGGATTCCCGCCGACATCGACGGCGTGGAACATCGCGTTAGTGGTTCCGTCGATGCGGATAAGCGCCCATGCGAAATCGTCCTGCAACTCGTCTGCCGGCCGTGACCGTACCCAGGTCCATTGCAGGACAACGCCCTTCGGTTCGAGCTCTACCAGCTCGCCGGTAGGGGCGGCATCGGCCGGGTCGAACTCGAGCGCCGGGCACAAGACCTGACCATGGATTGTCCGCACTCCGAAAAGTCGCGCGTCCCGCAGTCCGCCGAGGAAGGTGCCGATCTTGGGGCCGACGGTGCGCTCGAATCCGAACTCGATCGTGTACGGCGCGCGCAGGGATTCGGAGGATTGGTCGCTCACAGCCCTCCCGACGCGGGGTTCTATCAATTGATTGAATCGAGCGATAGGACCGTAACACGGCAGTGATGGCGGCCACAGATTTACGTGGACACCAATGCGACGAGGGATGGCGGTTATCGCGGAGGGGGTGGCTTCAGGGCCTTTTCGAGCTGGGGTGTCAGTTGTTCGAGGGCATAGATCCGGGCTAGCGGGCCTCCGAGCCGAAGGGCGCTCACCACCGGGCTGTCCGCCGGGATGTAGACAGCGCGCCCCTCGGTGACGGCACGCAAATCGGCGAGACCGTTCGTGGACTTCGCCTGCTGTTCAGTGGCTCCCACCACCACCAGGAGGTCCTCGTCGGCCTTGGCCTTCAGCTCGTTATCCGGCACCGGGCCGGAGTATCGCTGGCTGAGGAACCCCAGACCGTCGAACACCGCGCGGCGTGGGTCGCGGAAACCCAAGAGGAAGGTGCCTTGTCCGTCGGCGACCCAATCGACCACGGCCGTGCGGTTGACCCAATGTTGATGTCCAGTGCGTATCTGGTTGTACCGAGTCCCGACCTCTTCGGATCGCATGCGCGCCCGATCAGACTTGCCCAGGGCTCGCCCGATTGTGAAGAGCTGTGTATACCAAGGTGTTTCGGCGCGATCGACTCGATCTTCCGAGACCACGGTCGGCGCGATTTTGGCCAGCTTGTCGTAACTGGGTCTGTCGATATCGGCGCCGGTGGCCAGGATGACATCGGGTTTGGCGGCCGCGATGGCATCGAAGTTCAGTTCCGAGCCCGAGACGACGGGGGGATAGGAGACCTCCGGAACGACCCAGGGGTACATCGGGTACTCCGGCAGGGTGGACCGGACACCAACGGGTTTAGTGCCCAACGACTGCACCAGATCCTGGTCGTTCCATCCCAGGGTGACGACGCGATTGGGTCGTGTCGCGAGGAACGCACCGCCGTACCGGTGGGGGATGCTGAGCGGGAACCCGTCGGGAGACAATGTCGGCGGGGCGGCGGGTAGCGGACTTTGGTTGCGAGAACACCCGGCAAGTGCCAGCAGCGTCAGCAGCGCGGCAATGACGCGCCATCCGGCAGTTGCCATGCCGAGCAAACTACCATCGCCCGACGTCGATATACGAACGTGATCGCAATCGGCTCGGGGTGAATCGAACGGGCGGGCACCGGGTTGCACGCCCACCACCTGCGAGAACGTCACCAGGCGGGACGCCGTTTGCTGGACGTTGCCATTGACGCTGGGGTGGGACCTTCATACGTTTGCGCCGTTCCCAGCTCGTGCTACGGGTCAGAGCAACAGTCCAATAGGAAGCCGATGATTAAGCATCTCACCCGCCGCGCGACGGTCGCCCTCGTCGTGGCAGCCGCGGCGATGTCGCCTGCCGCCTACCCGGCAGTGGCCGATACGGCCACCCCGCTCAACGGCCTGTTCGCGTTGACTCCCGGCAGCTGCGCGGAGGGTCGCGCCACGGGCTCCTACTTCCGCATGATCTTGCCCGCGGGTGACGCCTCCGGCCCCTACCTCGCCAACGGCGATTCCACCTGCTCGGATAACACGGTCACCCTGCTGGCGCCCGGTACCGATGGTGGCCTGAAGTCCGGTGAGTATCAGCCGCAGCCCGGCAACGCATTCGATGGAAATGGAAATGCGGTGTCCGGCAGTATTACTCAGCCAGTGAAGTTCTACGGCGTGGGCTTTGCCACGGCGTCCAACCAGACCGATCCGCAGACCGGCCAGGGCACTGCCACGCCCCAGATCACCGTCAGTGGCAACAAGCTCGGCGGCGACCTCAGTGCCTTCGGCGTGACCTGGAACAACCAGGTGTTCAACCAGGGATCGCCCAAACCCGGTGGCGCGTTTCCCGGTAAGACCACACCGGTGACCGGCACCTACGACCGCAACACCGGCGCATTCATCGTCGAGTGGACCAGCCAGATCGTGGGCGGTCCTTTCAACGACTTCACGGGACTATGGCACCTGGTCGGCAAGGTCGGGGGCAGCCCCGGTGGCGCCGCGGTGGCCGAACCGCCGCCGCCTCCTCCGCCGGGTGCCCCACCGGCAGCGGCGGATGCGCCTCCCGCCGTGGCCGCGCCCGCGGCCCCTGGGCAGGTTGTCGTGCAAGCTGGGCAACAAGTGGTGGCACCGCCACCGCTGTCGGCCGGCCAGCAGCTCATCGCGCTGCCGGTTGACGACAATCCCCGCACCATCACCCCGCCATGGGTCATTGCCCTGTTGGTGTTCGTGGCGATCGGCGGCGGAATCCTGTTTGTGGTGGGGGAGCGGATCTTCAGCCGTGGCCGCTGAGCGGTTGGCTGAGACGTCTCAGCCGACCCTGCCTTCTTACGCCGACATCGTCGGTGAGGAGGCTGTTGTCGCCGAGGCCGGACCGGCGCCGCGACCCCGGTGGCGGTTTGTCGCGCTCATCGCCCTTGGTGTGCTCCTGTTCGCGTTGCCGGTGGTCACCGGAATGTTCACACGTGCCGCGGGCGGTCAGCAGCTGCTGACCGAGTTCCGGCCCTACGTGTCGTCGGAGGTGATCGCCAAGTTCCGCGGTTACCTCGATACCGTCGACGCCGCCCGTACCGATGTGCAGGCGACCCAGTCGATCGCGGGAGGACATTACGAGCGACTGGATACCTTTGTGGCGCAGTATCCGTCGATCCGTCAGGACATGAACGGTTTGCTCGATGCCGTCGACGGTCAGGTGGGTAATTACGGGCAGTTGCGCGCCGTGGGCCCGTTCGACGTGCTGCCGTTCCTGCTGGCGGTGCCGGGACTGGTCTTGGTAGGTGCCGGTGTGTGGGGACTTCGCCGTACCGGCAACGGTGAAAAAGCTTTCGGTGCGCGGATTCTCGCGATCTTCGCGGCGGCGGTGCTCATCGCCGTGCCCTTCGCGGACGGGCTCTTCTCCCGTGCCCCGGCGGGTGCGCAGCTCATCGACGCATTCACCCCGATCATGACCCACGAGCGGGTGGCCGCGGTGCAGCGGCACTTCGTGGTGCTGGTCGCGGCGGAAGGGGAGTTGGACACCCAGTTCCTGGGTGATTTGCGGCAGCATGACTCGGCCCGCGCGGTTCCGGGTATCGACGCCTTCGTTTCGCAATGGCAGCCCATGACAGCGGATTTCGCTTCGCTGATCGGGGTGATGGCCGACAACGTCGACAATTTCGGCAGGGTGGTGGCGCTCGATCGGATCACGGCCCCGCTGGGATTCCGATCATTCGACTACTTCGGGTGGTTCTTCCTCGTGTCCGGTGTACTGGCGGCCGCTGCCGCTATTGACGTGAAAGGAGCCGCACGGTGGCCCAGAAAACGATGACGCGC
The DNA here is from genome assembly GCF_001440135.1 of Mycobacteroides sp. H003. Lineage (NCBI taxonomy): Bacteria > Bacillati > Actinomycetota > Actinomycetes > Mycobacteriales > Mycobacteriaceae > Mycobacteroides > Mycobacteroides sp. H003. The sequence continues at coordinate 18,299 of NZ_LJYL01000009.1, forward strand.
GGCACATTTGGTGTAGCGCTGGCGGCCGTGGTGCTGGTGACGGCTCCGGCCTGTGGATCGGAGAAGCCGACCGAGTCTCCGCTCACCGGGCTGCTGGCATTGGAGCCCGGCAAGATCGAGGGGAACAAGCTCAGCGGCACCTGGTTCAAGATGGTGCAGCCGGGCGGTAACCCCCAAGAGGGTCCGTTCATGCCCAATGCGAATTCTCCTGTGCCGCAAGGGGCAGCTACTCTGCTCTCGCCGGGCGCGGATGGCGGTTTGGTACTGGGCGACTACCAGGGTGAGCCGGATCCGGCGTTCGATGAGGCCACCGGGTACTCGCTGGCGGCCCGCGTCACCCAGCCGACGAAGTTCTTCAATATCGAGTTCGGCATCTCCACCAACAAGATCGACCCGCAGACTCAGCGCGAGCTGCCGGCGCCCTCGGCCACGGTGGCGGGTGACCAGATTTCGGCGGACGTGTCCGCATGGGCCGCCTCGTGGAACCGCCAGGAGTTCAACCAGGGCGCGCCCAAGCCGAAACCCAAGGAGCAGGCCCAGATCCCCGGCGAGGCTCGCGCCAAGCAGGTGTGGGAGTTCGTGGCCGGGCGCTGGGTCGGCCGCGATTCCGTGGACGGCGAAAGCCCTAAAGCCACCGGTACATACGACAAGGACACCAAGAAGTTCACTCTCGACTGGACGAGTCTCATTGTGGGTGGCCCGTTCAACAGCTTCACGGGAGTCTGGCACCTCGAAGGCGTGGTGAAAGACCGATGAGTTCGACACCAGCAGAAGAGACCGCTCCGATCGCTGCTCCGATTGCTTCCGTTGGCCGCAGGCCCACCAAGGAACGCGTATTCGGGATAGCCGTAAGGGCATTCGCTGCCATCACGGTGATCGGCAGCGTGGCCGCCATTACCCAGCTCTCGTATTCGCCTGCGCGTGCACCCATCGTCGGATACCAGATCGTGAACCGCGACGGATCGATTCCCGAAGGTGCCATCCCGATCCCGGTACCCCCGCCGGGGCCGCAATTGATTGCGCCGCTGCCGCGGCCTCAGGTGCCTTCGCATCCACCGGGTCAGGCTGCGGGACCGTTTGGTGCACTGCCTTCGGTGACCGACCGCGGGCTTCCGATATCCGTCGCACAGCCCTGCCCCTTCGGCTGGCCGGCGCCCGGTCCGGATGAGCAGGGCGGGTTGGCCTCGCTGATCGATGTGGCTCCGGCCGCGGGTGTGTTCTCGTCCGAGGCGTTCGCTCCGGCTACGGCGTATGAACCGATCCTGAAGATGATGGGTCCGGTGCTGGCCCGGATCTCCCCGCTGCTCTCGCGGCATCCGTGGGCGATCGACCAGTTCGTCACCCGGTTCCAGACCGTCATGGTGCGCGTTCTCGAGGCGATCCTGCCCTACTACGGCCCCTACCGGAACGACGTCCTCAAGGCCGAGGGCGATCTCGCAAAGGCGTTGACTCCCTTCCTGGAAAGCCTGTACAACACGCCGACGGCGCAATGCCTCGTCGCGTGGGAGGCGCAGCGCATTCGGGACGCGCGTGGGGGCCGCCCACCGGCGCTGCGCCTGCATGATCTGGGCAAGGTGATTGATCTGTACCGTTCGACGCACTGGCGTGAGGGCGACGATGATCCGCCACCCCCGCCGCTGCCGGCCTACGAGTTCACGCCGGCGCCCGCGCCCCCACCGCCCTCGGATGCTCCGGCCGCCCCGAGCACGTCGCGACCGGTGATCCCCAACTTCCCGACACCGACCCCGGCCCCGGCGCCCACACAGACGTCGTCACCGGCCATCTCCTCGTCTCTCTAGCCGCACTTCCCAACCAACGGGTTGAGTGGCTAGGGTGACCCTCATGGGTGACACTGGCGTCAAGACAGGCCCTCTCGCGGGCGTAAAGGTGATCGAACTCGGCGGTATCGGCCCTGGGCCGCATGCGGCGATGATGTTGTCCGACTTGGGGGCAGACGTCATTCGGGTGCGTCGTCCCGGTGGTCTCGCCATCCCCGCCGAGGAGACGGACCTGTTTCACCGCGGTAAGCGCCTGGTCAACCTGGACGTCAAGAAGGACCCCGAGGCGCTGCTGGCGCTCGTCGACAAGGCCGATGTCTTGCTGGATCCCTTCCGGCCCGGCGTGTGCGAGCGAATCGGGATCGGACCCGAGGAATGCGCCAAGCGCAACCCGCGGCTGATCTTCGCCCGGATGACGGGCTGGGGTCAGACCGGCCCGATGGCCGACCGGGCGGGCCACGACATCAACTACCTGTCGCTGACAGGCGCGCTGGGGTCGATGGGCTACAAGGACCGCCCACCGATGCCGCCGATGAACCTCGTCGCGGATTTCGGTGGTGGCTCAATGCTTTTGGTGCAGGGCATCCTGGCCGCACTCTACGAGCGCGAGAAGTCGGGCAAGGGGCAGGTCATCGATGGCGCGATGGTCGACGGTGTCAGCCAGTTGGCTCAGATGCAATGGACGATGTACAACAACGGACTGCTGTTCGACGAGCGCGAGTCGGGGCTGCTCGACGGCGGCGCGCCGTTCTACGGCACCTACGAGACCGCCGACGGCAAGTACATGGCGGTGGGATCCATCGAGCCACAGTTCTTCGCGATTTTGGTGCAGGGCCTGGGGCTGGACCCCGAGAGCGTTCCGTTCCAGCTCGACAAGGCGCGCTACCCGGAGATGCGCAAGCTGTTCGACGATGCGTTCAAGACCAAGACCCGCGACGAATGGACCGAGATCTTCATCGGTACCGACGCCTGCGTGTCACCGGTGCTCACCTGGGGTGAGGCCAAGCAGAATGCGCACCTTCGCGATCGCGGCACCATCACCGATGTCAACGGCGTGACCCAGGCCGCGCCGGCCCCGCGCTTCTCGCGGACGCCGAGCGGGCCCATCGAGGCGCCGCCGAAGGACACGACCGAGCTCGCCGATATCGGCTGGTGACTTAGCCGAGATTGTCAGTACTAGGTACTGGTAGTCTCATCCTGAGCAATGACGCTATGAGGAGGCTTGATGACCACTGCCCGACACGCCGCCGAATCCCGGCTGGCCGCCGCCGTCACGTACGCGGGGCCGGAATGGATGGGCAAGGCCAATTGGCATTCGGTGGCCGAGACCTATCTGTTCAAGGCAGTCGGTAAGCCGGGGCTCTATGCGCTGACCCGGCTGATGCTGGCCGTCAACCGCCGGTTCCCTGACGCACTGCTGAATCGGCGATACGACGGACTGGAACGTCTCATGGGCTGGATGCCAGGTGTGTCCGGAACCCGCACGGAGCCTGTGCAATTGCCGAACTGCGCGGCCGAATGGACGTGGAATGCCAAGAATGAGCCGGGGCCGGACGCGCCGGTGGTCATCTACTTCCACGGGTCGGCGTTCATCGCATTGGGGATCAACAGCCATCGCCCGTTGGTCAGTCATATCGCGCGTGACTCCGGTGCACGGGCGCTGAGCGTGGGCTACCGGTTGTGCCCGCGCAATCTGGTCGAAGATGCCGTCGCCGACGGTGTCGATGCGTACCGCTACGTGTTGAGTCAGGGCGTTGCCCCCGAGAACATCGTGCTCGCAGGCGATTCGGCCGGAGGCTTCCTGGCGGCCATGACCGCCATCGCGGTGCGCGATGAGGGCTTGACGCCGCCCGCGGGATGCGTGCTGATCTCGGCGGCGACCAACAACGACATGGAGCCGAAATATGCTGCCGCCAAGCGCGTCGGCGATGCCATGTTCCCCGTCGACTTCTTGAAGATGATCAACGACGTGTTCCTGTTGCGCAACGGCGCACGTGAGCCGGGGCCATGCCCGGCGGATGCCGACCTGACCGGACTGGGGCCGTTCCTGCTGCAGGTCGGCTCGCAGGAAGCGTTGCGACCGGACTCCGAGCTGTTGGCGGAACGTCTTGTCGCTGCTGGAGTTCCGGTGCGGTTGCAGATTTTCGACCGCGCCATTCACGTGTTCCAGGTGTTCGCGGCGACCAACCCGGACGCCCGGCGGGCGGTGGGAGAGATCACCGAGTTCATCAAGGTCCTGCCGGGGCTGGCCAGGGCGCGGCAGCGTCCCGACGCGATCGCGACGGGACTAACCTCCTAGCCGCGCCAGGCGGGATATTGCCTCGTCGATCACCGCATCACGTTTGGCGAAGGTGAACCGCACCAGGTGATTCCATTGATCGGCCGTGTCGGTGCTGGGGTCGCAAAAGGCGCTTACCGGAACCGCCGCTACGCCGACGGTTTCCGGTAGGCGCCGACAAAGTTCTGCGCTGTCGCTGAATCCCAGGGGGCGTGGATCTGCGCAGACGAAGTACCCGCCGTGGCTGCTGTGCACCTCGAAGCCCAGGCCGGTGAGCGCCTCAGTGAGACGATCGCGCCTGCGCTGCAAGGACTCTCGTAGATTCTTTACCCAGGCCTGTTCGGTGTCCAGGGCTACCGCTACGGCCGGCTGAAACGGTGCACCGCCGACGTAGGAAAGGAACTGCTTGGCGGCGCGCACGCCCGTGATCAACTCTGGTGTGCCACAAGCCCAGCCGATCTTCCAGCCGGTGCAGTTGAACGTCTTGGCAGCGCTGGAGATCGTCACGGTGCGATCGGCCATCCCGGGCAGACTGGCCATGGGTGTCTGGGTGCGCCCATCGAAGAGCAATCGCTCGTACACCTCGTCGGAAATGACCAGCAGATCGTGTTCGACGGCCAGCTCGGCGACCCGTGCCAACTCGGAGTCGGTGAACACCTTGCCCGTTGGATTGTGCGGGGAGTTGATGATCAGTGCCGCGGTCCGGGGTGTGATGGCGGCCGCGAGCGCGTCGGTGTCTAATGCGAAGCCCGCTCCGTCGGGAACGAGTGGCACCGGGACGCGAACGGCGCCCGCCATGGCCACCACGGCGGCATACGAGTCGTAGTAGGGCTCGATCAAAATGACCTCGGAGCCGGGTTCGACGAGGCCGAGGACCGCGCCCGCGATTGCTTCGGTGGCGCCGACGGTGACCAGCACCTGCGTATCCGGATCGAGTTCCTCGCCATAGCGGGCGAGTCGGTCGGCGGCGATGGCCCGGCGGAGTTCGGGAACGCCCAACCCGGGCGGGTACTGATTGAGGCCCGAACGGATGGCCTGCTGTGCCGCGTCCAGCATGGATGCGGGCCCGTCTTCGTCGGGGAAACCCTGGCCCAGATTGATTGCGTCGTGTTGGACGGCGAGGGCCGACATCTCGGCGAAGATCGTTGCGCCGAAGGGGCGCAATCGTTTGACGGTCTTCGGGTTCACGCTGGCCCGTGTTCGGTGCTACCCGGCTTCATGCCGGGCAGCCTACCGGCGGACCTAGCAGCTGGGCGGTTCGAAGGACAGGTCGGTATCCGGTATCGGGCAGAAGTAGTGGCTGAATCCGGGATTGCCACGGTCCCGGTTGTCCACGAAGACCTCCACATCCCGGTCCGCCCGGTACACCCGGTAGTAGGTGGTGGTGTCCTCGAGGAAGAAATTGGCGACGGTGGTCGTCAGCTCCGCACCGGTGCCCGCCGCGCGGGCCTGACGCATGCAGTTCAGATAGTTCGGGGGGATCTCGTGTGAGGGCGGCAGCATGCGCAGGCGGCCACAATTCTGCAGCGGTGCGCGCTGCTCGAATGCGGTGTGGGGGGACAGTGGTTCCGGCTCGGCCTGTGCTGCCGGCGGACACACGGCGGCGGCAACCGCCAGGGTCGCCGTCGCGATGCAGAGTCGTGTGAGCATCGCTTCAGGCTTGTCGCCCACGGTGTGAACGCGGGAGGTTTCGGCGAAATCTCGTCGAAGAGCACCGCACAGTGCGTGCCCGCTTGGGGGTCGCACCCCAGACGGCCTATCGGTCGGGCTGGTCTGACGGTGAGTCGCACCTGGGGTCGCCGGGGTAATTGAGCGGTGCGGCCCAGCAGAAGAAGTGGTTCCAGCGGCCATTGCCGAACTGGTCCGCGCTGAAGTTGACGAAGACCTCCACCCTCTGGTCGGGCGAGAGCACTCGGTAATACGTCGTGATGGGATCGCCCTCGGTAGTGGATTCGACGATCTTGAGTTCGCCGCCACGGCCCGAGGCTCTGGCGTTGTTCATGCATTCGCGCTGTGCGGCGGGCAGGTCCTGCCGGACGAACCTGTATGTCCCGCAGCTGGGAAGGGCCGCGCGCTCGGTGAAGGCGGCAGGCGGTGGCGAGGCCGCGGGGCAGTAGATAGTCCTTGCGTCCAGCCAGTACCAGCCCATCCACACCGCGAATATTGCGAGAACTGCAATGGCGCCGATGACCACGCGTCTTAGCGGTAGAGACCGAGTCCGCAGCACACTTCGAGCGTACCGGCATCAGATTCCCAACCAACGGGTTGGGAGGGCTGCTTACCATGGGGCCGCCACCCTGGTCTAACGTAAGGCTGTCTCGGCGAAACTGACCCGGAGTCAACCCGGCGTCACAAGGCTGCGGCACTTGCACCACATGCCCCATACGCACCCCCTATAAGGACGTATACCCATGACTGAAGCATTCATCTACGAGGCCATCCGCACGCCTCGCGGCAAGCAGCGCGGCGGCGCCCTCAACGAGGTCAAGCCGCTGAACCTGGTGGTCGGCCTGATCGACGAGATCCGTCGCCGTTTCCCCGACCTGGACGAGAACCTGATCAGCGACGTCGTGCTCGGTGTCGTTGCCCCCGTGGGCGATCAGGGTGGCGACATCGCCCGCACCGCGGTGCTGGCCGCTGGCCTGCCCGATACCGTCGGTGGCGTTCAGCTCAACCGTTTCTGTGCTTCCGGTCTGGAAGCCGTCAACGTCGCCGCACAGAAGGTCCGTTCCGGTTGGGACGACCTGGTGCTCGCCGGTGGTGTCGAGTCGATGTCGCGCGTGCCGATGGGCAGCGACGGCGGGGCCTGGGCCTCGGACCCGGCCACCAACTACGACGTGTCCTTTGTGCCGCAGGGCATCGGTGCCGACCTGATCGCCACGATCGAAGGCTTTACCCGTGACGACGTCGACGCCTACGCCGCCCGCTCGCAGGACCGTGCGGCAGCCGCGTGGTCCGGCGGTTACTTCGCCAAGTCTGTTGTGCCGGTCAAGGACCAGAACGGCCTGCTCATCCTGGACCACGACGAGCACATGCGTCCGGGCACCACGGCCGCGGACCTGGGCAAGCTGAAGCCCGCGTTCGAGGGCCTGGCCGCACTCGGCGGCTTCGACGATGTTGCGCGCATCAAGTACCACTACGTCGAGAAGATCAACCACGTGCACACCGGCGGCAACAGCTCGGGCATCGTCGACGGCGCCGCCCTGGTGCTGGTGGGCTCCGAGGAAGCCGGCAAGTCGCAGGGTCTGACCCCGCGTGCCCGTGTCGTGGCGACTGCCACCACCGGTAGCGAGCCGCTGATCATGCTGACCGGACCTACTCCGGCCACCCAGAAGGTGCTCGACCGCGCCGGGCTGACCGTGGACGACATCGATCTGTTCGAGCTGAACGAGGCGTTCGCCTCGGTGGTCCTGAAGTTCCAGAAGGACCTGAACATCCCGGACGAGAAGCTCAACGTCAACGGCGGCGCCATCGCCATGGGCCACCCGCTGGGTGCCACCGGCGCCATGATCACCGGAACCATGGTCGACGAGCTGGAGCGTCGCGGCCTCAAGCGTGCCCTCATCACCCTGTGCGTCGGCGGCGGCATGGGTGTGGCCACCATCATCGAGCGAGTGTAGGGAGAACCAGAACCAATGAGTGCAAACACAATTCAGTGGGAAAAGGATGCCGACGGCATCGTCACCCTCACCCTGGACGACCCCAACGGTTCGGCCAACGTCATGAACGACGACTACAAGCAGTCGATGGCTGCAGCCGTCAAGCGCCTTGTGGAAGAGAAGGATTCGATCACCGGCGTGGTGGTCACCAGCGCTAAGAAGACCTTCTTCGCCGGTGGTGACCTCACCAAGATCATCCAGATCCAGCCGGAGAACGCCCAGGAGGCTTTCAACGAGGTCGAGGAGATCAAGAAGGACCTGCGCACGCTGGAGACCTTCGGTCGTCCGGTCGTGGCCGCCATCAACGGTGCCGCCCTCGGTGGTGGCCTGGAGATCGCGTTGGCCACCCACCACCGGATTGCGGCCGATGTCAAGGGATCTCAGATCGGCCTGCCCGAGGTATCGCTGGGCCTGCTGCCCGGCGGCGGTGGCGTCACCCGCGTGACCCGCATGCTCGGCATCCAGAACGGCTTCGTCACCGTGTTGGCGCAGGGCACCCGGTTCAACCCGACCAAGGCCAAGGAAGTCGGCCTGATCGATGAGCTGGTTGGCTCCGTCGACGAGCTGATCCCCGCCGCCAAGGCGTGGATCAAGGCGAACCCGGAGGCCGTGCAGCGTTGGGATGTCAAGGGATACAAGATCCCCGGCGGCACCCCCTCCACGCCGGCGCTGGCGGCCATCCTGCCGTCGTTCCCGTCGAACCTGAAGAAGCAGCTCAAGGGCGCGCCGATGCCGGCCCCGCGGGCGATCCTGGCCGCCGCGGTCGAGGGTGCCCAGGTGGACTTCGATACGGCCAGCCGTATCGAGAGCCGTTACTTCACCAGCCTGACCACCGGCCAGGTCGCCAAGAACATGACGCAGGCGTTCTTCTTCGACCTGCAGACCATCAACGGCGGCGGGTCACGTCCGGATGGCATCGCCAAGCAGGAGATCAAGAAGATCGGTGTGCTGGGCGCGGGCATGATGGGTGCCGGTATCGCCTACGTCTCGGCCAAGGCCGGTTACGACGTCGTGCTGAAGGACGTCTCGCTCGAGGCGGCCCAGAAGGGCAAGGGCTACTCGGAAAAGCTTGAGGAGAAGGCTCTTTCGCGCGGCAAGACCACCGCGGAGAAGTCGGCTGCGCTGCTGGCCAAGATCACCCCGACCGCAGATCCGGCCGACTTGGCAGGCGTCGACTTCGTGGTCGAGGCGGTCTTCGAGAACACCGAGCTCAAGCACAAGGTGTTCCAGGAGATCGAGGACATCGTCGAGCCCAACGCGCTGCTTGGCTCCAACACCTCCACCCTGCCCATCACCGGGCTGGCCGCGGGTGTGAAGCGCCAGGAGGACTTCATCGGCATCCACTTCTTCTCGCCCGTCGACAAGATGCCGCTGGTGGAGATCATCCGCGGTGAGAAGACCTCGGACGAGGCGCTGGCCCGGGTGTTCGACTACGTGCTGGCCATCAAGAAGACCCCGATCGTCGTCAACGACAGCCGTGGCTTCTTCACCTCGCGCGTCATCGGCACGTTCGTCAACGAGGCCGTCGCGATGCTGGCCGAGGGCATCGAGCCCTCGACCATCGAGCAGGCCGGCAGCCAGGCCGGATACCCGGCACCGCCGCTGCAGCTGTCGGATGAGCTGAACCTGACGCTCATGCAGAAGATCCGCAAGGAGACCGTCGAGGCGGCCAAGGCCGAGGGCAAGGATCTGCCGGACGATCCGGCGGGCCGTGTCATCGACACCCTGGTGGAGGCGGGACGCCCGGGCCGTCTGGGTGGTGCCGGCTTCTACGACTACGTGGACGGCAAGCGCACCGAGCTGTGGCCCGGCCTGCGCACGACGTTCAACACCCGATCGGGTGCTGACGCGGCCAACCCGCCGCTGCAGGACCTCATCGACCGCATGCTGTTCGCGGAGGCCATCGAAACGCAGAAGTGTTTCGACGAGGGCGTGTTGACCTCGACCGCCGATGCCAACATCGGCTCGATCTTCGGCATCGGCTTCCCGCCGTGGACCGGCGGTGTGCACCAGTACATCGTTGGGTACGAGGGCCCCGCAGGTAAGGGCAAGGCTGGATTCGTTGCTCGTGCAAAGGAATTGGCCGCCAAGTACGGCGACCGATTCACCCCGCCTGCGTCGCTGCTGGACGCGTAGGTACGGCTCAACGGCACTACAGCCGCTCACCCTCCGGGGTGGGCGGCTGTAGTCGTTTTAGGGCTCGTCTCGACCGGGCGGATGGGCCCGCCCGATACATGCCCCCCGAAGATTCAGCAGATTTAGAGTCGGTTACCAGAAGTCGCCGATACGGAGCAGTGGTCCACGCCACAACGGTGGTGGCTGAGGTAGTGGCCCACAAAAAATCACCCAGATCACGTGGGTTCTCTGATGGCACTACGGACATAGTTAATGAGACTTCGCGTAACCAGATATGAATGGCCAGGTCATACGGTATTTCTATGCGGCAGTTATATTTGCCAGAATTGGGTTACCGTAAGTCTTACGGGAAGTTGCTGTCCTATGGCGTAACACGGCGTTACCCACAGTTCACTAGCTATTTCTTTGACGGAACCTGCCTTTGCGAGATATTTATTCGCTACGCTGCTCGCAATGATTAATGTCTTTGCCGTCCGCACCGTCGCAGGCAAATCGAGCATGGTCGCGCTCGTAGTCCAGACCGCTGAACAGGAATAGGGACGATGGTTGCACTCGGAACGATCCACGATTGGCGTCCCAAGCCGGGAACCGTCATTTCCTGGAGCGCTTCGCCAGGCGCCCGCCAGGCCGCCGCACAGGCCCCTGCCAGCACGGTACCGCCCAGCTATCAGCAGGCCCAGCATGTGCGTTCGTACCGCGATCTGGCCCGTCAGGACCGCGAGATGGCCCGTTTGGGAATCGGCTCCTGGGACGTCCCGGGTGTCTGCGACATCGATGCGATGACCGCGGCGATCAACGCACATCTGCGACGGCACGACACCTACCACTCGTGGTTCGAGTTCGACAGGGCCGACAACATCGTCCGGCATGTGATCGAGGATCCGCAGACCATCGACTTCGTGCCGCAGGATCACGGGCTGCAGGGGCCCGACGAGATCCGCGCGCACCTGCTGCGTACCTCGGGTACTCCGCTCTCGTGGGACTGCTTCACGTTCGGGGTGATTCAACGTGCGGACCACTTCACGGTGTACCTGAGCGTTGATCATCTACACACCGACGGCATGTCGACCGGCATCCTGTACGTCGAGATCCAGTTGATGTACGCCAGCCTGGTGCACGGGGCGGCACTGGAACTCCCGGCTCCCGCGGGATATCTGGATTTCTCCGCTCGTGAGCGTGCGCACAACCAGTCCATGAGCCTGGACTCCTTCGAGGTGCAGACCTGGCTCCGGTACGCGCGGGACAACGGGGGCACCCTGCCCGACTTCGTCCTGCCGCTCGGCGACCGATCTGTGCCGAACGTCGGCGGCATGGTCGCGGCCCAGCTGCTCGATGCCGAGCAGACGGTGGCATTCGAAAAGGCTTGTGAACAGGCGGGTGTGCGATTCAGCGGTGGTGTGTTCGCCTGCACCGCACTGATCGACCGCGAGCTCACCGGCGCCGACGTCTTCTACGGCATCACCCCGTACGACACCCGCAGCACCGCCGAGGAGCAGATGTCGGTGGGGTGGTACGCGAGCTTCATTCCCTTCGTGGTGGATATGTCGGAGGACTCCTTCGCGCGGGTCGCGCGATCGGCGCAGAAGTCGTTCGACGAATGCCAGCCGCTGGCCAAGGTTCCGTTTGAGCGCGCGCTGGAGCTCGCCGGTCCTGAGTCGGGGTTGGCCGCCCCCGAATATGTGGTTCCGATGGTGTCTTTCCTGGATGCGCGCAAGATCCCGGTCAGTGCCGAATGGGACCGCATCAATGGCGGAATCTACGGGGACAGCCGTTCTTCCGATCAGGTGTGTATGTGGGTCAACAGGTTTGAGAATGAAACCAACCTGACCATCTCGTTCCCCGACAACGCTGTCGCCCGTGAATCTGTGTCGCGCTATTTCGATGTGGCTCGCAGGGTGTATCAGCGTGTCGCGCAGTCACAGTTCGTTTCCTGATTCCGCGGCATTGCGGCCGCATTTGAGCAGCAGTGAAAGGTTGGCACCGTCATGAGCACAAGCCTTGATGTCGCGGTGAATGGAACCAGCTCACCGGATTTCGACAATGTTCGGCGCGCGTTTGCACTGAATTTCCTGGAGAACGACGAGTTGGGCGCGGCGGTCGCGATCTGGGTTGACGGTGAGCTCGTCGTCAATCTGTGGGCCGGATGGGCCGACGAGGCCCGCACCCGGCCCTGGACCGAGGACACCTTGGCGCCGGTGTATTCGGGCACCAAGGGATTGATGAGCACCTGCGTTCACATGCTGATCGAGCGCGGTGTGCTCGACCTGCATGCGCCGGTCGCGCGGTACTGGCCCGAATTCGGCCAGGCCGGTAAGGAATCCATCACGCTGGCCATGGTGCTCGGGCACCGGTCGGGTGTGATCGGGCCGCGCACCAGGTTGACGCCGGAGCAGGCCGCCAACTGGGACGAAGTGTGCGAGCACATCGCCAGAGCGACACCGTGGTGGGAGCCCGGCACCGCGCAGGGTTACCACATGGCGACGTTCGGGTTCATCCTGGGCGAGGTGGTCCGCCGGACCACGGGTAAGACGCTCGGGCAGTTCCTGCGCACCGAGATTGCCGAGCCATACGGGCTCGACGTACATGTCGGGCTGCCGCACAGCGAGCACCACCGGTGCGCGGAGCTGGTCAACAAGCCGTTCCTGCGCGATGTGTTCCGCGGCGCGCCTGGGGAGTTCGAGTGCATGAGCGACCACCCACTGGCGGGCCCGCTCATCTCGGGCGACTTCATCCCCGATGACGAGATAGCGCGCAAGGACATCGCGATGTGGCGGGCGCTGGAGTTCCCCGGGACCAACGCCCACGTTTCGGCGCTGGGCATGGCGACCTTCTACAACGCGATGGCGCTTGGCAAGTTGCTCAGCCACGATCACATGGATGTGGTGCGGGTCTCGCAGGGCGGGTTCGATCCCGACGTCGTGCTGGGGCCCCGGGTCGCCAACCATGGATGGGGTCTGGGCTACATGCTCAATCAGCGCTGCTATGCCGGTCCTAACCAGAAGACCTTCGGGCACGGCGGATCCGGTGGCTCCTACGCCTTTGTCGACCTCGAGCACCGCATCGGTTACTCGTATGTGATGAACCAGTTCGATGTGACCAAGGCAGATGCCGATCCTCGTAGTGTGCGGCTGATCAATGAGCTCTACACCACGCTGGGGGTGTCGCCGGCGGGAGAGTCGCTGTGACGGCCACGATCCCGGGCATCGACGCGCCGCCACGCGGCACAACCCTGTCGATCTCTCACCTGGACTTCGTCGATCAGGCGTCCTTCCTAGGGCTGCGGGCCACCGAGCTGTCCACACTGAGTCAGATGGTCTGGATCTACGAGCGCGATATCGACACCGACCGCCTGCGCAGATTTCATGCCAACCTGGGCCGGGGGCTGCTCGGGCGGCGAATCGAGCGTTCCCGCTTGCCTTTTGGTCGCCATCGCTGGGTACTTGATGCGGCGTGCCACCCCATTGATGTCGAACTCGCACCGTTGCCACGCACCGAACTGCAGGATTGGGTGCACCGGCACGCCCAGTTGCCGATCGATCCCGAGCACGGGCCGGCCTGGCGGCTCGGTGTCACCCGATTCACTGATGGTGCGACCGCGGTGAGTCTGGTGATCTCGCACAGCATCGCCGACGGTGTGGGCATGTGCCGGGCAATCGCCGATGCCACCAATGATGCGGACCTCCCGTTGGGTTACGCGGCACCGCAGTCGCGCAAGCGCGTGCGCAGCGTGCGGGAGGACCTGCGGCGCGCCCGGCATGACCTGCCGGATACCGCGCGGGCCTTTCGAAAAGCCACCAAGATGCTGAGCTCGCGGCGCCAGGACATCAAGCACGCGGGCCGGCCCGCTACCGAGGAGCACATCGAGCAGATTCCGGCGGTGACCGTGTATCTGGACGAAAGCCACTGGGACACACACGCACGTGAGCGTGGCGGTACCAGCAACTCGCTGGTCGGCGCGTTTGCCGCGCAACTTGCCACCAAGGTGGGCAGGCTCGGTCCAGACGGCCGGGTCACTTTGTCCATGCCGGTCAACGAGCGCACCGAGGGCGATCACCGTGCCAACGCCATGACATCGGTGATGTTCGCGATCGATCCGGCGGAACTGACCACCGACCTGCGCGGAATCCGCAGAGCCACCAAGGAGGTGCTCTCCCGCCTGCAGGACACCCCCGACGAAAAGTGGGCACTGCTCCCGCTGACGCCATTCATCCCGAAGGCGGCCGCACGCCGGCTCGCCGATGTGGCGCTGGAGTACAACGACTACCCCGTCGGATGCTCGAATGTGGGGCCGCTGGATCCCGATGTGAATCGTCCCGACGGGACCCATGCCGACTACGTGTTCTGCAAACTGGCCGAGCAACGGGTGCGGCCCGACAAGGTGCTGAGCACCTACGGACAGCTCTTCCTCGCGTCCGGGAGGGTCAACGAGAAGATCTTCCTGGCCGTTGTCGGCTACCAACCCGGTGTGATCGAATCACGCGCTGACCTGACCAATCTGCTGACCGAGACGCTCGAGGACTTCGGTATGCGCGGCGTGATCGAGTAGTCGTGGCGGACAACACAGGTGGCATCTACGGACTGATCGCTCGGATCGTCCGGAAGGCTCCTGTCGCCGTCATCGGGGGATGGATCGCACTGGCCGCGGTCTTGGCGCTGACCGCGCCCTCTCTGCAGAAGGCCATCGAGGAGCACCCCGTCGATCTGCTGCCCAAGGATGCTCCCGTCATGGAGACCACGCGGCAGATGGTCGAATCGTTCCAGGAGTCGGGTGCACAGAACATTCTGTTGATCGTCCTCACCAACGAGAACGGGCTGACTCCCGCCGACGAGCAGACCTATCGAGTCCTCGCGGCCCGAATGCGTGAGGACACCCGCGACGTCAGCATGGTGCAGGACTTCATCACCAAACCGATGCTGCGCGAGATGATGTCGAGCACCGATGGCAAGGCGTGGTACCTGCCGGTGGGATTGCAGGGCGAGCTTGCCACCCCCGAATCCGGCAAGGCCTACGTGGGTGCCCTGAAGATCATCAAGGAGGCGACCGCAGGCACCACCCTGAATGCCTTCACGACGGGGCCCACAGCGACCGTCGGCGATCTGACGGTGGTCGGAGAGCGTGACCTGCACAAGGTCGAAATCACCACGGCGGCTTTGGTTCTTCTCATCTTGCTGATCGTCTACCGCAATCCGGTGACGATGATGCTGCCGTTGATCGTGGTGGGTGTCTCGCTCGGCATCGCCCAGGCCGCTGTTGGTGGGCTGGCGCAGATGGGTCTGAGTATCTCGAATCAGACGCTGACCTTCATGACCGCGATGATGATGGGCGCGGGTGTCGACTACGCGGTTTTTCTCATCAGCCGATATCACGAATACGTCAAACAGGGCATGGATTCTGACAGCGCGGTGGCCGCCGCGCTGGAATCCATAGGCAAGGTGGTCGCGGCCTCGGCGGCGACGGTGGCGGTGACCTTCCTGGGCATGGGCTTCACCAAGCTGGGGATCCTGTCCACCATCGGGCCGGCGCTGAGCGTGTCCATCCTGATCGCGTTCGTGGCGTCAGTGACCTTCCTGCCCGCGGTGCTGGTCCTGGTGGGACGCCGAGGCTGGGTGAAGCCGAGAAAGGCCTATGCCAACAAGATTTGGCACCGTTCGGGCATCAACATCGTCAGACGCCCGGGCGCACACCTGGCCGTGAGCCTGGTCATCCTGATCATCCTCGCCACGTGCGGGGCAATGGTGAAGTTCGGCTATGACGACCGCAAGAACCTGCCGCCCTGGGCCGACAGTAACCTGGGCTATGCCGCGATCGAGAAGCACTTCCCGGTGAATTCGACCTTGCCGCAATACCTCTACATCAAGTCTCCGCACGATCTGCGCACTCCGCGCGGGCTGGCCGACCTGGAGCAGATGGCCGCGCGGGTGAGTCAGGTCCCCGGTGTGGACAAGGTGCGCGGCATCACCCGTCCCACGGGTGAGCCGCTGGAGGAAGCCAAGCTGTCCTACCAGGCAGGTGAGGTCGGCGGGAAGCTGGGCGATGCGTCGAATCTGATCGACGCACGCACGAGGGATTTGGACAAGCTCGCCGCGGGTGGACATACGTTGGCGGACAAGCTCGGTGAGGTCCGAAACTCGGTGAAGAACTCACTGGGTACGGCGCGCGCACTGGTCGAGGTGCTGGCGCAGTTGCGCGGCAGCGGTAGGACGGGCACCCTCGCCGATCTGGACTCGGTGGACAAGCTGGTCACCAGCATGCATTCCCTGGGCGAGGCCATCGAGGCCAACGCCCAGGGCGCCAGCGAGGTGTATGGCTGGATCGAGCCCGTCGCCCGTGTGCTGGTCGGCAACCCCGCGTGTGAGATGGACCCCGCGTGCCGCTCCTCGCGAGACGAGATGAACAAGTTCCTGGAGACCAAACAGGATGGCACCAGGGACAGGATCGTCGAGCTCGGCCGTGAACTGAAGGCCGTCGACAATGACAAACAGATCAGTTCGACCATCGCCCGGCTGCGCACCGCGCTCAACGCCATTGATACGAATCTGCGCCGGTTGGGTCTGTCCGACTCTTACGGCATCCAGCAGAAGTTCGCCGAAGTCCTGACCGGAGTCAATTCGCTGGCCGATGGCAGCGCACAGCTGGCCGAGGGTGTGCAGATGCTGGTGGACCAGACCAAGCAGATGGGCGGCCAGTTGGGCGATGCCTCCACGCTCCTGGTCGCCGCCAAGCGCGATGCGGCGCCCGGATCGATGTCTGGCTTCTACATCCCGCAGCAGGTACTTACGCAAGACTCCTTCAAGACCGCTGCGGCGGCGTTTGTCTCGGCCGACGGCCATGCGGTGCGTTATCTGGTCCAGAGCAACCTGAATCCGTTCAGTCCCGAGGCAATGGATCAGGTCCGCGCCATCCAGGATGCGGCCCACAGCGCACAACCCAACACCACGCTGTCCGACGCGTCCATCTCGATGGCCGGATTGTCGGCGATGTACAACGACATCCGTAACTACTACAACCACGACCTGCGATTCATCATCGTGCTGACGGTGATCGTGGTGCTGCTCATCCTCGTCGCACTGCTGCGGGCCATTGTCGCTCCGCTGTATCTCATTGGTTCGGTGATCATTTCGTACGCCTCGGCAGTGGGTATCGGGGTGATCGCGTTCCAGTTCATCGGTGGGCAACCGTTGAGTTGGAGTGTGCCGGGCATGGCGTTCATCGTGCTGGTCGCGGTGGGCGCGGACTACAACCTGTTGTTCATCTCGCGCATCCGTGACGAATCGCCCGACGGTATCCGTTCCGGGGTCATCAAAACGGTCAAGTCGACCGGCGGTGTGATCACCTCTGCCGGAGTAATTTTCGCCGCGTCGATGTTCGGCCTGCTGATCGGAAACCTGCAGTCGATGGTGGAAGCGGGCTTCATCATCGGCATGGGCCTGCTCCTGGACACCTTCCTGGTGCGCACCATCACCATTCCTGCTCTGGTCGTGCTGTGTGGGCAGGCCAACTGGTGGCCCTCTGCGATCGTGGAACCTTGGTTCCAGAAGCATTTTTCGCGCTCGAAGGTTGACGATCAGGATGCGGCAACGCCGGAGTTGGAGGAGTCGGAGTGTTCTAGCGGCGATCCGATACCCGAGGAGCCGCTGATTTCCGTTTCCCGCGAAGCCGAGCTCGCAGGCCGTCGATGACTATCGCGAGTCCGTCCTCGAAGTCGGCATCGAAGTCGGGCTCATAAAGCTCCGAGAAGACCTCCAAGATCGCCGGATACTTCTGCAGATCGAGCTTGGCGATCAGATTCTCTTCGGTGTACGGATTGGGCCCCGGATATTCCGAGCCATCGCGGGCCTGTTGTTCGATGGTGAAACCGATTGTGTAGTGGTGGATCACGGGAGATAGTCGGGCCGCTTCGCGAACAGTGAACCCGGCCGACGTCATGGCATCGAGCATCGGCTCCAGCATGTCGGCGGCGTTGGTCACAAAGGTGCCTGCCAGGATCCGGGCGCCCTGGTGGTAGCGCAGCATCGCCTGCCGTAGTGCACGAGCGCCGTTGGCCAGGAAGATATCCCATGGCGCCGAGGTGTCGTCGAAGGCATCATGGGCATCGCTCATGATCGCCTCACCCATGAGGTCGATGAGTTCGCGCCGGTTCTTCACATGCCAGTACAGCGCCGGTGCCTGCACGCCGAGGGATGCCGCTAATGCCCGCATGGTGAGGCCGTCGCTGCCCTTCTCGTCGAGCAGGGCCAGCCCGGCCCGCGCGATCGTCTCCCGATTCAAAATCACGTTGACACCTTAACATTGTTAAAGTAATTATGGAGTCAATACCAATAACGACGTTAAGGAGAATTATGACCGAGCATGCAGTGGTCATCGCAGGTGGAGGCCCAACCGGGCTGATGCTGGCCGGTGAGCTGGCTCTCGCCGGTATTGACGTTGCGGTGTTGGAACGCCGGAGTAGCCACGAAGAGGTGGGATCACGTGCGGCGGGCGTGCATTCGCGCACCATTGAGGTGTTTGATCAACGTGGGATCGCCGAGAGATTCCTCTCTCAGGGGATGACCGGCCAGGTCACCCATTTCTCGGGGATTTTCATGAGTATCGAGGATTTCCCCACCCGTCACCCCTACGCCCTGGGCCTGCTTCAGCACTACACCGAGAAGACCTTGGCGGCCTGGATCACCGAACTCGGCGTGCTGATCTACTACAACGCCGAGGTCGTCGGGTTTACCCAGGACGACTCCGGTGTCGATGTGGAGCTTGCCGACGGGAGTGCGCTGCGTGGGCTGTACCTGATCGGATGTGACGGCGGGCGCAGCACCATCCGTAAGGCGGCGGGGATCGGGTTTCCCGGACATGATCCGTCGTGTTCGGCGATGCTGGTGGACGCCGAGATCACCGAGCAACCGCTCGAGTTCGGTCTGCTGCGCAAGCCGGGACAATCGTTCCTCGGCATCCTGCCCTTCGAAGAGGGGTGGTGCCGGTTGGTGTTCAGCACCGATCTTGACCGATTGGGTGTCGAGCCGACATTGGAAGAGGCGAAGGAAGCGCTCATCGCCATCGCCGGAACGGATTTCGGGCTGCACAGTCCACGCTGGATGTCGCGGTTCTCCGATATGACTCGCCAGGCCGACCGCTACCGCGACCGTCGCCTGTTCCTTGCTGGAGATTCCGCGCATATTCACTTCCCGTTCGGCGGACAGGGGCTGAACACCGGTGTTCAGGACGCGGTGAACCTGGGATGGAAGCTGGCGGCGGTGATCAAGGGAGAAGCCCCCGACTCGTTGTTGGACACCTACCACTGCGAGCGTCATCCGGTGGCCGAAAGGGTGCTGCACAACACCATGGCCCAAACACCGTTGTCCGACGCAGGGCCGCGGATGGATGCACTGCGTGACATCGTGGCCGACCTGCTGGCGATGGATGAGCCACGCAAGCGCATCGCCGGCATGATGAGCGGCCTGGACATCCACTACGAGCTGGGCGAGGGGCATCCGCTGCTGGGGCGCCGCATGCCGGACCTAGACGTGGTCACCCCGGATGGGCCCACCCGCGTCTACCCCTACCTGCACGCCGCCCGCGCTGTGGTGTTCAACTTTGGCGAGCCACAGAGTCTGAACGTCGACGGATGGGCCGACCGGGTTCAGCTGGTTGACGCGAAATACTCAGGTGCATGGGATCTTCCGGTGCTCGGTGAGGTCTCGGCGCCGGATGCGGTGCTGGTGCGACCCGACGGGTACGTCGCCTGGGTGGGGGAGGGGTCCGATGCGGGCCTCGGCGAAGCGCTCACCCGCTGGGTGGGATCTCCCGCCCCGGCGTAGTGTGGCGCGGGTGGCCGAGACACTGGAGTTCGGAGTCTTCATCCCGCAGGGCTGGCGCCTGGATCTGGTAGGCATCGCGCCCGATTGTCAATGGGACGTCATGCGTGATCTGGTCCGCTATGCGGAGGACGGGCCGTGGGACTCGGTGTGGGTCTACGACCACTTCCATACCGTGCCGGTACCCACCGACGAGGCGACTCATGAGGCGTGGACGCTGATGTCCGCCTTCGCGGCGGTGACCTCGCGAATCAAGCTCGGGCAGATGTGTACGGCGATGGGATACCGAAACCCGGTGTATCTGGCGAAGATCGCCGCGACAGTGGACATCATCTCGGGCGGACGCACCCAGATGGGCATCGGCGGCGGCTGGTACGAGCACGAGTGGCGCGCCTACGGCTACGGCTTTCCGGACGCCGCCGAGCGCCTCGGCCGATTGCGCGAAGGGGTGCGCATCATGCGTGACGCCTGGCGGGATGGGCGTGTCACGCTGGACGGCACCTATTACCAGGTCGACGACGCCATCGTGGCGCCCAAGCCACTGCAGCCCAAGGGCATTCCGCTATGGATCGCCGGTGGCGGCGAGAAGGTGACATTGCGGATCGCGGCACGTTATGCCCAGTACACCAACTTCGGGCAGACTCCCGAGGAATTCGAACACAAATCGAAAATTCTTGCGGCGCACTGTAAGGACATCGGCACCGACTTCGATGCGATTGTTCGAAGCGCCAACATCAACGTCGTCATCGGTGCCGACGATGCCGAGGTGGCGGACCGGCTGGCGGCCATCAAGGCGCGGCTGGTGCCGGTTGTCGGCGAGGACATCGCCGATGTCACGGTCGGCAATCTGACCGCGACCGCCGGAACTCCCGAGCAGATCGCAGAGCGTCTGGCTCAGTTCCGCAGACTGGGTCTGGGCTATGCGATATGCAATTTTCCGGAAGCGGCGTACGACCGTTCCGGGATAGACCTGTTTGTGCGCGAAATAGTCGCCGCCCGTGTGTAATTGAGTTAATTAGACGCTCTGTCTATTACGGATTCATCGCCGGAGAATATCGCTTGAACGAATGCTCTGGCGATTCGAATTAATCCGATAGTACTTTGCGCGTGAATCGTTTTACGCCTGCTATCGGACAGGGTGTTCACGCTCATGAGAGTTCTACGGTTCTTGGTTGTCGTGTCCGTCCTAGTGACCATCGGGATAACATTTCCATCTGTCTCGCAAGCAGATACGGCCATCGAAGCAGAATCGATGTCCTATACCAGCGGCGGCGGGGGAGCCTGGGCGGACGGTAGTGCGTCCGGTGGAACCCTCCTGGGCCTATACGGTCAGAATGCTATTGCCACAAACACGGTGTGGCTCCAAACTTCGTCGAGAATAGTTATTCGGGCGCGTGGGCAGCAATGTCTGGGCGCGCCGGCCATGCGCATCAGCGTCGACAATGCCGAGGTGAGCAATTTCACCGTATCGGCAAATGGCCTGACCGATTACACGGTGGATTTGTCCATCGCCGAAGGGTCGCATTCCATCACCATTACGAACAGCGCGGCGTACAGCACCTTCTTCTGCGGGCGAATGCTGGTGCTGGACAAGGTGACGGTGGTGTGGACCGCGCCCACCACCACGACGCCGACAACCACCACGGCGCCGTCCTCGGACTGTGTCGTGAATGAGTACCAGGCCAGCTACTACAACAACACCGCGTTGAGCGGTGGCCCGGTGGTGCGACAGTGCGAGACATCGGTGGGTGGCTACTTCCGAAGCGCCGCACCGGTATCCGGTGTCAACACGTCGAACTGGGGTGCCCAATATGTCGGAACGATCCACTTTCCGGTCAGTGGCAACTACGTGTTCAGTGCGGACACCGGGAACATGGCGGTGCGGGTGTGGCTTGACGGACAACTGGTGATCGACAAGGGGACGGTGAGCTGGGGCCGAAATCTAGCCGCCAAGAACGTCACCGCGGGTGATCACGCGGTTCAGGTTGCCTTCTGGAAGTCGTCTGGCGATTCCTTCGAGTTCTTCTCCGTCTCGCAAATGGGGCCGGGCCCGGCCAGTACCAATGGCAACTACTTCTCGGCAGACTCCTTCTGGAACACACCGATCCCCGCCGACGCCCAGATCGACTCTCGCTCCGACGGTTGGGTGGCGATGCTGGGAAACCAGAATGGCATCTCGCTGAACAGCAGCACGTGGACGCAACCCATCTATGTCGCGCCAGCGGGCACCCCTACCCGCGCCATCCGGATCACGAACTCGAACAAGTACCTGACGGTTCCGTACCTGCCGTCCTATAGGGCGAGCCCTGACGGTGACAGCGCGCTGATCATCGTGGATCAGGCGAAGGGATGTGCCTATGAGCTGGAGATGTTCAACAATTCCTCCTCGGCGGTGGCCTCCGCCTCCTATCACGCCTACACGGGCACCGGCGGACACACATCGGGGCCGGCCCATGCGGGCGGCGAGCTGTCCTGGCTGGCCGGGCTCATCAGATCGTCCGAGGTGAACGCGGGCGGCATCAACCATGCGCTGCGCTATGCGCTGCCTATCGGCTCACCACGATTCGCCTATCCGGGCACCCGTTCCGACGGCACCACGCCCGGCGGCATTCCGCAGGGGACCAGGATGCGGCTCGACCCGTCTCTGAATCTGGACCAGTTCGCCCTGACCCCGTTTCAGCGGATGGTGGCCATCGCCTTGCAGAACTACGGCGGCTACAACGCCGATACCGCCGGGGTGCTCGCCGTCGCCACCGAGAACACCATGGCCTCAGCGCCTTTCAACCTGCCACTTTCGGGGTTGCCGCAGACCCTTATCCAGCATCTGCAGTTCCTCAAACCCACTGTGGCGTCTACTGACATCCGGTTGGACGAGCAGGCCGACCAGACCTGTGCGCAACAGCAGTAGGGCCCATTGTTTACAACCCAACCGATACCGTAAGTTACGGGAATGCCTTCGCTTGACGCAGTCGATGAAGCCTTCCTGTCCAGTGCTCCCGTGCGAGCCAGTCACACCATCTCGGTACCGGTGTCCGCCGATACCGTGTGGCGTGAGCTGACCAACGACACCACGTTGCGGTGGTTGGCGCCGGGTATCAGGGTTGTGTGGGGTAGCCCGCGCGCCGGCGTCGGAGCGGTGCGCAAGATCGGGCCGGCTGTGGGGCCCAAGGTCAACGAGCACTACTTCCTCTGGGAGGAAGGACGTCGGAAGGCGTTCTACGTGACGAGCATGCCGGTGCCTGCTCCCGGCTTGCGTGCCTTCGCCGAGGACTACGTGGTGACGCCGACGGATCGCGGTGCCGACTTCACCTGGGCATGGGCCATCGACGGCACGGGACCGATTCGTAATGCCACCCCCGCGGTGAACGCCATCGTCGGATTCTCGATGAAGCGCACTCAGCGGTACTTCGACAAGATTGCCGCCGCCGGAAGGTAAGAGTTCGCCCGTACAGTGAATCCGTGCGTGCGTTCGTTCTGCTTACGGTGTTCCTGGTGGTGGCGGCGTGCGCGCCTGCCCGGAATGAGACGGATGCGGCAGCCCAGAATCCTTGCGATGTAGGCCAATACTGGACGCGGTACTACAACAACACCGGGCATTCGGGCACCGCGGTGCTCGCTCGATGCGAGTACTCGGTCGGCGGGAACTTCGCGGGATCTCCAGCACCGGGCGTACAGGCCGACGGATTCTCGGCCGACGCCATCGGCTCGTTGCGATTCCCGGTGACGGGTCAGTATCGGATCGCCTCGATGAGCGGTGGTGTCGTCGCGCGTGTATGGCTGGATGGCGAGCTGATCTTCGATCATGCCGACACCCGTGACTGGGGGACCGATCTCGCCACACGCACCGTAGAGGCCGGTGTACATGCGGTCCGCGTCAGCTATGCCGGGGCCAGCGGGCCTGCGGTACAAGAGTTCTCGGTGTCTCAGGTCGCGCTTGGTCCGGCTTCGGGCAACGGCAACTACTTCGCGGCGAATTCCTTCCTGAATCAGCCCCTCCCGCCCAATCCGGCGGTCGACCCGCGTTCGCCGAATTGGGTTGCCGCGCTGATGCATCACCCGGATGTCAAGGCAATCGACGTCAACGAGGACATCTGGACCACCGCCGTCTACCACGCGCCCGCGGGCACCCCGACCCGGACCGTCGCCGTCCGCAACAGCGGGAAGTCGATCGAGATCCCCTACCTGCCGCATTATCTGCCCACCCAGGACGCCGACGCCCATATCGCGATCATCGACGACACCACCGGGTGTGAGTACGAGTTCCAGTCCTTCAAGCCGGATGCGATGTCGGCCATTGCCCAGGCTACCTACCGGGTGAACACCGGATCGGGCGGACATGTCAGTGGGCCCGCGCATTCGGGCGGCGAGCTGTCCTACCTGGCCGGGCTGATCACGCCGGAGGATGTGCAAGCCGGCGCGATTGATCACGCACTGAGATTCGCCATCCCGATCAACGCCCCCACCTACGTGTACCCGGGTACCCGGTCGGACGGCACGGTCCTCGATGGGGTGCCGGAGGGGATCAGAATTCAGCTTGATCCGGCCCTGGATTTGCGAACGCTGAAACTGAGCCCCTTCCAGCAGATGGTTGCGACGGCGCTGCAGAAGTACGGCGCGTTCGACGCCGATGTCGCCAAGACCTTCTCGCTGACGGCGCGCAGCGTGATCGACGGCACCCGGTACCCGATCCGGGTCGACGATCTGCCGCGCGAGTTGATCGGGCATCTTCGTTTCCTCACGCCGTCGATCAGCTCCACGGATATCCAGTTGGACACCGCTGCGGACCCGGGCTGCCGACAGCAGCGCTAGTCTGGTAACGCTGATACCCTTCTTTCGGTGTCGCGACGGTCTGTGGCTGCTTATGAGTGCTTTCTGGCCACGAGAAAATTCGGGGCTCTGGATGGCCTGCGGGCGTTGAGCGTCCTGGCGGTGATCTGGCACCACACATCAGGGACGCCCGGTCCGAGGATCTCGCACAGCGGATTCATGGGCGTGGACTTCTTCTTCGCGATCAGTGGCTTTCTCATCACCACGCTGCTGATGCGTGAACGAGATCGCACGGCGGACATCTCGCTGCGAAACTTCTATGCGCGCAGGGCGTTACGAATCTTCCCGCTGTACTACGCGGTGCTGGCGCTGTATGTCCTGCTGGTGTTCGCCACCGAACGCGGTACGCCGAAGGGTGAGCAATTCTTCCGGAACCTGCCCGCGTTCCTGACCTACACCGTCAACTGGTTCGTCGACCTGTCCGCCGGTACCTCGGTGCCGTTCTACTTTTCGTGGTCGCTGTCCACCGAGGAACAGTTCTATATGTTGTGGCCGCCCCTATTGGCCGGCGCGCTGCTCCTGGGCAAGAGAAGAATCGGGCCCCCGCTTGCCGTGCTGTTCGTCCTGGTCGCGGTATCGGTGGGCGCAGGCATGTTTCTGGACACCCGGGTGCTGCCCTGGCGCATTCTCGCGAGCCTGTCCCTGCCCATCCTGCTCGGTGCCGCCTCCGCGATCGTGGTGAACACGCGTCGCGGCTACGCGGGCGTCTCCGCGGTGCTGGGGTGGTGGTGGTCGGCCCCGGCCGTGTTCGCGGCGATGATCGGCGCGCTGTGGTGCGGTGCCCCGCCCTGGTCGATACAGGTCATCATGGTCACCGCGGTCACCGCCGTGACCATCCGCGAGGGCACCCTCATGCACCCGGTGCTGACCTGGCGGCCGCTGGCATTCATCGGTGTCATCAGTTATGGGATCTACCTGATGCACATGTTGTGCGCCAACGTCGTTCGCCGCGTGGTGCACGAGGAGCAAGGGTTGGTGCTGTGCGCCGGGACAACGGTTCTCGTCGTCGCCGTTGCCTATGTCAGCTTCCGGTACTTCGAGACGCCTCTACTGCGCATCAAGCGCCGCTTCGAATCACCTGCGGAGCGATCCGGTGACGAACTGTCCCGGACCGCTAACCAATTGCCGGTCCGAGCAGGTCGTCGGCATCGGTGATCCGGTAGCCGTAGCCCTGCTCGGCAAGGAATCGCTGCCGGTGGGCGGCGTATTCGGCATCGAGGGTGTCGCGCGACACCACCGAATAGAAATAAGCCTGCCCGCCGTCTGCCTTCGGCCGCAGCAGCCGCCCAAGTCGCTGCGCTTCCTCTTGGCGTGAGCCGAACGTACCCGAAACCTGAACCGCTACAGCTGCTTCCGGGAGGTCGATGGAGAAGTTGGCTACCTTGGAGACCACCAGGGTGGCGATCTCCCCGCGACGGAAAGCGTCGAAGAGCGCTTCGCGTTCGGCGTTCTTGGTGGAGCCCTGGATCACCGGGGCGCCGAGCTCGGTGCCCAACTCGTCGAGCTGATCGAGGTAGGCGCCGATCACCAGCGAGGGAACTCCCGGATGGCGGGCGAGGATCGACTTCACCACGTTGATCTTCGTGTGGGCTGTCGAGCACAGTTTGTATCGCTCGTCGGCCTCGGCCGTCGCGTAGATCATCCGTTCGTTATCGGTAAGGGTGACCCGCACCTCGATGCACTCAGCGGGGGCGATCCAGCCTTGTGCCTCAATGTCTTTCCACGGTGCGTCATAACGCTTGGGTCCGATGAGGCTGAACACGTCGCCCTCGCGGCCGTCCTCCCGGATGAGGGTGGCGGTCAGTCCGAGGCGGCGGCGCGACTGCAGGTCGGCCGTCATCCGGAACACCGGAGCGGGCAGCAGATGCACCTCGTCGTACACGATCAAGCCCCAGTCCCGGCTGTCGAAAAGCTCCAGGTGACGGTATTCGCCCTTGGTGCGCCGGGTGATCACCTGATAGGTCGCGATGGTGACCGGCCGGATCTCCTTGCGTTCACCGGAGTATTCGCCGATCTCCTCTTCGGTCAACGAGGTCCGCGCGATCAGCTCCCGCTTCCACTGCCGCCCGGCGACGGTGTTGGTCACCAGGATCAGGGTGGTCGCCTGGGCCTTGGCCATGGCCGCGGCACCCACCAGCGTCTTACCGGCACCACAGGGCAGTACCACCACGCCGGAACCGCCCGCCCAGAACGAGTCGGCTGCCATCTGCTGATAGTCCCGAAGCTCCCAACCATCCTGAGCCAGGCTGATCGGGTGCGCTTCACCGTCCACATATCCCGCGAGATCCTCTGCCGGCCAGCCGATCTTAAGCAGCAGCTGCTTGACGCGGCCACGCTCGCTGGGGTGCACCTGCACGGTGTCGTCATCGATGCGGGCGCCGAACATGGGGGCGAGCTTCTTGTGCCGCAGCACCTCTTCGAGGACGGCGCGATCCAGGCTCACCAACGTCAGACCATGGGCCGGATGTTTGACGAGCTGCAGGCGCCCGTAGCGGGCCATGGTGTCGACGATGTCCACCAACAGCGGTTGCGGTACCGCGTACCGGGAGAAGGTGACCAGGGCGTCGACAACCTGCTCGGCGTCATGCCCGGCGGCGCGGGCGTTCCACAGCGCCAGCGGGGTGATGCGGTAGGTGTGTACGTGCTCGGGTGCACGTTCGAGCTCGGCGAAAGGGGCAATCGCCTGGCGTGCCGCGTCTGCCTGGTCGTGATCGACCTCCAGCAGCACGGTCTTATCGGATTGGACGATCAGCGGTCCATCGGTCATTCGGTCCAGGATAGTGATGCCCGGAGACATTGGCGGGTGCTGTATGCCCTGCTAGATTGCTGCGGTGACGACACCACAAGACCGCAGCACCCTGGCCGAGATTTGGCAGCGCCGGTTCGCGTTCTATGACCAGTACGCTGCGGCACCGACGAAGGAAGAGGCCAATGCCATCTTCCGGGCCGGGTCGTTCTGGACACGTATCCGCTTGACCAGTAATTTCCTGGCCTTTTTCTTTGGCCCGATCTACTTCTTCGTCAAGGGGATGTGGCGCAAGGGCCTCGTGCTGCTGGGGATCACAGTGAGTGTCAGCATCGCGCTGGGAGTGCTGGGAGCCTCCGACAGTGTGACGCGCGCGTTCTCCTTTGGCTTTGCTGCGCTGTTCATGGGAATCGCCAACCAGGCCTACTACCTGCACTGGGTGCGCAAGAGTGAGTCCTGGAACCCTTTCGAGGGTGTCCGCTGAGGGGTTAACCAGCCGTCGCGGTCAGGACGGTGGCGAAACCGCGGTGATGCGGTGAATCGCGAAGTCGCGGATTCGCCCGGCGGCGGTATCGAAGGCCGACAGCTGCCCACCGCGCACGCTGATCGGATTGACCACGCGCGAGGACGCCACCCCGGCCGGGTCCACGTACCCGATCAACACGCTGGTTTGAGCCTTGGCGGACTGCTGCAACAAGGCCACCGCATGCGACGGCTCGATGCGAACGCCGTCGTGATCCCCCGCCGCCCGTAATGCCTTGACCACCGCGGCGGCCGCGGGCTCGCTGAGCACGGGTGGCGTCCAACCCATCCGGTGCGGCTGCGGTGTCACCCGCGCGCGGTGCGCCCGCAGCGCCACGATCGTTCCGGTGGCATCCTCGGCGGCGGGGGCGAAGCCCGCCGAGCGCAACCCGGCCACCAACTCGGCCAGGGGAGCCAAGGACACCGCGACCGTCGGCGCCAGCAGCCGCAGCCCCAGATCCTCGGCCACGGCCGATGCCATCACTTGCGTCAGCAGGGCCACGTCATCGCAGCGCAGGAACGAGCTGGCCACCCCGGCCCGAAGCTGCCCATGCCGTCGCGCGACATCGTCGATGAGATATGTCAGCGATTGGGGGACAGGGGTTTTGGAGCGTGAGCCGAAGAAACTGTGTAGCGACGTCGCGGTCCGCCCCGAATCCAGCGCGCGGCGGATGCTTGCCTCGCTGACCCGAAAGACGCTGGCTGCCCCCGCCGATTCGAGGTCCGCCACCGCCGTCAGCTCCAGTTCCACCTCGCGCGTCAGCGGTCCGGGGGCGACGACCGTGAGATCGGCCTGCACCAGGAAGTGATCGATGGGGCTGGGCAGTGCCTTGTCCATCGCGGCCAGCGTCGCGCCCTCATCGCCAGCACTGTCCAAGAAGGTGCGCACGTGCGTCGTCAAAGCGCCGCGTCCGATCACTCCCATTGTCGTCGCCTCGAACAACAGGGCCGTTACCGGTTCCACGCCCAGCCGGCCGCCCCAACGTGGTCGGCGCCACCGCATCACCCGCGACGTTTCCTCGGCCCGCAGTCCTTGCCCGGGCTCCAGCTCGCCGAGGATCTGCAGCAGTAGCTTGCGATCATGTGGCGCTGCGGTCGAGCGCAGCGAATCAGAAAGCGCCGCAATGGGTTTGTCCTCGCTGGTGCGCTTACCTATCAGATCCGGCCGCGCCGCCAGCATCAGCCAGGCCGACATCAGCCGTAACCAGCGGGTTGCGGTGGGCAGCTCGGTGAAACGGTCGGCCTGTACGGTCGGCGCCCAATGCCAGCCCTCGGCATCGGTCTCGATATCGGGGTCACCGACCGCGATCAGCTCCGCTGCCGCCAGCACCTCCAGCAGTAGTCCCATCCGGCTGTCGTCGATCCCCGTCGTCTTGGCGAGCCGTTTGACCTCGCGCACCCCCAAACCGCCGCTGCGCAGCTGCGGCGCCGGGTTGACCCCGAGCTCGTCGAGCAGCAGGCCGACCTCGCGCAGGAGATCGAGGGCGGCACCGGCGGCAGCGGCGTCGGCTTCGGCCTGGGTGGCCGTCGTGATTTCCACGATGGGGGGCTGCAGCCGGTCTGGCTCCTCACCACGGAGCAGCTGTGCCACGAATCTCGGCAACAGCACCGTCTCGTCGTCGATGCGCTGCAGCAGCCCGGCGGCCAGTAGCCGCTGCACCGGGCGATCCGGTGGGGCGTCGGGCGCAGCATCCCGGGTGCGGCCGATCGGGGATCCCGCGATGAGCGCCCGCAGCAGCTCCATCCCGCGTTCATCGGTCGCTTCCAGGGCGGCACGGGCAGCGTCGTAGGAGGCCGGGGTCTGCTCGCTGATCACCTGACCAACAACCCAGGGCAGACCCAACCGCGTTTCTCCCGCCAGGTGCAGTTCGTGATCCCCCCACACCAGCGCCAGCTCGCGCAGCCGATCCAGGGTGGCGCGCACCTGCAGTTCAGTGGCGCGACCGTCGACCTGGGCGAGCACCTCCGAGAGCGGAACACCAGTGATGTCCGCACGCGCCACCAGCAGCGCGTCCAGCACCGCCAGGGTCAAAAAGTCCAGGCTGTCGGTCGCCGCGCGCACCGATTGGCGTGAGAGCGCCCGGCCCGCCAGCGCCGCCAGCGAACCCGGAGGTGGCGAGGCCAAATCGGGTCGCAACTGGACCAGCCGCACCAACTGTTCGTCTGGCAGCTGGCGCAACCAGGTAGCCAATGCCGCATCCTCACTCATCGGTCACCAGCGTAGAGGCGGGTTGGGTTCGCCGTCGGCCCCCCGGCCTGCCACAATGGCTTCGTGGCTGACAAAGAGCAATACGTCGACAACGGCTGGCCCGCACATGTGGACGGTGAGCACGCGGTCTCCGAACTCGCGGCCGACCGCACCGGAGCGCTGTCACCCTTCGGCGACATCGAGTTCCCGGTGGAGTCCGTGCCCTACGTGCACCCCGTCACCGTCATCAACAAGTAACGGTGTCCGACGGTCTTCGCGACAGCGAGGGGTCCCCACCTGACCGTCTCTCCCACATCGACGAGCACGGGTCCGCGCACATGGTCGACGTGTCGGCCAAGCAGGCCACCGCACGCGAGGCGGTCGCGGCCGGATGCTTCGTCACCACCCCGGACGTCCTGAAGTTATTGGCTGATGGCGCGCTCCCGAAGGGCGACGCCATCGCCACCGCTCGTCTGGCTGCCATCATGGCCGCCAAGCGCACCAGCGAGCTCATCCCGCTGTGCCATCAGATACCGCTCACGGGCATCGACGTCGACTTCCAGATCGACACCGCCAACGGGTCCGTTCAGATCACCGCCACCGCGCGCACCCAGGACCGGACCGGGGTCGAGATGGAAGCGCTGACCGCGGTGACGGTCGCCGGACTGACCCTGCACGACATGGTCAAGGCGGTCGACCCGGCATCGCGCATCGACGATGTCCGCGTACTGCGCAAAGAAGGCGGCAAGACCGGAACATGGACCCGACCCTGAGATCTGCGCGGGTTATCGTGGCCTCGACCCGGGCAGCCACCGGCCAATACCCCGACAAGACGGGGCCGGTCATCGTCGAATGGCTTGGTGCGCAAGACTTTCGTGTTGACAAGCCGATCGTCGTGCCGGACGGCGACGCGGTGGGGGACGCCATTCGTTCGGCGTTGGCCGATCGGGTTTCACTGGTCATCACCACCGGTGGTACCGGGCTGTCGCCCACGGACGTCACTCCCGAACAGACCGCCGCGCTGCTGGACCATCAGATACCCGGCTTGGCCGACGCGATCAGACGCTCGGGACTGCCGACCGTACCCACCAGCATCCTTTCCCGCGGCGTGTGTGGAGTCGCCGGTCGCACTTTGGTGGTCAACCTGCCCGGTTCCATCGGCGGGGTGCGAGACGGGCTTGCGGTGCTCGAGGGCGTGCTGGGACATGCACTCGACCAGATAGCCGGGGGTGATCACGTATGAGCGCTAGCGTCACTCGAGCGTTATTGACCGGGGAACGCATCTCACTGATCGAGCACGAGCAACTCGTCGATCACGAATCAGCAGGGGCTACGGTCGGATTCGTAGGGAACGTGCGTGACCACGACGCGGGTAAGACCGTGCTGCGGCTGGAGTACTCGGCGCATCCGTCGGCTCAGCAGGTGCTGACCGATGTGGTGGAACGCATCGCCGCGGAGGCCGAGGGTGTGCGCGCGGTGGCGGTGAGCCACCGCATCGGCGCACTGACAGTCGGCGAGGCAGCCTTCGTGGTGGCGGTGAGCGCCGACCATCGTCGTCAGGCATTCACCACCTGTCAGCGCCTCGTCGACGATGTGAAGGCTGCGCTGCCGGTATGGAAGCACCAGTTCTTCGCCGACGGCAGTGACGAGTGGGTGGGGTCGGCCTGAAAAATCCGGTCACCGATTGGGGTCTGGTACCTAAAAACCCAGATCAGGGCACTGATGGCTCAGTGGGTGCAGTAACTTCCTTGGTTCATGAGCACTCCAGTGCAACCGAGACACCGCAATACGGCTCCTGCACCCCAGATTTTCCCGCACCCCGGTAAACGTCCGGCGCGGCCCGACGACGATCCCTTTCATCTCCCACCTGACGGCTTCTGGGACGCTGAGCCCGGAACAGTTCTGCGTGCCCGCCCGGCAGACGTAGGATTCCTGGGGCTGTTACGCCAGCGAGTGACAGCCTGGCAGTTGCTGTTTCGCACCACCGATCCGCATGGCGCGCCTGAAGTCTCGGTTACCACGGTGCTGGTGCCGGCGACCCATGACCCGCACTCTCCACGCCTGTTGGCGTATCAGTGTGCGATCAACTCCAGTCAGCGATCCTGCTTCCCCTCCTATTGCCTGCTACAGGGTGCACGGGGACCTTTCGCCAACCCACAGATCGAATTGCTGCTGATGGCCGCCGGGTTGCGGCAGGGGTGGATCGTGAGCGTCGCGGACCACGGTGGACAGCCCGGCCGTTATGTCGTCGCGCGTCAACCCGGCTACCACGTACTGGACGGTTTGCGCGCCACGCAACAGTTCGCCGAGCTGCGGCTTCCGTCCGATACGCCTATCGGGCTGTGGGGATATTCCGGTGGCGGGCTTGCCAGTTCATGGGCGGCGGAAATGGCACCTAGCTATGCGCCCGAGCTCAACATCGTCGCGGCGGCGTTGGGCTCACCGGCGTCGGACCCCGGCAAGATCTTGGAGCGGGCCGACGGAGGATTGTTCGCCGGGCTGGGCTTCGCGGCCATTTCTGCCTTGCGCGGTAGCTATCCGGCGCTGGATTCTGTTTTGACGCAACACCTTACGCCCAAGGGTGAGAAGATCATGACGACGGTGCGGGGACTTTCGACGGGACAGGCCGTCGGACGGTATGTGATGCGTAACCTCGACCGCTATGTAGACCTGCCCATCGCCGATCTGATGGCGCTGCCCGATGTCGCGGCCATGAGTGAAGATCTGCGTCTGGGCAAGGCGGCGCCAACCTGCCCGGTGTACATCTACACCGCAGTGCGCGATCAGCTCGTGGGCATCGACGAGGTGGATC
This sequence comes from Mycobacteroides sp. H003, assembly GCF_001440135.1. NCBI lineage: Bacteria > Bacillati > Actinomycetota > Actinomycetes > Mycobacteriales > Mycobacteriaceae > Mycobacteroides > Mycobacteroides sp. H003. The sequence continues at coordinate 51,052 of NZ_LJYL01000009.1, forward strand.
GCCAAGCCGATTTCTACGCCACGCACGGCACCGACGTCACCTACCGGCGCGACATGCTCAGCGAGCATGTGTCACTGGCCCTCCTGGGCGCACCTGCCGCCCTGCGCTGGCTGGCGCAACGCTTGGAGGGCATGGAACCAGAATCTGGCACCCGCACTGTGGGATCCATGCTCGCCTCGATACCCGCGCTATGGACCATCTCGGTGATGTCCGCGGCCGCGGCCCGCGTACTTGGGGGCCGCCAACTGTAGGCCTACGCGCGTTCTGCGATCACCGTGTACACGGGGACGTAGAGCAGCGGATCGTCGACATCTTGTTCCAGCCGGTCGAGTACTTCGGGGTCTCCGCGGTAGTTTCCGCGAATCGCGTTGAGAAACTCGGTCTTTGGTGCGGCCATCGTGGTCGGATTCAGCTGCAGCACGGTCCACCCATTGGCGGTCAGCGTCTGTTCGATCTGCTCCGCCCGCAGGGCGTTCTGGAACGGTGTCGGCACGCCGTGTACTCCACCGTGTGCGAAACACCATATGTACCAGCGTGCTCCGGGGCGCGTGGCGCGGTGCAGAGCACTCGCGTACTTCGCGTTTCCCTCATTGTCGAAGCAGTGATAGACGCCGCTGTCGATCACGGTGTCGAATCTCGATTCCCAGCCGTCGAGCTCCGTCGCATCGGCAACCTGGAAGTCGATGGTGATGCCTGCCGCGGCCGCCCGGCCCTTGGCTTGTTCGATTGCCGAAGGTGCGAAGTCCAGTCCGGTGACGTTAAAGCCCTGTTGGGCAAGGTAAATAGCGTTATCGCCGAGCCCGCAGCCGATATCCAGGACCTCGCCGCGGACCGCGCCGAGTAGAGCGAGTTCTTTGATGCGAGGTTTGGCGTCCTTGGAGTCCCACGGGACGATGGGCCCGCCGTCCTTGATGCTCTCTCGGTACAGATCCTCAAATGTGTTCTGGGTGGGTGCGGTCATGACATTTAGCCTCTTTCTGCGACGATACTGAAAAACGGCATGTGGATGATGTCGTCATCCAGCTGCTGGAGACGCTCGAAGGTCTGCTGTGCTTGTTCTGCCACGCCCGGGCGCTGAGAGCGCTCGCGCATATCGGCGGGCATCCGCTCGGGATCGATACCGACCAGCGCGGCACCGACGAATGCCGCTCGCAATCCGAGATAGGTTGTCCGGCCGAAGTATTGGATGTTCCAGTTGGCGTCGGACAGTACCGTCTTGATCTCTTCGGGGTCTTGCACGCCGAAGGGCATCGCGATGCCATTGACGGTGCCGTCGCCAAAGCAGGCGATGAACCAGCGGGCACCTGGCCGGGTGGCCCGGTGCAGTGCACTCGCGTACTGCTGATGGCCTTCGTGATCGAAACAGTGATACACGGCGCTGTCGATCACGGTGTCGAACCGGCCGTCCCAGCCGTCAAGCTTTGTCGCATCGGCGACCTGCAGATCGACGGTCACACCCGCCGCGGCGGCCCGTTGTTTCGCCTGCTCGATGGCGGAGGGAGAGAAGTCCAGACCGGTGACCGACAGGCCTTGCTGAGTGAGATAGATGGAGTTCTCGCCGAGACCGCAGCCGATATCCAAGATCTCTCCGCGCAAGGCGCCGTACGCGGCGAGTTCTTTGATCCGGGGTTGTGCGTCCCTGATATCCCAGGGCACGCCCGCGGCGGGGGCGCCCTCGAACATGGGTTTGCCGTTGTAGACCGCTTCGAATGTCTCTTGACTGGGAACGTCCGGGGGAGTGGTCGATGCCGTCATGCCCACTAAAGTACGCCTCGAAGCTGGGGCGTCAACCCTCTTGACACTGGGCCTACACTTCGCGCCGAAAGGGTTACCCCGCAACGACAATCGCCCCGGCCGTGAGGGCCGGGGCGATTATCTGGTGTACGAGTTAGCGCTGGGCCAGGGCCAGGATTGCGTCGCTGGCCTTGACATCCTGCGTCTGCATGGCGAAGACGATGTCCTTGAGGTACGACACTCCGCGACCATCGCCGGGCGCGACGTCCGTGGTACCGGGGGGCAGGTTGTTCGGATCGGGCAGATGCCGGACGACACCGGCGATCGCTTCGGGGCTGGTCGGCACCCCGTTGGAGGCCACCGGGCCGGCATCGAACGCGGCCTTACCGGCGGCGAAGCCGATGTCCGCGGCGTCCGGGACACCCGCGGGAAGCGGGATTTCGGGAGCAGCAGCCGGGGCCGGCGCGGGCTCGGGAGCTGGGGCGGGCTCGGCGGGCGCCGGGCCGGACTGGAACTCGACGGCAGGACCTGGTCCTCGGCGGCGGGGGCTCTTCGGGAGCCGGTGCCTCTTCGACGACGGGTGCCTCGGGTGCCGGGGCGACGAACTGCTCATCAGCCTCGGGCGCCGGAGCGGGCTCGGGTGCTGGGGCGGGCTCGGCAGCGGCCTGCTCCTCGTGGTGAGCGGCAGGGGTGATGTTCGCCGCGGGAGCGGTCCGGGGGGTAGCGCCGGACAGGCCACGACCGCAGACCGGCCAGGCTCCACGGCCCTGACCCGCGAGCACCTTCTCGGCGATCGCGATCTGCTGCTCCTTGGTGGCTAAGTGAGCGGACGGGGCGTACTGGCCGCCACCGCTGTTGATCCAGGTGCTGGGCGAGAACTGCAGTCCGCCCTGGTACCCGTTACCGGTGTTGATGGCCCAGTTATTGCCAGATTCGCAACGCGCGACCTGGTCCCACTCGCCATCGGTGGCTGCGTTGGCCGTTGCGGCCATCATCAGACCGCCACCGACAAGGCCTGCACCTGCTACCGCGACCTTGGCCGCTTTAGCGCCCGCCTTGGTGGGCTTACTGTGCCGTCCACTCATATGTCCGTCGTATTCCTCTCTGTGACGCACCTGCGAAGTGAGCTGTCGGGTTCGAGCGAGAGGTCGCCCGGCCCGGTTTCCCGGGCTTCACCCCAAGAACCATGAAGGTTCATGCTGGAGATCGAGATCTCCGGCGGTTGGGTTCCCCGCCTCCGTCCCTTGATTTACCGACGAGGTGCCACACCCGAGGGACGGAGCTCGGTGCGCGGGTATGGACTGCGGATGACGGTACGTGTCGATCCGCATCTCGTCATGTTGGACATTTCACGGTGTTTCGTCCACGGCGGGGTGGGTTTATTCCCGTTGCCGGTGAGGTCTGCGCAGGTTATTGCGTAGCTCCACCGCCCCGTGTCTACGCCGTGACCGTACTGTGACCTTGGGATGTGTGTCGCAGATCACCAAATTGTCTAGGTATCTCTATATGCAACTCTCAGAGATGCCTTAGAGCTTCCTTAGGAAATTGGCGGGCCAGCGCTCTTCTAACCGCCAGCGAACGGAGGCAGAACGTCCACGACAGACCCTGATTCTGGCCGGTGGGAGCGGTCGCGGACGGCCACGCCGTCATGAAGGAAGGAACAACGCGCCAATACGCGTTCCAGTTCCGGCCCTTTTGCGGCCAGCTGGCGCGTCAGGTCGTCGAAAGATGCCCCCGCGGGGAGCTCCACGGTCTCTTCTTCGATGCCTGCGGCGTTCGCGGCAGCGGCGAAGTATCGGATTCGGATGCTCACCTAACCGCCGATCGCGCTCATGGGTCGGTCAGGCTGCAGGAACGACGGGTCATTGATCCCGTGGCCCGGTTTCTTTCCCCACATGGCGGCCTGCCAGGCCGAGGCCACCACATCGTCGTCGGCACCCGAGCGGAGCAGCCCGCGCAGATCCGTTTCGGTGGTGGCGAACAGGCAATTGCGTACCTGACCGTCGGCCGTCAGCCGGGTGCGGTCGCAGTCCCCGCAGAACGGTCTCGACACCGACGCGATGATCCCAACCGTGGCGGGGCCCCCGTTGACCAGCCAGCGTTGTGCTGGGGCGCTGCCACGGGGCGCCGGATCCGCGCTCAGCGTGAATTCCCGGCTCAGGGCGGCGTGGACCTCGTCGGCGGTCACCATGTGAGCGCGGCTCCAGTGATGCCCGGCATCCAGTGGCATCTGTTCAATAATCCGCAGCTCGAAACCGCGCTCCAGACTGAACCGCAGCAGCTCGACCGAGTCCTCCTTGTACTGCTCGGGGGTCAGCACCGCATTGATCTTCGTCGGGGTCAGCCCGGCAGCGCTCGCGGCTTCCAGGCCGGCGAGAACGTCGGTCAGCCGGTCTCGGCGGGTGATCGCGGCGAAGCGATCCGCATCCAACGTATCCAGTGACACGTTGATGCGGTCCAGCCCGGCGTCCCGTAGTGCCGCGGCCTTACGGTCCAGACCGATGCCGTTGGTGGTCAGCGCGATATCCGGGCGTGGTGACAGTGCGGCCACCGCGGTGATGATTCGCTCCAAATCCTTGTATATCAACGGCTCTCCGCCGGTGAACCGGACGCTACGGATTCCGAGTTCGGTCACCGCGATGCCGATCAGCCGGATGTATTCCTCGGCAGTGAGCAATGCGTCGCTGCGCAGCCAGTCCAATCCCTCTGCCGGCATGCAGTACGTGCAGCGCAGATTGCACCGGTCGGTCAAGGACACCCGTAAGTCGGTCGCGATGCGGCCGAACGAATCGATTAACGGGGTCATAAGTCCAGCGTAGCGACCACTTGCGTGCGCCGAGTAGGATGACCAGTCACCGCGTCCTATTTGGGGCGCGTTAATCATGTGAGGTGAGTGCAGTGCCAACCGGCAAGGTCAAGTGGTACGACGCCGAGAAGGGCTTCGGCTTCCTGTCGCAGGAGGACGGCGAGGACGTGTACGTCCGGTCCTCTGCGCTGCCTGCTGGCGTTGAGGGGCTCAAGGCCGGTCAGAAGGTCGAGTTCGGCATGGCCGCGGGCCGGCGTGGCCCGCAGGCGCTGAGCCTCAAGTTGATTGACGCGCCGCCCTCCGTGCAGAAGACGCGCCGCGAGAGCAGCGGGCCGGTGAACCACAAGCACACCACTGATGAGCTACACGGCATGATCGAGGACATGATCACCCTGCTGGAGGGCACGGTGCAGACCGAGCTTCGCAAGGGGCGCTACCCGGATCGCAAGATCGCCCGCAAGGTCTCCGAGGTTGTGCGCGCCGTCGCCGCTGAGTTGGACGCCTGACCTGACACTCCTGCGCGCCGAGGATGTGATCGCGGCGCTCGATGCCGCCGGCGACCCCGGCCGGGCTCAGAAATCGGCACGGTTCTTCAAGACCGGGCCGGGTCAGTACGGCGAGGGCGACGTCTTTGTCGGTGTGTCGGTACCCGACCAGCGTGCGCTGGCACGGCAATTCCGTGGCATCGGACGTGATGCGGTGGTGCGGCTACTGGCCAGTGAGGTGCACGAGCACCGATTGACCGGGCTGATCCTGGCGGTATGGGAGTTCGCGCATGCCGAGGGCGCCGAACGTGACGCGTGGGTGCAGATGTACCTGCAGCAGGTCCGCGGCGGCCGGGTGAACAACTGGGACCTGGTTGATTCCTCGGCTGAGCAGATTCTGGGGGAATGGCTTGTCGGTCAGGACTATTCGCTGTTGCTGGAACTAGCGGCAGAAGATGACCTCTGGCGCCGGCGGGTGGGCATCATCGGCACCTTCGCTTTTACCAAACGCGGTGACGCGCAGCCCCTCCTCTCGGTGGCGCCGCTGGTGATCGACGACCGGCGTGACCTCATCCAGAAGGCCTACGGCTGGATGCTGCGTGAAGTTGGAAAGCGTTGTGGAGCCGATATTCTCATCAGTTATCTCGATGCGCACGCCGCGGCCATGGGTCGTACCGCACTCGGCTATGCCGCCGAACACCTTGATGCCGTGGCACGTGCGGAGTATCGCGCTCGGCGCTAGTTCTGCCAGACCGTGGCCACGGACCAGATTGCGTGGGTGACCTCCAGCAGGTCGCCGGTCTCGGTCTGAACCACCGTCGGGAGCTTGATTTCCAGGCCCAACAGCCGCCGTCCCTCGCTGTCGATCGTCGGGATGGTCACGGCGGTCCGATGGTCGCGGTACACGCTTGATTCGGCCCGTTTGTGGTCGACGTCGTCCACCGGCGCATAGATCCTGGACAACATCCATGGCGCCTGGGCGATGCGCCCATCTACCGAAAGCTGCACGGGTTCATGAGCGTTGACGGCCAACTGGACGGTGTGTCCGGGCGGGTCGCACTGGTCCAGCTTGTTCTTGTCGCAGTACTGATAGGGCGCGGCGTGGATGACGGTGCCGTGGGTGAATGCGCTGATCTCGGGCCGCTCGTCTTTATGCCCGTGCAGCTGCCAGGCGATGAACCCCACCATCGCGGCAGCGGTCAACACCAGGACGGCGGCAAGTGCCGCCAGTTTTGCCTTCACGCGACTACCTTGCCACCTTCTTGTTCGGCCATCACCGGGCGGTTACCGCCCAGGCCCGGAACGAGGGAGGCGCCACGGAAGCTGGCCAGTGTCTGCGCCAGGCCGAGGATGAGCACCGCGGATATCACCGTGAACCCCACCCACAGATCGGTGTAGATCATCACGCCGATGGCGCCACCGAGTACCCAGGACAGCTGCAGCAGCGCCTCGGAACGCCCGAAGGCCGACGCCCGGGATTCCTCAGGCAGGTCATCTTGCAGCGAGGCGTCCAGGGACGCCTTCGCGATGGCGCTGACTCCCGATGTCACCAGCGTCGCGAACACCACGACCGCCAGCACCCCGGTGACCGCCGCCGCGAGCGCCACCACCGTGACCGCACCGGCGCACCGCACGACAAGCAGGGCTGGGCGGCCGAGCTTGAGCCGGGCGCTGGTGGCGTTGCCCGCGAAGTTTCCGATGCCGGCGGCGGCGCCGATCATGCCGAGCATCGCGAGCTGTTGAAAGCCGTGCGCGTCATGGGACTTGGCGACGAAGGCGGGGTACAGCGTGAGGAAACCGACCATCACCTTGATGGTGCTGTTGCCCCACAGCGCGGTGATGATGTTGCGGCCCAGCGGCTGGCGGATCTTGTCCTGCTGCTTGTGGGAGCGCCGGAGCAGGATCGTCGGGTGTTCACCGTCGTCGCCGTGGTAGCCGAAGGTGGTGGGCACCTCACCGGCGGTCACCTCGACCCACTTGGGGATGCGCATGGATGACCAGGCGCCCACCGCCGCCGCGGCCATCACGGCGAAAAGTGCTCCGGGCAACTGGAACACCCGGGTGAACGTGAGCTCGCAGGCCCCGGCGATGGCGCCACCCACGATGGTCCCACCGACCAATCCGAAGGTCGTAAGCCGTGAGTTGACGCGCACCAGGTCGATTGTCGGCGGCAGCACCCGCGGTGTCACGGCGCTCCGCAACACGCCAAAGGACTTGGACAGCACCAGCATTGACAATGCGCACGGATACAGCACCCAGGGGGGGAAGCTTCCGCTGGCGCCGTCGTAGTTGGCGATCATGATGACGGCCAGCGCGATGCGCAGCCCGAATGAGGCCGCCAACGCCGCCCGGCGCCCGTGTTGCAGGCGATCCAGCGCGGGGCCGATCAACGGGGCGATAACGGCGAACGGCGCGATGGTGATGAGCAGGTACAGCGCCACCTTGCTCTTGGACTCAGCGGTGGCCGCGGCGAAGAAGAGTGTGTTGGCAAGGGCCACCGCCATGGCGGCATCCACCGCGAAGTTGGCCATCACCGGATAGGTGAGCGCGGTCAGGCCAGATTTGTCGGCGCCGTCGGCGGTCGCGGCCTTGTGGAACAACCCGTACATCCGGGAGCCCATCTCACGGCTGCGCATCGCGGCCACCCGGGTGACCGTCAGCTTTGGCGGGATTTCCCGCTCAGGCCGGGGACGTCGTCGCGACTCGTCCCGGCGTTCCTCGCCCAGGGGCGGTAGATACCGGTTCGATGAGCCGCCAGCACGACGAGGATCCCGCTGGGCACCGCCCGTCGGATAGTTGGCCATACCGGGGTGGGAGTTTGCGTCGCGCGGATCCTGATTTCGGCGGCGAGATGGGGAGTCGCTACTGCCTTGGCGGTTCCCGAACCGCGCGTAGTCGTCCCGCACGCATCGATTGTCCCTCACGGTGAGAAGATGGTCAGCGATGGACATCACTATCTCCGGCCGCGACGCCCTCTACACCTGTATCGACCAGGCTCGTACGGCCATCGTCGAGTTCAGTGGGGAGACCGTGGGCAAGTACCTCGGGGCCTCCTCCGAGAGCACGGATCTGCACGCGTTGACCCACCGCTTCGAAGCCGATCTGCCGGGATACCGCGGATGGCACTGGGAGGTGGTGATGGCCGCGGCACCCGGCGCCACCGTCGCGACCGTCAGTGAGGTGGTGCTTGTTCCGGGCACCGAGGCGCTGCGCGCGCCGAACTGGGTGCCGTGGGAGGAGCGCATCCGCCCGGGTGACCTGGGCCCGGGCGACTTGCTCGCCCCGCCGCCTAACGATCCTCGCCTGGTACCCGGATACACCGACAGCGGAGATGCACAGGTAACCGAGACCGCCGGCGAGATCGGGCTGGGGCGTAAGCAGGTGCTGAGCCTGACCGGGCGTGTCGACGCCGCGCAGCGCTGGTTCGACGGCGACTGGGGTCCGGACACCGAGATGGCGCGCGCCACCCGCCGGGTCTGCCGATCCTGCGGCTTCTACCTGCCACTGGCCGGCTCACTGGGTGTCGCCTTCGGGGCGTGTGCCAACTCGATGTCGGCCGACGGCCGCGTCGTGCACATCGAGTACGGCTGCGGCGCCCATTCCGATACGCCGCAGCCACTCAACTCCGCGATGCCGCTGTACGAGCCCTTCGACGACGGCGTCCTGGATCTGGCGGACTAAACGCCTTCTGCGGCCGCTTTGATCCTGGCCAGCGATGTCCGCATGCCCTCCAGCAATGCCTCGTCGAACACCTCGGTGCCGCCGAGCATCAGATTCTGCAGGTTGGTGGAGATCGCCGAGCGCTTCTCACCCATCACCCGCCGTTCGGTGACCCTGGTGCCACCGGCCGCGGTGGGCTCCAGCTCGTAGCTCCACTCGCTCAGGTTGTCTTTGACGTGCCAGGCCAGCCGCTTGTTGGGCTCGACGGCGGTCAACACGGCGCGTGTCGGCCACACCTTCCAGCCCTTGCGGTTGTAGTTGACGACATTGGTGCCCGCCTGCACAGGACCGCGCACGAACATCTTGCGGGTCTGTGGGCTCCACCGTGGCATGTTGTCCAGGTCGGCGATCAATCCCCACACCTTCTCCACCGGCGCATCGATCTCGACGGCGGTTTCCAGCAGTGATGCGTTGGGCATGAGATTGCTCCTCTTTCTGGGATGTTGCGGGGTTGATTCGGCTACAGGCCGGTTTGCGCGCCGCGTGAGCCGCGCCGCACCGCACGAACTTGTAGCAGGACGATGGTGGTGCCCAGCGCGCCGGTACCCAGTCCGGCAAGCGTGATGGGACGCCAGCTCTCGAGCGCAGGAATGGTGAAGGCAAGGATGTTGGCAATGAGCCACAGCACTGTGCCTGCGACGACAACCGGCCACGGATTGAGCAGTGCGGCCGGGAGCGGGGGCGGTTGGGGCGCGGGGGTGTCCACTAGATGCGCAGCATACGTGGCACGAACTACACCGGGCTAGGTCCCTGTGAAAGCCCTGGACGTGCCGTAAGGTTTGGGCCGTGAGCGACCCCGATGCCCGGTTGGCCAGCGATCTGTCGCTTGTTGTCATTCGCCTGGCCCGGCATCTGCGGTTCCGGCGCGCGGATTCGCCGGTCTCGTTGACGCAGCTGTCGGCATTGGCGACGTTGCTTAACGAAGGGGCGATGACCCCGGGTGCGCTCGCTGCCCGCGAGCGCGTGCAGCCGCCGTCGATGACGCGGGTGATCGCCTCGTTGGCCGAGCTCGGGCTGGTGGAGCGCTCGGCGCATCCGACCGACGGCCGCCAGGTAGTTGTCTCGTTGTCGGAGGCGGGTGCCGATATCGTGCAGGCCGATCGCAGCGCCCGCGAGGAGTGGTTGCGCGAGCACCTGGACGATTTCACCCCTGAGCAACGAGCCGTGCTGCGGCAGGCGACCGACCTGCTGTCGGCACTGGTCAATGAAAACGGTTAGCTGACAATCTCGTTAGTCTCTAAAATGATTCACCGTGGCTGACCGCGGCGGGATATTCGTATCGCTGCGCACACGTAACTACCGGCTATGGATCAGCGGTCAGATGGTGTCGCTCGTCGGCACCTGGATGCAGCGCGTCGCGCAGGATTGGCTGGTGCTGGACCTCTCGCACGGCAACGCCTTCCTGCTCGGTGTGGTGATGGCGCTGCAATTCGGGCCGACGCTGTTGCTCTCGGTGTGGGGAGGAATGCTGGCCGACCGCTACGACAAGCGCCGGATGCTGATGCTGACCCAGGCATTGATGGCGCTGTTCGCGTTGACCGTGGGGCTTCTGCAGGTCACCGGTCTTGTCCGGATCTGGCATGTGATGGCGGTGGCCTTCGCGATGGGATGTGCCGCGGCGATCGAGGCACCCACCAGGCAATCCTTCACCATTGAGATGGTGGGTCCGGAGCATCTGCCCAACGCGGTCGGGCTCAACTCCATGGTGTTCAACCTCGCGGGCATCATCGGGCCGGCGATCTCGGGAGTGTTGATCGGGCTCGTTGGTACCGGCTGGGTGTTCTTGCTGAACTTCGTCAGTTTCATTGGTGTGGGTATCGCGTTGTGGCGGATGCGGCCTGCGGAGCTACACCCGAGTGATCCGGTTCCGCCCGCAAAGGGCCAACTGCGTCAGGGCTTTTCGTATGTATGGCACCGCCGCGATCTGTTCATGATCATGCTTACCGTGTTCCTGGTCTCGACATTCGGGCTGAACTTCTCGCTGACACTCGCGGTGCTGGCGCGAGAGACCTTCGGTCGCGGCGCGGAGTCATACGGGCTGCTGTCGACGGCGCTGGCAGTCGGCACATTGTTAGGCGCCACGCTGGCTGCCCGGCGCACCGAGAAGGTGCGTATGAATCTGTTCTATAGCGCTGCTATGGCTTTCGGGGTTTCCGAGGCTGTCGTCAGCGTGATGCCGACCTATCTGTCGGTGGCCGTCGCGCTCATCCCGACGGGTCTGCTCGCGCTGACGTTCACCACGTCGGCGATGAATATCATTCAGCTGTCCGTGGATTCGCAGCTGCGAGGAAGGGTGATGGGCATTTACATGGTGGCTTTCCTGGGCGGCACCCCGCTGGGCAGCCCGTTGGTGGGCTGGCTGGCCGATCTGCACGGTGGACGGATGCCGCTGCTGATCGGTGGGGTGGTATCGGTGGCTGCCGGGCTGACCTGCGCGGTGTATCTGCGCCGTCATCCGTGTCCGGTTGTGGCCGAGGTGGTTCCGGAAGCCGGCCAGATACGTGCCGGGCTTGTTCCGCCTGCTCCGGTCGCTACCCCGGTGTGCGAACCGACGCCGCTGGCCAGGCGGATGTAGATGCTGGTCATCGATATCGACAACGCTGCCGACCCTCGTTTGGACAGCTTCCGCGATCTCAACAGTGTCGACCGCAGGCCCGATCTGCCCAGCGGGAAGGGGCTGGTGATCGCCGAGGGCGTCTTGGTGGTGCAGCGCATGCTGGCGTCACGATTCGCACCTTTCGCGCTTTTGGGTACCGACCGTCGATTGACCGAGCTCGCAGCCGATCTCGAGCCTGTCGATGTTCCGTACTACCGGGCAAGTCCCGAGGTCATGGCGGAGGCCGTCGGCTTTCATCTCAACCGCGGAGTACTTGCCGCGGCGAGGCGCCCCGTGGAACTGTCGGCGACCGACCTCATGCAGACGGCGCGTACGGTGGCGGTGCTGGAGGGCGTCAACGACCACGAGAATCTAGGTTCGATTTTCCGCAACGCCGCGGGAATGGGGGTCGATGCGGTGCTCTTTGGCAGTGGGTGCGCGGACCCGTTGTACCGGAGGGCGGTGCGGGTGTCGATGGGGCACGCGCTGCTGGTGCCTTTCGCTCGTCTTCCCGAATGGCCGAAGTCGTTGTACAGATTGCGGGACAACGGATTCCGATTGTTGGCGATGACGCCTGCCGGAGACTCGCGGTCGCTGGCCGATGTGATTCCGCCGCTTCAGAACGAGAGGGTGGCGCTGATGGTGGGTGCCGAGGGACCTGGGTTGACCGACGTGGCTTTGCGTGCCAGCGATTTCCGCGTACGCATCCCGATGGCCAACGGCACCGACTCGTTGAACGTGGCCACCGCTGCGGCGCTGGCGTTCTATGAGCGCGCTAGGCTCGCGCCGTGACCGGCGATAAGCAGCCCGCACGGCGGGCAACGAGCTCGGCGGAATCCGACACCCCGTGGGTCGAGGGCATCGTCTCGGCGATGTGTGTGGCCGTGGTGGTCGCGGTGGGCGTGGTGGTGCTGAGCCTCGGTCTTGCGAAGGTACATCCGCTGTGGGCAGTGCTGCTCAATATTGTTGCAGTGGGCGGTCTTTCACCAACATTATGGGGTTGGCGGGAACGCCCGGTGTTGCGATGGTTCGTGCTGGGCATCGCGATCGGGATCGCCGGCGGATGGCTGGCGGCCGTGGTGACCGCCCTAATCACCTAGGGTGCGGTCTCGCTAATTCTGGCCGCTGGAGCGAACCCCGAGCAGCACGTCTTCCCAGGTGGGCACCGCGGGCTTGCTGCGCCGTGAGCGGCGCGGCGCGGGAGTCGGCTGGGCGTCGTTGACTTCCTCGACCGGCTCCGGCTCGCGGACGGGCTCGGGCTGCGGCGCGGGGCGCTCGGTGAACAACTCCGGTTCGGGCTCGGGGAGAAGCGGAGCCACCGGCGCAACAGTGCGCAGGCTGCGGGTGAACGTCGGGTCGATGAGCTCGCGGGCGGAATCATCGAGTGCGGTCACCGTGCCGCCATGTGCCCCGGGGGTGAACCGGAAGTGTGCCTTGTTGTCCGACCGGCCCGCACGCCACTGCAGCTGGACGGTCCATCGACCGTCCTCGACCTTCCAGGCGTCCCACTCGATGGCATCGGGGTCTAGTCCCCGCGCGAACATTGCGCCGGCCACGGTATCGGCGAGCGAGTTGACGGTGGGGCCGTCACTGCGGACGGGGTGGGCCGCGGTTGCCATCTCGGCAGCGCGCTGGCGTTCCAGCAACACGGGATGGGCGAACCGTTCGATCCGCGCGACATCGACTCCTGCGGCCGTGGCGACCTGCTGAACGGTGGCGCCGGCCCGGATGCGGGCCTGAATTTCCCGGGGGCGCAACGAGCTCTCCATTTCGATCTGAATCTGCCCGAGGCGGGACAGATCACCCCGGGCAGCTGCACGGAGCCTGTCGTCGGCGTCGATGACGAACTTGTCGCTGCCGTTGGCGTCCTGGCAGACCACTCGCTTGCCGTCGGCTGATAGGCCGATGACTTTCAGTTCGCGCACGATGTCCTCCTCGCCCTGGTCTGGATGACCCAGTTCTTGGGACCTTAGTGCAGGTAGAGGGCCATTCCGCGGTGACACGCGGGGGTGTGGGCTACTTGCTTTTACTGACAGTTCGCGCTATGTGACGCATGTGGCAGGTGTTGTTTGCCACTGGTATCGATCGCGTTGACCTGGCAGGGCCGGTCTGGGAGGCGGGCCGCCTCGCGCAGATCGAGACGACCGGCACGTGAGAGGCGCCAGAACCCTGCTGTTTGGAGGTCTAGCCGGGTAGCGCGGATCCGTCGCGGTTACCCGGCTAGACGCCCATCTGCCTTATGGGCAGGTGACCTCGATTTCGAATGGCTTGTTGGAGGGCTGCATCGGGTTGGCCATGTCCACAGCGATGGCGGTGCCCTCGATGTGGTACTTCTTGCCGTCCTTGGTGGCCTTCGCGTTCGCTCCGGGGGTGCCTTCGGAGAATGCCAGCGACTGCCCGTTGAGGCTGCCCAGACCGGCGGACTTTACCGTCGGAGAATCGCCTTCCGTCACCACGGCACCGAAGCCCTGAGCGCCGCTGCCGATGACGATGTTGACGTTGCCGTTTGAGGCCTGGCAGACGACGGCCCCCTCGATCTTCTGCTCCTTGCCGTCGATGACGACCTTGGCGGTGCTGTTGGTGGCGACGGCGCCGCCGTTGCCACTCACCGTGGTGCTGGACTTATCGCTCGAACAGCCGACCAGACCTGCGGCGATAATCGCCGCGCCGCCAATGGCGACCACAAGCCCACGCTTCATTGCGTTCTCCTTATGTGTGATGAGGGGTGGAGCCGAACAGGAGAAGTATGAGGTCGTAAGGGGGTGTGGTCTGCGGAATCGCAGGTATACCTACGTACCCAGATTTGAGATGTCGATACCGGCCGACAGCACGATCACCGCGACCACAGTCAGGGTGGTCAATGTGATGGGCCTGCCGCCGTGGCGCCAGTGCCCTCGCGCCAGCGCGTGATGGCGCACGGTGCTGATGGCGGCGATTCCGAGTACAACCGCGGTCGCGATCAATGAGGCCACCGCGGTCTGCTTGTGGATGAGCGCGTGGGTCAGAAATACCGCTGCGGCTCCGGCGGCGGCCAACCCGGTGCGAAGCCAGGCCAGCGCCGTGCGTTCGACTGCGTGAGTCTCGGGGTCGGTTCTCATCGGTAGAACACGGCAATCGATGCCAGGATCGCGACGAGTCCGATGCTGACCGCGAGCAAGGGCACCAGCAGGGTGCCCTTGAGGGGCTGGTCCCGGTCCATCCGGTCTTTCACATCGCGCCAATGAACGTATGCGCCGATGGACACCACCACGGCCAGGGCCAGGCAGGACGCCGCCAGTACATGCCGAACCCCGGCATGGTGAAACGGTTGGACGAGGGTTTGTACCGCTACACCACCGGCGAGTAGACCGAGGGCGGTCCGGATCCACGAGAGGAATGTGCGCTCGTTGGCCAGCGTGAAGCGGTAGTCGATCTCGTGATCTTTGTGCGGTTCCGTCACCCCGACTAACTTACCGAGCCTGATGCCGATATCGGCAGGAGCTGGATTCCCGATATCTATCATTTATTGAACGACAGTATGTAATTCGATAGGTATTGTGGGATGTATGAAAATTCTGGCTTTGGGTGGAGCAGGCGCAATGGGGGCGGTCGCCGTGCGGACCGCTCGAGAAGTACCGGGCATCGAGGAGATCGTCATCGCCGACCGCGACCTCGGCGCGGCTGAAGGATTGGTGCGGCAGTTGGGGGAGGGGTGCGTACCGGTCCGGGCTGTTCAGATCGATGTCACCGATGAGGCGGCGTTGCGCGCCGTCCTGGAACCGGTTGACCTCGTTCTGAATACCGTTGGGCCCTACTTCCGATTCGGACTGACGGTGCTGCTCGCGGCGATCGAGACAAGAACGCACTATCTGGACATCTGCGACGACTGGGAGCCGACGTTGCAGATGCTTGAGCTCGATGAAACGGCGCGCGAGTACGGTGTCTGTGCGGTGATCGGTATGGGCGCGAGTCCGGGAATCAGTAACCTGCTTGCCGCTACCGCCGCAGCGGAATTCGATTCGATCCACGACATCTACACGGCGTGGCCCGTAGACGTCGGCACCGACGGCGATGGCACCGAAGGCAAGGCTCAGTTGCTCGGCTCCGGCGGCAGGCCAACTGCCGCGGCAGTGCATTGGATGGAGCAGGCCAGCGGCACCATCACCGTGGTGGGGGGCGGGCAGCTCGTCGAGCGGCGCCCGCTGAGCCCGGTCACGTTGGACCTGCCCGCCGGACATCGGGGTACCGCATACTCGATCGGTCATCCGGAACCGATCACGCTGCGGCGCAGTCTGAAACCGATCGGTACCGTCCTGAACCTCATGGTCATCACACCGTGGGCGGTGGCCTACCTCGACACGCTGCGTCGTGACATCGACACCGGACTACTCACGCGGGAGCAGGCCGCTGCGGCCTTCGCGGTCCCCGGATGGCGGCGGGCAGTGCGTTCCGCCTGTGCGGCCGTTCGCCTGCGCGGTGCCGGGACCCTCCCGCCGTTCTTTGCCGCAGTCATCGGTGAACGAGACGGCGATCGTCATACCGCGCTTGCGCGTCTGAATCTGACCGGACCGCAGGCGCTACCGATGAGAAGCGCGTTACGTGACATGGCCCGCATCACCGGTGTGCCCCTGGCCCTCGGGATGGCACAGGTGATCGACGGCACCGCGCGCCGCGCGGGAGTTCACCCGCCCGAGGCGGTTATCGAGCCAGGGCGGTTCTTCGCCGACCTTGGGGCGGCGCTGGGGTGTGCCGATGGGGTCTCGCCGTATCTGGTTGAGCATGCGCCGCGGCCCTGATTCGTTCGGCGGTTCACCGAACGTAGGATGATCGAACGCAATACGGCGGCTCTCGTGAGGTGAACGTTTGGACATCCAACACGTCTTGAACTCCGATATCTCCACCCGCAGTGTGGTCGAGAGCATGATCCGTGAGGACGCGACGATTTCCGCCGGCGAGCTCTACGATGTCGCCGGCATCTTGGGCATGAGCGACCAGCAGGTCCGATTGTGTGTCAAACGCCTTGTTGCCGAGGGCCGTTTCACGCATGAGGGGCGGGGGCGCAGGGCGATTCTGTATGCGACGGGGGCGACGAGGAGCTCACTGGAACCGGACCTGGAGTACGTGCGCTACATGTACGAGCAGGATCGCGGCCTCGCACCGTGGGATGGGTGTTGGCACCTCGTCGCATTCGCGGTACCCGAATCGGCCCGTACGGCACGCGATGCCATGCGCGACGCGATCCTGCGGTTGGGAGGTGCGCCGATCCAGGGTGGCTTGTATGTGTGCGCCAATGCCTGGGAAGCCCGGATCGCAGACACCGCAGAACAACTCGGCGTGACCGAACACGTCACGTCGTTCACCACGACCGACCTCGCACTGGGTGGCCGATCGGAAGCTCGCGAGCTGGCCGACCGACTCTGGCCGGTCGACGCAATCGCCGAGCGTCACCGCAGGCTGCTGGCGGTGGCCGAAGCTGTTCTTCCCGCGATTCGCACCGCGTCACGAACCGAACTGCTCACCCTCGCTGTGGCGCTGGCGGCAGAGTTCACACAGGCGGTTGAACCCGACCCCCTCCTGCCGCCGCAGCTGCTCCCACAGCCGTGGGTGGGCGCGGCCGCGCGTGCGGCGGTCGCCGCGTGCTGGGCAGAGTTTGCGAAAACCGAATCCGAACAACCAATTCGATTGTTCGGATGGTATGCCGATGCGATTCGACAGATTATCTGAACGGCGCTGTGCGCCTCATCCGGGCCAGTGCGCCGCTGCCCAGCGCGGCGCCGAGAAAGGTCAGCGTGAACCAGAACCAGCTCCATGACGGTGGCAGCGGAAACAGTAGGAACACCGCCAGGGCGTACCCGCCAACCGCTAGGTGAAGGCGTAGCACATCGTGAAGACTCGTCAATGTCACCGCAGTGATGATGCGCCGCAACACAACCAACTTCGCGGCGAACATTCCGAGCAGAAAAGTGATTCCGAGCAGCTGGACCCACAGCGGTGGGGCGCCCGTCCATGGTGAGGAAAACGGCAGCGTCGCCACCGCGAGTAGTACCCCACCCGCGGCCTCGCAGAACGTCAGCCGTCGTATGAGGACCCCACTGCTCATCACGTTCAGCGCACCGGCTGTTTCGCAACGTAATTCCGTAGGTTGTCCAGATAGCCGGGCGCGTAGAGCGAACGTGGGGATAACACCGCGACCATCGTTGAGCGCCAATTCTGATCGTTGTCCAAATCGGCCTTCACGATGTTGTGTGACGCGTTGGGGTATCGCTGCACGGTCAGCTGCTGCGGAGGCAGGATTCGGCGGTAGGTCTGCTCGGTCTCGTCGACATCGACATTCAGATCGTCGTCGCCGATGGCGAGCAGAACTGGCGTTGTGACGAGCGGCAGGATATCGGTGACATCGGACCGAAAATTCTTGCGGACGAAGTTCCAGCGATCGGCGGACATGGGATCAGAATCCTGCTGCGCCGCAAGGTACTGCTCGTAGGTCGCGTTGTCGCGCAGTAGTCGCAATCCCGTCTCGCGGCGATTCAACGCGGTGGCGATCTCGGATTCGGAGGCTCCACGGTGCCGAAGATCGGCGAGTAGGTTGTATCTCCCCTGCCGTAGCCAATTTATAGCCGCACCAACGATAATCACGAACTGTAGATCTGGTCGGTGGGCGGCGACCTCGGGTACCACCCATCCGCCTTGGCTGATACCCCATATTCCGATCCGCCGCGGGTCGATATCGGTGCGCTGGCGCGCCCAGTCGATCGCGTCCTCTGCTTCATTGGCTCGGTCGTGCATGTTTTGATTCAGCCAATTCCCCGGAGCTCCTTGGATTCCCGGTTTGTTCCAGGATAGTGAGGCATAGCCCGCCTGGGCGAATGATTCCCAGATCGGTTCGTAGAAGCCGTCTCGTGTCGCGTTCGCCGCGCCGTCGCCATGCACGAACACGACCAGCCCGAACGGTCCGGTGCCACGTCGGGGCAAGGCGAGTGTCGCCTGAAACGGCCCGGTCGCACCGGGGATGATCACCTGCTGCATCCTGATCGCGAAGTCGTTCGCGTAGATCACCCAGCCGCTCGCGCCCAATACCAGTGCGATGACGCACGACGCGGCGATGCTGAGCCGCACGTGCCGGCGATTCGACCGGCGGAAGGAGGCGCCAAAACTATCAAACATAATACGATCGTATATGAAGTAATAGTTACGTGGAACGTGTCGTCACGTCAGATGCGCGCGCGGCGGAGCGCCGTGCCAGCGCGTGTATGCGTGCGTGAATGCCGCGGGTTCGGAGTACCCCAGACGGTCGGAGACCTCTTTCACGGTGAGGTCGTTGGCGAGGAGTTCCTTGGCCAGGGTCTCGCGTACCTCGTCGAGCAGTGCCCGATAGGAGGTGCCCTCGCGTGCCAGCCGACGGTGCAGCGTGCGCTCGGCGATGTGCATGCCCGCGGCGATGTGGCCCATGGTGGGCACCTGCCCGGGGACTCGAAGCAGCTGGTGGCGCACCTCACCGGCGATACCGTCACGGGAGCGCCGTTGTTGGAGCAGTTCCTCGCACTGGCGCACGCACAGGGCGGCCGTGTGCGGATCGGCGGTGGGCAGCGGTGCCGCCAGCAGCTCGGTGGGAAACACCAGCGCATTTCGGGGCGAGTCGAATTCGACGGTGAGTAGCCCGGCCAGGAGGCGCAGCGGCGTGTCGGGACCGCTCCGAAGCTGCATGCGTGCTCCTACTGGCATCGCGCCGCCGAACAGGATGGGAACTATGCCGGCGATCGCGGCCAGATCACGTTCCAGTAGAAACCGGCGGACATCGGGCGGGATCTCGCTCTCGTCAAGATCGAAAATACTGTCCGCGTCGCCGATGGTCAGCGTGAAGCGGTGAAATGTCGAACTGAGCTGGCTGAAACGCAACCCGACCGCGAGCGCGTCGCGCATGGTCGGGCTGGACAGTAGGGCGAATCCCAAGATTCCGGCACTGGCGATTTGATAACGGGTACCCACCTCGATCCCGAGTCCCACCGGATCTCCCGTGAGCGCCAACAAGTTCCGCACGATCTGCAGTTCCTGGGCCCCGCTCACGACGGCGTCGGGCCCTACCAGGTCGGCGTCGGTGAGACCCGTCTCCGCCAGGCATGGGCCTGTGCCGAAACCGCGGTCTCTGGCCGCTTCGACGAGGTTCCGTGTCGCGGTGGGTGAGCGCGGATAGTCCCAGAATGGGCGACCACCATCATCGGGCACTGTCCGAATTTATCAAGTGTTTGGCGGATGAAGTCATTCAATGCCGGATGTGCGATCAATACGTTCAGGCCATGGCAAGGACGTCTGATCACATGTTCGGGCAGGTGGCGGTCATCACCGGCGGTGCCAATGGCATTGGTGCCGAGGTGGTGCGGCAGCTATCGCGGCGGGGAGCTTCGGTGGCGGTGCTGGATCGGGACGCCGCCCGGGCGGATGCATTGGCTGCTGAGTTGGGGGACGGGGTGGCCGGGTTCGCCGCCGATGTCACCGATCCCGAATCGATCGCCACGGCAATGGACGCTGTTGTCCAACGATTCGGTGGAATCGACATCGTGCTCGCGAACGCGGGCATTGCCGGCCCCATCGCGACGGTCGCGAGCGTTCGGCCGCAGGAGTGGCAGCAGGTGATCGATGTGAACCTGGTGGGCGTGTTCCACACCGCGCGGATCGCTCTTCCGCACGTTCGGGCGCGACGCGGATACGTGATGGTGGTGGCCTCTGCGGCAGCCGGGCTTCCCGGTCCGACCTTCAGCGCCTACATGGCCGCTAAGTGGGGTGTTGAGGCGCTGGCACGTGCATTGCGAATCGAGCTGTCCGACAGTGGGGTTAGTGTCGGCATCGCGTACTTCGGGCTGATCGACACCGAGCTGGGGAATTCGATAGCAGCTAACCACGGTCTCGGGGCCATCATGTCCACCCTCCCGGATTTTGTTGGCAAGGCCGCTCCCGTCAGCGCCGCAGGCACGGCCATTGTCGAGGGCATCGCACGGCGCAGTCGTCGGGTGTACGCACCACGCTGGGTGCCATTGTTGTTGGACCTAAGGACAGCCGTCTATCACCTGGACGGACTACTCGGTCGAAATAGACGACTGCGGAAGGCGATTCGCGAAGCGGATGCGGGGATGGCGGCATGATGCGCCGGTCACCCTCTGTTGCGATCGTCGGAGCAGGCATGTCCGGTCTGTGTATGGCGGCGATGCTGCACCAGACGGGCGTTACCGATATCACCATTCTGGAGAAGGCGGATGAGGTCGGCGGCACCTGGCGAGACAACACCTACCCCGGCCTGAGCTGTGATATCCCTTCTCGTTTTTACCAATTCACCTTTGCGCCGAAGCCGGACTGGACCAGGTTCTTCTCGCCAGGGGGTGAAATCGGGGAGTATTTCCGGCGTTTCGCCACCGAGTTCGATCTTCGCCGACGGATTCGGTTCGGTACCACGGTCACCGAGGCCCGGTTCGAGGACGGCCGGTGGCGGGTGTGGACCGATCAAGGCGATGTCTTTGTCGTCGATTTTTTGATCTCGGCTACCGGCATCTTGCGGGAACCGCGATATCCGACCATCGACGGGCTCGCCGATTTCCACGGTCCGGTGATGCATTCGGCACGCTGGGACCACTCCGTCGACCCCACGGGGAAACGCGTCGCGGTCATCGGTACCGGATCGACGGGGGTGCAGATCGTCTGCGGCCTCGAACCGGTTGTGGGCGAATTGAAACTGTTTCAGCGCAGCGCCCAATGGGTGGTGCCCGTCCCCAACCCGTCGTACACGAAGCTGGCGGACATGGTGCGTGCCAGGGTGCCGATCCTCAGTGCCGCGGCCTACCACGGCTACCGCAGTGTGTTCGAGTTCCTTGCCGCGGCGTTGGTTCGTCCCGGCTGGCAACGCCGCCTGATTTCGGCACTGTGCAGGGCCAACCTTCGGACCGTGACGGATCCGGACCTGCGGCGCAGGCTCACCCCGGACTACCAGCCGATGTGCCGAAGGCTGGTGATCTCCGCGGGGTTTTATCGTGCGATGCAGCGTCCCCACGTCGCCCTGGTGGACACGGCGATCGATCACGTCGAACAACAGGGGATAGTGACTGCCGGGGGGCGGCTACACGAGGTGGATGCCATCGTGCTGGCCACCGGATTCGATGCCCATGCTTTCATGCGCCCGATGAATCTCATTGGGCAAGAGGGTATTACGATCGATGCGCTGTGGTCCGGCGGCCCCGTGGCACATCTGGGGGTGGGCCTGCCGGGTTTCCCGAATTTCTTCATGCTGATGGGTCCGCATAGCCCGGTCGGCAACTATTCACTCACCGCGATCGCCGAGCACCAGTGCGAGCACATTCTGCGCTGGGTCCGTCGCTGGCAGGACAATCAGATCGACGCGGTGGCACCCTCTGCTGCCGCGACGGCGGCATTCAATGCCGAGATGCGGGCCGCCATGCCGGGCACGGTGTGGGCCACGGGTTGCACCAGCTGGTACCTGGGTAAGGACGGCGTCCCCGAACTGTGGCCATGGACGCCCGATGCATATCGGCATCGACTGGCAGCCGAGCCGAACCCATCCGACTATGACCTTGTGACGCCGGATGCCAGATTGGTCGAACGCCTGCGAAGGTAACCCCTCACAGGAAACTCACAGTGGCGACCCAGTTGTGTCAGAGCGGGGGGCACCATTGTCACTCTTGTGACCAGTGTGATGCAGCCGATCGACACCGCGACGGCACCGACCGCAGTACTCGCGTCGACCCTCGACATCGTGATCCCCGTTTACAACGAGGAGAACGACCTGGAGCGGTGCGTTCGCCGACTGCACGCGTTCCTTGCCAACGAGGTTCCGTACACGGCTCGCATCACCATCGCCGACAACGCCAGTACCGATGGCACCCTGCAGATCGCGCACCGGCTGGCCGCCGAACTCGACCATGTCGACGTGCTGCATCTGGAGGAGAAGGGACGGGGACGGGCGCTGGCCGCGGCGTGGCTGTCCTCGGACGCGGAGGTTGTGGCGTACTGCGATGTGGATCTGTCCACCGACCTCAACGCACTGATGCCGCTTGTCGCACCCCTGATCTCGGGACACTCGGATGTCGCCTACGGGTCCCGGCTCAACCGCAATTCGCGGGTGGTACGCGGGCCCAAGCGCGAATTCATCTCACGCACCTACAACCTGATTCTGCATGCCTCGCTGCAGGTCCGGTTCTCCGATGCCCAGTGCGGATTCAAGGCGATCCGCGCCGACGTGGCGCGCCAGCTGCTCCCGTTGGTCGAGGACAAGGAATGGTTCTTCGACACCGAACTGCTGGTGTTGGCCGAGCGGGTTGGCCTGCGCATCCACGAGGTGCCGGTCGACTGGGTGGATGACCCGGACAGCCGTGTCGACATCGTCGACACTGTCCGCAAGGACCTGCTGGGCATCTGGCGACTGGGCCGGGCCCTCATGCTCGGCACCCTGCCGCTGGAAGAGCTACGTCACAGCCTCGGGCGTGAACCCCTCGTCGAGGGCGTGCCTGCCGGCATGGTCGGTCAGTTGGTCCGGTTCGGAATCATCGGTGTGGCAAGCACATTGGCTTATGCCTTGCTATTCCTGGTCTTGCACGGAGCGGT
Source organism: Mycobacteroides sp. H003 (assembly GCF_001440135.1). Classification (NCBI taxonomy): domain Bacteria; kingdom Bacillati; phylum Actinomycetota; class Actinomycetes; order Mycobacteriales; family Mycobacteriaceae; genus Mycobacteroides; species Mycobacteroides sp. H003. The sequence continues at coordinate 73,976 of NZ_LJYL01000009.1, forward strand.
GGGGGATCAGGCCGCCAATTTCCTGGCGCTGCTCATCACCGCGGTGCTCAACACCTCGGCCAACAGGTTCTTCACCTTCGGCGTGCGGGGTCGGCGCGACGCGGCCAAGCATCAGTTCCAGGGGCTTGTCATCTTCGGCATCGGGTTGGCCCTCACCAGCGGATCTCTGGTGGCCATGCACCACCTTGTCCCCGATGCCTCCAAGCATCTGTTGCTGATCGTGCTGACCGTGGCCAACCTCGTTGCCACCCTCGTTCGGTTCGTCGGATTGCGGTGGGTGTTCCGAAGCGCGAGCATCCGCTAGTGCGGGAACAGTCCCGGGAGCGGATCAGCGTTGCTCTCCTGCTGATCGGCACCGCGGCGGCATATCTGGTTAATCTCGGCTCCAACGGCTGGGCCAACTCCTTTTATTCTGCTGCGGTGCAGGCGGGTTCGGTCTCGTGGAAGGCCGCGTTCTTCGGATCGTCGGATGCCGCCAACTCGATCACTGTCGACAAACCGCCGGCCTCGCTATGGCTCATGGAACTGTCCGCGCGCATCTTCGGGCTCAGTAGTTGGAGCATCCTGGTGCCCCAGGTGCTTTTGGGCGTGGCATCGGTCGGGCTGTTGTACGTGACCGTTCGCCGGTATTTCGGCCATGGGACGGGTCTGCTGGCCGGTCTGGTGCTTGCGGTGACGCCGGTCGCGGTCCTGATGTTCCGCTTCAACAACCCGGACGCGCTGTTGGTCTTTCTGATGATCGCCGCGGTATGGGCGATGATGCGCGGTATCGAGGATGGCCGCACTCGCTGGCTGCTTCTGGTCGGCGCGCTGGTCGGATTCGGCTTCCTCACCAAGCAGCTGCAGGTGCTGCTCGTCATCCCGCCCATCGCGCTGACGTATGTGATCGCCGCGCCGGTGGGTGTGGGGAAGCGATTGGTGCAGCTTGCCGGATCGGCTGCCGCGGCGGTAGTTTCGGCAGGTTGGTGGATTGTCACCGTGGAGCTGTGGCCCCCGGGCTCGCGCCCGTGGATTGGCGGATCGCCCGATAACTCGATTCTGGAGCTCACCCTCGGCTACAACGGGTTGGGTCGGCTCAACGGCAACGAGAAGGGCAGCGCGTCCGGTCCGCGTGACGAGATGTACGGCTTCGGTGGCCATTTCGGGAGCGAACCGGGGTTCGGCAGGTTGTTCCAACCGGCGCTTGGCGGGCAGATCGCCTGGCTGCTCCCGACGGCGGCGGCCCTGGCGGTGTTGGGTCTGGTCTTGCTGCGCAAGGACTCCCGAACGGACACACGCCGCGCGGTGCTGATCGTTTTCGGGTTGTGGGTGCTCACCACCGGCACCGTCTTCAGCTACATGCAAGGAATCTTCCACCCCTACTACTCGGTGGCGCTGTCGCCTGCGGTCGCCGCACTTGTGGGGGCGGGTACGCTCATCGCCTGGCGAGAGCGTGAACGATCTTGGGTGCGTTGGTCTTTGGTGGCCGCGCTATTGCTCACGGTGGTGATGGCCTGGATCTTGCTGGGGCGTTCCCCGGAGTTTGTGCCCTGGCTGCGCTGGGTGATTCTGATCCTGGGGCTCGTCGCTGTCGTCGGCCTGGTCCTGAACAGGTATCCCAAGGCTGTCGCCGCCGCCGCGCTCATCGTGGCGTTGGCCGGTCCGGTCGCATACTCGGTCCAGACCATCGCGACGCCACATAGTGGAGCGCTTCCCTCGGCCGGGCCCGAGGTCAAGGGCGGCGGATTCCCCGACTTCCCGGATATGCCCGGACGAGGGCATCGTCCGGAATTCGAGGCCGGCCCGAAACGTGGCGGAGGTCTGCTCGATGGCAGTGATCCGGGCCCCAAGATTGTTGCCGCGCTGGAGGCCAACGCTGACCGCTACACCTGGGTGGCTGCTGCCGTCGGCTCCAACAAGGCGTCGGGCTATCAGCTGGCCACGGGCCGTCCGGTGATGCCCATCGGTGGATTCAACGGGACCGACCCGTCACCGACGCTGGCGCAGTTTCAGCAATACGTGGCCGACGGGCAGATCCATTACTTCATCGATGGGGAGGGCGGTGGCCATGGTGGCGAGGGATTCAGCCCCCCGGGCAGTGAGACCTCGAAAGCCATCCAGGAGTGGGTGCAGCACACGTTCGCCAAACAGACCATCGACGACGTCGATGTCTACGACCTCACGGATCACTAGCACCCGGTCGAGTGGGAACCTGACGCGGTTTTTGTGGTGTTTTTCCTCGTCAGGTTCCCACTCGGGGCGTAAGGCGTTGAGCGTAAGGCGTTGAGCGTAAGGCGTTGAATCAGAGACGCTCGACGACCCAGTCGATGCACTGCGTCAGCTGGGAGATGTCCTCGGGGTCGATGGCCGCGAACATCGCCACCCGCAGCTGGTTGCGGCCCAGCTTGCGATACGGCTCGGTGTCCACCACGCCATTGGCGCGCAACACCTTCGCAACGGCGGCCGCGTCCACGTCGTCGTTGAAGTCGATGGTGCCCACCACCTGTGAGCGCTGCGCCGGGTCCGCGACGAATGGGGTGGTGAACGACGTCGCTTCGGCCCAGGAGTACAGCCGCGATGCCGAATCGGCGGTCCGCTTGGTGGCCCAATCCAGACCGCCGTTGCTCAGCAGCCAGTCGATCTGATCGGCCAGCAGCAGCAGCGTGCCGATGGCCGGTGTGTTGTAGGTCTGGTTCTTGAGGCTGTTCTCCACGGCGATCGGCAGCGACAGGATGTCGGGCACCCAACGTCCGCTGCCACCGATCTCCTCCACCCGCTCCAGGGCCGCCGGGCTCAGGAGTGACAGCCATAGTCCGCCGTCGCCGGCGAAGTTCTTCTGCGGCGCGAAGTAGTACGCGTCTACTTCCGACAGATCCACCGGCAGCCCACCGGCGCCGGAGGTGGCGTCGATGAGCACCAGCGCGTTCTCCGAGCCGGCCGGACGCTGGACCGGAACCATGACACCGGTCGAGGTCTCGTTGTGTGCCCAGGCGATCACATCGGCGGAAGGATCCGAGACCGGAGCGGGAGCACTGCCCGCATCGGCGACCACCTTGATCGGGTCACCGACGAACGGGTTCTTGGCCACACAGGAGGCGAACTTCGCGCTGAACTCGCCGAAGGTCAGGTGCAGCGACTTCTCGCGGATCAGGCCGAACGCGGCAGCGTCCCAGAACAACGTGGAGCCGCCGTTGCCGAGGATTACCTCGTAGCCCTCGGGAGCCTTGAACAGCTCTTTGAGGCCCTCGCGAACGCGGCCGACGAGGTTTTTGACGGGTGCTTGCCGATGCGACGTGCCAAAGAGGGCGGCTCCGGCGTCCACGAGCGATTGCAGCTGTTCGGGACGAACTTTGGAGGGGCCGCAGCCGAAACGTCCGTCGGCGGGCAGGAGGTCAGCGGGGATGGTCAATTCAGCCACGGCTACCAGCCTAAACGGTGGCCCATTGAGACCTGCCTCACACAAAACAAAGCCTGCAGAGAACGTCACATGGGACGTTTCGTCCCAAACCTAGATTGGGCCTTCTCGCCCTGTTTACACTCGCCCAGAGCTTGTAGACTTTCAAGTAGCCCCAGAACGTAAAAGTTTGCAGGTCCGTTACTTAATCAAAGGAGATAGGCATGTCCCTCCGCGAGAAGTTGCGCGCGAAGAAGGAAGTGCGTGGCGACGCTAAGTACGTCCAGGTGCTGGAGACCCTGTCGCACGGATCGACGAACCGGAACTTCGATCCGTTTATCGACATCGACTGGGACTCGCCCGAGTACGCCGTCGTCCCCAATGACACCCGCTGGGTGCTCCCGCATCGCACGGATCCGCTCGGCCGGCACCCCTGGTACCAGGCGCAACCGCTGGAGAAGCAGATCGAGATCGGCATGTGGCGCCAGGCCAACGTCGCCAAGGTGGGTCTGCACTTCGAGAGCATCCTGATCCGTGGCCTGATCCAGTACGCCTTCAGTGTGCCCAATGGCTCCCCAGAGTTCCGCTACCTCAACCACGAGTCCATCGAAGAGTGCAACCACACCCTGATGTTCCAGGAGATGGTGAACCGCCTCGGTGTCGACGTGCCGGGTATGCCGCGTCTGCTGCGCTGGCTGTCCCCGTTCATTCCGCTGGCTTCCACTGTCGCACCCGAGACCTTCTTCATCGGTGTGCTTGCCGGGGAAGAGCCCATCGACCACACCCAGAAGAACGTGCTGCGCGAGGGCGACAATCTGCACCCGATCATGCGCCGCGTCATGGAGATCCATGTCGCCGAGGAGGCCCGGCACATCTCGTTCGCGCATGAGTACCTGCACAAGCGCGTCCCGGCCATGCACTGGTTCAACCGGTTTGTGCTGTCCATCAGCACCCCGATCATCATGCGGGTGCTGATGGGCGCCATCATGACGCCGCCGCGCAGCTTCGCCCGGAAGTTCGACATCCCGCAGGACGTGATGAAGGAGATCTTCTGGAAGAGCCCTGCCTCGCGCCAGACGATGAGCGAGGTCTTCTCCGACGTCCGGATGCTGTGCCGCGAGGTTGGCATGATGAACCCCATCGCCAAGCTGGTGTGGCGGGTATTGCACATCGATGGCCGTGCGGCCCGTTACCGCAGTGAGCCGCAGCGTGGCCCGCTGGTGAACTACTCGGCTCCCGAAGCCGCAGTGGCTGATTCACACAGCGCTGTTCCCGCCTGATGCCGCACGTAGTTACCCAGGCGTGCTGTAACGAGGGCTCCTGCGTTTACGCATGCCCGGTGAACTGCATCCATCCCACGCCGGATGAGCCTGATTTCCTCAAGGCGGAGATGCTGCACATCGATGCATCGGCATGCGTCGACTGCGGTGCCTGCGTTGCGGCGTGCCCGGTCGATGCCATCAAGCCGGACTCGGTGCTCAAGGAAGAGCAGTTGCCCTTCCTGCGGATCAACTCCGAGTTCTATCCGCGCGAAATCCCCCGCGCCAGCTTGGCTCCGGTCATTCAGGCGCCGCCCGTCCGCTCCAGCGGGCGCGGACTGAAGGTGGCCATCGTCGGCTCCGGCCCCGCGGCCATGTACGCCGCCGACGAACTGTTGACCCAGCCGAACGTGAAGGTCAGCATGTTCGAGAGGTTGCCTGCCCCTTACGGTTTGGTGCGTGCCGGGGTGGCCCCCGATCACCAGCAGACCAAGCGAGTGACCAAGCTGTTCGACACGATGGCCGCGCAGCCCAACTTCGAGTTCTTCCTGAACGTCGAGGTAGGCAAGGACGTCAGCCATGACGAACTGCTGGCGCATCACCATGCGGTGATCTACTCCGTTGGAGCGTCCTCCGATCGGCGCCTGGATATCCCGGGGATCGCACTGCCGGGTAGCGCCACCGCCACCGAGGTTGTCGCGTGGATCAACGCCCACCCCGACTACACCGACTTCCGGGTTGACCTCGATCACGAACGTGCCGTCGTGATCGGTAACGGGAACGTGGCCCTGGACGTAGCGCGTGTGCTCACCGGGAGCACCGACCGCCTCGCCCGTACGGATATCTCGGATACCGCACTGACCGCGTTGCGCAGCAGCGCACTGCGTGAGGTGGTCATCGTCGGGCGCCGTGGGCCGGAACACTCCGCGTTCACGCTGCCTGAGCTGCTTGGTCTCGTGGGGTTGCCCGATATGACGGTGGTGATCGACGACGAAACGGCCAAGCTGGTCGACGAGGCGCTGCAGACGCATCTGGAGCCGCTGACCCGCCAGAAGCTGGAGGTGCTGAGCACCTGCCCGCGCGAGGCGCGGGAGCCGGGCGGTAAGACCATTCGTTTCGCCTACAACCGCACTCCCGTCAAGGTCTTGGGGGAGGGGCGCGTGACGGGCATCGAGTTCCAGCACGGCGACGCCGTCGACACCATCGATGCGGGACTGGTGCTCACCTCGATCGGTTACCGCGGCGTGCCGATGCCTGATGTGCCGTTCGACGATCAGCGTGCGGTGATCCCGAATGAGCAGGGGCGCGTGACGGATCCGGCCACAGGCAAGGCGCATCCCGGAACCTATGTGGCGGGATGGATCAAGCGCGGTCCGACCGGATTCATCGGGACCAACAAGTCCTGCTCGCAGCAGACCGTTACCTCGCTGGTAGAGGATTACAACAACGGATTGCTCGCCGATCCCGTGCAACGGCTGTCAGGCTTGTCCAAGCTGATCCAGCGGCGTCAGCCCACGATTGTCGATCACGATGGCTGGCTGGCGATCGACCGTGCGGAGATTGCGCGCGGCAAGGGCGAAGGCCGTCCGCGTGACAAGTTCGTCTCGGTGCCGGAAATGCTTCGCGTGGCCGCGAACGCCCCACAACCACCGTTGTGGCGCAAGGCAATCCGCGGATCGGCGTTGGAAGAGCTGCTCCGGTAGGGCCTACTCGCCGCCGCCGGCGACGTACTTCTTGAGGTCTTCGGGGTTGACGATCTTCACCGGTTGGCCCAATGACCACAGGTGCCCGAACGGGTCCTTGATGACGCCGAAGCGGTCGCCCCAGAACTGGTCTTCGAGTGGCATCTCGATGCTCGCTCCGGCGTCGACGGCACGGCTGAACCAGTGGTCGACATTGGGCACCGTGAGGTGGATGGTGACCGGGGTGCCGCCGAGGGCGGTGGGCGTGCTGGATTTGCCGTCGTTGTACTCGGGAAAATCGTCATTCATCATGATGGTCGTGCCGTTGATCTTGACGGCGGCGTGCATCACCTTGCCGTCGGGAGTCTCCAGTAGTCCGAGCTCTTCGGCACCAAAGGCCTTCTTATAGAACTCGATCGCCGCGCGCGAATCCTCGACGATGATGTAGGGCGAGACGGAGGGTTCTACTGGGGGGAGGTCGGGAGGGGTCATAGGCCCCACCCAACCACCTCCCGCGTAGTGACGCCAGAAGTTCAGGTTATGCGTCTACCCGAGAGCGCAGCAGCCCGAACCCTTCCACGGACTCGATCGGACGCGGCCCGGGCCCGACATACAGTGCGGCCGGTCGCACCAGCTTGTCGAGACGCTTCTGCTCCAGGATGTGCGCGCTCCAGCCCGCGGTGCGGGCACAGGTGAACATCGCCGGCATCATGCGGGTCGGCACCTGCGCGAAGTCGAGTATGACCGCTGCCCAGAACTCGACATTGGTCTCGATGACACGGTCGGGACGACGTTCGCGCAGCTCGGTGAGGGCGGCCTGCTCAACGGCGGCGGCCACCTCGTAGCGGGCGGCGTCGAGGCGCTTGGCGGTGCTGCGCAGCACGCGCGCCCGCGGATCCTCGGCCCGGTACACCCGGTGACCGAAGCCCATGAGCTTCTCGCGGCGATCCAGGATGCCCTTGATGACGCCGCGGGCGTCGCCGGTCTTTTCCGCCTGCTCGATCATGGGCAGTACGCGGGCGGGTGCGCCGCCGTGCAGCGGACCGCTCATCGCGCCCACCGCACCGGAGAGGGCGGCCGCCACATCGGCGCCGGTGGAGGCGATGACCCGGGCGGTGAAGGTTGAGGCGTTCATACCGTGTTCGGCGGCAGACACCCAGTAGGCGTCGATGGCCTCGACGTGCTTGGGATCGGGATCGCCCTGCCAGCGAGTCATGAAACGTTCTGTCACGGTGGAGCATTCATCGATCAGGCGTTGGGGTACGGCGGGTTCGGCGTTGCCTCGTGCGGACTGGGCGACGTACGAAAGCGCCATCACCGAGGCGCGGGCCAGCTGATTTCGCGCGACTGATTCCTCGGTGTCCAGCAGCGGCTCAAAGCCCCAGATGGGAGCGAGCATGGCCAGCCCGGCCTGCACGTCCACGCGGACGTCCCCGGTGTGAACCGGGATGGGGAAGGGCTCGGCCGGTGGGAGGCCCTGGCCGAACTTACCGTCGACCAACAGTGCCCATACGTCACCGAAGGTCACCCGCTGGGTGACCAGATCCTCGATGTCGACACCGCGGTAGCGCAGGGCTCCGCCGTCCTTATCGGGCTCGGCGATTTCGGTGGCGAAGGCCGTCACGCCCTCCAGTCCAGGTGCGAAATCCGCTGGTAGCGGCGCTGCAACCGTCATGATTCTCGACTCCCTACCTGTGGGTAACAACTCGGTAAAGGCGATTCTTGCACCTGCAAATAAGGGTGATTCTTAGTCACCTTGATCTCTCTTAGACGCTCGCCTGTAGCGTGATTTTCGTGACCGAATGGCTGCGCTCGGACTACCGTCCCGGAGAAAAGGACGGCAGTGGCGATCTGGATGTCGATTGGCTGGCCGACGGCTGGCTTCCCTTGTTGCGCAAATGGTTTGACCTTGCGGTGTCCTCGGGTATCCCCGAACCGAATGCGATGGTGCTTGCCACTGTCGATGGCGGCCGGCCCGTGACGCGCACGGTGCTGTGCAAGGGGCTCGACTCCGCGGGTGTGACGTTCTTCTCAAACTATGACTCCGCCAAGGGGCGCCAACTCCAGCAAGCGCCCTACGCGAGCGTCACCTTTCCCTGGTACGCGCTGGGGCGGCAGGTCCACGTGCGTGGCGCGGTGACCAAGGTCGATCCGGCCCAGACCGCCAACTACTGGACCAACCGTCCGCGCGGATCGCAGCTGGGGGCCTGGGCCTCACAGCAGTCGGCGCCCATCGAATCGCGAGCGGCACTGTTGGCTCAGCTTGATGACGTCACTGCTCGGTTCGCCGATGTGGAGACGGTGCCGGTGCCCCCGCAGTGGGGTGGCTACGTGATCGCTCCGGAGACGGTGGAGTTCTGGCAGGGCCGTGAGAACCGCGTGCACAACCGGATTGTTTTGCAAGACGGGCGGATTGAGCGGCTGCAGCCCTGACATATGTGGATCACATTGCTGGTGATGGCCCTTGCCGTCAGCTTCGAACCGTTCCGGCTGGGCATGACGGTGCTGATGCTGAATCGGCCGCGCCCACAGCTGCAGCTGCTGGCGTTTCTGTGTGGTGGGTTCGTCATGGGGACGACAGTGGGGCTCGTGGTGCTGTTCACCTTCCGGCACGTGTCGACTGGATCGGCGCAGTTCACGTTGCCGCGGGTGCAGATCGGCATCGGGGTGGCGGCACTGCTCGTCGCCGCGTTACTGGCGTCTCGGGTGCGGGGTCCATCGTCAAATGCGCAGTTGGACAAGGTCACCGGGCGTATTCAGTCCATCGCGACGGGCGGATCGCTGTGGGTGGCATTGGTTGCCGGGCTGGGAATCGCCCTGCCCTCGGTTGATTTTCTGGCCGCGCTGGCCGTGATCGTGGCCTCGGGCACCCCGGCGGCCACGCAGGTCACCGCCCTGCTGATGTTCAACATCATCGCCTTCGCGCTGATCGAGGTTCCGCTACTGGCCCATGTTGTGGCGCCGGAGCGCACGGCTGAGGTGATGGCGAGGCTCAACAGCTGGATACAGTCCAACCGTCGCCGCAACATCGCGCTAGTGCTGGCCGTGGTCGGATGTGTGCTGCTCGCCGTCGGGTTAGCCGCGATCTGACGGCATTCGCCAGTCGCGTCGGGGTCAGGAAACCCCTACGCGGGTGTCCGAGTCCAGTCGGGTGAACTCGTCCTGGAGATACTGCTCGACGCAGGCCGCGCGCCGGATTTTGCCGCTCGTCGTGGTGGGAAGTGACCCGGCCGGCACGAGCACAAGGTCTCCGACATTCACGCCGTGCGCGTTGGCTATCGCCGAGGTGACCTCGCTCTTGATCTCATGGAGCCAGTGCGCCACCGACTCGTCAGAATCTGCGCGCTTCTTGAGCTCGATGACGGTCACCAGCTTCTCGGTGCTGTCGAACGGCACCGATATCGCCGCGACTCGACCGCGCGTGATCTCTTGAACCGTCGCCTCGATGTCTTCGGGGTAGTAGTTACGCCCGCGGATGATCAGTAGGTCCTTGATGCGGCCGACGATGAACAGCTCGCCGTCGGAGATGAACCCGAGGTCACCGGTTCTCAGCCAGGGGCCTTCTGGAGTACCGGGCGACGGCTCGGTCACCTTCGCGCCGAAGCACCGCTGCTCCTCGGGTGACTTGCGCCAGTAGCCGGAGGCGACATTCTCGCCGTGCACCCAGATCTCGCCGACCACCTCCGGTGCGCACTCCCGGTGTGTGTCACTGTCGATGATCCGCACCGTGGGGGATTGCGGCACATGGTATTTGACCAGCGCCGTGCCGGTCCCGGCCGGGCAGCGCCGCACGCGGCCCGCAGACAGCTCTTCGACGTCGAAATGAGCAGCAGGCTCGGTCTCGCTCCAGGTGCCCGAGGCCACGAAGACGGTGGCCTCCGCCAGCCCATAGGACGGGCGCATCATGTGGTCCTGGAAGTTGAAGTGCGCGAACCGATCGACGAAGCGCCGCAAGGTGGCCTGCTCGACGCGCTCGGCACCGCTGATGATGCCGAGAACTCCGCCCAGATCGAGCCCGGCCAGGTCGGCATCGGTCGTCTTGCGGGCCGCCAAATCAAAGGCGAAGTTGGGTGCCGAGGACCACGCGTGTGGGTTCTTGGCCAGTGCTCGCACCCACCGCGAAGGGCTTTCCAAGAATGCGATCGGGCTGGTCAAGTCGGCGTGGTAGCCGCCCAGGATCGGGGCGCAGACACCCAGCACCAGACCCATGTCGTGATAGAAGGGCAACCAGGACACGATGGTGGCATCCGCCGGAATCCTGGAACCGGTGTCCACGAAGAAGCTGCGCATCAACTGTTCGAAATTCGACTGAAGGTTGCGGTGGGACAGCACGACGCCGGTGGGTGTTCGGGTCGAACCCGAGCTGTACTGCAGGTACGCGATGTCCGGTACGTCGGCCGGAACGGTGCTCGGCCCGCCGTCGATGTCGAGCCGCAGCGTGTCGATCTCGATGATCTTGGGGGCGATCTCGAGGCGCGACTGGTCGACATAGTCGCCCACATCTGAGGCAACCGCCGAGGTCGTGAGAACCACCGAGGGCGAGGTGTCATCGAAGACGGCACTCACCCGGTCAAGGCTCGAACCGCGGTGTGGCAGCGGGAGCGGCACAGCGATCAGCCCGGCTTGCATGGACCCCAGGAAGGCCAGGATGTACTCGAGGCTTTGTGGAGCCAGGATGAGCGCCCTGTCGCCGGCCGCCGCGTGCTGGCCGAGTTCGCGAGCCACGTTGAAGGTGCGACGCGACAACTGTGACCAGGTGAGGCTTTCGGCGACGCCCGTTGGGCTGTGGCTGTAGTCGGTAAAGGTGAACGCGATGTCATCCGGGCGCAGGCTCGCCCGGCCGTGCAGCATCGACAGGATGGATGACTGGGTTGAAGGTGTCATGGTGTCACGTCCGTACTAATTGGGAGGGGCTGAGCGTGTGCCGTTGCCCAGCACGGCCAGAGCGCCGCTGGTGATCTGTGAAAGCGGATCGGCACCGCCGCCGAATGTCGCTTGCGAGGCCGGCGCCGTGACCTTGGCGGGGTCAAAACCGCGCACCGGGTCCACCGCGATCGGCGCCGTCGCCGGGTCATCGTTACGGGAGTAGCCAGCATCCACTCGAGGCTGCAGTATTGCGTCGAGCCTGTTCAGCGTCTCCTCGGGAACGCCGAGGTATTTGAAACCCAGCACCAGGGGAAGGTGCTGTTCGGGGATGAAGTACGTCGTCGTCGTTCCTCCCCGGGAGTTAACTTCCGTCCGGATGTTCTGCGGCGGAACCATTTTCGGATTGGTGAAGGCAATCGCCGTATGGCCGGTGGCCAGACCCGCGATGGCATTGGCAACCGCAAACAGGTTGTCCGGCCGGTCCGGCCAGTCCGCGATGCTGTCATACGCGGAGATGAATTGGTCGGTGTGGTACTGGCTTTCGACCGGAGCCGGCACGGTGTAGTCCATGAACGGCACCACCGATCCGGGTGCGAAGTTCTGCGTCAGGAAGCTCTCACCGAACGGGTGCCGCGCGACCGGATCGCCGAACGTCGCGAACGTCAGTGAGTCCGGCGCCGGCGCGGTCGGATCGCTTGCCAGTGCTGACTTAACGGCGTTGAGTACGAGCGCCCCCTCGGAGAGACCCATCGCGGTGCCGGGACCGCCTGTGCGAATGGCGTTTTCGAGGTTGGGTTCGCCGACGTCGATCGACTCGCCGATGCTGGGGCCGTCTAGACCCAGGCCGGGCATGATCTTCTCCCCGACCGGGCCGATGCCGGGGAACAGGCGCTCCAGGGTGTGACCCTGGACCTGCCCAGCCGGGTACCAGATGTTTTCCCGCTTCATGCCCGGGAACCAGTCCTTGCCGGTCATCCGGATGTACTCGTCATAGGGGATGCCGAGCACGTGCGCACCGCCCAGGGCATATGCGGTCCGATCCGGCGATACCGGCGCGGCCATCGCCGTCCCGTCTGCCGCGATCCGGGGGATAGGCGGTCCGGGCACCTGTGGGTCATCGGCAACAGCGGACGGGATGCCAAAACAGCCTGTCATGCTGGCGACTACCAGCAGGGCCGCTCCTGCGAGGAGGTCTTTCATCCGTGCTCCTGACCGCTCGGCTTCATTTTCAGTGTCACATACATTTCTGGTGCTAGCCCGCCTGCGCCGCGGGCGCTGCGGGTGGCGGCGACGTCACCGATGGTCTTTGGCGCTTGCTGACCCGTGACGGCCACCAGTTGGCCCATCCCACCAACGCCGCGATGGCGGGCACGGTGATGGTCCGGACGACAAAGGTGTCCAGCAGAATTCCCACGCCGATCACGAAGCCGCCCTGGACCACGATTCCAATGCTAGAGAACAGCAGGCCACCGACCGACGCAGCGAAGATCAACCCGGCCGCGGTGATCACGCCACCTGTGGAATTCAGGGCGCGGATAATCCCGTAGCGCACACTGTTTGTGGACTCGTCCCGCATTCGTGACACGAAGAGCATGTTGTAGTCGGCGCCCACCGCGACCAGCACAACGAAGGCCAAAGGCGGCACCGTCCAATGCAACTGCTGGCCGAGCAGGAATTGGAACGTGAGCACCCCGATACCGATGGCCGCGAAATACGACAGCACCACCGACCCGACGAGATACAGGGGCGCCACGATCGCCCGCAGCAACACCATCAGTGTCAGCAGCACGACGATGAGTGTCGCCGCGATGATGAACTGGATGTCGTGCTGGTAGTAGTCGCGCGTGTCGCGCAGGGCAGTCGGAAACCCGCCCATCGAAATCGTGGCATCGGCCAGCGTGGTGTTGGGCTGAGCACCCTTGGCGACATCGCTGATTTGGTTGACCTGGTCCATCGCCTCGGGGCTGAACGGGTTGAGCTTCGTCTGAACGAGGTACCGCACGGAATGGCCGTCCGGTGAGATGAACGCCTTGGCCGCTCTTTGGAAGTCCGGATTGTTCAGCACTTCGGCGGGAATGTTGAATCCCGCTTGCGACGGGTCCGCGGCATTGGTCTTCATTGTCAGCAGGAAGGCCGATGCCTGGTTGAGTCCGTTGACGATCACCTTGATCTGCCCGACGAGCTGATCCACACCGCCGGCCACCTGCTGGCTACCGCCGGCCAGGCGGTCGGCCCCCTGCCGCAGCTGGTTGAGTCCGGCTTGCGGACCGCCGGGCTTGTCCAGGCCCATGGCCTGCAGCCCGTTCATGACGCTCATGAGCGAGGCGTTGAGCTTGGTTACCGTCGCGGAAAGTGTTGCTTTGTTGCCCGGTGAATTCCCGAGCTGATGAGCGAGCTGATTGATTTCGTCGAGGCGTCCGCTGTTGCGTTCGCCGACGAGTCGCTCGAACTGGCCGCGGGTGGTGGCGCAGGAGACGTCGGCATCGCAGACCGGGTTGGCCTGTAATGCGTTCAACACCGGGTTGATCCACGCGAACATGTCCTTTGCGGCGGAGAAGTTCCACCCCATGTCATTGGCGAGCGCGTTGATGGCATCGACGAGCTTGGCGGCGTTGTCTACATTCCGTACCAGTTCGTCGCCGCCCGATTTGGTCTTCAGCGAGTTGGACGCGTCGAGCAGGCTCTGCAGACCGGGGACGATCTTGTTGAGCTGGGTGCGCAGGTCGCCGAGGCTGCCGGCCAAGGTGTTGGCGCCGGCGGTGAGCCGGTTGAGGTCGCTGCTGCGCTGGCTGATCTGGTTGGAGCCGTCGGCCAGCCGGGTGCCGACGAGCCCTGCCTGATAGGTGGCTCTGAACTCGGGTGGCACCTCGCCGAGCGGGCGGGTGACGCCGCTGACCAGGCCGACGTCGGGAAGCTGAGCGATGCGGGACGCCATCTGTTCCAAATCGGCGAGAGCCTGTGGGGTGCGCAGGTCACGCGGCGACTGGATGAGGATGTATTCGGGAATGGACTGGCTGAGCGGGAAGTGCCGTTCCAACGCGGTGTACCCGACCGAGCTGGGCGCCGACGGCGACACGGCCTTGCGGTCGTCGTAGTTGTAGCGCGCCAGCAGGGCGCAGCTCCCCAGCAGGGCCAGGACCACCACACTGGCCACCAGGTGTGGAATCGGACGACGAACGATACGTATGCCGGACCGCCGCCAGAACTGCGCAGTGAGTTCGCGCCGCGGCCTGACCCAGCCGCGTGGACCGGCCAGTACCAGGATTGCGGGCAGCAGGGTCATTCCGGACAGGTACGCGACACCGATCCCGATGGCCGACGACACTCCGACCGTCTGGAAGACGCCCATCTTGGCAAAGCTCAAGAGCAAGAAGGTGATACCCACCGTCGTGGCGGACGCGGTGATCACCTTTCCGATCGACATCATCGCGGCGCGGACCGCCTGGTCGTAGGTCTTACCCGCCCGCAGATAGTCGTGATAGCGACTGATGAGGAAGACCGCATAGTCGGTGCCCGCGCCGGCCAGGATCGCGCTGAGGAACACGATGGACTGGTTTGAGACGCCGGCCCCGGTGAGCTGCGAGTAGGCCGCCACCACGGACTGCGCGATCACCAGCGAGGACCCGATTGTCACCAGTGGAAGCATCATCGTCAGTGCGCTGCGATAGACCAGCAGCAGCACCGCGAGCACCAAGATGGCGATCGCGAGTTCGATCGGTAGGCGGTCCTGTTGTCCTGCGACGGTGAGGTCGGCGACCGTGGCCGCTGGACCGGTGATGTGGACGGTCGTGGGACTGCCCTGGGCGCTGCGCTGGATGAGGCCGGTAACCCGGTTGTACGAGTCGAAGGCCTTGGGCGTACCCAACTCGCCCGCAAGGCCGATCGGCAGGATCCAGGTTTTGTTGTCCTGACTCGTCAGAAACTTTCGCAGCTCGGGTGTGCCGATGAAGTCCTGGACCGACACGACGCTGGTCAGGTCGTGTCGTACCGCATCCACCACCTTGCGGTAGGTCGCGGCGTCCTCGGGTCCCAGTCCGTTCTCGTTGATGAACACGACCAGGAGCAGGTCGTCATTGCTCGATTCGTGAAACGCCTCGGTCATCTTCTTGGCGGCCACGCTCGACGGAGCATCGGCCGGCAAAATGGCGAGCGGATGCTTCTCCGCCATTTCGGTCAGTGAGGGGAAGGTCAGCGGCAGGGCGATGGCCAGCGCCACCCAGGCGCCTATCACCGCCCATGGCCATCGCACCACGAGATCGGCTAGCCGCCGCATATCTTCCTCACCCTCATTCTGATGTCGCTCAAGCTACGCGACGCGTCCCCAGTGACCGCTGTCCGCGACTCGCCCGCACACCGACTTCATGGCCTCCATGTAGCGCAGCGCCGACTTCTCGGCGATCGGGTTATCGGGATGCATGATCGCCATCGCGGTCCCTTCCCCGTACCGGAATATGTAGATGGTCAACTGGTAGGAGAATCGGCCGTCCGGATAGATGCCGATGTTGTCGGCAAGGCCCAGCTCGCCCGCCGCGAGGATGGCGTTGAGCGGAGCGGCGCCACCGTGGAAGAAGTTCGACACCGGAAAGTTCGGTTCCGGCCACTTCAGCCACGGCGCCAATTCCAGGACCCGGTAGTACGGCACCCGGGACATGTCCAGACTCGAATCGAAGGCGGTCTGTGCGGCGTAGGCCGCATCGTTGAAAGAGGTTGCCGCGATCGGAACGGTGATCGGGATCAGGCCGGTAAACCAGCCTTGCGTCATGAAATTGTCGCTAGCTGTGCGTGAATCCCTCGGAGTCAGACCGTAATAGGTGACCGCCCCGGTGAATTCGTGCTCGACCAGGCCGAGGCAGGCGAAGAGACCACCGACGAACCGTGAGCCGGCAGTCGAGCAGGCGGACTCGAATCGGTCCGTCTGCTCCGGGCTCATCAGCGACAGGGAGGTCATGGTGCTGGTGGTCGCTTCGGCCGGGTTGCCCAGTGGAAGCGGGAACTCGGGAAACGTCCCATTGTTGTTCTCGGCAAAGTCGATCCACGCGCGTACCCCGGGCGAATCCAGGGTTAATGCCGATGTGAACTCGCGCTCGCGAGTGCAGAAGTCGTCGAAGCTGCCGGCATCGGGAAGCGTGAGGGCCTGCCCGCCTCCGCTCAGCGCGGAGTACATTCCGTTGGCTTCCATCATGGTGGTGCCAATCAACGTCGCATCACCATGTACGTGGTCCATGGCAGCGAAGAACGTGAAGTGGTTCTCGCTCTGGATGATTCCAAAGGTGAAGCATCCCCATTCCAGTGGGCTCGGTATGTCGATGACGTGGTTGCGTATTTCATCGACCGTCATATGCCCTTGTGTTACAGGCGCGAACTCGATTTCGCTTGGATCGCTGATGGAGTGCCGTACGAACGTCCCGTCCGCGGCGCGCTCGAACCAGCTGCGGAAGGTGTCATGCCTACGCAGGTATGCGTTGAGGGCATGGTCCATCGCGGCGATGTCGCACTGGCCCGCGACATCGCAGCTGGCGATTATTTGGCGCGAGAAGTTTAGGCCAGCTTCGTTCCGTTCGTAGTAATTTCGCAGATGTTGGCTCTGCATGTAGCTGACTGGCACCAAACTCACAGGTGCTTGCCGGGCGTTCTCGGCCGCGTCTGGGGTGGGGTGCCACGAGGTGACGGAGCCGGGGCTCAACGTCCATTCATCAAGTGCGCCAACAGTTATCGTGCCAATGCGCAAAGCGCCGTCCTCTCGCTCGGCCGGCCCCGCTCCGGCATCTCTCGTCGGTGGCCCAACATACCCTCGGTTTGACCGCACAACGCGCGGTCGGCCAAGACCCGGAAACCCCATGCGCCACATGGCATACCGGGAATAACTAGAACTTACTGTCCTAGTTACCACGAAGTTTGGGAACAACAGTGCGCACGATACTTGTTCGGCTAGAGTCGCGTTCGCACCCGCCGATGTCCAGAGTCACATTCTTGGTCCGACGATGTCGAGGGCCACTCTCCCCACCCGCCGACGCAAGGAGGCCACAGCATGGAATCCGCTGACCATCCGATCAATCCCGCCCCACGTTTTGCAATCATCGGATATGCAGCGCGTTTTCCCGGTGCCGCCAACGCGGACGAGTTCTGGGACGTGCTGCGTGAAGGCCGTGATGCGATATCGGAGGTACCCGCTGACCGGTGGGATGCCGATGAATTCTTTGACTCTGAACCCGGAGCTCCCGGCAAGGTCGTAACCCGTCGTGCCGGCTTCGTCGATGACGTAACGGGGTTTGACGCGCCGTTCTTCGGTATGTCGACGCGCGAGGTCAGACTGATGGACCCGCAGCACCGACTGTTGCTGGAGATGGCATGGCGGGCAGTGGAGCATTCCGGAATCGCCCCAACGGATTTGGCCGAGACCAACGCCGGCGTGTTCGTCGGTTTGGCCACCCATGACTACCTGGGAATGGCGTCCGATGAGCTGACTTTTCCGGAGATCGAGGCCTACATGGCCATCGGCACCTCCAATGCCGCGGCCGCCGGCCGCATCAGCTACCGGCTGGGGTTGCAGGGACCCTCGGTTGCCGTCGATACGGCGTGCAGCTCGTCATTGGTAGCAATTCATCAAGCGTGCCAAGCACTTCAACTCGGAGAGTGCGATCTCGCGCTGGCCGGCGGTGCGAATGTCCTGCTGACCCCGGCCACAATGATCACGTTCTCGCATGCGCACATGCTGGCGCCCGACGGCAAGTGCAAGACATTCGACGCGGCCGCGGACGGCTACGTGCGTGGTGAGGGATCCGGCGTCATCGTCATCAAGCGCCTTGAGGATGCGATCCGCGACGGTGATCGTATCCGGGCCGTGATCCGGGGCAGCGCGATTAACCAGGACGGCGCATCGGGCGGGTTGACGGTGCCCAATGGCGTTGCTCAGCAGCGTGTTATCGCCGATGCGCTCAAGCGTGCCGGTGTCGCGCCGAGTGACGTCGGGTATCTGGAGGCGCACGGCACCGGAACATCGCTGGGCGATCCGATTGAGGCCCAGGCCGCTGGCGCGGCCTACGGCATCGGCCGTGCGGCGAACGATCCGTTATTGATCGGCTCAGCGAAGACGAACATCGGACATCTGGAGGCGGCCGCGGGTATCGCGGGCGTCATCAAGGTCGTGCTGTCACTCGAGAACGAATTGTTGCCGCAGCACCGCAACTTTCAGAATCCGTCGCCGCACATCCCCTGGGACCGGCTCCCGGTGGAGGTCGTCAAGGAGGCCACCGCGTGGGAGCGCAACGGGCGCCCACGTATTGCGGGAGTTAGCTCGTTCGGGTTCGCCGGAACCAATGCTCACGTCATTCTCGAAGAGGCTCCGGTAGCGGCCGAGATCGAAACGGCCGAAGAGCCGGAGTCGACGGGGGACCGGTTCAGCATTCTGCCGCTGTCGGCGCGCACACCCGCCGCGTTGGTGCAGATCGCCGATCAATACCGCAGCTGGCTGAACGGGCACCCCGAGGCCACGTTGGCGGACCTGTGCTTCACCGCCGGAGTGGGGCGCGCACATTTGGAGCACCGCGCCGCGCTGGTGGTCAACTCCCGTGAAGCCGCCGTGGAGCTGCTCGGCGCCGTCGCCGATGACCGCCCGGCCCCGGGCCTGGGGCGTGGAGAATCCCATGACACGCCCAAGACGGCGTGGCTGTTCACCGGCCAGGGCAGCCAGTACCCGGGCATGGCCCGTGAGCTGTTCGACACCGAGCCGGTGTTCGCCGAGACGCTGAAGCGTTGCGCGGCGGCGGTGGCCGATGTTCTCGAAAAGCCGTTATTGGATGTCATTTTCGATGTAGACGGTCCAGATGCCGAGGCGACGCTGCGGCAGACCACCTATGCACAGCCCGCGCTGTTCGCAGTGGAGATGGGCTTGGCCCGGCTCTGGCAATCGTGGGGCTTCGAGCCGGATGTGGTGCTGGGTCACAGCGTTGGCCAGTACGCGGCAGCCTGCGTCGCGGGCGTGTTCAGCCTCGAGGACGGCGCTGCGCTGATGGCCGAGCGCGGCCGCTTGTTCGGCAGCTTGCCCGCCGGCGGGCGGATGGCAGCGATATTCGCCGCCGCCGAGCGGGTGGAGAGCCTGACTGACGATTTCCCCAGTCTGTCGGTTGCCGCTTATAACGGTGCCAACACCGTATTGTCAGGTCCCGCACAGGATCTGGAAAAGGCGGTGGCGGGGCTGGTCGCCGAGGGCATTCGGTGTGACTTCCTGGAGACCAGTCACGCGTTCCACTCGGCCTTGCTCGACCCGATCCTCGACGAGTTCGAGGCGTATGCCGGCAAGTTCAATTACAAGACACCACAACGGATCCTGATCGACAACCGCACGGGCACCGCGCTGGGCAGAAGTGTGAAACTGGACGGTGCGTACTGGCGCCGGCACGCACGTCAACCGGTGGAGTTCGCCAAGAGCGTGCGCACCCTCGCCGACATGAATTGCAAGGTGTTGTTCGAGATCGGCCCGCAACCGGTACTCACCGCCGCCGCGCTCCGCGCCTGGCCCGACCCGGCCACCGCGCCGCGGGCGATAGCCTCCTTGCGTCGAAACACAGCGGATCACAGGCAGATCACCGAAGCCGCTGCCGACGCGTACGTCCTGGGGCACCTGCCCGATTTCGGTGCGTTCCGGCACGGCCCCGCGCGAAAGCTCGACCTGCCCACCTATCCGTTCGAGCATCGCCAGTACTGGTTCAGTGATAAGCGAAACGCCGACAACCGCGACGCCACGAACCAGCAACAGCCGGCTTCCGGGCCGCGCACCGAGGCCGTCCGTCTGCTCGAGGACGGAAAGATCGAGGAACTCGCGAACCTGCTTGGCGGTACAAGCGACGACCAGCAGACTCTGGCGGTCCTCACAAAGCTTGCGGCAAAACATAATCAGCAACGCACCACGCAGACGATCGCGGATGCTCGCTACCAGTTCCGGTGGGACAAGTCGCCCACGCCGCTCGCGGGTGCGGATACCAGCACGGCTACCACCTGGCTTCTCGTGGGTGATGTAACCGGCGCGGCCGCGCCGCTGGTTGATGCGCTCACCGCACGTGGACAGCAGTACCGGGTTCTCGGGTTGCCGACGTCCGACGCCGACGAGCAGCAGCTTGCCGACGCGTTCCGTTCCGCGGTATCAGGCGATTCCGCGCTCCGCATCGTGCACGTCGCGGCCCTCGATGGGGGTACCTCCTCGGCGCGGTCGTTGCTGCGGATACAACACCAGATACTGGGCGGAACGCGACGGCTCTTCCGCGCGGCCGCGGCTGCTGAACTGCGGGCACCCATCTGGGTGATAACCCGTGGCGCCCAGCGAATCACCGAAACCGACACCGTGGCGCCAGAACAGAGTGCCCTGTGGGGATTCGGCCGTGCGGCAGCCCTTGAGCTTCCACAAGTGTGGGGTGGACTTGCTGATCTGGCCGATGCCAGTGCTGCCGAATGGTCACAGTTCATCAGCCGAGCTTCCGCATCGAGCGATGCCGCAGCCAGGGAGGACCAGATCGCATTGCGCGATCAGTCGGTCTACGTTCCTCGGCTCGTGCGGCGGGAGAATCTGCCCAGCGGTACTCCGCTGGAAATCCGCGACAACGGAACCTACTTGGTCACCGGCGGGTTGGGTTCGATCGGGCTGGAGATCGCCGGGTACCTGGCCGCGTGCGGCGCCAAGAATCTGGTGCTGACCAGTCGGCGTGAACCGAACGAGGCGGCACAGCAGCGCATCGACGCACTGGGTGCGCAGCACGGCTGCGAGGTCCGGGTGGTCACCGCCGATGTCGCGGACGCACATGACGTGGCACGCCTGCTGGCAGGCGTGCAGGCCGAGTTGCCGCCGCTGGCGGGCATCGTCCATGCCGCGGGGGAGATCGGCACCACCCCGCTCAGTGATCTCGACGACACCGAGGTAGACCGTGTCTTCGCCGGCAAGGTCTGGGGCGCCTGGCATCTGAGCGAAGCAGCGGCCGATCTGAAGCTCGACTTCTTCATCAGCACCTCCTCGATCGCCTCGGTGTGGGGTGGCTTTGGCCAGACCGCGTACAGCGCGGCCAATGCCTTCCTCGATGGACTTGCCTGGCGTCTGCGTGAGCAGGGTGTCGCGGGGACCAGCGTTAACTTCGGTCCGTGGACGGCAGGCATGGCCGACGCGGAATCCCGGGCGCGACTGGAACAACGTGGAATCAAGACGTTGTCCCCGTCCGATGCGCTGGCTGGCTTGGCGGATGTGGTGGCGGCTTCCCAATCGAATGGTGGGGCGCAGGGCGTCGTCGCCCGCATCGACTGGGCCCGTTTCCTACCGCTCTACCAGCAGGCCGGGAGACGCGCATTCCTGGCGGAGCTGGAGCGTGAGGTGCCTTCGCATCTGGCCACATCTCAGGGTGTCGCGCAGTCGGGCACGACGCAGCTGGTCGAACGGCTTGCGGGAGCTCCGGTACAGCAGCGCAAGAAGCTTCTGACGGACTACCTGCGCGATGCGGTGGCCGAGGTGACGCGCGTGGACGTCTCGGAGATCCGTGAGGACGCGGGGTTCTTCGATCTCGGCATGGATTCCCTGATGGCCGTCGAACTGCGCCAACGCATGGAACAGGGTGTGGGCAAGGAGATTCCGGTCACCCTGGTGATGGATCATCCGCGCATTTCCGATGTTGCCGACTATCTGCTCGGCGAGGTGCTGGGCCTCAGCGAACAAGCCAAGCCGGCGCCACAACAGGTATCGGCTGTCACGGATCGCACCGACGAGCCGATCGCGATTGTCTCGGTGTCATGCCGATTCCCCGGCGCGCCGGATCCGGAGGCCTTCTGGGAGGTGCTTTCCGGAGGCGTCGACGCGATTCGTGAGGTGCCCGAGGACCGTTTCGACATCGACGAGTTCTATGACCCGGATCCGGAGACCGCCGGCAAGACGTACACACGCTTCGGCGGATTCCTGGACGGTATCGATGGATTCGATCCCGAGTTCTTCGGCATTTCCCCGCGTGAGGCCGTCTGGATCGAGCCGCAGCAGCGACTGATGCTCGAAACGGTATGGGAGGGCTTGGAACGCGCCGGATACTCGCCGGCCGCGCTGCGCGGCAGCCGAACCGGCATCTTCGCGGGCGTAGGTGCCAACGAGTACGCGCACCTGCTGTCGTCGGAATCGATCGACAAGATTGAGCCCTACTTCATCACCGGTAACGCGCTCAACGCGATATCGGGACGTGTTGCGTTCGCGCTGGGATTCGAGGGGCCCGCGGTGGCAGTGGATACCGCGTGCAGCTCGGCGTTGGTGGCGGTCCACCAGGCCGTGCAGGCCCTGCACTCCGGTGATTGCGATCTGGCAGTGGCCGGTGGTGTGAACGTTCTGTTGAGCCCGGTGACAGTCATTGCCGCCTCGCGCGCCAGGATGCTTTCACCGGTCGGTCGCTGCAAGACGTTCGATGCGTCCGCCGACGGCTATGTGCGCAGTGAAGGCTGCGGGATTCTTGTGCTCAAGAGATTGAGCGATGCGGAGCGCGACGGGGACCGAGTCCTGGCCGTGATTCCGGGTAGCGCGGTGAACCAGGACGGCGCATCCAGCGGACTGACCGTTCCCAACGGAGGGGCGCAGCAACGACTCATCGGAACGGTGCTTGCGCGTGCCGGTCTGGCGGGCGGGGACGTCGATTACCTTGAGGCGCATGGAACGGGCACCCCGCTGGGTGATCCGATCGAGGTGCAGGCGGCGGCCGCGGCCTACGGTGGCTCGCGCGAGGCAGACCGGCCGCTGCTGATGGGCTCGGTCAAATCCAACATCGGCCACACCGAATCAGCTTCCGGTGCAGCAGGTCTCATCAAGGTGGTGCTCTCGCTCCAAAACGGGGTGCTGCCGCAGAGTCTGCACTTCGAAAAGCCGTCCCCGCACATCCCGTGGGAGTCGCTGCCAGTTCGGGTGGTGGACAAGGCCATTCCATGGGAGCCCAACGGTCGGCCACGGCGCGCCGGGGTGAGCTCGTTCGGATTCACCGGCACCAATGCCCACGTGCTCATCGAGGAGGCACCGCGACGGGCAGTGGTGACGGATGAAGGTGGCCCCGACGACACCGCCGCTACACCAGAAGTTCAGGGCGACAAGGTGAACGTCCTGCCGTTGTCCGCCAGGTCGCCGGAGGCGCTGGCCGCGGTGGCGCAGCGTTATGAGTCCTGGTTGAGCGCCCATCCAGAGGTCGACATCGAGGATGTCTGCGTCACCGCGGGGAGTGGGCGGTCGCACTTCGAACATCGTGCCGCTCTCGTCGTGGACTCGGTGGAGTCCGCGCGCGAGGGGCTGGCCGAGTTGGTTCAGAACCGGCTGCGCCCCGGTGTGGTTCGTGGCGAGCACACGAACCACCCGACAACGGCCTGGCTGTTCACCGGACAGGGCAGTCAATATCCCGGTATGGCGCGTGAGTTGTTCGACGCAGAGCCGGTTTTCGCCGAGACCGTCACACGCTGCGCGGAAGCCGTCAAGGACATCGTCGAGCGCCCCTTGCTGGAGGTGATGTTCGCCACCGATCGCGAAACGGGCGGAGAAGCCGGGAAGGTACTGCGGCACACGTCATTCGCGCAGCCAGCCATCTTCGCCGTAGAGATGGGTCTGGCCCGGCTGTGGCAGTCGTGGGGCATTGAGCCCGACGTGGTGCTGGGCCACAGTGTCGGCCAGTACGCGGCCGCATGCGTCGCCGGAGTGTTCAGTCTGGAGGACGGTGCGCGACTGATCGCCGAGCGCGGCAGGCTCTTCGGCAGTCTGCCCGCGGGCGGGCGCATGGTGGCCGTCTTCAGCGACGCCAAGCATGTCGAACAGATCGCGAGTGATTTTCCGCGTGTGTCGGTGGGCGCCTACAACGGACCGAACACCGTGCTGTCGGGTCCGGGCGAGGATGTGGAACAGGCGGTCGCGCGCTTCGAGGAGGAGGGAATCCGGTGCACCTGGCTGGAGACCAGCCATGCGTTCCATTCCGAGCTGCTGGACCCCGTCCTCGACGAATTCGAGTCGTACGCAGCGCAAGTACAGTTCGCGACTCCCAGGTTGCCGCTGGTGTGCAACCGCACGGGTGCGGTGCTGACGGCACAGACCCCGATCGATGCCCAGTACTGGCGACGGCATTCCCGTCAGCCGGTGCAGTTCGCCGAGAGTGTGCGCACCGTGGCCGCGCTGGGTTGCTCGGTGCTGATGGAGATCGGCCCGCAGCCGGTGCTGACCGGCGCCGCGGTGCAGGTCTGGCCGGAGCACTTGGCCGCTCCGCGCGCGATTGTCTCGCTGCGCAAGGGTGTTGGCGACCGACGCCAGATCGCCGAGGCACTGGCCGCGGCGTACGTCGGCGGTCATCGGCCCAATTTCGCCGCGCTGCGGCGCCACCCGCGTAACACGCTGGAACTGCCGACCTATCCCTTCCAACGCCGCCGCTTCTGGCCGAAGTCGTCCGGCGCCGCCATCGAAGGCGGGGGCGGCTTGTCCGCGGGCATACTGGGTCGAGGCGAGGACCTGGCCTCCGGCGATTGTGTCTACATCAGCCGGTTGTCGGTCAGGTCGCAGCCCTGGCTGTCCGACCACGTTATCTACGGCACCGTCGTCGTACCCGGCGCAACGTACGCCGCGATGGCCCTGGCGGCCGTCGGCACTCCGGCACGGGCGAAGGATGTTTTCTTCTACGAGCCGATTATTTTGCCGGAGAAGAGTTCTCGTGAGGTGCAGCTGACGCTGCATCCGCTGGAGGATGGCAGTGGGTCGAAGTTCCAGGTGCACAGCCGTCCCTACGGCGAACGCGATGTTGACTGGTCACTGAACGCCGAAGGCACCGTCGTGCCTGGTGTCGATGACAGCGCCGACGATGCGGCCGGCCAGTCCTCGGAGGCCGAGCCGGTTGACGCGGCCATCGAGCGGATGGAGCGCATGCGTCCGAACGAGCTGTTCGAAACCTTCGCTGATCTGGAACTGTCCTGGGGCCCAACCTGGTCCGGCTCTCTGAAGTCACTCTGGCTTGGTCAGGGTGAGGCCATCGGCGACGTCCTCGTCGGTGAGGAACTTGCAGAACAGCTCGGTACCGAGCCGATGCACCCGGTGCTGATGGATCTGTGCACCGGTGTGGCCTTCCCGGCGTTCCCGGCCCTGCTCGCGGCTGAGCAGGGCATCAACGATCTGTTCCTGCCCTTGCGGTACGGCCAGGTGACGTTGAAGGAAAAGATGCCACGGCGCTTCTACTGCCGGGCCCGGTGGCATGAGAGCGCGCTGGACAGCGAGACCCAGGTCTTCGATCTCGATTACCTCGATCGCGATGGCCGTCACCTCGGTGGGATTCGCGAGTTCACGGTGAAACGTGCGCCGCGTGAGGCATTGCTGCGTGGGCTGGGCGGCGATGCCACCCGCCTGCTGTACACCCTTGGCTGGCACGAGGTTCCGGTGCCAGCCGCGGAGGACGGCACCGCGACGGCAAGCGGTACCTGGCTGATCGCCGGGTTCGACGAGCTGGCCGCCAGGGTGCCGGGCTGCATCCCGTTCGATCGGACGAGTAATCCGGAACTTCTCGGACAGGTGCTGGCAGAGGCCAAGGAGCGCGGCGTGCCGTTCTCCGGTGTCGTCTGGCGTGCCGCCGCACCGGGCGCGCAGGAGTCGAGCACCGATGAGATCGCGCGTCTGGAGACCGAGATCGCCAACCTGCTCAGTGCTGTGCATACGGTGCAGAACGGCGCACAAAATGGCGTGAAACTTCCCGATGGTCTCTGGATCGTCACCGAGCGCGCCGTGGCCACCGAGTCGGGCGAGCCGGTTGATCCGGTGCAGGCTTCCCTGTGGGGATTCGGGCGCACCACCATCAACGAGGAACCGGCGCTGCGCGCCAAGCTCGTTGATGGTGACGGCTCACCCGAGGCTGTACAGGCGCTGGCGAATCTATTGGTTACGCCGGTCGAGGAGCCGGAAATCGCTGTGCGGCAGGGCAAGCTGCTCGCCTCGCGGTTGTTGCCGTGGTCACGCAGCGGCAATCTCACGGTGCCGCGCGGGAGCGACTACGCCCTGTTGCCCACCGAACGGGGTGCCATCGACAACCTGCGGATCACCGAGAAGGAGGTCGAGGCGCCGGACGAGGGCTACGTGCAGGTGCGGGTGGAGGCCGCCGGTCTCAACTTCCGTGACGTGCTCAACGTGCTAGGTCTGTACCCGGGTGACCCGGGCCCGATCGGCGGTGACTTCGCAGGTGTCGTCACGCAATTGGGTGAGGGTGTTACCGAGGTCGCGGTGGGTCAGCGGGTCTATGGCTCCATGCAGGGTGCCTTCGCCAGCCGGTTCAACGCACCGGCTCAGTTCCTGGCGCCGATTCCGGACGGGATCAGCGCGGTCGAGGCCGCCACGATTCCCGCTGCGGCGCTGACGGTTCGGCTCGCCTTCGACTGGGCGCAGCTGAAGCCCGGCGATCGCGTGCTCATCCACGCGGCCAGTGGTGGTGTGGGATTGGCTGCGATACAGATGGCGCAACAGTGCGGTGCCGAGGTTTATGCGACAGCGAGCACTTTCAAGCGTGCGACCGTGCGCAAGCTCGGCGTGAAGTATGTGTATGACTCGCGTACAACCGATTTCGCCGACCAGATCCTCGCCGACACCGATGGGCATGGCGTTGACGTGGTGCTCAACAGCCTCACCAGCGAAGGGTTCGTCGAGGCGACCGTGCGGGCCACCGCCAAGAACGGCCGTTTCGCCGAGATCGCCAAGCGTGATATCTGGACTTCGGAGCAGATGGCCGAGGCCCGCCCAGATATCGCCTACGAGATCGTCGCGCTGGACACGGTGATGTTCCAAGAGCCCGAACGTATTCGGGGCTTGCTGACGGAGGTTTCGGACGGTTTGGCAAAGGGGGAGTGGACACCACTGCCCGCTGAGATCTACCCGCTGACGGAGGCCAGGACGGCATTCCGCCGCATGCAGCAGGCCCGCCATATCGGCAAGATCGTGTGCCAGATGCCGAATCCACTGTCACCACAGCAGGATCGGACCTATCTGATCACTGGTGGACTGGGCGCGATCGGCCTGCACACCGCGTCGTATCTGGCTCAGCTCGGTGCCGGTGACATCGTGCTGACCAGCCGCCGTGCTCCAGATGTGGACGCGCAACGGTTGATCGAGGAGATCAGCGAGCGCTCCAAGGCCCGCATCCACGTCTTCACCGCCGATGTCGGCGAGGAGTCCGAGGTTGTGAAGCTGCTGGAGCGGATTCGGGCGGAACTGCCCCCGCTCGGCGGCATCGCGCATCTGGCAGGCGTGCTCGATGACGCCCTGCTGGGTCAGCAGAGCGTGGAGCGGTTCCGGACCACCTTGGCGCCCAAGGCGTTCGGTGCCGATTACCTTGACAGGCTGACGAAGGACGAGGATCTGGACTTCTTCATCGTGTCCTCCTCGGTGTCGAGCTTGTTCGGTTCGCCTGGTCAGTCCAACTACGCGACGGCCAATGCGTGGCTCGACGGTCTGATCGCGCGGCGCAGGTCGCAGGGTCTGCCCGCCACCGGCGTCAACTTTGGCCCCTGGGGGCAGGGAGGTATGGCCTCCTCGGAGGCGGCGACCGCGAACATCAGTGCGCAGGGCCTGATTCCGCTGGATCCCTCGGCGGCACTCGCGGCTCTGGCCGAGGTCATTGCCAACGGCACGGGCCAGGCCACCGTCATCAAGGCCAACTGGCAGCGTGCGGCGAAGGTGCTGGGCAGTTCGCGTCCGCCGATCCTGGACCTCGTGCTGCCGAGTGCCGTGGGCGAGGTGACCGGTGACAGCGAGTTGCTCAAGCAACTGATGGAGATACCGGTGCCGCAGCGGGCTGGTTTCGTGACCGAGTTCCTGCAGCGCGAGGTGCAGAACTTCTTGCGTCTGGCGCAGCCGCCGGCCGCGACGAGCCGGTTCTTGGACCTCGGTACGGATTCGCTGATGGCGATCGAGCTGCGTAACCGGCTGCACAGCCAGTTCGGCGGCAAGTTCACCATCAACGCGACGGCGGTGTTCGACTACCCGACCATCGGTGGGCTCGGTGAGTACCTGGTGGCGCAATTGCCGGATGCGGAATCCGAATCGCAGGAAGCACAACCCGCGGCGGAGCCAGCGCAGTCCGAGTCAGAGCCGGACACGGTGCCCGCGCCATCTGACGAAGTATCCGAGCCGGCGCGGTGAACCCGTAGCCGTCCAGGTAAGTTAGCCAGCCTGGACGGCTGCGGTATCTGTTGGCCGGTGACTAGTGGAGCGGGTGCGGTCTGAGTCGATTTTTTGCGGACATCACTCCTCTGCGCAACGCCGATTTCCGGCGTCTGTGGCTGGCCGGGGTCGTCACGGTCATCGGCGCTGGGCTCACGCTGTTCGCGGTCCCGGTTCAGATCTATGCGCTCACCCACAGTTCGGCGTACGTGGGACTGACGGGCGTTTTCGGTTTGGTGCCGTTGGTGGTGTTCGGCCTGTGGGGCGGCGCGCTGGCGGACCGGATGGACCGACGGACCCTGCTGATCATTACGGCCATCGGGCTGGGTGTTTCTTCGGTGCTGTTGTGGCTGCAGGCCGCGTTATCCGTCGACAACGTGTGGGTGGTGCTGTGCCTGCTCTCGGTACAGCAGGCCTTCTTCGCGGTGAATTCACCGACGCGCGCCGCGGCGATTCCGCGGATGCTTCCGCTCGATCAGCTGCCGGCCGCCAACGCGCTGAACATGACGGTTCAGCAGTTCGGGTTCATCGCGGGGCCGCTGCTGGCCGGGGTGCTGCTGAAGTGGGTGGATCTGTCCACCTTGTATCTGATTGACGCCATCGCGTGCTTGGCGCCGATCTGGGCGACAGTCCGGCTGCACAGGATGCCGCCGAGTAGTGCGTCAAAAGATCTGCAAGCCAACACTTCTGGCCTTCGTGACGTCCTTGAGGGCTTCCGCTATCTGGCCGGGCACAAGATCGTCCTGATGTCATTCGTGGTGGACCTCATCGCCATGATCTTCGGGATGCCGCGCATCCTGTTCCCGCAGATTGCCCACGAGGGGTTCGGTGATCCAGCCGACGGCGGCACCGTGATCGCGCTGCTGTCGGCGGCGATATCGGTGGGTGCGGTGATCGGCGGGGTGTTCTCCGGCTGGTTCCGTCGGATCGATCGCCAGGGTCTGGCGGTGGTGGTCAGCATCGTGGTGTGGGGGCTGGCGATGGTGGGTTTCGGGCTCACCGCGCACGCGCCGCTGCTGTGGCTGTCGCTGGTATTCCTGGTGATCGGCGGCATCGCCGACATGGTGTCGGCGGCCTTCCGGACAACGATCCTGCAATCGGTGGCGACGGACGATGTGCGCGGCCGCTTGCAGGGTGTGTTCACGGTGGTGGTGGCCGGAGGGCCGCGGGTTGCCGACTTCACGCACGGTGCGGCCGCCGCAGTCGTGGGTACGACGGCGGCCGCCGCCGGTGGTGGTGCGCTTGTGGTGGTGGGGGTGATCGTTGCCGCGCTCCTCGTTCCGGTGTTCGTGCGGTTCCGGACGTCGGACGAGATCACAGCGGAGGATGCGAGCGAGGCTGACCAGGACAAGGTGCAGCCCCAGTAGGTTTCACCCCATGGACGCTCTGACGCCAGTGGACTTGCGGCGACTTCCGCGGGACAAGCAGCTTGCTCTGGGCCGCGGGCTGCGTGACCAGATGCCGCGGCGACGCCTCGCGGAACTTCCCGATCAACCGCACCGGGATCCGATCGCGGTGCTCGCCGCGCAGAACACGTCCAGGATCCCGTCGCTGGTTCCGGTGCGCCGCGAGCGCATGTCGGAATCGCCGTTCGCGTTCTATCGTGGGGCGGCCGCGGTCATGGCCTCCGATCTTGCCGGCACGGCAACCACCGGGGTACCGATTCAGATCTGCGGTGACGCACACCTTTCCAACTTCGGGCTCTTCGCCTCGCGTGAGCGTGCGCTGCTGTTCGACGTCAACGATTTCGACGAGACCGCGATCGGTCCGTGGGAATGGGATGTCAAACGACTGGTCACGAGTGTGGCGATTCTCGGCCAGGAATTCGGGATGTCGGACGACGCGGTGCGCGCCAGCGCCACCAAGACCGCCGCCGCCTACCGCACCCGGATGCGCGAATTGGCGCAGCTGTCTGCCCTGGAGCGGTTCTATCTCAAGACGACCGCGCTCGAGGTGCTGGATCTGGTCTCGCGACTGTCCAAGAGCGCGTCCAAGCTGGCAACCGAAACGGTCTCGAAGGCCTCCCGCAACACCTCGCATCGTGCGTTGAAGAAGCTGACGGCGACCACCGTCGACGGTCGCTACCGAATCGTGGAGCAGCAGGACATTGCGGTCCGGGTCCCGGAGGTGGGTTTCTCCGAAGCCGCCGCGATGGTGGAGGAGTACTTCGGTTCGGTGCCCGAGGACGTCGTAGCACTGCTGGCATGCCATCAGTTCGAGGATGCGGTGGTGCGGGTGGTCGGTGTCGGAAGTGTGGGCACCCGTTGCTATCTCGCCCTGCTCACCGACGCCGATGGGTCGCCGCTGTTCCTGCAGATGAAGGAGACTTCGGCCTCGGTGATCGAGCCGTATTTTCCGCAGGAGTTGCGGCTGGATCACGGGCGCCGGGTGGTGGCGGGCCAGCGGATCATGCAGGCCAGCGGTGATCCCTTCCTCGGTTACGTGTCCTCGACGCGTCGCGGCAGCTTCTACGTGCGGCAGTTCCGCGATATGAAGGGATCGGTCGAGATCGCCAGTCTCACGGACCCCAACGACCTGGCGCTGTACGGGTCGCTGTGTGCGATGGCGCTGGCGCGTGCCCACGCTCAATCGGGTGTGCCCGGGGTGATTGCGGGCTACCTCGGCGCGGGGGCCGATCCCAATACCGCTGATGCGGCCTTCGCTGACTTCGCCGACGCCTACGTGCGCGTCAATCGTGCGGATCACCAGCGGCTGCTCGATGCTTCTGCGGAGCAGTGGCTGCCGAGCTCCTGATGTCCTAATTTGTGGGATACCCGACCTGGACGCCATTGCCCAGGTGGCGAACACTAAGAGGCGTGACGCGTTCGGTGGTGATCCTGGGTTTTCCGGGAGTTCAGGCCCTCGACCTGGTGGGGCCGTATGAGGTCTTCTCGACCGCATCCCAGTACCTGACCGGTACCCCCGGCTACGACGTGTCGCTCGTGTCCAGCAATGGCACTCCGATCGCCACCGGTTCGGGTATGGAGTTGGTCACCCGTCCGTTGCCTGATCCCGGTGCGGGATGCGACACCTTGGTCTTGCCTGGCGGCGTCGGTGTGCCCGCGGTTCAGCGGGATCCGGCCGTCATGGAATGGATCCGTGCTTCGGCACGCTGCGCGCGACGGGTGGTCAGCGTCTGCAACGGTGCGTTCCTGGCCGCCGAGGCCGGCCTGCTCGACGGTTGCCGCGCCACCACCCACTGGGCTATCGCAGAGACCTTGGCTAGTGAATTCCCAAGCATCACAGTAGATCCTGACCCAATCTTTATACGCAGCTCGGACAAGACGTGGACGGCGGCCGGGGTGACGGCGGGTATCGATCTGGCACTGGCCCTCGTCGAAGACGATCACGGCGCGGAGGTGGCGCAGACGGTGGCGCGCTGGCTTGTTCTGTATCTGCGCCGTCCGGGTGGGCAGTCGCAATTCGCGGCCCCGGTGTGGATGCCGCGGGCCAAGCGCATGCCGATCCGCGATGTGCAAGAGGCCATCGAGGCGCAGCCCGGCGGATCACACCGAGTGCCCGAGCTGGCTCGTCTGGCCGCGATGAGCCCACGGCATTTCACCCGGGTCTTCACCGCGGAAGTCGGCGAGGCGCCGTCGGCCTATGTGGAACGCATCCGTTCCGAGGCCGCGCGCCGTCAGCTCGAAGAGACCGACGACACCATGGTGGTGATCGCGGATCGCTGCGGGTTCGGATCTGCGGAATCCTTGCGCCGCAATTTTGTTCGCCGCATGGGCGTATCGCCCGATCAGTACCGCAAGACCTTCTGTCGCACCGAAAGGGCTTCGTTATGACTCAAATCGCCATCGTGTTGTACCCGGATTTCACCGCACTGGACTTCATCGGTCCCTACGAGGTGTTGCGCTTCATGCCCGACACCGAAGTCCGCTTCGTCTGGCACCAGCCCGGACCCATCACCGCTGATTCGGGCGTGCTGGTCATCGGTGCCACGCACTCGTTCGAGGAGACCCCCGCACCCGATGTCGTGCTGGTGCCCGGTGGGCCCGGAACGACCATGGCGGCCCGCGATGAAGAGCTACTGGAGTGGTTGCGCCGAGTGCACCCGACGACCACGTGGACCACCTCGGTGTGCAGTGGTTCGCTGGTATTAGCGGCAGCCGGTCTCCTCGAGGGCCAGCGGGCCACCTCGCACTGGTCCACGCTCCCGCTGCTGAAGCCGTTCGGGGTGACCCCGGTCGGTGACGAGCGCATCGTGCATGCGGATGACGGCGGTGTGGTCACCGCGGCGGGGGTGTCCGCGGGTATCGATCTGGGGCTGTGGCTCGCGGGCCACATCGCCGGGGAGGAGCGGGCCAAGGCGATTCAGCTGAGTATCGAATACGACCCGCAGCCGCCCTTCGACTCCGGGCACATGTCCAAGGCCAGTGCCGCGACCAAGGCCACGGCGACCGCCGGGCTTGCCAGGGACACGTTCAAGCCGGCGATCATCACCGCGGGCGCGATGTTGTTGTGGGACGGTGCACTCGCGACGGTGCGCCGGAAAGGGAGCCGCCGCCGGTCGCTCGGCACCCGGGTGGACCCCCGACCTCGACCCTGACCAGGCGCCGTGTGGAGGGAGCGACTACCTTCTCTATGAACGTTCTCATGGAGCCGCTGAACCTCAGAAGGGATGCCTGTGGCCGACAACAACGATTTCGCTACTCTCCAGTACCCCGGAGGCGAAACGAAGCTGGATATCGTCCGCGCGACCGAAGGCTCGGATGGCTTCGCGCTGGGGAAACTGCTGGCTGATACCGGCTACACCACGTTCGATGCGGGGTTCGTCAACACCGCGTCGACCAAGAGTGCGATCACCTATATCGACGGCGACGCCGGCATCCTGCGCTACCGCGGGTACCCGATTGAGCAGCTGGCCGACAAGTCCACCTTTATCGAGGTGAGCTACCTGCTGATCTACGGCGAGCTGCCCACCCCGCAGCAGCTGGAGGACTTCACCACCAAGATCCAGCGTCACACCCTGCTGCACGAGGACCTCAAGCGGTTCTTCGACGGCTTCCCGCGCAACGCGCACCCGATGCCGGTGCTTTCCAGCGCCGCGAACGCGCTCAGTGCCTACTACCAAGACTCGCTGGACCCGCATGACGACGCGCAGGTCGAGCTGTCCACGATCCGGTTGCTCGCGAAGCTGCCGACCATCGCGGCCTACGCGTACAAGAAGTCCGTCGGGCAGCCGTTCCTGTACCCGGACAACACGCTTACGCTCGTTGAGAACTTCCTGCGGATGACCTTCGGTCTGCCGGCCGAGCCGTACGAGGTGGATCCGGAGATCGTGCGGGCGCTCGACATGTTGCTGATCCTGCACGCCGATCACGAGCAGAACTGCTCGACCTCGACGGTGCGCCTGGTCGGTTCGTCCGACGCGAACCTGTTCACCTCTGTCTCCGGTGGCATCAACGCGCTGTGGGGCCCGCTGCACGGTGGCGCGAACCAGGCGGTGTTGGAGATGCTGGAGCGCATTCGCTCCGAGGGCGGCGACACCCATGACTTCGTTCGACGGGTCAAAAACCGCGAGGACGGCGTCAAGCTCATGGGCTTCGGGCACCGTGTCTACAAGAACTACGATCCGCGTGCGCGCATCTGTAAGGAGCAGGCCGACAAGATCCTCGGCAAGCTCGGCGGGGACGACCAGCTACTCGAGATCGCCAAGGCCCTCGAGGAAGCCGCGCTCACCGACGACTACTTCATCGAGCGCAAGCTGTACCCGAATGTCGACTTCTACACCGGTCTGATCTACCGGGCCATCGGCTTCCCGACCCGCATGTTCACCGTGCTCTTCGCGTTGGGCCGGCTCCCCGGCTGGATTGCGCACTGGCGTGAGCTCCATTCGGAGCCGGGCAAGATCGGCCGTCCGCGCCAGATCTACACCGGCTACGGGGAGCGTCAGTACCCGTAGCGTTCGCTCGTGAGATGACAAAGCTCACACAAATCTGTTTGCATCGCTAACAGTTGTAGTTTCACAATGGTTGTGTGGAAGCAGCCGTCGGTGCGCTCAGTGAGCGCCGCAAGATCGTCATCCTGGGTTCTTGCTGTCTGAGTCTGCTCATCGTGTCGATGGATTCCACCATCGTGAACGTGGCGCTACCGACCATCCGGGCCGATTTCGGTGCCAGCACCTCGCAGCTGCAATGGGTCATCGACATCTACACCCTGGGGCTGGCCTCGTTGCTCATGCTCTCGGGTGCTGCGGGCGACCGGCTGGGGCGGCGGAAGGTTTTCCACATCGGGCTGTCGATCTTCGCGGTGGGTTCACTGCTGTGCAGCGTGGCGCCCACCGTCGGGTTGCTCATCGCCGCGCGTCTGCTGCAGGCGGTGGGTGGCTCCATGCTCAACCCGGTAGCGCTGTCCATCATTTCGCAGGTCTTTACCGGGCGTGTGGAACGTGCCAGGGCGCTGGGCTTTTGGGGCGCGGTCGTCGGGATATCGATGGCGCTGGGCCCGATAGTCGGCGGGCTGCTGATCGAATGGGTGGGCTGGCGTGCCGTCTTCTGGATCAACCTGCCGGTGTGCGCGCTGGCGTTTACGCTGACGGCTATTTTCGTGCCGGAGAGCAAGTCGGCGACTATGCGTGATATCGACCCGGTGGGGCAGGTGCTCGCGGTGCTCTTCCTGTTCGGCATCGTGTTCACCTTGATTGAAGGTCCGTCGCTGGGATGGGCCACACCCCAGCTCATCGCGGTTCTCATCACCGCGCTGGTGGCGTTCGCGGTGTTCCTCAGGTACGAGTCCCGGCGCCGCCACCCCTTCATCGATCTGCGCTTCTTCCGCAGCGTCCCGTTTGCGTCCGCCACCCTCACCGCGATATGTGCGTGCGTGGCCTGGAGTGCGTTCCTGTTCACGATGTCTCTGTACCTGCAGGGGGAGCGCCACTTCTCGGCGATGCACACCGGTTTGGTCTATCTGCCGATTGCCGTTGGCGCGCTGGTGTTCTCGCCGATATCGGGCCGTATGGTGGGCCGGTTCGGCGCCAGGCCGTCACTGTTGGCGGCGGGCGCGCTGTTCTTCACCGCCTCGCTGTTGCTCGCCCGGGTTACGACGGCGACACCGATCTGGGAGCTCCTGGTGGTCTTCGCCATCTTCGGCGCGGGATTCTCCATGGTGAACGCACCGATTACCAATGCCGCGGTCAGCGGTATGCCGCTGGATCGCGCCGGCGCGGCCTCGGCGGTCACCTCCACGAGTCGTCAGGTGGGCGTAAGTATCGGTGTGGCACTGTGCGGTTCGATCGGTGCACCCGCGCTGTGGTTCATGTGTGCGGGCCTCGGGCTCGCCATCGCTACGCTGGGTATCGTGTCCACGTCACCGTTCGCGCTGCGCTCGGCGCAGCGACTCGCACCGCTCATCGAGAGCACTGCCTCACGGGAGGTTTCTCGTGTCGGATAGGCCCCTCGCGGATGAGGTCTGGCGCACCATGGCGAGCCTGGTACTTGACAACCGCGATGGTTGGCGTCGGACGGTCGTCGAGGCGACCGGCCTGCCGTTCAGTCGCGTGCGCATCCTGAGAAGGCTTGCGCGACACTCCATGACAGTGAAGGGAATCGCGGAGGCCACGGCGCTGGATGCTCCAGCGGCGACGGTCGCGGTGAGCGATCTGGAGCAGCGTGGGTTGGTGGTGCGTCGCATCGATCCCGACAATCGGCGATGCAAGCGTGTGTCGTTGACCGACGAAGGCCAGCGCCTGATGGCGGTCATCGCACAGATGGACGATCCCGCACCGGCAGGTCTGGCGGCGTTGAGTGAGGCCGAACTGAAGAACTTGCGGGCGATCCTGGAGCGGGCGGCGTCCCTCAGTTAGCGTCGAGTACAGCCATTGCGGCGTGGTATCCGCCGAGACCGGACACACCGCCTCCGCGGCGGGACCCTGAGCCGCACAGCAGGATCCGGTCGTGGTCCGTGTCCACGCCCCAGCGTTGTGCGGCGGTCGACAGCGGGTCGTCGTCCTCGGCGAACGGCCACTGCAATCCGCCGTGGAAGATGTTGCCCGCCGTCATGCCGAGGGCGTGCTCCAGATCGGCGGTGGTCTTGGTCTCGATACACGGGTCTCCGTGCGAGTCGGTGGCCAGCACATCGGTGATCGGCTCGGCCAGTACCGAATTCAGCGATGCAAGCACGGCGGTCTGCAGTTCCTCGCGCGTTGCGGACAGTCCGTGCGGTGTGTGCAGCCCGAACACTGTCAATGTCTGCACGCCGGATGTTCGCAGCTCTGGTGACAGAATGCTGGGGTCAGCCAGTGAATGACAGTAGATTTCACACGGCAACGGGTCAGGGGCGGCGCCCGCCTGTGCCTGCCGGTAGGCGTTCTCCAGCTGCGTGTATGTCTCGTTGATGTGGAAGGTGCCGCCGAAAGCCTGCTCCGGTGTGACCTTTTCATCTCGCAGGCGCGGCAGGCGGGTTAGCAGCAGATTGACCTTGACCTGCGCCCCAGGCTGACCTTCCGGTGGATCTTCGCCGAGGAGGCGGGCCAGCACGGTAGGCGTGACGCCGCTGAGTACACGCTCGCCGATTGCGGTGCGCTCATCGTCACCGGCCCGATAGCGCACCTCGCCCTCGGGATTGATCGACAAAACCTCTGCCCCGGTGCGCAGTTCGGCACCGCACCGTCGGGCGGCCGATTCCAGCGAGCCCGTCACAGCGCCCATGCCACCGATGGGGACGTCCCACGGATTCATCTGGTGATACAGGAAGCAGATGTTCTGCTGCAGGGAAAGATCATCGGCACTGGCGAAGGTTCCGATCAATGCGTCGGTGAGCAGGACTCCGCGTTGCAGGTCGTTGGGTGTGGCCGCACGGATCACCTCCCCGATGGGTGTCTCGATCAGCTGCTCCCAGGCCCCCGTGCGGATGTCGCTTCGGCGCCGCAGTGGCTCCAGCATCGAGTCCCACAATGGCCGGGTGACCGAATCGCAGAGTGCTCCGAACTCTGCGAAATCATTTGTGCTGGCGAGAAACCCGCTTCGGCCGCCGTCCTCGGGATCCGGCGTGTACGACGCGTACTTGCGTCGCGCCAGGCGTACATCCAATCCCAGGTCATCGATGATCTGCCGCGGCATCAGGCTCACCAGGTATGAGTAGCGCGACAGCCGGGCGTCCACGCCCTCGAATGCTGGTGCCGAGATCGCCGCCCCGCCGAGCACGTCGAGCCGCTCCAGTAACAGCACCCGCTTGCCTGCGCGCGCCAGATACGCCGCGGCGGTCAAGGCATTGTGTCCGCCACCGACGATTACGGTGTCATACCTATCGGTCATGACCTAACGATAGGGTCGATCGCATGACGAAACCCGAGATCGATTTTCAGCCAGGTCCAGCGCCCACCGAACTGGTCATCAAGGACATCACCGTCGGTGATGGCGCGGAGGCCGCGCCCGGATCGGTCGTCAACGTTCACTACGTCGGTGTCGAGTTCGAGAGCGGCGAGGAGTTCGACAGCTCGTGGAACCGCGGCGAGTCCATCGAGTTCCCGCTCGATGCGCTCATCCAGGGTTGGCAGGACGGTATCCCCGGCATGAAGGTGGGCGGACGTCGCCAGCTCACGGTGCCGCCGGCGCAGGCCTATGGCGAGGCGGGTGCGGGGCATCAGCTGTCGGGTAAGACGCTGGTGTTCGTGATCGACCTGCTCGGCGCGCGCTAGGGCTAGTGCCCGGGGAGGCGCAGCACCAGTCGTGCGCCTCCCAGCGGGCTGGACTCCAAAGCCGCTGTGCCGCCATGGAGTTCGGCCTGCTGTGCCACCAGTGCCAGACCCAGGCCGGAGCCGGTGTGTGATGCGGTGGAGCCGCGGGAGAACCGTTCGAATACCAGTTCGCGCTCGGCCTCGGGGATACCGCTGCCGTTGTCGTCGATGGCGATCTCCACGCCGTGCACGGTGCTGATCGCGGAGAGCCGGACTTCCGATGCGCCTCCGTGGCGGACCGCATTCTTGATTGCGTTGTCGATCACCAGCCGCAGCCCGGCGGGCAACCCCAGCATCAAGATGGTCGACGAGGGGACCAGAGACACCTCGACATTCGGATAGCTGCGGTCCGCATCATGCGCGGCGCGGTCCAGCAGCTCGGTGATATCGACCGGTACGTGGTCGTCCTCGGTGGTCAGGTCGCCCTGCGCGAGCCGTTCGAGCGCAGAAAGCGTTGCCTCAATGCGGGTTTGGGTCCGCACGGTCTCTTCGAGGATTTCGGCCCGCTGGTCCTCGCTGAGGTTCAGGGTGGAGAGCACCTCGAGGTTGGTCCGCATCGCGGTGAGCGGGGTGCGCAGCTCATGTGAGGCCACCGCGGAGAAGTCGCGTGCGGTTTCGAGGGCCGCCTTGGTCTTTTCCTGTTCGGTGTTGATGCGTTCGAGCATTCCCTCGACCGCCTCGGAGATTTCGACGGCCTCGCGCACGCCGCGCACGTTCACGTCGTCCGGGTTGGATTGTGCGTTGATGAGACGGGCCTGCTGCGCCAGCAGCCGGAAGGGGCTCACCACGATGAGGGAGATCACCCAGCCCACGATCACGGTCCCGATCAGTACGCCGCTACAGATCGCGAGGATGCGGATGTGGTACCGGTCGATCTGCCGTTGGGTCTCGGCGATTGGGGCACCCACCGCCACGGGGATGTTGCCCGGGGCGATGAACGACCGGACCCGGTATTCGACGCCGTTGATGGTGGTGTTGGCGTAGCCGGGTTCCAGTAGCGGCAGTTCCACTTCACTGGGTATGGACTTGGTCAGCCCGGCCACGCGGGCGGTGAGCACCAGGCCGTCGGGGGTGTCGATCTTCCCTTCCGAACTGATCACCGAATTCAGCAGGCTGGAGACGGCACCCAGGCTGGACACCGAGTCCAGCCGGCGATCCAGCTGGCTGTTCTGGTCATCTTCCACACCGAGCCACACCCAGGTGCCCAGCGTGACGACGAGTGCCATCACCCCGAGCGCGGCGATCGCGACAAGGGTGCGCAGTGAGAAGACCCGCATGGGCCGCTCCAGCAGTCGGTACGCCAGATCGGTGATCCGCTGGCTGCGGTGCTTACTGGGAGTGGTCATCGAGAGTTACTGCGAACGCAACACAAACCCGACACCGCGCACGGTGTGCAGCAGGCGAGGCGCGCCACTGGTCTCCAGCTTGCGGCGCAGGTATCCGATGAAGACGTCGACGACGTTGGTGTCGGCGGCGAAGTCGTATCCCCACACCAGCTCGAGCAGCTGGGCCCGGGACAGCACCGCGGTCTTGTGTTCGGCCAATACGGCCAGCAGATCGAACTCGCGCTTGGTGAGGTCTACCTCGACGCCGTTGATCCGGGCGCGCCGGCCGGGAATCTCGACCTCAAGAGGGCCGACGGTGATGGTCTCGGTGGACGAGGTCGCCACCGCGCCGCGGCGGCGGAGCAGGGCCTTTACCCGGGCCACCAGCTCGGCGAGCACGAAGGGTTTGGTCAGGTAGTCATCGGCGCCCGCCTCCAGGCCCGCGACGCGATCATCCACCGAGGTGCGCGCGGACAGCACGCAGACGGGTACGTCGTTGTCCATCGCGCGCAGCGCGGTCACCACGCTGACGCCGTCGAGGACGGGCATGTTGATATCGAGCACGATCGCATCCGGGCGATGCTCGGTGGCGCAGCGCAGCGCTTCGGCGCCGTCGCTCGCGGTATTCACCTCAAAGCCGGACAGGCGCAGGCCACGCTCCAGCGAGGCGAGCACGTCGGCGTCGTCGTCCACCACCAGTACCCGCGGGGAGGGGTGCCCGGCATCTGGTGATGAGCCGCTTGCGCGAAGTCCATCAGGCATGTCTGCCATCTTGCCCGATGCAGTGCTCAAAACGTTCCATCTGCGGACGTCGGTGCCGTCCCGTGCGTCGCCAGTATCATGAAAGCTGATAATCCGGCGACCCATACCGAAAGCTTGCGCATGCCAACAAAAGCACCTGTAAAGCTAGTCTCCTCTGTTGCTGGCGTCTGCGCCGTCCTTGGTTTGGGGCTGCTTTCCGGGGGTGTGGGCGTCGCTCACGCCGACCCCGCCTTCCCGGATCTGAACGGGTTCGCCGCGGTGGCACCCGACGGATTCTTCGTGACCAACGAAAACTCTTCGGTCCGCTCGATCCACTTCTCCACCCCCGACGGAATCGGTTGCATGTTCCGTGCCTCGGCGAACATCACGCCCACCTCGCGTCAGCGGCTCAGCTGCGATGGTGCCGTGCCCGGGATTCCGGGCGATGCCCAGAACGCCCCGAACGTGCCTGGTGTCGGTGGCGCGAGCGCCAATGTGCCCGGGCTGGGTGGCGTGAACATCCCCGGTGTCGGCACCTGTCCGATGGGCACCGTCGCGCAGAAGGGTGATGGCGCCTTCGAAATCAGCAAGGGTGCCTGGTCCTGTGGCACCAAACCGGAGGCACCGGTGCTCAACGTCGGGCAGAAGCTCACCTATGGCAACGTCACGTGTGCTGTCGGTGCGGGCAGTCTGACCGCCTGCCAGGTGACCATGGGCGATCAGAAGCATGGTTTCGTACTGCAGCCCTCAGGCAGCACGTCCTTCTAGATAGTTCATCAGCTCGACGACGGCGGCACGCGACGCCCGGTTGGCGCCGATGGTGCTGGCCGAGGACCCGTACCCCAGCAGGTGGACGGCGGGTTGTCCCGCGACCTGAGTGAGCAGGCGGCCGGTCATGGTGATGCCGCCCCGGCTGTTGCGCAGGTGTAGCGGCGCCAGGTGATCCAGCGCGTGCCGGAATCCGGTACACCACAGGATCACGTCGACATCCAGTGTGCTGCCGTCCGGCCAGGTCACACCGGTCGGGGTGATGCGGCTGAACATGGGCCGTCGGGCCAGCACACCGCGCCGCGCGGCGTCGGCGATCTCGGGTGTCCAGGGCAGTCCGGTCGCGGACACCACCGAGCGTTGCGGTTCCCCCTGCCGGGAACGTTCATCGACGCCGGCGACCGCGGCCCGCAGTCGGTCGACGGTGAAATCGGTGACGAACACCGGCTCGCGCCGGGTCACCCACGACGTGCGGGTGACCGTCGATATCTCGGCCAATAACTGGAGCGCCGACACTCCGCCCCCGACCACCAGCACGTGCTTGCCTGCGAACTCCTCCGGTGTCCGGTAGTCGTGAGTGTGCAGCTGACGTCCCCCGAAGGTGGCCGAGCCCGCGGCGAAGGGGATGAACGGTTTGTCCCAGGTCCCGGTCGCGTTGATCAGTCCGCGGACCGTGAAATCGCCCGCGGAGGTTTCGAGCGAGAAGCCGCCCGCAATTGCTTGCACCTCTCGCACGTGCACGGGCCGACGGACATCAAGGGCGTAGCGATGTTCGTACTCGTCGAAGTAACGGGGCATGGCGGTCGACGCCTTGATGGTGCCCGTCTCCTCGAACGGCAGTCCGGGCAGTTGATAGATGCGGTTGGTGTTGTCGAGCGTCAACGTGGGCCAGCGGAACTGCCACGCTCCGCCCGGGCCGGGGGAGTGATCGAGGATGACAAATCCGCCGCCGGGCTCAAGGCCGCGACGCCGGAGGAAGTACCCCGCGGCGATCCCGGCCTGCCCGCCACCAATCACGGCGACGGTAGTCATGGGCGCCATATTAGGGTGGTTGCCATGATCGGTGTAACTAGCGACGGTCCCGTCACCACCATTGAGCTGCAGCGCCCAGAACGGCGTAATGCGGTGACCTACGAGTTGGCGCTCGCCTTCGCCGAGGAGGTCCGCAAGGCCGCCGAAACGGCGCGCGTCATCGTCATCACCGGGCAGGGCACCTCGTTCTGCGCGGGTGCCGACCTGTCCAGCGGCGCTCCTGATCCCGATAAGTTCGCAGACGCCTGGCAGCACTCGATCAAGAGCATCGACGCCGCCGACATTCCGGTCATCGCCGCCGTCAACGGCCCCGCCATCGGTGCCGGTGTCATGCTGGCGATGGTGGCCGACCTGCGTGTGGTCTCCGAGACCGCGCGCTTCCAGTTCCCGGTCGCCAAATACGGTATCGCCCTGGATAACTGGAGCATCCGCAGACTGTCCTCGTTGGTCGGCTACGGGCGCGCACGCGGCATGCTGCTGGCCGCCGAGCCGCTCGACGCGCAGGCCGCCTTGCAGACCGGCATGGCCAACCGCATCGGAGAGCTTGCCGACGCGCAGGCATGGGCGGCCGAGCTGGCCGGGTTTGCGCCGCTGGCCCTCAAGCATGCCAAGCGGGTGCTCAACGACGACGGTGCGTTCGAGGACCAGCTGCCCGAGCACAAGGTGCTGTTCGACAAGGCGTGGAGTAGCCAAGACATCATCGAGGCTCAGGTCGCGCGAATTCAGAAGCGTCCCCCGAACTTCCAGGGAGCCTGAGCGTGCGGGCGCTCTGGGTTGGCGCCGGCGCAGCTCTTGCGTCGACGTGGTTCGGGCGCGCCCTGCGTGACGTCCCGCGAACGCTGGGCGCCAGCAAGGAGCGCATCGCCGAGGTTGCGCAGGGGTCACCGCAGTACCGCGGTGGTTCCTTCCATAACGCCGAACCGGCACGGCAGTTTTCGCCTGATGTCGAGGCCACCACGGTGGTGTGGGATGTGATCACCCGGCGTAGCGCGGGTGCGCCTAAAGGCCAAGTGCCGCTTGTGGTCCCTGAACTTGGCGGTCCGCCTGCCGATTTGGCCGCCACCTGGTTCGGGCATTCCAGTGTGCTCGTAGAGGTCGACGGGTATCGGGTGCTCACCGATCCGGTGTGGAGCGACAGATGCTCGCCCTCTCGAGCCGTTGGGCCGCATCGTCAGCATCCTGTCCCGGTGGAGCTGTCGGCATTGCCCGCGCTGGACGCCGTGGTGATCAGTCACGACCACTACGACCATCTCGATATGGACTCCATCATCGCGCTGACCCGGAGCCAGAACGCGGTTTTCGTGGTGCCGCTCGGGGTAGGCGCGCACCTGCGCAGCTGGGGTGTCTCACCGGCGCGGGTCATCGAGCTCGACTGGGACCAGAGTCATCAGCTCGGAAAGCTCACGCTCACCTGCACGCAGGCCCGGCATTTCTCGGGCAGGTCGCTGTCCCGCAACACCACGCTGTGGGCATCTTGGTCCATCGCCGGACCGAAACATAAGGTGTTTTTCGGCGGCGACACCGGATACACCAAGGCTTTCAAGGTCATTGGTGACACCTACGGGCCCTTTGATCTGACGCTGTTGCCGGTCGGTGCCTACAACACCTCGTGGGCCGATATCCACATGAACCCCGAAGAGGCCGTCCAGACCCACCTGGATCTCGCGACGTCTCAGGCCCCACTCCTGCCGATCCACTGGGCGACGTTCAACCTGGCCCTGCATCCGTGGGCCGAGCCGATCGAGCGGTTACTCACCGCCGCCGACGAGCAGGGCGTCACTGTCGTGGCGCCCAAGCCCGGGCAACGGGCCGATATGCGGCAGCCCGTTGCTCCCGACGGCTGGTGGCGTCTTTCCTAACGCTTGTGCGCTTGAAGCAGGAACGCGGGCTGCTTGTTGCGTCCCTTCTCGTCCTTGTGGAACAGCGGCATGTCGAAGTTGGCGCCGGGTATCACCTCGGGGATGTTCGAGTGGATGAATGCCGGACTCAGCTCGTCGATTACCCAGTACGGTTCGACCGCCGCGCGTAGCTCGTCCTCGGTGACGGCGTTGGGGCCGATTCCCGGTGGGAAGGCGCCTACCGCGAAGACCAGCACGTAGTACGACGCCTCCGGCGCCGCTGCACGGGAAATCGACCGTTGGTAGGCCTCGCGGGCCTCGACCGGGATCGAGTGGAACAGCGTGCTGTCGACGATGGTGTTGAAGCGCCCGTCGTATCCGGAGAACTTGGTGATGTCGGCGACCTCGAAGCTGGCGTTGGACAGTCCGCGTTCGGCCGCAGCGCTGCGAGCGGCCTCGATGGCCGTGGGCGATAGGTCGAGCCCGACAGTGACATGTCCCAATGCCGCCAGCCGCAGCGCGGTTTCGGCGTGGCCGCATCCGACATCCAGGACAGAGCCATGGAACTTGCCCGCATCGATCAGCGCCGCGAGTTCGGGCTGAGGCTCGCCGATGTTCCACGGCGGATCGCCTTGGAAGAGCTCACCCTTGCCTTGATATGTGGCGTCCCAGTCCGGCAGTTCATTCGATGTCATACCACCTGACATTACCCGCGTCGACCGGGAATGTG
Source organism: Mycobacteroides sp. H003 (assembly GCF_001440135.1). Lineage (NCBI taxonomy): Bacteria > Bacillati > Actinomycetota > Actinomycetes > Mycobacteriales > Mycobacteriaceae > Mycobacteroides > Mycobacteroides sp. H003. The sequence continues at coordinate 118,436 of NZ_LJYL01000009.1, forward strand.
GCGTGACAATCTGGCCAAATAATTGCGCAAGGTTCCCACTCGGCAGCCGTGCCAGGCGCGCGCCGGTCGCTACTCTGCAGGGGTGGCAACGATCGAGGGATTGACCGTCGGCGGATTGACCGCCGCTGACGTCGCTGAGCGCGTGGCGCAGGGGAAGACCAATGACGTCCCCTCGCGTGCGGCACGCAGTGTGTCGGACATCGTGCGAGCCAACGTGTTCACCCGGATCAACGCCATTCTCGGGGTGCTGTTGGTCATCGTGCTGTCCACCGGCTCGGTCATCAACGGTGCGTTCGGTCTGCTGATCATCGCCAACAGTGCCGTCGGCATCATTCAGGAGCTGCGCGCCAAGCAGACGCTCGACAAGCTGGCGATCGTCGGTCAGACCCGTCCCGTGGTGCGCCGCGACGGTGCGGCGACAGCACTCGCGCCCAACGAAGTGGTTCTCGACGACATCATCGAGCTGGGGCCCGGCGATCAGATCGTGGTAGACGGCGAGGTCATCGAGGAGGCCGCTCTTGAGGTCGACGAGTCGCTGCTGACCGGAGAAGCCGATCCCATCGACAAGACCGTTGGCTCTCCGGTGCTTTCGGGCAGCTTCGTGGTGGCGGGCAGCGGCGCGTACCGGGCGACCAAGGTGGGCCGTGAGGCATACGCGGCCAAGCTGGCCGAGGAGGCGTCCAAGTTCACCCTGGTGCATTCCGAATTGCGCAACGGCATCAACAAGATCCTGCAGTTCATCACTTACCTGCTGTTGCCCGCGGGTGCGCTGATCATTTACACCCAGCTGTTCACCACCGATGACAGTTGGCAGGAATCGGTACTCCGGATGGTGGGTGCCCTGGTCCCGATGGTTCCCGAGGGGCTCGTGCTGATGACGTCAATCGCCTTCGCGGTGGGTGTGATTCGCCTGGGTCGGCGCCAGTGCCTGGTGCAGGAGCTGCCCGCCATCGAGGGGCTGGCCCGGGTGGACACGGTCTGCGCCGACAAGACCGGCACCCTCACCGAGAATGGGATGCGGCTCTCGGATGTGAAAACGCTGGACGGCGGCGGCGATCAGGCGGATGCGCTGACGGCGCTGTCGCAACTGGCGGCCGATGACCCGCGGCCCAACGCAAGTATCGCCGCCATCGCCGAGGCATACGACACCCCGCCGGGCTGGAAGTCGACGGCGATAGCGCCCTTCTCGTCGGCCAAGAAGTGGAGCGGCGCATCCTACGGTGAGCATGGCAACTGGGTGATCGGTGCCCCCGATGTACTTCTCGACCCGACCGACCCGATCGCTACGGCAGCCGAAGAGATCGGTTCCCGGGGCCTGCGGGTGCTGTTGCTCGCCTCGGCGGAGCTGCCGGTCGACGACGCCCACGCACCCGGTGCCATCACCGCACGTGCGCTGGTGGTGTTGGAACAGAAGATTCGCCCCGATGCGCGCGACACCCTTGAATACTTTGCCTCTCAACATGTCTCGATCAAGGTGATCTCCGGTGATAACGCGGTGTCGGTGAGCGCGGTGGCTCAGACGCTGGGGCTATCCGGCGCCGCCATCGACGCGCGCACCCTGCCTTCTGATACCGACAAGCTGGCCGACACCCTTGCCGATGCCACCACCTTCGGGCGGGTGCGGCCCGACCAGAAGCGGGCGATGGTCAAGGCGCTGCAGTCGCACGGCCATACCGTGGCGATGACCGGTGACGGTGTCAACGACGTGCTCGCGCTCAAGGATGCCGACATCGGTGTGGCGATGGGTGCCGGCAGCTCGGCCTCACGTGCGGTGGCTCAGATTGTGTTGTTGGACAACAAGTTCGCCACCTTGCCCTATGTGGTTGCCGAGGGGCGGCGCGTCATCGGCAATATCGAACGGGTTTCCAACCTGTTCCTCACCAAGACGGTGTACTCGGTGCTGCTCGCGCTGACGGTGGGGCTCGCGGGACTGGGCTCGAAGATCTTCCACTACGGCGCGGTGCCGTTTCCGTTCCAGCCGATCCACGTCACTATCGCCGCCTGGTTCACCATCGGTATTCCGGCGTTCATTCTGTCGCTGGCGCCCAACAATGAACGCGCACAGACGGGATTCGTGCGCCGGGTGATGATGTCGGCAATTCCGTCGGGCCTGACGGTGGGCATCGCGACGTTCCTGTCCTATCTGTTGGCTCGTCACATTCTCCACGTCACGGGGAACAGCACGCAGGCGTCGACCGCCGCGCTGATCACCGAACTTGTTGCGGCGGTGTGGGTGCTCGCCGTGGTGGCACGTCCCTATCGCTGGTGGCGGGTGGCGCTGGTGGCGTTCTCGGGCCTGGGCTACGCGGTGATCTTTGCGATCCCCTTGGCGCGAGAGACATTCATGCTCGATCCGGGCAATCTGGCGGTCACCGGGCCCGCGTTGGGCATCGGTGTCGCGGCGGCCGCCGTGATCGAGGTGTTGTGGTGGCTGCAGGGCAAGTGGTCTGGTCAGCCCCGCCATTTCTGGGCCACCAACGACGACTGAGTCGCCGCAGATAATTCGGGTGCGCGGCATCGCAGCTGTTCGCTATCTTTGCTGACGCGGAGATCAAGCGGCGTCCCGGCATCGCCGGTCGGCGTACCGCGTGTTGGGTCTTCGCCTTGTCGGCACGCCTCCTCAGGCTAGGGGGTTCGAGTCCCTCACGGGATGGCTTCCGGGCCGTGCGCCTTACGGTTCACGGATCGGCCCTGCGGGGAACGCTACGGCGAATTCCCCCCGCCGGCCCGCGACGCGGCCCGGAAGTCGTTCCTCCGCAACGGAATTACAACGTCAGAGGTAAGAGAGGTGAATAAGGATGAGTATGTGGGAAGAGATCTTCGGGCAGAAGATCACGATCATGCAATGGCAGCGCGGTGTGCTGTACCGCGACGGCGTGTTCAAGGCGGTGCTGACACCAGGCGTGCATTACACGCGCCCGCGTACCGACACCTTGGTCACCGTGGACATGCGTGCGCAGTCGATTCAGGTGGTCGGTCAAGATGTGCTGACCGTCGATGGTTTCACCGTGAAGGTATCGGCGGCGGTCGAATACAAGGTGTGCATGCCAGACGTTTTCGCCACCGCCGAGAATGGCTCGGTGCACTGGGGCATCTACCTGCGTGCTCAGCTGCAGTTGCGTGACGCCGTCGCGGCACTGACGCTCGATGAGCTGTTGGCTCAGCGGGGGCAGTTTCTGGGCGCCGATGCCGTTGCGAGGCTTGCGGCCGAGGCCGAGGAGTTCGGCGTCACGGTGACCCGGTTCGTCGTCAAGGACATCATGCTGTCCGGCGAGGTACGTAAGGCACTGGCCGGGCCGCTGTTGGCCCGTGAGGCGGGTAAGGCCCAGTTGGAGCGGGCCCGCGCCGAGGCCGCCGTGCTGCGCTCGATGGCCAACACCGCCAAGCTGCTGCGGGAGAATCCGGAGCTGCTGCAGCTGCGGACCCTGGAGTCGGTGGCGGACGGTAAGGCCATGGTCGTCCTCAACCGCTGAGTGCCCTAGAAGGAAAACCGCATGATCCTGCCGATATCGCGCAGGGCAGGGATATGCGAGATCACCTTCATCTGGATGCGGCCCGACAGTGGCAGGTGCTCCTCACCTGCCACGTCGGTGCTGCGCAGGTCGTCGAGACAGTGCAGCCCGGGATGTAATGCCTCGATTTGACCGGGGTCGTCGATACCCCAGTGCAGGGTGGCACCCGCGTTGCGCACCGCGGGGACAAGCTTCTGCAGCGTGATTCCGATGCTGCCGTAACAGTCGAAAGCCAGCTGGCCGCTGGGGAATCGGCCGGAGATCCGCCGGATCAGGGACTGTCCTTCGGCCTGTGTCAGGTACATCGTCAAACCCTCGAACACCGCGAGCGTGGGGCGATCTGCGGGGATATCGTCCAGCCATGCCTCCTCGGTAACCGAGCTGCCCACCATCCGATAGTCCCCACCGCGCTCGGGGAGCAACGCGCGCCGCAGCGCGATGATGTCGGGGTAGTCGACATCGACCCAGCGCACCGTGTCGGGCGGATTGATCCGGAAGATACGGGTGTCCAGCCCGCAGGCCAGATGCAGCACCGTCGCTTCCCGGTGCGCGGCGAGGAACTCCGAGGTCCAGACGTCGAGTTGGCGGGCGCGTAATGCCACCCCAATCGCCTGGGTTCCTTTGATCTTGGTTTTGGAGAAGTCGTAGTCGATACGACCGACGGCCTGGGCGGCGTAGTGGTCATGAAGAACCGAATTCGGGGACACGGCGTCCTGTGCCCGGCCGTACAGGGTGGCCAGCATGGTCTCTGGGGCGCCGCTCAGCGTGATTTTCACGCGGTCCGTCACTCGACCCAACATACGCCGCGAACTCGTACTACAGTTGCGCCGTCCCAGACCGAAGGAGAACCTCACATGGCTGATTTCAAGGGCCTCATCGACAAGCTCAAGAGCCTGTTGGCGGGCAACAAGGACAAGGTGAACCAGGCCGTCGACAAGGTCGGCGACGCCATCGACTCCAAGACCGGTGGCAAGTACTCGGCAGTGGTGGACAAGGTGCAGGACGCCGCCAAGGGCGCGGTCGAGAAGGTCGAAGGGGCCACAGCTCCTAAGGACGGCGACGCTCAGTAACCGACTGGCGCCGCTGCTGGCGGCGCTGGTGTTGGTCACGGCGGCCTGCGCGCGGGTCGAGGCGGAAGGTGTTGCACCTCCGCCTCCCTCGCCGCCGCCGGGTGAGGTGCTTTCCAATGCGCCGTTGTCGCTGGCTCCTGATCTGGACGTGATCGCCGACGGCCACCTCATCCGCTACATGTCGACCTCGGGTGCCACCGGCACCCCCACTGAGGTGACGGGTGTCGTGTTTTCACCGAAAGGTCAACCTCCACAACAAGGTTGGCCCATTGTGTCGGTGGGACACGGCACCACCGGTCTGGATGACGAGTGCGCGGTCTCGCGTGCTCCCGATCTGCGCGGCTACATCTGGTTGGTGCGCAACCTCACCAAGCGCGGCTGGGTGGTGGCCATCACGGACTACGAGGGGCTGGGCGTACCTGGCCCGCATCCGTATCTGGAGCCGCGATCCGAGGGATTCAACGTCGTCGACGCGGCGCGTGCCGCGATGTCGCTGATTCCCGGGTCGTCGACGACATGGGCGGCGATCGGAGCGTCCCAGGGTGGCCAGGCCACCTGGGCGGCCGCCGAGCTCGCAGGCGACTATGCCCCGGAACTGGACTTTGTGGGTGCGGCCAACCTGTCCCCGGCGGCAGATCTGACCGAGATGGCGACGCACGTCGGTGACGGACGGTACGACTGGAGCCAGCTCTCGATGATGCCCACGCTGCTCACGGGGCTGTCGGTCACGGTCCCCGAGCTGAGGCCGGAGAACTTCCTGCACGGCTCTTTTCAGGACAACCCGCACGATAAGGCGCTGCTGCTGGGATGTCATAACGGGCTGGATCCGGCGCGGGCGGCGGCCATAGGTAGATTGCGCGCCAACGATTTTCACGGCATCACCCCGCAGGATGCAGAGATCTTCGCGCGCGCGTTGAAGCGGATCTCGTTGCCGTTGGGGCCGGCTTCCGGCCCGATGCTCGTCTACGCGGGTGGGGCCGATCGGCTGATCGACGCGCGCTGGATCCACGCCGCGGTGCGGCGGGCCTGCGCATTGGGCGACACCGTCCAGGAGATCGTGGCGCCCGGTAAGGGCCATGTGGACCCCGAAGGGGAGCGGCTGGGGGTGCAGTGGATCGCGGATCGGTTTGCCGGGATCCCGGCCCCCAGTAACTGCTAGCCGTCTGTTGATGTCGCTCCGGTATCGTCTGCCGACGTGGCAGCCAAACTGAATTCCTCCATCGATGTGCCCCTCCCTCCGCAGGAGGCCTGGGAGCACGCCTCGGATCTGCGGCGTTTCGATGAATGGCTGAGTGTTCACACCGCCTGGCGCAGCGCGTTGCCCGAGACACTGGAAACGGGCACGGTGATCGATTCCATCGTGTGTGTGAAAGGCATGTACAACCGGGTCAGGTGGACTCTTAAGAAGTACGACCCTCCGACGGGACTGTCCCTGGAGGGACAGGGCAGAGGTGGCGTGAAGGTCAAGCTCCGGGTGACGATCACCCCGAAGGGGCCGGGTTCGGTAGTCGACTTCACCCTGCATTTGGGCGGCCCTGCGATGTTCGGCCCGATCGGCGCGGTGGTGGCGGCAGCGCTGCGCAGTGACATCGACGCCTCGCTGTCGAAGTTTGTTCAAGTTTTTGCGCCCGCCTCATAGTCGCCGTTTTTTGCGTTCTACCTGCGAAAACATAAGCGACCGTTTGTGATTGGCTCCGTATCGAGTTGGTGTCGGTTGTTGGCATGCTTCCGAACAAGGAGCAATATGGATATATGTCAATCACACGGAAGTTCATCGGAACGGTGTTCGCCGCAGGTGCTGGCGCGGTACTGATCGCTGCTGCGCCCGCCGCCGTGATGACCACCGGGGTGCCGACAACCACGTCTAACCAGGTGGTTCTTGCCGATCCCGGCGGCTCAGGCAGCGGTGACGCAGGGGGCGGCGGTGGCTGCTACAACGGCGTATGCGGCGGGTGGAATCCAGGACAGGGTGGCTGGGGCCACGGCTGCTACAACGGCGTTTGTGGTGGCTGGGACGGCCAGCGCGGCTGGGGCAACTAAGCCCTCTCGGCCGGACGTCAGTCCGCGAGCGGCCTAAGGGCCTGCGCCAGGGCGTCGTAGGCGTCCCGGCGAGCTGATCCGGTGCCCAACAGGTGATCCGGCAGGATCACCTCGTCAACACCCTCCTGGGCCCACGGTGCCATCTGCTCCGCGATGCGGTCTGCGGTGCCGTACAGCACCGGAATCGGTGATGTCGCAGCGGTTTCCGCGGCGTGTGCCTCGGACTGCGGGCTGTCGGTGACGATGATGCGGGCCTGGGTGGAACGCCAAATCGTCGCAGGATCGCGGCCGATCTTCTCGGCTGCGGCGTCCAGACGGCCCGAGACGTCACGGAACGCTCCGGGCGTGGACCACTGATTCCACTCCTGGGCGTAACGGGCGGTCAGGCCGAGCATGCGCGGCTGTGTGGCGCCGATGAGGATGGGCAGCGGGCGCTGCAACGGCTTGGGTTCGCAGATGGCCTCCGCCAGCTGGTAGTACTCGCCGTTCACCGTAGTGGCTTGCTCATTGAGCAAGCCGGTAATCACTTGCAGCCCTTCGGAAAACCGGTCGACGCGCGGTCCGGGCTTGCCGAGTTCGAGCCCGTAGCGCTGGTGTTCGTTCTCTTGCCAGCCGGCGCCCAGTCCGAGCGTGAAGCGCCCCTGGCTCACGTGATCGACGGTGGCCGCCCAGTTGGCAAGCACCGCCGGATGCCGGAAGGTCATCGACAGCACCAGGGGAGCGAGCCGGATCCGTGAGGTGGCCGCGGCGAGCGCGGCAAAGATCGCGGTGGCTTCGTGGAAGTCGGTGCGCTGTTCGGCGGTGTCCGAGTGCGCCATGAAGTGGTCTGCGGCGTAGAAGGCACGCCACGATCCGCCGTCGGCGTACTGGGCGATATCCAGCAGATCTGTCCAGGATTGGTTGGTTTGTCCCCATATCGAGAAGCGCATGTTTTCCAGCCTAGAGCCGGTGCGTATATCGCCGTTATTGCGTACTACCCTCGAAACGGTGGAGGAGCAACCAAGGGGTCGGCGGGCAGAGGTGATCGCGGCCGCCATTGAGGTGGCGGGCACCATGGGTGTCGGGGGTCTTACGTATCGCTCGGTGGATGCGGCGGCGAACGTCCCGAGCGGTACTACGTCGAATCATTTCCGTACACGCGATGCGCTGCTGCTGGGTGTCATTGTGGAGATCGAGAAGCTTCGCCGGGCCTTCTGGCGGGCGCTTGTCACCGAGATCAATCCGTCGACAGTGGCTGATCTGGTCGGTATCGGCACCGCGTACGCCAACGGGGCTGTCGGAATGATGAGTACCCGGGTGCGCGCGTACATGGCGCTTCTCATGGAGGGGTGGAGCCATCCCGAGCTGCGAGAGCCGCTGCAGCGGGGGCGGGATGCACAGATTCCCCGCACACTACAGCTCATGCGCAAAGTCGACCCGATAACCCCTGAGCTGCATGCGGAAATCTTTCAGGACTATCTGACGGGCATCATCTACCAGCAGCTGGCCAACCCGTCACCGAACTTCAATCCGCGTCCCGGGATTGAAGCGTTGCTCACCGGCCTGGTGACGCCCCAGGTAACGCAGGAATAGGGTTCTCGCGCCAATCGGTGTCGGTGACGATTCGCCGCGAAATGCGTTCAAGTGCTGCCTGAATCTGCTCACGGTCCGCCCGATCTTCGAAATCGGGTGTGCGGGAGAGTCGTTCGACCAAGTACTGGTTTATTGCCTCGCTGATCTTATCGACTTCCTGGCGTCCGGGATCGGTGAGCCAGACGTGGTCGTTGGTGCGCAGCGCGTACCCGTTTTCGACGAGTTCGTTGAAGGCGGGGTCGATGACCTCCGGCGGTATCCGGTACCACTGCGCGATTCGGGACACCTCGGCAGACCCGGTGGCGCGCAGGAATCGGTTGGCCTGCACCAGGGCCCACAGTGGCGCGATGGGCATCGACACACCCGCGTGTTCGCGTAGCTTGTGCAGGCCGATATGTGGGAATCCGCGCATGGCATTGCTGATCGCGATCTCCAGCAGTTTGTCTGGTGAGAACGAGTTGGGCATGCCGAAGCCCTCGCCCATATCGGCGGCAAGGGCCGAGTCGGTCCCGCGCAGCGGGACCTCTTTGAGGAACAGTGCGACGACGAAGCCGATGACGGCAACAGGTGTGGCGCAGAGGAACACAAGGTCCAGTGAGTCGGCGTAGGCGTTGATGACCGGTATCGCGGCATCGTGCGGCAGTGCGTGCAGTGCCTGCGGTGACGCGGTGGCCTCAGGTGGCACGTTCACCGAGCTGATCTCGCGTGCAAGGAAATTGGAGAACAGTGACCCGAATATCGCGGCGCCGAATGAGCTGCCGATGGTGCGGAAGAACGTCACACCGGAGGTCGCGACGCCCAGATCGTCGAAACGGGCCGTGTTCTGCACGATAAGGGTGAGTACCTGCATCGAGGCGCCGATGCCTACCCCCAGAATGAGCAGATACAGCGACTGCAACAGGAAGGGCGTCGAATTGTCCATCCTGGACAGCAGCACCAGTGCGACAGCCATGGTGGCGGTGCCGAGGACGGGATAAATCTTGTACTTGCCGGTGCGGCCCACCAGGATGCCGGTTCCGGTGGAGGTGATGAGCATGCCCGCCACCATGGGCAGGGTGCGCATACCCGACACGGTGGCCGAGACACCGTTGACGAACTGCATGAACGTCGGGAGATATGTCATCACCCCCAGCATGGCGAAGCCAACGACAAAGCTCAGCACGCAGCAGATCGTGAAGACCGGGTCGCGGAACAGCCGCGGCGGCAGGATCGGTTCGGACACATGGGATTCCACCCAGACAAACACGCCTATCGCGGCGACCGCGCTGACGAACAGTCCGATGATCACCGGTGAGGACCAGGGGTAGGTGGTGCCACCCCAGCTGGTCGCCAGCGTCAGTGCCGAGGCACCCAATCCGATGAGCACGATGCCCCAGTAGTCGATGACGGGGCGCGTCGCCTTGGCCAGAGCCGGGATGGCGGCAGCCGCGACCACGATCACCACCACCGAGATGGGCAGGTTGATGTAGAAGGCCCAGCGCCAGCCCAGATGATCGGTGAACAGTCCGCCCAACAGCGGGCCGATCACGGTCGTCACCCCGAAGACCGCCCCGAGCATGCCCTGATAGCGGCCGCGCTCGCGCATGGGAATGATCTCGCCGATGAGGGCGGTCGCCGTCACCATGAGTCCACCCGAGCCGAGGCCCTGGATCGCACGCGCACCGACCAACATGGCCATCGATCCGGCCATGCCGCAGAGCAGTGATCCGGCCGCGAAGATGACGATGCAGGCGATGAAGACTGCGCGCCGTCCGAAGAGATCACCGAACTTGCCCATGACGGCTGTGGCCACGGTGGAGGCCAGCAGATAGCTGGTGACCACCCACGACTGGTGTCCGGCATCTCCGAGATCGGCGACGACGGTGGGCAGGGCCGTAGCGACAATGGTGCCGTCCAGCGCGGCCAGGAGCATCCCGAGCAGGACCGCGACGAAGATGAGGTTGCGGCGCTGCACGCTGATCATGGAGCTCGCGGCTTCCTGATCGACTGTTTCGGGCTCAGGTGACTGCGTAGACATCGTTACCCACTCTAAGGTATTCGATTTGCCATGCGCCTATTCTTGCCCTCATGGCCGATGGGCCCAGTACAAGACGTAGTTCGATAGTTGCTGCGTTGCCAAGGGTGTTTCCGCACCTTCATATCGAGCCGGTCGGATCGGATGCGCCAGGCCTTCCGCAGGCGTGGCGAGGTATCGCGTCGTTGTCCGGACGCGAGGCGGTGAGAGAAGCACTGGTGTTGTGGCGTGAGGCGGCGACGCCGATTCTGGGCGGGTGTGGGAGCTGTGGCACCGTGATGGGCTTGAACGCGGGAGCGGCGACCTTTTCACGCGTCTGGATGACTTGTTGGTCGGGTCCTTCCACGCGCCTCCCGGTGGGTGGGAACGCATGTGAGCAGCGGCCGTACCCCCACTCCCGACCTGGGTGTAACGTACGTCACAGGGCTCGCATCGATGACCGACAGGAGCAGGCAATGAAGCATGCAGCACCCGGAACCGAAGGCAGCGCAGTCACTTTCGCGCCTCGGTACGAGAACTTCATCGGTGGTGAGTGGGTTGCCCCGTCGGATGGCCAGTACTTCGATGATTCCTCGCCGATCGACGGCAAGGTGTTCACTCAGGTCGCCCGCAGTACCGCGCCGGACATCGACAAGGCACTGGACGCCGCCCACGCCGCGGCCGAGGCATGGGGCAATACGTCAGCGGCCGAGCGGTCCAACACGCTGCTCAGGATCGCCGACCGCATGGAACAGAACATCGAGCGACTCGCCGTCGCGGAAACCTGGGATAACGGCAAGCCGATCCGCGAGAGCCTCAATGCCGACATACCGCTGGCGATCGATCACTTTCGCTACTTCGCCGGAGTGCTGCGCGCTCAGGAGGGATCGATCTCAGAGATCGACCACGACACCGTGGCCTACCACTTCCATGAGCCGCTGGGGGTCGTCGGCCAGATCATCCCGTGGAACTTCCCGCTGTTGATGGCTGTCTGGAAACTGGCGCCGGCGCTGGCGGCGGGAAACTGTGTGGTCCTCAAGCCCGCCGAGCAGACGCCCGCCTCGATCCTGGTACTCATGGAGCTGATCGCCGATCTACTCCCGCCGGGAATCGTCAATGTGGTCAACGGGTTTGGTGTCGAGGCGGGTAAGCCGCTGGCCTCCAGCCCGCGCATCGCCAAGATCGCCTTCACGGGTGAGACCACCACCGGGCGCCTCATCATGCAGTACGCGACCGAGAACATCATTCCCGTCACATTGGAGCTTGGCGGCAAGAGCCCCAACATCTTCATGCCCGACGTGATGGCCGCCGATGACGCGTTCCTGGACAAGGCGCTCGAAGGCTTCACGATGTTCGCACTCAATCAGGGCGAGGTATGCACGTGTCCCTCACGGGCGCTGGTGCATTCGTCGATCTATGACGAGTTCATGGCGCGTGCGATCACGCGTGTCGAAGCCATCGTGAGTGGGGATCCGCTCGATGAGGACACCATGATCGGTGCGCAAGCCAGTAACGATCAGTACGAAAAGATCTTGTCCTACATCGACATTGGGCGAAAAGAAGGCGCACAGGTGCTCACCGGTGGGGACGCTCGAAAGGTTGCCGACTACCCGGATGGCGCCTACATTCAGCCGACCGTGTTCGCTGGCACCAACAACATGCGCATCTTCCAGGAAGAAATCTTCGGCCCGGTGCTCTCGGTGGCGAAGTTCGACTCACTGGACGAGGCGCTGAAGATTGCCAACGACACGTTGTACGGCCTCGGTGCGGGGGTCTGGTCGCGCGATATGACCAACGCTTACCGGCTGGGCCGCGGCATCAAGGCGGGCCGGGTATGGACAAACTGCTACCACCAGTATCCGGCGCACGCCGCGTTCGGTGGTTACAAGAAATCCGGTATCGGCCGCGAGAACCACAAGATGATGCTCGACCACTACCAGCAGACCAAGAACCTCTTGGTGAGCTACTCGCCCGATGCCGCGGGCTTCTTCTGATGGTCCCCCGCAAGCGGGAGGTACCCCCAGCTTATGCGAAGGAATTCCGGCCCTGATCAATCGAGTAGAGCTCACTGCGGCGGCGGCCGAGCTGTTGGCTTCGCTGGTGGCTCGACATGGGCCTGTGATGTTCCACCAGTCCGGCGGCTGCTGTGACGGCAGCGCGCCGATGTGTTACTTGCGCGGAGAATTTCGTGTGGGCGCCTCGGATGTGTTGCTCGGTGAGGTTAGCGGGGGTACACCGTTCTGGATGAGCGCCGACCAGTTCGAGTACTGGTCACATACACATTTGACGGTGGACGTGGTGCCTGGGCGAGGGTCTGGATTTTCGCTGGAGGCGCCGGAGGGGGTGCGTTTCCTTATCCGGTCGAGGTTGTTCACCGATGACGAGGTGCTCGCGTTGGCGAATCAGCCGGTCAGGACCGGCGCCGACGGTTAAGGCGCTGCCGATTCCTTCGTGTTGTCGGTTGCCCGCAGAGGTAGTAGTTTGCCCTTGTCGGAGGCTGTCTGGTCGGGTCGGTCGTAGGGGAGTGTCATCCAGTGTATGTAGTTATTCGAACTGCTGCGGTTGCTGCGGTGTGCAGTCTGTGTGTCGGGACAGGTCTGGATGCGCGCACCGTGCGGCCGGTCCCTTCCCTAACGGCCACGGCCGCAACACGTTCCGTGACGAATCGGGCAGTTTCTCTCACGTCGTTCTCTGATTTGCTGGCGGTGGCTGCCCCGCAGAATGATGCTGGGGCGCAATCGAATCCAGTGGCCACCGGGGTGCCGAGTAGCGGCGAACTCATCGGGACAGTCGCCAAACTCCTCACGGCATCACAAGCCGCGTCGACCGGTTCGGCTCCGGCGATCACCGCGGCCGCCGTTGATCCTGTCGATCCGCCGGTGGAGCAGCCGGTAGATCCGCCCGTCGAGCAGCCCACAGATCCGCCCGCGGCCGACGAGCCGGCGCCACCCACCAACTTCCCGGGGACCCATTGGCCTGCGTTTGGCACCCCGTCCTACTTTGCGCAGTTGGCCTTTGCGGTGTTCCACGTTGTGGCCTTGCCAGTCACGGTGCCTGTGCAGTTCTTCCTGGGCAGCGCCGAGGGTGTGCCAACGGTGATCGCCGCGGCGCTCAATGACTTATCGGGCTTGCTGGGCCAGATACCAGGGTTCTCATCGCAGCAACCGGCGGCGGCGCAAGCGCAGCAGAAGGTCGCTGAGGCCTCCTCGGTGTTGCCGAAGACGGCGGCAGCGGAGGCCGAAGCGCCGGCCGCTGAGGAGCCGGCTCCGGCTCCGGCGCCAGAACCCGAACCCCTGCCGACTAACTTCCCGGGCCCGCGCCCGGCGTTCGGAACGCCGTCCTACTTCGCGCAGTTGGCGTTCGCGGTGCTGCATGTGCTGGCGCTGCCTATCACGGTGCCGGTACAGGCGATCATCGGCAGTACCGAGGGCGTGCCGACGGTAATTGCCGCCGCGCTCAACGACTTGTCCAGCCTGCTGGGACAGGTGCCGAAGATATCGCTGCCTGGGACCAACCCAGGGACCACGCCGGAGACCTCCTCGAAGCAGGTCGATCAGGCTGTCGCCAAGCCGGAAACCGCGTCCGAGAAGTCTGAGACCGCCAAGCGCGACGTTGATGCGAAGACTGCCGGTACCGAGCACACGGAGCACGGAGCGAAGCCTGGCGATACGCCCGCAGAGGCGCCCAAAAACGAGCATGAGGCCAAGCCCGCTGACGCCCCTGCCGATGCGACGAAGGCAGATCCGGCTAAGGCTGTTGAGCCCAAGGTTGACCCGTCTAAGGCTGTAGATCCGACGAAGGTCGTTGACCCGACTAAGGCCGTCGAGCCGGCGAAGGCTGTCGATCCCACGAAAGCCGTTGACCCGACGAAGGTCGTTGACCCGACGAAGGCTGTCGAGCCGACGAAGGCTGTTGAGCCCAAGGTTGATCCGGCGGCGGCAGCGTCTACGAAGCCCGAGCCTGCCAAGCCGGAGACCAAGCCCGAATCGGTCAAGCCGGAGACTAAGCCGGAACCCGCCAGCAGCCCGGTGAAGGTCGTCCGCGACAGCCTGAAGTCGACACCCGGTGGAACCACCACCACCGGCGGCACCAAGACGACTGAGGGATCCAAGGGGGCAGAAACGGACAGCAAGACGCCCGCTGCGTCTACGGCGACCAAGGTTCGCGAAGGATCGACCCCCTCCGTGGGTAGTACGTCCGATAAGCCTGCGGATAAGCCCTCGACGGAGAAGCCGTCGACCGGCAAGAGCTCACCGTCGTCGGAAGGGAGTTCGCATTCCTCCGAAGGAAAGACGCATTCCTCCGAGGGCAAGTCACACTCGGGGTCTACTGACTGACGATGATCGTGAGCGTGTTGCCGTCGCGTTCGATATGAAGTCCGGCGCGACGGGCAACCGCAGCCACTGAGGTGGCGTCATTGGGCTCGGCTCTGCTGCCGGCGAGGATACGTGCCAGTTTTCCCTTGTGCGCCTTGTTGAAATGGGTGATCACCGTACGTCGCCCATCGGGATGCTCTGTGAGGCAATCAACGGTTATCGCCTGCGGTAGCCGCCCTAATCCCGCGTACGAGCCTGAGCGTAGGTCCACCACCAGTTCGTCGGCGGCCAGCTCCGCCAACACCGGCTCCAGTACCGGCTTCCAGCGGGCGGATAACGACGGCTTTCCGGGCAGCTTGGATGAGGCCGACAGCCGATAGGCAGGCACGGGATCGTCGGCGCGTAGCAGCCCGAACAGCGCCGAGCCGACGGCGAGGCGTTCGCGTGCACGTGTCGCGGAGGCGCCGCGCAGAGACGTAACGTCCAGGGCGTCGTACAGCACGCCGGTGTACCGCTGCAGGGCAGGCATGGTGGGGGAGGTCCGCAGCTCGGCGTTGCGCTGGATTTCAGCGTCCTGAGAGGCCGAGATGCCCAGCGCCTTCCTGCATGCCGGAGGGTCGGCGGCAAGGGCGACGAGTTCGTCGACGAGTGCCGCGCGCACCGGATTCAGCGATGGTGTGGCCAGCTTGTCCAGGCGCAGAGGAACATGATCTCCACCTTCGCGTTTGGTTTCTGAGGGTGGTAGCAACACGATCACGCCACAGACCGTAGCGAACTGGCCGCCGCTGAAGGCGCAGCGGGTCAACAGCTGCGATGAGTTTTGGCGGTCCGGATGGTCGATATGGGTGAGTGCCCCATCCAGTACAAGGAGACCCCATGCCCACTCGTGAAGAAACTCCACTCGGTGCCCCCGCGTGGATCGACCTTGCCTCGTCGGATGTCGAGAAGTCGAAGGCCTTTTACAGCGCGTTGTTCGGCTGGACCCTGCAGGACGCGGGTCCCGAGTACGGCGGGTACATCAATGCGCACATGGACGGTAAGGCGGTCGCGGGAATGATCGCGAACAATCCGGAGTGGAATGCGCCCGACGGATGGACAACCTATTTCGCCACCGACGACATCGACGCCACGCTCCAGAGGGTGGCTGACAACGGTGGCGGAAACTGCATGCAGGCGATGGAAGTTCCACAGCTCGGATATATGGGCCTTTTTGGCGACCCCTCCGGAGCTGTGGTGGGACTGTGGCAGCCGCTGGCCCACAAGGGTTTTCAGCTGGTAGCCGAGGCGGGTGCCCCGGTGTGGCATGAGCTGAACACCCGCGAATACGACAAGGCGGTCGACTTTTACACCAAGGTGCTGGGTTGGGATACCAAGGTGGAGGGCGATTCCGAGGAGTTCCGGTATGCGTGTGCTCAGCACGGCGGAGAACCGATCGCCGGTGTCAATGACGCGACAGTGGGTCAGTGGGCGCTTCCGGAGGGTGTGCCGGCGCATTGGGCAGTGTATTTCGGTACATCGGACACCGACGCCAGTGCCGCAAGGGCTACCGAGCTCGGGGGTGTGGTGCTCACCCCTGTGCAGGACACCCCATATGGCCGGATGGCGCTGGTTCGGGACACCACGGGCGCTACCTTCTGGTTGTGTTCCGTCGATTCCTGATCGCGGATAGGGCATCCCGGCCTCGTTAGATATCTTCGAAGGTCGGGATGCCCCACTCCTCATGCCCGCCGCCGTGCAACAAGGTGGCACGGGTGACCGAGCGGGTACCGAACCTCTCGCGTAGCTCGTCCAACGTGCTGTCCAGCGCTAGTGTGTTTGTCTGCGAACTGTCGAATGGCAACTCCAATTGCGTTGCGCCGCAGGAGTCGAAGTTGGAGACAGCGAAACCGATCAGTGTGATGCCCCGTTCCGCGACCAGCACAGCGGCCTCGGCGACAAGCTGGCGTGCTACGGCCAGTAGGTGTTCCGTGGAAGTCGTGGGCCGTGACACGGTGTGTGAGCGCGTCGCGCGCGTGTAGTCGTCGAACCGTAGCCGGAGCACCACCGTTCGGCAGCTGCGCCCGGTGCCACGCATCCGGCGCGCGATCCGTTCGATGAGTTGTGTAGCGATCGCGTCGATCTCGTCGCCGGTGCGCCGCCGTCTGCCGAGCGCACACTGTGCGCCGATTGAGCGCCGCCGTCGACCGCCCTGTACCCGTCGCGGATCGACATTATGTGCCAGGCAATGCAATTGGTGCCCCATGGCGCGGCCAACCATCGACGCCAGGGTGGACTCGCCAAGATCGGCGATGTCGGCAACGGTGTGGATTCCGTACACCCGCAGCTTCCCGGCGGTGATGGTGCCGACGCCCCACAGCGCCCGCACCGGCAAGGGGCGCAGGAATGTCATTTCTTCGTGAGGTTCGACCACCAACAGTCCGTCGGGCTTACCCTGGCGGCTGGCGACCTTGGCCAGGAACTTGGTGCGGGCGATGCCGACGGTGATCGGTAGACCGGCTCGACGGCGCACCTCCGCGCGTAACGTCTCCGCGATATCACGCGGAGTGCCCGAAATGCGCAGTAGGCCAGCGACATCGAGAAATGCCTCGTCGATGGACAGCGGTTCGACCAGCGGGGTGGTGTCTCGGAAGACCTCGAAGACCTTCTTGCTCGCGGCACTGTACGCATCGAAACGCGGCGGTACCACCACGGCCTTCGGGCATAGCTGTCGTGCCTGTCGGCCCCCCATCGCGGTGCGCACGCCGCAGCGCTTGGCTTCGTAGCTGGCGGCCAACACGACACCGCCTCCAACGATCACCGGGCGGCCGCGCAACGCCGGATCATCACGTTGCTCGACAGAGGCGTAGAACGAGTCCAGATCCGCGTGCAGGATGCTGGCTGACCCGGTCATGAACAGATGCTCGCACCAGGGTCCGACACCTAGATCCGGTTGATTTGCCCAACAGCCAGTTGATTCGGAGAATCGCGGGTCAATCCTTGATGGCGTCTGGGAGATATTTGACTTACGGCTAGGAAAACTATCGAGTCCGTGGTCGGCGGCATGGTGCAGTGTGCCCTACGTTTATCCCGAGTTCTCCAGGTTACTTCCAGCCTATTCACATTCTTTGCCCAGAAGGGGTGGTTCACGTGCGCGTTCGCCTTCGTGCCACGGCTGCCGCGGCGGTTTGCAGTGTCTGCATCTCCGCGTCGGCTTCCGTGCCTACGATTCAATCTCTCAGCGCCAGTCCAGAACAGCACCGGACCGTCTCGACGCAGTCCTATGTGCTGACGTCGAACGAAGGCTCGCTGGCGCCGTCGAGCATCGGCTCGCTGGCGACATTGCCCGGCGTGTCAGGTTCGGCCGCGACACCATTGGCCGCGGCTGCTACTCCGGCTCCGAGTTTGTTCCAGGCGATTCAGCCGGTGTTCACGGTGTTGGGTGGGGCGTTGACGCTGCCGTTCAATATCCCGTTCTGGTTTGTGACGGGGCAGCTGAACGCGGCGGCGAATCAGAAGCTGATCAATGATTTCGTGACCGCTATCGGTCAGTTGCCGGGTGTGCCTGCTGCGGTGTTGTCGTATCTGGCGGGTATTCCGTCGCAGACGCTGCCGACCATCCCGTCGATTCCGGGTTTGAGTGCGACGGCTGCTCCGACGGTGAAGACTGCTGCATTGGCTGCGCCGGCTGCTACTCCGGCTCCGAGTTTGTTCCAGGCGATTCAGCCGGTGTTCACGGTGTTGGGTGGGGCGTTGACGCTGCCGTTCAATATCCCGTTCTGGTTTGTGACGGGGCAGCTGAACGCGGCGGCGAATCAGAAGCTGATCAATGATTTCGTGACGGCTATCGGTCAGTTGCCGGGTGTGCCTGCTGCGGTGTTGTCGTATCTGCAGGGGATCACGACTCAAACGGCTCCGACCATCCCGACCATCCCGGGTCTCACCTCCCTGGTCACGCCCTCATCGAAGCTGGTCACGAACTCTGCGGTGGCGCAGTCCGATACCGCGAAGGTTGACGTCGCCAAGTCGGAAGTCACCAAGACCGGAACCGTGGAGGAAGCGGCGAAGCCCGCTACCGCGGCCACCCCGGCGGAGTCGGTGACGACTCCGGCCGAGCCGGCCAAGCCTGCGGAATCCGTCACCCCGGCGGAGTCGGTCAAGGTGACGACGCCCGCCGAGCCGGGCAAGCCCGCGACCCCGGCTACACCCGCGGATTCGGTGAAGGTGACGACCCCGGCTGAGCCGGCCAAGCCCGCGGAAGCCGCCACCCCCGCCGAACCGGTCAAGGTGGCCACCCCGGCTGAGCCCGCCAAGCCGGCTCCCGCTGAGCCTGCCAAGCCCGCTGCCCCCGTCGACGCCGCCAAACCGGTGGAGTCGAAGGTCAACGTGCCGAAGGTCAAGCTGCCCACCCCGGTCACCAAGGTCGGCGAGGTCAGCGGTGGAGTCGGGACGAAGGCCGATGAGTCGGCCAAGGCCGACAAGAGCGAGAAGGCCGATTCCAAGGACACCAAGTCCGACAAGGGGTCCGCGCCGAAGAAGTCTGAAAATGACTCTTCAGCTGCGAAGAAGCCCGAGAGCGCGGCCTCGTCTGCCGGGAAGTCGGAGTCCGCTTCGAGTTCCTCGTCGAGCTCGTCATCGAGTGACTCGCACTCGAGCGCGTCGAATGGTTCCTCGTCCGGTTCCTCGCACAAGGCGTCGTCGGACTAGTCCGCAATCGCAAGCTCAAAGGTCCCCGCGCCCGACATGGCGCGGGGACCTGCTTGTAAGCGGAACTGACATAAGTCAACATCATTGACATGGAAATCGATGGAACCGCGACCCTGGGGTACTTGCTGACCCGTACCGCGACATCGCTGCGCGGCAAGGTGGCGGCCCGTTTGGAGCCGATGGGCCTCAGCCTGCCGGAGTACATCTGCATGCAGATCCTGCGCACCTACCCCGGCATGTCCAACTCTGAGCTGGCGCGGCAGGCGATGGTCACCCGGCAGGCCATGAATGCGGTGCTGCACCGGTTGGAGCAGGAAGGCTTGATCAGCCGTCCGGAGAACGCGGACCACGGCAGGTCGTTGCCGGCTCGCCTCACCCGGCGTGGCAGCACTCAGCTGGACAAGGCGGTTGAGGCCGTGACCGCGGGCGAGAACGAGGTCATGGAGAAGTTGACCGCTGACGAGCGCCGCGCGTTGAAGGCGATGCTGGCCAAGTGCGTTCCGAGCCAACTGCCATGAGACGCGCCGGGTGGCTGATCGCCTTCACCGGCCTGGTGATCGGTTTCAGCGTCTGGCTTCCGTGGTTGCGAACATCGGCCAGCGGTGGGGGCAGGGCCAATGCCATCGGCGGCGCCACCGGATCGGTGGTGCTGCCACCGGGATTCGGTGCGGGACAGATGATCTTGCTGGTTTCGGCGCTACTTGTGGTGGCGGGATGCATGGTGGGGCAGCACATTCTTCACCGCATCGCCCCGATCGCCGCAGGTGTACTTGCGCTCGGGCTGCTGGGGCTCGAATTGCTGTATTACCGCATCAACGTCAAGGTGCCGATTGTGACCGGCTACGGATTCTGGATCGCGATCGCGGCATCGGCCATCGCGGTCGCATTGGCGATTGTTGCCCTGTTGTCACGACCCCAGGCCGGCGAGCAGCAGTGGCACGATTGACCCGTACATCCCGTATTTGACGGTGCCCAGCGTATCCCGGTTCTTGCCTACCAGGGGTGCCACGAAACTCGTTGCGGTGGAAAGCACCTGGTCCTCGGCAACGGCCGCGTCGACGATCTGGTAGTTCAGCGATTCGGATCCGCCGAGCCGACGGCCGCTGGGCATGGTGGCCGATGCCGCCTGCGGCGTCATCTTGCCCTGACACAGCGCGGACATACCGGGAGTGAACGGCATGCCGAGGTCAACCTCGGGCAGGCAGAAGAAGCCGCGATCGGTGCGCATCACCCGGTAGTCACATGCCAGCGCGACCATGGCTCCGGCGCCGAAGGCGTGACCATTGACGGCGGCGACGGTGGGGGTGGGGAACACGAGGAAACGCGCCAGAATCTTCTGGACCTCGGTGATGTACCAGCTGAGTTTGTCGGGGTTGGCGCCCAGGAAGTCGACGTCGAGCCCATTGGAGAAGAACTTGCCGCTGCCGGTCACCACCAGTGCCGAGGGGGTTTCGTCGGCAAGCACCTCGTCGAGCAGTGCGTTGATCTGCTCGATATTCGCTGTCGTGAAACGGTTCTCGTCGGTGCCGAGCTCTAGGGTGTAGATGCCTTCGGTGCGCTGCAGGGCTGGCATGTGTATTTACCTCAACTGTTCGAGAGCTGTCGCGACTTGCTCGGGAATGGGGACAGGTGTGCGGGCCTCGGAGTCCACGTAGACATGGACGAATCGGCCCAGGGCGCGGGGAGCGTCTTCGACAACACCGTCGATGACCTTGAACACCGCGAGCTTATAGATCACGCTGGTGCGACCGCGGTGCTCCAGTGCCAAGCCGATGGACAGCTCGTCTGGGAAGGACACCTCGGCCAGGTACTTGCACGAGGTTTCGGCCACGACGCCGATGGCGGGCAGGTCGCGAATATCGCACCCAGCGGCTTCCATCAGCCAGCCGTTGACGGCGGTATCGAACCAGGCGTAGTACACGACATTGTTGACGTGCCCGTAGACATCGTTATCGGCCCAACGGGTTTGGTGCCGACGGTGCACCGGGAAGTCGGTTTTGGTGGGCAGGTCCGGCTTGGTCATGGGCGCAGCACCTGACGCACCGCGAGTCCGTCGGCCAGTGCGTCCAGCGCGATGTTGATGTCATCGAGGGGCAGCTCGCCCGACTTCAGCTTTTCCACCGGCAACCGTCCGACGCGCCACAGTGCCAGCATCGCCGGGATGTCCTGTTGCGGTTGTGCCGATCCCATGTAGGAGCCCAGGATGCTGCGGCCCTCGGCGACGATGCTCAACGCGGGCAGGCTGATTCGTGCATCCGGATGTGGCAGACCCACCGATACGGTGCCCCCGCCACGGCCGGTGAGTGCGTATGCCTGCTCCAGCACGGCGGCCGATCCGACCACCTCGAACACCCAGTCGTGTCCGCCGGGCGCTTCGTCGGGTGCACACGCGCTGGTGGCTCCGAGCTCAAGGGCCAGCTCGCGTTTGGCCGGTACCGGGTCGATGGCCAGCACCTCGCCGGCGCCGGCGGCTGCCGCGGACATCACCACGGCCTGCCCCACACCACCCAATCCGAGGACCGCGACCGAATCGCCGGGGCGCACGGACGCAGTGTGGGTGACCGCTCCGAAGCCGGTCAGCATGGCGCACCCGAACAGCGCTGCCGTGTCCAGTGGTACGTCTTTGTCGACGACGACCACCGAATTACGGTCCACCACGGCATGATCGGCGAAGCCTGAGACGCCCAGGTGATGTCGGACCTCGGAGCCGTCGAGGCCGTGCAGTCTGGTACCCCCGCGGATGAGGTCACCGCGGCCGTTGGCCGCCGCGGCGTCCGGGCACAGCGCGGGGCGGCCCGACGAGCAGTACCTGCAGGCGCCACAGCTCGGTACGTACACCAGCACCACATGGTCGCCGGGGGAGACGTCGCGAACACCGGGGCCGACTTCGGCGATGACACCGGCGGCCTCGTGTCCGAGTGCCATGGGCACCGGACGTATCCGGTTGCCGTCGACGACTGACAGATCCGAGTGACACAGCCCCGCGGCTTCGATCCGGACCAGCACCTCACCGGGACCCGGTGGGTCGAGCTCGAGTTCAACGACTTTCAGTGGGTGTGTGTCGCGGTATGGCCTTTCGATCGGTGCCGCGTGCAGCACCGCACTACGAATTCGCACAGACCCCTCCATAAATCGCATTGAGCCAGACGTGGAGCAGCGTATCGACCACCTTGCCGTCGTCGACCGCGGGCTGCTGCCCGGTGAAGGTGGCTCGCATCATCGCCTGGTTGATGAGGTTGAGAGCAATGGCGATGTCGCGGGCCGGGATGGTGTTCGGCGCGGCGCCGCGAGTGCGTTCGGCCTCAATGCCCAGCGTCGTGTTGGAGACCCAGTTCTCCGTCACTTCGGACCAGCGTTGATCCAGCTCGGGGCTTGTTCCTTGCATACTGGACAACGCGACGGTGAGGGCCCGGTGAGAACCGAAGGCGTCGAAGTAGGCCTTGATCACGGCGCGCCAATACTCGGCGGGGCTTGTCATGGCTGCGGGGTTGATCCCGGCGACGTTCGCGTCGGCCTCTTCGATGATTCGCTCGGCCAGCGTGAGGAGCACGGCCTCCTTGGAGGAGAAGTAGAAGTAGAACGTGGGCCGCGAGATGCCGGCTCCACGCGCTAGATCATCGACGGAGATGTCCGTCAGTGGGCGTTGACCGAGCAATTCCTCGGTGTTGGTCAGGATGGCCTGTATCCGCTCGTCCCCGGAGGGGCGCGTGGTTTTGCGGCCTCGCGTTGCCGGTTTTGTCACTTCTACCTGCGCATTCTATAAAGTTATCGACACACTGTTGACTTTCTCGACACTGCGTCGATAGCCTAGCTCTCATGACCGAACATGTCGAGATTGTCATCGTGGGCGCCGGAATCTCGGGGATCGGCATGGCCTGCCATGTCGCCCGTGACCTGCCGGGCAAGGACTTCGTGGTGCTCGAGGCGCGCGAGCGCATCGGTGGTACCTGGGACCTGTTCCGCTACCCGGGCATCCGCTCCGACTCCGACATGTTCACCCTGGGCTTCAACTTCCGCCCGTGGACGAGCACCAAGGGCATCGCTGACGGAACCTCCATCCGTGAGTACGTCACCGACACCGCCCGCGAGTTCGGCGTGGACAAGAAGATCCGCTTCGGTCACAAGGTCGTCGGCGCCGAGTGGTCCTCCGAGCAGGGACTCTGGACGGTGCGGGCCGAGCACGCCGGTGAGATCGTCGAGTTCACCACGCGGTTCTTCCTGGCGTGCACCGGCTACTACAACTACGACAAGGGCTTCACGCCGGAGTTCGAGGGTGTCGAAGATTTCACCGGCCAGGTGATCCATCCGCAGCACTGGCCGGAGGACCTGGACTACGCCGGCAAGAAGGTCGTTGTCATCGGCAGTGGTGCGACAGCCATGACATTGGTTCCCGCGATGGCTGGAACCGCGGGGCACGTCACCATGCTGCAGCGTTCGCCTACCTACGTGGTGTCGCTGCCGTCGACGGACGCGCTCGCGGTGGCGCTGCAGGGCAAGCTTCCGGCCTCGATCGCGTACCCGATCGTGAAGTGGAAGAACCAGATGGTCAGCTTCATCAGCTACCAGACGAGCCGCCGCGACCCGGAGCGCATGAAGGGCATCCTGCGTGCACTCCTGAAGCGACAGCTGCCCGACTTCGATCTGGACAAGCACTTCACCCCGAAGTACAACCCGTGGGATCAGCGGTTGTGTGTGGTGCCGGACTCGGATCTGTTCCGCGCGCTGCGCAAGGGCACTGCCTCCATAGCCACCGACCGCATCGCGCGGTTCACTCCCAAGGGCATCCTGCTGGAGTCGGGCGAAGAGCTCGAGGCCGATATCATCGTGACCGCAACGGGTTTGAATGTTCAGCTGGCCGGCGGGCTCAAGCCTGTGGTGGACGGTGTGCCGGTGAACCCCGCGGACTCGGTGAGCTACAAGGGTTTGATGCTGACCGGGCTGCCGAACTTCCTCTTCACCTTCGGTTACACCAACGCATCGTGGACTCTCCGTGCCGATCTGGTATCGCAGTACGCCTGCCGCTTGCTCAAGTACATGGACAAAGAGGGCCAGACGGTGGTGTGGCCCGTCGAGCCCCCGACCACTGAGCGGCTGCCGTTCCTGGAGGACTTGGTCTCCGGGTATGTGACCCGCGCGGAGAGCGCGGTCCCGCACCAGGTGCCGCTGGCACCGTGGCGCTCGTACCAGAACTACTTCCGTGAGCTGCCCGTCCTCAAGTACGGCAAGGTCGCCGACAAGGGTGTGCGATTCAGCAAGGTAAAGGTCTCGCGTGAGGCCCCCGTTGCAATAGGCAGGTAAATACCTGCATAATGGCCGGGTGCAGCCAGCACCCGGCCATTCTCATTGGGACATGGTCTTCAAGGCGCTCGCCGACCGGACTCGGCGGGAGCTGCTGGACCGGCTGCACGAACGTAACGGCCAGACCCTCAGTCAGCTGTGCGACGGCGTTCGGATGACGCGGCAATCGGCTACTCAGCATCTGGGTGTACTGGAATCTGCCAACCTGATTACTACCGTGCGACGGGGCCGGGAGAAGCTGCACTATCTCAATCCCGTTCCACTGCATGAGATTCAGGAACGGTGGATTGACAAGTTCGAACGCCCGCGGCTGCGGGCGTTGAGCGCTTTTAAGCAGCGAGCCGAGGAGCCGGAGATGTCGCAACCAACTTTCGTCTACACCACCTACATCAACAGCACGCCCGAGAAGGTGTGGCAGGCCATTACCGACCCCGAACTCAGCGGCCGGTATTGGGGGCACTCGAATGTGTCTGACTGGCAGCAGGGTTCACGTTGGGAGCATCAGCGGGTGGACGGGTCCGGCGTCGCCGACGTCGTCGGCACGGTCGTGGAGGCTGATCCGCCCCGAAAGCTGGTCACTACGTGGGCGGACCCGGCCGGCGGCGCCGACGCTCCCGTATCCACCGTCACCTTCCTGATTCAGCCGTATCAGGGCATCGTGCGGCTGACCGTTCAGCACGCCGACCTTGCGGACCCGTCGGAGTATGCCCAGGCCAGCGGTGGGTGGGCTGCGGTGCTGTCAAACCTCAAGTCGTTCTTGGAGACTGGGGCCCCGCTGCCTACGGAGCCGTGGACCCAGCCCAGCTAGGCGGCACGCTTTTCACAGGCCCATCTCAGCAGGGATGTGCATTATGTAGACATGCGTGTACAAACTGACGTAGATCCGCTGCTCCGCCGTCTCCTGGATGAGGGCGATAGGGCGAATCCCTATCCGCTCTATGGAGAAATCCGGGAGTTGGCCAGGACCGGCGCTGTGCGTCCGCAGGGCCTGCCGGTCAGCGTGCTGGCGACTTTCGATGATTGCAATGCCATGCTTCGGCATCCGCTGGCCTCCTCGGACGCTCGTCACGCCCATATACGCCAGCGGGCGGGTAGTCCGGCGCCCGCACGCGAGCCGTCACTTCTGGGTCTAGACGGGGCGGCCCACGCCAGGCTGCGCGGCCTCGTCCAGAAAGCGTTCAACGCCAAGGTTGTCAATGCGATGACCGAGAGTGTTCAGCTGCTCATCGACGAATTACTCGACAGCGCAGCAGAAATGGGCACATTCGATCTTATTGCCGACTACGCGTACCCGCTGCCGGTGACCGTGATCTCACGGATCCTGGGGGTGCCGCCCGGCGATGAGTCGATGGTGGTTGACACGACCAAGCTGCTCAACGGCTCACCCGGACTCGTGTTCGCGCTCACCGGTGAGGCCCCGGATAACACTGCTCAAGTACAGGCGGATGCGGACATGCGTGCCTATTTCTCGGAGCTGGTTGCCTCGCGGCGACGTCACCCCGGTTCGGACTTGCTGTCGGCGCTCATCGATGCCGAAGCCGGTGGCGATCGCCTCACCGACGAGGAGATCGTCACCATGTGTGTGATCTTGTACCTGGCCGGCCACATCACCACGGTCAACCTGATCGGGAACGCGGCGCTGGCCATGTTGCGTCAGCCGCGGCACTGGCGGGAACTGGGAGCCGACGCGGAGTATGCCTCGGCGGTGGTCGAAGAGACACTGCGTTTCGACCCTCCCGTACAGATGGTCATGCGTACCGCGGCACAGGACATGACCGCCGGTGCGGCGACCTTGCCAGAGGGGGAATTGGTCTTGATACTTCTTGCTGCGGCACAACGTGATCCGGCTGTCTACGAGGACCCTGACACTTTCCGCCCACGGCGTTCCGACGCCAAACACCTGGCGTTCGGCCTTGGTCCGCACTTCTGCCTGGGTGCCCCGTTGGCGCGGCTGGAAGCAAGGCTCGCGCTATCTGCTCTGACTGCCCGGTTTCCCCACGCCCACATGGTCGCTGAGCCCACCTACACATCCAATGCGGCGCTGCGGGGAATCAGTACGTTTCCGTTGAGCGTTCGTTGATCCGCCACGGCTAACGCGGACGAACCACGGGGGCTAAGCATCCTGAGCCCGATTCGG
The DNA here is from genome assembly GCF_001440135.1 of Mycobacteroides sp. H003. NCBI lineage: Bacteria > Bacillati > Actinomycetota > Actinomycetes > Mycobacteriales > Mycobacteriaceae > Mycobacteroides > Mycobacteroides sp. H003. Next base: position 145,057 of record NZ_LJYL01000009.1, read on the forward strand.
GCCCTCTAGACTGTTGTGTTGTGTTATCTGCCACCCCACAGCGTTTGTTTCAGCTGACCGATCCGGCGACAGCTGCCATATGCCGATGGGCGCGGTTGCCATGAGCAAACGCGAACCGGATCACGATAGGCCGCTCGGCCGTGCCGAGATCGTGCAGGCCATCCTTGCTTCAGCTGCAGAACTCTTCGCCGCGAAGGGGCCTAGTTCGACCTCATTGCGTGATGTGGCGACGCATGCGGCCGTCAATCACAGTCTGATACACCGATATTTCGGTACTAAACAGCAGTTACTAGCCGCCACACTGCAGCATCTCGCCGATAGGGGCGTCGAGCTGGCTACATCTGGCGAGTTGGACGCGGAGCGCCAGGAACTCGGCGACCTGCACATGCGCGTTCTCGTGCGGTCTGCCCTTGATGGCTATCCGATCGCCGAGCTGCAGGAACGCAGACCAGGAATGGAGTGGGTCCTGGATCAGGCGCGCCCCAACTTTCCCACCGAGCGTGGGGCGCAGCTTGCCGCGGCGCATGCGACGGCGCTGCAATACGGCTGGCGCCTGCTCGGTCCAGTTTTGCGTGCGGGGTTTGGGCTGGCAGATATGGATGATGAAGCGTTGCGCGCCGAGGTGATCGCCGAGATAGGTCGTACGCTCTCGCTACCGCGAGACTGATTAGAGCCCAGCATATTTCGGCCGAGAGGCCAAGCATCTTGACCATTTTGTGCACAGTTGTGTACATTCAGGTCGAGATGTTAGGCGAACCCGAAAAAAGCGAGACGGCCAGCAGTGACGCCGCATTGTGGCGTGTGCTGGTTCGTCGGCTGGGTGGCGCGGCAGCGATCTTGCACGCGGCGTTTCCCACGGCGGTGTTCGCGGTCCTTGCGCCGGGAGCTGGATTATTGGTGGCAAGCGTTGCGGCCCTGGGAACTTCCCTGGCGATCGTGTGCTTTCAGATCGCAATGGGCAGGACGGCCCGTGGTGCACTGATCGGGGCCGCTTCCGTGGGTGTTGCACTACTCGTTGCGTGGGGAATGGGCGATGCGCGAGGCTATTTCGTCATAGGAATCTGGAGAAGTCTGCTCGCGGCGATTGCGGGAACGGTGTCAATCCTGATGCGATGGCCGTTGGCGGGCTGTGCGTGGGGTTGGCTGCTTGACCACGGGACGCGTTGGCGCAGTGTTCCGCCGGCATTCCTGGCGTACGTACTGATGACATTTTCGGGAGTGCTTGCCAATGTCGCGCGATTCGTTGTGCAGCAAGACCTCTACGACACGGAAAGCCTGTTGGCGCTGGCTGCGGCGCGAGTCCTTATGGGCTGGCCGTTAGGTGTCCTGCTCATCGTGATCGCTTACCCGTTGTTACGCCGGGCGCACCACGCGATGCGTGTTGCGGGTGACTGAGTCGCAGAACCGGCCAGGTATGCGCTATGTGCCCACCGAGATCGGTCCGGTCGCGTCATCGGGTGCGACTGGTTTTGGCCCAAAGGGTTTGGGAGTTGGACGCGTGCGCACGTTGAGGGGCCACCAGAACCAGCGGCCCAGCATGGTGGCGATCGCCGGGGTCAAGAACGACCGCACCACCAGGGTGTCGAACAGCAGGCCGAGGCCGATGGTGGTACCGATCTGGCCGAGCACGCGCAGATCGCTGAAGATGAAGGACGACATCGTTACCGCGAAGACCAAGCCCGCGGCGGTGACGACGCCGCCGGTGCCGGCGATGGCGCGGATGATTCCTGTCTTCAGGCCCGCGCCCGTTTCCTCCTTGAATCGGGATATCAGCAGCAAGTTGTAGTCTGCTCCGACCGCCAGCAAGATTATGACGGCCAGCGGGAAGATGACCCAGTACAACGGAATGCCGAAGATGTACTGCCACACCACTACTGACATCCCGAACGATGCGGCCAGCGACAGTGCGACGGTCCCCACGATCACGAGTGCCGCGACCAGGCTGCGGGTGAGGAACATCATGATGAGCAGGATGAGGCCGAGCGAGGCCAACGCGGCCATCAGCAGATCGTATTTCTGGCCGTCGGCGATGTCCTTGTACGCCGAGGCGGTTCCCGCCACATAGATCTTGGCGTCAGCCAATGGTGTTGCCTTGACGGCATCGAAGGCCGCATCTTTGATCGCGTCAATGTGTGCGATGCCCTCGGAGGTCTGCGGATCCCCTTGGTGAGTGATGATCATGCGCGCGGCCTTGCCGTCCGGGGACATGAACAGTTTCATGCCGCGTTTGAACGCGGGGTTATCGAATGCCTCCGGTGGCAGGTAGAAGGAATCATCATTCTTCGCATCATCGAAGGCCTTGCCCAACTCTGTTGCGGTGCGGGTGGATTCCGCATTCTGCGTATTGGTGCCGTTGTTGATGGCGTAGTTGGACTGGGTCAGGTCGCGGTTCTTCTCCTGTATCTCGATCTGGGGCGGAATGAGATCCACGAGTTTGGGCTGCAAAGCGTCGAGTTTGTTGAGGCTTCCGGTGACGGTTTGGAGTGCGTCGACGAGTTCGTCAATACCGTCCAGCGCGTCGAAGACCGATCTCAGCGCCGCGCAGAAGGGGATGTCAAAGCAGTGCGGCTCCCAGTAGAAGTAGTTGCGTATGGGCCGGAACTGGTCATCGAAGTTCGCGATCTTGTCCCGCAGGTCCTGTGCGACCGCCACGGTCTGCTGGAATCCCTGGGTTTGTTCATGCGTGATGGCCGCACTTTGTTGTTGAAGTGCCAGCTGCTGTTTCAGCACGGCGATGGTCCGCGTCATCTGATCGGCCTGTTGGGACAGATACAGGGCCTGGTTCTCCTGCTGCGAGAGATTCATCAGCTGGCTGGCACTTGATGCACTGATCTGAAAGGGAATAGAGGAGTGGGTGATCGGTGTACCGAGCGGGCGGGTGATCGATTGGACCAGGGCCACGCCGCGGGCATGTAGAACGGATTTGGCGACGCGTTCCAGCAAGACCATTCCCGCGGGGTTACGCATATCGAAATCGGTTTCGATCATCAGAAGCTCGGGGTTCAGGCGTGCGACGGAGAAATGTCGCTCGGCGGCGGCGTACCCCACGTTGGACGGAACCGAGCCCGGCATGTAGATGCGGCCGTCGTAAGTGGTTTTGTACCCCGGCAATGCGAGCAATCCAACAAGCGTGACGACGCATGAGACGACGAGAATAGGTCCGGGCCAGCGCACGATTGCGGTGCCGATACGGCGCCAGCCGCGGGTACGCATCGCGCGTTTGGGGTCCAGCAGCCCGAAACGGCTTCCGATTACCATCACGGCCGGTGCCATGGTGAGGGCCGCCGCCAATGTCACCAACACCCCGAGCGCTGCGGGCAGGCCCAGAGTCTGAAAGTAGGGCAACCGTGTGAACGACAGGCAGAGCAATGCGCCCGCGACCGTGAGACCCGATCCGACGATCACGTGCGCGGTGGACTTGAACATCGTGTGGTAGGCGGCCAGACGATCCTCACCGGCCGAGCGTGCCTCTTGGTAACGGCCGACGAAAAATATCGCGTAGTCGGTACCGGCGGCAATGGCGAGCATGGTCAGCAGATTCGTGGCATATGTCGAGAGGCCAATGACGCCCGTATGTCCCAGTGCTGCAACGATTCCGCGGGCCGCCGACAGTTCCACCAGGACTGTTACCAGAACCAGTGCCGTGGTGGTGAGTGATCGGTAGACGACCAGCAGCATGATCGCGATAACGGCGAAGGTGATGATCGTGACTTGGGCGGAACCTGCGTTACCTACCTCGAACTGATCGGTGATGGTGGGAGCCTCACCGGACACGTAGGCCTTGACCCCGTCTGGAGCTGGTGTGTCAGCCACAATGCGACGCACGGCGTCGACGGACTCATTGGAAAGCGCCTCGCCCTGATTACCGGCGACATAGACCTGTACGTAGGCGGCCTTGCCGTCCTTGCTCTGGGAGCCGCCTGCCGTGATCGGATCGCCCCAGTAGTCGGCGACGTGCTGCACGTGCTCGCGGTCATCCTTGAGTCGCTGCACCAGTGTGTCGTAGTACTGATGTGCTTCCGCGCGAAGGGGTTTGTCGCCCTCGAGTACAACCATCGCCGAACTGTCCGAGTCGAACTCGTTGAAAACCTTGCCGATATGCCTCATCGCCAGTGTCGACGGCGCATCGGCGGCGTTCAGCGGGGCAGACCGTTCTTCACCCACCACCTCCAATTGGGGCACGGTGGCGTTGGTCACCGCCGCGATGGCCACCCAGAACAACACAATTGGCACCGCGAGCCTGCGGATGATCCTCGCTGCCCGCGATTCTTGGGCGTGACCGGCGCTCATGCGGACTTGTCCAGGCAGGTGGTGTAGCCATTCACGATGGTGACAGTCCTTTCGTCTTTGACGATGCCGTCGACGGTGATGCGGCAGCCCGTCACGTCACCACTGCCCTGTGCGCGCAGGTCGGCGAACAAGGTGGGGTCGTTGGTCACGAGCTCGTGAGACCAGGGCAGGGCGGCGTTGTCGACGCGATGAGGCTGAGCCATCTCATCGAGGAAGTTGACGGTGGCGGTGCTCCCCGGCGTACCGAAGACCTCGAGAAGGACGCGTTTGGGGTTGTAGTTGGTGTTCTCCATGGCCTCGGTGCCAGGACGTGACAGTTCGATGTTTGAACCGAAAATGCCGTGCAGCCGTGTCACTCCGAAGGCCACTACCGCCACTACGGCCGCCGCGACGATGAATGTCCACCAGCGTTTGAGGAAACTCCAGAACCAGCCCTGCACCAGCGTCCACGCCCTCTCGATAGTCGCTGACCGACTTGTGTAGAACGGTACGGTACCGTACTCCCATGACGAATGGCGTGTCAACGGGGTTGACTAAGGTGGCGAAGAAGCGACAGGCCTCCCAGTGGACGCCGCGCGAGGTGGAGCTGCTCGCTGTCACCCTGCGACTGCTGCAGCAGCATGGGTACGACCGGCTGTCGGTCGACGAAGTCGCCGCGGAGTCGAAGGCGAGTAAGGCGACGATCTATCGGCGTTGGCCGTCGAAAGCGGAACTGGTGCTGGCGGCCTTCATCGAGGGAATGCGTGCGCAGCTGATCCGGCCGAATACCGGTTCGCTACGCGAGGATCTGCTGCAGATCGGGATGAACGCGCTCGCTGACGTTCGGCGCAATACGCCCGTCATGCGTGGTCTGCTGATCGAAATTGAGCGAAACCCAGACTTGACCAAGGCATTTCGGACGAAGTTCATCGATCAGCGCAAGTTGTTGCTCGATGACGTACTTACCGCAGCTGTGGAACGCGGCGAGATCGAGGCAGCCGCCATCAATGAGGAGCTTTGGGATCTATTACCGGGGTACTTGGTGTTCCGTTCGTTGATGCCCGTGAGATCGCCGACGGCCAACACCGTTCGCACCCTGGTGAACGACGTCATCATGCCCAGCCTGACCCGGAAGCTCTGAAGCACCGATCTCTGGTTGTGGTGGGGGTATCCATTCGGTGGTGCCGTCGGTGTGTTTTCGGGTGGTCCAGCCGTGGTCGAGGAGGCGGTGATGCGGTGCACAGGCGAAGGTGAGGTTGTCGATGTCGGTGCCACCGCCGGCGGCCCATTCGCTGATGTGGTGGGCTTGGCACAGGTATCCGGGGGTGGTGCAGTGGGGGTGGGTGCAGCCGCGGTCTTTGGCGTGCAACACGATCCGCTGATCTGCTGAGGCGATGCGTTTGGAGCGTCCTAGGTGCAGGGGGCGGCCGTTGTCGTCGAAGATGCTCAGGTAGTGGTGGGCGTGGGTAGCCATGCGGATGACATCGCGCATGGGTAGGCGAGTGCCGCCGCCGGTGATCGCGATCCCGGCGGCATCTTCGATCTCGGCGAGTGTGGTCGTGACGATGACGGACACCGGTAGGCCGTGGTGTGAGCCCAGGTCGCCGCTCGCCAAGGTGGATCGCAGGCAGGCCCGCAGGGCGTCGTGGTGGCGTTGGGCCGACGATCGTCGATCACTTTCGGCGGCTTCGGGTGTGGGTTCCCCATCGACCACTGGTGTTTGGTCGTTCGGGTTGCACATGCCGGGTGCGGCCAGTTTGGTGAACACCGCATCCAGGTAGGCGCGGGTTTCCGGATCCAACAACCCGGAGATCGGTGACATGCCGTCGAAGCCTTGTTGTCCGATGCTGATCCCACGGCGGCGTGCCCGATCGGTATCGCAGAACTGTCCGTCCGGGTTGAGCAAGGCCATCATGCGGTCGGCGCCCACCCGGAGGTGCTCGGGCCCAAACTGTGCGGCCATGGTGGCCAGTTGTTGTTCGGCGGCCTCACGGGTCGGCGCATCCACCACCACCGGCAGCTTGTCGAAGAACTGCCGCACGATCCGCACGTGTTCATCCCCGATCTCACCCCGGGCAAAGGCCGCAGCCACATTCGGCAATACGGGCGCCAACACCTCGCCGGTCACCGCCCGTCGGGGCGCCAACTGTTCGGCATCGGCGATCCGGCGTCGGGCCGCACCCTTGCTGATATGCAACCGCCGCGACAACACGTCGGCATGCGAGGTACCGCCGAGTTCGACCGGTGAGGCTTGGGTAATCACCCTCGGAACTAATCCCAGCCCGGCGGCTCCGAGCCGACGTTGCACCACCTCCAACCGGGCCAACACCACCAACGTCTCAGCAGCGCTCAACGCATCGACCGCATCAGCACAGAAGGCATCAACCGCCGCCTCCAACACTACAATCGAATACATGTTCGAACACTAACTCTGCCCACCGACAAGTGGCTCGGGTGATGTGACACCAGAAACCCTTGTGACAGAAGAGATCTATCGGGGCTACCTGTAGGTTGAATGCGTGGACGCGACGATTTACCACAATCCCAGGTGTACGAAGTCTCGACAGGCGCTGACACGTCTCGAGGAGGCGGGCGCCACCGTGACCATCGTGAAGTACCTCGATGATGTACTCACCAAGGCGCAGCTGAAAAAGCTGATCAAGGACGCGGATCTCACTGTGCGTGAGGCGGTGCGCACCGGTGAGGCCGAATACAAGGAACTCGGCCTTGCGGACGCCTCCGACGATGCACTTCTTGACGCCATGGTTGCGCATCCCCGGTTGATTCAGCGTCCGTTCGTGGTGACTGCCAAGGGCACTCGCATGGCACGCCCGACCGAGGCCGTCGACGAAATTCTCTAGACCGGATGTCCTGATTCCGAGCACATCTGGCACGCAACGACCGGTTTGATGAATTGGCTTGTTGGCACGATGGCCCATATGACTCCAGAATCTGCCAACGGCGGTCTCGCGGGTGCGCTCCGGGGCCTGGCCATCGGAAGGATCGTGTTGGGCGTCGTCTCCCTGGCTGCGCCCAACGTGCTCGCCAAGGCCAGCCGCGTCTCCGGGACACCCGAACTGGTCTACATGACAAGGATATTCGGTGTTCGCGCGATTGCTCTCGGTCTCGGCTACCTGACCTCGCCCACCTCTGAGCAATTCCGGTGGCAGCGGCTCGCGCTGATGGTCGATGTCACCGACACCGTGCACGGCACCGCGCATCTGATCCGAGGCGACATTCCTCGCGTCAGTGCTGCCGCGTTGGTAGTGCTGACCGGCGGTTACATGAGCGTCGGTGCCACTCGTCTAGCCAAGGATCTGGCGCGGGTCTAGCGGCGCCTGGCATGCCGTCTGCCTACCAGCGCGGCGGCTGTCACCCCGGCGGCGACGCCGATCACGGTGTCCAGGCCGCGGTACAGGATCAGGGTGAACGGATCTGCGGGGTCGGCTAATTCGGTCATCAGCATCACCAGCGGAGTGAAGAAGCCAACCGTCAGCGCGTAGTGGCGAGCCATAAACAGCTCGGTGGGGAACAGGAGCGCAATCACCAGTGCGCCTACCCCGACAGCCGGAAGACTCAGCGTCATAAGCACTCCGGTGAGTATCAGGCCCGCTACGGTTCCCGCGGTCCGGTGGGCTGCCCGCGCCAGCACTCCCTGAAGTGCTCGATCTGACGGCCGTTCGACGTCGATGGCGGATAGTGGTACGGCAGCGGCGGCCATCGCCCAGTTGGCGTGATCGAAGCCCAGCAGCACTCCGGTCCCGCCTGCCGCGGCGACCGCCAGCGCGTAGCGCAGCGCATGCATGCCGACATCGGGCGGGAGGCGACGACGCTTCACACGCGGCGTCGGGGTCTCGCCCGATGATCCGATCAGACCGATCAGAATCGACAGCAATGCCGTCGACAGGCACAGTCCGATGGCGCCCAGCGGGGCGATCAGACCCGCTGGCACGGTGGCCGTGGCGCCTGTGGCGAAGAGGAAGAAGAAGGGCCCCGTCGGCCGCAGGCGTAACGCGTCGGCCACCACCGATCCGGCCATCGCGAATGTCACCTCAACCGCGACCAGCATCGAGGTTCTGGCATGCAGCGACGAAAGCATCACGCCGAGAGCGACTCCCACGCAGAGGAGAGTCCCCGCCTGGATCTGGTGACGTGCTCGGCGCCAGCCGGATTCGGCGCGGCCGTAGATTCCGGCAAAAGAACCGAAGACGATGTACACCAGTAACTCGGGCCGTCCGAAGACCAGCAGCACCACCCCGGGGAGAGCCAAACCTGCGCCTACCCGGAGTGCGTGCCGGTGATCGTGGCGATCCGGACGGGTGTGCTCCCAAGCCTTGGTGGTGATGATGGCAACCAGTGTGTGAGTTCAGCACTGGATCTGTCCAAGAGACATTGCCGCTGAGCTGATAGGCGGTACCGATCGCTGGTGGTAGAACGAGTTATGCAGTTCCGTCAGCTTGAATATTTCGTGGCGCTGGCGCGGGAACGACACTTCGCCCGCGCTGCGTCGGCGTGCTACGTATCCCAGCCGGCGCTGTCGGAGGCCATCCGCAAGCTCGAGCACGAACTGGGTGTCCCGCTGGTCCTGCGGGGGTCAAACTTTGAGGGCTTGACTCCGGAGGGAGAGCGCCTGGTCCTTTGGGCACGAAGGATTCTCGCCGACCGTGACGCGCTGGAGCATGAGGTGACGGCCTTGCGCAGCGGACTCACCGGTGAGCTGCGGTTGGGTGTGGTGCCCGGGGCAGCCACTCGTGTGGCGCTGATGGCCGATGCTTTCTGTGCTGAACACCCGCTGGTGCGGGTACGGATCGAGTCCAGCCTGCGCTCCACGGAGATCCTGGACCGTATCCGCCGGTTCGAACTCGACGCGGGTGTGGTCTACGACGACGGGTTGCAGACCGAAGGGCTCGAGCTAACCCGGCTTTACGAGGAGCGCTACGTGCTGGTGGCGGGCGAGGGGTTGCTGCGTGACGCCCCCGACCCGATCGACTGGTCGGAAGCGCTAAGTCTACCGATGTGCTTGTTGCACAAGGGTATGCGCGACCGCGATCGCATCGATGAGGCTGCTGCCGAGCATGGACTCGCTGTATCGCCTCGCCTGGAGGCTGATTCCGTCGCGACACTGCTGGCCCTCGTCGGGACCGGCCGCTGGGCGGCCATCGTCGCACGGACCTGGTTCGCCACCGTACCTGCGCCGGCAGGTGCTCGAGTCGTGGAGCTGCAGGCACCGCGTCTTGGCTCACCGGTCGCGCTGGTGCGTACTGCGGGTGAGCCCGCGTCTCTCTTGGCGCGCGCACTGGCGCAGACGGCGGCACCGCTCGACCAGCCCTGATCGGCTCTGCCTATTGGGCGGTCGGAACTTGGTCTTGGACACCTCGCCACGGCGCGCCGGACACTGAAGATGCGTCGAAACGAACGCGTCGGATGACTGGAAAGCCATCTGCATCAAGAGAACTGGCGGCCATACGACCGCCGTGGAGGAGTGGTCATGGCGAAGATCTTGTGTGTGCTCTACCCCGACCCGGTGACGGGTTATCCGCCCGTGTACGCCCGGGATTCGATCCCGGTCATCGGCGGCTATCCCGATGGGCAGAGTCTGCCTACCCCGTCGGCTATCGATTTCACCCCGGGCGAGCTGCTGGGATGCGTGTCCGGGGAACTTGGCCTGCGGCGTTACCTGGAGGCGCAGGGGCACGAGCTAGTGGTTACCTCCGACAAAGATGGGCCCGACTCGGTGTTTGAGAAGGAGCTGCCCGACGCCGATGTGGTCATCTCTCAGCCCTTCTGGCCCGCATATCTCAGTGCGGAGCGAATTGCCAAGGCGCCCAAGCTGAAGCTGGCATTGACGGCGGGAATCGGCTCGGACCATGTTGACCTGGATGCTGCGATCAAGGCGGGTATCACCGTCGCCGAGGTGACGTACTGCAACAGCATCAGTGTGGCTGAGCATGCCGTCATGCAGATCCTGGCACTGGTGCGCAATTACCTTCCGTCGCACCAGTGGGTGGTCGACGGCGGCTGGAACATCGCCGACAGCGTTGAACGCGCCTACGACCTTGAGGGATTCGATGTCGGCATCATCGCGGCAGGGCGCATCGGACAAGCAGTAATGCGTCGGCTCAAGCCATTTGACGTGCGGCTGCACTACTTCGACACTCGTCGATTGCCTGCCCATGTGGAGCAGGAGCTGGGGCTCACCTATCACCCAGACGTGCACTCCCTGGTCAGCTCTGTGGACATCGTCGACATCCATGCCCCGCTGCAGCCACAGACATATCACCTGTTCGACGCAAACCTGATCAATTCCATGCGGCGCGGTTCGTACATCGTGAACACCGCGCGTGCCGAGATCACGGTTCGCGATGCGGTGGTCGATGCATTGCGTAGCGGACAGCTGGCCGGTTACGCCGGCGACGTCTGGTACCCGCAGCCGCCTGCCCCCGATCATCCATGGCGCACCATGCCCCACGAGGCGATGACGCCGCATGTCTCCGGCACCACGCTGTCGGCGCAGGCCAGGTATGCGGCCGGTACCCGGGAAATCCTCGAAGACTTCTTTGAGCGCCGGCCCATCCGTGACGAATACCTGATCGTCGAGGGCGGCCAGCTGGCCGGAACCGGAGCCAAGTCCTACACCGCGGATGGCTCGGCCAGTCCCGGCGCCGGCACCTAGCCGACGCGTGGGCCGCTGTCGGGGACGGATTTCCTGACAGCGGCCCGCGTTCGCATGCACTCCAACACCGACTGGCATGGATCCTGCGGGATCTGGCACCGATTGGCAGTGTCAGGGCCGCGTCATCCTGGCAGCATCGCCTCCATGAGTCACAACGCGTCACTGCGCAAAGCGGCAGCCGGTTTTTATGCGGGAATCGGCATCTTCGCCCTCGTGAAACCCGCACTGGTGCCGCAGATGTTCGGCGGCGACGCACCCACCAGTGAATCCCGCACCGAGGTTCGCGCCGTCTACGGAGGGATCCCCCTGGCCTTCGCGCTGGCTCTGGCGCAGGCCGGTGATGATGGCCCGCGATCAGCGGGTCTTCGTGCCGCTGTTCGTTACGCCAGCTATGGCATGGGCCTGACGCGGTTGTTGTCCGGCGGGTTCGAACGGCGAGTGCAGCCCTGGCCCACAGGGTTTTTCGCCGCGCTGGAAATCGCTGCGGGCGCGGCACTCACCGAGCGGCCTAATACCTGATGCGACGTGGGGGCCATGGCGCAACCCGGGCCGATTTACGAACCTAGTACCCGTGTAAACAAAGAACTGACTCGCGAGTAAGCTCGCGGCCATGACCGCACCTGCTCAGCGTCGCGCCGTCATCGTCGCGGGCGCGCGCACTCCCTTTGTCCGTGCTTTCGGTGACTTCACCCGCATCGACACCATCGCATTGGCCGACGAGGCCGTGCGTGGTCTGCTCGACAACACCAAGATCTCCTCGAACGAGATTGAGGCCATCGTCTGGGGCGGGGTGATCCTGCCTGCGGGTGCGCCGAACATCGCTCGTGAGATCGCACTCGATCTCAAGCTTGGGCACGGCGTCGAGGGACACACCGTCACCCGTGCGTGTGCCTCCGGCCTGCAGGCCATCACCACGGCGGCCGCCGCGATCGAGCGCGGTGAGTACGACGTGATGATTGCCGGCGGTTCCGACTCCACATCCAATGCCGGAGTCAACTTGCCGCAGAAGCTCATTCACGCGGCCGCCCCGCTGGCGCTGGGTAAGCCCAAGCCAAAGGACTACCTCGACGCCGCTCTGAGCCTGGCGCCGTTCACCGGACTGCTGCCGCGGCGGCCCAAGATCGAAGAGCGGACTACTGGTGAGGTGATGGGGGAGTCCGCCGACAAGATGGCCAAGATCCACGGCATTACCCGCGAGGCACAGGACGAGTTCGCGGTGCGCTCGCACCATCGCGCAGCTGCCGCCATCAAGTCGGGACGCTTCGACCGTGAGGTAGTGCCCGTCAATGGCGTCACCCGCGACGGCCTGGTCCGCGAAAACACCAGCGTCGAGAAACTCGCAACGCTCAAACCGGTGTTCAATCGCGACGGCACGGTGACCGCGGGTAACGCCAGCCCGCTGACCGACGGCGCCGCCGCAGTGCTGCTGATGAGCGAGGAGAAGGCGCGGGCACTCGGCCTGCAGCCGCTGGCCGCCATCCGGTCCTGGAGCTATGTCAGCGTCGACCCGGCCGACGAGGTGCTCATCGGGCCCGCCATCTCCATGCCGCGAGCACTGGAGAAGGCAGGATTGACTCTTGCCGACATCGACTACGTCGACATCCACGAAGCCTTTGCCGCGCAGACTCTTTCGGTGCTGGAGGCCCTCGGTTCCAAGAAATGGGCGGCCGACCGGCTCGGGCGCGCCGAGGCCGTGGGCACACCCGATATCGACAAGGTGAATGTGCACGGCGGCTCGGTATCAATCGGCCACCCGTTCGGCGCCACCGGCGCCCGCATGGTCACCACCATGGCCAACGAGCTCGCGCTCAGCGGGAAGAGCACGGCGCTGTTGGGCATTTGCGCGGCCGGTGGCCACGGCGCCAGCGCCGTACTTGAACGCGTGGAGTAATCCTCCTAAGACGGAAAATGCCCGCCTACAAGCGTTGTCGCTCGTAGGCGGGCATCACCCATTGCGTTCTAGCCGCCGTACCCGGGCTTCAGGATCGGGGCGATGGCGCCAATCGGGATATGCGCTTCCACAGTGCCGCCATCCATCGAGTACACCCGCTGGCCGGGGGAGTAATCGATCGGGTAGTCGTGGGCGACTGGGTAATCCGGCATGTAGATGATCAGCTCGTCCGGTGTCAGCGCCCAGGCCTTGTACGCGCCGGAATACACCTTGTCCGGAGTCCACCGGTCGGGCGTGAACGGATAGGTCTGTGGGGTGTGCCCCGGCGCGGCCCGATCCAGTGCCTCGATGATGAACGGCTCGGCGATCGGCGGGATGGCGTTCAGATCGCCGCCCTTGAGAATATCGGCGAGCACCAGGCGCCTACCGCCGTCGTAGTTGAACGTCCGGTAGGCGTTGTTCACCTGCGGGCCGTTGGCGTGGTAGTCCTCGTGAAACACGATCGATGTGGTGCTGCCGTGGTTGAAGATCTGGAAGTTCTCCTCGCCATAGCTGTCCTGAATCATGTCAGCGCCCTTGGCTTTCCAGTTGTTGTACAAGTTGCGCAGGTACTCACGGATAGCGGGGTTGCTGTCCACCAACTCAGGGATGGCGACCTTGATATCGCGATCTGCCTTACGCGGCGAGGTCACCACGGTGTGGCAGTAGAGCCCGTCGAAATTGCCGCCGAGCTCGCCGCAGAAGGACTGCGCCGACGCCGACGCCAACGGCGCGCTGCTGATCGCCAGCGCGACGGCACACGCCCCGGCAACTCCTCGGACCAAGAGTTGAGAAATCCGCATGATGACCTTTCCTGGCCGACCTAGAGGTACGTCAGGTCGCTTGCGAGCCAGCGACCGTCGATCTTCACCATCGTGATCTTCATTCGATTCTTGTCGACACGTTGATCACGCACATTAACGTTCTTGACGCTCTGATCGACCATCATCAGTATCACGACTTTGTCCGTGGACTTGGACTCGATTGCCGAGTTCACGACTTTGCCCTCTGCTCCCGACTTGTTGTCGATGAGCAGCTGCCGCAATTGGATGCTTGCCTGGGTGAAATCGTCCTTGAACTTGCCGGTGGCTCCGTTGAGGATCTGCCGGAAGTTCTCGTCGATCTTGTCTGACTCGACGCTGGTCAAGACCTCTGTGTAGGCGACCGCGACGGCCTGTGCCTGCTCTCCGGCCGCATCGATCTGGTGCTGTCTCCACACCTTCATGCCCACGACACCCGAGAACACCAGAGCCCCGACCAGGATTGCCGCGAAGGCTCCGATCGCGGCATAACGCACCCACGACGACGTTCCGGAAGAATCCGCATCGTCGTCGGCCTTGGGTGCGTCCGAATCAGACTCTTCTGCCGCGTCGACGTCGTCGGCCTCGTCGGTGTCGGTCGGGTCGGTTTCCGCGGAAGTGTCCGCGGCGTCTTTCTCGTCGACCTTGTCCGCCTCGGCGTCGCTTGTGGAATCGACGTCATCTTTGGTCATGGTGACCACGGTAGTAGCTCCTTGAATCTGATTCGCAGGTCAGGTGTCAGTTCGGCGGTTCGATCGGCAGTGTCGGTCCACCATAGGTGGTGGGTACCTGGAAGCGGCCCTTCGGTGTCGGGTCGGCCTTCTTACCCATATCGGCGCCCATGGGAGGTCCGGCGGTGTCGTCCCCAGCAGGTCGCGGCGCATTCTTGGCACCGCGAATCAGGACGGCCGGATCCGTGTCCGCGCAGTAGTTGGCGTAGAGGAACGGCTCGGGGTAGTCGGCGGCCGACAGCGGCAGCCGCGGTGTCGGGTAGTCGCAGACGTAGCGCGGGTACAGATCTGCAGTGGCCCAGATTCCGCCGTCGTGCATGATGCTCATCAGCGCGTCGAACACCGAGGCCCGATAGTTGGGGAACAGGGCGTTGAGGGCAGGAACGCGCAGGTAGAGCAGCCGTGAGGCGGTTGCGAGATTACCCAGCAGGGTCACCATGGTGTCGGAGTTGTCGGCGAACAGGTTGTCGACGGCGCCCAGGGTTTTGGGGGTTTGATCGACGAGGGTGCGGTAGCCGTTTTGCATCTTCTCGATGCCGCGCAGGGTGCGGCCCAGCTCGTTGGCGGTGGCTTGGATGCCCGAGTTCTTGTCGGCGGCCAAGGTGAGCACCACCCGGCTGGTCTTGAGCAGGCTGGTGGTCTCGGGCAGCACCGAATCCAGGGTGCTTAGCAAGAAGGTGCCGCCGTCGATGATCTCGGTGAGCTTGCGCGGGCCTTCCTTGCTCAGGCTCAGTTCCTTCTTGATGAGCTCAAGCTTCTTGGGATCCACCTGCGCCAGCAGACCATCGGCATCGGCCAACAGCTTGGCCAACGTCACCGGCACCTGCGCACCCTCAGAGATCACGGCGCCGTCCTTGAGGAACGGACCCTGATCCGAGACGCCTTCGAAGTTGATGTACTGCTCGCCGGCGGGTGACAGGCCGGTGACGCGCACCTTCGCGGATACGGGAATCTTGTACTTCGACTGGATCTCGGCGACCGCGTCGACACCCTGCGGGGTGATGGCCAACGACTGCACCGTGCCCACCTTGACGCCGCGCAGCGCGACATCCTGGTTGGGCAGCAGACCACCGGACTCCGGCAGCTGCACCTTGACGCGGTACGTGCCCGAGAACGGGCTGATGCGCAGCGCACCTACCGTGAGGTAGGCGATCGCGACCAACAGCACGGTGGCCAGCGCGATGCCCGAGAGCAGCATTCTCTTGCGATGCCCGGCACGGATGGTGCCGACCAGGCCATTGGCGAGCGCGTTGATCACTGGCCCATCACCTCCGGTCCGGGGGCGGGAACGGGCGCCGGTGCGGTGCCGGGGACGGGGCCAGGAGCGGGCGCCGACGCGGGCTCGGCTTGTCCGGGAGGCGCCGGCACCGGCACGCCCGGCGGCGGTCCCGGCACGCGCTCGATCACGCCGGGTTCGGTCGCGCTCGGTCGCATCGGGACGTCCTCGCCGTACACGCCCTTGCCCACCACGCGTTCCTGAAGACGCCACAGCGTGTACTTGAAGGAGCCGACCAGCTGAGCCCAGTTGTAGCGCTTGGGGCCGTGCGAACCGATATCGCCCTTGAACCCGGCATCGGGGATCGATCCCAGTACCAATTTGTCGATACTGACGCGTACCGAAATCGCGTTGCTGGGGGTGGATTTGATGAGTGTGGTGATCTGCCGGTTGAGGCCGTTGATATCGATCGTCGGGTCCTGCGCGATGTCATTCCACGACTTGGCAATCGTGTTCGCGTCCTTGATGACGCTGTGTCCGCTGGTATCAGTGCCCGCGATCGACGGGAATTTCTGCAGCTGCTTGGTGGTGGCGCCGATCTGAAGAACCAGCTGCGAGAGCTGAGCGGTGTTGGCGGCGAGCGCCTCGGTGGCTGGATCGGCCTCTTTCACGATGTCGGTGAGAGTCTGGTTCTTGGTGTCGAGCTGGTCGGCCAACTGCGAGGTCTGGGTGAGAGCATCAGAGATCTGTGCCGATCGCGTATTCAACGTTCCCAGTAGGCGATTGGAGTCCTTGATCAGATCGCCGAACGCCTGGCCCTGATCGCCGGTTGCCTTACCGAAACCGTTGATGACATTGGTCAGGTTGCGTACCGCGCCGCCGTTGGAAACGAGCGCCGCCGAGCTGAGCACGGATTCCACCGTCGCCGCGGCCATCGTCGAATCGAGGCCGATGGTGTCGCCCTCCTTGAGGATGGGCGAGTCCGAGGTGGCACCGGCCGGGGGGCGAATCGAGACGAAGACGTCGCCGAGCGGTGTCGCGGAACGCAGCTCGGCGGTGCTGCCCTTAGGGAGCCGGACGCCGTGGATGATGCGCAATGTGGTGATCGCGGTGTAGTTACTCACCCGCATGTCGTCGACCTGGCCGACATCCGCGCCGGCCAGCTTCACCTTGGCGTTGTTCGGCAGGTTCAGGATGTTCGAGAACAGGGCGGTCAGATGGTAGCCGCCCGATCCGACGCCGGGGGCGGGCAGCGGGAGATCTCCCAGACCGTTGGTGCCACAGCCGGACAGGACGGTGGCCGCCAGCATCGCTGCCGTGCCCATCGCTGCCAGGCGCTTGCGTGTAGCCATCACTTTTGCCCCATCGCCGCGAGCCCGTCGAGCACATAGGAGAGGCCGAAATCGGGCCCATAGTCCTGCAATGTTCCTGTGCTGCAGCCCAGTTGGCGCAGGCCCATCATGTTGCAGATCTCCTTGGCTGTCTGGCTCTCGAACAGCAGCTTGTCTGTGAGGAATCGTGCGCGCAGCGACCCGTTGTCCTGGTCGATGATGTTGTAGAGGTTCTCCACGGCCAGCGGCGCAAGGTCGAGGGTCTCGGCGAGCTCGCGTTGGTTGTCCGAGACTGTCTTGAGTGCCGTGTTGCCGTTGAGGACCGCCGCCTTGATGTGGTCGCGGTTGACTTCCAGGAGGTCGCCGGCCTGCTTCACCAAATCATTGAGCTTGCGCCCGGTGTTGCCGGTGCCGAGCGCCTCGTCGTCGATGATGTTGCTCAGTTGGTGGATGGTGGTGGAGAATTCGCGCAGCTTGCCGTCGTTGGCCGCTGCGGCGTCGAACAGTGAGCTGACGTTCTTGATGATGGTCGTCATCTGCTCGCGGGTGGTTACTCCGCCCTCTGAGCTGAGCCGCAACGCTTTTGACAGCTCGTCAAGGCCTGACTTGATCTTGTCGCCGTTACCGTCGGCGACTCCGGCGGCCGCATTGATGATGTCGCCCACCGGTCCCTGACCGTTTCCGTCGCCCTTGAGCGATACCGACAATCTGTCGAGCATGCCCAGTACGCGGTCGAATTCCACCGGCGTCTTCGTCTTGTCGAGTCCGATGGTGTCGCCGTCCTTGAGTGTCGGCCCGCCCCGGTATGGGGGAGACAGCTCGACCTGGCGATCGGTGAGGATCGATGTCGACAGGGTGACGGCCTGCACGTCGACGGGCACCTTGACGTCCTTGTCGACAGTGAACTCCACGTCGACATACCCGGATCGGGGGGTGATCTTCGTGATCTTGCCGACTGGCATGCCCAGTACTGCAACAACATTGGACTCGTACAGTCCGGAAGCGTTGTCGAACTGAGCGGTCAGCGTGATGTGATCCAACTGCGACTTCACGTAGTACGCGCCTGCGCCGACGATCGCGGCGACCACTAACGCGATCGTTGCGATGACGGCGATGGCCTTACCTCTGCCGCTACTCATTTGCAGTCCTTGAAGTACTGGATCATGCCGAATTGCTTTGCGCGACCGCTGATTGCGCACATCCAGGAGTCGACGGCCAGGCCGTTGGGGGCATTGAACTCGATGGCGTTGCCAGTGCCGGTGGCGTTGGTGACGCCGCGCAGCGCGACGGGTGCAACCTGCAGAATGCTGCGCAGCAGGTCGTCATGCTGGCCGAGCATGTCGGTGAGCTGATGCAGCGTCTTGAGCATGTCGTCGAGCTGCGGCCGGTTCCTGATGACGATCTTGCTGAGCTGCTCGACCAGGTTGGTGAGCGACTGCATCATCGCGTGGAAAGTGCCACGGCGCACCACGAATTCGCCGATCAGGCTCTGCCCCTGATTGATCAGGGTTCCCACGCCCTGCTGCTGGCGGTGCAGCGTGTTGGTGACCTTCTCGGTGCTCTTGAGTAGCGTGCCCAACTGGTCGCGTCGTTCGGCGATGATTCCCGACAGTGTCTGGATGTTCTGCATGGCCTGGGGGACCACCTCGGGCAGCCCGTCGAGCTGTTTACCCAGAATGCTCAACGACTGAGCCACCTTGTCGAAATCGACCTGGTCGAAGGTGTTCGTCACGTCCTGCAGGGTCGCCTGCAAGTCGTAGGGGACCTCCGTGTGGGCGAGGTCGATGGTCTTGTTGGGCAACGACCCCGGTCCTTCCGGGCGCAGGTCCAGGTATCGGGAACCGAGGATCGTGGTCACCCGTATCGCGGCCTTGGTGTCCTTACCCAGCTTCACGTCATCGCTGACCGAGAGCTTGGCCTCGACGTGATCGCCGACCAGCTTCATGCTGGTGACCGTTCCCAGCGGGATGCCCGCCACGGTGATGGGCTGACCGGACCGCAGCGATGCTGCCTGCGCGAACTCGGCGGTGTAGGTGGTGTACCCGAAACCGATTGCCTTGACGAGCAGCATCCCGCCCACGAGTGCACCGATCACGGCGATCGCGATGAACCCGAGCCAGGTCTTGTTGTAGGTCTCGACCGGCCGGTTCTTGATCTTCTGCCATCTCGTTTGTTCAGCCATTGGCCAGGTTCCTGCATCGCGGGGTGTGCTGGGTGACGTTGCCGGGTGTCGCCGCGTTGACGATGATCGGCACCACGTCGTTGAGGCCCGGGAAGAAGCCGGTGATGTTCAGATCGCAGATGTAAGCGTTGCCGTAGGCGCCGTCACCGGTGATACGGGCCAAGCCCTTGAGCAGTAGCGGTAGGTTGCCGCCGAGGAAGGCCAGCTTCGGCTCGATCTGCACCATGTGCTTGGCGAAACCTGGTTGGCGCGTGATGAGTTCATCGAGTGACGGGTAGACCTCGTCGGTGATCTTTGACACCCGCCGCAGGGTCTGTGCCAGTGAGCCCACCGAGTTGACCAGCTCCGGACGGCGGGAGTCGAAATCCGCCACCACCTTCCGGGTGTTCGTGATGGCCTTGTCGAGACTGTCGTTCTGCTGCGCCAAGTTTCCCGTCACTGTGCTCAGGCTGGTGATCACATTGCCCAGCACCTGGTCGCGTCCTGCGAAGGTCTTTGTCAGCGTGGAGGTTTGGTCGACCAGCGACGTGATCGAGGCCTGATCACCCTGCAGGGACTGGATGACACCCTTGGTGAGATTGTCGGCCTGCTCCGGTGAGAGCGTGCTGAACAGTGGCTCGTATCCGTTGAGCAGCGTGGTGACATCAAAGGAAGGATCGGTGCGCTCCAGAGGAATCGTCGACCCCGCCGCCAGCACGTTGGTGTCACCGGTCTTGCCGAGTGACAGGCCCAGGTACCGCTGACCGACGATGTTCTGATACGTCACGGAGGCAAGGGTGTTGCCGTACAGCTTCTGGTCGTTCTGGACGACGAAGTCGACCCTGGCCTGGTTGTTGTTGACCAGTTCGATCTTCTCCACACGTCCCACGCGTACACCGGCCATGCGGACGTCATCACCGTTTCGCAACCCGTACACATCGGTGAAGACCGCCGAGTACGCCGTGGTCCCGCCCGCCACATCACGGCGCAACGTGGCATACACCAGCCACGTCAGCACCATCGCGACCGCCATGAAGACGACCAGCGCGATCAACGGACCACGGAACTTCATTGGGATCCTTCCTTCGCGAGCGAGACCGTGGTGCCCCGCACGACCGGGCCGAGCAGCAGCTGTGTGGAGGAGCTAGCAGGCTTGTCGGTGATGACACTGAGCTGAGTGCGCTCTACTGCGCTGCCTACCGGGCCCACCGTCCCGCCGAACGATGCCGGTGCGATCGGTGCGCCGCCACCGTCCCGTGCGCCGGGAGCAACCGGTGCGGCCGGCAGCGGGGGAGGTGGTGGCGGCGGCGGCTCCAGGAGATCGGGATCCGCGGTCCCGGGGACGCGCGGCACCGGCACCGCCTGCCACGGCGGCAGTGGGGGGTTCGGGTCCGTCAGATTCGGCCCGCCGGGGGGCACCACGTACGGCGGGCCGACCGCGATCAGATTTCCGTTGGGGCCCACTACAGTTCCGCGTGGTGGCTGCAGGTCCGGCGGCACCTTGTAGTTCTGGGGAAGCAGTTCTTCCGGCAGGTCTGGACGCACCACGAGCTCGGGTGCGGTGAAGCAGCTGGGACCCTTGAGCTCGCCATAGCGTGGGCAGTCGGCTCGCGTGTAGCTGTATCCGGGGGTCAGCGAGAGGTTCACCCGCATGTTGCCGGTATCCACGTCGGACAGCCAGGGATTCTCGAACCATTTCTGATTCATCTGGTTGATCTTCTGGAAGATCATCTGGAACTTGCCCGCGTTGTTCGAGAACGTGCCGAGGACGGGCGTGAGTTCTGTGGTGATGCCGATCAGCTGATCGGTGTGGTTGTCGAAGGCCTGCCGGGTAGTGCCCACCGTCGTGAGGCCGCCGTTGATCAGGCTGGTCAGCTGTTCGCGTTTCTCGACAAAGGTCTGCATCGGTTTGACGGCCTGGTGCAGTGAGTCGAGCAGTTCGGGTGCGGTCTGCTTGAGCCCCTCGGTCGCATCGAGCAGAGCCTTGACCGTGGACGGGCCGGTGTCGGTCACCACGATGTCGTTGAGTTGGGCGATGAGGCGGTTCAGCTGCGCACCGCCGGTGAGGAGCTTGACGCGGCGGTTGTCGGTCGCGGCTCCCAGCGCGGCCAGGATGCCGGTGGAGTGGTCGTCGCGGCCGCGACCGGTCGCGGTGAGGACATCGCGCAGCTTGCTCACCGTTGTCTGGAACAGCACGGTCGGCAGCTGGGTGTCCTCGGCGATGTGTGCGCCCGCGCGGATCGGAGCACCCTGCCCCCGATCCACCAGCTGCACCGAGGACACCGCGAAGACGTTGCTGGGGACAACGCGAGCGGTGGCGGTGCTGGGGATGGACTTGGCGTATTGCGGCTTGAGGTTGATGTGCACGAAGTTGGGCTGGCCGTTGGCGGCAGGGGTGACGCCATCGACCTCGCCGACCAGAACACCGTGGTACTTCACGTCGGATTTTTGGGGCAGCCCGTCACCGACGTTATTGAGATCGGCAATCACCCGGACGAAGTCGTTGAGACGTCCCGTGGACTTCAGCATCATGACGCCGGTGACCAGTGCGGCCACCACGA
This sequence comes from Mycobacteroides sp. H003, assembly GCF_001440135.1. Classification (NCBI taxonomy): domain Bacteria; kingdom Bacillati; phylum Actinomycetota; class Actinomycetes; order Mycobacteriales; family Mycobacteriaceae; genus Mycobacteroides; species Mycobacteroides sp. H003. The sequence continues at coordinate 166,729 of NZ_LJYL01000009.1, forward strand.
TCATCGCGACGCCGGTACCCAGCAGGAGTTTCTCGGATGGTCCACGGCCGTCCGTCTCAAAGGAATTCGCCGCCATTTAGCCACCCAACCTCGCACCTGCGTCGACGCTCCAGAGCGCCATGGTGAGCAGCATGTTGACGATGATCACGAGTGTGATGGCGGCGCGCATGGCGTGCCCTGCGGCTACGCCCACGCCTTCGGGGCCACCGCTGGCGTAGAAGCCGTAGTAGCACTGGATGGTCGAGGCGAGCCACACGAAGATGATCGCCTTGATGACCGAGTAGAAGATGTCGATGCCGCTCACGCCGATGCCGAAGTAGTGCAGGTATGAACCGATGGATCCACCACTCATGATCCCGACCATGATCTGGCAGGACAGGTAGCTGACGGCAAGGCGCGCGACGTACAGCGGGATGGTGACGACGGTGGCCGCCATCAGCCGGGTGGTCACCAGGTAGGGGATGGGGCGGATCGCGATGGAGTCCATGGCATCGATCTCTTCGGAGATGCGCATGGCACCCAGTTGTGCGGTGAAGCGGCAGCCGGCCTGGGTGGCGAAGGCGATCGCGGCCATGATCGGAGCGAGTTCACGGGTGTTCACCAAGGAGGAGATGATGCCGGTGGCCGGCCCCAGCCCCAGCAGGTCCAGGAAGTTGTAGCCCTCGATGGCCACCAGTCCACCGGCGATGATGCCCAGGACGATCATGACACCGGCGGTACCGCCACCGACCACCAGAGAGCCGTTGCCCCAGGCGATATCGGACAGATGCCGCAGGAACTCTTTCCAATAGTGGCGCAGCACAATGGGTACGCCGGCGATCGCACGAAAGAAGAACGCGACCATGTGGCCGAGCCGGGTGATCGGCTTCTGCGCCTTGTTGTAGATGCCGACGAAGGGCCGTGCAATCGGGGGTACATAAGTTGATGCGGTCATGTCACAGCCCCGTCCGCGGGAACATCATGATGTACAGCTGGCTGATGGCGAGGTTGACCGTCATCAGCAGCAGGATCGATTCCACGACGGCCGCATTCACGGAGTTGGCGACACCGATCGGGCCGCCCTTGGTGGACAGACCCTTCTGGCAGGCCACCACTGCCACGATGGCGCCATAGATGACGGCCTTGATGAGGGCCAGGATCATGTCGCCGGGGGTCGCGAAGGCGGAGAAGGTTGTGACAAAGCTGCCCGGAGCGCCGTTCTGCCAATAGACATTGAATAGGTAGGCGCCGAGGAACCCGACGAAGCAGACGACTCCGGTGAGCGCGATACCGATCATGATGGCGGCCGCGAAGCGAGGGACGACGAGTCGCCGGATCACCGAGACGCCCATGACCTCCATGGCGTCGGTCTCTTCACGCATGGTGCGCGAGCCGAGGTCGGCAGTGATGGCCGAACCCACGGCCGCGGACATCAGGAGAGCGGCTACGAGTGAGGCGGCCTGCCGGATGATGGCGATGCCACTGGCCGCACCGGCCAGCGATGTCGCACCGACCTGCCCGGCGAGCAGCGCGAACTGGATGGAGAGCGTGACACCGATGGGCAGGGTGACCAGAATGACGGGCACGACGGCGGTGCCGGCTTGGAAGGCGCCCTGCCTGACGAACTCCTGCCACTGGAATTGGCCGGTGAATAGGTCGATGAAGAACCACTGGATAGTGCGGACACCGAGCATGAACTGCTCGCCGACGGTCTTGAGTGATTCCAGGGGGTGGCGTTTGACGTATCCGGTCGTCCAATCCTGGATCGCCGCAACGCCATCAGTGGTGGCGCGGCGCTCGTCTTGTGTGGTCATCGCAGGTGGCCCGCGCAGACGCAGCTCAGAGTGGTTGCGGCTACGGCAATCAATGCGGCTCCCTGTGTGACCTGGAACACAAATCCCAGCAATCTACGAGTACGTCTCGGACATCATGGGCTATTCGGTTCCTGGATATATGCGAAACGCGAAAATGGATTCAGGCGTGAACGTAAATTGACGGTCGTCTACTGGGGTTGTAGTACCCCGATGGCCGGGAGGTTTGCATGTTTGCTTCGGCCGCCAGGTTGCTCGCCGTAAACGCTTGTTGACGTCTCTAGCAAACTTTCGTCAATCACTTTGCGTGAGTAAGGCCCCTCCTTGCGCTGCCCGCAGCGACCGGGGCTGGTCTGGGCACGCAGTGTTACCAAACAAATCGCAGGTAGACACGATTTTCAAATAACGACTATGAGGTGGGTCACACGTTTACAGTGCTGCTCACGTTTCAGGTTTCCTCAAAGGAGAGGGTTGCGGTTTTGTCCAAGCGGCATCGAAAGTCATCCAAAAAGGTCGTCGTCCAACGCACCGTGACCGCGGCGGGCGCCGTCGCCGCGACTGCCAGCTTGGCTTTTGTCGGGCCCACCGCACAGGCGGCCGCGGCAGCGCCGGACTACAAAGGCGCGGTCACCGACTCTAAGGACGCGCTCAATAACTACTTATCCGGGACTAATGCGATTGGATCGGCTGCCGGAGGCATCTGGAATCCCATCGCCCAGCGATCCGGAGGGCTGCTCCCGACGTTCGGGACGAGCCTCACCCACTCCAATCTGACCAGCATTGCCGACCTTCCCGATGTGCTGCGGAACCTCGCAAGCACTCCGCTCCCGACGGCTGTTCCGGGAGTCATTCCCGCGATCAAGATTCCCGGGCAGGGTTTCGTCGACCTGCCACTGCCGACGACCATCCCGGGCGCCAACCTGCTCAATGGTCTGGCCAACGCGCTTGACGGTGTGTTCAACAACCCCATCATCGGGCCCGTCGTCAACCAGCTTCCGCCCCTGAGCGACATCGTCGACGGACTGATCGCCGAGCAGGACAAGTTCACGGCGGGCTACAACTGGCCGCTGCTTCAGGCCAGCGGCCTGACAACCATCACCAACACCTTTGTGCAGACACCGAGCGGGCTCAACATCAAGATCCCGGCCTCGCTGGACCCGCTGGGCATCTTGCCCGACTCGGTCCGAATCCTGCCCGATGGCACCTTGCCGAACGTGACGGCCTGGGTCCCGATGGGTGCGGGAAACTACACATTCCCGCTGGGGATGGAGACCGGATGGTGGGCGACCGCGCCCACCTTGGTGGTCGACGGCGGTGCCGTGAACGTTCCGCAGACCGTGCTGTCGATTCCCATGTGGGCCAACGGCATCAAGGCTCCACTGGGGCTGGGGCAGGCAGGCCAGTTCAATGCACATGTCCTCATCCCGACGCAGAACGGTATCTACTCGCCGGTCGGCACGACGTTGTCCAACTTCTCCGTTCCGATGCTCGGCCTGGGTATGACGAATCTCAATGTGACGACCGGAAACTATCTCGGCACCAACGGATTCAATATCAACAACGGGCAGAACATGATGGTGTTGCAGACGCCGTTCTCCGGGGCGCTGCCGATACCGATCGTCTATTCCCTGGGTGGCTTCAACATGGGGACCGAGGGCATGGGCTTCACGCTGCCATCGCTGTTCGGTGTTGGGCTCATGCCGACATTCCAGATCGGCACGGCACCGGGGGCCAACACGCCTCTGGGAATCATCCCGCCCAACCTGATTCCCACGGGTGGCATCGTGCCAACCCAGCTCATCACCGTCTCCGGCCTGATCAGTACCGCGCTCGGAATACCGGACCCGACAGTCGAACTCGCCAAGGCTCTGACTCCGCTGTACAAGGGTTTGGTTACGCCCGTCATGACACCGATCTCGGACATGCTCACCGCGCAGTACGGGAATCTGTTCAATGGTGCGGCGTCGAACACCCTGCAGGCCTCCAAGTTCTACAAGGATGTGATGACGCAGCTCGCCAGCGTGATCGGTGCGGCTCCCGCGCCGCTCTCGTCTCCGGCGCCCAACACCTTGGCGGCCACCGATACGCCCGCACCGGCGGCCACGCACGTCGAGGCTTCTGCGCCGGCGCAGAAACTGGGCGCTGCGACGGCACCTGAGGCCAAGCAGCTTGAGGCTCCGAAACTGGATCTCACCTCGAACCTCGTCGCCGCCAAGGACAAGGTTGTCGAGAAGGTCGCGCCGGCGCCGCTTTCCGCATCCGCATCCAGCGCTTCGGAATTGAGTGCGACGCCGATCGGCGAAGCGGCAGCTCAACCTGCTGCCGCTGCCGCTCCCACGCCGGATGTCGCGAAAGAGGCCCCCAAGGCCGAGGCGAAGGAAGACTCGAAAGACAAGGAGAAGCCGGCGAAGCCGGTCGTGAAGGAGAAGCTGCAGGACAAGGTCGATAAGGCGAATAGTGCGCTGAAGGATTCGGCCAGTGGGTCGATCAAGCAGACGAGGGGTGCGATCACCTCTACGGTGACTAACACGATCGAATCTGTGACTTCTACTCAGTCCGAATCCAAAGCTGCTGAGGCGAATAAGGATTCAGGCACGTCGTCGGTGACCAAGAGCGACTCCGATAGCGGCAAGCATCATGAGGATTCCTCGGGTGCGTCCAACAAGGTGAAGGTCAAGGTGGCCTCGCCCAGTGAGTCGGGTGGAAAGCATCGCGCGCCCGAGGCGTCGTCCGGTGGTGGTTCGAGCGCGGGCGGTTCGGAAGGTTCGGGTGCCCATGGCGGATCGTCGTCAAGTGCAGGAAAGCACTCGGCGAGCGACTAGAGGCGCACGGCTCCCAGCACGATATCGGCGATCCGGGAACGGAACGCCTCGGGTGAGAATCCGCACGCCTGCGACCGGATGGCGCTGGTGTCGTAGTCGGCGGGGTTGAAGTCCCGCATCAGCTCGGCGAGCTGTGCTATGACGGCGTCATCCGGGCCGGCCTGTACGTGTTCACCGGTAATGCCGGGCTCCACGGTGTCCAGAGCACCTCCCGCGCCCAGCGCCAGGACCGGTGTTCCGCACGCCATTGCCTCGACGGGGACGATCCCGAAGTCCTCCACGCCGGGCATCAATAGGGCGCGGCATCGCCGGTACATGTCCAGGAGAACCTCGTCGGATGCGGCGCCGAGAAAGGTGGTCTCGGGCCCGGCGATTTCTTCTAGGTGATCGCGGAATCGTCCCTCGCCCAGCACCACTAGGCGGCAATTGGCCCGTTGCGCGGCCCGGATGGCTAGGTCCGCACGCTTGTACGGAACCAGCCTGCCCGCACACAAATAGAAGTCCTCGCGGGCAATCGACGGATCGGGAGAGAACCTGTCGATGCGTACGGGTGGGCTGATCACTGTCGACGGCAGCCCCCACCAATCGCGAATCCGCTCCGCCACGGCATGTGAGTTGGCGATGACATGCGATAAGCGGGGTGCTGCCCGCAGTTCGCCCCGGCGCGCGAGGTTCCCCAATGCGGACAGGGCGATTCGTCCTGCCCGGCTTGCCATCTCGTGATCACGAAATGCGCGGTCCCATGCCCAGCGGGCCGGGCTGTGCACGTATGCGATGACGGGAGCATCGGTGGCGAATGCCGCCTGGGTGGCGAATGAGTGATGACTGATCAGCACCGCGTCGAGGTCATCGCCGAGCGGGAGCTTCCTCAGGGCGCTGGGAACCAGGGGAAGCAGTGGTGCGTGCGACCTGCGTCCGGTAGCGCTGTAGGCATTGTCCAGCCAGGTCCCCGAAATCGGTTCGTGCGGTGCATCGTCCGGCCAGCCCGCGGCTTCCAATACCTGCTGGCGGCAATGGGGTTCCGTGATCGGCGCGAAGACTTTCGCCTGCGGCCAGGCCTTCATGAATTCGGCGACCACCAATTCCGAGCCGCCGAACTCGGTGAAACGTTCATGGACGATCGCTATACGCGATGAGTTCATAGTTCCCTCCTCAGCATCCGGGGGTCAGAAAGGCCTTGACGTAACTGCCGGACTGCCGGACGAACATCCACGACCAGAAGGCAACTCCGGAAGGAGTGGGACTAGCGACCATGGTGAGCTCCCCGTCGAAACACTTTCCGACGATGTAACGAGCACGCGAGACGTGTGGCGTGAAGGTGATGACGATGATGTGATGCCAGCCGAGTTCCTGTGCCTTGGCGCGTATTTCCTGGGCCTCGCCCTCGGTGGTCCAGGGGTCTGGGATGAAGCAGCTGACCGTGAATGTGAAGTGGCCCTTGCAGTACTTGTCCATGTTGCGGTCATTGGCACCGGTCGACTGTGCGATCAGCAGGTACGGTGCGTACCCGCGTTTCGCCAGATCCAGCCCGACGTCGAATCGCTCGTAGGGAGTGCCGCCCAATACGACGATCGCGTCGGCGGGCCGTAGCGGATCGGTCTGCGGGTGCATGTACACACGCCAGCCAGCGGTGACGAACCCCGTCGTGAGCACGGCGATCGCGATCAAGGCCAACAGGACTCGCCTGCGCCACCGTGGTCGCCGGTCGGCGGCAGGCACTGAGGGCTCATCGGTGGGCATTTCCGTGGCGTCAGTGGAGCTCATCGGCGATTTCCTTGGCGCGGTCGACGTAGCGGTGCGATCCCTGCGTCACGCGAAGGTGGCCTGCCCCCGCGATCTTGGCGGCTTGCGCCGGATGGCAAGCACACCACTGCAGGATCTCGCCAAGTTCGGCCTCGTTGGAGAACAGCAGACATTCGGTTCCCTCGTTGAGCAGCTCGCTGTGTTCATCGGTGCGTTCCCCGACGAACAGCCCACCGCACGCGGGTATTTCGAACGTTCGACAGGTGTGGGTGTCGCGGTTGTCAGAGTTCAGCAAGACCAGGTTCGCGGTGACGGACGCCACGGTGGTCGCGAAGTGATCGCCGTAGACGGCGCCACCGACTGTGGCTCCGGTGGCCTGCAGCGAGGGCATGCGTCGCCAGCCCGGACCACGAACAAGAAGATTCTTCCCGTGCTCGTTGCCGAGTCGGGCGATCATGTCGGATCTGTCCGGGCGTCTGGCTCCGATGAACCCCACAAGATACTGCCGTGCAACCCGTTTCGCGCACGCACGATGCCACGCGGGGTCGTAGGCGCTGCGTACGAACTTCACTCGGCGCGCGCCTCGGTCTTGCAACTCGGTCACGTTGTGGCGTTTGGTGGTGACCACCAGATCCCACTCGCGTTCGTGTGCCAGGTAATCAGTCGTCGTGTTGTAGGGATTGCCGACATCATCGGGGCTGTAGTGGACGCGGACTGCTGCCGGAACCTGGAGTAGTCGTGCCTGGTCCAGGTGGATCGATTTGAACCCGAAGAGCATGTCGGGAGTGAAATCTCGCGCAATGGCATCGATCTGATCATGCACGGAGTTCTGCACCCAGGATGCCCTCCGGCGCATGGCCTTTGAGTACACCCAGGCCGGTGACAGCCTGGCAGGCAAGGTGACTCTGGTGGTGTCCACCACGACCACCTCATGGCCCGCCTGGCGGAATCCGTCCGCCATCGACCGGGCATTACTGCCCACCCAGTCATCTCCGATAAAGAGGATCTTCATCGCACAACACCCTCTTGCTCCGATTCGGTCTCGATGAGCACGCCTCGTTCCCGTCTTGCCAGGTGCCTGATTCGGACCAGATACCAAATGGCTACTCCGAATTCGGCGCCGATCACGCCGCCAATCAGTGCCCACACGGAGTGGCTCCAGGATGCTGCGATCAGCCCGGCCACCGACGCCGCTGTACCTACCACCGACGCTACGAGGACACCATGCATGTCCTGACGTACCGGTAACAGCGCGGTGCTGATGTACGAGCTGATAGTGCTTGCCGGAAGAATGAGAAGCTCGGCGCGCAGTAGGCCGACGGCCCCGAGGAACTCGCTTCCGAAAATGAGGTGAACTATCGGTGTCGCGAGCACCCAGAGTAGAGCTGCTGCGAGTATGGCCACCGCGACGGCGCCGCGTAATCCCCGCAAGCCGGTGCGCCAGAAGTGTTCGTGTCCACTGCGTTTCGCCATCCGGGGCAGCAGCACCAATCCGATCATATCCAGGAGAGATTGCATGGCCCTGACCAGACGATCACTCGCCGAGAACAGGCCCAGCGACACGGCGTCGAGCATGGCGGAGTAAATGGCCGGTGCGCCTTGCCCGTATCCGGTGGTGAGAAGTCGTGAGGTGGCGATCGGCCAGCTGGTGCGGAGGATGCGGCCAGGTGCGTAGGGGCGACACAGCCCGCCGAAGGTGCGCAGGCTGTCCCACCAGGTGCCGGCGACCGTCAGAACTGAGGAGCCCAGCAGGCACAGCACCGCGGTGGACGCGTGTGGGGAATGCGGTAGTAGCACGATGAGAAGAACGAGGTAGGCGATGCGCCCGGAGCCCTGGTAAACCGCGGATGCGACAAACCGCCCCTGCCCAATGAGCAGCCAGTCATCGGAGGTGGCCCAGAGCCCACCGGCGAAGAGTCCCAACAGAATCATGTGCACATACGAGGGCGCCCCGGCTATCCAGCCGACGCCGAACGCGGCGCCGAGCACGGCCAGGGTGATCAACCTCAGGGTTAAGTAGTCGGTACGCACCTGCCGGAGTTCGGCGGGGGTGTTGCGTAGGGCGGGCACTTGAGCCGCGAGGAACGGTGTCATGCCCAGGTCGACGACGATGGAGCCGAAGAAGTACGCCGCCATCCCCACGGCCAATAGCCCCATTCCCGCCGGGCCCAGAATTCGGGCAAGTAGTGGCACGGTCGCGAATGTCACGACGTATTGGCCGTACTTGCCGAAGACAACGGCCCCGAAATCCCGGGCCAGTCGTAATGCGCGGGGAAGCGTTGCGCTGTTTCGCGGTCCCCTAGACACTGCGCTCTTCTAACGATGCAGTCGCGCGACGGTTGAGGACCTGCGCGAAGAACGATGCGACGGTCTGTGCCGAGTCGGCGATATCGAATTTTCTGGCCCGAGACTGACCGGCTTGCGCCAATCGGATTCGAAGGTCACGGTCTTCAATGAGACGGTCGAGGGCATCGGTCAACTGATCAGCGTTGCCGGCGTCGACCAGCAGCCCGTGAACTCCCGATTCAATAGCCTCAGCGGGACCGCCGGGCTGGGTGGCGATGACTGCGCAGCCCGCGCGCAGCCCTTCGACGACGACCTGCCCGAAGGGCTCGGCGATGACCGAGCAATGCACCAGGATGTCGGCGGTGGAGAGGATGTCGGAGGGGTCGTCGAGATGCCCGGTGAATGTCACCGGCAGCTGCAGTTCGCTTGCCAGGTCTTCTAATTCGGTTCGAAAGGAATCCTCGCCGAAGAAGGTGCCGCCGACGAGGTACACGCGCTGAGGCTTAACGCTGGTGTTGGCCAGCGCCCTGAGGAACACGTCTTGTCCCTTCCATCGCGTCAGTCTGCCGACGACAGCGACAACGGTCTCGGCGGGCGGGCGCTGGGGCGGGTGTTCTGTGTCGAGTGTCCGCAGAAAATCCAGCCCGGGGTACGCCACGACGCCCGGGCGCCGCCGTGGCCGGAGGGAGTTCTGGGTGGATCGGCTGTTGGCGATGTATCCGTCGGACACCATCATGCCGATCATTCGGATAAGGAATGCCAGTGTGGCACCGAAATATTCAGCTGATATCCGATCGTGAACGTGCCAAATCAAGGGAATCCGCGCTCGTTTGGCCGCAACGGCAGACATGATGAGAGCTTTTGTGCTCCCTGCGATCAGCACATCGGCTCCGTGCTCCCGCACGACGGCACCCACATCCCACCCGAGCCGAACCAGTGACGCGGCTCCGGTCAACCTGCGCAACCATCCGGAACCGTCAATGGTGACGCTTCGGCTATCGAAAGTGTTGGCCAACAATGATGTTTGTATGCCTTGGGACCTCATTGCGCTGACCATGGGGCCGTCTTCGGTGTAGATCACGGATGGTTCGACCGTGAACTCCGCGGGTACATTGCGTAGCGCCGACAGCAAGCGCGAAGTTGCCAGCTCCGCGCCGGAGGGCGCGGCCGTGTGGGCGACGAATACCGCCCGGATCACGCGCTCAACTCCGAATACACGGCGTGGTGACGCTGCGCGGCAGCCGCCCAGGAGAACGACTCGGCATGTCGCCGGCACTGCTGCGCGCTGGGGAGCACGCCATCGAGTGCCGAGATGAGGCGCGCCCCAAGCGCTTCGGCGTTGTCAGATGGCACGATCAACGTGGGGTCCAGACCGCGTACTGCATCGGGGAGTCCGCCACAGTCGGTGACCACGGCAGGTCTGCCGGTGGCTAAGGATTCGAGTGCGATCAATCCGAACCCCTCAAGAGCCACGGATGGTACGACGGTGAGGTCGGCAAGTGTGTAGAGCTGTGTCAGGGTTGGGTCGTCCACACGTCCGGTGAATTGGATGCTGTCGTCCAGACCCGCCGCTGACACCTGTGCTCTCAGATCATTCTCGGCGGTGCCCGTGCCCACGATCATCAGGCAGGCATCTCGATGCGCGGATACGACGGCCGGCCACGATTCGATGAGGCGGTGAATTCCCATGCGGTGTTCGAGCCTGCGCACGCAGAGCACCGTGCGCCGCCCGGTGGGTGTCTCCAACGGTGGTAGCAGTCCGAATCGGTCGAGGTCGACCCCGGGTGGAATGACTTCGATGCGATCCGCCGGTATCCGATAGTCCTCGATCAGAACGTCACGGAATCGATCCGACAGGACGATCATCCGCTCGGCGCCGGTGTACCGGAGGCGCTCGACGACGTACTTGGCACGGGAACGGAAGGCTCCGGCTCCTGCGAACCTGCTTTCTGCCGCCCAGGGTCCGTGGAAGTGCACAACTAGGCGGCTGCGGGTGCGCCATCCGGTGGCGGATGGTCCATACAGGCAGAAGTGGCGATCAAGAATGCCGGGTTGTCGCAGCCCGGATCGATCGTTGAACGCGGTGAGAACCCGCGTTCGAGTGGACCCGCCGGTGGCGCCCCAAGACCATCCACCGTCAGAGGGCACCCCGAATGCGGCGGCCGACAGTTCGATGTTGTCCCGGTGGCGGAGCGCGGTGAACAGATCGGTGAAGTACCGATTCAACCCGCCCGGCAACGAGGAGAACCACTCCGCGCCGGTCATGTGCACTCTGATGGGCGCCATATCAGGCCTCATCTCTGCTGCTGGCGATCTTTGCTATCGGTGACGGCTGCGGCCTCGGTCCGACGTCGCGCGTCGTCCATCGCCACGCATGTGTTCGCCGACATGCGTGGTCCGCCTTGGGGGCTCGGCCCCATCCCTCATGTTTGTTCAATGTTCAACCGACTCAACATGCACGTGCACGTGGCCGCCGATAGGTTCGTATCCATTGATGCTCATAATGCCTGAGTAGGCCAAATAATATTACCGAGTAGCGCGATGCTCTTCGGATGCGAAATTCATGTGCGCAACGACGTCCGATGCGCCTAGTTCATGCCGCCAGGCAGCCGACTCGTCTCTAGCCTGCAACACACCGTGGGTGCTCCGCAACCTGAGGCAGGGGTTTCGCTCATTGAAAGTTGGGTTTGGCCTTGCCTTTAATTTGCCCGCAACTAGCGGGTGTGTGGTGCTCGAGATAACGCTGTGGCAGACTGGGGCGGATGCGTTCCGCGTTGCCTGAATCAGCCTGACCTGGTCATGTTATGGAAATGTTACTTGCCGGTGAGCGTTGTGTGATTGGCGTGAAGATTAGCAATAGGTGGCGGTGGGAGATGTTTGTTAGATGATTCTTATTTCCCTGCAATAAAACTTTCATTTGTGACGTTGCGACCCGTGGAGTAGCGTGACAGTCATCGCGTGGCGTGTTTTTGGTCGTTATGGAAACCTCTACACGTAAATAGGTCGGGCTCAATTGCCTAAATCGTCCATACGAATCAGCCGATATGAACGAACGGGTCAAGTGCACTTATGGATTTGAAGAGCGTCGTTAGTGACGGAATTCAACGGAGGGTAGAAGCACGCCCTGGGGGGCTGTTCTACCTGCACCGACGATGGGCGCCGGCGGCTGACCTGGTGGCCATCGCCCTCACGTCACTGGTCTCGTATCAGCTCGCGCATCATCTGCTGTCCGGGCGCCAGGACCTAGGCCGCTGGTATGCGGCAACGGATGTTGTGATCGCCGTCACGTGGTTTGCTGCGCTCTCGCTGCACACGGTGGGCCCGGGAAAGGCGTTGCGGGCGGTCTTGCAGCAATGGCAGACGGTCGTCAGTGTCACGTTCCAGCTATTCACGATTGTGCTGCTCACCTATCTCATCTCGCGTATCGAGCTGATCGATATCCGGCATTTGGCGATCGAGATACCGCTTGGACTGTTGGGCATACTCGTAGCTCGGTATGGGCTGCGGCGTATCTGGGGCTCGGCGAGCCGGACTCCGGTGCTGCTGGCGGGCGATCACGACGCTGTGCGGGAGATGATCACCGCCTTTGGCCGTCACCGGGGCAGTGGCTTCGAGGTTGTCGGCGCGTGCACTCCTGGAGTTGATCATTGGCTTGGCGGACAGGCGATCGAGGTCGGTGATCACCGCGTGCCGATAGTCGGCGACGACCGCCACGTGGTCGAGGCCGCGCAGCGGACATCGGCTCAGATCGTCGCGGTCGCGATGACCAATGACCTTGGACGCAAGGAGCTTTCAGTGCTGGCCTCCGAGCTCGGAGATCTGGGAATCGAGCTCGCGGCATCTCCTGGGGACGTGGACGAGACCGTCGTGACGACAGCGGAGCGGGGTTTGGAGCGGGTTCATATGCTTGAGATGCTCGCCCCGGGCCATCGCCGGGCCCGGTCGATGTCGAAGGAAGCATTCGACATGGCGTTCGCAGCGGCCGCCATTCTGGCCACCGCGCCGGTGATGCTCGCGATTGCCGCGGCCATCAAGCTCACCAGCGCCGGGCCGGTGCTCTATGTGTCTGAACGAATCGGCTTGGACGGCGTGCCATTTCGGATGATCAAGTTCCGCAGTATGTACACGGGCGCCGACCGCGATACCGCGGCGATGATCGACTCGGCAGGAAGTACGCCCGTCTTCTTCAAGGCGAAGGAAGATCCCCGCATCACCCCGGTGGGGGCGTTCATCCGGAAGTACAGCCTCGATGAACTGCCCCAGTTCTTCAACGTGCTGTTCGGTGACATGAGCGTTGTCGGGCCGCGGCCGCAGGTGCAGCGGGAGGTCGACGCCTATGACGAGACGATGCGGCGACGGCTCCTGGTGAAACCGGGTGTTACCGGCCAATGGCAAGTCAGCGGCCGTAACGATCTTTCCGTCGACGAATCTATCCGTCACGACATCTCGTATGTCGACAACTGGTCCATGGGGCTCGATATACGCATCATTTCCCGGACTGTCGGCGCGGTGGTGCGCAGCGAGGGCGCCTACTGATACTCGGTCGATGGCCCGTAGGGCTTCCCGAGTTTTGGTGTGCGGCCTTGTGGCGCACAATCTTTCGAGCAGGCCTTTGCGGACCGAACGGTCACCGCATTCAATCGGTAAATGCGTGTTAGCGCCAGAACACATCGTTGACAGCATGACACTCTGTGTCCTACGGTTCCTTGGGTGGTACCCCTAACTGGCGACGGGCTTTCCTTCGAGTACCAGATGCTGATTGCACATGGCTGTGGTACGGGGCGTTCCTTGCAAATTCGCTGCGAATAGGCATCGCCGATTTCTCAATGGACAGTGGGACTTTCGGCGTACAACGCTGCTCAAATTTTCTGAGGAGAGGTGTCGTGCTTATGTCGGGTCGGGATGTTCGGTCGTCGAATAACGTTCCCAAGCGATCGGGGAAGCAAGTCCTTGCCGGCGCGCCGGTGCCTGGCCGCCTGCCATTTTCTACGTCGCGGGTGATGTTGGCGACGACGGCGCTGGTGACAGTGACGGCGCTGACAGTCGGTGTGGCGGCGCCGGCCACCGTCGATTTCTCACGTCCCGAGCCTCAGGCCGCCGCAGCACTCGCTCCGCGTGCGATGAGTCTGGAAGTTCAACTTGCCTCGATGGTGGGCATCTATGGGGTGGGACCCGTCTTCCAGGCGTTGCGCCTGGCTGGGGTCGGCAGCCCGGATGCAGTCCTGACTAACGCGGTCGGGTTGCTTAATGATCCCGGTTTGTCCTCGGCGGTTAAGACGCTGCTGGACGTGCTGAACACGATCAGCCCTGTCGAGCCTAAGGTGCCCGGTTTCGGACCGGCGGGCGTTCACGATTCCGTGAACGAGCTGAGTTACAGCATGGGCGCATTCAGTGGGCTTGAAGGCGTTGTAGATACTCTTAATAGCCCGTGGATCAATTGGATTCCCGGTATTAGCGCGATCGGCAATGACTTGCTGACGGTAATCAACCAGCGGCGCGCATTCATTCTCGGGGACGGTCTCGGTGGGACCGATAGTGCGCTTGCGCTACGTCAGATGATCAAAGACGTCGAGTCCGACAGTGCCTTGTGGGGTGACGATAAGCACGGTGTGACTGGCGTTGTCGCTGTACTGTTTCGCAACACGTCGCGCCCGGGCGGCGGCCTGATGGCGATGGTCACTCCCATCTCGGAGTTGTTTGGGCTGAACCTCAGTAATCCCGGCGCGGGCAGTTACACGAATGCAGGGGCCAATGCTGGTCTTGCCACCAAGGTTCTCAATATCTCCGTCACCGATGTCGGGTGGAAGTACGACCTACTTTCGGACGCTCCGTCGACGCTTGACCCGCTCGCCTGGGCGAATTCTGTCGCGGGTGTGGTTATGCCTACCTACCTGATCCCCGATAAGGACAAGGCAGTCCCGGTGGCCGCCAACCTTGTCGGTCAGTTGCTTCCCGGGCTCATCAACGCAGGGTTGGTCACCGCGGACCCGACGGGGGGACAGGGGCTCCACCTACTTACCCAGGGCACGATCCTCGATGTGGTCAATGGCCCCCTGAACAGTGCGCTGAATGCGGTTCTGGGGCCGGTCTTTCGGTCGATCCTTGGCGCTGACTTTAAGTTCCCGGTGCAGGGCATCTCCACTTACGTCACCTATGACTCGGGCAACCTTCCGCTCCTCGAGCCCTTCCACATGCTGCCTCGCCTACTCGGATACACGGGCGTGGCGGACATCACCACACCCGTTGCCGATTCGTTTGAGAGTGTGCTCACCCAGCTGGTCGCGCTTGGTTACCAAGATGTCAAGGGCACCACCGACGCCAACGGCGTGATGACCTTTACCCGCGGTATGGATATGGCCGGTGTGCAAACGGATGTCTTCAGGGCACCGACCAACATCAACTGGGCGCAGCGTTTTGAAGTCCCGCAGACGGTGTTCAACGCGCTGATCGACGGTTTCAGCAATAACCTGCTGAGCCCGGAGAAGCAGAGACTGACGTTGTTCGGTAACAGCGCACTGGGGGATGCCATCTATAAGAACGCGCTGGTCATATCTGTGGCTCACGCGGTGCGCGAGGGACTGACCCGGCTCAAGAGCATCGCCAACCCCATGTTCAACCAGGCGCAGAACATGCTCAAGCCGGTGGCCGATGCACTCGACGCCGCCACAGTTCAGGTGAACAGGGTGATCGACCAGGGGCGTGCCGCGATAAAGGGCCTGAATATCGACGCGAGCAAGCCACTCTTCGATGCCAATCGCGCGATCAACGAATCAACTAAGTCGTTGGACAACGGGCTCCTCGGGGCAGTGCAGAGCGCTGGTGCTCATGTAGTGGCCGCGCGCTCCACCGCCGCTCTGATTGCGATGCCGGAAACGCTCCCCAAGCCTCAGCAGCTCACCGCCGGAACACCGGACCTTGCGTCGCGCCTGCTCGGCACCAGCGGCTCAGGCAAGGAAAAGGAAGCGGCCGCCGTCAACGGCGATGCTGTGTCGGATGTCGAGAAGGTCTCGTCCGCAGCGCTTTCCGCATCGAAACCACGTGTGGTTGCGGGCAGTGAGCCCTCGGCGCAGCACGCTGCCGAATCGGCTAAGGACACCGCGAAGGAAGACCTCAAGGCCGCGCCTCAGGCTGACCCGAAAGATAGGGACAGCCGGATCAAGCCAGTGGTCAAGGAAGGGCTGCGCGACAAGGTGGACCAGTCACTCAAGAAGCAGATGACTGACACCCAGAACACCGGCAGCGTCGCCGCTTCCGCGGTAACCAATACCGATGCATCCGCCGCGGCGGCGAAGACTGACAGCGCTAAGCCGGTTGGGGATGCTGCGTCCAAGCCTTCTCAGAGCAAGCAGGACAACGACTCTGGTCACCACCCGGCGGCCTCGAAAGACAAGGGGAAGCCTGTCAAGCCGGTGGTGAAGGAGAAGCTGCAGGACAAGGTCGATAAGGCGAACAGTGCGCTCAAGGATTCGGCCGCCGGGTCGATCAAGCAGACGAGGGGTGCGATCACCTCCACAGTGACTAGCACTGATGCATCCGCCGCCTCAACGAAGACCGACAGTGCTAAGTCGGCTCCTGCCGATGCGGCTGGTTCCTCGAAGGGAAACAAGACCAAGCAGGACTCCGACAGCGGCAGGCGTCACGAGGATTCTTCGGGTACGTCTCATAAGGTGAAGGTTAAGGTGGCTTCGCCCAGTGAGTCGGGTGGAAAGCATCGCGCGCCTGATGGGTCAGGTGGTGGTTCGAGCGCGGGTGGCGGTTCGGAAGGCTCGGGTGCCCATGGCGGATCGGCTTCACGTGGAGGAAAGCACTCGGCGGGCGACTAGAGGGCGCACGGTTCGGCACTCTTGCGGGCGAATGGCGCTGGTGAACCTTTCGTGGAATTCAGCAGTTCGCCCGACAATCGATCAGCAGTGCATCTTTGCGGACCGATTGATTTCAGCTTTCAATCGACGGATCCGCATTAGCGTGAGGTTAGTGCGCTGAAACGTTGGTAGACGTAATAAATTTACGCTAAAACACTGCGTTGACAGCATGACACTTCGTGTCCTACCCTTCGTATAAATGCTCCCGATGCGGTGTTGAATGAACCGCGCTGCTTTCCAATTTGAGGTGATCTGTAAATGCTCGGTGCGTGGTTTTTGACTTCCGGTTTTATGGCTATGACATTGGCAGTGGCTGGATGCGGCGATTACACCGGCGACGAAAATGGGCAGGCGACATTTGCGGAGACTATAGCTCCACCAAGCAACGACCGGCTCCCTGTCGATGTCGATTCCAGGCCAATGCTGATCGCGCACCGCGGCGGTACGGCCGATTATCCGGAGAACACACTTCTGGCAATTGTTAATGCTCAAAAATCAGGTGTCGATGGGATGTGGGTAACCGTCCAGGTCAGCGGTGACGGGATACCGGTGCTGTATCGCCCGGTTGACCTATCAGTGTTGACAAATGGGAAGGGGCGGGTGAACGCCCAGACGGTCAAGCAATTGAAGGAGCTGAACGCGGGTTGGAATTTCGCCAGAGAGGACGTCAACCCCTATCGTCAAAAGTCGGTCCAGATACCGACCCTCGAGGAGGCGATCGGCGCGATCCCGCCGAGTATGCCGCTGTTCCTCGACCTGAAGCAGACGCCGGCTCAGCCCCTGGTGGACGCGGTCTCCCGGGTGCTCGTCAAGACCGCCGCTGTAGAGAGATCAGTTATCTATTCGACGGATGCCGAAGTGTCTGCATTAGCGGCTCAGAGTGGTCTAAAGGTCGCCGAAAGTCGCGATATGACTCGTCAGCGTCTGTTGAACATGGCATTGAACCATCGGTGTGAGCCAGCGCCAAGCGCCGGAAGATGGGCTGGTTTTGAGCTCCATCGCGATGTCGTTGTGTCTGAAAAATTTACGTTGGGTACGGGGGTGTCCCAAGTCGATGCTGAGCTTTGGGACCCCAGCTCTATCGAGTGTTTCAACTCTCAGCATGCTGACATGAAGACGATTGGGTTTGCAGTGAAAACCGAGGATGATTTTCGCCTGGCCCGCAAGATTGGGCTAAATGCTGTGCTGGTTGATTCGCCCCTGGCAGCACGAAATTGGCAATAGAGAAGCCTTCAGACAATGCCTGATAACCATGTCTATCCGCTAAATGCTGAACTAGCCGAGTTGCGTTTCATGGCCGGCCGGCCCAGTTTTCGCAGTATCAGCCGGGCTATCGGGTGCAGTCACACGACGGTCGCCAAAGCCTTCGCGCCCGGGGCGATCCCGTCATGGGAGATCCTCCATCTGGTTGTGCGTCAGCTGGACGGCGACGTCGACACTTTTCGTAAGCTGTGGTGTGACGCCGTACGTAAACAGGAAAACATAGTCAGCGGTACTCAGAATATTGCCACAGTGCCAATATGGCGAATCGTCACCGTTTTTGCATTCGCGGCCATCGTCGTGTGTGCAGGAATGCTGTTGATGATCGCTCGCCCGTCAACGCGCCATCGATGAGAAACGGTCAGTCGGGGCGTTCCTTTATATCGTGAAGTAACGAGATCTGTTCGGTGTGCAGTTCTCGTTTCTCTGAGTCCCGCAAAAATAGCAATGCCGCGGATAAAACATTTACCAAATGGACGCAATTGGAAATTCATGGATAGTCATGGCGCTGATCTGTAAATGTGGACGTAGAACGTGCGTGATCGCGATAATAATCGGTTGCATGATCGAGTGCAGAATACCGTCAGACAGGGGCCTGACATCGAGCGGGTTTCTATGATTGGCACAATGCCGGGATGGGGTAGCGCTGCGTATTGTTGGTCTGAGGCAATGGAACTACTTTTCTGGCTTTCACTGATCGTGTTCTTCCTTATGGCTACTTTTCGGACAAAGAATACCGATGCGCGGAGTGATCCTGTACACGTAAGCCCATCGTTGTCATGCTCCACAGATCAATCGGAGAATTTAATGGACCCAATTGACCTAAATGGGACGCAAATCAGTATCGGCACGCTCAGTGATATAGCTCCGCAACCGGGTGTGTCACTAGAGGCTGTGGGTCGCGCACTTGGATGTGCACGGTTTGTTTTTCGCGATGCATCTCATTTATGGGATATGGGCGACAATTGAGAGCATATTATCGGCTGCAGCTCTCGGATTACGACGAGAATAGAGATATTTCCGTGTATGTAACCAACTGGGACGAAGGGCAAGGTCTTGCCGCCGCTTCCGCGGCAGATCGCGGCTGTTCGATGGTATTGAGGAAGAAGGAGCCTGACTATGCGGATTGGTGGATGTACAGGGGCACGTTCCTCGTAGGGATCGTGTCTTTGGAGCGAAGTTATCAATAGCCAGCTTGGATAAGCAAAAGTTTGTGGGCTGTAGGCCTGTGTCAACGCTTGCGCGGCCGCGTGCGGTTCGGCGCACGGGGTGACGGTGCGATGTAGTGGAAGAAGTGCCCTCGGCAGGATTCGAACCTGCGACACCGGCTTTAGGAGAGCCGTGCTCTATCCCCTGAGCTACGAGGGCGGGGGACCTGTGTGAATAGGTGTCTAAAACTCTAGCGGGTCGGCGGGTGTGCTTCGGACGCTGGCTGTTGGCGCGTCGAGGGCGTTGCCGGTGATGCTTGTGGGAAGCGATGGCTTCAGTGGGGCAGATATGTCTGGGCAGTGGGTAGCCGGGTGCCTGGTTGGGCGGCTGTGATTTTTGATTGCGTTGGTGTATCTACCAGGATCGAACGCACCTACCACTGCCGCCAACGTGCTCTTAGTCGACCGACACCGATCGAATACGAAGTCATAAGGCAGCAGCCGCCATCCCGGCGGCCTAAACCAGAAGAGTCCACCCAACCTTCAGCAGCCCCGATCGAGCAGCGGTTGCCGCTGTTGTCTGGGTGCCGACTAGTTTCCGGGGCCTGCCACAATGGTGAGGATCTTGCCTGTCAATGGATCGGTGCGTGCCAACCACCACGACTTTCCGATTCCCAGGCCATCGTAGCCGTCCAGATACCATTTGCCGTCCACGCGCGCAGCTCGATATTTCGTGCCATAGCCGCCGAAGGACGCCGCTTCTCCGTAGCGCGATGTGATGGCTGCCGTGGCGTCGTCATCCAGGTTCCAACTCGCGAACAGGTCGGCCTCGCCGACCTCGTCAACGGACCCCAGCGGGGCCCACACTGCCGGGTCGATCCGATCCCCGCCGGAGGGCACCGTACGGATGAGTGGTAACCCACCGCAAGGCTGTTCATCGGGAAGTGTTGCGTCTAGCGAGACCCCGACGATTGCGGGGAAAGGTCGTGCTGCGCCGGTTCGTACGAGATAACGCGAAATCGGCCCAGAAGGGTGGACGGCAGCAATCAAGTTGTCAAAATTGTTGCGGTCTAACGAGATGCAGTTGCGATGAAACTGCGAGTCGGCGAAGGGAATAGGCAAGGGCCATGGCGGTGTAACCGGTGTAGCTGGCGTCGAGGATAGCCGCCCGCCTGGGGTGAGTAACAGCTGCGGGCGCTCCAGGTACGGCGTTCGCGTGTTGAGGCTTTCGAGCAGGAGCTGCTGAGCCGAAGTGATGGCTGCAAGGAGGTCGGGTCGGCCTCGGGGGTCGCTACTGTCGCAGGATATGCCGGGAACCTCGTCGAGCAATGTTGCTTTGTCAGATATCGCAGGAACATGAACCTCGACCACCATGTTGTCAAATATCTGACAGCTCTCTCCGAGGGGGCGTTTGCGCGTCAGCTCAAGCTCTACCGCGCGTACTGCTCTGGTGATGGCATCAGGAGAGGCTTTAGCTGAAACTTTACCGGTCGGACTTTGCCCCGCCAAGATTACGGTCCCGTCGTCGTATGCTGCGAGAAAGGGCACCGCATCGTCCGTCATCTGGTTGATCGGCGACTTGAACCACCTGTCCAGTCGCATCACCAAGCGCGGGGACGCAGACGTTTCGGCTGGCTCAGATGATCGCTGCGGGTTGAAGCGGCCAGAACATCCGCCCGTAAACAGCAATCCAGCGCACAACATCGCCGTCAGTAGTCTGCCGGCAAGTCCTGTCATGAACCCACATTAGGCGTCACCGATCCTAGGCAATAGATTCAGCAACACACACTTTTGTCCTGAAATCTGTGTGTGCGGTTATCTTCGCGAATCGTTCCGTGCATACTTTGCTCATGATTCGCTGGATAGGATCCGCCGCGACGGTCTTCACACTTGCGGCCGGGGGTATTACCGCATCTGCTGTTGTGGCGCCGGGCGTGGCGTGTGCTTGCTCGTGCGTCGCTGTCCGCAAGGACGCGGCCTCGGTCAAGGAATGGCTTGGGCACGCGCAAGCCATCTTCGTCGGGACACCTACTGACACCTTCGGGATCGGCAACCCCGACACCGGCCGCACCATCTACGAGTTCGCAGTCCGCGAGGTCTACAAGGGCGATGTGGGTGCAGTGACAACGGTCAAGGTAGAGAACTTCGGGCCATCCTGCGGACGTGGGTACGACATTGGTACGGAGTACTTCGTGGTGGCAGGTAAGCCCGACGAGATACCCAACGACAGCAGACCCAACGCACCCGCCGCCTACGGGGACAACATGTGCTCGTTGACTCAAGCATCGGCAGGGTCCGATCTGCCCGGTCCTTCGGAAGCCGTCTACGGGAAACCTCATCCACCCACCGGGCCATCCGCCACGCTGCCCACATAGGGCGCGGCCCGGGACACCGTTTCCTGTCACGCGATGAGGCTCGCGAGTTCGGGGTCTGAGAACAGCGCCGTGGGGATGCTTCGGGCGTCGGCTTTGTCGCGCGACGAGGGTCTATCGCGTGAATACCAGACACGGTCACTCCGGCAGGAGGTTTTCTCGCTTCAAGCAGGCACGCCGTCAACAACCTCCCGGGTTGCGACATCTAGGCAGGAGGGCGCAGCCCGGCGATGGTGTGTTCGGTCAACCGCAGCAGGCTGGTTCCGGCCTTCTGCATGACCTCGAAGGAATCGTCCCCGGTCTTGACGGGTACTTTCCACAGGGTTTGGCAGGTTGCCGGGTCGACGGCGATGAACTCTTGATTGCTGATGTCCCGCCAGATGACGGTGGTGCCGTCAGATCCCACGTATTCGCCGCTGTCGAGCTGCATGTCGCAGGCTGGGCCCTGTTGACCGGTGAACAGGTCCCATGACCGCCACGCCCCTGGCGGTTCGCCAGCGTAGAGCTTTGTGCCGATCATGCGGAAGTGGTCGAGTATCGATGCAGGTACGTTGACCTGGGGCTTGCCCGCCGCGGTGTAAACCTGCAGCCCGCCGGTGTCATAGTTCTTGCCCGGCCGGTTCTGCGCAATGATCGGCATCGCCGGATTGGCCATCGCATAGAACCCGGTCAGCATGGCCACCTGTTTGCCGTCGCTGTCATACAACCCCACGCCCCGGGGGCGCGGCCCCCCGTCGAACTCGACGGCGAAACCACCGACATACGCTCGCACCTCGGCTACCCGCTGCCCCTGCGGTGGGGTGGGTGTCAGATCACGCCCATCGACGGAAAACACACGAAAGTCGTTCCCGGAGCTGGACTTCTGTATCCCCACTGTCAGCGGCGCGATGTCGTCCACTCGCGGGTCATTGATCTCAACACTGACCAGATCCCCGTTGCCGGGAAGAAACCACGTCGGTTCTCCTTGGGAGCCCACCCCGTAGACACCCTTGCCTTCCGCCGAGGCGACCAGCCAGCTCGCTCCGTGGGAGGGCCCGAGCGGGACCAGAACCGGGCGACCTGGGTGACTACGGGACTCGAGGTTGCCCGCGCCCTGGACCTTGGGGTCACCGGTGTAAGTCACCTTGCCCTCGTCCAGATCGATCACCCAGAGCTGCTCGTGCTGGCCCGTGCAGGAAATTATCGAATCCGGGCAACTGTCGGTGACGCATACGGCCACCGACGGGCCGTTGGTGGAACACGTGACCCCCGCCCATCCGGGCATCTCGATCGGCGGGAACAGCGGCTTGCCGGTCTTGGTGTCCAAGCCGTACACCAATCCGGTGACCGTTTTGTCGGGATCGCTGCGCAGCGTCGAAAAGTAGGCCCTGTCCGAGACGGCGGCGAAAAGGTCGCCCACTCGAGTCTCCGGCGTGAACCCGACATCGGTCACCGAGACCTGCCAGGCAGGCACCGGTTGGCGATCCAGTGCGAAACCAATCAACCGGTCTTTCGGCGTCCCAACCGGCGCCTCCTGCGCGTTGCTCGGCTCACCCGGACTGCTGCGGGGCCACCAGTGCACCACGGCCACGCCACCAGCCACCACAGCGACAACCACCGCGCACACCAACACCACCCACCGCCGCCGCGGCGGCCGGTCTCTCCGGTCGGTGCAGTCGGCTCCCTGGCAGGTCAACCAACGTTTGGTTGACGGTGCAAGCACCAGCCCCAGCATTACCAACGCGACGAGCACACCGCGGATCATCGTGCCCAGCCCGGGACCGAACCGCATGACTTCCACATCGGAGGTCTCGCTCATCGCGGCGACGAGCCTGCTCCAAATCTGGGTGGCGAGGACATGGGTGACGACCGGGGCCAGCAGCAAGAAAACGCCGGCCACTGCGACGACTATGCGGCCGGCCGGTTTGCGGCGCAACAGCATGATCCCGCCGACCACCAAGGCCACCGCCAAGATCGCGTTGAGCACCGCGACCACCGTGTTCAGGGTGTCCATCGCGCCGAGCGCCGAGGTCGCGTCCTGGGGCAGATACCCACCAAGGCGACCCAACGAATCATCGGTCGCCCACCGGGCGTACGCGGACCAACCGGTACCGACCAGGCACATGAACGCCGCGATGAAACACAAGATCGCGGCCCAGCGAGCAGTCTCGCGACTCGGAGGGTTGGACGCGTGTTCTGGACCGTCAGCGGCCTCCCCCGACCGCACCGTATTCATGAGTCCAGAACTTACCGATCCCGCTCAGTCTTTCGTGCACCAAATGCGTGACGCTGCATCGCGCAGCGGATGGCATGCAGGGGTGTCGCTCCCCGAGGGCGGGGATCAGCACAGGAGTCTACCGGGCTGTCCCCGTGGGCTCTCATCCGAACGGGCAGGTACCGGTTGGGCGTTCAGGGGCGGCAAAGCTATCCAGGCGATAGCCGTGATAGAAGTCTGCCAGTCGCTCGTTACGGCGGGTCAAGGTTCGCGAGATCTTCTCGTACTTGCGCTGCGCGGTACGCGATCCATCGAGCTGAGCGCGGGCGTCGTCTATGCGAATCATGTTGTACAACATGGGTTCTATCAGGAGGCGTTCCGGTGTCACACGCCACACCAGCTGCAGGAGCCGGGTGTAGAGGGTGAACTCGACGTGGTGGCGGGGCTTGAGCCGGAACCCGATCATCTCGCGTATCTCGGGGTGCATCGCCTTAGCCGAGCACACCTGAATCACCCGGCCCGCGATGGGGCGGATCGCGAGCCAGAGCGGCAATAGGGCCGGGCGCATCGCGGCGGGGAGTAACAGTGTGGGCAGTGGAAGCCGCATCAATCCGGCGAACTGCTCGCGCAAAAAGCCGTTGGACTGCAGTCTGTTTGACACCATGTCGTCGTAGTACTCGACGAAGGCGGCGTATGTTTCCGGGAATTTCCCCTTGGCGCTGGGTAGTTCGAGATCCTTGAACAGGTACCGCTGATATTGATATGCGGCCTCCTTTTCGGCGGGATTCATCGAATAACCCGTGCAGTAAGGGAAGGCCTCCAACGTGGCGTTCATGGCACTGGCCGCGATCCATATCCACAGCTCGGGATCCAGTGCGCTGTAACGAATCCCCGCGTACTCGCCGACTCCCGTGCCTCGCACATCGCGGTGACGCTCCTTGAGCCATTGTGCCGTGTCCGCTCGCTGCTGCTCATTGCCGGCGAGCAGGGACATCGCGCTCAGCGCACTCCGAATGCCGCGGTCGGTGAAATTCTGGCGGAACCGTCCGGAACGGTCCACAGACGCCGCCACCGGCAGCAGGGCTACCTCGTCGAACAGCACCCCGCCGAAGACGCCGGTTAAGGGGCTGCCCAGGTGCTTGCGAAATGCGTCCATGACGCGCGGGCGCGTGCCGGCCGCGCGGAGGAAGGCCAAGCCCGCTTCGTGGGTATCGCGGTTCGATTCGCCGTCATGCGTGGTATCGCGCGGCAGTACATGCGTCATTGCATCCTCCGTCGGTGTTAGTAATTTAGTTAGAAACTAACATTGCAACACGAAGTTGGGAAGTACCTCTGCGTGAGAGACTGAGCTGTGTCTGCAGATCCGGATCCGACCGGCGAGCGCATCCTCGAGGCCGCGCTGCAGACCATGCTCAGCTTCGGTCTTCGGCGGGCGACGGTCGACGAGATCGCGCGGCGTGCGGGCGTATCGCATATGACGGTCTATCGCCGCTGGTCCAACAAGACCGAGCTTGTGCTCGCGGTCCTCATGCGGGAGGCGCAGACGATGTTCTCCGCCATCGACCGCGAAATCGCGGCGCTGAAGAGCCCCGAGGACAAGCTCGTGGCGGGATTCACCGGAATCTATTGGCATGTGCACACACACCCATTGATGCAGCGGGCGGTGGAAACCGATCCGGAGTCGGTGCTGCCGGTCTTGACCAATGGGGCAGGCCCAGCCCTGGACATGGCGACCACATACCTGGCGGGTCACGTGAGCCGCAGCGCCGGCGATGTTGTCGACGACGCTTACGGTGTTGCGGAAGTATTTGTGCGCCTGACGCATTCGTTAATCCTTGCGCCCAGCGCCCGCCGCGAGCTGGCCACCAGGGAAGACGCCGAACAGTACGCCCGCGAGTACATCCTGCCGATCGCGCGGGCCTTGGTGCCGGCGCCCAGCAAGGCGCTGCTGTAGCCAGGCGGTGCGACGTCGGCCGATTCTCAGGCGCCCACTGTGTGTGCTTTCGGCCGGTGGGCGAGCGGGCCAAGTAATCTTTGTGCATTGACCATGGCCGGGGACATAACGACGAGACATTGGGGGTAGCGGATGGATACGGACATCGGAGCGGGCTCACCGCCGGGCGACGACTCGTCTGATGCCGCGGATACCGCGCCGCTACCGGTCCTCAACGCGTTTCCCGGGATGTTGTCCGAACCCGGTCCGTTCGCTGCGCCGGAACAGGAGTTTGGCCAGCCGCCGTTTCTCGATGAGCCGGCGTTCGTGCAACCACACTCGCCCGCGGTGGAATCGAGTGGCCAGTACCTGCAGTGGCCGAGTCATGAGCCCTTCAGTACGGCGGCTCCCGTCGCCTCGGGACCTGCGAAGCCCACTGCTCCGGTTGATTTCTCGTCCTGGGAGGACAAGCCGCAAAGAAGCAAGCGGCCCTTAGTGATTGGTGGCGCGGTGCTGGTCGCTGTGGTGGTCGTCGTCGGTGGTGTGGTCGCCGCATTCGCAGGCGGTGGCGACGACGCCCCGCCCGCGGAACCGAGCGCGGCCCCATCGACAACGGTGGCGAGCAGGGATTCCGATGCCGAAGCTCGCTTGCTCTCCATGCTTCCGACGGGATACGCGACGTCGGCCTGCAAGGTCGTTGACCCCGCGAATGAGGCGGTGGCACAAGTAAAGTGCGGGCGTAGTGACGATCCGGATGGGCCTCTGGAGGCCAGCTACTCGCTGGTGAAGGACAGGTCCGCGCTTGCGGCAGGGTTGAGCCGTCTGACGAAACGTAACGCGGTGGTGGTGTGCCCCGGCCGGATTCAGTCGCCGGGACCGTGGCGTCGTAACGCCACGCCGGATCAGGTGAGCGGCACGGTGTTCTGTGGCACCAACCAGGGACACCCAGTGGTCGGTTGGACAGATGAGGAGCGGTTGCTGCTCAGCGAGACGCGTTCGGGAGTGACCGGTCCGACTCTCGACCAGCTGTATGCCTGGTGGTCCTCGCACTCATAACAAAAACCGCCGGCCGCACGAGGCGGCCGGCGGTCAATGCCGAAAACTGTTTCTCCAGGCTCCTACTAGCCTTCGGTGGACACCGGAGTGCCCTGGCTGCCCGCTGCGCGCTGGCCGTGCGGGGTGCTCTCCGAGGCTGGAACGGCGGGAACCGCGGCCACTGGTGGGGTCGCGGTCTGCGGCGCGCCCTCGGCGCCGGGGACCGGAGTCGCGGGTACCGGCGAGGCGGGGGCCGGGCTGGCGGGCACCGCGGTGCTGTTCAGCGGCGTGCTTTCGGCGGGGACCGGGGGGGCAGGAGTCGGACCCGGCGTTGCGGTCACGGGAGCCACCGTCGGGGTCGCAGTCGCCGCGGGCTGCTGTCCATCCACCGGGGTGCCCTGGCTACCGGCGGGCAGCGGGGTGCCCTGGCTGCCCGCGGGAACAGCGGCAGGTGCCGCGGACGTGGTGGGCGCGGCGCTGGTGGCCGGCGCAGGAGCGGTGCCATGCGATTGGCTCGAAGAACCACCCGAACGCGGCGCGGCAGCGGCGGGTGCGGCCTTCCAGGTGAGCAGGTCCTCGTCACCGGAGGTGTAGGTCACCGTCTCGGGGGCGGCACCGGTCACGTCGAAGTAGATCTTGCCGCTGGTCTTCTCGCCCTGCGACAAGGTTCCCGGGTTCACGCCCTGCTCGGAGGGCACGCCGTACAGCACGCGATAGGTCTCGCCGTCGCTGGCCTTCGCGTTGAAGTTGGCGACGATGGGGATGACGCTGCCCTGGATGGCCTCGTCGGTGGCGGTGGCCTCCCATAGGGTGCCCTTGGGCTGGTACGACAGCTGGTCGGTGCTGACCTTCAGGTCGCTGATGGTCCACGCCTGTACGACATCGCCGTTGGTCAGGCGACCTTGCTGGCCGAGCGTGGTGTCGGCGCCGGCGGTCGGCATCAGGGCAAGTCCGGCGGCCGCCGCGACGGCCCCCAAGGCGGCAGTGATAGGCACATTGATCTTCACGATGGTGGTCTCCTTGACGTCCGAAATGCTCCCCCCAGCGGGGACGGTCTGTCGTAAAACTAACAGGTCTGGGTGCACCATCGTCGCCCGAAGTACACGATTGCCATACGGTTAAGAACATGACGGTTGATTCCACCGGTCACGAGGGGGCCGCGCCGGAGCCAGACGACTGGCCACCCGACGCACGCATGTTCACCATCCGCGCCGCGGCGGATGATGCCGTGCCAAGCTTGGCCGCCGAACTGCCCATTAGCGCAACAGAACTCGGGATGTTGGATGGCGATGCTGACCATCCGGTGCAGTTCTGCAGCGTGCTACTGGAACCGCCGGTCAAGCACCGGTTCGATGCCTCCGATGCCGCCCGGTATGAGCGTGAATACTGCGACCGCGATGATGACGGTGAGTTCTTCATGGTGCATGTGGCACTGCTGGGCCCGCGCCGCCCCGGGGTGTCTCTCGCGCCCGGCGCCCGCGATGTTCTTGTAGACGTTGCCTACGTGGTCGATCTGTCGCTCGAAGAAGACGGAGTACTCAATTCTGCCAAGGTCGACTGGGCGGGAGGGGCAATCGTTGATGTTGCTGGGGAGGCGGTGGCCGATCGCGTAGCCGATACCTCCGAGGGACAGCCCGATCAACCGATCGCCTCTGGGCCTATGTCCGCGCCCGTCCCGGCCGCAAGTGCGCCCGAGCCCGGGAGTCCGGGGAGTTCGGCGTGGATCCGCGAGCAGCTCGATGTCCGTATTGCCGTGTTGAGCCGGCTCGCTGGTGAAGTCGCGATCTCCGAAGTACCCGTGCCGACGGAGCTGGCCAAGGGGGAGCGCCACTCCAACACCGCTCCGCAGTATGTGCTGGATGGAGCGCAGTTCTGGTACCACACGCGTGATCCGAAAAAGGGATTCGTATGGAAGACCACGAACAACCCGAATGAACTGATTTATTGGTGCATCGACGATGTCGCCAGGGGACTGGCGTGGCGGTGGACGCAACAAACGGCCACCTACAAGACCATGCCCCCGGCGATGGCGCAACGCACGCTATGGGCGCCGTACTGGCAGCTGCTGATGAATGCGCTCGACACCAAATGGGGCGCCATTACGGGTCGCAACATCCGCGACCTGCTGTGACCGGTCACCACCGGTAGTCGAGAAACTTCCCGTCGAGAGTCAGGACCACACGATCGCCGTCGGGATCGGAGCGGCGCGCGATGTCGACCTTGAAGTTGATGGCGCTCATGATGCCGTCGCCGAACTCCTCGTGGATGGCTTCCTTGATCGCCGGGCCGTAGACGCTCAGCGCCTCATACAGCCGGTAGATCGTCGGGTCAGACGGTGCACCACCGTCCAGCGTGCCGCGGTACGGCTGGGCCCGCAACGCAGCGGTGACCTGCGGCCCCAGCTCGAGAAGTTCCGCCACCTTCGCAGCCTTCGCTTCGGGCACCGGGTGCTGGCCGAGAAGCGCGGCAATGGTCCAAATCAGTGGTGAGTCAATCGCTTCCGCGATGTGCTGCCACGTCAGCTTCTTCTCGAGGCGGCGAGCGGTGATCAGTTCAGCGGCTTCGTCCTTGGTCATGACCTCAGACAAACAGACACCCGCCGCACACGCAAACTAGCGCTGCCACATGCCTTTCTGGATGTCACGCTCGTAATAGTTCATCGAGTTCTCTCCGCTCGCGGTCCAGAGCATGGCCAGGGTGACGAGCGTGATGGCGATAAGCACCATTGAGTCGTTCCACATGATGACCTCCTTGGTAAATCGATCGGTCTACCACTCATTGCAGCACCTACACCGATCGGTGTACAGGGAGGTGTGGCGGACGCCACATAACGACTTTGCGGCTAGTCGGTGTCCAGGGCTCCGGCGGCCAGCGCGGCCGCATTGATCCTGGTCAGTACCGCATGTAGGTGTTCCAGTTCGGAGAGGTCGACACCCAGGCGCTCCACGACGGCGGCCGGCACCTTGAGTGCCTTCGCGCGCAGTGCGGCGCCCTGCTTGGTCAGGGTGACGTGTGTGGTGCGCTCGTCGGTGGCGCTGCGTGGGCGGGTGATCAGGCCCAACGTCTCGAGCCGCTTGAGCATGGGGGAGATGGTCGCCGAATCCGTTTGGAGCAGGGCGGCTATCTGCTTGACGGACAACGCTTCTGGGGCATCGTCCGCGCTGCTCTTAGCGTGATCCCAGAGCGCCAGCATCACCAGATATTGCGGATGTGTGATCCCGAGGGGGGCGAGTAGCGGCCGGTAGATGGCCAGCACGGCGCGGTTGGTGACGGCTAGTGCAAAACACACCTGCCGCTCCAGGGCCAGCGGGTCTACATCGGGTGAGACTGCGGTCATTCTCACTATCCTAACCATTAGTTAGTGCACTAATTATTAGTCTACAATCTAGTCATGGCCGCCGATCGCCCGAACTTCTTTCAGTACGTCGCCTACTGCTACGGACGGCGCCTACCTGACTCGATGAAGGAGTGGGTCGCCAATGACTTGGCGGGTAAGGGTGCGGTGCGCCGGCACATTCTCCGGTGTGCGATTCCACCGTTGTTCATTCTCGCGCCGTTCTGGCTGCTGCCGGCGTCGCTGTACGTCCACATGGAGATGACGGTGCCCATCTACGTGTGGGTGCTGATCATGGCGCATGCCCTCAACAAGGTGTGGCGCCGCCACCGGCTGGTGCAGCATGAACTGGATCCGGGCCTGGTCGATGTGCTCAAGCGTCAGAAGGACGCGTGGATTCACGAGGACTACGCGCGGCGATTCGGGCCGCGTTCGGGCGACGGCTACTCCAGCAGCGGGCCCATCTAGCACGCGGTCTGTCGAGCTAGACGGTCGGTTCAGCGATGCTGGGATCAGTCCCAGTGCTTCCAGTGGCCCTTGCCGCGCCAGCCATTGTTGCCGTGCCAGCCGCGGTCCCAGTTGCCATCCGCGCAGACGGTAACTCGGGGATAGGTATCGACGGAACCGCAAATGTCGGGATCGGCCTTTGCCGGGGTTGCGGAGGCGATACCGCCCATGAACAAACCACTAGCAACGACTCCAATTGCCAAGGCTGAGGGCAGGATTCGTTTCATGATTCACAGCCTACTCCCAGGAGAAACTAGTTCGCAAGGGTAAGGAAAACCAGTACCGCGTTCAGCAGTGTGATGAGCGCGGCGATGATCCAGCCCAGCATCGTCGTCACGCGATGATTCACATCGGTGCCCATCAGCCCGCGATCGCTGGTCAGGCGGACCAGCGGTATGAGAGCGAAGGGGATGCCGAAGGACAGCACGACCTGCGACACCACCAGTGCCCTGGTGGGGTCGATACCCGCGGCCAGGATCGCCAGCGCCGGGAGCAGCGTGATGAGCCGTCGCGCCACGATGGGGACAGACCGGCGGAGCAGTCCCTGCATGATCATGGCGCCGGCGTAGGCGCCGACCGAGGACGATGCGAGCCCCGATGCCAGCAGGCCGATTGCGAATAGCAGGGCCACGGTGGGCCCGAGGCTGTCGCGAACCGCGGCGTGTGCGCCCTCGATGGTGTCGACGCCGTCGCGCCCCTTCAGATTGGTGGCCGCTACCAGCAGCATCGCCATGTTTACCGCGCCCGCGAACAGCATCGCCAGGCACACGTCCCAACGGGTGACGCGCAGTAGCCTGCGTCGCGGCTCGCCCGCTTCGGGATGCCCGTGTCTGTCGCGGGCCAGCCCGGAATGCAGATACACGGCATGTGGCATGACCGTGGCACCCAGCATGGCCGTCGCCAGCATCAGGCTCTCGGCGCCCTGGAATCGGGGGATCAGCCCCGCGGCGGCCTCGCCCAGCGGCGGCGGTTCCACGACGACGCTGGCGAGGAATCCGATAGCGATGATGGCCAGCAGCGCCGAGATCACATATTCGAACGAGCGTTGTCCGCGTTGGTCCTGCACGGCAAGCAGCACCATCGAAACGATTCCGGTGATAACGCCACCGAGCAGTAGCGGCAGGTCGAACAACAGGTTCAGCGCGATGGCGCCGCCCACGACCTCTGCCAAATCCGTTGCCATGGCGACCAATTCGGCTTGCATCCAAAACGCCAACCGGGTGGGCCGTGACATGCGATTGCCGACGGCTTCGGGCAGTGATTGCCCGGTGACGAGGCCCAGCTTCGCTGAGAGGTACTGCACCAGCCCGGCCATCACATTGGCGGTGACGATCACCCACACCAGCAGGAAGCCGTACTTGGCACCTGCGCTGACGTTCGAGGCGACGTTTCCGGGATCGACATAAGCGATGGCTGCGACGAAAGCGGGCCCGAGTAGGTAAAACCCGTGCATTTGTCGCGTCTGCTTCGGCCGCTCCAGCACCCACGCCTCCTATTTCAAGTACCCGAATAGAAAAGTTAGAGTACCCGAAACCTTGAGTCGCGGCGAGGCCAGCTCGGGGAGGCATCGCCTAGTTGGTACTGGCCTTCTCGGCCTGACGCTTTTTGACGCTGGCCTCGAGCTTGGCCAGCAGATCAGAGACATCGGTGGCATCGAGCTCGGTGGGTGCCTCTTCCTTAGTGAACGCCTCTCCACCGTCGAGCTTGGCTTCCACCATCTCCAGCAGCTGCGACTGGTACGTGTCGTTGTATCGGCTTGGATCGAAATCGTCGGCCATCGACTCCACCACCTGCCCCGCCATCGACAGTTCGGCCGGTTTGATCTTCACTTCCTGGTCCAGCACCGGGAAGTCGGGTTCACGAATCTCGTCAGGCCAGAGCAGCGTGTGGATGATCATCACCTGACGCGTGCCGAAGTCCTTGACCCGCAAGGCCGCCAGGCGTGTCTTGTTGCGCAGCGCGAAATGCACGATCGCTACCCGATCCGTCTGCGCGAGTGTCTGTGCCAGCAGCACATACGATTTCGAAGACTTGCTATCGGGCTCCAGGTAGTAGCTCTTGTCATACAGCAGCGGGTCGAGTTCGGCGGCGGGAACGAACTCCAGCACCTCGATCTCGCGGCTTGACTCTGCGGGCAGGGTCGCCAGATCCTCATCGGTGATCACGACGGTGCGGCCGTCCTCGGCTTCGTAGGCCTTGTTGATATCCCGGAACTCGACGATCTCACCGCACTCTTCGCAGGTGCGTTTGTAACGGATCCGGCCATTGTCCTTGTTGTGGACCTGATGGAACTTGAGGTCGTGGTCCTCGGTCGCGCTGTATACCTTGACAGGGACGTTCACCAGCCCGAAGGCGAGGGAGCCCTTCCAGATGGAACGCATATCCCCAGTATGGCCCACCGGAGCCGCGCAGTCCGCGACATCCGGTGCGGTCTCAACTGCGTTCGTGCGGCTCACCAATCCGGACAAGGTGCTGTATCCGCCAACCGGAACCACTCCGGCCACCACCAAGGCGGACGTTTTCGGCTACTACACCGCCATCGCTCCGCTTATGTTGCCCCACCTCGCGGGGCGCCCGGTCACCCGTAAACGGTGGCCTAATGGCGTTGAGCAGCCGTCCTTCTTCGAGAAGGACCTCGCGTCGTCGGCCCCCGACTGGCTTCCCCGGCGGCGTATCGAGCACAAATCCCGCTACGTCACCTACCCGTTGATCGACACCTCGGTGGCACTGGCCTGGATCGCCCAGCAGGCGGCACTGGAAGTGCATGTGCCGCAGTGGCGGTTTGTCGGCGAAAATCCAGGACCGGCAACACGATTGGTATTCGATCTGGATCCAGGCGAAGGCGTGGAGCTACCGCAGCTGGCGCAGGTCGCCCGCGCGGTGCGCGATGTGCTCGGCGATATCGGGCTGACCACCTTTCCCCTGACCAGTGGGAGCAAGGGGCTGCACCTGTATGTGCCGCTGGCGCAGCCGGTCAGTTCATCCGGTGCGGTGACCGTCGCGAGAAAGGTCGCGACGCAACTGGAGCAGTCGATGCCGGACCTGGTCACCGCGACGATGACCCGGGAACTACGTGCAGGCAAGGTTTTCGTGGATTGGAGTCAGAACAGCGGTTCCAAGACAACGGTTGCCCCTTACTCGCTGCGTGGCCGCGAGGCGCCGACCGTTGCCGCACCCCGTACATGGGACGAATTGGACGACCCAGGACTGCGCCAGTTGCGGTTTGACGAAGTCCTGGCGCGCGCCGAGCGTGACGGTGATCTGCTGGCAGGGCTCGACGATGTGGCGATTATCGAAGACAAGCTGTCGACGTATCGCAGCATGCGCGATCCGGCGCGCACTCCCGAACCGGTGCCCGCCGTCGAACCGCAAGCCGGCCCCGATAGTTCGTTTGTGATTCAGGAACATCACGCCACCGCGCTGCATTACGACTTTCGGTTGGAGCGTGACGGTGTGCTGGTCTCGTGGGCGGTCCCTAAGAATCTGCCCATGGAGCCGTCCGTCAATCACCTTGCGGTGCATACCGAGGATCACCCGCTCGAATACGGGACCTTTGAGGGCACCATTCCGAAGGGGGAGTACGGCGCCGGTGAGGTCACCATCTGGGACTCGGGAACCTATGACACCGAGAAGTTCATTGATCCACGCGACGGCTCCAGCGCCAACGGTGGGGTGAAGGGAGAAGTCATTGTCACCCTGCATGGCAAGCGAATCTCGGGGCGGTATGCGCTGATTCAGACCGATGGCAAGCAGTGGCTGGCGCATCGCATGAAGGATCAGCGCTCACCTGGCGCAATGCCAGTTGGCCTCGCGCCGATGCTGCCGACTACCGGATCTGTGGCGGGCCTGACCGCCGATGAGTGGGCATTCGAAGGTAAATGGGATGGTTACCGTCTCATCCTCGAATGCGACCGCGGTCGGCTGCGGGCCGTGGCGCGCAGTGGGCGCGACGTCACCGAGGAGTTCCCGGCCTTGCGGCAGCTCTCCCGGGAATTGGGTGAGCACCGTGTGGTTCTCGATGGTGAGGTGGTGGTACTGGATTCCAGGGGGCTGCCGAGCTTCTCGTTGTTGCAGAATCGGACGCCGAGTGCCGATATCCGATTCTGGGCGTTTGATCTGCTGTATCTGGATGGAAATTCCCTGCTGCGCACCAAGTATCGTGACCGGCGCCGCCTGCTCGACGTGCTGGGGGCCGGCACCGAGATGATGACCGTTCCCGAGCAACTGAACGGCGACGGAGATGCGGCGCTGGCTCATTCGCATGAGCGGGGCTGGGAGGGCGTCGTCGCCAAACGGCTGGATTCGGCTTATGCTCCGGGCCGCACCCAGTCCTGGATCAAGGCGAAGAACTGGCGCAGCCAAGAGATCGTGATCGGTGGTTGGCGTAAGGGGCAAGGCGGACGCAGCAGTGGTATCGGTGCGCTGCTGATGGGGATACCGGCGCCCGACGGACTTCGTTATGCCGGACGGGTGGGCACCGGATTCACCGAAAAAGAGCTGGCATCGCTCAAGGAGCAGCTGGAGCCGTTGCACTGTGACAAATCACCCTTCAGCGCACCGCTTTCCGCGGTCGAGGCCAAAGATGTGCAGTTCGTCGAACCGGTCCTGGTCGCCGAGGTTCGCTACGGTGATCGCACGCCCGGCGGGATTCTCAAGCACTCCAGCTGGCGTGGTCTGCGCACCGATAAGTCAGTTGGCGACGTCGAGCTCGATCTCGGCTAGCGGGTACGGCGGTGCGCCGACACCCGCGACCGAGAAGTGGCCCCACGGGGTCTGCTCAGTGATGCGTCCTTGCGCACTGGTCTCGCCCACGGCGATGGTGACATGAGTTCCGCCCTTGAGCTCACCACCCTCGGGTTTGGCGTAAATCGTTCCCTGCCAATGGAACTTGCCGTCCAGAGGGTTGAAGAACCCGATTAGTCGCACCCGGGACTCGACGGTGAACTCGCCTGCGGTGATAACAGCCAGGCCGTCGTACAGATCGTCGTCATCCATCATGCGACGAACTTTGCTTTACGCCACATCCAGCGTGAAGTGCCGCCCATCAGGCCGATGCCGGTGAGGAAGTTGTACAGCGGTGCGAAACCGAGCTGTTGGGTCTCGCGGAAGTTCTCGTTGCGGTACGCAATCCGCTGGGTTTGATATCCGGGCAATCCGACATTGCGGTACATCTTCGGATTCGTGAACAGGTACATGAAGATGGGGCCACCGAAGCCGTTGACCTGCCGGACGATGAAACGCGCGTAACGCGGCAGTTTGTCAACACGCTGGCGCAGGCCGTCGCGGGCGAACTGGATGTGCCGGGCTTCCTCGGTGACGTGAATTCGCATGAGCCGCGCAACCATTGGCTGCAGCTCGGGATCGTCCATCATCTCGCGCTGGATGGCGTCGAAGATCTCCTCGCCAATCAGCGCGGCGACCCACAGCATTGGGCCCTTGAGGACCAGGGGCAAGGCGTTGGCCAGCCACCGCTGGTAGAGCGGTAGCCGGTAGGGCTCGACCCCGGCTTGCGATATCGCCTTACCGAACATCGTCATGTGGCGGGTCTCGTCACCGATCTCGGTGAGCGAGTAGAAGGTCTCGCTGCTGTTCGGTCTGGCATGCATGAGGGCGCGCAGCAGGCTCTGGTTGAGGATGTTCTCGAACCAGATGCCGACCGACAGGACGTTGGCCATCTCGTGCTTGGACAGCTCGATCTGTTCAGCGCGCGACATGTTGTTCCAGATGTCGGTGCCGTACAGAGAGATTGCCTTCGGGGGAAGGAAGTACTTGTCCGGATCCAACGGCGCATCCCAGTCCAGATCCACCATGGGCTGGTAGGAACGGCGCACCGAGCCCTTGAGTAGCCGGTCGGAGTATTCCTCCCGATTCGGGGTACGAGCGGGGCCGTTATTGAGGGTAGACGTCACCGTTGACAGTCCTTTCCGTTAGTATGTCAAACGTAAACGTTGCAGGTTGGGGCGTCAAGTGAGACGCGAAGTGCCACGTAATTTTTGTGGCGAACGAAAGTAGGCACCGATGAAAGTGAGCCGGTCAAGCCATCGCGGCCGTACCCGCGATCACGGCGAGATTCGCCGCCGCATCCTCGATGCCGCCGAAGAATGCTTGCTGGAGCACGGATATGAGGCGCGCCTGCATGCCTTGATCGCCAAGAAGGCCGGCCTGTCGAGGCCCACCGTCTACAAGCACGTCGGTGATCAGGCCGCGATCATCGAGGCGCTGTTCCATCGGGAGTTTCTCCGATTCGGCGAAATACTGGAGCCGGTCTTCGCGACTGCGAAGACCCCCCGCACCGGATTCATCGACGCCATCGTGCGCATCGTTCAGCACGGACGTCATCACCCGTTGCTGCAGAAGGGTCTCAAGGAGAACCCCGAGCAGGTGCTGCCTTATCTGACCGTCAAGGCGCGTCCGTTCATCGATCAGACGACCGTGCTGCTGGCCCCGTACTTCCGCAAGTTGCTCACCGACGAGCAGCTGGCCGTCATCGACGTCAAGGCCGCCGCCGAGTGGAGCTTCCGGATCGCTGCTTCGCTACTGGTCACTCCCGGCGTTGTGGCGACTCAGACCGACGAGCAGCTGGGTGATTTCATCGGCAACCTGCTCACCGTGTCGGCGATCACTGAGGGGATCTCGGCGGTGTTGACTCCCAATTCGGCTGCTTCCTAAGTCGGGATGCGACGGATCCGCGTCATCGGGATCGGTGCTGGCCATCCCGAGTACCTGACCGTGCAGGCCATCGCGGCGCTCAACGAGGTCGACGTCTTCTTCGTCGCAGACAAGGGCGACACCAAGGGTGACCTGGTCGAGTTGCGCCGCCATATCTGCGAGCGGTACATCACCGAACCCGACTATCGCTTCGTCGAACTGCCCGACCCGGTGCGTGGCAGCGGCGAGTATCGGGGTGTGGTGAAGCAGTGGCACGCAGAACGGGCCGCTCTGTGGGGCAAAGCAATTGCTTCCGAGTTGCCGGAGGGTGGCGTCGGCGCCTTTCTGGCCTGGGGTGATCCGTCCCTCTACGACAGCACGCTGCGCATCCTCGACGCGATCCTGGTCGAGGATCCTCATGCGTTCGATTACGACGTGCTACCGGGTATCACCGCAGTCGCCGCGCTCACCGCGCGCCACCGGATCGTGCTGAACGGTATCGGGGAACCGGTGCTCATCACGACGGGGCGCCGGTTGCTGGACGAGTGGCCTCGCACCGGAACCGTTGTGGTGATGCTCGACGGTGATTGCGCATTCCGGCAGCTGGACCCGTCAACGCAGATCTGGTGGGGTGCCTATCTGGGCACAGAGCACGAGCTGCTGGTGTCGGGGTCCGTCGGCGCGGTGGGCGACCGGATCGCCGAGATACGTGCCGCGGCCCGGGCCGAACACGGCTGGATCATGGATACCTATCTACTGCGGAGTGTCGGCGAGTAGAGGCAGACTGGGCCCATGCCCGAACTACCCGAAGTCGAGGCGCTCGCTGACCACCTGCGGCGCCACGCCACCGGGGCCACCATCGGCCGCATCGATGTCTCGGCATTCTCGGTGCTCAAGACCTTCGATCCGCCGGTCACGTCTCTGCATGGCCACACCGTGACGGGTGCGACGCGTTGGGGCAAGTACCTGGGCCTTCAGGTTGGCAGTCACTACCTGATCACTCATTTGTCGCGAGCGGGGTGGCTGCGCTGGTCGGACAAGCTGGCCGCCGCGCCGCTCAAACCGGGCAAAGGGCCTATCGCACTGCGGGTTCATCTTGGAACACCCGGCGAGGCACCGGGATTCGACCTCACGGAAGCCGGCACCCAAAAGCGATTGGCTGTCTGGGTCGTGGCAGACCCGGCTGCTGTGCCGCAGATCGCCGCACTGGGGCCCGACGCCCTCTCGCTGACCGACACCGGGTTGGCCGACATCCTGTCCGGCACTACCGCACGTCTGAAGAACGTGATCACCGACCAGCGGGTGATCGCCGGGATCGGCAACGCCTACAGCGACGAGATCCTGCATGTGGCCAAGCTGTCCCCTTTCGCCAGTGGAAAGACGCTCACCGAGGGTCAACGCACGGCGCTGTACGAGGCCATGCAGTCGGTTCTCACCGATGCTGTGCAGCGCAGCGTGGGACAACAGGCGGCGACTCTCAAGGGGGAGAAGCGATCCGGACTGCGGGTTCATGCCCGCACTGGGATGCCCTGCCCGGTGTGCGGTGACGTGGTGCGGGAGGTGTCCTTCGCCGACAAATCCTTCCAGTACTGCCCGACATGCCAGACCGGCGGCAAGGTGCTGGCCGACCGTCGGCTCTCGCGGCTCCTGAAATAAAGTGGCAACGTGACGCGACAGAAGATCCTCATCACCGGGGCAAGCTCCGGCCTGGGCGCCGAGATGGCCCGTCAGTTCGCCGCGAAGGGACGCGACCTGGCACTGTGCGCCCGGCGCACCGAGGCGCTGGAAGAACTCAAGGCGGAGCTGTTGGCCGCCAGCCCGGGCATCAAGGTCGCCGTGCGTTCCCTGGACGTCACCGACCATGACTCGGTGCCGGTGGTCTTCGCCGAGCTGCGCGACGAGCTCGGCGGTCTGGATCGCGTGGTTGTGAACGCCGGAATCGCCAAGGGCTGGCACCTGGGCGGCGGCAAGTCGTGGGCCAACATCCAAACCATCGAAACCAATCTCATTGGTGCACTGGTGCAGATCGAGGCGTCGCTCGCACTGTTCAAAGAGCAGGGACGCGGGCACCTGGTGCTTATCTCTTCGGTGACCGCCGCCAAGGGGCTACCGGGTACGAAGGCCGCGTATGCGGCCAGCAAGGCTGGGCTCTCCTCGCTGGGCGAGTCGCTGCGCGCCGAATATGCCAGTGGCCCAATCAAGGTCAGCACCATCGAGCCGGGCTACATCCAGACCGACCTGAGCGCCAAATCGCCCACCACGCCGATGATGGTGGATACCAAGACCGGTGTGACTGCCATGGTGGATGCCATCGAGAGGGAGCCCGGCCGCGCCGCGGTACCTCGCTGGCCGTGGGCCCCGGTGACCTTGATCATGCGCCTGATTCCGCCGCGTTTGGCCGGGCGCCTGGCCTAATCGGCCATGGGTTTCCCACATGGGACTTTGTGCCCACGTGGGATGCTGAACCTATGGCCGATCAAGAGAAACCGAACGCCTCCGTCACGGTGGACTACGCCGCCGAGCTCGATGAACTCGCGAGCCTGCGCGGCGGGATCAGTCGCACCAAAGAGGGCAAGGATGCCTGGAAACAGGGCTACCCCTACGACGAGAAGCTCAGTCGCAAGGAGTACGAGAAGACCAAACGCAAGTTGCAGATTGAGCTGCTCAAGCTGCAACTGTGAGTCAAGGAACGCGGCGAGAAGATCTGCATCATCTTCGAAGGCCGGGACGCCGCCGGTAAGGGTGGATCGATCAAGAGGTTCACCGAGCACCTCAATCCCCGCGGCGCCCGCGTCGTAGCACTCGAGAAGCCGACCTCGGTAGAGCAGACACAGTGGTACTTCCAGCGTTACACCGCGCACCTGCCCAGCGGTGGGGAGATCGTGCTGATGGACCGTTCCTGGTACAACCGGGCTGGTGTCGAGCGGGTGATGGGCTACTGCACTCCCTCGCAGGTCGCTGAATTCCTGCGTGAGGCGCCAGAATACGAACGCATGCTGGTGAATTCGGGGACGCACCTGATCAAGTTGTGGTTCTCGGTGAGCCGTAAGGAACAGCTGGCCCGCTTCGAAGCGCGACGCACCGATCCCGTGCGCCACTGGAAACTCTCGCCGACTGACCTTGCGTCTCTGGACAAGTGGGACGCCTACACCGAGGCGAAGGAGGCGATGTTCTTCTACACCGACACCGACAGCGCGCCCTGGACGGTGGTCAAGAGCAACGATAAGAAGCGTGCCCGGCTGGAGGCGATGCGCCACGTGCTCTCGCAGTTTGACTATGACAACAAGGACACCGAGATCGTGGGAGCGCCGGACCCCCTAATCGTCGGGCCGGCTTCGGCCATCTTCGAAGAAGGGGAGAAGGCCGGCTCGCGCTAGCCGGGCTGATGTAGCGATAGCACTGAATATTCAGCCCTGCAAGGGTTTTCGCTTAACATCTCGTTCCAGATTTGGTCACATCCATATGGTCCGCTCAGTGGGATGAAACATTGCCTAACTCGGATCGGGCATCGCTAATGTGAGCGCACTCACATGACCTATGGATGGGGATTCTTAATGCGTGAATCGAAAACGCGGGCAATGTCGCGTGTCCTGACGATGGTGATCGCTGCCCTCGTCTTCTCGATCGTCACCGCGGTCGTAGCCTGGGCGGCCGATCCGATGACCATTACCTTTGTGCGACATGGTGAGTCCGAAGGCAATGCGTCGGGGAAGATCGACACCTCGGTCCCCGGACCCCACCTCACGGCTACGGGCCAACAGCAGGCGAAGGATGTCGCCGACGCGCTCGGCGGCGGTTTCGACGGCATCTATGCGTCGGACATGATCCGTACCCAGGAGACTGCCAGGCCCATGGAGGACAAACTCGGGCAGAAGGCCACCGTGCTGGGCGGCCTGCGTGAGATAGGCGCGGGCATCTTCGAAGGGCAATCGGAGAAGGAAGGCATCGGCCGCATCGGATACATCGCCGCGCCCCTGCTGTGGACGGTGGGCGCACGTTTCGTGCCCGTGCCCGGAGGTGAGGACGGCAACGCGTTTGATGCCCGTGTCGATGACTCGGTGAAGACGATCTACGAGAACGGCGACCGCAATGCCGTGGTCTACTCGCATGGGGCCACCATCATGTTCTGGGTCATGATGAACGTGGACAATCCGGATCCCACCCTGCTGCTCTCCGACCCGCTGAGTAATACCTCGGTGGTGAAGGTGGAGGGCACCCCCGAGGGAGGCTGGACGCTCAAGGAGTGGAATGGCAAGCCCGTCAACCAGAACCCGTCATTGCCGACCAAGCTGTTCGTAGATTTCCGCAACTTCTTCGTACAGCCGCAAACCACGGCGTACCGCATCCAGCAGGCGATCGCGACCGGCGATATCTCCAAGGTGGCCGACGAGGTCGCCAAGGGAGTGGTGGACGTCATCAAGTCCACGGTGCACTTCCCGGTAGCAGTGGCGCGTGACGTCATCAACGAGGTGCGTGGCGCATTGCCGAAGGCGCTGGACCAATCCGTCAAGCCGGAGGCCGCAGTCGCCGAAAGCAAGGTGACGGAGAGCAAGTCGACTGCTGCGCGCGAACCCAACGCCAACACCGAGCCCCACGAGTCGAAGCTCT
Organism: Mycobacteroides sp. H003; assembly: GCF_001440135.1. Classification (NCBI taxonomy): domain Bacteria; kingdom Bacillati; phylum Actinomycetota; class Actinomycetes; order Mycobacteriales; family Mycobacteriaceae; genus Mycobacteroides; species Mycobacteroides sp. H003. The sequence continues at coordinate 208,271 of NZ_LJYL01000009.1, forward strand.
CCGGCGCGAAGGTCATCGAGGCGAAGAAGACTGCCGCGGTGGTCGAGGTGGCAACGGAGAAGACGGCCGGATTGGCCAAGCCGGCCGCCAAGGCCGATGAATCGGCTGCACCGGAAGCAAAGTCGCCCGAAGTAAAGGCGCCGGAGGCGAATGCGCCCGCAGTAAAGAATCCCGCCGTTCAGGCTCCGGAGGACAAGCCGCTGGCGAAGGTCATCACGCTGCCGAGCAAGCCGGTCAAGGCCAACGGTGCAACGGATTTGAGCGGCGGAAACAAGTCCGAGCCGGGTAAAACCCCGCGCGGCGTGCCGAGCGTCAAGGAACACCTCTCGGCCGCGCTCCAGAAGGCCTCTGACGCGGTTCAGAAGATCACTGGTGCGCCGTCCAAATCTGAGCCCGCCGCGACCATCGGTAACAAGAGCGGACCGGCAGGCGCGGAGCCGAAGGCGGCCAAACCCGCGACCCCCAGCCCGTCGAAGAGCGGCGGGACCGAGGGGTCGGGAGCTGGCGGCTCATCCCACAAGGACGCTGCTTAACGAGCTGTCCTCGGCTCCACCGGTCACCGGTGGAGCCGAGGATGCGCCCTGCCCGCGATGAGCGGAAGGTCAAGGTAGGACTTGAGTCCCGGCTCGGCCCTGCATACATAGGGCACGGAGTTTACGCAGTGCGCGGCCGTCGCGACGACGCCCTCGTTGGCGACGAGCCCGGCCTCGACGCTGTGGGGATGAAAGCCGGTGATCGTGCACGATGACGAGGGAGTGCCATGCACCTCGACCTCGTAGCGCGGGCCTGCCGGGCCGAACGACCAGGCGGGTTCCAAGTGTTCCTCGCCCATCAGCCAGTTCACGGCGATACGTGCGACCGCCTCGTCCCCGACGAATGCCTCCCACGAGAATTGCTGACCGGCAACGCATCCGGGTTTGATGGTGCCGATCGGAGAGTCGATGTCTGCGGTGGCGACGGCGACCTTGAGGCTGGGCCGGATCTCCACCTCTGCGAAACCCATGCCATCGAGGATCATTCGCAGGGACTGTTTGAACCCGCCGCCCAACAGTTTGGGCATGGGGCCGCTGATTGCTTCTTCGGGAGTGCCGCCGAACTTCATGATGTGTCGGATGACGTCCGGAGCGCCATAGGTGCGGATGTCTGAGTACTCCTCGGCGCGCACGTACGTTACGGCCGATGTCATAGACGAGAAGATCAGCGGATAAAGATCGGTGATGCCGCCGGGGTCAATTCCCGTGCCGTGCAGCGTTACGTCGGCCTGGCGCGCGGTGGCATCCAGATCGACGCCCGAACTGTCTGGGTAGAACCAACCGACTGGGGTAACCACATTCTTTCCTGAGGCGAGTAATGCCGAGACCTCGGACGGATTGGGAAGCAGCGGGCTGTAGATCACGCAGTCGGCGTCCAGGGCGAGGATGTCTTCCAGACTGTTGGTTGTTGTGACGCCGATGGGCGCGTGCCCGATGAGCTCTCCGATGTCGACGCCGGTCTTTTGCGGGGAGTGCACCCAGCACCCCACCAGCTGTAATTCCGGATGGGCGAGTACCGCGCGGATTGCCGCCTTGCCCACTTCGCCCGTCGCCCACTGGACCACTCGATAGACCATGTCATTGCCTCCTCGCAACCGGTAGCCTCAGACCTGCATAACACCAAACAAGTGCTTGGTCCAGATCTTGAGAGGTGGGAATCTCGGTGATTAGACACGGATTTCGGTTTGGCACGAATCTGATCTCCCATGGCGATCCTGTCCAGATCCGTGAGCAGGTGCGGCAGGCCGAGGATTGCGGGGTGGACGTTGTTGTGGTTCCCGATCACCTTGGTGTGGGTGCGCCCTTCCCGGTGATGCTTGCCGCCGCGAGCGCCTCGACGAGCATCCGGGTCGGAAGCTTCGTACTGACTACCGGTTTCTATTCGCCGCGTCTACTTGCGCGCGACATTGCCACGATCGACCGGCTCACCGGTGGCCGCGTCGAGATCGGATTGGGGGCCGGTTATGTCGAGCAGGAGTACGAGGCAGCGGGAGTGCCGTTCCTGAGTCCCGCCGGACGCGTGCAGCAGCTCGCCGATGCTCTCGGCGCGCTGCGGGGGCTGCTTTCGAGCCCGCAGCATTGGCCGCGGCCAGTCCAGGTTCCCGTGCCGATCATGATCGCGGGCAAGGGGGACAAGATCCTGAAACTCGCGGCGCAGCAAGCCGATATCGTTGCGATCTCCGATGCGAAGACGAACGCCGATCTCGCCGAACGTGCCGCATATGTGCTGGCAGCGGCCGGTCAACGCACTGACACGCCGGAACTGAACTTGGGGATATTCGATGTTGCGATTGACCGCGCACCTGATCTGGGGCTGATGCGTGTCTACCGGCCACATGACTCCGATGAACAGTTACTCGCCTCTCCTACGCTGTTGCACGGGTCCAAAGGGGCACTCATCGAGCAGATCATCGGGCTACGCGAAGAACTGGGCATTTCCTATCTCACGTACATGGGAGTAGATCCACGCGGGCTCAAGGATTTTCACTCGCTGATTGCCGCCCTCAGATAGTGACTTTCGTATCTAGCTATGGCCGCCGCGGTCGGCGATCATGCAGTCATGACGCCCGACTCGCAACCCGTGACCCTGCTGGAAAAGTACGAAAGCTGGACGCTGCTGTCCAGCGCCAAGCTGGGCAGATTGGTCGTGGTGATCGATGGAAGACCCGAGATCTTCCCGATCAACTTCGTGACCCAGCGCGGCACCGTACTGTTCCGGACGGCTGAGGGCACCAAGCTTTTCGGTGCAGTCGTGAGCGACGAGGTGCTGTTCGAGGCGGACGATCACAACGACATTGGTGGCTGGAGTGTCGTGGTGCGTGGTGCGGCACAGGTGCTGAACTCGTCGGCCGATATCGACGAGGCCGACCAAGGTGGCCTCTACCCGTGGATACCCACCGTGAAGCTGCATTATGTGCGCGTCATCCCGGCGCAGATCACCGGCCGCCGCTTTGTTTTCGGACACGAGCCGGACGGCGGCCACGTTCCGGGCTAGTGCCCGACGTGCGCCTCGGCGCGCATGCGCTCGGACATGTGCGGGTAGTGCAGCTCGAATGCCGGGCGCTCCGAACGGATTCGGGGCAGCTCGGTGAAGTTGTGCCGTGGCGGCGGGCAGCTGGTGGCCCACTCCAGGGAGTTGCCGTAGCCCCACGGGTCGTCGACCGTGACAACCTCGCCGTACCGGTAGCTCTTGAACACGTTCCACACGAACGGAAGCATCGACGAACCGAGAATGAACGCACCGACCGTCGACACGACGTTCAACCCCGTAAAGCCATCGGTGGGCAGGTAGTCGGCGTACCGGCGCGGCATACCCTCATTGCCCAGCCAGTGCTGCACCAGGAACGTGGCATGAAAGCCGATGAAGGTCAGCCAGAAATGGAACTTGCCCAGTCGTTCGTCGAGCAGGCGGCCCGTCATCTTCGGGAACCAGAAATACACGCCAGCGAAGCTGGCGAACACGATGGTTCCGAACAACGTGTAGTGGAAATGCGCCACTACAAAGTACGAGTCGGTGACGTGGAAATCGATGGGGGGAGCGGCCAGAAGCACACCTGTGAGGCCACCGAAGAGGAAGGTGACCAGGAAACCGATCGAGAACAGCATGGGGGTTTCGAAGGTCAGTTGACCCTTCCACATGGTGCCGATCCAGTTGAAGAACTTGATACCCGTCGGGACGGCGATCAGGAACGTCATGAAGGAGAAGAACGGCAGCAGCACGGCGCCGGTGGCGTACATGTGGTGCGCCCACACCGCGATGGACAAGGCCCCGATGCCCAGGGTCGCAAAGACCAGCGTGGTGTAACCGAAGATCGGCTTGCGGCTGAACACCGGGAAGATCTCCGACACCACACCGAAGAACGGCAGGGCCAACACATATACCTCGGGGTGTCCGAAGAACCAGAACAGGTGCTGCCACAGCAGGACACCGCCGTTGGCGGGATCGAAGATGTGTGCGCCCAGGTGACGGTCGGCGGCGAGCCCGATGGCAGCCGCGGCCAGCAGCGGGAACACCAGTAGCACAAGCACACTGACGACCAGGATGTTCCAGGTGAAGATCGGCATCCGGAACATCACCATGCCGGGGGCGCGCATGCACACGATGGTGGTGATCATGTTGACCGCACCGAGGATGGTGCCCAGACCGCCGACGGCAACGCCCAGGATCCACAGGTCAGCACCGGCACCCGGCGAGTGGATGGCATCGGAGAGCGGGGTGTAGGCGGTCCAGCCGAAGTCGGCGGCGCCGCCGGGGGTGATGAAGCCGGCCATCGCGATGAGAGCGCCGAACAAGAAGAGCCAGAACGATAATGCGTTCAGTCGGGGAAAGGCCACGTCGGGGGCGCCAATCTGCAATGGCAGCACCACGTTGGCGAAGCCGAACACGATGGGCGTTGCGTAGAACAGCAGCATGGCGGTGCCGTGCATGGTGAAGAGCTGGTTGTACTGCTCGTTGGACAGGAACGCGAGCCCCGGCGTGGTGAGTTCGGCGCGGATCAGCAGCGCCATCAGACCGCCCACCATGAAGAAGGCGAAACACGTGACGAGGTACATGATTCCGATCAGCTTGTGATCGGTGGTGGTAACAAGTCTGTAGATAAGAGAGCCTTTGGGCCCTAGTCGAGGGGGAAAGGGGCGACTTGCCGTCAGTTCGAGAGATGATGTAGCCACAGGAAACCTCCATACGAGACAGTCCGATTCGCCTGTGTACGTGAGGCATTTCCTGTGGACATCATGCCATAGTCGCTACACGTCGCGCGCCCGCTGTAGATCGGCTATCGAGGACCAGTCCAAGTCGGCTTGCCCGTTGGCCAGCGCCTCATCGAGAACCGTTCGCAGTACTTCGCCGAAGGGCAGTCGCAAGCCGGTATCTGCCGCGACGTCGAGAGCCAGCCCTACGTCTTTGCGTCCCAGAGTGGTTGTGAAACCAGCAGGTTGGTAGGTGGAGGTGGCGATGAGATTGCCGTAGCTGCTGTATGCCGGACCCTGGAACAGGGTACTGGTCAGCAAGTCGACCAGTAGTTCGGAATCTACGCCGGATCGTTCGGCCATGCTGACGGCCTCGCTCAGAGACTGGATGGCAGACGCGATCAGGAAGTTTCCGATGATCTTGACGACATTGGCCTGTCGAGGCACATCGCCTAATCGCCAGGTACGCGCCCCGATGATGTCCAGGAATGGTTGTGCTCTGTCGATGTGGTCCGAGGCGCCCGCCGATAACACCTGTAGTTGGCCGGCCTGTGCCACGGGGACCCGGCCGAACACGGGCGCGGCAACGTATCCCACGTTGTACTCGGCATGCAGTGCCGTGGCCCGGTCGGCCAGCTGCGTGCTGACGGTCGCAAGGTTGACATGCAAAGCTCCCGATGCTGCCCCGAGAATCTCTGCTGTCAAAAAGGTTTCGGTTACGGCGTGGTCATCGGCCAGCACAGAGAACACCACTGCGGAGTCGAAGGCCCGTGCGGGGGAGTGGAGTGGGCGAGCGCCCGCGGCCGCCAATTCGTCGACGGCGCCGGGAGACCTGTTCCACACGGAGACTTCATGTCCGGCCTGAAGAAGATTGTGTGCCATGGCCTTTCCCATGGCTCCCAGTCCGACGACGGCTATTGTGCTCACGGGTGCGCTCCTGTTTCAGTAGGCCAATTGGTGAAGATCTCGGTGTAGTCGTGGCTCATCAGTTCGATGACGGTCCCCCATGGATCGGTGAGGTAGGACATGGACCACGGTCGGCCCGCCACGACGGGACGCGGCGGGGTGATGACCTGTCCACCGGCCGCGGCAACGGCGTGCGTCTGTTTCTCTACGTCGGGAACCGTGAGGCATAGATGCCAGGTGCCGCGCCGGGTGTATTCGACGGGTACGTCAGATCGTGGATCCGTGACGGGATCGATGAATTCGAACAGCTCGATGCCCACCCCGTTTCCTGTCTGTAGACCAGCCATGCGCGCCTGGCCGAATCGACTGTCCAGCCCCGGTGGGAGCTCACCGGCCGGCCCGGGTTCGAGTGTGCGTGGACCCATGATGCATTCGAATCCGAACACTTCGCGATACCAGTCGATTCCCGCAGCGATATCGGGAACGGTGATCCCGACGTGATTGACGGACATCTCTCCTCCATTGAACTGGTTTAACCGGTTCTACCGTAGGGCATCATCGATACCTTGTCGAACCGGTTAATGTGGTTCACATGGCAGAGGATCCTCGAGTGGTGTTCCGGCTGGACAACGCGGTACTGGCCTTCCGTTTCACCGCGACGGTCTTTGACCGCGCCGGGGCGGCACGCGAGCGGCTCACCAACCCGGGGCGGCTGGGGCTGTGGTTGCGGGCCAACGGGTTGAGTTTCTCGGGTGAGCCGTTGACCGAACCGGAGCTGGCAGCAGCCGCGGAGCTTCGCGAGACCATCCACGGTGCGGGTGCGCAGGTCGCGGGCGGCGGCAGGGTCGCACCGGCAGCGGCCCGGGCGTTGAACGCCTTCTCCCGAAACGGAAAGGCGCACCGGCTGTTCGAGAACGGCGAGGCAATCTGGCAGGGCGAGTGTGTCGCGGACGCACTGTCGATCATTGCCGCCGATGCCATTGAGACACTGGGTTCACCCGATCGCGATCGGGTGAAGTCATGCTCGGATGAGCAGTGCCATGGCCTCTACGTCGACACCAGCCGCGCCAATAATCGGCGCTGGTGCAACATGAACACCTGCGGGAACCGCGCCAAAAAGGCTGCCATGAGCCGCCGCGGTTAGTGGGCGTGCATGACACCCCAGGTCGGGAGGGGATCGGGGAAGCTGTGCCAGGTCTCGGGGCCGCCGGCGAGCTCGTCGTCGGTGAGTAGCGCGGATTCCAGGAGATGCTGCACACGAGGCCGATCCAGCCGCACGCCGATGAAGACAATCTCCTGCCCCGGCGTGACCTCGGTGTTGCGCCAGAACTGCGCGGGTTCGATCGTCAGGTTCGGTCCCGCCTGCGACCAGATCGCCGCGATGTCGGGGCGGCTGGCGATCCAGCAGAATCCCTTGCTGCGCAACAGTCCTTGCAGCGCTTCCAGCGCCGCGTTGAGGCGTTGGGGATGAAACGGCCGGTCCGAGCGGAAGGTCATGCTGCTGATGCCGTATTCCTCGGTTTCGGGTGTGTGCCCGTCGGCGATCTCCTCGTCCCAGCCCGGCGCCTGGGCGGCCAACTCGGGGTCGAACAATCCCGTCTGTAGTACGAGATCGAGGTCGACGGAGCCGCCGGTGGAGCGCACGATCGTCGCCGTGGGATTGAGACGGCGCAGTAGTGTCTCCACCATCCCGAGGGTCCGTTCGTTCACCAGGTCCACCTTGTTGAGGATCAGAACGTCGGCGAACTCCACCTGATCGGTGAGTAGGTCGGCGATGGACCGGGCATCCCCGTCGGCGGCGGCCATATCGCGGTCGGCTAGGGCCTCGCCGCGTGCCAGCTCGGGCAGGAAGGTGGAAGCATCGACGACCGTCACCATGGTGTCGAGCTTGGCCACCTGCCCGAGGCTCGTTCCGTCCTCGAATTCCCAGGTGAACGAGGCGGCCACCGGCATGGGTTCGGAGATGCCGGTCGATTCGATGACGAGTTGGTCGAATCGGTTCTGTCGGGCCAGGTTTCCGACGGCTTCGATCAGATCCTCACGCAAGGTGCAGCAGATGCAGCCGTTGGTGAGTTCGACGAGCCGCTCCTCGGTGCGGTCCAGGTGTCCGGTGCCCGCAACGAGGGCGGCGTCGATGTTCACCTCGCTCATATCGTTGACGATCACCGCGACGCGGCGTCCCTCGGTATTGGCAAGGATGTGGTTGAGCAGGGTGGTTTTTCCGGCTCCGAGAAATCCGGAGAGCACGGTTACGGGTAAGAGCTGGGCTGTAGTCACATGTTAATGATAACCATTATCATTAAGGGGTGGACGCCAGGATGCCCTTCAACGTCTCGCGTCCCTCAGAATCCAGCGGTAGTAGCGGGCGTCGCGGATTGCCGACGGCGCGTCCCTGCAGTTCCAGTCCGGCTTTGACGGTTGTCGGTAGGCCCCCCGCCACGATGAACTGCAGCAGCGGCTTAAGTCCCTTATAGATCGACGCGGCGTCCTCATGGCGCCCGGCGCGCACCGCCTCGTAGAGATCCAGGCACGGTTGCGGTGCCAAACACGGTGCGGCGGTGCACCATCCGGACGCACCCGCGTTGAGGGCATCGAGCACCAGCGGGTTGCTGCCGTTGTAGAAGGGCAGCTGTCCGTCGCTGAGGCGTTGAATGCCGAGCATTCGGTTGAGGTCGCCCGTCGACTCCTTGACCATGGTGAGGTTGTCGATGTCGCGGAACATCGAGACCAAGAGCTCGGGCCTCATATCCACGCCGCTGGTGGCGGGGTTGTTGTAGGCCATCACCGGAATGTCGATGGCCGCCGCCACGGAGGCGTAGTGCTGCGCGATCTCGCGGTCGCTGAGTTTCCAGTACGAGACCGGTAGCACCATCACCGCATCGGCCCCGGCCTGCTGGGCATGCCGGGCCCGCCGAATGGTGTTGGCCGTGGTCAGGTCCGAGGCTCCGACAATGACGGGCACCCTCTTGTTGACGGCCGCGACGGTGGTGTCGACCACGGCGTCGAATTCGCGCTCCTCGAGATAGGCGGATTCGCCGGTGCTGCCCAATGGCGCGATGGCGTGGACCCCGTCCTCGACGAGCCGGGACACCAGTTCGGCGAGCCGATCGGTGTCCACGGCGTCATCGGGAAAGAAGGGGGTGACGGGGTAGGCGATGATTCCGTGAAACTGTGGCGTGGATGTCATGCGGTCTTCCTCAGGGTCGCAGGGTGATTGGCGAGTGCGGTGCGGGCGTAGTAGGCGAAGTTGGCAATGCTGCGCCGGGGAGTGAGCGTCCAGTCGTGGGCCTCGCGGGCCAGCCGGTCGGGCAGAGGGGCGATGGTGCCCGCTGCCATTGCGGCGAGCTGCAGCTTGGCGCCCCTCTCGATCAGCACCGCCAGCGAGCAGGATTCTTCGACGGAGGCGCCGGCGACGACATGGCCGTGGTGGGCGAGTAGTATCGCCTTCTTGTCTCCCAGTGCGGCCGAGATGATCTCGCCCTCTTCGTTTCCGACGGGCACACCGGGCCAGTCGGGCAGGAAGGCGCAGTCGTCATACAGTGGGGCGATATCCATTTGCGATACCACGAGCGGCGTCTCCAGCATGGACAGTGCCGCGACATGAAACGGGTGAGTGTGCACGATGCACTGCACGTCGGGGCGGGCCCGGTAGATCCAGCTATGGAAACGGTTGGCGGGGTTGGCCATTCCGGATCCTTCGAGAACGTTGAGGTCCTCGTCAACCAGCAGCAGGTTCTCCTCGGTGATTTCGTCGAATCCAAGTCCTAGCCGCTGGGTGTAGAAGGTGCCGGGCTCTTCGGCGCGCGCGGTGATCTGTCCGGCGAGGCCGGAATCATGCCCGCGATCGAACAGTGCGCGGCAGGTGAGTGCGACCTTCTGTCGTGTGGTCCATTCCGAGTCGGAGAAGTGTGTCTCCATGCTGCGCTCGGCGCGATTCATCAGAGCTGACTTGGTGTCCTGAAGTGTGGTGGCCATTTTCCGTGCTCCTTTCTGATCTCGGGCTGTTCGATCACCACCATATGACACAAAGTGTCATATGGTCAACAGTGTTGTATCGGGTTTGTCATCGGTGGCTAATAGGAACCTTCGTGTCACACTGGCCCCATGACATCGCTGGTTCGTGCGCTGCGCCGGGAACGTGGCCTGACCTTGGAAGAGCTGGGCAACCGCACCGGTCTGACCAAGAGCTACCTATCGAAGGTTGAGCGAGAGCACAGCACGCCATCGGTATCCGTTGCGATACGCATCGCTCAGGCACTTGAGGTCGACGTCAGTCGGCTGTTCACCAACGACGCCCATGAGTCCCGCGTGGTGGTGGATCGCGGCGCCGATGAATGGGATGACAGCAAGTTCCACGCGCTGAGCACCGAGATGCTCGGCAAGATCATGACGCCGTTCCTGGCCAGCCCCTCCACGGAGTTCGCCGAACACAGGTCATCCCACGAGGGCCAGGAGTTCGTGTTTGTGCACCGCGGGTCGATCGAGTTGCAGTGTGAGGACGTCAGTTATGTCCTCGACGAAGGGGACAGTGCCTACCTTGACGCCACCCGCACCCACCGGATTCGCCGCATATCCAAGACGCAGGCGCTGGTGGTCATCGTCGCCGCAACCTAACGGGTTCGGCCCCGCGCCTCACGGTAGTAACGCACCAGTGCGTCGGTGGAGCTGTCGGTCTGCTGGGCCGGGGATGCATCGTCGGTGATGACCGGCAGCAGGGCGATGGCCTGCTTCTTGCCCAGCTCCACACCCCACTGGTCAAAGGAGTCGATACCCCAGACCGTCCCCGCGGTGAACACCTCGTGCTCATAGAGCGCGATCAGCTGTCCTACCGTCGAGGGGGTCAGCTTGCTGGCGAGAATGGTTGTGCTGGGCCGATTTCCGGGCATCACCTTGTGAGGTACGACATGAGGCTCGGTGCCTTCGGCGGCGATCTCCTCGGCGGTCTTGCCGAAGGCCAGCACCTGCGTCTGCGCGAAGAAGTTGCTCATCAGCAGGTCGTGCATGCTGCCCGTGCCGTCGGCCGTGGGCAGATCGTCGGTGGGCTCGCTGAAGCCGATGAAGTCGGCCGGAATCAACCGGGTGCCCTGGTGCAGCAGTTGGTAGAAGGCATGCTGACCGTTGGTTCCGGGTTCGCCCCAGTAAATGTCGCCGGTATCGACGGTCACGGGTGCGCCATCGGCCTTCACCGACTTTCCATTGGATTCCATGGTGAGCTGCTGCAGGTAGGCCGCGAAGCGTGCCAGGTCGTTCGAGTAGGGAAGCACCCCACGTGACTGTGCGCCAAAGAAATTCGAGTACCACAGACCGATGAGGCCCAGCAGCGCCGGCGCATTCTCCGTCAGGGGTGCGGTGCGGAAATGCTCGTCGACCGTATGGAACCCGGCCAGGAATTCACCGAATGCCGCACGTCCGATCACCGCCATGACGGACAGACTGATCGCGGAGTCCACCGAGTAGCGACCGCCGACCCAGTCCCAGAAGCCGAACATGTTCGCGGTGTCGATTCCGAACTCCGACACCAGCTTCGCATTGGTGGAGACGGCCACGAAGTGCTTGGAGACGGCATCCTCACCGAGTGCGTCCACGAGCCAGCGCCGTGCCGCCGTCGCGTTGGTGAGCGTCTCCAGCGTCGAGAACGTCTTCGAGGCGACGATGAACAGCGTTGTCGCCGGGTCCAGGCCGGCGAGTGTGGCCACCAGGTCCGCGGGGTCGACATTGGAGACGAAGTGCGCCGAGATCCCGGCGTCGGCATAGTGTCGCAGTGCCTGGTAGACCATCACCGGCCCCAGGTCCGAACCGCCGATCCCGATATTGACGACGGCCGTGATGCGCTGCCCGGTGGCCCCGGCCCACTCGCCGCTGCGTACCCGGTCGGTGAAGTCGCCCATGGCATCGAGCACCTGGTGCACATCGGCGACAACGTCCTGCCCGTCGACCACCAGCTGCGCGTCGCGCGGCAGGCGCAGCGCCGTGTGCAGGACCGCGCGGTCTTCGGAAGTGTTGATATGCGCGCCGGCGAACATCGCATCGCGGCGCCCTTCGAGATCGGCCGCTTTGGCCAAATCGACTAACAGCGAAAGCGTTTCGCGAGTCAGGCGGTGCTTGCTGTAATCGATGTACAGGTCACCGACCGTCACGGTCAGGTCGGTTCCCCGGGTCGGGTCGTCGGCGAAGAACTCTCGAAGGTGGGTGGAGGCGATCTGCTTGTGATGAGTTTCCAGTGCCTGCCACGCCGCTGCGAGTGTCATGCGACCGAGCCTAGTAGTGGGGCTCGGACGGCGCAGTGCTGCCTACTGGTTGGCGCAGGTCACCCATCGACTGCTGATCCGTGCGAACCCGGCGATACCGGTCTTGGTCTCGGTCTTCCCGTCGGCCGACGCGGTGATCGTCACCCGAGAAGAGGCGGTATCGCCGTTCACGACCGTCTTTTCCACCTTGTCCACGTTGATCTTCAGATCATCGGGCTGGCCTTGGAGGTCCTCGTCGGTGATCTTCACGCAGGACAGCGCGTTGAGCACGTCGAGATCCTTGGCGCCCAGCGCGGCATAGAACGCCTTGAGCACGTTCGTCAGCTCACGCTCCTCTTCCTTGGTGCCCTCGCGCGGCACCGACGACGGGGTGGGGCCCGGTACCGAGATGCTGGTGGTGGCCGTCCCGGTGCCCGTTGTGGTGGTGGCCGTGGTTGGCGTGGCAGAGGTTGAGCTTGCGCCGCTGGTCGACGTGCTGGCGGAGCTGGTGGTGGCGCTGCTCGTGCGGGTCCGCGACTTCGTCGTGGTCGTCGTCGTGCTGGTGCTGGGCGCCGCAGGGTTCACCAGAGGGACACCGAGCTTGACGGTCGGTCGAGACTGGGGTGTGTCCTCGATGGTCCGGTTGTTCTCGACCCAGAGACCCGCCGCAACTGCCGTCACCGCGACGAGGCAGACCGCCAGTACCCCGATGACAATCTTCGTGGCGTGCCTGGCGACGAACCGGCGCGTGGGCGTTGGCTCGGCGGCCACGGCCGCCTCCAGCTCGTAGTCCACCGATTCACGGTCGCCATCTCCGGTCGTGCCGTCCTCCGGGGTGGGCTTGTCCGCGGCGACGTCATCCGCGGCATCAGGCTTATCCGCACTCTTGTCTTGGTCGCTCAACGGATCCCTCCCTCATCGCCGATCCCCGCTGGGATGCGTCGGATCAGTGTCCCAATCTGCCGCGACCCAGACGCAGCAGCAGCATGGCCAGGGTATGGCCTTCCTGGCCGAGTTCGCTGAAGCGCTCGAGAACCTTCATCTCGCGACTGTGCACAAGGCGCGGGCCACCCGAGGCCATCCGGGCCTTGCCGATTTCACGGGAGACCTCCGTGCGGCGCTTGATCGCGGCGAGGATCTCCGCGTCGAGCCGGTCGATCTCCTTGCGCAGCTCATCGATGTCCGGCGCGGGCTCGGCAGCGTTGTTGGCGGCGTTCTCGGTCATTTGAGTAGTCATTCTGTCTCACACTTTCTCTTGGAGCGGTTCGATCCGCAATGCCGCCCCGGAATCCGGCCTCACAAGAGAGGAGCCCCGTAGTCCGGTAGCGGACTGCGGGGCTCGTGAATCGGCTAGACCACGGGCACCGGAGTCCGGTACCCGTAAAAAAATCGCTCGTGGTGGTCAAGCACATCAAAGAGTGTAGCTGACGTGCGATGAACGCCGATGCGAAGAGCGTCAGGCCAAGATTGTCCCTCGTCAGCGGTAAGTTAGATCGGTCATGGCTACACCTGATTCTCTTCGCTCCAGCGGTTCATCGGCCCTCCCCGAGCCCGCGCTCTTCGACATGCCCAGCGACTCGAGTTCGCACAGCGATGCCTTGCTCGATGGCCTGAATCCGCAGCAGCGGGCCGCCGTCGCACACCAGGGGACGCCGCTGCTGATCGTCGCCGGCGCCGGGTCCGGGAAGACCGCGGTGTTGACCCGTCGCATCGCTTACCTCTTGGCCGAGCGTGACGTGAGCCCAGGTCAGATCCTGGCCATCACCTTCACCAACAAGGCCGCCGCCGAGATGCGCGAGCGCGTGGCGAACCTCGTGGGCCGACGTGCCAACTCCATGTGGGTTTCGACCTTCCACTCCAGCTGCGTGCGCATCCTGCGGAACCAGGCTTCGCTGCTGCCCGGATTGAACTCCAACTTCTCGATCTACGACTCCGACGACTCCCGGCGGCTGCTGCAGATGATCGGGCGCGATATGAGCCTGGATATCAAGCGCTACTCACCACGCCTGCTGGCCACCGCGATCTCGAACCTGAAGAACGAGCTCATCTCACCAGAGCAGGCGGTGGCCAACCTCAGCGTCGACGACGATGCCGGTGAGCTGCGCCGAATCGTCGCCGACGTGTACGGCGAATATCAGCGGCGCCTGCGTGCGGCCAATGCCCTGGACTTCGACGACCTCATCGGTGAAACCGTGGCCGTGCTGCAGCAGTTTCCGCAGATCGCGCAGTTCTACCGCCGCAAGTTCCGGCACATCCTGGTTGACGAGTACCAGGACACCAACCACGCCCAGTACGTGTTGGTCCGTGAACTAGCGGGTGCGCACGTGGACCGCGCGGTTGATCCGGACAGCCCGGAACCGGCGGAGCTGTGCGTGGTGGGCGACGCCGACCAGTCCATCTACGCGTTCCGTGGTGCCACGATTCGTAACATCGAGGAATTCGAGCGCGACTATCCCAACGCGAAAACCATTCTGCTGGAACAGAACTATCGATCCACGCAGAACATATTGAGTGCCGCCAACGCTGTTATCGCCAAGAACACGAACCGCAGGGAGAAGCGGTTGTGGACTGATTCCGGTGAGGGCGAGCTGATCGTCGGCTACGTCGCGGACAACGAACACGACGAGGCGTCGTTCATCGCCCGGGAGATCGACGGACTTTTCGATCGCAGCGACGCCAACTACGGCGACGTCGCGGTGTTCTATCGCACCAACAACAACTCCCGGTCGCTTGAAGAGATTTTCATTCGAACCGGTATTCCGTACAAAGTCGTTGGGGGAGTGCGGTTCTACGAGCGTAAAGAAATTCGCGACATCGTCGCGTACTTACGAGTGCTGACCAACCCGGGTGACGCGGTGAGCCTGCGGCGAATCCTCAACACCCCGCGCCGGGGTATCGGGGACCGTGCCGAGGCGTGCGTGGCCGTACACGCCGAGACCGCCGGGATCGGTTTCGGGGAGGCGCTCGCGGACGCCGCCGCGGGCAAGGTTGCCATGTTGAACTCTCGCTCCGAGAAGGCAATTGCCGCTTTCATGGACATGCTGGACGAGATTCGCGCCACGTTGCGCACCGACCCTGGGGCACTGCCCGATATCGGAGATGTGGTGGACGCCGTGCTCAACCACACCGGATATCGATATGAGCTGGAGAACAGCAGCGACCCGCAGGAGTTGGCGCGACTCGACAACCTCAATGAATTGGTCAGTGTCGCACACGAATTCAGTGCTGATGCGGCCAACGCCCAGGCGGCCGGTGAGGATCTGCCGGTCGACGACGAGGACGTCGGCGCGCCCCCGGGAAGCCTGGAGGCGTTCCTGGAACGGGTGTCGCTGGTGGCCGATGCCGACGAGCTGCCCGAATCCACCGCCGGTGTGGTCACCATGATGACCCTGCACACGGCCAAGGGGCTGGAATTCCCGGTGGTCTTCGTGACCGGCTGGGAAGACGGCATGTTCCCGCACATGCGCGCCCTCGGTGATCCTGTGGAGCTGGCCGAGGAACGCCGGCTCGCCTACGTCGGGATCACGCGCGCCCGCCAGCGTCTGTACCTGAGTCGGGCCAAGGTGCGTTCATCGTGGGGGCAGCCCATGATGAATCCGGAATCGCGCTTCCTGCAAGAGATTCCGCAAGACCTGATCGACTGGCGGCGCACCGATCCGCTGCCGGGCCGTATCGCGACGGGCGCCGGAAGCTACGGCGGCGGTGGTTACGGCTCCAGCGGATCACGCGGAGGATTCGGCGGTGGCGGCGGATCGTTGGGTGCTCCCTCCAAGAAGCGCACCAAGCCGCTGCTGGTGCTGGAGCCCGGTGACCGCGTGAGTCATGACAAGTACGGGCTGGGCAAGGTCATGGAGGTCACCGGTGTCGGCGAGAGTGCCACATCGCTTATCGACTTCGGCAGTGACGGACGTGTGAAGTTGATGCATAACTTCGCGCCCGTCCAGAAGCTCTAGAACAAAAAACACCGGGTGTGAGCGTCGATGCTCACACCCGGTGTTGAAAGCTATGTATCAGTCGCCGAAGCGGCTGAAGGTGATGCCCTTGTTGGCCAACCAGCCCTGCGGGTCGATGCGCTGCGAACCACCCAGCAGCACTTCGAAATGCAGGTGCGGGCCGGTGGAGTTACCGCGGTTACCGATGGTGGCGATGCGATCGCCCGCCATCACGCGCTGACCCACCGATACTTCCCACGTGTTGATGTGGCCGTACAGCGTCACGGTGCCGTCCGAGTGACGGATCTTGACCCAGGCGCCGTAACCAGCGGTCGGGCCCGTCGCGATGACGACGCCGTCGGCGGCGGCCACGATCGGAGTGCCGATGCTGTTGGCGATGTCGATGCCGCCGTGCAGCGCACCCCAGCGGTATCCGAAACCGGAGGTGAAGGTTCCGTTGGTCGGCATCACGAAGCGCGGAGCCAGCAGACGCTTCTCGCGGTCCGCCCGCTCAGAAGCGAAGGCGGTGGCCTTCGCCAGCTGCTCGTCGGTGATCGAGGTGTCGGTGGCCAGCGGAGCGGAGATCAACTGCGGTCCGTGGGCGGCCATCACAGCTGCGGAGCTACCCAACGCGAGACTGTGATGATCGGCGGCCGTCGCGGCATCGTGCTCGCTGAGGGCGGTGTATCCGGCGGCGGCAGCGGCGCCGGCGGCCATGGCCGCCAGGGCGATGCGTGTCTTGCCTACCTGGCCGATCTCGCGGCGGCGATGAACGCCTCCGCTGCTGATCCGGGGCAGCTTGTCGGTGGGGGTGTCACGGGGGTCCCTGGTGCGTGCCGCGGAGGCGGCGAACCAGTCCGCGGTGGCCTCGATGGAGGCACGAATCCGATCGGACTCGTCGGTGTCTTCTTCCCAGTCCTGCTCGATCTGATCGAGAGCGGTCTGTTGCTCGGCCTCGGCGCCCTCTTCGGGAGCGTCCTCGTAGACGTCGTAGTCCTCGAGCTCTGGGCGCTCTAGAGCGTCACTCAGGCCGAACTCGTCGATCGGCACGATGTTGGTGATCTCGTTCTCGGTCGGTGCCGTGCTCCGACCACCACGCGTGCGTGTCGTTCGATGCTGTGTCAAAACCCTGCCAGTCTTCCGTTCGGCGTCACGACTTAGCGTGACCAAAACGTGATCTAACCCAAGAGAAGGTAACGGTTGGGCAAGGGGAGTCGCAACTCAATGCGTGGAAACGCATATAAATGTGACTTGTGTCACGAAGTCGCTGATAGGGCTCCCGAGCCCGGGCATCGTTGCCGAATCTCGCCGGGGCTACCTCACCACAGATCACGGCCGTATGGCGACCCCTCGTGACCGAACTGAAACCGGTTACAGATGCGTTCGAGTCCTGCCGGGGGATGGCCAGCGGGTGAATTCTGCGGGTGACCAGGTGGTGAATTCGGCCACTTACTCAGAAGTAGTGAGGGGCCTCGCTGTGGCCTTGGCTACAGTCCCTAGTGCAATAGTGCCGACCCGACGTTCGACGAGGA
Organism: Mycobacteroides sp. H003; assembly: GCF_001440135.1. Taxonomy (NCBI): domain Bacteria; kingdom Bacillati; phylum Actinomycetota; class Actinomycetes; order Mycobacteriales; family Mycobacteriaceae; genus Mycobacteroides; species Mycobacteroides sp. H003. Next base: position 225,589 of record NZ_LJYL01000009.1, read on the forward strand.
AGATGGGCTAGCTAGATGGATTTATTCGAGTACCAGGCCAAGGAGCTGTTCGCTAAGCACAACGTGCCGACGACCCCGGGCCGGGTTACCACCACCGCCGAGGATGCCAAGGCGATCGCCGAGGAAATCGGCAAGCCAGTGATGATCAAGGCACAGGTCAAGGTCGGTGGACGTGGCAAGGCCGGTGGCGTGAAGTACGCCGCCACTCCCGATGACGCTTTCACTCACGCAGAGAACATCCTGGGCCTGGACATCAAGGGCCACATCGTTAAGAAGATCCTCGTCGCCGAGGCCAGCGATATCGCCGAGGAGTACTACATCTCCTTCTTGCTGGATCGCGCTAACCGCACCTACCTGGCTATGTGCTCGGTCGAGGGCGGCGTGGAAATCGAAGTGACCGCCGAGGAGAACCCCGACGCGCTGGCCAAGGTGCCGGTCGACGCGGTCAAGGGCGTTGACCTGGCTCTGGCGCGCGAGATCGCCGAGAAGGGCAAGCTGCCCGCCGAGGTGCTGGACTCCGCCGCGGTGACCATTCAGAAGCTCTGGGAGGTGTTCGTCGGCGAGGACGCCACCCTGGTGGAGGTCAACCCGCTGGTGCGCACCCCCGACAACCAGATCCTGGCGCTGGACGGCAAGGTGACCCTGGACGGCAACGCCGACTTCCGTCAGCCCGGCCACGCCGAGTTCGAGGACAAGGACGCCACCGATCCGCTGGAGCTCAAGGCCAAGGAGCACGACCTCAACTACGTCAAGCTTGACGGCCAGGTCGGCATCATCGGTAACGGCGCGGGTCTGGTCATGTCCACCCTGGACGTGGTCGCCTATGCCGGCGAGAACCACAACGGTGTGAAGCCCGCCAACTTCCTGGACATCGGCGGTGGCGCATCGGCCGAGGTGATGGCCGCCGGTCTCGACGTCATCCTGGGCGACTCTCAGGTCAAGAGCGTCTTCGTGAACGTGTTCGGTGGCATCACCGCATGCGATGCGGTGGCCAACGGCATCGTCGGAGCCCTCAAGACCCTCGGCGACACGGCCAGCAAGCCGCTGGTGGTCCGTCTCGACGGCAACAAGGTCGAAGAAGGACGGGCGATCCTGGCCGAGTTCAACCATCCGCTGGTTATCCAGGCCGAGACCATGGACGCCGGTGCCGACAAGGCCGCCGAGCTGGCGAGCAAGTAAGGGAGCTTGAATCAATGTCCATTTTCCTGAACAAAGAATCCAAGGTCATCGTCCAGGGCATCACCGGCGGTGAGGGCACCAAGCACACCGCGCTGATGCTCAAGGCCGGTACCCAGGTCGTGGGTGGCGTCAACGCCCGCAAGGCCGGAACCACCGTGTCGCACAAGGACGCCGACGGCAACGACGTCGAGTTGCCGGTGTTCGGCAGCGTGGCCGAGGCCATCAAGGAGACCGGCGCCGACGTGTCGATCGCCTTTGTGCCGCCCGCGTTCTCCAAGGACGCGATCATCGAGGCCATCGACGCCGAGATCCCGCTGCTGGTTGTCATCACCGAGGGAATCCCGGTGCAGGACAGCGCATATGCATGGGCCTACAACGTCGAGAAGGGCAACAAGACCCGCATCATCGGGCCCAACTGCCCCGGCATCATCACCCCCGGCGAGGCCCTGGTGGGTATCACCCCCAACAACATCACCGGCACCGGTCCGGTCGGTTTGGTGTCCAAGTCCGGCACCCTGACCTACCAGATGATGTACGAGCTGCGCGATTTCGGTTTCTCGACCGCCATCGGCATCGGCGGCGACCCGGTCATCGGTACCACCCATATCGACGCCATCGAGGCGTTCGAGAAGGACCCGGAGACCAAGATCATCGTCATGATCGGCGAGATCGGTGGTGACGCCGAAGAGCGCGCGGCCGACTACATCAAGGCCAACGTGTCCAAGCCGGTCGTCGGTTACGTCGCGGGCTTCACCGCCCCCGAGGGCAAGACCATGGGCCACGCCGGCGCCATCGTGTCCGGCAGCTCGGGTACCGCCCAGGCCAAGAAGGAGGCCCTGGAGGCCGCCGGTGTGAAGGTCGGCAAGACGCCGTCCGAGACTGCCAAGCTGGCTCGCGAGATCCTGCAGAGCCTGTAACGGTTCTTTACGCGAGGGCCCCGACCGGATTTCCGGTTGGGGCCCTTGTTGTTTCGCCGACCGCATACCTGGTGCGGCTGATTCAGGCCTGGGCGCCGCGTACGGTATGCGCTCGCGCGCGGTCGCCTGCCGGTGAAATTTGCTCCGCGGCAGGGTAATTCGCCCCTCTGAAGACAATGAATCTCCTGGCAGACGATATTCGGTTTCATTCAATGAGATTGTGTGACCTACGCATGAACAATCGGATGACGGGGCGCTGTCACCCCTGGTGACCGGCTACCTTCTCGGTTCGTGGGCCTCTTGTTTGACACATCCGGACTGGTGCCGACTGCTGACGGTTGGTACGACCCGGCAACCGGCGATCAATTCTGGGTCTCGGAATCGCGAGGCGCCTATCTGTCGGTGCCGTTGGAGGATCTGGACGTGGTGCGCCGCGCGCTCGTCGAGGCTGTGCTCACGCGACGCGCAGGAGTCATCGAGGCCTACATCGTGGGCGTCGATAGATTGCCGGGCCTGCTCTACGTGGTGAAGGTTCCGAAAACTGATGCCCCACAAGGACTCACCTTCATGGCCTCGATAGTTGTTCCCCGCGCGCATTCATATGCGATGGTTTGCGGGGCATTCGCGGAGGGGCCGGTGACCGGGCTGCGTGAGGCGGCCGTGCTCGAGGAGCTGTTGGCGGCCGGTGGTCCGTCGTCGAAAATGTGGCCGCCGCATCCCTACGCACCCGATCTGGAGCCGGGTATTCCGTACAACATCGCCGACGAAATACGTTGGGACATCAGGTTCCCTGACCACCCGCTGTCGCGCCTGCGGCGATGGGTGGCAAGGGTGACGCCGACCATCAGTGTGGAACAGAAGTTCGCCGCGCTGCCGCCGTTCTCGGTGCCTTAGGCGAACGCGGCCAGTTTTCCGGACAACCGCTCGATGTACGCCCGCACCTCTTCCTCGGAGCGGTCGGGCATCCCGAAAATCGCCTCGGTGACGCCCAACTCGCGCCAGGCGGCGAGTTGTTCGGGGTCCGGCTTGCCGGCCAGTACGTAGATCAGCGGATCGCCCTCACGGCCTGCCGCCGTCCATTCCGCTTTGAGTGCCACGATCTTGCCGGTGATGTCCTCGTCGCGTGGGGTGGACATCCAGCCGTCGGCGTTCTTGGCGATCCACTTGAAGTTCTTCTCGGTGCCGCCCGCGCCCACGATCACCGGCACATGCTTCTGCACGGTCTTGGGCCAGGCCCAGCTGGGGCCGAAATTGACGAATTCGCCTGAGTAGCTGGCCTCTTCGTTCTCCCAGAGCTTGCGCATCGCCTCGATGTACTCGCGCAGCATGGTGCGGCGACGACCCGCGGGAACGTTGTGGTCGGCCAACTCGTCGGTGTTCCAGCCGTATCCGACACCGACGGTGACCCGTCCGCCGCTCATGTGGTCAAGGGTGGCAATCGATTTGGCAAGGGTGATGGGATCGTGCTCGACGGGGATCGCGACTGCGGTCGCAAGCCGGATCTTTGTTGTCACCGCACACGCGGCGCCGAGGGACACCCAGGGGTCCAGGGTGCGCATGTAGCGGTCGTCGGGCAGTTCGGCGCCGCCGGTGCCGGGGTGGGCGGCCTCGCGCTTGACGGGGATGTGCGTGTGCTCGGGCACGTAGAAGGTGCTGAACCCGCCGTCCTCGGCGGCCTTGGCGGCGATGTCCGGCGAGATGCCGCGGTCACTGGTGAACAGAACGAGGCCGTAGTCCATCCACCAATTAGAACGTGTTCCAGTTTTGTTGTCGAGGGTGGGGCTCCAAATGGTGCCGGGAACGGATCACGGTGAGTAAGACGGATGACCGTCCGCAGGGTTCGCTGTTTGCATAACTCCATGACGACCGAACGGATATCCGACCACGTCAAATTTGCGTACTGGGTCCCCAATGTCAGCGGTGGCCTGGTCACCAGCACCATCGAGCAGCGCACGGACTGGGGCTACGACTACAACGTCACGCTGGCACGCACGGCCGAGAAGAACGGCTTCGAATACGCGCTCACCCAGGTGCGTTACGAGGCCAGCTACGGCGCCGAGTACCAACACGAATCCACCAGCTTCTCTCTTGCTCTGCTGCTGGCCACCGAGCGCCTCAAGGTGATCGCCGCCGTCCATCCCGGACTCTGGCAGCCGGGCGTGCTCGCCAAGCTGGGCGCAACCGCCGATCACCTATCCGGCGGTCGCTTCGCCGTCAACGTGGTATCCGGATGGTTCAAGGACGAGTTCACTCACTTGGGCGAACCGTGGTTAGAGCACGACGAGAGGTACCGCCGAAGTGGCGAATTCCTTCAGGTGCTGCGCAAGATCTGGACCGAGGACGACGTCGACTTCCGGGGCGATTTCTATCGAATCCACGACTTCACGCTGAAGCCGAAGCCACTGCACACTCCCGAGCTGTTCCAGGGAGGCAACTCCACGGCCGCGCGGCGCAACGGCGGCCTCTATTCCGATTGGTACTTCTCCAACGGCAAGGACTTCGCGGGCATCACCGACCAGATCGTGGAGGTCCGTGACCACGCCCGCACTGCCGGCCGCGAGGTCAGCGTCGGGCTCAACGGCTTCATCATCGCCAGAGACACCGAGGCCGAAGCGCGCGAGGTCCTGCGGGAAATCGTCGCGAAGGCCAATCGCCCCGCCGTCGAGGGCTTCCGCGCGGCCGTTCAGCAGGCGGGCTCGGCCACCGGCGACAAGAAGGGCATGTGGGCGGATTCCTCGTTCGAGGATCTGGTGCAGTACAACGACGGATTTCGTACCCAGCTCATCGGAACCCCGGAACAGATCGCCGAGCGGATCGTCGCCTACCGCCGACGGGGTGTGGACCTGATCCTGGGCGGCTTCCTGCACTTCCAGGAGGAGATCGAATACTTCGGCGCCAAGGTGCTGCCACTGGTCCGCGAGATCGAGGCAGCCGATGCTCAGGAAACCCACAGCGAATATCGCGTACCGGTTTTGAGCTAACCGATGTGCCTCGGCCGTGTCTGGCCTTGTCTGCGTCCGTACCGACGCCGGGTGCAGTAGCGTGGAGGCGATCCACCCCGAGACCACGACCGAAACCGTGATGTAGGAGATGTAATGACGTATTCGACCGGTGGGCCCGGATACCAGCCCGCGCAGCCGTCCAATCCGTACGGCACCCCGTCCTTTGTGGCCGAGCCCAACACGGGCGCGCTAGGGGTTTACCTGCCCGGTGGTGTCCTGGTGCTGAGCCTGATCGGCTTCATTGCCGGCTTCGGGCCGTTCTACACCGGGAAGGCCAGCTCGGGGACGTCGGGAAGCTTCGGCGGATTCGACCTGCTGGCGCTGTCGCCGGTCTTCGGCTTCGCTCAGTTCGCGCTGTTGCTCGCCGGTCTGACCGCAGGAGTCTCGCTCCTCTCCGGCAAGGACGACAAGCAGGCGCCCGTCGCCATCCTGTCGATCGTCGGATTCCTCTTTGTTCTCGGCGGCCTGTTCGGCAACCCGTTTGCGGCCGCCTTCGGTGAGGTCGGTATTGGGTGGGGCCTGATCACGCTCGCCGTGGTGTCCGGCCTGCAGGCCGCAGCCGCCGTGTATGCCCTGCTCAGCGAGGTCGGCGTGGTCAAGGCCAAGACTGCCTCGCCCGCAACCAATCCGTTCGGTAGCCAGTACCAGCCGCAGCAGAGTCAGTACTACACCCCGGCGCAGCAGCAGCCCCAGCAGCAACTGCCCAAGCAGGGGCAGGGCTACGGTCAGGCCGGTGCTCAGGGGTACGGCCAGCAGCAGAGCTTCGGCCAGCAGCCTGCTCCGAGCTATGGCCAGGCCAGCGCTCAGGGGTACGGCCAGCAGCAGCCCACGCCTGCCGCCCCGCCGTCGTACGGTGGCTACGGTCAGCAGCAGCCGCAGTCTGCGCCTCCGACCCCGCCGCAGGGCTTCAGCAGCTCCGGCTTCACTCCGCCGTCAGCGCAGCCGACCCAGCAGGCCGGATCCTCGCAGCCGACCCAGCAGTACCCAACCTTCGGTGGTGCCAGTGGTCAGGCTCCCGGAGGCGAGCAGGGCGGCGCGGGCGCTAGCAGTGGTTCGTCCTCTGCCAGTGGTGACGATCTGTTCGGCACCTCGCGTCCTTCCAACTAAGACCGTGTTTACTGCCGTGATCGGCGCGTGAATCAAACCTCGCGCGCCAATCCCGCACAGGCTCGCGCACTGCTGACGGTTGCCTTTGGCCCGTCAGCAGTTGCGTTGGTCGTCATTGCGGCAATCGTCTTGGTGCAGTTGGTAATTGCCAACAGCGATATGACCGGGACGTTCGGTGCGGTGGCCAGCATGTGGCTGGGCACCCACCTGGTACCCATCTCGATCGGTGGGCGAGTCATCGAGGTGCTGCCGCTGTTGCCGACGGCGGCGATGGTTTGGGGCGTTGCCCGAACGGTCGCCTCGACAATCGCACCCACCGCTTCCTGGTACGTGATTCGGTGGGTGATCGCCTCGGCACTGGCCGGCCCGCTCTTGATGACGGCGATATCGCTGGCGATCATTCACGACGCATCGACGGTTCTGACGCAGCTGCAATCACCGAATGCCTTGCGCGCATTCGGTTCTGTCCTCGGAGTCCATGCCGCCGGTGCGATTGTCGGCGTATTGCTGCGGGTCGGCAGGCGGCTTGCGGTGCTCCTACAGCTGCCGTCATGGCCAATGGACGCGGCTCGCGGCGCTGTCGCCGGGGTGCTCGCACTCTTCGGGCTGTCCGCGGCCGTGACCGCGGGGTCTTTGGTGGTCCATTGGGCGACTATGGATCAGCTGTACTCGGTCACCAACGATTTCGTGGGTCAGCTGAGCCTGACGTTGTTGGCGATCCTCTACGCGCCCAACGTCATTCTGGGTGGCTGCGCCCTGGCGGTCGGATCAAGCGCGCATGTGGGTACCGCGGCCTTTAGTGCGTTCGCTGTTTTCGGTGGACAACTGCCGGCGGTGCCGATCCTGGCAGCGGTCCCCACGCCACCTCTCGGTCCCGCGTGGGTGGCCCTGATGATCATCGGTGCGGCGTCCGGAGTGGCCGTCGGTCAGCAATGCGCGCGCCGACCCGTTCCGTGGCCGACGGCGATCCACAAGGTGGTCACGGCGGCGCTGCTCGCGGCAACATTCCTGGCGATCGCCGGAAAGCTTGCCGGCGGGCAGCTGGGGAACTTCGGACGCCTGGGGATCGATCAGGGCACGTTCGGCCCCGGGGTGTTCTTCTGGTTCCTGGTCATCGGCCTGTTGACGGTGTTCATGCTGGGCGGAGCCACCCGTCTCCCGGCTAAAGCCCGGCCAGAGCCCGAACCGGAACCAGCGCCAGCACCGGAACCGGAAACGGAGCTAGAACCCGAACCGGTGCCCGAGCCTGAGCCGGAACCCGAAGCCGAATCAGAGGTGGAAGCCGAACCGGACCCGGAGGCACCGGCCCAACCCCCAGCCGAGAGTGACTCCAGCGACCCTCCGGAACAGGCCAAGTGACCAGTCCGGCTACGCTCAGCGGCGTGTCGGTGTCGGATTCTCCTCGCGCGGGTGGCTCCTCGGAGCCCAAGTCGCCCGTTGAGATCGCCCCATCTGCCCCGGCGCGGGTCGTGGTCCTGGCGTCCGGCACTGGAAGCCTGCTGCGTTCCCTGCTTGACGCGGCGACGGATGACTTCCCGGCCCGGATCGTCGCCGTAGGTACCGACCGGCAATGCGCCGCCGTCGATATCGCCACCGGCGCGCAGCTGCCCAGCTACACCGTGCGGCTCTCGGACTACGACTCCCGTGAACAATGGGACGCCGCCATCACCGACGCCACGTCCGCCCACCGGCCCGATCTGGTGGTCTCGGCCGGATTCATGAAGATACTTGGGCCACGGTTTCTTTCACAGTTCTTGGGTCGGGTCATCAATACCCATCCCGCGCTATTGCCGTCCTTCCCCGGCGCGCATGCCGTCCCCGACGCGCTGGCGCATGGGGTCAAGGTCACCGGTTGCACGGTGCACCTGGTCGATGACGGGATGGATACCGGGCCGATCCTTGCCCAGCAGGCCGTCGCCGTGCATGGGGATGACGACGAGGCCAGCCTGCATGAACGCATCAAGGTGGTGGAACGCGCGCTGCTGGTAGATGTGCTGGCCGCGGTGGCCACCAGAGGTTTGATTTGGAACGGAAGAAGGGCCTCCATCAAGTGAGTACGCAGCGACCCGTACGGCGGGCATTGATCAGTGTCTACGACAAGACCGGACTGGAAGAGCTCGCCAGCGGGCTGCACGCCGCCGGTGTAGAACTGGTATCCACCGGATCGACCGCGAAAACCATTGCTGCCGCGTCAATTCCGGTGACACCTGTGGAAGAGGTCACCGGGTTTCCGGAGGTGCTGGATGGCCGGGTGAAGACCTTGCATCCGCATGTGCACGCCGGCGTCTTGGCCGACACCCGCCGCGAGGAGCACCTGACCCAACTCGAGGAGCTGGGCGTCAAGGGCTTCGAGCTGGTGGTCGTCAACCTGTACCCGTTCGCCGCCACGGTGGCCTCGGGCGCGTCCGAGGACGAATGTGTCGAACAAATCGACATTGGTGGCCCCTCGATGGTGCGTGCCGCTGCGAAGAACCACCCGAGCGTCGCGGTGGTCGTGGACCCCGCCTCATACGGTGCGGTCCTGGCTGCGGTCGATGCCGGGGGATTCACCCTGGAGGCGCGGAAGATTCTGGCGGCCAAGGCGTTCCGCCACACCGCCGAGTACGATGTGGCGGTCGCGGGCTGGCTGTCGTCCGTGGCGGAGCCCGAGGGCGCCCAGTTGCCGTCATGGATCGGCGGCACGTGGAATCGTTCTGCGGTGCTGCGTTATGGGGAGAACCCGCACCAGCAGGCGGCCCTGTACACCGGCGCCGCGGGGCATGGTCTGGCGCAGGCCGAGCAGCTGCACGGAAAAGAGATGTCGTACAACAACTACACGGACGCCGATGCTGCCTGGCGCGCCGCGTGGGACCAGGACAAGGCCTGCGCGGCCATCATCAAGCACGCCAACCCATGCGGTATCGGGGTGTCGGACATCTCGATCGCCGATGCGCATCTCAAGGCACACGAATGCGATCCGTTGAGTGCCTTCGGCGGCGTGATCGCGGTCAACCGCGAGGTGAGCGTGGAGATGGCCGAGCGGGTCGCCGACATTTTCACCGAGGTGATTGTGGCGCCGGGCTACGAGGACGGCGCGGTGGAGGTGCTGAGTCGCAAGAAGAACGTGCGTCTGCTGCGCGCGGCGCCGCCGCAGTCCGGGTACACCGAGTGGCGACAAATCAGTGGTGGCCTGCTCGTGCAGGAGCGCGATGCGCTCGACGCCGAGGGTGACGATCCGGCCAACTGGACGTTGGTGGCCGGCGCCGCTGTGGACGAGGACACGTTGGCGGACTTGGCTTTCGCCTGGAAGGTGGGGCGGGCCGTCAAGTCCAACGCGATCGTCGTGGCCTCCGGCGGCGCCACCATCGGCGTCGGAATGGGACAGGTCAACCGGGTAGACGCCGCCAAGCTGGCGGTGTCTCGTGGTGGGGATCGAGTCTCCGGCGCGGTAGCGGCCTCGGACGCCTTCTTCCCGTTCCCCGATGGCCTGGAGGTGCTGACGCAGGCCGGAGTTCGAGCGATCGTGCATCCGGGCGGATCCATGCGCGATGAGTTGGTGACCGATGCTGCTAAGGCTGCGGGAATCACGTTGTACACCACTGGAGCACGTCACTTCGCCCATTAGGGCGCAACGATAGGGAGAGCCCATGGTTCAGCCCAGTTTGGATTGGCCGGGCGAGCCATTGCGCTCTCTGGTGTGGACGCTGCAAGCCTGGGCGGTCACCATGGTGGTATTCCTTGCGGTGGCTTTCGCTATCGCCCGGTTTACCCAATGGGGACAGCAATTCTGGCGAGTCAACGCGCCCTTCTTCCGGGGGCGTGACAGTTGGCGCACGTGGGCATTGCTGGCATTCATCATGTGGCACACGGTGTACATGGCACGCGTGACGGTGATCTTCACGTACCAGTACAAGGACCTGATGAATGCGCTGCAGGTTGGCTCGGAGGCGCTCGTCACCCACAACTCGGCTCTGCTGGCCGATGCGCGCCAGGCGTTCTTCACCTCATTCGCGATCAGCGGCATTCTCGTGGTGCTCACGGTCACCTATACGGTGGTGGACTTCTTCCTGCGCAGAGTGTTCGCCATCCGGTGGCGGGTGTGGCTCAACACACGGCTCGTTGACGACTGGATGAGCAAGGATGCCTTTTACCGCAACCGTTTTCTGGATGTTCCGGTGGAGAACCCCGACCAGCGGATCCAGATCGACATCGAGACGCACACCACCAAATCGGTGGATCTGACGCTGGGTGCGGTGAACAAGACACTGCTGATCGTCATGTTCACCGGGGTGCTGTGGCAGCTCTCGGGTCCACTGTTGTTGTGGGGAATCGAGATCCCTCGAGCCATGGTCTTCATCGCGTTCGTTTTCTCGATCACGGTGACCGTTATCGCATTCTGGATCGGCCGTCCACTGGTGCGGCTGAACTTCTTGAACGAACGGTTCAGCGCGAGCTTCCGGTACGCGCTGGTGCGGCTGCGCGATAGCTCCGAGCGGGTGGCCTTCTATCGGGGCGGCGAACGTGAACGACGGCTGCTGCATTCACGTTTCGGCGAGATCATCGCCAATATGTGGCGCATCGTGTACGCACAGCTGCGCCTCAACGGATGGAACCGCGGTATCGGCGACGTGACCACCGGCATGATTCCGTACATCGTGCAGGCGCCTCGATTCTTCACCGGGCAGATCAAAGTCGGTGACCTGTTGCAGACCGTCGCCGCATTCGGAAACGTCTGCGGCGCAATGTCCTTCTTCCGAGACAGTTACGACGAATTCACCGTCTACCGGGCTGCGCTCCTGCGTATCGATCAGATGCTCGATAGCGATCATCGCGCCCGTGAACTGCCACGGATCAACGTGACCGGCGCCGACGACGCCCTGATACTCACCGATGTCCAGGTCCGCGATCTCCAGGGGCTGGACATGATCGCGGACCTCAACCTCACGCTGACCGCAGGTGACAGTGTCGTGGTCAAGGGTCCATCGGGCTGCGGGAAGACCACCTTGCTGCGCAGCCTGGCGCAGCTGTGGCCACAGGCCTCCGGACTGGTCGAGCGCCCCGACGGGTGGGCGACACTGTTCCTGCCGCAGCTGCCGTATCTGCCATTGGGCAACCTGCGCGAAACCGTGGTGTATCCACTTCCCGTGGAGGATGTTTCGGACGAGGAGCTTATGCAGGCGCTGCGCGATGTCTCGCTCGGGCACCTAACCGAGCGGCTGGATCAGGAAGCCGACTGGGCCGCCGTGCTCTCGCTGGGGGAGCAGCAGCGGGTGTCCTTCGTCAGGGTGCTACTGGTGCGCCCGACGGTGGTGTTCCTCGACGAGTCGACCTCGGCGCTGGACGAGGGGCTGGAGGATGCGATGTACGCACTGGTGCGGGAACGGCTACCCGAGTGTGTGGTTGTCAGCGTGGGACACAGGTCGACGATCGACCGTCACCACCGGTCGCGGTTGCAGCTGACCGGCAGCGGCGCATGGGAGCTCTCACCGGTGTGAATCGAGCCGGGCGGGAACTTTCGGCCACGACCGCGCGACTGATCTAATGACGGCGTCTGTGGGCTGGGCGTACGTCCACCGCGGTGGCTCCACGCGACGGATGCCAGCACGGTGCCTGTGATGAGTTCGGCAGTTAACCGTTCGAAGGAAAGGAACCGCCATGCGCGAAATCGCTGTTGAGATCGTTGTCGAGGACGAAGAGATCGTTACCGCAACGGAAATGGTTGCCAGCCACTAAGAGTGGACGCCGGGCGTGCATGGTCGTCCCCCGGCTATGCACGCCCGGACGCAGCCATGGAGGCGAAATAGTGTTCGTCGAAGACCCGCGCTGGCGTCAGTTTGTCCGGGAGTGGGCCCCCGGGTATGAGGAAACGGTCTTCCTCCCCGGATTGGTGACAGACCCGAGTGTGATCAGCGGCCGGATCGCCGCGGCGGTGGCTACGGCGACCATTGCAGGTGGAAAGGGGTTGCGACTACGCGGATTCCGGGGCAGCGAATTCGATTTCAAGCTCACCGAGCGGCTTGCCCGCACCGCGCCGCAAGGCGCGCAGCCGTTGACCGAATGGCTCGCCGAGAACTCCGATGACCGTCCGGCATGCGTCGCCATCAACGACATCTCCTCATGGGATCTGGGCCTCGGCGCGTTCGCTCAGACCCTGGTGCGCAGCCTTGTTCCGGGACGAGATCTGGTGTCCGGCGCCGATATCTACACGTTTATCGCCGATGTGGAATGGACTCCCTTCGGGATACACAAGGACGACGAGCCATCGCTGATCTTCCATCTGGGCCCCGGTGTCAAGGACCTCTGGGTGTGGCCCGCCGATGGAATCGACCACCACCAGTTGTTCGAGAACCCGTCGTTGGGCAAGGTCTCGTTTGACTTCGACCGACTGCTGCCCGGCGCGCACCGCTACACCCTGACCCCGGGTGACTTCATATGCATTCCCCGGGGGCGCTATCACCTGTTCCGCAACGCCGGCCCCTCTGTATTCCTGGGAGTTACACTCTTCCCGCCCAACATCCGGAAGTCATTCTCGGACTGGATGATCGACCATTTCGGTGCGCGGCTCGACGCAGCACACGCGCCGCGCAGCTTCGATGACGTCCGCCGGCTGGTGCTCGACACGCTCGGCGACCCCGAGGCCATATCGGGACTGGCGACAACCATGGAACTGGCGGCGGCCAAGCAGCGCACCGCCGGGTATCTGCGGCCCCCGAAGGTGGCGGCCTTGCGTACCGACGATCCCCCTGCGGGTGTCCCGCTCGGCTGGGCCTACCCCGCGGTGGTGCAATCGATCGCCGGTGCGGATCGGACCCATCTGGTGGCCCGTGGTCCCGACATAGCGTTCGGAGGCGTGGTGAATCTTGACGGACTCCTAGCGCTGGCCGGCGAGTTCACCCTGAATGACCTTGATGCCGTCCTCGCATCAGCGCTGGATGTCGATCGGCGCCGTCAGATTGTGAATACGCTGTGGCGCTTCGGTGCTTTGGATGCCGTCAGCGCTCTTCCATCGACTCGCGACGCTTGCGCCGCTTCCGCTTGACGTTTACCCCGCCCCACAGTGAGAACCCCTTGACGGTCACATGTGGTGCGCCCTGTACCCCGGTGCCGCTCGCGGAGTGATCGAAGCCACCCATCACGGCGACACCCCTGACATCCACATTGACCTCTGGAGGCAAGAGGATCGTCTGGCCACCCATGATGGAGAACGAGCGGATCTCGACCTCGTTGGAGGTGAAGTCGGCGTAACGCAGGTCCAGCACGCCGCCACCCCACAGCGCGAATGAAGTGAGCTTGCCAGGCACGTTCCAGCGGCCCCGTCGTTCAAATCCACTCATGATCGCCATCAGCACCGTTGATGGTGCTGGCTTGCTGTCTTTACCTCGAACCTGGGCGGTAGCGACCGCGGGCAGGTCGGCGCTGAGCTGATCAAGCTCACCGTATGTGTTTGCCGAGTACACCTTGGTGAGGCGGTCCTCGAATTCGGAGAGCTCCAGCCGCCCCTGCGCCGCTGCGTCGGATAACAGCTGCGCGACACGCATGCGATCGGCGTCTGCGGCCCGCATCGATGCGGTAACCCGCTCAGGGAGGTTGCTCATCACCGCCGAGCCTACGACGAACGGCGCTTAAAGGCACGCGGTTCATTCGTGTTGCTCAGCGCACTACACGCGTAGTGCCGACTGGTTCACACTTGCCAGGCGGGAGGACGCTTTTGGAGGAACGACAACATGCCCTCCTGCGCCTCCGGCGAGACGAACAGACGCGCCGACGTTTCCGTCAACTCGACTGCACGAGCATCGAAATCGGCGAGGATCGGCGCGGTGGTGAGCTTCTTGGACTCCGCCAGCCCCTGGGGCGAACCGAGCGCGATGTCATCGACCAATGACGTCACTGCCGCCTCGACTGCTTCGGAGCTGTCGACGGACTTGGTCACCAACCCGATTTCCGCGGCCACCCGTGCGTCGAACTTCTCGCCGGTGACGAAGTAGCGCGCGGCAGCGCGGCCGGTGAGGCGCGGCAGCAGTGTCAGCGAGATGATCGACGGCGCCACGCCGATGCGCGCCTCGGTCAGTGCGAAGGTGCTGTCGGGTCCTGCCACCGCGATATCGGCGGCACCGACGAGGCCGAAGCCGCCGGCTCGCACATGGCCGTTGACGGCGATGACGACCGGTAGCGGCAGCTCCAGGATGTCGCGCAACAATGCGGTGAGTTGGCCCGCCCGATCCTTGGCGACATCCTGGGGATCGGATGATGCCGCTGAGCTCTCCGACAGATCGGCGCCCGCGCAGAACGTGTTGCCAGTATGGGTGAGCACCACGGCGCGCACCGTTTTGTCGGCGGCGGCGCGCTGCAGCCCCTCTCGTAATTGCCGCACCAAGCCGCTGGACAACGCGTTGCGGTTATGCGGTGAGTCGAGCGTCAGACGGGCGGCGCGACCGTCCACCTCGTACTGGACGAGAGTGTCACTCATGGGGTGTCTCCTTTAGTACGAGCGGGGCAGGCCGAGCGATGTCTGCGCGACGAAGTTGAGGATCATCTCCCGGCTCACCGGGGCAATACGCCCGAAACGCGACAGGTTCAACAGTGGCGCCACGGCGTACTCTGAGGTCAATCCGTTGCCGCCCAAGGACTGCACGGCCCGGTCGGCGGCCCTACAGGCCACGTCCGCCGCGGCGTACTTGGCCATGTTGGCCGCCTCCGCTGCGCCCCAGTCGTCGCCGCAGTCGTAGAGCGTAGCGGCCTTCTGCATCATGAGCTTGGCCATTTCCAGCTCGACCTTGATCTCGGCGAGCGGGTGCGCAATGGCCTGGTGTGCGCCGATCGGCGTCTTCCACACCTGGCGCGTCTTGACGTAATCGGTGGCCTTTCCCAGGGCAAGGCGGGTGAGGCCAACCCCGCTGGCGGCGCCCATGATTCGCTCGGGATTCAAACCGGCGAACAGCTGCATCAGTGCGGCATCCTCGGATCCGACGAGCGCATTACCCGGCACGCGCACATCGTCTATGAAGACCTGGAACTGCCGTTCCGGGAGCGTGAGCTCCATATCGATAGGTGTGTACTCGAAACCCTTGGTGTCGGTGGGCACCACGAACAGCGCCGGCTTGAGCTTGCCGGTCTTGGCCTCCTCGGTGCGTGCCACCACCAACACGGCGTTGGCCTGGTCGACGCCGGAGATGTAAACCTTGCGCCCGTTGAGAATCCAGTCGCCGCCGTCGCGCTTGGCGGTGGTGATGATGTTGTGGGAGTTCGAGCCGGCGTCGGGTTCGGTAATGGCGAACGCCATCGTGAAGGTGCCGTCGGCCATCGCGGGCAGCCAGTTCTTCTTCTGCTCATCGGTGCCGTAGCGGGCGATGATCGTGGCGTTGATGGCGGGGGAGACGACCATCATCAGCAGCGGACACCCGGCCGCCGACAGTTCCTCGAAGACGAGCCCAAGCTCGTACATGCCGGCGCCGCCGCCGCCGTACTCCTCCGGAATGTTCACTCCCAGGAAGCCGAGCTTTCCTGCCTCATCCCACAGCTCGTTCAGATGTGCGTGGGTCTTGGACTTCTCCAGGTAGTACTCGTGGCCGTAGCTGCCGGCGAGCGCGGCCACCGCCTGGCGCAGCGCCTTGCGCTCTTCGGACTCTACGTACGGATTGGTCTGCGTCATGTGGGCTCTCCTTCGGTGTTGGCCTCCGCGGCCAACTGGGCTAGTACGGTGCCGAGTTCGACCTGTTGTCCCGGTTCGACATTGAGGATCTCTAGAACGCCGTCAGCGGGGGCGACGATGGTGTGCTCCATCTTCATGGCCTCCAGCCAGACAATGGGTGTACCCGCGGTGACGGTGTCTCCCACCGCGGCACCCACCCGCAGCACCACTCCCGGCATCGGCGCGATGAGCGAGCCCGCCGCCACCTCGGTGCTGGGGTCGGTGAATCGGGGCACCACGGCCAGTGCCACCGGACGGAGCGGGGAGTCGACGTCCACAGTTGCCCCGTAGAAGGACACGTCGAATCCACGCCGGACGCCGTCAATGACGAGTGCCACGTGATCCGGTGTCGCCGAGACCAAGTCAATGGATGGCCAGTCGCCATCCAGCTCCAGGCCGGACCGGGTCAGGCGATACCGCACCGAGATGACGCTCTCGCCGACCGCGAATTCCTTGGTCTGGAAGCCGGACGCCAGATTGCGCCAGCCGCTTGGAAGGGCCGCGCAGGCTACCGCCGAGGCCCGGTTCGCGGCCGCGTCGGCAAGTGCCGCGGCAAGCGCCGAGTACTGGTGCGCCGCCTCATCAGCCAGCGGTTTGGCAAGGATGTCCAGGCCGTGCTTGTTCAGGAATGACGTGTCGGTGTCACCGGCGAGGAACGCGGGGTGACGCAACACGTTGACCAACAGATCACGGTTGGTGGTCAGCCCGTGTATCCGCGCGCGTTCCAGCGTCGAGGCCAGCAGCCGGGCGGCCTCGGTGCGCGTCGGCGCCACCGTGATGACCTTCGCAAGCATCGGGTCGTAGTGCACCGACACCACGCTGCCGTCGACAATGGTCGAGTCCAAGCGGATCCCGTTGCGCCCCGGATGTCCAGGCAGCTGGAATTCCGCACTGGCCCCAGGTATGTCGAAGCGCCGCACGGTGCCGCTTTGCGGTTGCCACTCGGCGGCCGGATTCTCCGCATACAGCCGCGCCTCGATCGAATGACCGTGGATCGCAGGAGGTTCCGGATCGAGCCGTCCGCCTTCGGACACCTGAATCTGCAACAGCACCAAGTCCAGACCGGTGGTGCACTCGGTCACCGGGTGCTCCACCTGCAGGCGGGTGTTCATCTCGAGGAAGAAGAACTCGCCGTCTTCGGTGGCCAGGAATTCCATGGTGCCCGCGCCCACATAACCGATTGTCGCCGCGGCGGTACGTGACGCCTCGAAGAGCCGCTCGCGCATGCCGTCGATTCGGGTCACCAAGGGCGAGGGTGCTTCCTCGATGACCTTCTGGTGACGGCGCTGGATGGAGCACTCGCGCTCACCCACGGCCCACACCGTGCCGTGGCTGTCGGCCATCACCTGTACTTCGATGTGCCGGCCGGTGCCCAGGTAGCGCTCGCAGAAGACCGTCGGGTCCCCGAATGCGGATTGGGCTTCCCGTTGTGCGGCAGCGATTTCAGCGGGAAGTTTGTCGAGATCTGACACGATCCGCATACCACGGCCACCGCCACCGGCGGAGGCCTTGACGAGCACCGGAAGCTGATCGGCGGTGACGGTGTCGGGGTCGAGCTGGCCCAGCACCGGCACGCCGGCGGCTTCCATGAGTTTCTTGGACTCGATCTTCGAGCCCATCGACTCGATTGCCGTGACCGGCGGGCCGATCCAGGTAAGGCCGGCTTCCGCCACCGCGCGAGCGAAATCGGCATTCTCGGAGAGGAATCCGTAACCGGGGTGGATTGCGTCGGCGCCGGTGGCCTTGGCCGCGGCGATGATGAGCTCACCGCGCAGGTAGGTCTCTGCGCTGGAGGTGCCGGGTAGGTGCACCGCGGCATCGGCCTCGGACACATGTGGGCTGTCGGCGTCGGCGTCCGAATAGACGGCGACAGTTCCGAGCCCAAGCTTGCGGCAGGTGGCGAAGACGCGGCGGGCGATCTCGCCGCGGTTGGCGACCAGAACAGAGGTGATCGAAGGCGCAGTCATATGTTCCAAACCCTCACATCCGGAAGACGCCGAAGTTCGACGTCCCCTCGATCGGTCCATTGGCAATGGCGGACAGGCACATACCGAGCACCGCTCGGGTATCGCGGGGGTCGATGACCCCGTCGTCATACAGGCGTCCGGACATGAACATGGGCAGCGACTCTGCCTCGATCTGTGCCTCGATGGCAGCCCGCATGGCGGCGTCCGCGTCCTCGTTGACGGCCTGGCCGCGTGCCGCCGCGGCGGCACGGCTCACGATGGAGATGACGCCGGCCAACTGGGTGCCGCCCATGACCGCGGATTTCGCGCTGGGCCAGGCGAACAGGAACCGGGGATCGTAAGCGCGGCCGCACATGCCGTAATGCCCTGCGCCATAGGAGGCCCCGACGATCAGGGACAGATGCGGCACCGTCGAGTTCGACACGGCGTTGATCATCATCGACCCGTGTTTGATCATGCCGCCCTCTTCGTACTCCTTACCCACCATGTATCCGGTGGTGTTGTGTACGAAGAGAAGTGGCGTGTTGGTCTGGTTGGCCAGCTGGATGAACTGAGTGGCCTTCTGCGCTTCCTCGCTGAACAGCACGCCGCGCGCATTGGCGAGGATGCCGATCGGGTACCCGTGCAGCCGGGCCCAGCCGGTGACCAATGAGGAGCCGTATTGCTCCTTGAACTCGTCGAACTCCGAACCGTCGACGATCCGCGCGATGACCTCACGCGGATCGAACGGGATGCGCAGGTCCCCGGGGACGATGCCGAGTAGCTCCTCCTGGTCTGCGATGGGTTCGATCACCGCCGCGGGCTTGGGGCCCTTCTTGACCCAATTCAGGCGCGCGACGATCTGCCGACCGAGCCGTACGGCGTCCTGTTCATCGGCTGCCAGGTAGTCGCCCAAACCGGAAACGCGGGAGTGCATTTCGGCGCCGCCGAGCGATTCATCGTCGGACTCCTCGCCGGTCGCCATCTTGACCAGCGGCGGACCCGCCAGGAACACCTTGGAGCGTTCCTTGATCATCACGACATGGTCCGACATACCGGGAATGTAGGCGCCACCGGCGGTCGAGTTGCCGAACACCAGAGCGATCGTCGGGATGCCCGCGGCCGAGAGCCGAGTGAGGTCGCGGAACATCTGTCCGCCGGGAACGAATACTTCCTTCTGTGTGGGCAGGTCCGCACCACCGGATTCCACCAGTGAGATCACGGGCAAGCGATTCTTGAAGGCAATATCGTTGGCCCGCAGCACCTTACGCAGTGTCCAGGGGTTGCTGGTACCACCCTTGACGGTGGGGTCGTTGGCCACGATCATGCACTCGACACCCTCGACCACGCCGATGCCGGTGACCAGCGAGGCCCCGACGGTGAAGTCGCTGCCCCAGGCCGCGAGCGGACACAGCTCCAGGAACGGGGAGTCGGGGTCAATGAGCAGCTCGATGCGCTCACGTGCCAGCAGCTTGCCGCGTTCGTGATGGCGGGCAACGTATTTGTCGCCGCCACCGGCGAGTGCCTTCGCGGTTTCGGCGTTGACCTCGGCCAGCTTGGTCGCCATGGCCGCTGCCGCGTCGACGTATTCGGGAGAGCTGGTGTTGACGGCGGTACGCAGGATTGTCACGACTGGAACCCCAGGAGCTTGGCCGCCAGGGAAGTGAGGATTTCGGTAGTGCCGCCACCGATTCCGATGATGCGCATGTCGCGGTACTGCCGTTCGATCTCGCTCTCGGTCATATAGCCCATGCCTCCGAACAATTGGACGCCTTGGTTGGCCACCCACTCGCCGGCTTCGACGGCGGTGTTCTTGGCGAAACAGACTTCGGCGATGAGGTTGGTTTCACCGGCAATCGCGCGGTCGACCAGCGCGTGGGTGTACACCCGCGCCACATCGACGCGGCGGGCCATCTCCGCGAGGGTGTTCTGCACAGATTGACGGGAGATGAGGGGGCGCCCGAAGGTCTCCCTGTTCCTGCACCATTCCACGGTCAGGTCCAGGCAGCGTTGCGCACTCGAATATGCCTGGGCGGCAAGGCCGATTCGCTCGGATACGAAGGCGCCGGCGATCTGCGCGAAGCCGGTGTTTTCGCCACCCACCAGGTTCTCGGCGGGTACCCGCACATCGGTGAAGGACAACTCGGCGGTATCCGAAGAGCGCCAGCCCATCTTGTCGAGCTTGCGGGCGACCTCGAACCCCGGGGTGTCCTTGTCGATCAGCAGCAGCGAGACTCCGGCCGCCCCCGGTCCGCCGGTGCGGACCGCGGTCACCACGTAGTCGGCGCGCACGCCGGAGGTGATGAAGGTCTTGGCGCCGTTGACGATGTAGTGATCCCCGTCCTTCTTGGCCGAGGTGGTCAGATGCCCGACATCGGACCCACCGCCGGGTTCGGTGATGGCCAGCGATCCGATGAGATCACCGGCCAGGGTGGGCTTGACGTAGTTGTCGATGAGGCGCTGATCGCCGGAGGCGATGATGTGCGGTGTGGAGATGCCGCAGGTGAACAGGGAAGCGAACACGCCGCCGGGCACACCGGCATAGTGCAGTTCCTCGCACACGATCACCGGGTCGATGGCATCTCCGCCGCCACCGCCGACCTCCTCGGGCGCACCCGGACCGAGCAGACCCAGATCGCCGGCCTTGCGGTGCAATTCACGAGGAAGCAGGCCGTCACGTTCCCATTCGTTGACATGCGGCAGGATCTCGCGCTCGGCGAAGTCACGTACGGTCTCCCGAAGCGCCTTGCGCTCCGGGGTGTTCCACTGGGCCACTAGATTGTCTCCTTCAGAAGGGATTCGGGGACGTCGATCTCACGGGAACGCAGCCATTCGCCAATTCCCTTGGCCTGTGGGTCAAACCGGGCCTGATAGGCCACACCCTTGCCGAGAATGTCCTGGATGACGAAGTTCACGGCCCGCAGCTTGGGCAACAGGTAGCGCGCCACCTCCAACTGCTCGGTTTCCGGCAGCAGCTCACGCAGCGCGTCGATGGTCAGGGCGTGCGCAAGCCAGCGGTATTCCTCATCGGTGCGCACCCAGACGCCGACGTTGGCGCTGCCGCCCTTGTCGCCGCTGCGAGCACCCGCGAGGGTTCCCAGTGGGATTCGGCGTACCGGCCCGGCCGGAAGCGGTTCGGGCAGCGCCGCTGCCGGGGCGTCGGCGAGGGGCAGTGTCTGGGAGGCCTGTGCGATATCGATACGCGAGCCATCGGCCAGCACAGCCACATGCGGAACCTTCTCCGCGGGGACGTATCCCGGAGTGAACACGCCGTACGGTTCACCGTCCTTGGGAGGCGTGGTGACGTGGAAGCCGGGGTAACTCGCCAGGGCCAGCTCCACCGCAGCGTTGGAGAACTGCCGCCCCACCTTGTTCGGGTCGGAGTCGCGCACCATCACGTGCAGCAGGGCGCTGGCAGCCTGTTCGGTGTCGGCATTCGGATGATCGGTGCGGCCCAGCGTCCATTGGATGTCCTGCGGGGCCCCCGCGGGGGAAGACAGGGCGGACTCCAACTGCTTGCGGGTCAGATCCGCCTTGGCGTCGATATCGAGTCCGGTGAGCACGAACGTCATCTGATTGCGGAAGCCACCCAAGGCGTTCAGCGACACCTTCAGGTCCGGTGGTGGTGCCTCGCCCGTCACGCCGGAGACCCGCACCCGGTCGGGGCCCTCCTGGGTCAGCTCGATGCTGTCGATCCGGGTAGTGACATCAGGGTTGGCGTACCGCGCCCCGGTGATCTCATAGAGCAGCTGTGCGGTGACGGTGCCCACGCTGACCGCGCCGCCGGTACCCGTGTGCTTCGTGATGACAGACGAACCGTCCTCATGTACCTCGGCCAATGGGAACCCGGCACGCGAAAGGTCGGGGATCTCGGTGAAGAAGGCGTAGTTGCCTCCGGTGGCCTGGGTGCCGCACTCGATGATGTGCCCGGCCGCGACCGCACCGGCGAGCTTGTCGTAGTCGTCGCGGCGCCACCCGAAGTGTGCGGCGGCGGGGCCGACGATCACGGAGGCGTCGGTGACCCGGCCGGTGACCACGATGTCGGCCCCGGAATTGAGGCATTCCACGATGCCCCAGGCGCCGAGATAGGCATTGGCAGTGAGCGGTGACCCCAGTCCGAGCTCTGCGGCACGGGGCAGGAGATCGTCGCCCTCGACATGTGCGACATTGGCCGCGATTCCCAGTTTTTCCGCGAGTGCGCGGATGGCCTCCGCCAGACCCGCGGGGTTCAGACCGCCGGCGTTGGCGACGATCTTCACGCCCTTGTCCTGGGCCAGGCCCAGGCACTGCTCGAGCTGACGCAGGAACGTCTTGGCGTAGCCGCGTTCGGGGGCCTTGGCGCGGTCGCGCCCGAGGATGAGCATCGTCAGTTCGGCCAGATAGTCGCCGGTCAGATAGTCGAGTTCACCGCCGGTGAGCATCTCGTGCATGGCCGATATTCGGTCACCGTAAAAGCCTGAACAGTTCCCAATTCGTACCGGCGCAGTGGTCACGGTGGTCCTCTCGAGGTCGGCATCGACTGCTCGTGCGCTGCCAAATTACCCCACGCACTAAAACGTCAATCTAGCGGTCCAACCAAGTGGTTGGCCGAGCAAAGGTGATGGCGTCGACACGCCGTCTTATGGTGAGGAAATGCGATACGAATCCGCCGCGATACGGCGTGTCGGCGCGGATTGATCCGAGCAAATTTGCAGCTCACGTCCGCCACCGGCTATCGTGTGGTGATTGTCGCTCGCTGCGCCCGACATGTTGGCGCGGCGCGGGCGAATGACACAGAAACCTGAGAAATAAGGAGAGGGCGCGACCATGGCCGTCCCCAAGCGGAGAATGTCCCGCTCGAACACCCGTAGCCGGCGCTCGCAGTGGAAGGCCACTGCCACTGAGCTGGTCAATGTCACTGTCGGCGGACAGAACCACAAGGTTCCCCGTCGCCTGCTCAAGGCTGCCCGCCTCGGGCTCATCGATCTCGACCGTCGCTGAACGACGCGAGACCTGATTCTCAGGCTTCCTCAGTAATATCTCAGCCGCACGGTTAACACTGGTACCTGTGCGAATTCTTGTAGTCGATGATGACCGCGCTGTGCGCGAGTCGTTGAGACGGTCTTTGTCCTTCAATGGGTACTCGGTGGATCTGGCCGAGGACGGCGTCGATGCGCTGAATGTCATCGCGGCCGACCGGCCTGATGCGCTGGTGCTCGACGTGATGATGCCCAAGCTCGACGGACTCGAGGTATGCCGTCGCCTGCGCAGCACCGGAGATGATCTGCCGATCCTGGTGCTCACCGCACGAGACTCGGTCTCCGAGCGCGTGGCGGGTCTGGATGCGGGCGCGGATGATTACCTCCCCAAGCCTTTCGCGCTTGAGGAACTCTTGGCCCGGATGCGGGCGCTGCTGCGCCGGACCACTGTCGACGAATCGGCAGACGCTGCCACGCTGAGCTTCGGTGATCTCACGCTCGACCCCGTTACCCGCGAGGTGTACCGGGGCACTCGGTCGATCAGCCTGACCCGTACCGAATTCGCGCTGCTGGAAATGCTCATGACGAACCCCCGGCGGGTGCTCACGCGCAGCCGCATCCTCGAAGAGGTGTGGGGATTCGACTTTCCGACGTCCGGTAATGCACTTGAGGTGTATGTCGGTTATCTGCGGCGCAAGACCGAAGCCGAGGGGGAGCTCAGGCTCATCCACACCGTTCGCGGTGTCGGCTACGTGCTGCGGGAGACCCCTCCGTAATCCCTATGGCGACACTACGGATGCGCAGACCGACGTCTGCACTGTTCTCTCCACTACGGGCAACCAGCTCATCGGTATCGCTGCGCTGGCGCGTGATGCTGCTTGCGATGTCGATGGTGGCGATGGTCGTGGTGCTGATGGCCGTGGCTTCATACCTGTTGGTGTCCACGGCGTTGTATCGCGATGTCGACAAGCAGCTCAACGATCGTGCCAACCTGCTTATCGGCAGTGGGTTGCTGTCGGTGGACCCACGTCGCGCCATCGAAGGGACCGCGTACTCCGCCGATGTCAACGCCAAGCTGATCTTTCCGGGGCTCATCACGTTCTCGGCGACACAGCAGGGACAGATCATTCCCTATGGCGCTCCCGAGCAGGCGGTGACCCGCGGCGAGCTGGAGCAGTCGCTGCGCACCGTCAATCATCAACGCGTGCTTGCACTTAGGCTCGACAATGGCAGCACGCTGATCATGGCGAAATCGCTCGACCCCACCGATACCGTGCTACGCCGACTGGGCTGGGTGTTGCTGATTGTCGGCGGCGTGGGCGTGGCGGTAGCGGCAGCCGCTGGAGCCGTGGTGGCCGGCACCGGGTTGCGGCCGGTGGCCAGGCTCACCGATGCCGCCGAACGCGTAGCCCGAACAGATGATCTGCGCCCCATTGCCGTCACCGGCAGCGACGAATTGGCGCGGCTCACAATCAGTTTCAACACCATGTTGCGGGCCCTGGCTGAGTCCCGAGACCGCCAGGCACGTCTGGTGACCGACGCGGGTCACGAGCTGCGCACGCCGCTGACCTCGTTGCGCACCAATACCGAGCTACTGATGGCCGCCATGCAACCGGGCGCCCCCCGCCTACCCGACGAGGAAATGGAAGCGCTGCAACTCGATGTGATCGCCCAGATCGAGGAATTGTCCACCTTGGTAGGCGATTTGGTCGATCTGGCGCGTGGTGACGGTGCCGACATCGTGCATGAGCCGGTAGACCTGGTCGAGGTGGTCGAGGGCACTTTGGAACGAGTCCGCCGCCGCCGCAATGACATCGAATTCGACGTCGTCATGCAGCCGTGGCAGGTCTACGGAGACGCGGCAGGACTTTCGCGCGCGGTTCTCAATCTGCTCGACAACGCGGCGAAGTGGAGCCCATCGGGTACCACGGTGTCGGTGCGGTTGGCCCAGGTGGACGCGGCGCACGCCGAGCTGGTGATCTCCGATCGTGGGCCCGGGATTCCGCCCGCCGAACGGGATCTGGTCTTCGAACGGTTCTACCGGGCCACCCCGGCCCGGGGAATGCCGGGATCGGGTTTGGGGTTGGCCATCGTGAAGCAAGTTGTGCTCAAACATGGTGGCGCGATCAAGGTCGAGGAGACGGAACCCGGTGCGGTGGTCGACGGCAGTCCGGCCCCGGGTACGTCGATGCACGTGCTCCTTCCGGGCCGTCCCGGACCCATCGGGCACCCCGACGGGGGTGGCGCCGCCGGGCGCCGGAAGTCTGCGCCAAACGCGAGGGAGATCTCAGTGGATTCTCAGTCCGCTCCGGCAGCGTGGCACCCGAGCTAGTCGATCGTGAACGCCTATGAAGGACGGGTGAGGAAGTACCTATGACCAACGACCCCCACGGCAATTGGGCCTACCGGCCGTCCGGTCACTACTCCGGGCAACAAGCGCCGACGCATCATGCGCAGTCCGGCCACCACTATCAGGGCCAGGCATACGGATACTCGCCGCAGCAGCCGCCGAATCAGCAGCGTCCCCCTCAGCCGCAGAATCAAGCGCCCCGGGGGAAGCGCAGCGGTGGGCTCGTGGTGGGTGCGACCGTCCTGGCCCTGGTCTCCGGTGGGCTGGGCGGAACCGTGGGTGCCGTCGTCGCCGACCGCCAACACAAGGCGCCCGTCGTCACCAGCGGCAGCACCGGCTTGACGCCTATCGCTCCGGGCCGTCAGCCTGCCGCGCAACAGGTGTCCGCGCTGCCCGCGGGATCGGTGGAACAGGTTGCGGCCAAGGTGCTTCCGAGTGTCGTCAAGCTCGAAACGATCATGGGTCGTTCGAGTGAAGAGGGATCAGGGGTCATCCTCTCGGCCGACGGTTTGGTGCTTACCAACGCGCACGTCGTTCAGGCGGCGGGCGAACCCGGCGCCAAGACCACCGCCACCATCGCGGGCGGCAAGAACTCGCCCTTCACCGTGGTGGGGATCGATCCCGCCACCGACATCGCCGTGATCCGGATCACCGGCGCTTCGGGCCTGACGCCCGTCGCACTCGGCTCGTCCGCGAATCTTGTTGTGGGGCAGTCGGTTGTCGCGATCGGTTCTCCGTTGGGTCTGGACGGCACGGTGACCACAGGCATCGTCAGCTCGCTGAACCGCCCCGTATTCACCGCGGGACAGGCAGGTAACCAGGACACCGTGCTGGACGCCATCCAGACCGATGCCGCGATCAACCCGGGTAACTCCGGTGGTGCGCTGGTCAACCTGAACGGCGAGCTGGTGGGCATCAACTCCGCCATCGCGACCATGGGTGGAGATTCCAGCGGCGAGACACAAGGTGGATCCATCGGCCTGGGCTTTGCGATTCCGGTCGACCAAGCCAAGCGGGTCGCCGATCAACTGATCGCCAACGGCCACGCCACCCACGCTTCCCTGGGAGTTCGGGTTGGCAATGAGAAGGAGATCCAGGGCGCCAAGATCGTCGAGGTGGTTGCCGGTGGTGCCGCCGAGAAGGCCGGAGTGCCCAACGGGTCGGTCGTCACGAAGGTGGACAACCGCCCGGTGAACAGCGCCGACGGACTTGTAGCCGCAGTGCGTTCCAAGGCGCCGGGCGACAAGGTGACCCTGACGTACACCGATGGCAACGGCGGCCCGGAGAAGACCGTGGATGTGACATTGGGTGAGGTCGCCCGATGACTCAGATGTCCCTGCGAGCCGTTACGGTTGCTTCCATGACAGAGCTTGAGGTGCTACCGGTGGGGCGATCTCTGGTCGTCATCGTCAACGACAGAACGGCCCACGGCGACCAGGACACCAGTGGTCCGCTGGTCACTGAGCTGCTCTCGGAGGCCGGGATTGTGGTCGACGGTGTGGTGGCGGTCGAGGGAGACCTGACCGAGATTCAGAACGCGGTCAACACCGCGGTCATCGGCGGTGTGGATCTCGTGGTGACCGTGGGTGGCACCGGCGTCACCCCGCGTGATGTCACCCCTGAGGCCACTCAGCCGCTGCTCGACCGCGAGCTGCTCGGGATCGCTGAGGCCATCCGGTCGTCGGGGCTTGCGGCGGGTGTCACCGAGGCTGGTCTGTCACGCGGCGTGGCGGGTATTTCGGGAAGCACCCTGGTGGTCAACATTGCGGGAACGCGTGCTGCGGTGCGCGATGGAATGGCCACGGTGACACCGATGGCGATTCAGATCATCGAGCAGCTATCGAGTCTGGAGATTTGATCGGGTGCCGACCCCCGAGGGCCCTGATTGTGACCTTCGCCACAAAAGTGGCGAAGGGGGAACAAGGGTCAGCAATGCGGACATCGACAGGATCTTCGGCCAGGCGATGCCGTCTTTGGGTCCAGATGAACGCGATGTGAACGATTCGCGCGGCGTGCACGAAAGTGATCGGTGGTTGCGCGATAACGTGCCGCCCCATCACGGCTAAGGAATTCCCGCATATCGAACGCGTAAATCTGGCAGGTCGCGAAGTCGGGATACCCATTCGGGGTGTCGGTTCCCCCGTAGTACCGGGGCGTTTCCCAGCAAATTGCTCGTTCACCCAATTGTTAACCCGGGGATGTCTTGGGTTCGGCTAACTTCGGCTTCACATACGTGCCAGGAGTTGGGTGACTCCACCGCGAACAGAACTCGCGTTCAGATTGCCGCGTGGTCACCGTGCCGATATCGTCCTTCTGTCCGTCGCTTAGGAATTTCTCATGTTCGCCATGAGTGGACTGATAGGAACAGAATGAAGCTGTTGAGCAAGGTATCGGGCTGGGCCCGCCACGGTCTGTTGGCGGTTGGCGCCCTAGTCATGACTCTTGTTGCTCTCTTTGCGACGGCGGCGACGGCGCATGCGGGTTTGGATGATGAGCTGACGCTGGTTGATGGCAAGGGTCGGACGCTGCGGATTCAGCAGTGGGACACGTTCTTGAATGGTGTGTTTCCGCTCGACCGCAACCGCCTCACCCGTGAGTGGTTTCATTCGGGCCGTGCGGTCTATGAGGTGACTGGCCCTGGAGCCGATGCGTTCGAGGGCACCTTGGAGCTGGGTTATCAGGTGGGTTACCCCTGGTCGCTGGGTGTGGGGTTGAACTTCAACTACACGACCCCCAATACCTCGATTCTTTACGGTATTCCGAACGCCTTCGGTGGAAATCCGGAAGCCTCCTACATTCAGACCACCAACCTGTTGCCTTCGGCGGGTATCAATGTTGACTTGGGCAACGGCCCCGGCATCCAGGAAGTGGCGACGTTCTCTGTGGCGATCGCGGGCCCCAAGGGTGCCGTTGCGGTATCGAACGCTCACGGCACGGTGACCGGTGCGGCCGGTGGTGTGCTGCTGCGTCCCTACGCCCGGTTGATCA
Source organism: Mycobacteroides sp. H003 (assembly GCF_001440135.1). Lineage (NCBI taxonomy): Bacteria > Bacillati > Actinomycetota > Actinomycetes > Mycobacteriales > Mycobacteriaceae > Mycobacteroides > Mycobacteroides sp. H003. Next base: position 253,703 of record NZ_LJYL01000009.1, read on the forward strand.
GTAGCGCCGGTGACAGTGTCACCACCTACGGCGAAACCTGGGACATGAAGTAGCGGGACTTCGCTGACGTCTGGGCACCGGGCGTTTTCACGCAAGAATTCTTCGCGCAGGATGGGCGGCCTTACCTAGGTCGAGGTCGTCATCGTGCGGTCAAGGGAGTTCCGAGACGAGGCGGGGTGCCCCTGCCGCTCCAGGGGATGGCTGCGCTTGGCGGCTGACTTCTCCCTTTCGGGTCGCGCGGTGCAGCGGTGTGACCGGGCGGGGGTGCTGCTGCGTCCTCATGCCCGGCATTGACTCCGCGGATGACGGTGTCGCCACTCGGGGCGAAACCTGGGGCATGAAGTAATTGCCATTACTCAATAGGCGCGTCGCGGCAGGATGCTGCGCAGTTAAGAACGGCGCGTAATCACAGAATCTGTGCATCGGCTGTGAGTTAGCTTGCCGGAAACATTCGGGAAACTCGTAGGGATGATTTGGCCGTTACGTTTGGCCCGCTTGGGCAACAATGTGGTCCGGGCGAAATAGGCATTGTCCAGGCGTGTATCCGCCCGAGTATTGAGGGAGCTAAATGAGAACAGGTGGCATCTGGCAGGTCATGCACAACACCCTCATGCGATTGATACTCGCGGTGGCTGGCGTGGTGGGACTGGCAGTTATCGGGACGGCGACGGCGCATGCGGGTTTGGACGATGAGCTGACGCTGGTTGATGGCAAGGGTCGGATGCTGCGGATTCAGCAGTGGGACACGTTCTTGAATGGTGTGTTTCCGTTGGACCGCAACCGCCTGACCCGTGAGTGGTTTCATTCGGGCCGCGCCGCGTATGAGGTGACGGGCGACGGTTCTGACGCGTTCGAGGGCACCCTGGAGCTGGGTTATCAGGTGGGTTACCCCTGGTCGCTGGGTGTGGGGCTGAACTTCAACTACACCACCCCCAATACCTCGATTCTTTACGGTATTCCGAACGCGTTCGGTGGCACTCCGGAAGCGTCATACGTTCAGACCACGAACCTGCTGCCCTCGGCGGGTATCAACGTTGACCTGGGCAACGGCCCCGGTATCCAGGAAGTGGCGACGTTCTCGGTGGCGATCGCCGGCCCCAAGGGTGCCGTTGCGGTCAGCAATGCGCATGGCACGGTGACCGGTGCGGCCGGTGGTGTGCTGCTGCGTCCCTACGCCCGGTTGATCAGTAGCGCCGGTGACAGTGTCACCACCTACGGCGAAACCTGGGACATGAAGTAATTGCCCTGGCGGGCCGGGCAGAAGAGTTAGGACGTCTTCTTCTGCTCGGCCAGCAGGTCGCGGATCTCGACGAGCAATTCGGCCTCGGTTTGAGCGGCAGGCTCTTCACCCGACTTGGCCAACCGCTCCTTGATCGTGTTGTACGGCAACACCACCAGGAAGTAGACGACCGCCGCGATCAGGATGAAGTTGATGGTGGCGGTGATCAGGACGTTGAAGTCCAGATATTGGCCGCCGCCGATCCCCACCTTGAGCGCAGGGTGATCCGAATCGGGGCCGGTGCCTATCCGATTGATCAGCGGCTGGATGACGGCGTCGCTGAACTTGGTGACCAACGCGGTGAAGGCCGCGCCGATGACCACAGCGACCGCGAGGTCAATGACGTTGCCGCGCAGCAGAAAATCTCTGAATCCCTTGAGCATGGTCTGACACTAACGCAAGGTCAGCGTTATCGCTTGGACTAACGCGGTTGCGGCGACACGATTTGCCTGCTGCGGCGGCAATGCGACCATTACCACCCGCTGCGTCCCAACGCCTTTGGTTGAGGGTTTCGGCGACACCAGCACCACCACGGCGCCGGTGGCCAGCACGGCGGGTTCGGGTGGCGCGGTATCCGGTGCGCCGGGTCCACGATCGGCCACAGTAAGGATGTCGACGATATCTCCGGTGCGGATCATGTCGACGGTGGCGGCATCGCCCAGCGGCACCGGGACAATGCGCGCGTCCTTGCCGGCGGCCGACTCTGCCAATCGCGGGCCCAACACGCGTAAATCGGTCAGCATTTCCCCTCGGCGAACCGGCCCGGCGAGCGTCGCACCCACAATGGTTCCCGCATTGGTGCTGACCCCGTCCGGAAGGATTGTCGAGGAACGCTTTTCGAGTCGTACGTCATCGCCGGTGAGGATCGTGCCGGGATGCAGGTCATGGACGGCGACCATCACCTCGACACGATCGTTGGCCGGATCGGGGCGAAATGCCAGCACGGCCGCGAACAGCACCAGGATCGCCGCCGCGATTCGCCGGGCCAATGCTGAGCGTGCCCAATCGGGGCGGAGTGCCGCCGATACGCGCTGCAGCGCAGTGGGATCGAGAGGCGAGCGGGCCATGCCCTCACGCTAGGACGACGCGCAGCCCCACGTCAGCATGCAATGTGCCGCTGTGGATAACTCGTCAGCTGGCGGCAGCTGATGCGGTGGCGGTGGATGTCGAGCTGGAGGAACTCGAAGTGCTCGACGTCGATGAGCTACTCGCCGAGGACTCGGAGGACTTGGATTCACTCTTGCTGCCGGAATCGCCCTTCGCGGCGGCGTCCACGCTGCCCGAGCGGCTATCGGTGCGGTAGAAGCCGCTGCCCTTAAACACGATGCCCACCGAGTTGAACAGCTTGCGCAGCTTGCCCGAGCACTTCTGGCACACGGTCAGGGCATCGTCGGTGAACGCCTGGACGATGTCGAACTTGTCGCCGCAGTCGGCACACGCATAGGAATAGGTGGGCATGAGGGGTCCTCCAGGAACTGGCAAGCCATGAAACGCCACTAGCACTCTACCGTTTGGAGTGCTAGGTCCGCCACTGGGCAACCTGGGGATTCAGCCGAGTGTGACCAATCCGTCTGCCGTCAGCGCCTGGGTCACCGGTACATCGTGCGGACCGGCCGGAATGTCATCGAGTATCTCGCCGACATAGAGGGGTGCGATCAACGCCACCGAGGCTGCGGCGAACCTCAGTGATCGGTCATAAAAGCCTGCGCCACGGCCCAGCCGGTTTCCCCGCCTGTCTACCGCGAGTGCCGGGACGAATACCAGCTCGGCGTTGGCAAGGGCGGCGGGGCCGAACACCGGCGGCGCTGGTTCCCGCAGCCCGAAAGGTGCGTCCATGAGCTCGCCGGGTCGGTACTGACCCCAGCTCAGTGACGTTGGGGTCCCCATCGCGTCATGACGTGCGACGGGGAGCAGAACCTGGACACCGCGGGTGGCCAGGGCATCGAGCATTTCCACCGTCCCGGGCTCGGATCCCACCGGCAGGTAGGCGGCGACCACCGAGAGCCCGGAAGCCACGGCCGCGACATGCGCGGCGAGCGCGGCGTTCTGTTTTTCGCGATCGGTAGGCGACATCGCCCGTCGTGCCTGCACAATCTGTTGCCGCAGGACGTCCTTGATGTTCTCTGGGGTGTTCTGGGGAGAGCCGATTCCGTGACGGTACCGCCTTAACCACGCAATCCCGTGGTCAGTGGTTAGGGTGAGTGGCTATGACGGCCCCTGACGTGTCCATCCCGCGCACCGCCGTGGTGCCCGCCGCAGGTCTGGGCACCCGGTTTCTGCCGGCCACCAAGACTGTGCCCAAGGAACTACTCCCGGTGGTCGACACCCCGGGTATCGAGCTGGTGGCGGAGGAGGCGGCCGAGGCCGGTGCCGAACGCCTGGTGATCGTCACCTCGGAGGGCAAGGACGGCGTCGTCGCGCATTTCGTCGAGGACTTGGTGCTGGAGGGCACGCTCGAGGACCGCGGTAAGCACGCCATGCTTGAGAAGGTGCGCCGCGCACCCGGACTCATCAAGGTGCAATCGGTGGTCCAGGCCGAGCCGCTTGGCCTCGGGCATGCGGTGGGTTGTGTGGAGCCGGTCCTTGACGACGACGAAGACGCCGTTGCGGTGCTGCTGCCCGATGACCTGGTGTGGCCGCGGGGCGTATTGGAGACCATGGCCAAGGTGCGGGCCAAGCGCGGCGGCTCGGTGCTCTGCGCCATCGAGGTCAAGCCCGAGGAGATCAGTTCCTATGGTGCGTTCGACGTCGAGATCGTGCCCGATGCTGCCAACCCAAATGTGTTGCGCGTCAAGGGAATGGTCGAAAAGCCTAAGGCCGAGGACGCGCCGTCGAACTATGCCGCCGCCGGGCGGTATCTGCTGGATCGGGTGATCTTCGATGCGCTCAAGCGGATTCCACGGGGTGCGGGCGGCGAGCTACAGCTCACCGACGCCATCGCCTTGCTGATCGATGAGGGACATCCGGTGCATGTCGTCGTGCATCGCGGATCCCGACACGACCTGGGAAATCCTGGCGGCTATCTCAAGGCTGCTGTTGACTTTGCGTTGGACCGCGACGACTACGGTCCGGGCTTGCGGCAGTGGTTGGTCGAGCGGCTGGGTCTGGGACCTGCCACGCTGCCTGATTCCGAGTAACGCTCAAGTAGAGAAGGGCACCAGTGCGTTCGGTCGAGGAGCAGCAGGCCAAAGTGACGGCGGCTGCGGTTGCGCCGCGCCCGGTTCGGGTGGCGATCGCCGAGGCCCAGGGTTTGTTGTGCGCCGAGGAAGTGGTGACCGCTCGACCGCTACCCGGGTTTGACCAGGCCGCCATCGACGGATACGCCGTGCGCAGCGTGGATGTGCAGGCTGCCGGTGGTGTGGTGCGTGTGATCAGCCCGGGTGAAGGCGCCCCGGATGAGGAGGATGACCTCGAGGAATCCAGCGGCGAGATCGGAACGGTCGAGTTGCCCGTGGTCGGCACGGTGCGGGTAGGGGAGCGCACTCCCACCCGGCTGCAGCCCCGGCAGGCCGTGCGGGTGCAGACCGGTGCCCCGATGCCGACATTGGCCGATGCGGTGCTGCCGTTGCGTTGGTCCGAGGGTGGTGAGTCGCGGGTCAAGGTGCTGCGCGCGGTGCGTTCGGGTGACTACGTGCGGCGCGCCGGTGATGACGTGCAACCCGGTGATGTCGCGGTCCGTGCGGGCACGATCATCGGCGCCGCGCAGGTGGGGTTGTTGGCCGCGGTGGGGCGTGATCGGGTGCTGGTACATCCGCGTCCTCGGCTGTCGGTGATCAGTGTGGGTGGCGAGCTCGTCGACGTCGACCGCACGCCCGGCAACGGCCAGGTATATGACGTGAACTCTTATGCGCTGGCTGCCGCGGCCCGCGATGCCGGTGCCGATGTGAACCGGGTGGGCATCGTCAGCGCGGAGCCCGCCGCATTCCGCGAGGTGCTCGAGGGGCAGCTGAACCGGGCAGAGGTTGTCGTCGTCTCCGGCGCCGTCGGCGGTGCCGCCGCGGAGGGGATTCGTGAGGCGCTGTCGGCGCTGGGCGATATGGAGGTCGGGCGCATCGCGATGCATCCGGGTTCGGTGCAGGGCTTCGGTCAGCTGGGCCGCGACGCGGTGCCGACCTTCCTGTTGCCGGCGAACCCGGTGGGCGCCCTGGTGGTGTTCGAAGTGATGGTGCGGCCGCTGATCCGCCTGGCCCTGGGGCGCAGGCACGCGCAGCGCCGAATTGTCCAGGCGCGCACAGTTTCTCCTATTACCTCTATCGCCGGGCGCAAAGGTTTTCTGCGTGGCCAGCTGATGCGTGATCAGGACACCGGTGAGTATCTGGTGCAGATCCTGGGCGCGCCGGGTGCGTCCTCGCATCTTCTCGCCACGCTTGCGGAGGCCAATTGCCTCGTGATCGTGCCCGCCGAGGTGGAACAGGTTCGTACCGGGGAGATCGTCGAGGTCGCGTTCCTGGCGCAGCGCGGATGAACCGCTTGCGTGAAGACCGGAGGCCGCGGTGAGCGTCTGGCGTCAAGAGAGTGCACATCCCGGTTGGCCGATGCCGCTGGGAAAACTGCGCGTGCCCGCGGGAGTGGTGTCGGTGCGGCCCATCCGGTTGCGGGACGGGATGGCGTGGAGCCGGGCACGGCTGGCCGACCAGACACATCTCCAACCGTGGGAACCGTCCTCGGAGGTCGACTGGATGGCGCGCCACGGCGTGTCTTCCTGGCCCGCGTTGTGTTCGGGTCTGCGGGCCGAGGCGCGTAAGGGGCGGATGATTCCGTGCGCGATCGAGCTGAACGGGAATTTCGTCGGGCAGCTGACGATCGGCAATATCGCGCATGGTGCGCTGCGCTCGGCGTGGATCGGGTACTGGGTGGTCAGCACGGTTACCCGGCAAGGGGTGGCAACCGCAGCGCTCGCGCTGGGGCTCGATCACTGTTTCGGGCCGGTCACCCTGCACCGGGTGGAGGCGACGGTGCGGCCCGAGAACGGGGCCAGCCGCGCGGTGTTGTCCAAGGTCGGTTTCCGTGAGGAAGGGCTGCTCAAGCGGTATCTCGACGTCGACGGCGCCTGGCGTGACCATCTGTTGGTGGCGATGACGGTCGAGGAAGTGCGTGGATCGGTGGCCGCGATGCTGGTGCGATCCGGAAACGCCGCCTGGGCCTGAGCTCATTCCTGCTGAGTCTGCGTCTCACGACGCTTTCGGGGGGAAAACCGTCGTGAGACGCAGACTCGCCATCTGAAGTGCTTCGTCGACGCGGCTGACGATCGTGCCGGGGCGGTGCCGAAGCAGTTCTGAGGTCACCCGGATGATCGTCCAGCCTTCATCCGTGAGTGCTGCGGCACGGTCGATGTCCCGGGAACGTTGGCGTGGATCCGTCCAATGCTGCGCGCCGTCGAACTCGACTCCTACCTTCGCGTCCTCCCACCCCATGTCCACACGTGCCACGAAGTCACCGAATCTGTCGAGCACCCGTATCTGCGTCTGAGGTTTGGGGAATCCGCTGCGGACCAGGAGCAGGCGAGTGCGGGTTTCCTGTGGCGACTCGGCTCGTGCGTCGACGAGTTCAAGCACTTCGCGTAGGCGCACGACGCCGCGGACGCCGGGATGGCCGGCCAGCACCGCGTGAACCTCGGGGGTCGTCAGGCCGGTCGCGTTCATCAGGGCATCGATTCTCTCCACGGCGTGGCCGAGGGTCAGCCGCCGCCCGAGGTCGAACGCCGTACGTGCGGGCGTCGTGGCATTCGTGCCGTGGACCTCGGTGATTTCGTTGGCGAGTAACGAATCCTGGTGGACTGTTAATCCGGACGGTGTCCGGTAGTTGTCAAAGACGAGTTCAGCTGGTCGATCGCCGTCTATCCATTTCGCACCGTGTAGGGCAGATGCCGACAGTCCGGCGACAATGCCCTGGCGCCGCGACCAGTGCCAGGCCGCGACCGCTCGTTCGGTCGCCGAGAGCTGTGCATCTCTTGGCACGAATACGCCGGGGTACAGCTGCCGGTACAGCCGGCGCATCCGGCGTTCGGAGATCGCACCGGATGCGAGTACGTCGGCTGAGCGGAATGGCCACGGAATGTCCCCCATGGCGCGCAGCGTCCCACCGCGCTCCGACACCCCCGTAGCGAGTCTGCGTCTCGCGACGCTTTCGGGGGAAAAACCGTCGTGAGGCGCAGGCTCGCGAGATATTACTGAGACTGATGTGACTATTGGGGCCTGTGATGCTTGCCCCTGTAGAATTACAGGTGTGTAATTGGTATCGGCGCGCCTCATAACGTGCGCAGATCGCCAACCTAGCCTTGACCTGAGGCTTAAGGCGCAGAGGCACACCTGACGCGCACAGAAAGGAGCAGGCCGAAATGCCGAGCATCCCCCAATCGGTGTTGTGGATCGGACTGGTCGTGCTGTGGCTGTTCGTCCTGGTGCCGATGCTGATCAACAAGCGTGACGTGGTGAAGCGCACGAGCGACGTCGCCCTCGCCACCCGGGTTCTCAACGGGAAGGCCGCTAAGCTGCTGCGCCGCACCGGCCCTGCCGCCGGTCACCGTAGTGACCCCGACTTCCGTCGCGAGGACATCGACGAACTCGAAGACGAGGACGAAGACTCGACCGGCGTCATCGCCAGCGAGCCCACCGAACAAGACAAGGACGCCGCGCAGGCCGTCAAGGCCATGGCCGTGCGCAAGGTTCGTCCCGAAAAGATCGAGACCGACGAGCCTGTAGACGTCGACGTCATCGACGAGGATGCGACCGCATTGCCGGCGGGCGAGGCCGCGTTGTCCGACGACCTCGAGGATCTGGAAGAGGCGCCCGTCGCCGAAACCGATTCGCGCAGCTATGAGTACGAGTACGTGGACGACACCTCGGGTCTGGCGATCCCTGCCGAGCCGGCACGGGAACGGCACCAGGCTCCGCCGGTGTACAGCTCGTCGCGGCGCCGCCGATTCGACCCCGACGTCATGGCCAAGGAGAACGCACGCAAGTTCGCCTTCCGTAAGCGCGTGCTGATGGGCCTAGTCGCGGCAATGGTCATCGCCGGGGTAGTCGCGGCGACAGCGACCAGCACCGCGTGGTGGGCCTGCGGCGGTTTGGGTGTGGCGGCGGTGCTCTACCTGGGCTACCTGCGCCGTCAGACCCGCATCGAGGAGCAGCTGCGTCGTCGTCGCGCCGCGCGTTACCAGCGGGCGCGCGTGGTGGGCGTGGAGAACGTCGCGGACCGTGAGCTCGATGTGGTCCCGCAGCGGCTGCGCCGTCCTGGTGCCGCCGTCCTCGAAATCGATGACGAGGACCCGGTTTTCGAGCACCTGGATTACTACGACGAACCACGGCAGTACCGCATGCCGCACGCTGTCGGTCAGTAGGCCGGGGTCGACGCTCTTAGCTTTTTACGGCTCATCGCACGATTCGGTCTGACGCGGGACCGGCTGGTAAGGTCTTAGCGTCTTGGGGCTATAGCGCAGTTGGTAGCGCGTCTCGTTCGCATCGAGAAGGTCAGGGGTTCGATTCCCCTTAGCTCCACCAAGAAAAACCCCCGGCTTGCCCGGGGGATTTTCATTTCTGCGGTTCGCCAGGTGATTCGGGCTCTTCCGTGGGCTTCGCGGCGCGGCCCGGATTGCCGATACGGCGGTTGAGCGCATACACAGGAGCCGCCGCGCGAGCCACCAACGGCGGAATCGCCTGTCGTGCCCTGCGGGTATTGAAGAGACCGGCGTTCATGCCGATACCGATAAAGGTCATCGCCACGATCGCTGCTATCCCGACGAACGTTGTCGTCATACGCCCCACAGTATCGTCAAGCGCTGACCTGTGCGTCGAGGCTGTGGCGTGGGCCGTCAGGACCGCGAGAGGCGCCGGGCGCCAAGCCAGCCGATCCCGGCGACCGCCGCCGGCACCCCGAACACCGCCAGCAACACGGGTAGTTCTTCGGCGACGCCGTACCCGGCCTCAAACACACCCACCCCCATGTTGAACACGGCAACGCCGGCCCAGGCAACCAGGAAGTGCGTGAAGGCCGCCTGTATGCCGACCTTATTGGCCAGCGCACCGACGGCGAGAAACGCTAGTGCTGCGATAACTCCGACGATGATGATGATCGCGGTCCGGCTCATAGCTGTGAACTCTAGGTCATCGGATGCTGGACGGGGCAATGTCGAACGCGCGGGTGAAGGCGTAGGAGAACGCGGCGGGTGTGGCATAGCCGAGCCGCCCGGCAACCTGGGTCACCGACTGCCGCCGTAGCAGCGGAACCGCTGCGAGTAGTCGCGCCCGCACCCGCCACGCCGCCGGGCTCATCGCGACCTCATCGCGGAACCGGCGAGTCAGCGAGCGCTCGCTGGTGTTCAGCCGATGCGCCCATTGAGCATTGGAGACCGACACCTCCGGAGCATCGAGGTACTCGTGACAAAGCTGTGCCAGGTCGGGTGACCGCGGCACATCGACATGCAACGGCAGCGCGGTGAAGGATGCCAGTTCGTGCAGCAGGAGTGCGGTAAGTGCTCCGTCGCGCCCCGCAAGGTCGTAGTCGGCCGCCAGATCCGCTGCCGCGCCCAGTAGTTCGTGCATCAAGGGGCTGACGTCTACGACAACGCACGACGACGGCCACCACGGAATGGCCGACGGCTCGATGTAGAGGCTTCCGGTGCGTACCTCCAGCATCCGCACTCGGTGACGGGTGCCCGCGGGGATCATGACCGCGCGACGGCTGGGCACTGTCCAGGTTCCGTCGTCGGTGTCCACGATCATCGTCCCGATGGATCCGTAGAGGAACTGTGCGCGTCGGTGCTCATGCCAATCCAGCAGCTGCCCGTTGGTGTAGTCGGTGGCTATGGGCAGCACATCGCGGGGCAGATGGTCGACATCGGCGAGCGGTACGTTCCGCATCCCCACAGGGTATGGCTGAAATTCGAATGAATCGAGCTGGCATTCGATTGTCCGCAATCTCCCCGTCGGCTGGACTGGCCTCATGGGCGTGATCGTGTTGGTGATGATCGGGATTCTGACGGGGCTCACCACGGTGCTGTTCGGTTTCGGCGGCGGATTTGTCACCGTTCCGGTGATCGTCTGGGCCGACAGTGCGCTCGCCGTGGGTGCGGCCGAGGTGGCGGTGGCGACCTCGGCGGTCGTCATGGTGGTGAACGCGGCGGCCGCCACCATGGCAACCTCACGAACCGTGTTGGTGCACTTACGAAGTGCGGCAGCGCTCACCGCATTGCTGGGGTGCGGGGGAGCACTCGGTGCGGGGCTGGCCAGGCTGGCGCCACCGCACCTCGCGATGTGGGGATTCGTGTTCTATCTCGCGGTGACGATCATCGATGTGCTGGCACGTCCCGGATTCCTGCGCCGCCCCACCATGATCGAGGGCTCCCTATCTGACTTCGCCATCTCCCCGCTACTGGGCGTGCCTATCGGTGCGGTCGCCTCGTTCCTGGGAGTGGGCGGCAGCGTGATGACGGTTCCCTTGCTGCGCCGCAGCGGACAGCCGATGAGTATGGCCACCGCACTGGCCAATCCGTTGACACTGGCGATCAGCGTGCCGGCATTGGCTGTCTTTCTCGCCGGCACGTCAGCAGCAGCGGACGATCCGTACGTCATCGGCGTGGTGGATGTGCGATCTGCCGCTGCGCTTCTCGTCGGAGCGCTGCCGATCGTGGTGTGGCTGCGGCGGCATCCGCCGCGGCTTTCGGATGTCGCGCACGCCTGGGCGTATGTCGCATTGCTCATCATTTCGGCCCTTGCGATGGTGCTCTCGCCGGGGGTCTTGTCGCCAGATTTCACCTGATAGACCCCGAACACCCAGGAATTTCCCAGGTTGAGAGTCCACAATTCTCAGATGGCGCGGACAGTATGGGTCGGATCGAGCCTCCTCGCACTCGTCGCGGTTGCCGGTTGCTCGCAGCCTGCGAATCCGGTGGTGGAAACCTCCACGCCTGAGGTAACCGAACTCAAAGTCAGTGCCGCCGCCGCGGATTCGCTGTTCGCCGGGATCGATGTGGTCAAGTCGCTCGGCTTCCCGACGGCGGACACCACACATACCGACACGGCGCCGGTCTACGGGCCCGCCATCAACCCGTCGGACCCGTGCGGCGTGTTGCACGCGGCGTCGCAAGGCGACTTGGGCGACGGCTGGCAGGCGTTTCGTCAGCTGAATGTCGACAGCAGTGCGGACCCGCATCAGACACTGCGCGAAGCCATTGCGATTTATCCCGACAAACCCGCCGCCCAAGCCGAATTCCACCGCATCACAGAGGCTTTCAACACGTGCAAGGCGCATTCGCCCGGCGCGTACACGTTCGGCATGCGCAACCCGATCACGATCACCTGGGCCGACAACACCGGTGCCACGCACATCCACACCACGGGCAACGCGGTGTACGGGGTGACCTCGTCCGGTGCCACCGACAACGCTGAGGTCGCCGGTCAGGTTGCCAATCAAATGAAGACGAACATCATCGACCCTGCTTAGAACGAGCGTCTACTCGGTACTGTCCCGATGTGCTTACAGAGCTGTATCACGCTGCGGTCGTCTTCCTCGTGGTCCTGGCCATCGTCACCTTTGTCAGCGGCTTCTGGTTCACCAATCCCTACGGCCGGTTCGCCAAGCCTGACGAGAGGTTTACCGCACCCGCCAAGATCGGTTGGCTGATCTTTGAATGCCCGCAGTGGTGGGCGTTCACCGTCACCTTCTGGACCGTCGCGCACCACCACGGCGCACCGGCGCTCGTGCTGTATGCGTTGTGGCAGGGCCACTACCTGTACCGCGGACTGATCTATCCGCTCTCCCGTAAGGGCAGTGGAAAGCGGTTCCCCTACAGCGGGATTGCCTTCGGCTTCGTCTTCAACGCGGTCAATGGTTTTGCCAACGGGTATGCGGTCGCCTTCGCCGCGCATCTGCAGAGTGCCGCCTGGTTCACCGACTCCCGGTTCATTCTCGGAGTTCTTGTGGCCCTCGGTGGCTGGTTGGTGAACTTCCAGGCCGACCGCATCCTCATCAACCTGCGAGCCGATGGTTTCGATGGATACCGCATTCCGTATGGCGGTGCGTTCAGGTGGGTGTCGGCGGCCAACTACTTCGGCGAGATCATCCTCTGGGCCGGTTGGGCATTGATGGCGTGGACGCTGCCCGGTCTGATCTTCGTGCTGTTCTCGATTGCCAATCTGGTGCCGCGGGCGCTCGCGATCCATCGGTGGTACCGCGAAACATTCCCTGACGAGTACCCGCGCGAGCGCAAGGCGATCGTTCCGGGGCTGCTGTAGGGACCTAAGCCACCAACTTTTACGCACTACTTCAATACGTAAGCGATTCGTGTAACACTGAGTTACACGATCAAGGTGGAGGTGTGCGACATGGCTGCTCCGGTAACGGCCTCATACCCGAAGACGCGGCGCATCAGGTTTTGGTTTGGTGACCCGGTCCCGATGCGAAGGCACTTCGCCGACAACGACATCGCGTTGAGCCATGTGCTGGCGGGTGCCTCGGCGGTGTTCCCGCCGGGGGAGGAGTTCTTCGTCCGATCCGTGCGTCGCTACGCCGACAGGATCACCGAGCCCACACTCAAAAAACGTGTCGCCGGATTCATCGGCCAAGAAGTCACCCACGGGCTGCACCATCGCGAGCTCAACGAGAAGCTCACGGAAATGGGCTACCGCAGCAAGATGGTCGAGACCATCGGGCGCCGATCAGGCAAGGTCGAAGACCTGGTCGACAAGTACCTACCCAACATGGACCGCCTCAAATACATCCGGTTGACCATGCTGGCCGCGACCGCGGCACTCGAGCACTACACCGCGGTTCTGGCAGAGCGTCTGCTGGAAAGCGGCGACCTGCAGGCCATGGTGACCGATGACGAGGTGCGAAACCTGTTGTATTGGCACGCCATCGAGGAGCTCGAGCACAAATCGGTCGCCTTCGACGTCTACCGCGCGGTCGGTGGGCCGGAATGGCTGCGACGTGCGGTGATGGCCGTCATCTGGACCGGTACGGTGCCATTCGCCACCGCGGGCTCCTGGTTTTCCATAGCGTGGAGCGACCCGGATGGACGGCGTCAACCGGGGCGCGTGCTGCGCGAGACGGTTGGGTTGATCCGCGGACCTCTGTTGAACGACGGGATGATCGGCCGGTTGGCCGTCTATATGAAGAAGGACTTCCATCCCGACGATCTCGACACCGAAGTGCTCCTGGAGCGGTGGCGGACCGAACTGTTCGGTGCCGAGGGCACCCTGGTCGATCATTTGAAGTAGAGACAACAATGGCCCGGGCTTGTGGCCCAGGCCATTGTCAGGTGTCTGCTGTGTCAGCAGCTCAGCGCGACATGCGCGACCTTGCGATCGACAGTCGGCACGGTGGTGGGGTTGTTACGCACATCCCGGGCCGGCTGAACATTGTTCACCGGCGACTCCTGCGTGACAGACGCCACGGTGCACTTGCTCAGGTCCGCAGCGCCCGTCTTGGAGACGATCACTCGGTACCCATTGGTCTTGAGGTCATTGATGACAGCGCTGGCATCGCCCGATCCCGATGGACCGGCGAGCGCGACACTTGCCGATCCCAGCGACGCCCCGATGACGCCAACTGCGGCAATACCTGCAAATAACAATCTCTTCACGATTTCACTCCTCTCGCCTCACTCCTCGTGGCATCGCTGTTACGGAAATGTGTCCGCATACCACACGAATGCCCGATCCCCGACTCGCTAAATCATCAACGCTCGTGAATCTGTCCAGTCCAACGCACTAATACCGAGATTGATTCCCAATCGGGGAAATTAACGTCAAATTCACATTCTCGTCTGCGCCCGCTCTCAGCCAGCGCGCGTACCCGCCCGCGGGGCGTGCAACGACCAGCGAACTGGCAAATCTGGTTAGGTTAGGCTAACTAGACGTTGCAGTTAAGGGAGATGTACACCAATTTATGGTCGAGTACGCGCACCGGCAGCACCAGCCACTTGCCGCTGGGCATCCACGTCCGCTGATACTCGGTGCGGTAGACGTCCTGCCCGTTACGGATGTTGGACACCGTGCACTTATTGGTGGGGGCTGAGCCGTTTCGGTCGATGATGACCTGATAGCCCTGCGACTGGTACTGGTTGATGACCGATTGCGCGTCATCGGCGAGCGCCGTCCCGGTAGTGAGAGCCATCAACGCGCCGACACCGAGTGCCGCAGTCGTTAGGCGAGCCGCCATCTTCATCTCATACCGTCCTCACAGGTGTTAACTCTTGGCCACACAGACATTGTTCCCTATAGGTGCCATCGATTTTTGGGCCCGAATCGATACAGTGGCCGGGTGTTGAAGCCGGTGACCGTCAAGAGCTGGGGAATCTGGGCCACCTGCGCGCTAGCGCTCGTTGTGCCGGGCTGTGGCCGAACCGTCCAGAATCCCGTCAATCACAACGTGAAGATCGGAAACATCGCCTCACTGAAGAGCCAGTTCGGACCGGAGTTCGTCGTCAAGACCATGGAACCGGCGGGGATGGACCCCAAGCTGCTCTCCCCGGCACCGCTGCCCCAGGGGATGACGGTGGATCCGCCCGGCTGCGCCAAGTACAGCGGCGGCAGTGCCGTACCGGCCGGGCTCAAGGGGAACATGGCCGCACTCACCGCCACGGGCGCCGGAAATCAGTACGTGGCGGTCGCGGTGGAAACCTCGCAGGAGGTCCCCTTCGACCCGGCGGTGTCGGCGGAATGCAAGAAGGTCGGCTTCCGCGGTAACGGGATCGCCGGGCAAACCGAGGTGATCGACGCACCCGCCATCGAGGGTGCGCGCACCCTCGCCATGAAGCGAGACGTCCTCAGCGGAACCTCGGGCAGGGCCGTCGGTCAAGAGATACTGAACTACTCGGCATATCTCGGTCGCTACATGGTGGTCGTCACGGTCAGCCCGGTTGCGGTCGGCAAGGTGCCGCCCGCGTTGCCCGACGGCAAGCGCGCATCGGATCTACTGGTCAAGGCAGTGGCCGCCGTCCGTTCTTAACGCACATCGCGGGGCCGGTACTGCAAGCTGATCCGCGGACCTACCGGCTTGGACGTCTTGGGGATCGCGTGTTCCCAGGTTCGTTGGCAGGTACCGCCCATCACCAAAAGGTCGCCATGGCCCACATGGATGCGAATCGATTCGCCCCCGAGGCGTGGCCGCAACGCGAAAGTGCGTGTCGCGCCGATGCTTACGATCGCGACCATGGTGTCTTCGCGTAGCCCGCGCCCGATGGTGTCACCGTGCCAGGCGACGCTGTCGGTGCCGTCCCGGTACTGGCACAGGCCCACTGTGGTGAATGGTTCGCCGAGTTCGGCGGTGTACTCGCTGTTCAGGCGGTCGCAGATCGCCTCCAGCACCGGATGCGGTGGCGGGCCCGCGGTCAGATCATGGAAGCTGACCAGCCGGGGGACGTCGAGGGTGCGGTCGTACATGCGGCGGCGCTCGGCGCGCCACGGTACCTGCGCCAACAGCTGACCCATGAGATTGTCGGCACGTCCAAGCCATTCATGGTGTACCTCAAGCCAAGCGCCGCCTGCCAACTCGCGGCGCGGGACCGGTGGGGCGCCGAACAGGGATGCCTGCACAGCGTGTGGAGAGGCTGTCACACCTTCATGGTATCGCACACATGTTCGATTGCGCGGCAAGCTAGCGTCTTCTCATGACGGATGCGCCAGTGCTGGGTGCCAATTCAGAGGTGGGACGGCTGCGGGCGGTGGTGTTGCACCGGCCCGGTGACGAGCTCAAGCGGCTGACTCCGCGCAACAACGACCAGCTGCTGTTCGATGGTCTGCCCTGGGTGGCGCGCGCTCAGGAGGAGCACGATGCCTTCGCCGAGGTGCTGCGCTCGCGGGGTGTCGAGGTGCTGCTGCTCTCCGAACTATTGCGTGAGGCGCTGGCCAGTGGCGCCGCCAGGGTGCAGGGCATATCAGCGGCGGTGAACGCACGCAGGTTGGGTTATGCGCTTGCGCAGGATCTTTCGGAATACCTGCGGTCGCTGGACGCGGCCGATCTCGCCTACGTGTTGATGTGTGGGATGACGTTCGACGAACTACCGGTGGGCGGCAAGGTGGCGCAGCCGTCGTTGGTGCGCACCATGCACCACGGATCGGATTTCGTCATCGAACCGCTGCCCAATCTGCTGTTCACGCGCGACTCGTCGTTCTGGATCGGGCGTAAGTTCGCGATCACCTCGCTGGCACTTCCGGCGCGCGTCCGCGAGACCTCGCTCACCGACCTGATCTATGCCCATCACCCGCGGTTCCTCGGGGTGCGGCGGGCCTATGAGTCGCATTCGGCTCCCGTCGAAGGCGGCGACGTGCTGCTGCTGGGGCCCGGGGTGGTGGCAGTCGGTGTGGGGGAGCGCACCACGCCCGCCGGTGCGGAAGCCCTGGCGCGCAGCCTGTTCGACGATGACCTGGCCCACACCGTGCTCGCGGTGCCCATCGCGCAGGAACGCGCGTCCATGCACTTGGACACCGTCTGCACCATGGTCGACACCGACGCCGTCGTGATGTATCCGGCGATTCAGGATTCGCTGTCGGCGTTCACCATTCGTCGTAACGATGATGGGGTCAGCATTTCGGGTTCGGCACCGTTCGTGGAGGCGGCGGCCGACGCGATGGGCATCGGGAAGCTGCGTGTCATCGATACCGGTCTGGATCCGGTGACCGCCGAACGCGAGCAGTGGGATGACGGGAACAACACCCTGGCCTTGGCTCCCGGTGTGGTTGTCGCCTACGAGCGCAATGTGGAGACCAATGCGCGCCTGGAGGAATCGGGTGTGGAGGTGCTTGCCATCTCGGCATCGGAGTTGGGCACGGGCCGGGGCGGACCCCGCTGCATGTCCTGTCCGATATCGCGCGATCTCCTCTAGCGCCAGCTGGGCAGCCACATCTCCATGTTCCACATGAACGGTGAGATGGCGGCGCCGGTGAGGATCGGATACAGCCACGCGAAGTTGGTGACCACCACGGCCAGATAGAACGTGGCGATGAACATTCGCAACGTTTTTCGTTCCGGATTGGCCACCGGCTTGCGCAGGAAATCGCCGATGATGAACGCGATCATCATCACCAGGAACGGCACCATCGGGGTGGCGTAGAAGAAGTACATCTGCCGGTCGATGTTGGCGAACCAGGGCAGCCATCCCGCGCAGTAGCCGACCAGTGCCGCCGCATAGCGCCAGTCGCGCCGGACCACCGTCGCCCACGTGGCCCACAACAGCACCGGGACCGCCAGCCACCAGATGGCCGGGGTGCCGACCAACAGCACTGCGCGCACACACGAATTGGCGCCACAGCCGGGAATGTTCTTGTCTTCGATGGCGTAGAGCAATGGTCGCAGCGACATCGGCCACGTCCACGGTTTGGATTCCCACGGATGATGATTGCCGTTGGCGTTGGTGAGCGTCGAATGGAATGTGTAGACGCTATGCGTGTAGTACCACAGCGAGCGCAGGGCATCGGGTACCCAACTGCCGACACCGATCTGACGGCCCTCGGCATGCCGATTGATAGCCGTCTCGGAGGCGAACCACGACCAGTACGAGGCCATGTACACGAGGAACGGAATGACCACCAGCGCATATAGGGCCGGCCCCAGATCGCGTACCCCGGTGCCCGCCCAGGGACGCTGCACGCCGTAGGCGCGCCGTGCCGCGATATCGAAGGCGATGCACAGCACTCCGAAGAATGCGATGAAGTACAGCCCTGACCACTTTGTGCCACAGGCCAATCCGAGCAGGATTCCGGCACCGAAACGCCACCACCGCACGCCCAGCCGCGGCCCCCACGCGGTCTCGCCGATGCGCCCGTCGAGGTATGCGTTGTACAGCCGCTCCCGCACCTGATCACGGTCGACGATCAGCGCGCCGAAGGCGGCCACCACAAACAGTGCCTGATACACGTCGAGCAGTGCGGTGCGCGCGGTCACGAAGCTGACGCCGTCCGCGATCAGCAGCAGTCCCGCGATGGCGCCCATCAGGGTGGACCGGCCGATCCGCCGGGCGATCCGGGCAACCAGCAGCACCAGGATGGTGCCCGAGAGTGCGGCGGCGAACCGCCAGCCGAATGCGTTGTATCCGAAGAGCCATTCGCCGAGGGCGATCATCTGTTTGCCGATGGGCGGATGCACCACCAGCCCGTAGCCGGGATTGTCCTCGACGCCGTTGTTGGTGACCACCTGCCAGCCCTGTGGCACGTAGTGCTTCTCGTCGAAGACAGGGGTGCCGCGATCGGTGAGGGCGCCGAGATTGATGAATCGTGTGAGCGCCGCAATTGCCGTGATGACGGCGGTCATCACCCAGCCCTGGAACCGGTCGGTGGGCCCGAAATCCGCAGGCGGTATCCGGGGCCCCGGGGACTCGGTGCCGTCCGAGCTCCGAGACGTCTCCCCCGTAGGCGGCAGGGTTGCGGGCACGGTCACACGCTCGATCGTAAGGGAGGGCCCGGCCCGGGCCTGTTGGTGCGGCGGGCTGGAGCGAGAGCGACGAGGGGATTTAGTCTTGCGTGATGGGGAACTTGCTGCTGGCGGCGACACCGCTGGGGGAGCCCGGGGATGCCTCGCCCCGATTGCGTGAGGCGCTGGCCAAGACCGCGGTGGTGGCCGCCGAGGACACTCGTCGGGTCCGGGCGCTCGCCAAATCGCTGGATGTGCAGATCAGCGGCCAGATCATCAGTTTCTACGACCAGAACGAAGCCAGCCGCATCGAGCCGCTGCTGGCCGATCTGGAGGCCGGGTACGACGTGCTGGTGGTCACCGACGCGGGGATGCCCTCGATCAGTGATCCGGGGTATCGCTTGGTCGCCGCATGCGTGAAACAGGGGATACCGATCAAATGCCTACCCGGGCCGTCGGCGGTGACGACGGCATTGGCCGTTTCGGGGCTCCCGGTCGACCGTTTCTGTTTCGAGGGGTTCGCGCCGCGCAAGCAGGGGGCGCGGCGGCGTTGGCTTGCCGAGCTTTCGGGGGAGCCCCGCACCTGTGTGTTCTTCGAGTCGCCGCGCAGGCTGGCCGAGACTCTGGCCGATGCGGTGGAGGTGCTGGGCCCCGAACGCCGTGCGGCGGTATGCCGCGAGCTGACCAAGACCCATGAAGAGGTGTTGCGGGGCACCCTGCGTGAGTTGGCCGTCTGGGCCGAGGGCGAGGTGCTGGGGGAGATCACGGTGGTGCTCGACGGTGGTCGCCCCGCCGTCCCCGAAATCGACACCCTGGTGACCAGGGTGGAGGAGCTGATGGACGACGGCATGGGGTTGCGTGAGTCGTGCGCGATGGCCATCGGGGAGTCCGGCGCGACGCTGTCCAGGCGCGACCTTTACGACGCGGTGGTCAAAGCGCGGGCTTGAGCCCGGGTGTGAGCAATGCGATCGCGGTGAGCTCGACCGTGGCAGCGGCCTTGTGCAGACACTCCTGCCATTCGGCTTCGATATCGGAGTCTGCGGTGATACCTCCCCCGACGCCGAGTACGGCGGATCCGTCGGGTGCGATTTCCACGGTGCGAATCGCGACGTTGAGTTCCAGGCCGGCCACCGGCGACAGCATGCCGACGGTGCCGCAGTACACCCCGCGGTTATCCGATTCCCATTGGCGCAGTAGTTGGCGGGCACGGGTTTTCGGTGTTCCGGTCACCGAGGCGGGCGGGAATGCGGCCGCCAGCAGATCTGCTGCAGTGGCCTCCGTAGGTATCTGCGCGGCGACGGTGGACACCAGATGCCACACACCGGGTGCCGGGTGGACGGCGAGAAGTTCGGGAACGGTGACAGTGCCGGTGATCGCGATGCGCCCGAGGTCATTGCGCACCAAGTCGGTGATCATGATGTTCTCGGCGACGTCCTTCACCGAGTTCAATAACGCGGCGGGGTCCTCGGTCGCCGCGAGGGTGCCCTTGATAGGGCTGGAACGCACATCAGATCCGTTGCGTTGCAAGAACAATTCGGGTGACAGCGAGGCCACGGCACCCCAGGCGCCCGACACGAAGGCGGCTCGGGCCGGCGCGGTCTGGGTGATCGCATCGGCGAAGAAGTCCACCGGATCTCCCGTCAATGCCCCGCGGAATTGCGTGCACACGCAGGCCTGGTACACCTCCCCGGCTGCGATGGCCTCCAGGCAGCGGCCGACGGCGGTGCGATGGCGCTCGCGATCGGGAGTCGTCCACTCGATGGACCACACCTCGGGATCGCGGGGATGGGTGAGCCCCTGGACTATCCACGCAGGGCATTCTTCGTCGAGAAGGCTTTCATACCACCAGCATTCGTCATTATCCAGGCGCAATACCGCATCACTCCAGCCTCCGGCCGAAGCGGGGAGCCGTGGGGCCCGGGCGTCTGCGGTCAGGTCCGGATATGCCCGATAGCCGATCCAACCGCCTCCCACCGCGCCCGGCGGAGCGGTGTTCACATGAGAAGTATTGCCACTGAACGCCTGTCGCGGCAGCACCGCACGGGCGGCGAGGGACGGGGCGATGATCGCCCGTGAGTCGAACCAGCATCCGGTCAATGCGGCAGGTGCCGGGCGTCCCGTCTCGCGCGCGGCGACGGCAAGGGATCGCAGCACGGCTGGCGGTGCGCCGAGATCGCCGAGCTGCTGGACGCGCATGGGTCTAGTTT
The DNA here is from genome assembly GCF_001440135.1 of Mycobacteroides sp. H003. Lineage (NCBI taxonomy): Bacteria > Bacillati > Actinomycetota > Actinomycetes > Mycobacteriales > Mycobacteriaceae > Mycobacteroides > Mycobacteroides sp. H003. Next base: position 274,535 of record NZ_LJYL01000009.1, read on the forward strand.
CGCAGACCCTTCACCAGGATCGCGCGGGTGTACAGCAGTGAGAAGCCCTGACGCTGGGTGTTCTGCTGAGATTTCGATCCGGGCTGTGTGGTGACCACGGCCAGATCCGCAGCGGCACTTGCGGCTTCGTGAAGCCGGGTGGTCAGCAGTGCTGACTGGATACCGCGCCGGCGATGTGGCGCGGCAGTCGCCGCGCCGTTGAGCTGGGCCACCCCGTCGAGGATGCGCATGCTTGCGCCGCCCGCCACAACGCCCTGCCGCAGGGCGATGTAGCGCCGCACACTCTCCGTCGTCGACAGTGCATCGATCGCACGGGAGAGCACCTCGCGGGGAAACGATTCGTGGGAGGCCACGCCCTGGTCATCGGGGACCGCGAACCCCTCGACGATGACGTCGAGCCAGCTGGCCAGCTCATCGACCCCGCTGTGGCGCACCGTGATGTCATCCGGGAGCACCGGCGCGGGGATATCGCGCAGCGTCAGGCCCAGCACGTCCTCGAACGACACCAGCAGGTAACCGCGCCGGGTCAGCAGCTCGCCGATCGCCGGATCGGCCAGGCTCGAGACCTCGGCCTGCACCGGGGTGTCGCGGTCGGCGAACATCTGCTCGACGGCCTCAAGCTCGGATGCGGTGGGCACACCACCCCACCCGAGTCCGGCGATTTTGTTCATCGGTGAATCGGGTCCGGCATAGGACGCGACGCCCCCGGCCAGCGGTATCACGACACCGTCGTCACATCGCGCGGTTCCCGCGGCAATCGTGTCGGCTTCGGCGCGCTCAATGCGCGCGGCGGTATCGATGTCACAGAACACGCCGGTGATTGTGTCTGACAACCCGCCGGGGCCGCCACCGGTTATCTGCTGATGTGGCGCGCTGTTTCGGCGGTGGCCAGCTTGTCGGGATTGCGGATCGCGAAAACGTGCGCCACCTTGCCGTCCGTGATCGATACCGCCAGCACGGCGTCGAGGCGGCCTTCGCTGTAGATCAGCAGCGCGGGCGTGCTGTTGTACGTGCTCAGTTCCATGCGCACGTCCGGGAATGACGCGGCCGCCCGCGAAAGCCCGATGGCGACGCGCGCCACTCTGTCGGCCCCGTACACCGGCCGCCGCGCGGCACTGACCTTCCCGCCGCCGTCCGATGTCCACACCGCGTCGGGGGCGAGTATTTCCACCAGTGCGTCGACATCGCCGCCCGCGGCGGCCAGCAGGAACTTGGTGGTCAGCTCCTCGGTCTGCTGATCAGTAGGCGTGAACCGGCGCCGGCGCGACTGCACATGCTCGCGGGCGCGGTGCGCCATCTGGCGCACCGCGGACTCCGATTTGCATACCGTGGAGGCGATTTCGGCGTAGTCGAAGCCGAAGACCTCCCGCATGACAAACACGGCACGCTCATCCGGCGCCAGCGTTTCCAGCACCACCAGCATGGCCATGGACACCGACTCGGCCAGAACCACGTCGGTCGAGGCGTCGTCGGTGCTGCCGTCGAAGGTCACCCGCACCGGCTCCGGCAGCCATGGTCCCACGTACTCCTCGCGCCGACGGCTGTTGGCCCGCAAGGTGTTCAGTGATTGGCGGCTGACGATCTGTGCCAGATAGGCCTTGGTGTCGGTGACCGTGTTCAGGTCCACCTGCGCCCACCGGAGATAGCTCTCCTGCAGTACGTCGTCGGCTTCCGTTGCGGAACCCAGCATTTCGTACGCGATGGTGAACAGCAGCGGGCGCAGGTGGGTGAACAGCTCGGCATGGGCGGAGTCGGACACCGCTAGGCCTGCACCTTGAGGGCCTCGGCGCGCTTGCCGCCCTGGGGCCAGAAGTACCACGTGGGGTGTTTTGCGGCAGTTGCCAGGATGGAAAGCGTTCCGTTGCACACCATTTCCTTGATGGCGGCGCCTGCACGCCCGCCCACATACAGCTTGCGGGGGGTGTCGTCGGTGTGGCCCAACTGGATGACGGCAGCGTTGCGCCCGATGCTGACGTTCTGTCCGGTGAAGATTTGGCTCCGTGCCTCCGGTTGCAGGCCATCGACCAGGGCCAACACCGTCTTGACGGCGCGGGCTGCCAGTGGCCCGGCGGCCTGGCAGCTCATCCGAAGCGGCACACCTGAGGGGCTGGCGGCGTCCCCGGCCGCGATGACGCGCGGGTTGTCCACGCTGACCAGCGTTTCGTCGGTGAGCAGCCTGCCCAGGGCATCTGTGCTCAGGCCGCTGTCGGCGGCCAGCTGTGGCACCCCGAATCCCGCGGTCCACACCGTGAGCGCGGTCGGCAGCACGCGTCCGTCGGACAGCGTCACCGAATCCTCGTCCACCCGCACCACCGTGGCGGGCACCAGCACCTCGACGCCCAGCTTGTCCAGTCGCTTGGCGGCCGCGCGTCGGGCCGGATCGCCGAGCGACGGCAACAGTTGTGTGCCGCAGATCAGCGTCACGCGGCGACCGGCCTCGGCTAGTTCTCCGGCCAGCTCGACGCCGGTCAGGCCCGCGCCGACGACCACGATCGGCGCGTCCGGCCCCAGCCTCTCGTACCGGGCCCGTACCTGCTGGGCGTGTTCGAACTCGTTGATGGACAACGCATGTTCTGCCACACCGGGGATGTCGGGGGTTGTGGTGGTACTTCCGACGGCGTAGACGAGGTAGTCGTACGGCAGCACCGTGCCGGAGGCGAGCTCCAGCTTCTGGGCACCGGCATCGATATGGGTGACCTTGTCGACCACGAGGCGGATGGCCGGGTTGAGCAGGGTGTCGTAGTCGGCGGTCGCGGTGCTGCTTCCGGCGACCAGCTGATGCAGCCGGATTCGTTCGACGAAGTGCGGCCGGGGGTTGACGAGGGTCACGGTCAGGTTCTTGTTGGCGAGCAATTGGTTGGCCGCCAGGGTTCCCGCGTAGCCTCCGCCGATCACGATCACTCGGGTGTTCTCGGTCATTTCGGTGACTTCCTTTCAGTCGCTGATGCCCTTAAGACACCGGCGCGACGAAATCTGTGACAGACCGTGACCGGGATCACTTTTGCGACCTACTTGGGCACCTGATACTTCGGGAACACACCCGTCGGTGCGGGCAGGCTCACACCGGGCTTGAGCCGCGTCCCGATCGCGGAGAAGTCCCGCTGATCTTCGGACTGGCCCAGCAGATCCAGCAGTTTGGCCGCGGACTCGGGCATCACCGGCTGCACCAGTAGCGCGACGATCCGCACCACCTCCAACGTGGTGTACAGCACGGTGCCGAACCGCAGCTGATCCTCGGCGCTGTCACTTTTGCCCAGCACCCAGGGCTCCTGCGCCGAGAAGTACCGGTTGCTCGCGCCCAGCACCTGCCAGATCGCCTCCAGCGCGAGATGCATCGCCGGCACCTCGAAATGGGTGCGGGCTTGTTCCAGCAGGCTATCCGCGGCGCTGAGTAGTTCCAGATCCTCGGGTGCGAAGTCGCCCGGTTCGGGCACGATGCCGTCGAGATTCTTGGCGACCATGGACAGCGATCGCTGTGCCAGGTTGCCCAGTTCGTTGGCCAGGTCGGCGTTGATCCGCCCGATCAGACCGTCCTCGGTGTAGCTGCCGTCCTGGCCGAAGGGAACCTCGCGCAGCAGGAAGTAGCGCACCTGGTCCAGTCCGAAGGTGTCGATGAGGTTGATCGGGTCGACCACATTGCCGATCGACTTACTCATCTTCTCGCCCTTGTTGGTCAGGAAGCCGTGTGCGAAAACCCGCTTGGGCAGTTCGATTCCGGCCGACATCAGAAATGCCGGCCAGTACACGGTGTGGAACCGGCTGATGTCCTTGCCGATCATGTGCAGATCGGCGGGCCAGTACCGCGTGAACGAGTCCGACGAGGTGTCGGGGAAGCCCACCCCCGTCAGATAGTTGGTGAGGGCGTCCACCCACACGTACATGACGTGTTCGGGGTGGTCGGGTACCGGCACACCCCAGTCGAACGTGGTGCGGGAGATGGACAGATCGCGCAGACCACCGGAGACGAAGCTGACGATCTCGTTGCGCCGCACCGCCGGGCCGATGAACTCCGGATGGGCCTCGTAATGCGCCAGCAGTTTGTCCTGGTAGTTCGACAGCCTGAAGAAGTAGGAATGCTCCTCGGTCCAGTCGACCGGGGTTCCCGTCGCGGTGGCTGTACGGGTGCCGTCGGGGGCCACGGTGGTTTCGGCGTCGGTGTAATACGCCTCGTCACGCACCGAGTACCAGCCCGAGTAGGTGTCCAGATAGATGTCGCCGCTATCGGCCATCCGGCGCCATATCGCCTTCGACGCCTCGTAGTGGTCGGGGTCGGTGGTTCGGATGAACCGATCGAAGGAGATGTTGAGCTTGCGCTGCAACGCCTCGAACACGTCGGAATTGCGCCGGGCCAGTTCCGCCGTCGGGATTCCGGCTGCTGCCGCCGTCTGCGCCACCTTCAAGCCGTGTTCGTCCGTACCGGTGAGGTAACGCACGTCGAAGCCGTCCAGCCGCTTGAAGCGGGCGACCGAATCGGTCGCGACGTACTCATACGCGTGGCCGATGTGCGGCTCACCGTTGGGGTACGCGATGGCGGTGGTGATGTAGAACGGATCCAATGATTCAGGCATGGTCTGAGCAACTTTATAGACTGGTGTTCTGATGACGCCCGGCAATAAGAGGCAAGCCCCGCCCAACCCCGAGCCGCTCGCGCCCCTCATCGATGCGCACACCCATCTGGATGCATGCGGCGCCGTCACGGACCAGGACGTGCGTGCCATCGTCGATCACGCGGAGTCCGTAGGTGTGGGACGTGTGGTGACAGTGGCCGATGATCTCGAGTCGGCGCGGTGGGCGGTGTCGGCCGCCGCGAGTGATCCGCGGGTGTACGCCGCCGTCGCGCTGCATCCCACCCGTGCCGGTGATCTCACCGACGGCGCGCGTGCGGAGTTGGAAAATCTGGCCGCACATCCCCGCGTCGTGGCCATCGGGGAGACCGGTTTGGATCTGTATTGGCCGGGCCGATTGGAGGGCTGCGCGGAGCCCTCGGTTCAACGCGAAGCATTTGCTTGGCATATCGAACTGGCTAAGCGGACGGGCAAGGCGCTGATGATTCACAACCGCGATGCCGACGCCGAAGTGCTCGATGTGCTGAAGTCCGAGGGCGCGCCGGCCACGGTTATCTTCCACTGCTTCTCATCGGATGCTGAGATGGCGAAGAGATGCGTCGCTGAGGGCTGGATCTTGAGCTTGTCGGGGACGGTGAGTTTCAAGAACGCGCATGCGCTTCGGGAGGCCGCCGCGCGCATTCCCGACGAACAACTGCTGGTAGAGACCGATGCCCCCTACCTGACCCCCCATCCGTATCGGGGTGCACCGAATGAGTCGTACTGTCTGCCGTACACCGTCCGGGCCCTCGCCGAGATAACCGGGCAACGCCCGGAGCGATTAGCGGCCGCGTCCACGGCGACGGCAGTAAGGGTGTTCAAGATGGTTGATGAGTTGCCTCGGCGCGATGCTTTCGTTACCGTGTCGTGATCAGATTGCCGGGTGGTGTCACCGTTGACTACCGGTATCGAGGCACCGAAACGAACGCAGGAATCTCCTACTCGTGAATGCACTGACGAAGCTCAACGCAACGCGATCGCCCTTGCTGCGCGCCCTTGTGGCCGCCCTGCTGGTGGTGATCGGCGCGGGCGGTGGCTACGCCATCGCTGCGCACAAGACCCTGACGCTCAACGTCGACGGGAACGCCATGACGGTCACGACCGTCAAGTCACGGGTGTCCGAGGTCCTGGCCGACTACGGATACGCGCTGACGGATCGTGACGATGTCGCTCCCGCCAAGCACGACGCGGTGCGCGACGGCGACACCATCGTGCTCAAGCGCTCGCGCCCGCTGGACATCTCCGTGGACGGGCAGGGCACCCAGCAGGTCTGGACCACCGCCAACACGGTGAACGACGCGCTGTCTCAGCTGTCCATGACCGACACCGCCCCGACCGCCGCCACACGCGGCAGCCGTCTCCCGTTGGAGGGCATGTCGCTGGCGGTGGTCAGTGCCAAGACCGTGCGCCTGAACGACGGCGGCGCGATCAGCACCCCGCGTATCGCCGCGCCCACCGTGGGGACGCTCCTGGAGGCCACCGGTAACCCGCTGCAGCAGTTCGATACCGTCGATCCCGCGCCGAGCACTCCCGTGACCGCCGATATGCCGATCACTGTGACGCGGATCCGCGTCAGCAAGGTGACCGAGCAGGCTCCATTGGCGCCGACTCCTCAGAAGATCGAAGACGCCGACATGAACATGAGCCGCTCGGTCGTCGAAGACCCGGGCGCTCCCGGTACCCAGGACATCGTGTACTCGGTGCTGACGGTCAATGGCCGCGAAACCGGGCGGATGCCCGTGTCCAACAACGTGCTGACCCCCGCCCGCGACTCGGTGCTGCGGGTTGGTGCCAAGCCGGGCACCGAGGTGCCCGCGGTGACCCGTGGCTCGGCGTGGGACGCCCTGGCTTCCTGTGAGGCCGGTGGCAACTGGGCCATCAACACGGGCAACGGCTTCTACGGCGGCGTGCAGTTCGATTACGGGACCTGGCTGGCCCACGGCGGCGCCAAGTACGCACCGCGTGCCGACCTGGCGACGCGTGAGGAACAGATCGCCATCGCCGAGAAGACGCTGGCTGTGCAGGGTTGGGGCGCTTGGCCGGTATGCAGCGCGAGGGTCGGTGCCCGCTGACCATCAGGCTGCTCGGCCGCACCGAGATCCGACAACTGGCCAAGGATCTCGATTTCCGACCGACGAAGACGCTGGGCCAGAACTTCGTTCACGACGCCAACACCATTCGCCGGATTGTGTCGGCATCGGGTGTCGGTAAGGGCGATCACGTCATCGAGGTGGGGCCCGGCCTGGGCTCACTGACGCTGGGGCTGCTGGACAAGGGCTGCGCGGTGACCGCCGTCGAGGTGGATCCGGTGTTGGCTCGACGCCTTCCGGCCACCGTCAAGGAGCACTCGCACAGCGAGTTCAACCGGTTCTCGGTGATTCACCAAGACGTACTGAAGCTCACCCCCGCCGATATCACCGGGGATCCGCCGACGGCCATGGTGGCCAACCTGCCCTACAACGTCGCGGTCCCGGCACTGCTGCGGATTCTGACCGAATTCGAGTCGGTGAAGACCATTTTGGTGATGGTCCAGTCCGAGGTGGCCGACCGGCTGACGGCGGAGCCGGGTTCGCGGATCTACGGTGTGCCGAGTGTGAAGGTGCGCTACTTCGGCAAGGTGAAGCGTCTCGGTACGGTGTCTCCCGCGGTGTTCTGGCCGATTCCGCGGGTGTACTCGGGTCTGGTGCGCATCGACCGCCATCCTGACGCGATCTGGCCCTCCGATGCCGGGTTCCGTAAGGAGCTCTTCGACCTCATCGACATCTCATTCGCCCAGCGCCGCAAGACCTCTCGTAACGCATTCGCGGAGTGGGCGGGCTCGGGTGACGAGTCGGCACGCCGGCTGCTGGCTGCCAGTATCGATCCGGCGCGTCGCGGCGAGACGCTGGATGTCGCCGATTTCGCCCGGCTGCTGGAGCGTTCGGCGATCGTCTAGGTTCTACTTGTCTCCGAGGTTGGGCGGATCGTCCATCATCGGAGTCTCCGCGATCACCGGGTATTGCCCGGTGTAGCCCACGCGCTCGCGGGCCAGCTGCATAACGCGTTCCTTGGATAGGTACCAGCCGATGATGAGCAGCGGCGTGAAGATACCCAGAGCCACCAGGTTCCAATAGTTTTCGTAACACATGAGCACCAGCACCACCAGCAGGAAAATGAGTGTGGCGTACCCGGTGTAGGGAGCGCCGGGCATCTGGAACTTGCCGCGTTGCAAGATGCCCCGTTGCGTCCATTGGTACAGCCGCAGCTGACAGATGACGATGGTGGCCCACGAGGCGATGATTCCGAGTGCTGCCACATCTAGCGCGGTCTCGAACGCCTTGGCCGGGATGACCATGTTCATGAGGACGCCGACGACGGTGAAGCACGCGGTCAGTGCGATGCCCGCGAAAGGGACGCCGTTGGAGGACATGCGGGACAAGAGTTGCGGTGCACTGCCATTCATCGACATGGAACGCAAGATGCGGCCGGTGCTGTACAGGCCCGCGTTCAGGCTCGACAGCGCGGCAGTGAGCACCACGAAGTTCATGATGTCGCCGGCGTAGGGCAGACCCACCCGGGAGAAGAACGTCACGAACGGGCTCTCGCCCTCCTTGTAGAGGGTGTAGGGCAGCAGCAATGCCAGCAGAATCAATGAGCCGACGTAGAAGACGGCGATACGAATCACCACGGCGTTGATGGCCTTCGGCATGACCTTCTCGGGGTTTTCCGTCTCACCCGCTGCGGTGCCCACCAATTCCACTGAGGCGTAGGCAAAGACCACACCGGAGGTGACCACCACCAGGGCCAATAGTCCGGTAGGGAAGAGTCCACCGTTGTCGGCGAGTATCGAGGGCCCGGTGGCTGCACCTTCGACGGTGAATCGTCCCGCCAAGAACACGATGCCGACGATCAAGAAGGCTACGAGTGCAACGACTTTGATGAGTGCGGCCCAGAACTCCATCTCGCCGAACAGCTTGACGCTGATCATGTTCATGGTGAGCACGATGACCAGGGCGATCAGTGCGATGGTCCACTGCGGAATGGCCTTGAATGATCCCCAGTAGTGCATGTACAGGGCGATCGCGGTGACATCCACAATCGAGGTGGCTGCCCAGTTGACGAAGTACATCCAGCCGGCGACGTAAGCGGCTTTCTCCCCGAGGAATTCGCGCGCGTATGACACGAAGGACCCCGATGAGGGGCGGTGCAGCACCAGCTCGCCGAGGGCGCGCAGCATGAAGAAGACGAAGATGCCGCAGACCGCGTAGACGAGCCACAGGCTTGGCCCGGCCTCATGCAGTCGTTTTCCGGCGCCCATGAACAGGCCGGTGCCGATGGCACCGCCGATCCCGATCATCTGGACTTGGCGGTTCTTCAGGCCTTTGTGATATCCCTCGTCCTCGCGAGTGAGGGCGGACGTATCGTAATTAGCTGGAGATGCCATGGGGCGACGGTACCGGGGATTAGGTCATCGCGTGTGTCAAAAGTGTTATGAACTCCGTACATGTCGGATAGCGGCTTAACGGATCTTTGGCCATGGCCTTGGCGACGATCGAATCGAACGCTCGGGGGATGTCCTTATGGCGGTATGAGATCGGCCACGGAGTGGCGTTCAGGTGCAGGTCAGCGAGTCTCATCGCCGTGCGCGCGGTGAAGGGGGGTTTGCCGTCGAACAGTTCGACCGCGGTGCAGGCCAACGCATACTGGTCGGTGGCCGCCGTGACGGGTTGCCCGCGCAGCACCTCGGGTGCCGCGTAGGGCAGCGACGTCTGCACCACGGGCCTGCGCGGCCCGGAGGCGAGAGCAAGTTCCTGGGCGATACCGAAATCGGTGAGCACGGCGCCGCCCGAGCGCCGGCGCATGATGTTGGACGGCTTCACATCGCAATGCACCACCTGGGCGTCGTGGATATAGTCCAGCGCTCCGGCGATCTGTTGAAGGGTAGTTAGCTTGATGGGCATGATCCAGCTTTGATCTGTGCCCACCAAGTCTTTCGCCGAGCCGCCGGTGAGTGCTTCCATGGCCAGCCAATCGTCACCACGTTCGTAGACCGTGATGATGCGCGGGTGCGAAAACCTTTGGGCTAAATCAAATTCCCGGTGTAACCGGTCGATACTCTCGGGGTTTCGATGCCGTGGATCCAGCACCTTCAGGGCGACGTCCGGACCGTCATCGCGGTGCGCCAGGAAGACCTGTGCCGTACCGCCACGGCCCGCCACAGCGTCGATGACGTAGCCATGGAATTCGCCACCCGGTACCGGCATGCACCGAGGGTGTCACGAGTAGCCCAGCGTGGTGGCGGATTTCGTCCTACTACGCGTGTCTGGGGAACTCTGTGGTCACCGGATCTGGTCCCGCACCGACCGGCGCTGGGGGAGGCGGTACCGAACTTGCCGGCTGAGGTGTTCTGGGCGGCGGCAATGGCCGGGTGCGCACATTCAGCGGCCACCAGAACCAGCGGCCCAGCAGGGTCGCGATGGCTGGTGTCATGAACGACCGCACCACCAGGGTGTCGAAGAGCAGACCCAGACCGATGGTGGTACCCACCTGGCCGATGATCGTCAGATCGCTGATGGCCATGGCCATCATGGTGAAGGCGAACACCAGGCCCGCGGATGTCACCACGCTGCCGGTGCCACCCATTGCCCGGATCATGCCCGTCTTCAACCCGCCCGGTAGTTCTTCCTTGAGCCGGGACACCAGCAGCAGGTTGTAGTCGGATCCCACGGCGAGCAGCACGATGATCGCCATTTGCATGACCATCCAGTGCAATTCCTGCCCCAGGATGTACTGCCAGATGATGACCGACAAGCCGAATGACGCGCCCAGAGACAGCAACACGGTGCCGACGATCACCAGCGAGGCCACGAAGCTTCGGGTGATGAGCAGCATGATCAGGAAGATCAGGCACAGCGCGGAGATGCCGGCGATCATCAGGTCGTATCGGGCGCCGTCGGACATGTCCTTGAATGTCGCTGCGGTGCCGCCCAATTCGATCTTGGCATCCTCAAGGGGAGTGCCCTTGACGGCTTCGATCGCGGCCAGCTTGATGGGCTCGATATGTGAAAGTCCTTCGGGCGACGTGGGATCACCGCGATGCGAGATGATCATGCGCAGCGTCTTGCCGTCGGGGGACAGGAACATCTTGAGGCCGCGCTTGAAGTCGGGGTTGTCGAAGATCTCCGGCGGCAGGTAGAAGGAGTCGTCGTTCTTGGCCTTGTCGAAGGCCTTGCCCATGGCGGTCGAGTCCTTGCTCATCTCGTCCATCTGGTTGTACATGCCGCCCATGGTGCTGTACATCGTCAGCATCATGTTTTGCATGGATTCCATGAGCGGGATCATGTCCCGCATATCGGCAACCATCTGGGGCATGATGACGTCCATCTTCTCCATCGAGAGGACCATGCCGTCCATGTTCTCGGTGAGCTCATCGATCTTGTCGAGCACCTCGAAGATCGATCGGAACGCCTGGCAGACCGGGATATCGAAGCAGTGCTTCTCCCAATAGAAATAGTTCTTGATGGGGCGGAAGAAGTCGTCGAAGTTCTCGAGGCTGTCCCGCATGTCGTGGATGGTGCCCTGCAGGGTGTGCATCTCGACGATCATCTGGTGCATCACGCCGGTGAGCTCGGTCATGTTGGCCAGCATCTTTTTCATGGTGTTCACCATGAGGCCCATTTGGTCGGCCTGGACCTTCATATCGGCCATCCGGTCCTTCATCAGCTTCATGTTCTGAACCTGGCCGACGCCCTGGGCGCTGATGAGGAAGGGGATGGAGCTGTGTTCGATCGGGGTGCCTTGAGGACGGGTAATCGCTTGCACGCGTGCGATACCCGGAACCTTGTAGACAGCCTTGGCCAGCTTGTCGATCACCAGGAAGTCCGCGGAGTTCCGCATATCGTGATCTGACTCCAGCACCAGCATTTCCGGGTTCATCCGGGCCGGGTCGAAGTGCCGGTCGGCGGCCTGGAAGCCCTGGTTCGCGGGGATGTCCTTGGGGATGTACTTCTTGTCGTCGTAGCTGGTCTGGTAGCCGGGAAGCGCGGCCAGTCCGATGATCGCGATCGCCATCGATGCGGCCAGGATCGGGCCCGGCCAGCGGGTGATCGCGGCACCGATACGGCGCCAGGTGCGAATTCGCATGGCGCGCTTGGGCTCGAACAGGCCGAAGCGGCTTCCAATGGTGATCAGCGACGGTCCCAGGGTGAGGGCGACGGCCACGGCCGTCAGAACCGCGACGGCGCAGGGCACGCCCAGGGTCTGGAAGTAGGGCATGCGGGTGAAGCTCAGGCAGTACATGGCGCCGGCGATCGTCGATCCCGTGCCCAAGATGACATGTGCTGTGCCATGGAACATGTCGTAGTACGAGGCTTCGCTATCCAGCCCCTTGACCCGGGCTTCCTGATATCGCCCGATGAGGAAGATGGCGTAGTCGGTTCCCGCCGCGATGACCAGCACCACAAGGAGGTTCACCGCGAAGGTGGACAGTCCGATGATGTGGTTGTCACCGAGCACCGAGATCACTCCGCGTGCGGCGCCCAGCTGGATGCCCACCATGAGCAGCACCAACAGCACGGTGAAGAACGATCGGTAGAAGAACGCCAGCATCACGATGATGACGATGAACGTCAGCCCGGTGATCTTGATCATGCTGCTGTCGCCGGCGTGGGCCAAGTCGGTCTGCAGGGCGGCGGGCCCGGTGACGTAGACCTTGAGCCCGTCCGGCATCGGCTTGGGGTTGCCCTGCGCGTCGGTGGTCAGTTTCTTGATGATGTCGCGGACGGACTCGATCGATTCATTCGCGAGCGTCTCGCCCATGTCACCGGCCAGGTTCACCTGTACGTAGGTGGCCTTGCCGTCGGTGCTCTGCGCGCCGGACTCGGTGAGCGGATCGCCCCAGAAGTCCTGAACGTGCTGAACGTGTTTGGTGTCCGCGCGCAGCTGCGTCACCATTTCGTCGTAGAACTTGTGCGCGCCGGGGCCCAGCGGTTGGTCGCCCTCCAGCACGATCATGGCCGCGCTGTTGGAGTCCGACTCCTGGAAGAGCCGTCCCATGTTCTTCATGGCCTTCATCGACGGCGCGTCGTTGGGGCTCAGCGAAACGGTGTTCTCTTGACCGACCTGTTCCAGCTGAGGCGCCGAGAGGGCGAGGATGACGACGACCGCCACCCATGCGATGACGATGGGAACCGACAGGCGCCGAATCCATTTGGCGATGAATGTGGGCTCGCCGTTGGCGTGTGCCCCGCTCATGCGGACTTCACAAAGCAGTAGACGTAGGCGCTCACCTCGTTGGTATACCTCTCGTCTTTTATCTCGCCATTGGCCGTGATGCGGCAGCCCAGTCCGTCAGCATTGCGGGTTTGAGCCAGGATGTTGCCCGTCATCGACGGTGCCGTCGTGACGATCTCAATCGACCACGGTAGCGTCGCCCCGTTGATCTGGTGGGGCTCCCCTTCCTTGTCGATGTAGTTGATGTCGGCGATGGTTCCGGGCGGGCCGAAGATGTCGTAGACCACGTGCTTGGGCTTGGAGTTGTTTTTGTCGTCGGTCATGCTGCCGGCGTAGGTGGGCAGCTGATGAGAACCGAAGATGCCGCGAATGCGCCATACCGCAAAACCCGCGATGGCCAGGACAAGCACCATGACCACCGGGATCCACGCCCGCTTCAATGCGCTGAGAATCGCAGGACCCCTTCACCCGTGTGCTGTCGAACAGATCGTTTACCGGAAAGTGCATGAAGCGTTCACGTATAACGCATAGCGTGTGCGTTACAGGCAACCTACCAGCGGGTAGGTGTGCCCGCAAGTCACACGCCGTGCGTTATCTTGAGGTGGATGACACATCTGGGTTTCCGGCGCGCACGTTCGGAGGAGAACAAGCGTCAACGTGCGGCAACGATCGTGGAAGCGGCGCGCTCGCTGGCGCTGGAGTCCGGTGTCGCGTCGGTCACTCTCACGGGTTTGGCCAATCGTGCGGGTGTCCATCACTCCGCGGTGCGCCGCTACTTCAGCTCCCATAAAGAGGTGCTGCTGAGGCTCTCGACAGAAGGTATGGCCGCGTTGGCCGAATCCGTGTGCTCGGCACTGGACGGCTCGCAGGAACGGTCGCCCGCAGACGTCGGTGCCGTGTTGTCGCGTGCTCTCATCGAGGCACCGCTGTTCTGCGATCTGCTGGGTAGTCATTATCTGCACCTTGAGCACGAGGTGGAACTCGGCCAGGTCCGGGAGGCTCAGCGGGTCAACCAGGCGGCGGCGATGACGATGGTCGACGCGATAGAACGCGCGGTGCCGGAGCTGGACCGCAACAGCGCGCTCGACATCGTCACTTCGGCCTTCGCGCTGTCCGGAATGCTGTGGCAGTTCACTCATCCCCCCGAAGGGCTTGAGCACGATTTCAAGGAAGAGCCGGGCTTTCCGCAAGACTGGGACACGGATTTCGCCAGCACGCTGACGCGGCTGCTCACCGCCACCTGCATCGGGGCCGCGAAGTAGTCCAGGCCAGGGCCAGTGTGGCACCTACAGCCTGCTGGGCCACCAGATCCTGTTACCGATGATCGACATTGCCGCCGGAACCATGACGGTGCGCACAATGGTGATGTCGAGCAGGAGCCCGACGCCGATAGTGAATCCGATCTGCAGCAGGTTGATCACGCTTCCGCTCATCAGAGCGAACATCGTTAGCGCGAAGACGAGTCCGGCGGTGGTGATCACGCTGCCGGTGCTGCCAAAACCGCGGAGAATGCCGCGGACTATGCCGTCGTGCGATTCCTCCCTGATTCGGGCCGCGAACAGCATGCTGTAGTCGGCACCTACTGCGATCAATGCCATGAACGACACCGGGAAAACCGACCAGTCGACGTCGATCCCGATGATGTGCTGCCAGAACAGGATCGTGATACCGGCAGCTGCGGCGAATGACAGCGCGACCACGGCCACCATGAACAGGGGTGCTAGCAGGCTGCGCAAGAGGACAGCCAGCACCAGGAATACGCCGAGCATGGCAACCACGCCGTAGGTGGCAAAATCGCGCCACACCTGATCGCGCATGTCCGCCGACAGCGATGCCAAGCCAGTACTGGCGAACTGGGCGTTTCGCAGGCTCGTTTCGCTGGCAGCCTGGACGGCAGATGGGGCGAGTCGATGTGCGGTGTTCAATGCCTGATAGCTATCCGGCTCGACGTTGAACACCACCAGCATCCGGGCGGTCTTGCCGTCGGGAGAGAACAGCAGTTCCTGACCCGCCACAAACTGTTTGTCGGTAAAGCCTTGTGGCGGAAGGTAAAAGCCTGCCCCGGGGCCGTCGGAGGCATGCGCGCCGATGTTGTTGAGGTAGCCCGAGGCTTCCTCAAGCCCGTTGTTGAGCTGGCCGGTCAGGCCGGAGATCTGGTCGACCCCGCCCTTGACCTGGGTGAGCCCGCTGGACAACCGCGATACTCCTTGAGCGAGCGCCGAGGCGCCCTGGACCAGTTCGTCCAGCTGTTTGCGAACCTGCGTCGGCGATTGACTTCCGAGCTGCTTTGACAGCGATTGGAGCCGCGCCAGCGCGTCTTTGACCCGTGGCAGCGCCAGTCGTGCGTTCTCGATGGTCTCCTGCGGGACGGCCATCGAAGCCAGGAGCTGCCGCAGCACCCGGGTCATTGCGCCGTTGGAGATCGAGTCGAGTTCGTCGAGCTGTGTCCGGGCATGCGCGCAGATCGGGTTGATGGTGCACGCCGGAGTCGGCTCGGGAGTCAGTGCGGGACCGAGCGCTGACCCGAGGGTGTTCACCGCATCCGCCGTCAGCGCGTTGGCGCTCAGGGCTTGTAGTGAATGGTCGAGGACGTCTACCAGGGCGGCTAGGTCGGCGAGCGTCTGCGGAATATCGACGCTGCTGTTTGTCGCGGTCGATATGGCCTGTCCCGCAGATTCGTAGCTGCTGATGATGGTGCGGGCGAGTTCGACAACTTGTTTGGTGCCGGCCACCAGCCGTGGCGCGTTGGCCGCGGCCGTATCGGCGCCGCCCTGCAGCTGTGCCAGGCCGGATACCAGTCGCCCAAGATCGGGGCCGGACTGGGTAATGCGCTGCTGTGCCTCTTCCAGGCGTTTGCCAATCACGCCGGCCTGATATCCGGTGGTCGTCTCGGTCAGCGGTTTTCCGGCGGGCCGGGTTATCGATCGGACATAGGCGACATCGGGCAGCGCGGATATGGCGGTGGCGATGTGTTCGAGGGCCGCCAGATCGTCGGTGTTGCGCATGTCCGTGGCCGACGTGATGACCAGGTATTCGGGTGCGGATTCGTTGACCCCCCAATGGTCGTAGACCTTCGCGTACCCGGTTGTGCTTTCGGTGTCGTTCAACAGCATTGAACTCTCGCTGAAGTTCACCCGGAACGTGGTGACAACCGAGGCGGCGGCGAGCAAGAAGACCATGCAAGCGGCGCTGAGGATCCCGGCGTGCCGGACGATCCTGGCGCCGGTGCGTCGCCACTTGAGCTCGTTGAGATGCCTGGGTTCGGCGTACCCGCGTGCACCGAGGATCGA
Source organism: Mycobacteroides sp. H003 (assembly GCF_001440135.1). NCBI lineage: Bacteria > Bacillati > Actinomycetota > Actinomycetes > Mycobacteriales > Mycobacteriaceae > Mycobacteroides > Mycobacteroides sp. H003. The sequence goes on from NZ_LJYL01000009.1 coordinate 290,640, forward strand.
CAACAGCGCGTACGGCACGGTGAGAGAGACGGCGAGTGCCAACACGATGGCGATGGCGATCGGGGGGCCTGCCGCTTTGAACATGCCAAGCTCGGTGAAGGCCATGGCAGACGCCGCGACGGCGATGGTCAGCGCCGATGCGGCGAGGATTCCGTTGACCTTGCTGGTGCTACGGCGCAGGGCCTCGGGAACCGAGAGCTGCGCTCTGCGTCCCTCGTGGTAGCTGGCGACGATGAAGATCGCGTAGTCGGTGGCGGCGCCGAGTAGCAATGCCGTCATCAGGGAGATGGTGAAGTTCGAGACCAGTAAGACGCCGTGCTCGCCCAGCAGCGAGATCACCGGGCGCGCTACGCCGAGGGCGATGCCGATGGTTATCAGGGGGACCATCGCCGTGATCAGCGAGCGGTAGACCGCCAACAGCACCAGCGTGATCAGGACTATCGAGACTGCCGTGATGACCAGCAAGGAGGAGTCCATCGCGCTGAACATGTCGGTCAATATCGGTGAGGGCCCGGTGAGATAGATGTGGAGCCCCTCCGGCTTGGGTAGCTCGTCGATCATCTGACGGATGCGCACGGCGTTCTCGTGGGCCGTAGTGGTCCCGATATCGCCGGTACCAGCGAGCGCGAGGTGAATGGCCTTGCCGTCCGGGCTCAGTCCGATATCGCGCAGGTCCTCGCTGCTGTAGGCGTCGAGCATGTACGCGACGTTCTCGGTGTCCGCGCGCAGCGTATCGACGAGCCGTCCATACGCCCGCCGGTCGGCGTCGTTGATGCCTTGCTCGTCCACCAGCACGATGCTGCCGATGGCCGATGAGGCTGGAACTCCGAAACGTTCCGACATGTACTGAAAGGTTTGCGCGGCTTGGGTATTGAGCGGCATGAAGGGTGCCGAGTGCTTGGCGACAGTGGTTTCCAGCTGCGGTATCCCGAGATTCAGGATGACGAGGATTGCCAACCATGAGCCGATGACTAGCCAGGGGCGCCGCGAAGAGAACGTGCTGGCCGCACGAAGCGCCGGGTTGTCACTGTGAGCCATGTGAGCCACCATTTCGTTTGCAGCGCGGCGTTGGTAAACCGATCGGTCTATCGTCGCAGCATATAGACCGATTGATCTATTGCCAAGTTTCTTCGTGCCTTGTTGCAGGCGGCGTGCTGGACGGTGGAAGCGAGGCCGATAGCGGTTAGCTCAGCCGCTTTTCGAACCAGTGGTGCGCGTACTTTTCGTCGTTGAACGCGACGACCTCGCTGTAGCCCGCCGAGCGGTACATCGCGATCGCTTCGGTAAGAGCCCGGTTGGTGTCCAGGCGAATCGTGCGGGCGCCGTGGGTGATCGCCCGCTGCTCAAGTTCGGCGAGAATTCGCTTCCCGAGCCCCATACCGCGGACATTGGGGGAAATCCACACTCGTTTGACTTCGGCCGTTTCGATGATGCCGCCAGCGTTCCTGAGGAGCTTGAGCCCACCGCAGCCGACGGGCTCTTCGTGCAGGGTTGCGACGAGGAACAGTCCGGCGGGGGCGCAGAGTTCGGCGTCGCCGGCGGGGAGCGTCAGCGCGGGGTCAAACCCGCCGGAGAATCTCGCCGAGATCTCGTCGAAGTAGGCGCGAATGCAATACCGGGCCTCCGGGGAGCGGGTGTCCATGACGGCGATCTGAACCTGCGAGGCCACAAAGAGTCGTTCGACTTCAGCCATGGCATCGGCGAGCCGTTGCCGCTGGCTGATGCTGAGCGGTTCCAGGATCGAACGCGCCAGGTCGTCCGAGCGGCGATCCAGCTCGGACAGTTCGGTGTGGCCTGCGGGCGTCAGGCGCGCGGTGCGCACCCGGGTGTCGCCGTCCGCGGCATTCACCTCGATGAGCCCACCGCCTTCCAGGGCACGCAACAGCCGGCTGAGGTACCCCGAGTCCAGTCCCAGGCGGGCACGCAGCTCGCGGATATCGCATCCCCCCGAGAGCCTGGAACCGTTGGCGCCGATCTCCCACAACACCCGCGACTGCCCCAGTGGGCGGTCCCGGGTGAGGTATTCGCTCTCGAGGACGCCTATTCGTTGGGTGACGGTTCTGTTGAAGCTGCGCAACCCGTCGACCAGGGCATCGGTCATTTACCTGACTTTAGTCAGATAAAGCCGCGATGTCTCCGTTGTTCGATGGGTAACGGCCAAGTGCGCCGCCAGAACGTACCCTCATGGGCGTGTCCGAGACCGTCTCCGATTGGGTGCCCACCGGCGCGGTGACCGTTCGGGCGCCCGGCAAGGTCAATCTGTACCTCGCCGTCGGGGACCTGCGTGACGACGGCTATCACGAGCTGACCACCGTTTTCCATGCCGTTTCCCTGGCCGATGACGTCACGGTTCGGGACGCCGACGTGCTGTCGGTCGACGTCGTCGGGCAGGGCGAGGGGACGGTGCCCACCGACGAGCGCAACCTTGCTTGGCAGGCCGCCGAACTCTTCGCCGACCATGTGGGCCGCGCCCCCGACGTGTCGATCTTCATTAACAAGGACATCCCGGTCGCAGGCGGTATGGCCGGCGGATCCGCCGATGCGGCCGCGGTGCTGGTCGCGATGAACGAGCTCTGGCGCGCCGGTGTGCCGCGCCGCGATCTGCACCACCTGGCCGCGCGGCTCGGCAGCGATGTCCCGTTCGCATTGCACGGAGGAACCGCCCTGGGTACGGGCCGGGGCGAGCAGCTGGCCACGGTTTTGGCGCGCAACGTCTTTCACTGGGTGTTCGCGTTCGCCGACGGGGGTTTGTCGACACCCGATGTGTTCCGGGAGATTGACCGGCTGCGCGAGAACGGCGATCCGCCGCGGCTCGACGAGTCCGACGAATTGCTCGGGGCGCTCGCTGCCGGGGATGCACGCCGGTTGGCGCCGCTGCTGGGCAATGAGCTGCAGGCCGCTGCGGTGAGTCTCAATCCGGGTCTGCGGCGCACGCTCCGGGCAGGGGAATCCGCGGGCGCTCTCGCCGGAATCGTGTCCGGTTCCGGCCCCACGTGTGCGTTCTTGTGTACCTCGGCCGACGATGCGGTGCAGGTGGGTGCCGAGCTCGCCGGCGCCGGCGTGTGCCGGACCGTCCGGGTGGCCAGCGGGCCCGTGCATGGCGCGCAGGTCATCCAGGGCCGCAGCGACGGCTAGACACGCCGAATAGTGCGACACGCCGAACGGCCAGATCACAGTGGGTTTTGACGGCGATTAAGAAAAGCCTAAGATGCTACGGGATCGTACGAAGGCATCCGGACTGTCACCTGAACGATATGAATCCGCTGCTAACGGCCCCGCGCGCGCCTACCGCGCGTCGCGGCAGCTGTGGCGGACCATCCGATAAGGACGCGTGACTCGCCCAACAGGCCTAGGCCAGGAGGAACTGTGAGCAGGTTTACCGACGAGCTCTACGCCAATGCGCTGTCCAGCAGCAAGGGCATGGTCACCGGCGAACCCGACACCCCCGTTCGGCACACCTGGAAGCAGGTCCACGAGCGCGCCAAGCAGCTGGCCGGTGGTCTGGCCGCCGCAGGTCTCGGACCTGACGATGCGATCGGCATGTTGGTAGGTATGCCCGTCGAGATCGCCCCGGCGATCCAGGCGGTGTGGATGCGTGGTGCCTCGCTGACGATGCTGCACCAGCCGACCCCGCGCACCGACCTCGCCGTGTGGGCCGAGGACACCCTCAAGGTTGTCGACATGATCGGGGCGAAGGCCGTCATCGTGTCTGCCCCGTTCGACGCCGCCGCACCGGTGCTGGAGGAGAAGGGCGTCATCGTCGTCCAGATCAAGGATCTGTGGGACGCCGATGCGATCGAGCCCCTGGATGTCGACGAGGATGCTGTGGCGCTCATGCAGCTGACCTCGGGGTCGACGGGTTCCCCGAAGGCGGTCAAGATCACCCACCGCAACCTCTACGCCAACGCGCACGGCATGTACGTCGCCTCCAAGTACAAGCCCGAGTCCGACGTGATGGTCAGCTGGTTGCCGCTGTTCCACGATATGGGCATGGTCGGCTTCCTCACGGTGCCGATGTTCTTCGGTGCCGAGCTGGTGAAGATCACCCCGATGGACTTCATGCGCGATGTTCTGTTGTGGGGCAGGCTGATCGACAAGTACAAGGGCACCATGACGGCAGCCCCGAACTTCGCCTACTCGCTGTTCGCCAAGCGGCTGCGCAACCAGGCGAAGCCGGGCGACTTCGACCTCTCGACCCTGCGATTCGTGCTCTCCGGCGCCGAGCCGGTGGATCCGGCCGTGGTCCACGACCTGTGCGATGCCGGAAAGCCCTTTGGGTTCAAGCCCTCCGCGATGGTTCCTGCCTACGGCATGGCCGAAACCGCCTTGGCCGTGTCCTTCTCGGAGGTTGAAGCCTCCGGTCTCATCGTCGACGAGGTTGACGCCGACCTGTTGGCCGCCCTGCGTCGCGCGGTTCCCGCCACCCGCGGAAATCTGCGCCACCTGGCGACACTCGGCCCGCTGCTGCCCGGCATCGAGGCGCGTGTCATCGACGAGGACCTGAATGTGCTGCCCCCGCGCGGCGTTGGCGTCATCGAGCTGCGGGGTGAGTCGGTGACCCCCGGCTATGTGACCATGGGTGGTTTCCTGGCCGCGCAGGACGAAAACGGTTGGTACAACACCGGTGACCTCGGATACCTGACCGAGAAGGGTCACGTCGTGGTCTGCGGTCGTGTCAAGGACGTCATCATCATGGCGGGCCGCAACATTTACCCGACCGATATCGAACGTGCGGCCGGCCGCGTCGAGGGTGTGCGGCCGGGTTGTGCGGTCGCCGTGCGGCTGGAAGCCGGGGTGGACCCCAAGAATCAGCGCGAGACCTTCGCGGTTGTGGTGGAGTCCAACGCATTCGAGAACGCGGATGAGGTTCGCCGGATCGAGCAGCAGGTCGCGCACGAGGTCGTTGCCGAGGTCGATGTGCGTCCGCGCAACGTGGTGGTGCTTGGACCGGGCAGCATTCCGAAGACGCCGTCCGGCAAGCTGCGCCGCTCGACATCGGTGGCCCTCGTCATCTAGGCGATGGCGTACTTTCTCGGGCAGCGGCTCGCCGAGCTTGTCCTGTTCGGCCCGATAATCCTGCTCATCGTGTGGCTGGCGACTCGTCGCCTGCGGCGTAAACCATCTCAGCAGAATCACTGGGAGCACGCGGTGCGGACGTGCGCTGTGAACCCCGCTTTCCGCTTGGGGCAAATCATCGAAGTGCTGTCGAGCGACGCTGAGCAAGGGGAGCGCGCGCGAATCGCATGGCACGGCACCGATATCCAGCAGGAGATCTGGTTTGGTGACGCGTGGCCGCTGGAGGACGTGTGGGTGGTGGTGAGTGGCGCGAACGGAGACGGTGCCGCTGAACGTAACCCGCAGGTCTTCTACGTCTCGGAAGTTCACGACATCATCGTGTTGTGAACGCCGAAGGCGTACCCGCTACTCGAACGGAACGGGTGGCATTCTGACCACCTGGGCGGCATAGCTCAGTCCGGCGCCGTATCCGATGAGCAGGGCCAGATCACCCGGCTTGGCGGCGCCGGTGGACAGCAGGCCCTCCATGGCCAACGGGACTGAAGCGGCAGAGGTGTTGCCCGTGTGCTCGATGTCGTTGGCGATCACCGCATCCGAACGCAGGTGCAGGTTCTTGGCCAGGAGTTCGTTGATCCGGCTGTTGGCCTGGTGCGGGACGAAGACGTCGATATCTTCCGGGCCCACCTTGGCTGCTTCCAGGGCGCGCTGGCCCACCTTGCCCATTTCGAATGCGGCCCAACGGAATACCGAGGTTCCCTCGATGCGCAGGTAGGGGCGTGGGCCCTCCGGGTCGGGTGCGGCCGCGAAGTCCATCCAGTCGATGTCCTGACGAATGGCGTTGGCCTGGCTGCCATCACTGCCCCAGACCGTGGGGCCGATGCCCTGTTCGGTGGTCTCGCCGACGACAACCGCGCCTGCCCCGTCGCCGAAGATGAAGCAGTTGCCGCGATCGGTCATATCCAGCGCGGGGGAGAGCTTTTCGGAACCGATGACCAGCACCTTGCTGGCGCTGCCACCGCGGATCATGTCGCCCGCCACGCCCACCGCGTATCCGAATCCGGCACACCCGGCGGACAGGTCGAATGCCGGGACACCCTGGGCCCCCAGCGCGGTCGCGACGGCCGGGGCAGACGCCGGCGTCTGCAGGTAGTGGGTGCTGGTGGCGACGATCACCGCGTCGATCTCGGCGCCGGTGAGCAGTGCGTTGGCGATGGCCTTACGTCCGGCTTCGATGGCCAGAGTCTGGGCGGATTCTTCCTCGGCAGCGAACCGGCGGGTCTTGATGCCGGTGCGGGTGTAGATCCACTCGTCCGAGGATTCGATGCGCTCGCAGATCTCTTCATTGGTGACGACGCGTTCGGGACGGTATGCCCCCAGGCTGAGCAGGCCGATCTTGTTGATGCCGGTGATCTCCGCGATGTCGGTCATGAGGAGACCATAGCGGGGCCGCCCGGATGTCTAACCCCAGGCATGTACCTGATTCTGTGCTGCTTCCAGGCCGAGGCGGATCAGCAGCTCAGTCGCATCGACGCCCTGTTCGCAGAGCAACGGAACCTGTTCGGTTTCCGTCTTGGCGAAATTCTCCAGCACGAAGGCCGCAGGGTCCTTGCGGCCGGGTGGGCGCCCGACGCCCAGGCGGACCCGCAGATAGTCCTTGGTGCCCAGTGCTTGCGATACCGAGCGCAGCCCGTTGTGGCCGCCCTCGCCGCCGCCGCGCTTGAGACGCACAGTGCCGAAATCGAGATCCAGCTCGTCGTGCATGACGATGACGTTCCCGGGGGGAACGGAAAAGAACTTGGCCAGCGCGGCCACCTGAGGGCCGGATGTGTTCATGAACGTGCGTGGTTTGGCCAGATTCACGGCCCGGCCGCCGAGGCGAATCGTTGTCGCCTCGGCGCCGGACTTCTTGTGCGGCTTGAACGTTGCGCCGTCCTTGGCCGCCAACAGGTCGGCGACCATGAATCCGAGGTTGTGCCGGGTCTTGGCGTAGGTCGGCCCGGGGTTGCCCAGGCCGACCACCAGCACGGCATCGTCGGATACGTCGGGCACGTCTTACTCCGCTCTACTCTTCGGAGGAGCCCTCGGCGGCCTCGTCCGCGGCGGGAGCCTCGGCAGCACCTTCGCCGCCGCCACCCTCGGCGTCCATCTCGTCGGCGGTCGGGGCCGCGACGACGTTGATGACCAGGGTCTCGGGATCGGAGATCAGGGTCGAGCCCTTGGGCAGCTCGATCGATCCGGCGGTGATCTGGGTGCCCGCGGCAAGGCCCTCAACCGACACGGTGAGGAACTCGGGGATCGACAGCGCCTCGGCCTCGATCTCCAGGGTGTTGGCGTCCTGGGTGACCAGGGTGCCGCTCTCGGCGTCGCCCTCGATGTGGACGTTCACCTCAACGGTGACCTTCTCGCCCTTGCGCACGACCAGCAGGTCCGCGTGCACCAGGTTGCGGCGGATGGGGTGAATCTCGATGGTCTTGGTGAGGGCCAGCTGCTCGCGCCCCTCGATGTCCAGGGTCAGGATGGCGTTGGTGCCGGTGTGGCGCAGCACGGCCGCGAAGTCGCGGGCCGGCAGGTTCAGGTGCTCGGGGGTGGTGCCGTGGCCGTACAGGACCGCGGGAACCAGGCCGTCGCGGCGGGCGCGGCGCGAGGCGCCCTTGCCGGTGTCCGTGCGGACGGTGACGGTGAGGTTATTGCTGGTGGGGGCGTTCTTCTTGGACATCTGGTCAACTCCTTGCGTTTCGTGAGACACGGCGCAGGGAGGACATCAGGATGACGCCCATGATCCCGTCGATAACGGTGGGAAGACCCACCCTCGCCGTGACAGCCTGTTCAGAGTAGCCGAGCCCGGACCTGAAAGACCAATCAGCGGGGGTGTCAGAGAGGGAAGGACACCCCGGTGAGCTGCTCGGACAGGTCCCATAGGCCCTTAGCGCTCTCGGCGTCCTGGGCTCTGCGGCTGCGGCCCACCCGCTTGGGGTAGCCCTTGGCTTCGAACGGGCCGTCCGGCCCGATGTACGTGTCGCCCGGCAGATCCTGGGATGCGGCGTACAGCGTGGGCAGGGCGCCGTGTGCGGCATCCTGCGCAAAGAGGTTGCCGGTCTTCAAGGCGATCTCGAAGATCGGGTTCCCGCTGTGCGACTGCAGCTCGGTGGCGGCCACACCCGGATGGACGGTCAGCGCGCGCACCGGTGATCCGGCCGCGCTCAGCCGGCGCTGCAGTTCCTTGGTGAACAGCAGGTTGGCGAGCTTGGATGCGCCATACGCTCCGGCGCGGGTGTATCCGCGCCGCTCGTAGTTGAGGTCGGCGAGGTCGATCTTCCCGGCGCGATGAGCGACCGATGCCACCGCGATCACACGGTCGGTGATCTTGGGGAGCAACAGATTGGTGAGTGCGAATGCGCCGAGATGGTTTGTGCCGATTTGGCTTTCGAAGCCATCGACGGTCTTGGCCTGCGGCACCATCATGATGCCGGCGTTGTTCACCAGGATGTCGGCGGTATCGACGGTGTCGGCGAAGGCACGCACCGACGCCAGATTGGCGACGTCGACCTGACGCACCTCGGTGCTTCCCTTGATCGAGGACTGGGCGGCCTTGCCTTTCTCGGTGTTGCGCACCGCCATGACGACATGGGCGCCCACGCGAGCCAGCTCGCGGGCGGTCTCCAGGCCGAGTCCACTATTGGCTCCGGTGATGATGACGGTGCGGCCTTCAAATGACGGCAGCGCCGCGGCGGTCCATTTGGTCACGGGAGCTGACCCTAATGCTCAAGCTCGATACCGTCGAGGGCGTGACTTTTGAGGCAGACGTCGACGCCTTCCTTTCGGGCCCGCAGTCCCCACCCCGCCTGCTCGGTATCGGAGAACCGACCCATGGGCCGCAGGAGTTCGGTTACCTGCGCAACCGGCTGCTTCGTCACCTTGTGGTCGAGCGCGGCTTCCGGTCGGTCGCGCTGGAGAGTGACGCCGTGGCCGGATTCGCCGTCGACCGGTATGTGACGGCAGGGGAGGGCACCCTCGACGAGGTGCTCGACGCCGGATTCAGTCACGGGTTCGGTGCGTATCCGGCCAGCCGCGAGCTCGTCGAGTGGCTACGCGACTGGAACAGCGGCCGAGCACCCGGCGAACAGGTGCGGTTCTACGGTTTCGACGCCACCACCGAGATGATGGCGTCGCCAAGTCCGCGCGACACCCTCCTCGCGGTGCACAGGTATCTGTCGAACGGTGGTGCCGCCCTGCCTTACTCCGAGGAGGTGATCACCGATCTGGTGGGTGAAGATGCCGCCTGGTCTCACCCGGACGCCATGCTCGATGCCACCGTCTCGATCGGCCGATCGGCTCCGGCACGCGCATTGCGGCTGGTCGCCGATGAACTCGTGATCGCGTTGGCGAGGTACGCCCCCGCGTTGCGCGCCTCGACCTCGCCGCAGCAGTTCTGGCAGATGTGCACCGTCGCCCGCGCGGCAGTGAGCCTGCTGCGGGCACATTTCGCGATGGCCGACCCTGGCCCGGATCGCATGTCCACCATGCTGGGTGTCCGGGATGCGCTCATGGCCGAGAATCTGGAGGCTATCGCCGAGGCCGAAATGCATAGGGGCCCAACGTTGGTGTTCGCCCACAACGAGCACCTGCAGCGACATCAGAGCACGGTGTCCATGGGCCCTGCGCAGGCGAGTTGGTGGTGCGCCGGAGCGCTGGTGGCCTCGGCCGATCGTGTCCCGTACGCGGTCATCGCAAGCGATTTCGGCACTCATGAAGCCGCGAACATCGGCGTGCCGCACGCTGCCACCCTCCAGGGATGGATGTGGAGCTGGGAATCCGATCGGATCCTCTTTCCTGTTGGCGAGATACCGGATGGACTGCTCGCCCGTCAGGACGTGGCCCCGCAGACGGGTTGTTACCCGGTTGACCCCGGCCAGCTCACGGGCGTGGATGCCATCGCATTCATTCGGTGCCTCAGCGCTTTGTGATCTTCAGACCGCCGGTGAGAGCGGCGACGTCCGTGGCCAGTGCCGACGCCTGCGCCTCGGTGGTGGTCACCGTGAGCTGCACGAGGTAGTGCAGCGGTCCGTCCGGCACGATGACGTCCCGATTCCACGCGTGCACCCGGACATTCTGGTTGTCGTAGGTGCCTTCGATGGCGGCCGACGGGTACCCCTGAAAGTCGTCGAGGGATGAGCTGATCTTTTGAAAGCCCTGGGCGTTCTGCGCGTCGACGAACCCGTGCTCGGTGATCGCCGTGCGGGCGTCCAGGGCACCCTCCAGCCTGATGAGGTAGATCACTGCGCTGGGTGTTCGTCCTTGATCGGCCGCGCTGGGTTTGTCACTGACCAGGTAGGCGGGTTCGAACGCGCCCAGATTCTCCCAGCCTTCGGGCAGCGGCATCTCGACGCGCACGTTCGCCGAACTCTCCGGCGACACCGGGACTACCTTGACGCCGGCGCTTTGCAGGTACTCGTTCATCGAGGTCGGCGTGGTGGTGGGTGTCGCCGTGGTGCTCGATGCCGAGCTGCTTGACGAACCAGCTTGTGGCTCGGGTTGTTTCGACTCGCATCCGGCGGTCGCGAGCGCCAGCAGGCACCCCGCGACCAGCGCGGCGCTACGCATTCCCGTCGAAAAGTCCTGTTACCGAACCGTTCTCGAAAACCTCGCGGATGGTGCTGGCGAGCAGCGGCGCAATCGACAGCACCGTCAGCTGGGGGAAGCGCTTCTCCTCGCCGATGGGCAGCGTGTTGGTGACCAGCACCTCGCGGGCGCCACAGTTGGCCAGGCGCTCGGCGGCAGGGTCGGACAGCACGCCGTGGGTGGCGGCAATCACGACGTCCTTGGCACCGGCCTCGTGCAGCAGCCCGACGGCCCCGGCGATGGTGCCACCGGTGTCGATCATGTCGTCGGTGATGACGCAGGTCTTGCCGGTGACGTCACCGACGACGCGGTTGGCCTTGACCTGGTTGGGCACTCGCGGGTCACGTGTCTTGTGGATGAAGGCCAGCGGCACACCGCCCAGGGAGTCGGCCCACTTCTCGGCGACGCGCACGCGCCCGGAGTCCGGCGACACGACGACGACATCTTCGCCATTGCTCACGTAGTGCTCGGCGATGTATCCACACAGCAGCGACTGGGCGCGCATGTGATCCACCGGTCCGTCGAAGAAGCCCTGAATCTGGTCGGTGTGCAGGTCCACCGTGACGATGCGGTCGGCGCCCGCGGTCTTGTACAGGTCTGCCACCAGGCGCGCCGAGATCGGCTCGCGGCCACGGTGCTTCTTGTCCTGGCGCGCATAGGGGTAGAACGGCAGGATCGCGGTGATCCGCTTGGCGCTGCCCCGCTTGAGCGCATCGATCATGATCAGCTGTTCCATCAGCCACGTGTTCAGCGGTGCCGGATGCGATTGCAAGACGAACGCGTCGCAGCCGCGTACCGACTCCTCGAAGCGCACGAAGATCTCGCCGTTGGCGAAATCGCGGGCGGTCTGCGCGGTCACCTGGACGTCGAGTTCCTTGGCGACCTGTTCGGCCAGTTCAGGGTGCGCACGACCCGAGAACAGCATCAGATTTTTGCGGTTATCGGTCCAGTCGGTGCTCACGGCGCAGCTAGTCCTCTTGGGTTCGTAATTTTGGGCTTCACAAGGACGGCGCCGGGTACCGGCCCGCCGGGATAATGGTACGGACCTTTCCCCGGTGACTGGGAGCGGGTTGCCGGAATTTGAACGCGAGATGTCCAACCGCGGTTTTCCGAGGCCGTGTTCGCCCTCGGTGGTCAGGAATCCCTGGACGCTTCTTCGGCGGCCCTGGCCGCATCGCTTCCGGGGCGTTTCTGGGCCACCCAGCCTTCGATGTTGCGCTGTGGGCCGGCCGACACGGCCAGCGCGCCCGGCGGCACGTCCTCGCGAATGACCGTGCCCGCGCCAGTGTACGCACCGTCGCCGACGGTCACCGGGGCCACGAACATGGTGTCCGATCCGGTCTTCACATGCGAGCCGATGACGGTGCGCCGCTTGGTTTCTCCGTCGTAGTTGACGAAGACGCTGGATGCGCCGATGTTGCTGTGCTCGCCAATATCGGCGTCGCCCACATAGGTCAGGTGCGGCACCTTGGTGCCCCGGCCCACCGTCGAGTTTTTGACTTCCACAAACGCGCCCAGCTTGGCGCTCTCGCCAGTTACCGTGCCCGGCCGCAGGTAGGTGTACGGCCCGATCACCGATCGCGCGCCGATGGTGGCGCCCTGGCCGTGGGTGCGGATGACGGTGGCCGAGTCGCCCACCGTCACGTCGATGAGGGTGGTGTCGGGGCCGATGTGGCAGTGGCCGCCGATGACGGTCTGTGAGTGCAGCTGGGTGCCGGGCGCGATGGTCGCGTCCTGCCCGATCCGGACGTCGACATCGATCCACGTGCTCGACGGGTCGACGATGGTGACTCCGGCGCGCTGGTGGAAGCGGATGATTCGCCGATTCAGCTCGGCGCCCATCTCAGAGAGCTGCACCCGGTCGTTGACGCCGGCCACCAGTGCACTGTCGTCAACATGGTTGGCGTGCACCGCTTTTCCGCCTTGGCGGATGATCGACACGGCGTCGGTGAGATACAACTCGTGCTGGGCGTTGTCCGAGCGCAGCTGAGACAGCGCCGCGTGTAGCGGCCCGATGTCGAAGGCGTACACCCCGGCATTGACCTCACCGATGGCACGTTGGCTGTCGGTGGCGTCGGTCTGCTCCACGATGGCGATGACCTCGCGGTCCTGGGTGCGCAGGATGCGCCCGTAACCGGTGGGATCGGCCAGGGTGGTGGTCAGCAGGGTGGCGGCGGCGGGCTCGGCCTGATGCCGGTTGATCAGTCCCGCGAGGGTTTCCCCATCGAGCAGTGGGATATCGCCGGAGGTGACGACGACGGTGCCGGCGAAGTCCGCGGGCAGCGCCTGCAGGCCGCATGCCACAGCGTGCCCGGTGCCAAGCTGCTGTTCCTGCACGGCGATAGCGATCTCGCGATGCAGCGATTCGGCGAGTATCTCCACCGCGGTGGCGATGCGTTCGCGGTCGTGTCCCAGCACGATCACCAGGTGTTCGGGGTTGACACTGGCGGCGGCATGTACCGAGTGCGCCAACATCGAGCGGCCGCCGAGGGTATGCAGCACCTTGGGGATGTCCGAACACATACGGGTACCGGCACCCGCGGCTAGCACGATTACTGCAGTCCCAGCGGGATTGCCTGGCATTTCCTACTCCCTACTGCTCCGTCGCCAGGACTCGAACCTGAACTATCTGAACCAAAATCAGAGGTGCTGCCGATTACACCACGACGGACTGTTACAGAATGAAGACTGTAGTCGACCAAGGAGCGAGGCTTGTCCGAGCGACATCAGGTCAACAAGCTCGGTCGTGCGGCCGAGGAAAGTGATGGCACATGTCGGTACCAAGCAGGCCGGACGGCCCCGGGCGGACTCCTCGCGTCCGGATGGCCGGTACTGAGCGGCGCCGCCAGCTGATCGATGTCGCGCGGTCGTTGTTCGCCGAACGTGGGTACGAGGCCACGTCCATCGAAGAGATCGCCCAACGCGCCGGAGTCTCTAAACCCGTCGTGTACGAGCATTTCGGCGGCAAGGAGGGCCTTTACGCCGTCGTAGTGGATCGCGAGATGTCGGTGCTGCTCGACGGCATCACCTCGTCGTTGACGAGTTATCGCTCGCGGGTGCGGCTGGAACAGGTGGCGTTGGCCTTATTGAGCTATATCGAGGACCGCACCGACGGATTCCGGATCCTGATCCGGGACTCACCGCCCGGGGTCAGCTCGGGGACATATTCGAGCCTGCTCAACGACGCGGTCAGTCAGGTGTCGAGCATCCTGGCGGGCGACTTCCAGCGCCGGGGACTGGATGCGGAGATGGCGCCGCTGTATGCGCAGGCGTTGGTGGGGCAGGTATCGATGACAGCCCAGTGGTGGCTCGATGCGCGGGAGCCCAAAAAGGAAGTGGTGGCGGCGCACATCGTCAACCTGTGTTGGCACGGCTTGAAGCATCTGGAAGCAGATCCGCAGCTACAGGAGGAATGAGCCCTCACACCGGAACATCTGAGCGCTGCGCTTCGTTGGATATAACGGGTGGTACGCGCAGGAGGTGGTCGGTGGTGACAGGGATTCGCCTGGTTCTCGGTGCTGCGGCCGCCGTCGCGGTCGCGTTGATGGGTGCTCCCGTTGCGGCCGCAGACGACTGCAGTGGTCCGCTGACCGCGCGGGTGTGTGTGAAGCCGGGCAACGCCGAGTTGCATTCCACGCCGAACCGGGAGTTCATCCCTGATGTTCCGCAGGCCTCGCCCTGGCTGGTCGTGGGTGGTACCGGCTCGGGCATCTGGATCCCATAGCCGGGCGCGCTGTCGAACCGAATCAGTGCGTGACATGCGCCGATCACCTAGAATTTAAGTCGTTGGGGTTGACCACAGGATGAGGTGTTTGTCATGACGTCAGTAGTTGTGCGATGGGCTGTGGTCGGCGCCGCCGCGGCCGCGTTGGGCGTTTTGCCCGTGTCGCTGGCTTCGGTTGCCGCGGCCGATCCGCAGTGTGCGGACCCGGCGATGTGTCAGTCCGAGCCGCCCAACCCCGAGAACTGCAACGGTGGGCCTGACGACATGGTGTGCACCCGTGCGGGGGACGCGGAACTGCATTCTTCGCCGAACCCGGCAGACATTCCGCCGGTGCCGCAGGCCGAGACTCCGCCCTGGATGGTTTTCGGTAACCCCGGTATGGGCGGCCACTAGCCGGTAACCCCGGGGTAGCACTGCCCTTGATGGTTGCTTTCAGATCCTAACGAGTTTAATGTTGTGTCGTTAGGGAATCTAAGCATTTAAGGGGTGTTGTCCCATGCCTGGCCTTCGATATGCCATGGCGGTGGTAGTGGTGAGTCTGCTGGCAGCGGTGCCCGCCGGTCCCCGTTCAGTGGATATAGCGAGTGCTGTCCGTGGTGGGCACGGACATTGCGCGCAGCCTCGGACCGGATCCGAGGTGTGCATAACTCCGGGCGATGCCGAGCTGCGGTCGTGGCCGGATCCGGCCGATCTGCCAACGCCGCCTGATGTTCCGTTACGCCCGGACAACCTCTGAGGTGATTCGGGGCCGGAACCTTCGCGATAAGTTCGAAAAAGCTGTGAACTAGCTGTGTGACATGCAAAAAGCGCCTAAAGTCAGACTCTGGGGTCGATGGATAGGCGAGGTGGTCATCATGACGTCAACAGTGATGCGGTGGGTGGTGGCAGGAGCCGCCGCGGCGGCGCTGGTGGTCACGCCCGCGGTACTTGCCCCGATGGCTGGGGCAGAGCAGCCGTGCGCGGATCCGGCGATGTGCCAGGCACCGACGCCGGGGCCGGTGCACGAGGATGCCGAGCTGCACTCGAAACCGAATCCAGCGGACATGCCGCAGGCCCCGCAGAGTGGCATGCCGCCGTGGCAGATGATCAACGCTCCGGGGGAAGCGCGTAACCACCCCTGAGCCTTGGCGTGGTCGGTCGTCAGCTGTGAACTGGCTGGGAATAGTGCTGGCCTGATGGCATCTTGAGTCGCCTCGACTTATCGTCGTGCTCATGATGTTTGTGCTGGTACGGCGTGCGGCGCTGCTTGTGGCGGCGGGTGTGACCATCGGTGTGCCGCTGGCGTTGGGCGTATCGCACGCCGACCCCCCGTGTGCACCGGGTGCTGCTGCGTGCGCGCTGCCTACAGCGGTCGTCCCGCCGGCAGGAGCGCACGAAAAGTGCAGTGCACCAAAGCCGGGCGAGGAGGTCTGTGCCGAGCCAGGCGATGCCGAGCTCCACTCAACCCCGACGGCCCACATCCCGGCACCGCCGTTGACGGTTGCTCCGACCAAGGGTGGTGCTGCGCTCTAGCGCGCGCCGCAGTCTCGGGAGAGCAGATCGGCGATCGTCTCGCGGCGTACCAGCTCGCGCACCCGTCCGTCGCGGACTGCGAGCACTGGGGGCCGTCCAACCAGGTTGTAGGACGAGGCCATGCTGTGGTTGTACGCACCGGTGCAGGCCACTGCCAGCACGTCGCCGGGGCGCACATCGGAGGGCAGGCTGACATCGCGGGCGATCTCGTCGCCGGATTCGCAGTGCCGTCCCGCCACCGTCACGAGTTGCGGTGGGGCGGAGGGGTGTCTATTGGCCAGCGCGACACTGTATTTGGCGTCATACAGTGAGACGCGGGGGTTGTCGCTCATGCCGCCGTCGACGGCCACGAACGTGCGACCGCCGGGCTGGGTCTTGACCGACACCACCCGGTACAGCGTCACTCCCGCGCGGGCGGAGATGGCACGGCCGGGCTCCACCACAACGCGGGGCCGCGGGAAGCGCTCGGCCGCGCAGGCGGCGTCGAGGGCGTCGTCGATGAAATCGCGCAGCTCGGCGAGGTCGAGTTCGGGGTCACCCGAGCGGTAGGGAACGCCGTGGCCGCCACCGATATTGAGCTCACCCAGGATCACGCCGTGCTTGGCGCGGATATCGGCCATCGCGGCGATCATCCGGCGAATGGTTTCGCCGTAGAGCGTGCAATCGGTGACCTGTGAGCCGATGTGGCAGTGCAGGCCGACCAGGTCCAGCAGGGGCTGGTCCAGCACGCGGCGGACGGCCTCGGTGGCATGCCCACTGTGCAACGGGAATCCGAATTTCTGATCGGTGACGCCCGTCGTTACCGCGGCGTGCCCGTGGATGTCGATATCGGGGGTGACCCGTACCAGTACACGCTGGCGTTTCTTGAGCCGAGTCGCCAGGAACATGATCTCGGTGTTGGAATCCAGCACGATCCGGCCCACGCCGACCGCGGCCGCGTCACTGAGCTCGTCAGGGGTCTTGGCGTTGCCGTGCATGATGATTCGTTCCGGGTCGAAGCCGCCCGCGAGCGCGGTCGCCAGCTCGCCGGAAGAGCAGACATCCAGCGACAGCCCCTCCTGCGCCACCCAGCGCGCGATATCGGTCGTCAGCAGCGCCTTGCTGGCATACGCGATCTCGATCTCGCGCAGGGTGCGGCGATAGTGACGGGCGCGGTGACGGAAATCCTCCTCGTCAACCACGTAGGCGGGGGTGCGGAATTGGTCGGCAATTTCCGAGAGCGCCGTCTCTCCGACGCACATCCGGCCCTGCTCGTCCAGGTGTGTGGTGACCGGCCACACGGCCGGGTCGACGCGAGGTCGCGCCACGTTATGTAAGGACGGCAGCAGGTCCAGAAGTGTCATGCATCTACCGTGCGCCTGTGGCGACCCCATGCGGAGTTTCTTGACGTGGCCTTGACGGTGATGGGCCCGATCTTTTCGAGATCTGGGCGCCGTAGAATGAACGCACCATGACTGTGACTGCCCCGCCTCTCGCCGGGGTGATCCGGACAGCCTTGCGGGATCCCGCATTCGATGTTCTTGCCCCGGCCCTCGCCGCCAAGACCGGCCTTGATCTGACCGCACCGTCGTGTGCCCGCCCATTCGTCGTCACCGGTATGGCCGATGCGAGCGATGCGCCCGTCCTGGTGGTGACGGCTACCACCAGGGAAGCGCAAGATCTCGCCGCCGAGCTGCGCGATGTGTACGGCGATTCGGTCACCCTGCTGCCGTCGTGGGAGACGCTTCCGCATGAACGGCTGTCACCCGGCGTCGACACCGTGGGTGCCCGGTTGCAGGTGCTGCACCGGCTCGCTCATCCGGAGGACTCCCGGATGGGGCCCCCGCTGCGGGTGGTTGTCACGACGGTTCGCTCGTTGTTGCAGCCGATGTCGCCCGAGTTGTTCGATCTGGAGCCGGTGGAGCTCACCGTGGGTGCCGAGTCGGAATTCGACGGGCTGATCGCCCGACTGGTCGAGCTCGCGTACACCCGGGTGGACATGGTGGCCGGCCGTGGCGAGTTCGCGGTGCGCGGCGGCATTCTCGACGTCTTCAGTCCCACCGCAGACCATCCGGTGCGTGTGGAGTTCTGGGGCGACGAGGTCAGCGAGATGCGCTACTTCTCCGTTGCCGACCAGCGGTCGATCCCCGAACTGCAGGTCACCTCAGTGCTCGCGATGCCCTGTCGCGAACTGCTCCTCACCGAACAGGTGCGCACGCGTGCGGCCGAGCTCGCGGCGGCGGCCGGAGACTCCGGTAGTAGCGAGGGCGAGCACCGGCTCGGTACCGGGCTGGGGGAGATGCTGGCCAAGCTGGCCGACGGAATCTGTGTCGACGGAATGGAATCGCTACTGCCCGTACTGCATTCGGGTGAGCTGACCATGCTGGTAGACCATCTGCCCGAGGGCACTCCCGTGCTGATCTGCGATCCCGAGAAGGTGCGCACCCGGGCGGCGGATCTGGAGCGCACCGGCCGGGAGTTCCTGGAGGCATCGTGGTCGGTTGCCGCGATCGGCGCCGATGCGCCAATTGACGTTGCCGCGCTGGCGGATTCGGGATTTCGGGAGCTTGATGACGTCAAGCACGCGGCAGATGAGACCGGGCATCCGTGGTGGTCACTGAGCCCGCTGAGTATGGGCGACGATCAGGCGATCGATCTCGCGGTACGGCCATCGCCCTCTTCGCGCGGCCACAAGGAGGGTGCGGCGGAGATCTTCGCGATGCTGCGCGCCCACGTGATGACCGGCGGGCGGGCCGTGGTGGTGGCCGCTGGTGCCGGCACTACCCACCGGATCATCGAGCAGCTGGCCGAAACGGAAACGCCGGCAAAGCTGTTGGAGCCCGGGGCAGAGCCCGTCGAGGGCGTTGTCGGTGTGCTGCGTGGTCACCTCACCGACGGTGTGGTGCTCACAGGCGCCAACATCGTCATCGTCACCGAGACGGACCTCACCGGCAGCCGGGTCGCGGCCACCGATGGCAAGCGGTTACCTGCCAAGCGCCGCAACCAGGTTGACCCGCTGGCCCTCGCGGCCGGCGATCTCGTGGTGCACGATCAGCACGGCATCGGGCGATTCGTGGAGATGGTGGAACGCACCGTCGGCGGGGCGCGCCGGGAGTATCTGGTGCTGGAATACGCGTCCGGTAAGCGTGGCGCCGCCGCCGGTGGGCAGAGCGATCGCCTGTACGTGCCTATGGACTCCCTCGATCAGCTGTCCCGGTATGTCGGTGGCGAATCTCCCGGCCTGAGCCGTCTCGGCGGCAGCGACTGGGCCAATACGAAGACCAAGGCGCGCAAGGCTGTTCGTGAGATCGCGGGCGAGCTTGTGGCGTTGTATGCGGCGCGCCAGGCCGCGCCCGGACATGCCTTCGCGCCGGATACTCCGTGGCAGCGGGAGATGGAAGACGCCTTCGGGTTTGTCGAGACGGTTGATCAGCTGACCGCCATCACCGAGGTGAAATCCGATATGGAGAAGCCGGTTCCGATGGACCGGGTGGTGTGCGGCGACGTGGGCTACGGCAAGACCGAGATCGCGGTGCGCGCGGCGTTCAAAGCCGTCCAGGACGGTAAGCAGGTCGCGGTGCTGGTGCCCACGACGCTGCTGGCCGATCAGCATCTGCAGACGTTCACCAATCGCACCGCGGGGTTCCCGGTGAAGGTGGCAGGCTTGTCGCGGTTCACCGATCCGGCCACCTCGAAGCTGGTCATCGAGGGAATGGCCGATGGCTCAGTCGATATCGTCATCGGCACACACCGGCTGCTGCAGACCGCGGTGCGGTGGAAGGACCTCGGTCTGGTGATCGTCGACGAAGAGCAGCGATTCGGCGTCGAACACAAGGAACACATCAAGGCGCTGCGCACCCATGTCGACGTTCTGACCATGAGTGCCACCCCGATTCCGCGCACCCTGGAGATGAGTCTGGCGGGCATCCGGGAGATGTCGACCATCCTGACGCCGCCCGAGGAGCGTTACCCCGTGCTCACCTACGTCGGTCCGCATGACGACAAACAGGTGGCAGCTGCGCTGCGGCGCGAGCTGTTGCGCGATGGTCAGGCGTTCTACGTGCACAACCGGGTGAGCTCCATCGATCGGGCCGCCGCGCGCATACGTGATCTGGTTCCCGAGGCCAGAGTTGTTGTGGCACACGGCCAAATGCCCGAGGAATTGCTGGAGCGCACCGTCGAGGGGTTCTGGAACCGCGAATACGACATCCTGGTGTGCACCACCATCATCGAGACGGGTCTGGACATCTCCAACGCCAACACCCTGATCGTGGAGCGGGCGGATATCTTCGGGCTATCGCAGCTGCACCAGTTGCGCGGGCGCGTCGGCCGCAGCCGCGAGCGCGGTTACGCGTACTTCCTGTACTCGCCCGAGGTGCCGCTGACCGAGACCGCCTACGACAGGCTCTCGACTATCGCGCAGAACAACGATCTGGGTGCCGGCATGGCGGTGGCCATGAAGGACCTGGAGATCCGCGGCGCGGGCAATGTGCTCGGCGTCGAGCAGTCTGGCCACGTCGCCGGGGTGGGGTTCGATCTGTACGTCCGGCTCGTCGGCGAGGCTGTCGAGGCGTATCGCGCGGCGGCCGACGGCAAGACGGTGCAGACCGCCGAGGAACCCAAGGAGGTGCGTATCGATCTGCCGGTCGACGCGCACCTGCCCACCGACTACATCGGTAGCGACCGGTTGCGCCTTGAGGCGTACCGCAGGCTGGCGGCGGCCGGGGACGCCGCGCAGATCGGCGCGGCGGTCGAGGAACTCGTCGACCGGTACGGTCCGCTGCCGCTTCCGGTGCAGCGACTGGTCGCGGTGGCCTCGCTGCGTTTGCTGTGCCGTGAGATGGAAATCACCGATCTTTCGGTGGTCGGTACCAACATCCGAATACAGCCGTTGCCGCTTCTGGATTCGGCGCAATTGCGGCTCAAGCGTTTGCACCCGGCCGCGCAATATCGTGCGACGACTTCCGTTGTGCAGGTTCCCATCCCGCGTGCCGGCGACGGGGGCGTGGGCTCAGAGCGCATCCGCGACCTGGAGCTGGTGCACATGATTGTCGATCTGCTGCTGGCGTTGTCGGGGCGCCCCGCGGGCAGTGTTGATATAACACCAGTGGAGGTGAGCAAATGACCGTCATCCTTGTGGACCCGCGCCATCCGTCGATGGTGCCGGTCGAGGCCGTCGGTTTGCTTGCCGGTGATCTGCAGTACACCGAGGAGCTTCCCGTCCGCCTGGCGTGGTCGCTGTCGACCGCACGTCCGGTGTACATCGGTGAGGACGCCCCGGCGCTGTTGTCCTCGGACCGCAACCATCCGGAGGTGAAGGCGCGGATCGCGGCCGGGGCCACGGTCATCGCACCGCCGGTGCGGCAGGGCGAGAAGCTCATCGACGCGGTGGCGGTAATGGACAGGCTGCGCACGAACGGCCCGTGGGAGGGCACCCAGACTCACGATTCGCTGCGGCGATACCTGCTTGAAGAGACCTACGAGCTGTTCGACGCGGTGCGTACCGGTGACGTCGACGAGCTTCGTGAAGAGCTGGGGGATGTACTGCTGCAGGTGCTTTTCCACGCCCGCATCGCCGAGGATGCCCCGGAGCATCCCTTCAACATCGATGATGTCGCCGAGGCGCTGCTGAAAAAGTTGGGCAACCGCATTCCGGTGATCCTCGGCGCCGGTGGCGATTCCAGCTCGATCTCGCTGGAAGAGCAACTGGCGCAATGGGAAGAGCGTAAGGCGCAGGAGAAGGATCGCGACTCGTGTCTGGACGGCGTGTCCAGCGGCCAGCCGGCCCTGGCACTCACGCAGAAGGTGCTCGGCCGCGTGACGGCCGCTGGTCTGCCCACCGAGTTGATCCCGGCGCAGCTGCTTTCGGTGACCATCGAGCTGGATGGGGATGCCGAGAACCAGTTGCGGGCAGATGTTTTGGAATTCATGGATACCGTGCGTCGCGCCGAGAAGAGCATCCTGGCCGATCGCCGCGGTGAGGACACCGCCGCCGGATTGGCGAGCGCCGATCTGCGTGATGTCGCTGCCGGGGAGTGGCGCGAGCATTGGCTGAGGAATCCGGTTGAGGCTCCTGCCGACGATGCCGTCGAGGTACCCGCCGAGAGCTAGGGCGTAGCCCGGGAGACCGTGCGGCGGGACTTTGTGCCTGGCCTCGCGGGACCATGGTCCGCACAGCATTTGCACAGCATTTAGGTACGCCATACCTTATCTACGTGGTGTTATCGGATGCGGTCCCCAATCTGTTGATTGGCCTGAGAGAGGGTCTCGAAGCAGGACTTGTGGTGAGCATCCTGCTTGCCGCCGTCCATCGTTCACCGCTGGCGGCCAACGGGCGCCGGGCCACGGCGCCGGTGTGGCTGGGCGTGCTCGGGGCGCTCTCGGTATCGGCCAGCTTCGCGGCGGTGCTCACCTCCACGACCAGCTCGCTGGGCGCAACCGGCCAGGACGTGGTGGGCGGCGTGCTCAGCATCCTGGCCGTCGGGTTGGTCACCGCGATGATCTTCTGGATGTCGCGCACCGCCGCCAGCCTCTCCGGTGAGCTGTCCGGCAAGGTGGAGCACGCGCTCACCCTCGGTGCGGGCGCGCTGGCCCTGACGGCGTTCTTGGCGGTCGCCCGCGAGGGATTAGAGACCACGCTGTTCTTCTGGACCGCGGCCAAGGCGGCGGGGGAGACCACCGGACCGGTGATCGGTGGCGCCCTCGGGCTGGCGATCGCGGTGACGTTGTGCTGGCTGCTGTATCGCCGCGCGGTGAAGCTCAACCTCAAAGTGTTCTTCACCCGCACGGCGGTCGTGCTCATTGTGATCGCCGCCGGAATTCTGGCCTACGGCATCGGGGATCTACAGACCGCGGGCTGGTTGCCCGGGCGGACCTGGTACGCCTTCGATCTGAGTCAGCGCATCTCCGCGGACTCCTGGTGGGCCACCATCGTCACCGGCATCACCCAGCTCACCCCGCGGATGACCGTGCTGCAGGTGGTGGCCTGGGCTGGATATCTGATACTGGTGATACCCCCGTTCTTGCGGGTATCACGTGAAAACCATTCGCCCGCTGCCGCGTCCGAGCCCGACGAGGAACCCTCGGCCTTCGCGCGCGTGATCGGCCAGCGCCCCTTCGCGGTTGCCGCGACCATCGTGGTGGTACCGGTACTCGTGGCGGCCGTGGTGATTGCGATTCTGCCGTCCGCCAACCGTGATGCCGATACGCAAGTCACCGTGACGGCCGACGGGTGCGCCGACGACTGGACGTCCGCGGGTACCGGCCTGCAGACGTTCTCTGTCGTCAACAAGTCGGGCAAGACCGGTGAGATCAACCTCGTGGACGGCAACAACGGTGTGGTCGCCGAGATCGAGACCCTGGGCCCCTCCACCAGCGCCACGCTCACCGCGACGCTCTCGGACGGCACGTACAAGTTCGCGTGCCTGATGGCCGGAGAGCCCGCCAGATACTCGGCATCTCAACAAGTCCGGGGCAAGGCCGACCCCGGGGCGCCGCAGCCGGTGGTCAGGGTGACCGAGGACGATCTCAAGCCGCCGATGCAGGCCTACCAGCGTTACGCCGACAATCTCCTGGCGGTGCTGGGTACCCAGGCGCGCGCACTTCGTGCCGACCTTGCCGCGGGCAACATCGAAGCGGCGAAGAAGTATTGGCTGCCGGCGATTCTGACCTGGAACCGAATCGGTGCGGCGTACGGCAGTTTCAAGGACTACGGGGATGCCATCGCCGGGCTGCCGCATGGGCTCCCCGATGGGGTGCACGATCCCGATTTCAAGGGCTTACGCCGCCTGGAGTACGGGTTGTGGCACGGGCAACCCGCGCCGGTGTTGGTGCCGGTGGCAGACGAATTGGTCTCGACCATCGACAAGCTGCGTGCCAACCTGGCGGACGTGATGACCGAGCCGGCCGACCAGACGAAACGCCCACACGAAATCCTCGAGGACACCTTGCGATTCCAGCTCATGGGCTACACGAACCAGGGAGCGGGAACCGAGTACGCGGAGGCGGCAGCTGCGGTCGAAGCCACCCGGGCGGTGCTGGGCCAGTTCTCTGCGCTGATCAATGCCCGCGCGCCGAAGTTATTGGCGGAAAGCAACTCCCAGCTCGATATCCTTGACGCCGCACTCAAGGCGACGCAGCAGGGTGGACAGTGGCGTCCGCTCGAGCAGGTGCCGCTGGCCGGTCGCCAGGCGGTGGATGCCGCGCTGGGGCAGGTGCTCGAGACGCTCGCCTCGGTGCCACTGCTCATCGAACTTCCGCCGAGCCGATGACCAAGGAGGCGCGCAATATGGATGTCAACCGCAGGAACTTCCTCCGCGGCGCGGCCATCGGGGCCGCAGGCACGGCCGTCACGGGTGCGGTGCTGGCGCACGGTGCCGAGGTTGACGCGAACGCGGCGGCAGTGGCCGCGCCCCCGAATCGGTACCCATTCCACGGGGCCAAGCAGTCGGGAATCCTCACCCCGGTGCCCGCAGAGAAGCAGAACTTCGCCTGCCACGTGGCATTCGATGTGACGTCCAAGAACAGGGATGCGCTGGCTGGGGCCTTCAAGAAGTTGACCGAGCGGGCGCGGTTCCTCTGTACCGGCGGCACCCCGCCCGAGCTGGGGGTCGGGCAACCGCCGGCGGATAGCGAGGTGGTTGGGCCCGTGGTCGAGGCCGACGGCCTCACCGTCACAGTGGCGGTCGGGTCCAGCCTGTTCGATAGCCGATTCGGGCTGACCGACCGCAAGCCCGCCAAGCTCAAACCAATGACGGTATTTCCCAACGACTTTCCCGATGCGGCGTGGACACACGGTGATCTGCTGGTTCAGCTGTGCGCCCACAATCCGGATACCGTGCATCACGCACTGCGCGATATCACCCGCGCGGTGCGGGGCGATCTGCAGATGCGCTGGCGGATCGAGGGGTACAACTCGCCCCCGCGCCCGTCCGGAACGGGCCGAAACCTTTTGGGGTTCAAGGATGGCACCGCCAACCCGGTGTCAAACGATGCCGAAAAGCTGATCTGGGTGGGCGATGGCGAACCCGCGTGGACCGCGGACGGCACCTACATGGTGGTACGCCTCATCCGGATGCTCGTCGAGTTCTGGGATCGGGTTTCCATCAACGAGCAGGAGCGGATGTTCGGTCGACGTCGCGACAGCGGCGCCCCGTTGGACGGGAACAACGAGTTCGATAACCCCAACTACACAACTGACCCCGAAGGTCAGACCATTCCCCTGGATGCGCATATCCGGCTGGCCAACCCGCGCACCGCCGAAACTGACAACCAGCGGCTGGTCCGGCGTTCCTACAACTACGACCTGGGCGTGGAACCGAACGGGAACATGCAGTCGGGACATGTCTTCGTCTGTTTCCAGCAGGACCTCGAGCGCCAGTTCGAAACCGTGCAGAACCGGTTGAACGACGAGCCCCTCGTCGACTATGTGCAGCCGTTCGGGGGCGGATACTTCTTCGCGCTGCCGGGCGTCGTCGACGAGAACGACTGGTACGGCAGGACCTTGCTCAGCTAGCCGAAGAGCGACTGACCCCAATACTCCTTGGGGCCCAGGCCCGGTGGACAGGCGAAGATCGCCGAACCGGTGTGCAGGATGTATTCGTTGAGGGCGTCCTCGGTGGCCAGCTTGCGCTGCATCGGGATGAACTGCGATTGCGGATTGCGCACGAAGGCGATGAAGAACAGCCCCGCGTCCAAATGCCCGAACCCGTCCGACCCATCGGTGAAGTTGTAACCGCGGCGCAGGATCTCGATACCGCCCAGTTCTTCGGCGGAGGCCAGTCGCACGTGCGCGTCCACATCCAGCAGCGGTTCCCCATCGGATTTCTTGCCGGTGAAGTCGATGGCCGCGAACTCGTCGCTCTGGCCGATCGGCGCACCCGATCCCTTGGCGCGCCCGATGACTCGTTCCTGCTCGTTGAGTACGGTGCGGTCCCAGCTCTCGATCAGCATCCGGATGCGCCGCGCCACCAGGTAGGTGCCGCCGGTCATCCATTCGGGGTTGTCGCCCTTGGCCACCCAGACGCTGGTATTGACCTTCCCGGTGTCTTCGGCCTTGATGTTGCGGGTGCCGTCCTTGAACCCGAACAGGTTTCGCGGTGTCACCTGCGACCGGCTGGTCGAGGAGGTGCGGCCGAATCCGAGCTGCGACCACTTGACCGCGACGGTTCCGAAGCCCACCCGGGCCAGGTTGCGGATGGCGTGCACCGCGACCTGTGGGTCGTCGGCGCAGGCCTGAATGCAGATATCGCCGCCGCAGCGGGCAGGGTCCAGCTTCTCGTTGCGGAACTTCGGCAGTTCCTGCAGTGGTGCCGGTAGCTTGTTGGCGATGCCGAACCGGTCCACCCCGTCCTTACGGAAGAACGAAGGGCCGAAGCCGATCGTCAGGGTCAGTGCGGAGGCGGCCAGGTCCAGCGCCTCGCCTGTATCGGTCGGCGGGGCATAGGGATTGCCGTCGAGCGCACCGCCCGGTGTGGTCTCCTCGCCCTGGGACATCCGCTCGGCCATCTCGGTCCACTGACGCAGCATGGCCTGCACCTCGCCGCGGGTGGCGTTGGGCATCACGTCGAAGGCGCAAAAATGCATGCGGTCCTGCGCCGGGGTGGTGATCCCGGCCTGGTGTTCGCCGCGGAACGGGACCTTGACGTTGTCCGGTCCGACGCTTGCCGCGCTCGCGCGGCCGCCCAGCACTCCGGCTCCCGCAGCGCCGGCCACGGCGGCGGTAACCCCCGCCGCGCCCAGCAGCTTGCGGCGGTTGAACCCGTTACCGTCCGGCGATGACACCCTGCACCTCGCTGACCTCCTTGGACAACGCATCGATGGCATGTGCCAGCTCGATGCGCTGATCTTGGGTCACCGTGTCGTAGAAGACGAATCCGTCACCCTTGCGGTACTTGCCCAGCAGGGTGTCGACTTCCTTGAACCGCTTGTCGATCGCCTGTCCCAGTTCGGGTTTGCGCTCGTCGAGGATCGGGCGCACGGTAGCGACCGCGTTCTGGGAGCCGTCCACGTTCGCCTGGAAGTCCCACAGATCGGTGTGGCTAAAGGCCTCTTCCTCACCGGAAATCTTCGTCCTGGCCACCTCGTCGAGCAGCGTCTGCGCTCCACCGGCGATCTTGGTGGTGTTGATGTCGAAGTCCTTGGCGCGCACGCCGTCTGAGAGCTCCTTGATGTCCTTGAGCAGCTGATCGGCGATGGCGTCGGTATCGGGCTGCAGGCCGGTCACCCACAGGTCCTTCTCCAGGCGGTGGTAGCCGGTCCACTTCTCGCCGGGCTGAAGGTCGGCCTCGCGCAAGTCGATTCGCGGGTCCAGGTCGTTGGGGAAGGCCTCGGCCACCGGCTCGATCCGCTCGTAGTACACGCGGCTGGTCGGGTACTGGGCCTTGGCGGAGGCGATGTCCTTGGCCTTGACCGCCTCGACGAACTTGCCGGCGGATTCACTGAGGGCGTCCACCTGGCTGATCACGTAACCCCGGTAGCGGTCCGTGGCGTCCTTGAACTTGCCCTCGGCGTCGAGCTTCACCGCGGCTCCGGTGATCGTGAAGTCGCCGCGAATGCCGTCGCCGATCATGCCGGGCTTGCATGCGGTCTGGTAGGTGCCGGGCTCGGTGAACTGCACGATGAGCTTGCGGTTGATGCCCGAGCCGATGTTCTCGACCTCACCGAGTGCGCGGTCGCCCTTGTCGTAGACGTAGAACTCGGTGACCTTCGACCCGTTGTTGGTCACCTTGAAAGTGACTGGGCCCGTGGTGGCCTCGGTCTTGGACACCTCGCAGCTGGTGTCGGTGGCGGTGACGGTGATTTCCTGACCAGCACCGGCGGCACCACTCTCGGCGGGCTCCTTGGGGGTGCAGGCCGCCAGGGTCGTACCGGTGGCCATCGCAAGCGCGGCGGCCACGTAGGCGAGTGATGGTTTCATCCAGCGGTCCTCTCGGGTTGGGCTTCTATGGTGTCGGTGGTGGGCGCCTTGGGCTGAGTGGCCACAGGACGTAGGAAGAGGCCGAGCACGATCACCAGGTAGGTGATCCAGCCCGCCAGTTGCAGCACCGTCGGGGTCGGTGTCACGTTGAAGATGCCGCGCAGCAGCTCGCCGTACCAGGCGCTCCAGTCGAACCAGCCGGTGATGTCAAAGGCCTTGTGCGACAGCCCGGGAAGCCATCCGACGGTCTGGAGGGCGCCGATGCCATAGGACAGGATGCCAGCGGCCACCACGACCAGGAAGGCGCCGGTGTATTTGAAGAACTTGCTCAGATTGATCCTGACCGCACCGCGGTACATGCCATAGGACAGCGCGGCCGCGGCAGCGACTCCGGTGACGAGTCCGGCCAGGGGCCAGGCGGTTTCGGCCTTGGCGTACCCGACCATGAACAGGGCGGTTTCGACGCCCTCACGCCCGACGGACAGGAACGCCACGGTCAGGACCGCCAGCGAGCCGGCTTCCAGTGCCTGGGCCATGCCCTGACGCAGCTCGCCGGCGATGCTGGCGGCGGCGGTGCGCATCCACAGCACCATGGTGGTCACGATCGCCACCGCGACCAGCGAGGCCACCCCGGCGATCGCTTCGGCGCCCAGGTCGCTAATGGTGTTACTGCCGAAGTGGATCGTCAGGAAGACGAGCAGGGTCATCGCGATGGCACCGGCGACACCCAGCCACACCCAGCGCAGCGCGTCGCGTCGGTTCGACTTGACCAGGAACGCCACCAGGATCATCACGACGATCCCGCATTCGAGGCCCTCGCGCAGTCCGATGAGGCCGCTGCTGAAGTATTGCGAGAAGTGAGTCGGCCCGTCGGCTAGCACGCCGATACTGCGCATGTCCAGGGTCCTTTTCCCTCATGTGACTTTGGCTAGCCAACGCTTGCCAAGGTGCGGCTGACCTTACCTGAATAGGTCCTGTGGAAGCGATGGCAACGCATCGGCTGCGTCCGTGTGTGTCCAGCTCATGCGACGATGGAGAGCAATCCATCGCACCGTCTAGGAGTTCCGTCGTGTCGTCCCTCGCCGTGCGCTCCTTGTCGGCGCGCTTAGTGCGGATCGTGCTCGTCGTCTCCATTTCGACGTTTCTGCTGGCAGCGGGCTGTTCCTGGCAGTTGGGTGGGCGTACCCCGCTACCGCAGGGGGTGCCGCCGCCTGCCGGAGATC
Source organism: Mycobacteroides sp. H003 (assembly GCF_001440135.1). Classification (NCBI taxonomy): domain Bacteria; kingdom Bacillati; phylum Actinomycetota; class Actinomycetes; order Mycobacteriales; family Mycobacteriaceae; genus Mycobacteroides; species Mycobacteroides sp. H003. Next base: position 319,630 of record NZ_LJYL01000009.1, read on the forward strand.
CGGTGCCCGATATCGAGACGCCGCCCGCGCAGATTCATGGCCGTCCCGCTGACCAGCTCCGTGACTGGTCCACCCCGCGTGCCCAGAAGACGGGAATCCCCGTCATCGCCCTGGAGGCGTACGCATACGCGGCCAAGGTTGCCGAGCGCGAGAATCCACGGTGCAAGATCGCGTGGACGACGCTGGCCGGAATTGGCACTGTCGAGAGCCACAACGGCACCTACCACGGCGCCGAACTGCACCCCAACGGCGACGCATTGCCCCCGATCCGTGGGGTGCGCCTGGATGGATCCAACGGAAACCTGCGGCTTCCGGACACCGACAAGGGCGTGCTGGACGGTGACGCGAACCAGGATCGGGCGATGGGACCCATGCAGTTCATCCCCGAGACCTGGCGCATCTACGGCGTTCGCGCCGCAGGTGAGGGCGACCCCAGTCCCGACAACATCGATGATGCGGCGCTGTCGGCGGCGGGGTACCTGTGCTCGCGTGGTGGCGACCTGAGCACCACCGAGGGCTGGATCAAGGCGCTGTGGGCGTACAACATGTCGGACGTGTACGCCGAGCAGGTACGGGATTGGGCCACGGCCTACGCCAAGGGCGGGTCGCTGTAGCACTAGTCTGTACCCGATGTTCTTCGCCCGAGTGGCTCATCAACATACGACGTCGGAACCGCAGCACCCCTAAGGAGAGACAGTGCCGATTCTTGAGCAGGTAGGCGCCCGCGAGATCCTCGATTCACGCGGCAATCCGACCGTCGAGGTCGAGGTCGCCTTGACCGATGGCACGTTCGCACGGGCGGCGGTCCCCTCGGGTGCCTCCACCGGTGAGCATGAGGCCGTTGAGCTGCGCGACGGCGACGCACGTTACGGCGGCAAGGGTGTCACCAAGGCCGTGAACGCCGTACTCGACGAGATCGCCCCGGCCATCATCGGTGAGAGCGCCGATGACCAGCGCCTCATCGATCAGGCCCTGCTCGATCTGGACGGCACCCCGGACAAGTCGCGCCTCGGCGCCAACGCCATCCTGGGCGTCTCGCTGGCGGTGGCGAAGGCTGCCGCCGACTCGGCCGGGCTGGCACTGTTCCGGTACCTGGGTGGCCCGAACGCGCACATCCTGCCGGTGCCGATGATGAACATCCTCAACGGCGGCGCACACGCCGACACCGGGGTCGATGTCCAGGAGTTCATGGTGGCGCCCATCGGTGCGCCGAGCTTCAAGGAATCGCTGCGCTGGGGCACCGAGGTGTACCACTCGCTGAAGTCCGTGCTCAAGAAGCAGGGCCTGTCCACCGGACTGGGTGACGAGGGCGGGTTCGCCCCCGATGTCGCCGGAACCCGGGCCGCGCTGGATCTGATCAGCACCGCGATCGAGGCGACAGGTCTCAAGCTGGGCTCGGATGTGGCGCTGGCGCTGGATGTCGCGGCCACCGAGTTCTACAGCGCCGCTGACGGTTACAGCTTCGAGAAGGAGAAGCGCACCGCCGAGCAGATGGGCGCCTTCTACGCCGAGCTGCTCGACGCCTACCCGCTGGTGTCGATCGAGGACCCGCTGTCCGAGGACGACTGGGACGGATGGGTGGCACTGACCACGGCGATCGGTGACCGGGTGCAGCTGGTCGGCGACGACCTGTTCGTCACCAACCCCGAGCGCCTCGAAGAGGGCATCGAGCGGGGCGCCGCCAATGCCCTGCTGGTCAAGGTGAACCAGATTGGCACCCTCACCGAGACGCTGGATGCGGTGACACTGGCGCACAGCAGCGGCTACAAGACGATGATGAGCCACCGCAGTGGCGAGACCGAGGACACCACCATCGCGGACCTGGCGGTCGCGGTGGGCAGCGGCCAGATCAAGACGGGCGCCCCGGCGCGTAGCGAGCGGGTGGCCAAGTACAACCAACTGCTGCGTATCGAGGAAACACTTGGGGACGCTGCCCGTTTCGCGGGAGACCTTGCCTTCCCGCGGTTCTCGATCGAGACGTCCGACTAGCGGACAAGCCGACGGGCTGAGGCCGAGCTATGGCTGATTCCAAGCGCCGCCCCGCGTCCGGTAGGTCGCGGGGTCCGGCTCCGGCTGCCCGTAAACGGACACCGGTCAAGCGGCCGGTGCAGAAGGTCGTCCGAGGCCCAGCCCGCAGCGGTCCGGCGGCTCCTGCCAAGGCTGCCAAGACCGGCGGGGCGACCGGTGCGGTGGCCGCGTCGATCGAACGCAGTGCCGAGCATCAGTCCGAGCAGCGCCTGGGGTCCACCGCACGCCGGGCCGCTGTTCTTGCCGCCGTGGTGTGTGCGCTGACCCTGACCGTGGCCGGTCCGGTGCGCACCTACTTCTCGCAACAGGCAGAACGGAATCAGCTGGCAGCGGCCGAAGCTCAGCTGCGCGACCAGATCGCCGGGCTCGAGGACAAGAAGCGCCGGCTGGCGGACCCGGCCTATATCGCCGCCCAGGCACGTGAGCGGCTGGGATTCGTGATGCCGGGTGAGGTGCCGTTCCAGGTGCAGCTGCCGAACACCCCCGTCGATGCCAAACCGCAGAGCCAGGGGCCCGTGGACAACGGCAACCCGTGGTACACCAACCTGTGGCACAACATCGCCGACTCGCCCACGGCCATACCGACCGCCCCGGCGCCGATCCCGTGATCTCCGACGACGATATCGCCGCGGTCACAAGGCAATTGGGTCGCGCACCGCGAGGCATGCTGGAGGTCTCCTACCGTTGTCCCAACGGGGAGCCCGCCGTCGTCAAGACCGCTCCGCGGCTCCCCGACGGCACACCGTTTCCCACCCTCTACTACCTGACGCACCCGGCTCTGACGGCCGCGGCGAGCCGTCTGGAGTCCGGCGGACTGATGCGCGATATGACCGATCGCCTTGCCTCCGATGAGGAGCTGGCCGCCGCGTATCAGCGCGCTCACGAGAGCTACCTCGCCGAGCGTGACGCCATCGAGCCGCTCGGCACCACGGTGACCGCAGGCGGAATGCCGGACAGGGTGAAGTGTCTGCATGTGCTGATCGGACATTCACTTGCCGTGGGGCCCGGAGTCAATCCTCTGGGGGATGAGGCGATTCGAGAGCTGCTGGGCACCATGCCGGGTGTGCTGCCGGAGGTCTGGTGACGGCCCTGCGGGTTGGCGCCGTGGATTGCGGCACCAACTCGATCCGCCTGCTGGTCTCGGATGTTGACGACGCCGGACGGCTGACCGATGTGCACCGCGAGATGCGGATTGTGCGGCTGGGGCAGGGCGTGGACGCGACGGGGGAGTTCGCGCCGGAGGCCATCGCGCGCACCCGAGTGGCGCTCGGGGCGTACACGGAATTGATGAGCTCCCTTGGGGTACAGCGTGTGCGCATGGTGGCCACCTCGGCCGCGCGTGACGTCACGAACCGCGAGGCATTCTTTGCGATGACCGCTGAGTTGCTCGGATCCGTTGTTCCGGGCGCGGTGGCGGAGGTGATCACGGGCACCGAGGAGGCCGGGCTGTCATTTGCCGGCGCGGTAGGCGAGTTGGATTCGGCGGCCGGACCCTATGTTGTGGTGGATCTTGGCGGAGGGTCGACCGAGACTGTGATCGGTGATGCCGATGAGGTGAGGGCCAGCTTCTCGGCCGATATCGGATGCGTACGGCTCACCGAACGGTGCCTGCGCTCGGATCCGCCCACCGACGATGAGATCGAGGCAGCACGCGATGCGGTGCGTGCGCAGCTGGCGCGGACGTTCGAGGTGGTGCCGGTCCAGGACGCGCGAACCTGGGTGGGGGTGGCGGGCACCTTCACCACGCTGGCGGCGCTGGCGCACCGGCTGGATGCCTACGATCCCGCCGCGATTCACCTGTCGCGGGTGCCGCTGGAGCGTTTGTCCGAGGTGACGTCCGAGTTGATCGCGATGCCGCGCGCGCAGCGCGCCGCCCTAGGGCCGATGCATGAGGGACGCGTCGACGTCATCGGTGGTGGATCGATCGTCGTGCAGGAACTGGCGCGCGAGTTTTCTGCCCGCGCCGGCATCACCGAGCTGGTGGTCAGCGAGCACGACATCCTCGACGGCATCGCGATGTCCTTACGCAGGTAACCAGGCCTTAACACGTAACCATGTGACCTGCGTAACAGTTGACAATGTACCCCCTGCTCCAGTTGACAAGTTGATCAAATCAACTGACAGTTGATATATCAACACGGACCGATAACGGACAGTTGAAGTTCCATAAACGGTCAGTTGAGAAAGCGCAGCGCCGCGCGGAGCCCGGATCAGCAACGTTTGATTAGGTGCGGAAGGTTTGGATATCCCATGTCCGGATTGATGTCGAAGGCCGAAGTACGCGAAATTGGGGTTTCGGAAACAGGTTTCGTGCGACGGCCCGACCCGGACGGTGCCGCGGTCGCGTACCGGACATATGGGCGCGCGCGGCCCGGTGTCGCCGATGTGGTGTTGGTGCACGGCAGCCTGCAGAACTCGGCCGTGTGGTCCAAGCACGGCTACATCGCGCAGCTGTCTCAGCAGTACCGGGTGACCACCATCGACGTGCGTGGGCACGGCGCCAGCGAGAAGCCTGATCATCCCGGCGGATACGCCATCGCCTCGTCGGCGCGAGATGTCTGCGCGGTCATGGATCACCTGGGCATCCACCGGACGCACTACATCGGCTACTCGCTGGGCGGGCGCATCGGGCTCACCCTTGCCGCCACCGCGCCCGAGCGGCTCACCTCACTGGTGGTGGCGGGGTCCTCGCACCGGCCGCAGCGTGGCGCGGTGGACGTTCTGATCTTCCCCAACGCCGTTCGCGTGGTGGAGGAGTCCGGTCTGGAGGCCTTCGTCGACGGCTGGGAGGCACACCGCGGCCAGCAGATGAGCTCGGGATTCCGGGCGACCATCGAGGCCCTGGGCCAGCGTGGCCTGGCGGCGCTGCTGCGGCAGTGGGATGCCGAGCCGGGTGTCGCCGAAGATGTCCTGCTCCAAATCGAGACGCCCACACTGTTTTTCGCCGGGTCCGAAGACCCGATGCGGCTGGCCGAGTCGCGGGAGGCGGCGGTCCGGATGCCGCGTGCCTACTTCGCCCTACTGGCCGGCTGCAACCACGGGCAGACGGTGACGATGCGTGAGCGCATCCTGGATCGCGCCGAGGCGTTCTTCCGGCTGTCCGAGTTCTCCGATATCGAGAAGCTGCGGGTGGCCGGGTGACCGGAGATCCTGGGCCGCGTCCGAGCCTGGCGACGCTTGCCCGCATCGGGGTGCTCGGCGGTATGTCGGGCGGCCTGCTGGGCGGTGGCACCGGAGTGATCACCGTGCCCTCGCTGGCTCGGGCGACCACATTGAGCCGGGCCGTCATTCACGGCACCTCGACGCTGCCGAACGTCTCTGCCGCGATCGCGGGCAGCACCGTCTACGCGCTGCACGGGGCGAAGGTGGACGTGGTGGCGGGCGCCGGGCTGATGGCGGGCGGCGTGATCGGCGCGGTGGTGGGGGCCAAGCTGGTGGCCCGCATTCCCGAGTGGATCCTCAAGGCGCTGTTCGTTTTTGTGCTGCTGGCCACCGCGCTCAAACTGCTGCTCAGCGCCGCAGGCATCGACCCTTCGGCGGGTGAGGCGCTGCTTCCCGACGCTGTGCTCGCCCATTTGCCATCGGTCATCGCTATCGGTGCCGTGGTCGGTTTCGTGGTCGGTGCGTGGTCGGCCGCACTGGGTCTCGGCGGTGGGCTGCTGACGGTTCCGGCGATGCTGGTGCTGTTTGGTTCCGATCTGCACGTGGCAGAGGGCACCTCGCTGATGGTGATGTTGCCCAACGCGCTGGTCGCGGCGACCACACATCTGCGTCAGGGCACCGCTGATGCTCCGATTGGTTTCCGGTTGGCGGCATTCGCGTTGCCGGGCACCGTCATTGGGGCGCTGCTGGCGCTCGCCCTGAACGCGCGCTGGCTCGCGCTGGTATTCGGGTCCTATCTGGTGTTCATCGCCATCCGCGAGATCGTGCGGGTGTTTACGAGCTCGTCTGCCCGGACGACGACGAAACCAAGTCCGGCGCCAGCGTCGCAGGCGTGTGTTGGCGGTTGATCTTCTGCAGCTCCCGGGCGACGTCCAGGAGCCAGTTCAGTTCTTCCTTGCGGTTGGCGCCGGTACGTTCGCCGATGATCTTGGTGCCGGAGGTCTTGTCGTGCTGCGGTGCGGTGCGCTGTTGTTCGATGGCCGAATGAATTTGGCGCGCCGCTGACGTGGTGGACGCGTCTTCGGTGAGGTAGGGGCGGATGGCGCTCAGGCCGTCGCGGATCTCGACGATTCTGCGGTAGAGCCGATAATTGTGATCGCCGATGGCGGCCTGCGGTGGTGCCAGTGCGATCTGGGCGTTGCCCTCATACAGCGCGGTCCACAGCGGCTCGAGTTGACGGTGCTGCCGGTAGGCCTGGATGCGTTGGCGTGCCGAGGTGACCAGCTGTGAGAAGGACGGTCCGGCAAGGCCTACCACGATGAGGATCTGCCCGATGGTGGCGGCCAGTGGGGCCAGACGCTGCCAGGAGTAGCTGTCGTTGGTGATCATGCCGTAGATGGCCGAGTGTGCCCGCATGATGCAGAACAACAGGCACATGGCGGCTCCGGCCGCGGTGAGCAGCATGCTGCGTCGCAGCCACGCGACATCGTGAAAACGGGCGTACTGCAGGCATTTGACGGTGATCAGGAGGGCGCCCAGGCCGTAGGTGATCAGATAGATCAGCATGTAGAGCACCCAGGCCGGCTTGTTGCCGTGCGAGGCGTAGAAGTCTTGTGGCAGTTCGGAAGTCGGTGCCACAAACCAGCAGAGAGTCAGCGCGGCGCCGATGGCTACCGCCATGCCAACCCAGAGCCGTGCGCGCTGCACCGCACGGGGACCGGATTCACCCCAGAAGGTGATGACGGTGAGAACGCATGCGGTCCATGCCATGCCGCCAGAGAGGTTCAAGACGAGCCGGCCCATGTTATGTACGCCGACCAAGTTGTCGAACTTCTCGTAGAGCGGTGGTGTCGCCAGGGTGACGGCGATGCCCTTGAAGAGGAATGACAACAACAGTGCCACCGAGGCGGGTGGACGGACCCGGGAACGCAGCATCGCGGCGGCGACCACGACCACGGCGCCAAAGCTGAAGACGGCCGCTATCGAATACGCCGCGGCGGAGTCTTCAAAAACTGAGGTCACGGTGCCGCCGGTGAGCCTTCCAGCACGAGTGATGCCAGGATGCGCCGCAGGTTGGCGTTCGTGACGGGGATGGGGCGGTGGCTGTCGGGACTGACGCGCTGGCCCATCATGGAGGCGAGCATTTCTGCCTCGACCTCCTGGTCGTCGAGATAGGTCTCGCGACACAGGACTTCGGCCAGTTCACGCTTGCTTGAACTGGTGTGTCCACACATCACATGGCTCAGCTCATGCAGGATGATGTGCTCGCGATGCATGGTGGTGGTGTCGCTGTCGTACACCACGTAGTCGGTGGCATCGGTGCGGACCAGCAGGCCGTGCACGCCGCTGCCGGAGAGCGCGTAGGGCACCAGCTGGATGTCGCGCTCGCTGAGTTCACTGGCGCGGGCGCGGATGTCCTCGACGGTGGTGAGCGTGTCCAGACCCAGGTCCGCCAGCTTGCGGGTGCACTGCTTGTGGATAGCTTGAAGTTCGCGAGTGGACCGTAGATCGGTTGTGACACAACGCATCTTCGGCATGATTACTGCCCGTTGCTGACCGGGTTGTCCACCGTCGGCAGGCCCTGCAGCGCGCGCACGTGATCGAGCACGGCGGCGACTGTTTCCAGGCTCTGCTTGTTCAGGCCGATCGCACGTAACGCGATCAGCTCCACCTCGTCCCGCGTGGTCTCATCCAGCGCACCGAGACGCTCATCGAGCGAGTAGGTGCGCTCGGGATCGGTGAGCACCGAGAGCGGAACGCGGAAGAAGTCGGCCAGTGCGCCGAGCAGGTCGATGGCGGGACGGGCGCGCTTACCGGTGCGCAGCGCCGAGAGGTAGGCACCGCCGACCTTGATGCCGGGGTGAGCCTTCTTGATTCCGTTGGCGACCTCATCATTGGTCCACATCCGGCCGTCGGGACGACGATGCGACTGGAAGAGCGCATTGATGCGATCAGCGAGGTTCGCGTCGGCGGCTTTGGCGTCCTGAAGGGACACCTGCGGCGGGCTCGTAGTGGCCATCTACTAAGTCAAACACCGATACCGCGCGCTCTCAACGCGAGGGGGCGGACTCCCAGTGTGATTCAACGCACAGTTGAGGCCAGTTTTAGCGGTAGGTGTCGGTGAGGTATTCCGCCCGGCACGCGCCGCGGGCGAGCTTTCCGCTGGTGGTGCGGGGTATCGCTCCCGCGGCGACGAGCCGGACGTCGGCCACGGGCAGATTGTGCTGCCGTGAGATGGCGGCACGGATCGCCTCGACGACGGGAGCCTGCTCGGCCCGTCCCGATCCGGGTGCGCGTTCGGCGACGATGACCAGGCGCTCGCTGGTGTCGGCGATGGCGGCCTCGGCGAGTTGATTGGCGGCGACGGAGAACGCCGCGACGTATCCGGAACGCACCGCGGATGAGGCATCCGAGGCGGTGGCCTCGATGTCCTGCGGGTAGTGGTTGCGCCCGTCGATGATGATGAGGTCCTTGATGCGGCCGGTGACGTAGAGATTGTCGTTCAGGTACACCCCGAGGTCGCCGGTGCGCAGCCAGCGGGCCTCGGTGGCGGTTCCGGTTGCGTGACTGCGCTGGGTGAGTCGCGACTTCAGTGTGTTGCCGAAGGTGTCTTGTGTTTCCTTGGTGCGGCCCCAGTAGCCGCGGCCGATGTTGTCGCCGTGCAGCCAGATCTCACCGATTTCCCCTTCGGGGAGTTCGTTTCCGGTGCGCGGGTCGACGATGGTCAGCCATTGGCTGGAGATCACCTGACCGCAGGAGACGTGCGGGACCGCCATGGGGGCATCCGGTGAGACGGGTACGGCGCGGTCCTCGGCGAGCTGGTCGCGGTCCAGGTAGATGACGCTGGGGCGCGCGTCGGTGGCGATGGTGGCCACCGAGAGCGTGGCTTCGGCCATGCCGTACGACGGTTTGATCGCGGTGGCCGGGAATCCGTAGGGAGCGAAGGCCTCGGTGAACTTCTCGATCGCGGAGATGGTCACCGGCTCAGATCCGTTGAGCAGGCCCGCGACATTGCTCAGATCCCAGGTTTCCCCGGCCGGTGGGCGGCCACGCTGGGCGGCGAGTTCGAAGGCGAAGTTGGGGGCGGCGGCGAACACCCGCCCGAACGCGGATTCGGTGGCCAGTTGTTTGACCCAGCGCCGGGGGCGCCGCACGAAGGCCAACGGCGACATCAAGGTGATGTGGCCGCCGCACAGCGGGGGAAACAGGATCATGATCAGGCCCATGTCGTGATACAGCGGCAGCCAGCTCACGCTGCGGATGTTGGTGTCCAGGCCGCCGGCCAGGATCATCTGCAGCACGTTGGTACAGGCCGCGCGGTGGGTGATCTCGACACCGGCCGGGGTACGGGTGGAACCCGAGGTGTACTGCAGGTAGGCCAGGTCCTCGGAATCGAGTTCGGCGGGGACGAATGTTGCGCCGACCGAGTCAGGCACCGCGTCGATGGCGATGACGCGCGGGCGCCGCCCGCGAGGAAGCTTGCGCAAGAACGCGTTCACCGATTCGGCGGCACTGTCGGTGGTCAGGATGACCGACGGGGTGGCATCGGAGAGCACTGCGTCGAGGCGTTCGGTGTGGCCGGGCAGCTCGGGGGCGAAGAGGGGAACCGCGATGTTTCCGGCCTGAATGGCCGCGAAGAATCCGATGACGTAGTCCAGGCCCTGCGGCGCCAGGATCGCGACGCGATCACCCGGCTGGGTGACCTGCTGCAGGCGGGCGCCGATGGCGCGCATCCGGGTGTCCAGCTCCAGCCAGCTCAGTTCGAGTGCGACACCGTCATCGTCGCGCGTGAAGTCCAGGTAGCGGTAGGCGGCCGTGGCGCCGAACTCGGCGGTGTTGTGTGCGAAGTTGGAGAGCAGCGTGGTGCCGGGAGGCAGGTCGATCGCGCCCTGGGCGTCGAGATAATCCTCAATTCCATTCTGGCGAACCGCCACTGCATCTGACATATCCAACTCCCGACTCACGAAGGAAAACACTACCTGCGCTAACTAAGGAATTTCCTAGTTCGCAGGTGACCCGTCGTGCGAGGAGCGGGCGGCAACTTTCAATGTCGGCGTTCGCGCGGTCTGGTGACGAATCACACCAGAGTCCGATCGAATCCTGGTGTTGTACAAGGGGTATCACTATCCGACGGAGAGTTTCAATGTGACGCCAGGGTGTGTCGCGCAGGGGTGTGATCTTTGTCCTAGGCCAGTGGGCGCTGGGGCCGGGAGTTGGCGCTAGGGGATGTGCCGGGTAGAACTAGGGCTGACCTGCAAGGCCCCCATAGCCCAATTGGCAGAGGCAGCGGACTTAAAATCCGCCAAGTGTCGGTTCGAGTCCGACTGGGGGCACCGGCAACGGCAGTCAAAGGTAATGCGCGCTAAACGCGCAGCAGCTGCAAGCTAGGAACATCAGTCCGCCGGAATCTCTTCGACCGGCCTGTCACTGCACCCTTTCGGCACGCATTCCGAACTCGACGGCAAGTGGATCGCGATACCGTCCGTGACGTCAAATCCGGACTTAAGTTTCATCGTCGTCGGTACTCCGCACAGGTCAGCGGAAAGCGTCAAATATGCGTACGTACTGCTCGTTGGGCACTTGGACCGTGTCCGAGCCCGAGCGCTCATAGATCTTCCCGTCGAAGAAGTTCGGGGTATCACCGGCCTGTACTTTAAAGAGACAGACCGCGTGCTGATGGTATGGAACCAACCGGGCACTGTTGGCGATGGATGAAGCAAGACCTGGCTCAAGTCCGGTCGAAGGGAGCTTTTGGATCAGCCAGTGCCAATAGTCGTTCAGGTCTACTCCTCGCAAGAGAGCTTCACGGCCTATACCCACTACTCGAAAACCGCGGAAGAGGATAGGGCTCACGCCATCGAGTTGAGTGATCCGTTGGGCATCTGCGTCTGTATCAGCAATTCCAACTGCCACGTAACCGACTGTATGTTTACCTCCATTGGCCATCGCTGACATTGTTTTCGCGATCTTTTTGAAGTTGTCCTCGTCAAATTTTCTCACCGGTGCAAGGCTGTATAGCCCCTGCTTGCAGTCAAATAATTGCTGTTCTACGAGCGCATTGCTCAAAATGGTTTCGAGCTGGCTCGCATAGCCGAATGCAGCCAAATCTTCCCCAACAATCGGGCCTTCAAATGCGCTTCGAATGATCCCCTTGACTGAATCGATGGTGGTTCGCTTTGTCGGGCCGGTCCAGTCACCGCCGCCGCCCGGTACGTTCATCGACCCAGAACCGATATTTGTAAGGGCAGCAGCTGCTGCTTGGTAGTCCCTAACCCGTAGGCGATCTTTGACGATGAGCTCGTAGAAGGCCATGAATACACCGTGGTAATAACGTGGAGCCCGGCCACCGCTCCCAGCGGCGATGAGGGAGGAGAATTTCTGGCCGCTAGCCGCGAGGACGGACCTAACCTCGTCATAAACGCGCATGAAAGCATCGGCGACGTTTTCTGCGCCAGCAGTTTCAATTGCGTTAGCGATCGTCAGTGATTCTCGACTGATGCCTTGGTCAGGGTCGCCATAGTTGTAGTATTCGTCTCTTATCCTCGTCCCTGAGGTCGGCAATGGCTCGATCAAGCAGTCGAGTAGGACGTCGAGGACAAGTTGCTCGTCTAACGATTCGCGGACATCTTCGCGACGTAGAATCCCGTTAACAACCCAGAATATTTCGTCAACGTTTACTCCATAGTCCAAGTTGTAATTTGTGATACTTAATTGTGGCATCCTTCGGAGCGGTACTGACTCGCTGGGAGAGGTATCGCCACGAATTCGTGAGGATACGACACGGACAAGATCAGCTAGCGATGAAATCGTCCCAGCTTGTCGAAGTGATTGGCGGGAGAGACGTCGTCCGCCGGAATTTATGCGACGAAAGACCTCTTCAACGCTTGCTTCGTCGGCGGCACGGAACACTGATAATGCGACCGTGTAGTTAGCAAGTGCAGCGGACTCCTCACGATTGAGTATGGGCTTCCGTTGAACAAGTTTGCCCTCATCTTTCCGCAATTTTGTATCTGCCAGAGAATCGAGGTCGAAAAATCGGCCGCCCACGGAGTATTCGTTCTCTAGGAACGCAAAAATCGCGTTCAGCCGTTGCAATCCATCGATCAATTCGTACGTAATCGTACCTTCGGTGGCCAGTTCTGCGACGAGGAAGAGGGGCAGCGGTAGATCGCGAAAAATCGAGTCGATTAGCTTCTCTTTTTCTTCGACGCTCCAAACGAGCTTCCGTTGATACCGTCGATTGACCTGGAAGCGATCCGACAAGTACAGGTCGTACATTCGTTGGACACTCTCACTACGGACTGAGAGATCTTGGGTTCCCGACGCCATCCTCGGATGGTAGCGACATCAACGGCTCGGATGCGGGACGCCATCCGCCCGATAGCCGAGTGGCTGACGGCCGGGGACAGGGGACGGACACTGCTCACGCCTGCTGTGCGTTAGATGGCAGCTCGGAACTCGCCGTGTGCTGTCGCGGAAGTTGGAGCTTGCACCTTGCGGCGACCGATTGCCTGCTCTTTACCCATTGCCCATCAGCGCCGCCCAGCGGCGCTCGCGACCGAACTCACTTCAAGCTCGGCCACTCGCCAAGTTCAGTCCGTTAGGTCGGGTTAACGACAAAATTCACCGCTCGCAGCTCACGCGACAAGGCCTCTTTCCAGTTGCCTGAGAAGGGAATGTAGCCCACGCCGGCGAAGTCAGATGGGTGTTCGACCCCGTCGTTCAGCACGGCTACGCGATCGCGACCAAGCTTTCCGAAGAAGTATCCCATCTCGAAGATCACGTTCTGACGCGCGCGAGGGTGTAACTCTGAATCGCTGGTCCCCCCGATGTCGTCACTCGTGAGCAAGACGACGGCAAACTTGGCGGCGTCCGCGTGGGCCTGGAACTTTTCGATTATGGTCTGGCCACGGTTCGCCTGCTCGTCGAGAATGATGATGTCTGCGGTTAGGGATTGCTCGAGCCAGCGTGCAACCTCGAATTTCGCAGATGAATTACGTCCATGTACCAAGAAGACCGCCGCAGACACCGACTTATCCTCGCCGGTCGCCGGTTCGTCTACGTGGCCGGGTGTGCCCAGAACGCCAACGAAGTCTCGGACGGTCCGTCCTGATTCGACCAACGCCTCCCCCTGGCCGGTGAGCGATGGGCGTACGACACCGCCACCCCAGGCTTCCAGGCCCTCGATCAGCCCGTTGTTTTTGAGCCATACCGACGCTCCATCTACCTCATCCGTTGTGAGCTCCTGCTCGCGCCAATCCACCGACCGTGCCACGCCCTCGACGCTCAACGCAGGGCGTTTGTTACCGCTGATGGCTTCGTTAAAGAGCCAATGCATCACTGCTTGTCGAATGCTCCACCGACGGCTAACGAGGTTGTTTATGGCAGATGGATGAAGCTGACCTGAATCGCGTTGAACTGCTCCGTCTCCAAGATGCAGCCGAACATCGTCTTCACCTTCCAGCGCCGCCTTTCCTCGCGCTGCCGCTTCACGCAGCGGCGCCCATTGGTGATGCTCACTTGCGGCAGAGACAGCCGATCTCCAACCGGGTGTGACTCGGTTCAGGATCTGCTCCACTACGTGCGCATGCCCAGCAACGACTGCATCAGGGTCTCTTTGAGACACGACCGAACTAGAGCGATTGCGCGCCGGCGTATGGACGAGTTCGCTCGAGTCCATGAACTTGTCGATCTCATGTATCGCCCACGCCTTGTCGAGTTCACTCATAGGCCCAGTCTTACTGACCCGGCCCGTAACTATCTATCAGTTACGAACAGATGTAACTAGACGAGGACGTAGTCAAACGTCGTGACGGTCCCCTGCCAGTGCAGGCCTGACGTAGCCGCGTATACCGACGTGTTTGGTCCGTCGGTACAGAAGTCGAATACCGCGCCGGCTGGCAGGAGTTCCTCACATGGGCGAGGCGCAACTCCGATGTGAGTTCGTCGTGGCGCAGGCAGTCCGATTGGGCTGACACCGCATTGTGGGATGGGGAACCAAAGTTCAGGCGTGCAGGTCCGCTTCCCAATCCAGCGATTCGGCATTGTGCTCAAGCTCCTTCATAAGGAACGACGTTTTGGTCCAAGCTCTTCGCCAGAGTCCTCCGGCTCGTCTCAGGTTATTGATTTCCCGCACGCTGATCGACAAAAGTGAGTGGCCTCAGGATGCGTGACCAGCAGCGATAGGGGGCGAACGGGCGTCGCAGCGCCACGTGGTCCAAATGTGTGAGCTAGGCAGCGGACTTAAAATCCGCCAAGTGTCGGTTCGAGTCCGACTGGGGGCACAGAGTACGAAGTGATAACGGCCCTGGGGCCAAAACCGTGTACAGCGGGCTCGCCGCGGTCATACATTGAGCCGTGGAGCCAAAACGGCTCACGAGCCGACCCATGAAGCTGATACCAGCAGCGCAGGCGCCGTCGTTGCGGGTCCTGGTCGTCGGTGCCGGTGTCGGCGGTATCTCCATTGCGCGGGGGCTATTGCGCGACGGCCATGACGTGACTGTTTACGAGCAGCGTCCGGATGTGCACGCCGGTGGCGGTGCGGTGACCATCTGGTCCAATGGCGCCACGGTGCTGCGGCAGCTGGGCGTGGACATGGACAGGGCCGGCCAGCAGCTGTCCACGGTGCGGGTCATGACGTCGACGGGGCGCCCGCTGGCCACCTTGGACGTGGCCTCGATCGCCGACCGGCTGGGCGAGCCGATTCGGATGGTCCCGCGTTATGTCCTGCTTGAGCGGCTGCTGAAAGGCTTTCCGGCGGAACGTATCCGGTGTAATGCCAGGGCCGTTTCCGTGATGGGTGGACGTAACGGCGCGCGGGTCGAGTTCGCGGACGGCAGCGTGGCCGAGGGAGACCTGGTGATCGGCGCCGATGGCAGGCATTCACTCGTTCGCGACGCCGTCGGCGCAGACCATGCGGAGCCGACAGGCTGGTGCAGCTGGCAGGGGCTGACAGCTCTCCCGGACGGCGCCGATGAGCGTGACGCCTTTGTCGTCATCGGTGAGCGCGCAAGCCTCGGTCTGTGGCCTGCTGGAGGCTCCGATGTGCAGTGGTGGTTCGACCTGCCCTGGTCGTCCGGCTTTGTCAGACCCGAACGCCCGATCGACATGATCCGGTCCACGTTCGCCGGGTGGTCCGAGCCCGTCGATCGCGTGCTTGCGACGCTCACCGACGATGATCTGGCGCATTCGCCCTATCCGCATTTCCGCCATCCGATTCCCCGGCCGGGCCATGGAGTGCTGACGCTGCTCGGCGATGCGGCCCACACCATGCCGCCCACGCTTGCGCAAGGCGCCAACCAGGCACTGCTCGACACAATGGTGCTGTGCAAGGCGGTTTCGGAATTTCAGCGCGGCAACAACACCGATCTGCCCGAGGCGCTGCGCTGGTATGAGAAGACCCGCCGGCGCCGCGCCGCCGCCGTCTCCCGGGCTGCCTCGCTTCAGGTTTCGCACGGTGAGGCCGTGCTGAGAACGGCGGCGATGGCCTCGGACCGTTTCATGACGTGGGCACTGGCGACGTTCTTACAGTCGGTGAGTCATCGCCGGATGGCCGCTGACATCAGCCGGGGCCATGCCGCCGACACCGCCTGCCGGCCGTGATGTCCGACGCCGTCCGTGTGCGAGGCGCGATCGACGCGCCGTCGCGCTGGCTCTTTCTCGTCAAATGGTGCGTGTTGGCGGTGCCGCACTACCCCATATTGATCGTTCTTTATCTGATGTATCCGGTGCTGACCGTCGTCGCCGGTATCGCGATCTTGTTCACCGGGCGATATCCGCGAATCATCTTCGACGTCAACGTCGGAGTGCTGCGGTGGTCCTGGCGGGTGATGAACTACCGGTTTCCGATGAACAGCACCGATAGGTATCCGCCTTTCACGCTCGCCGCGCGGCCCGACTATCCCGGCGAACTCGACGTCGACTATCCAGAACGCCTCACCCAGTGGGCGGTGCTCGTGAAGGTATTGCTGGCACTGCCGCAGATCATCATCTGCTGGGCCATGGAGCCACTGCTGCAGGTGCTGGCCGTGATCTCCGCGGTGCGGTTGTTGGTGAGAGGCACGGTGTCGCAAGGCATGTTCGATCTCCTCATGGGAATCGTGCGGTGGCGTTACCGGGTCGCGGTGTACGTCTCGTTGATGTGCGACGAGTATCCGCCGTTCCGAATGGACTTGGGTGGCGGTGACACGTGAAGCACCGTAATCCGTTGTTCCCGTATATATATGGGCTCGGCATGCCGGTATTTGACCGGCTGTTCTATCGCCGATACCGGCAGGCGGCGATGAGTATGGCGACCGGCCGGTTGCTGATCGTGGGTCTCGGCCCGGGAACCGACCTCATGTTCCTTCCGCCCGCGGTGACATCGGTCGCGGCGGTCGAGCCGGAGGCGGCGATGCGCCGGATGGCTGGCGCCCTTGCGCGCCGCTGTGGCGTCGAGGTCGACATCGTGGAGGGGGTCGGGGAGGCGATACCGTTCCCGGACAACAGTTTCGACTCGGTGCATGTCGGGCTGGTGTTGTGCTCGGTGGACGATGTGGCGGCAACCCTCAGCGAGATCCGGCGGGTGCTTGCCCCGGGAGGCCGGTTGGTGGTTCTGGAGCATGTTCGCGGGGACGGCCTAATGGGGCGCTTTCAGGATCTGATCGCCAAGCCGTGGTCGTGGCTTGCCTCCGGATGCGAGCCGAACCGCCGGACCGTCGAAGCGATTGCCGCGGCCGGATTCGATACCAGCGGCCTGCGTAGCGTTCGACGAACGCTGGTTCCGCCGCCGTGCACGCCTCACCTGCAGGGCGTCGCCACCGTGTCCGAATAGCCCTATTCGACATCGTTATTCGACGCTGATGGCCTCGATGATGTTGAGCCGCGCCGCGCGGCGTGCGGGCGGGACCGAGCCCAGCAGGCTGATCGCCAGCGCGCCCACGGTGAAGGCCACGGCCATCGGGCTCGGCCGGAAGGTGACGTCGAAGTTCATGACACTGCCGCTGACGAGGCTGAACAGCCACTGATCAACCACACCGACCAGCAGCCCCGCGACACCGCCCACGACGCCGATGGCGGCGGCCTCGGCAAGAACCATGCCCAAGGTGTACCGGCGGCTGGATCCCATCGCGCGCAGCACACCGATTTCCCGGCGACGTTCGAGTACCGAGAGCGTCAACGTGTTGAGCAGCGCGACCGCGGCGACGAACACCACGATGACCCATACTGCGTTGGCGATCAGCATGCTTTGGTGCAGTGGGGCTTCCAGGCCGGCCAACGCGGCGCGGCCGTCGTACACGTAGTTCGGTGCGGGCACCACACCGCGGATACCGTTCAGCAGCCGCCCCGGATCTGTGCCGTTGGCGGCGGTGATTTGCAGTGTCGCCGTGCCCGGGCGGTCAAACCATGCCCGCATGCGTTCCAGGCTCATTCCGACGGTGCCGATGACCGTCGAGAAATAGGGCACCAAGGCCAGCACGGGTGTGCGCTGTGGACCGTGGGGTGTTTGCAGCTCCAGCTCGTCGCCCACCGAGACGCCGAGAGTCTTGCCCAGGTTCTGTGAGAGCACCACGCCCCGGCCAGCGAGTACGTTCTGACGTACCCGTTCGTCGAGCGCACGAAAGAGCGGATCGTGGGTGCCGGGGGAGAATCCATTGAGCATCACGCGGGTGCCGCCGATGACGGCGAATCCGGAGGCGCCTTCGACGACATTCGCGACGCCAGGAACCGCAGCCACCTCCTCGGTAAGACCGTGCGGCAGAACGTCAGTGGCGTAGCGGTCGGGTGAGTTCGCGCTCACCCAGACATCGACATCGGCGACCGGCGCGAAGATGGCGCGCGCGGATCGGATCATGTCGTTGTTCGTCCCGGTGATCACCACGGTGGTGACTACGGCGATGAGCACGGTCATGACCGTGGCCCACACCCGTCGCGGCGCGCGCTGGACCGTCGGCGCCGCCAGCGCCCCGGGCGCACCGAAGACTCGGGCCACGGTGGCTGTCGCACCGACGATGGGTCCGGCGAGCGCGAAACCCAGCGCGATCTCGGCGACGAACAGTGCTGCGATCGCGACGAAGGCAAGCGACCCTGGTTGGTAGAGCACGGTCAGCATCGATGCCGCCAACACCGCCGCCGCCACGACTCCGCTGGCGACACGCAGCCAACGCGGCACGTTGTCGGCCACGGAAACCCCGACGGGTGCCAGCGCCTCGATTGGTGACACCTTGTACACCTGCCGCGCGGCCATCGCCGACGCGGCCACGCTGGTCAGTACCGTCGCGGCGACGGCAGCCGGGATCGCGTAGTCGGGCAGCCAGTATTCGATGCGTGCTTCGAGCCCCTGGGTTACCGTCGGCGGCAATCGGCCAATCGCCTTTCGGCCCAGTAGAATTCCGAGAGCTGACCCGATGGTGCCGCCGATCAGCCCGAGGATCGCGGCCTCGGCGAGCATGTCGCGAATGATCGTGACGCGGCGGCCGCCGATGGCGCGCAGCATCGAGATGACCGGGCGGCGTTGGGCGATCGCCATGGTCATCGTCGTGTAGATCAGGAACGCCCCGACCACCAACGCGACCGCCGCGCCCATGAGAGCCATGTAGTTCATCAGCTTGACGCCGTCGCCGGCCCGCACCGCCCGCAGGCTCGGATCGGCGACGATCGCCCGGCCGTTCACGGCGGCGGTGACCCCATCCCGGACTGCGGCCAGATTCGCACCCGGCGTTGTGGTGACCAGAATCGAATCGAGCTGACCTTGCCGCCCGGTGACCTCCTGCGCCAACGGCAGTGCGGCGAGCACATAGTGCCCGCCATTGAGATCCGCGAGTTGCTCGCCCTGGAGCACCTCGGCCACGGTGACCGAACCCGAGCCGAGCCGGAATGTATCGCCCTTCGCGTGGCCGACGGACGGTCCGATCTGGACACCGGCGGCTTCCCGTGATGGCGCGTCAACCTTCACGCCGACAGCTTCTTTCAAGGCGCCTTCCAGCGCGGCGCTGCGGTCATCGGCGCCGAACAGTAGAACCGGTTCGGTATCGGTGGGTGCGGACATCCGGATCATCGGTGCCGCAGTCGCCACGCCGGGAACCTTGGCGACATCGGCCAAGACCGCTTCGGGGAACCCGGCATCGGTGATACCCGATACCTCGAGTGCGGCGACTCCGGCGACGCCGTCCGCAAGCCGGTTGACCGATCCGGTGATCGACCCGAAGATTCCGAATATCGCCACGAGATACATTGCGGAAACTGCCATTACGGCGATCGAGGCGATGGTGCGCCGACGATGTACGGTCAATTCGCGCAGACTGAACACACGTAGCCTGCTCGCTGCGGCGGCGATGGCGGCTCCGGGGCCGTGCTGCTCCTGGCGTCCGCGACCACTCACCCTGGCGCCACCGACATCTCGTCGGAACCGAGCCGACCGTCCTGCAGTGTGATGACCCGATCGGTTGCAGCGGCGGCGTCGGCGTTGTGGGTCACCATCACCACCAGGCGGCCGGAGCCCTCTTCGTGGGCGACCTCGGCGAGCAGAGCCAGGATGGCGGTGCCCGTATGGGAATCCAGGTTCCCGGTGGGCTCGTCGGCAAGGATCAGCGGCGGGTCCATCATCATGGCTCGCGCCACCGCGACGCGTTGCATCTCGCCGCCGGACAGTTCGGCCGGGCGGTGTTCGGTCCGCTTACCGAGGCCGACCCGGTCCAGCAGCCGAACCGCGTCCGCCTTCACCTTGCCGAGGCGGACGCCGTCGAGCAGCTTCGGCACCGCCACGTTCTCCCACGCCGAGAGCGTGGGCAGCAGGTTGAAGAACTGAAAGACGAACCCGACCCGATGATGGCGGAACTCCGACTGTTGCTCGTCGCGGAGCCTGCCGATCTCTTCACCGTCAAAGGTGATCGATCCCGAGTCGGGGCAGTCCAACGCCCCGAGCAGATGCAGCAGTGTGCTTTTCCCCGCCCCTGATGGCCCGACAATCGAGACGAACTGGCCGCCGGACAGGCGCAGGCTGATCTCGTCGAGGGCGCGCACCGTCTGCCCGCCAACCCTGTACTCGCGCACTACATTGCGCAGTTCGATGGCCAGTTCGCGCTGGGGTGTATCGGCGTTGTCCAGTTGTCTCAAGGTGGCCTCCCGCGAGACCGAGTTACCCGGCGCGCGGAGGCGCGGTCGGGATATGCGGAGCCTACTCCCGGCGTTCTCGCCACATATGGTCTTAAGTGAGGTTCCTAAGTGAGTCCCGCAACCCCCATTGGTCGAGCACCGGCCACTGAATCAGCTGCGCGCCGTTTGAGTCCGGATGGGGGCAGAGTGCATATGCGGACATATAGACCACGTCCTAGTCACGAGGCTCACAACTAGACGGTCATATCGGTACGTGGAAATTGCGACCAGCCGGGAGAGCGCTGGCCAGTAGCGTTGCTCGCACCCTGCGAAATCGTGGATACCGGAATCTGGCTACTGCGTATAGTTTGGCTAGCAGCAGTTCGTATTGCTGTATCAAACCGCAGGGGGCGTTGGGGTGGTAGATCGGATTAAGGCCGATTTGGACGCGTTGGGAAAGCTGCGTCCGCAGGTTCAAGAGCTAGCTCAAGCGATCCAAGGTGAGACAGCCGCGGGGGCGGCGTCCGGCGGCAGTGATCCGGCGTTGGCGGCGATCGCATCGTTGACAGGTAGGACGTTGCCGAACGCCCAGAAGATTGTCGCCGGATGGATGAACGTGTTCGGCGAAGTATGCGAAGCCGGTCGGCAAGGCTTGATTGCGAATGAGGAGCACGGAGTGGCGCTGATGAAAAGCGTCCCAACCTTGGGTCGTAAGGGCTGACCGAGGACATCCGCTATGTCTCCCACTAAACAGCTGATTCTGAATACCGACCAGAATGCCTACCTGGCTCCGATACAGGGCTGGAAGCAGTCCGTGCAGAAATTGGAGTCACGGACTGAAACGTTCAAAGGTTATGTGGACAAACCAGGTGGCACCTATTGGGAGGGGCAGTTCGCCGAGGCAGCCCAGCAGAACGCCGGCGATGGCCTGAAAACTGTTGGTTCCATTCGCGACTCGATCGATGGGCTTGCTGACGAAGTCACGTCCACTGTCACCTACAGCGTGTTGCCGCCGTTGACCGCCGCTAAGGCGATCATCAATCACGCTGAGCAGCAACAAGGTGTGACGGTCAACGATGATCTCTCCATGACCTATACCCCACCCAGCGGTATGAGTGATGAGGCCGTTGAGAAAAGCCGTCAGGCCGTGGCAACCATGGCCAAGGAGCTTAAGGACAGCGCTGATAAATGGTGGGCAGCAACACAAACTGTCAAAAGCCAGATTGAGACCGGTGAGGCCAAGGTCGCGGGTGAGTTGAATCTTGCGGCCGCCACGTTCAACGTCAACAATGCCGCTGCCCAGACAAAACCTGCCGATGTTCCCGGTGCGAAAGATGCGAACTTCTATAAGGAATGGTATCCGCGGTCCAGCACACCGGCCAGCACCGAAGCCGCAGCCGCCACTGCAGTGGATCCGCACGCACCCAAGCTTGGCCCGCCCTTACCCGGCGACAAGCCGCTCCAGCCCGATCCGCGGGCGGGGGGCCTAACCGGGAACTTGGGCGCGCTGGGCATCACGGACCCGAAGAGTCCGTTGGAACGGCAGCCGCGCCCGGCAGCACCGAAGCTAGACCCCAACAGTCCACAAGGCAAAGCTGCCATCGACCAGATGCGTGGATATTTGCAGAAGATCTACCCACCCGCCGAGGCAGAGCAGCGGCTTCAAGAGGCAATCAAGGGCGCTCAACAAGACCGTCCCATGGTCGCGGTGCCAGAACCTGGTCCACAAGAGCGAGTTAAGGAAACCTTCAAAGACGCCTACCGTGCTAGCTGGGATGAGGGCATCAAAGGCATCCAAGACATGGTGGGTGCCAACGGACTTGACGATTTCAAGGACGCCTGGAAGAACACTGGCGAAGGACTACTGCACCAGTTAAACCCGATCAACAATGTCATCGACGGAATCGACGAACTCAAAGGCGCTGTAGATAACCCGGAAGCCTTCCTCGGCCACAAATCCGCCATTGCCACCCAGATGGTTCCGGGTCTAATTCTCGGTGGTGAAGGAGCAGCCGTCAGGGCAGGTCTCCCTTCCGAACTCCTCACTGAAGGTGGAGCACCGGCAGCCCTGCTGCGGGACTGGAATGCCACAGGCGGAATGCCATGGAAGGACTTCGAAAGTAAGTTCGGCACACCCGAAACCCGTAACTGGCCCGACAACGATGGCTTCCCGCTAGGTCACACTCCACAGCCTGCGCAGCTACCTGCAGGAACAATCATTGACCGGTTCGGCTCTGAAGGTGGACGCTATCTCGCGCCCGATGGAGCCCCGTTCGCTGATAGGTCACTCGCGCCGGAATCAGTTGGCGGAGATTACAACCGGTATATGGTCACCGGAAAGCCACTGCCTCCGGGCTGGGCGATCGTGGAGGGTCCTGTCGCGCCATACTACGGTCAGGTCCCGTCGCCAGGCGCTGCGCAGTACATGATTGTTGGACCAGAGGGCGTCAAAGTATCTGTAAGAGAACTAGTTGACAGAGGAATCCTGGATGACTACGGACCACCCCTTGGACGCTAAGTCTGCTGAACTGCAAGCAGAAATAGACCAGCTCTCCGAGCGACTTGGAGTTCGTTCGATGCCTGTCGGGCTCCGAACCAAGGACGATCTCAACATCTTTGTCGATGAGGGCGGCAGATACCATTTCGCGTTCTACGAACGCGGGAAGTTGGGGTTCGACCAGGTGGGTAGCCTCGATGATCTTCTCTATTGGTATTGCGAAAGTGTTGTTACCCAACAAGCGGCCAGGCGCGTAGGCGACCGTAAAGAGCGTTTCAAGTACGAGTACGAATGGTTGAGCGAGTTCAGTACCGACTGGGCCAAGAGAAGAGTGCGCGAACTCTCCGCAATGTTTCGCAATGGACAGCCTGAGGACGTTTCGTTGCTCCCCGATATCGGCGAACCCCTCTAGCAGCCTTGTTGCGTGACTACCAACGGTGAGCCCCGCAACCCTTTGGTCGAGCAACGGCCAGCGGTTCATGCAAGATGGGTGCCATGCCGCAGGAGCTCACCGCCGAACAGGCCGCTGCACTGTTGAACCGCGCCGACTCGCTGGGAATCCCTCTGGGCCCCGGCCAGCCCCCGGCCTTGCTGCGCGCCCTCGGCGTGCGCCAGGACTGGACCGATTTGCGGGTGTATGGCGCCCTGCTCGCCGTCGGCACTGAACTGTTCTCCCGGCCAGGTGTGCATTATCTGTCCGGCTTTTTCGGCCCGCTTGAGCGCGCGTTGCGGGATATGGGTGCCGATATCGAGTTCGCCGCCGCGGACTTTCGCCGGTTCGGGCCGTTGCTTGAGCGCCAGTCGCCACGGGTGATGACGACCGTCGCCACGCCGCCTGACGCGGACGGTTGGTGCTCCCTCTCGCTGCACGCGGGCGGGACGATCGGTGAATTGCGCCGCGCGGGAGCTGATCCCGGGCGGCTGCTGATTGTCGAAGTCTCGGACGGATATCCACGCACTGCCGGGTTCGGGGAGCAGCATCGCCATGCGCTGCACGTCGATGAGATCGACATCCTGGTGCGTTCGACGGACGCGCCGCTGGCGCTGCCCGGGGGCGATGCGGGGCCGTCGGATGTGGATCGGGCCATCGCGCAGCACGCCGTGGCTTTCATCGGCTCGGGGGCGACGTTGCAAACCGGAATCGGCGCTATTCCCAACCAGATTGCGACTTTGTTGGCGGAGGGCGATGGCGGTGGCTATGGGCTGCACAGCGAGATGTTCACCGACGGCTGCATGCAGCTGCATCGCGCCGGCAAGGTCACCAACACCGGCAAGGGGCAGTACGACGGCGTGAGCGTCACGACCTTCGCGTTCGGCTCACCGGACCTCTACAAGTGGCTGGACGGCAATACCGATGTCGCGTTCCTGCCGGTCGAGATTGTCAACGCGCCAGAGGTTATCGGCGCCAACAACGACATGATCTCGATCAACGGTGCGCTCTCAATCGACATCCAGGGGCAGGTTGTCGCCGACACCATCAACGGAGGGCAGTTCAGCGGGATCGGTGGCGCCGAGGACTTCGTGGCCGGGGCCGGGCTGGAGCTGTCGGACCGCTCGCTGATCTGCCTGCCCTCAACCTTCGAAAAGGATGGTGTGCTGCAGTCGCGCATCGTGCCGTGGTTCGGCCCGGGTGCCGTCATCACCACGCCGCGTCATCAGGTCGACGTGATCATCACCGAGTACGGCGCCGCAGAGCTGGAAGGCAGAACGGTCCGCGAGCGCGGAGAGGCGCTGGCATCCATCGCCCACCCTCAGTTTCGGGATGAGCTGTTGGCGGCTGCTGAGCGTGCGTCGAATGGCCGCTCGCCGGTCCGCTGAGCTCAGCCCTGCTCGACGGTGTTGTTGTTACCGGACTTGGAGACTTCCGGTTCCCCGGCGTAGTAGGTGACCTTGTTGTCGAAGCCCGAGACGCCGATCTTGCGGGCGGTTTCCAGGTGCACCGTGTTCTCGACACCGGAGACCGTGAGGGTGTCGCAATTGCCCGTGATTTCAACGGTATTGGACACTCCGCTGACGTTGACCAGACAACCGTCGCAGTTGACCGCGACCTGTTTATGCGTGCCGGAGACGTTGAAGGTCGAACCCGCGGGCACGAATGTGGGGCCCGCGGGCGCGCTCGACGAGGAAGTCGCGCGGGTCCGCGTCGGAAGCGGCACGAGCGTCGACCTGACGGGCAGTGTCGCCGTGGGGCTCGAACTCGTCCGCACGTGCTGGGGCAGTGTGGGTTTGGCGGCGTAGAAGACGAGTCCGGCCACTCCCGCCGTGACCAGGGCGAAGAAGACTATGAATCGCCGGCGGAATCTGCGGACGGAGGGCCGGGGCGGATACGGCGTCCCGTAGACCGGCGGGAGCGGGTACTGGCCCGACGCCGTCGGCGGATACGGGTTCGGTTTCGTGACACCCAGTTCCGACGTCCGCGCCGTCTCGTTCAGGGAGCGTTCCAGCTCTCTGATTCGGGCTTCGGGGTCACCGTCCGGCTCCACCCACAGATAGTCCCACATGGGGGCCGGCGCGACGGTAGCGTTTTGACTATGGGGTCCTCCGAGATTGTCGCTGCCGAACCACAACTGTTCGTCACCGACTTCGAACGCGCCATCGGCTTCTACGTCGACACGCTCGGATTCGAAGTGGCCTTCACCTACGGCGAGCCGCCCTTCTACGGTCAGGTGCGGCGCGGAGGGGCGAGCCTGAACCTACGCAAGGTCAATGGCCCCGTGTATGACGGCAATTTCCTTGCTACGGAACATGATCCGCTTGCCGCCACGCTCACGACCTACAAGCTGGGCCCCTTGCACGACGAGTACCAGGCGGCGGGTGTGGTCTTCCATCAGCCCCTGCAGACCGAGGAGTGGGGCAGCGTCACCTTCATCGTGAAGGACCCCGACGGGAATCTGCTGTTGTTCTCGGGTGCGGAAGCCTGAAAAGAAGCTCTCGCCATCCGGGCGCTGAGCGATGACAATGAGGCATGCGATTGCCAACCTCATTTGAAGGACTTGTGACCGACGGCGGCAAGTCCATCGTCTATGGCGAGCCGTACACGACGGCCGACGGCACCTTGGTCATCACGGTTGCCAAGGTGCGCACCCGGGGCAGCGGCGCGGACGGCGCACCCCTGGAAACGCGCGCGAGACCACTGGGCGTCTTTGTCGTCAAGGACGGGAATGCTCAATGGCAGCCCGCCTTTAACGCCGACCGTGCCTCGACATTGGGCATACTGACCGGCTTGATCTCGGCGGTGTTGGGACTGACAGCCCTCATCCGGCGGCCACCGTGGCCAGATCTCACCTTGCCGGGTTGGTCGCCGGCGGAAAACCCGCACTGGTTCCGCGACAGGCGCTGACTGCTCAGCGCCCGTCGCGGTAGCCAATCACTACTTCGGGGTGACGGTCTCCTTGAAGGTGCCGTCGCCCTGGTTCAGCCAGGTGATGGTGCCCTTCTGGAATTCGCCGATCCAGCCGCCCTTGGCGACGTCGGGTCCGCCGGCCGTCTCCGCCTCGTCGGCGGTGGGGAAGCCGAGCGTGCCGCCTGCGCCACCCTGCTCGGTGTACACCTTCAGGATTTCGCCCTGAACCAGATGTGCACCGGTGGACGGCGAGCTGAAGATCGTGCCCTTGGCGAAGGCCTGCACCGTGCCGTCGCCCACCTTCTCGGGCTGACCGGTCGGCAGGCCGAGCTTGGCTTCTCCACCGGCCTTGGTGTACGCCTCGGCAACCGGCGGCTCCAGCGTCACATCTCCGACACCTGGCACGTTGACGGTGGAGGGCGCCCCGGCCACGACGGAGGACACCGCACTGCTGGCCGACGATGCGGCACTCGATGCGGCGCTACCACCAGCGCTGATGGCCGAGGATGCCGCACTGGTCGCGCTCGACAGCGACTCCTTGGCGGCGTTTTTGTCATCTTGAGAACACGCGACAACGACTGCTGCGGACATGGCGACGATGGAAACCGCGCCTGCTGCTCGTTTCATCAGATTGGTATCCATGAACCGAACGTAACAATGCAAACGGGGCCAATAGGTGAGTTTTTCGATGTTCACCAATTGGTCATCGGTCGATTTCGGTGGAAAAAGGTGCGTTGAACGCACGAAAATGCACCGAAATTACGCAAAAAACTACGAAACCGGTGTGAGCTCGCAGACGTAGTCGCCGACGACAATGTGTACCTCGGTCGCGTCCGGCACCGTGGGAGTGGGCACGACATTGAGTTGGAACTGCTCGCGGCCGAACTCATCGGTGGTTCCCGGCCACTGTTCCTGCAGGATGTCGCTGATCAGACCGGCGACTGCGGGTTCGGTGATGCGGTAGGTCTCGGCCTGGCAGAACTTCGAGTACACCTCGGTGACCCGGATGCGTGCCTTTTCGATGGGCAGGGTGCCCAGGTCATCGCCGGTTTCCGGGTCACGTACCGCGGTCCCGGTGGCCCCGATGACCGAGAAGATCATCCCGACCTCGACACCGGCCTCATCGCCCTTGTTGACCAGCACCGAGTAGCGGTCGACGATATCGGCGACCTTCCCGATGATGGGGTCGACGGGCTCCGGCTCCAGCTCACCAGCCGATTGCTCCGCTGGTTTCGTCTCTTCAGGCATTGCCCACGCCGACGGTGTAGTTGTTCGGGCGCGACGCGGTCTCGATCTTTTGCCGCTCCGGCTGTCCGGCGGTCTCGGCCGTCGCGAAATCGGTCTTGGCCTTGGCCACCGCGGTGCTCGAGACATTCTCCGACTCGCGCAGGGCCTGGAAGGCGTGGCGCAAAGTCAGGCGGCTGATGGTCAGCGCGAGGTTCAGCGCGCTGGAGGCGGACTGCTTGTTGCCCTCATTGAGATCGTTCGAGGCGGTCGCAAGGTGCTTGTCCACGTCGATCATGCCCTGCAGGGTCACCATCGTCGCGTACGCCGACTGCCCGACATTGCGATCAAGCTTGTTGCTCTGCTGAATGCGGTGATACAGATCGGCAATCAAGATCCCGGAGACGAGAGCGAGCAGCGGTGTGACGATGCCCTGCACGAATCGGACGAGCTCGGTATCGCCTGCCGTGAAGCCGACAACCGCCGCGACGATGGTTGCGACAATCGCCGCTCCGACGATCGTCCAATGAACAAGCGTGGGCTTCGGGGGAAGCTGATCTGAATTTGCCAACGTCGTTACCGTCCGTTCGGTGAGTGGACACATTCATTGCATCCGTGACCCCATGAGCACTGACCGGAGCATGCTAACACCGTGTACAGGTTCATCCAAGGTGAGGTTACGTGCATTACTCGATGTTTGCTGAGTGTTGCGATCGCGTCAGATTTCTCCGAATATTGTTGAATCGCAAGGAGTGTCGATAAGGGCCCTATCGGGCAGTTCTTAGCACTGCTGCTCGGCTGCGGCGTTCGTCGCCACGATCACCGCAGCTTGCCGGTCCGCGGGCAGTTCGTGCCAGGACTTGTGAAAAGTCCCGGGGCCGACGTTCCCATTGGTCTGGATGGACTGCAGGTAGCCCTCCACGAGCTGGGCGGGACCATCCTGCTTCCCGATCATCCAGTCGGCGGCCGCACGGCAGGCTTGGTAGTACTCCTCCTCCAGGGAACTGGGTGCGGCGTCCACCGACGTTGTGACGCCCGCCGGGGACATCCCCGAGCCGGAGGCGGGAGGCTGTGCCGCCGGTGCCTCGATCGGGGTGGCGGAGGTACCGGCCGGGTTGGGGGCCGCCTTCTCGTCGGATTTCGACGTGCATGCCGCACCGATCAACGGGACGCAGAGGGCCATCAGGGTCGCGGCGATGCGGATTGGGGCGGTCACCACTCCAAAGTAGCAAGTGCCTACCAGCGGCAACATTTACTCACTCAGAGCTTTTGCTCTGGAGGCAAAACCGCTGGAAAACGCCGGTACCATTTCAGCTGTGATGGGACACAGGGGTTTTCAGGGGTGGTGTTGCGGCTAGCCGCCACCATCCCTGCCCCTGCCATCGATTTGAGCCTTCATGACCACTGCATCTGTCCTGGATCTGCGCCGCCCCGCCTCCGCCGGATCCTCGCCCACTCGCCTGCGCCTGCCGGATCTGCTCCGCATCACCGATGAGGGCGCCGACGACGCCCTGCACGGCCGCTTCGACCATCTGCTGCCCGAGGGCGGCCTTCCGGTCGACGAGCGCTGGGCCACCCGCATTCACGCCGACGACGAGCTCGATGTCTGGCTGATCAGCTGGGTGCCCGACAAGTCCACCGAGTTGCACGACCACTGCGGCTCGCTCGGCGCGCTGACCGTGCTCAACGGCTCGCTGCATGAATATCGCTGGGACGGAAGCCAACTGGTGCGCCGTCGGCTCGACGCAGGCGATCAAGCGGGATTTCCGCTGGGCTGGGTGCACGATGTGATGCGCGCACCCGAGGCTCCCGTGCGCATCGCCACCGGACCCACGTTGAGCGTGCACGCGTACTCGCCGCCGCTGACCGCGATGTCGTATTACGAAGTAACCCAGGCCAAGACGTTGCGGCGCAGCCGCACCATCCTTACCGACGAGCCCGAAGGGCCGGCGGCATGACGGTGCATGATCTGCTGGCCACCGCGCGTGGTCGGCTGCGGCGCCTGCCCGCCGACGAGGTCCCCACCGCGCTGGGTAGGGGCGCATTCCTGGTCGACATTCGCCCCGCGGCACAACGTGCGCAAGAGGGCGAAGTGGTCAACGCCTTCGTCATCGAGCGCAATGTCCTGGAATGGCGGCTGGACCCCGAGAGCGACGCCCGCATCCCTGAGGCGGGCAATCACGACATCGAGTGGGTCATCCTGTGCCAGGAGGGCTACACCTCCAGCCTGGCCGCGGCCTCGCTGCAGGAGATCGGTCTGTACCGGGCCACCGACGTCATCGGCGGATACAAGGCCCTCAAGGACAAGGGCATCCTGATCTAGGCGGGCACCACGTGCGCGAGGTCCAGGACGTCTGGCTTTAGCCGAAGTCGCCCGCGTCGCGCCGCAGGTGCGTCAGCACCGACACCAGCGTGCGGGTGCGTGAGGATGACAGCCCGATCTGTGCGAACACCTTGGCGTTCAGGTCGGTGGTCGCCACCGAACCAAGATCGCGTCCGGCATCGGTGATCTCCACCAGCGTGCCGCGTCCGTCGGCGGGGTTGGGCACCCGGCGCACCAGCCCCGCCTCCTCCAGCCGGTCCACCGTGTTGGTCACCGAGGTGGGGTGAACCTGAAGCCGCGCACTGGCTTTGGCCATCGGCATGGAGCCCGCCCGGCTGAATGAGAGCAGCATCAGCAGCTCGTAACGCGAGAAGGTCAAACCGTGTGGGCGCAACACATCTTGGACCCGCGCCAGCATGATCTGGTGCGCACGCATCACCGACGTGACGGCGGCCATCCCGTCGGCGACCTCACCCCAGCCGTTCTCGACCCAATGGCGATGGGCATCGTCGACGGGATCGAACGGCAGAGTCATGGTTCCGGCGAATCTTTACCGGTGACTGAAGTTGGCGGGGCGCTTCTCGACGAACGCGGCCATGCCCTCTGACTGGTCGGCGGTGCCGAATGCCGAGTGGAAGATCCTGCGCTCGAACAGCAATCCCTCGGCGAGGCTGGACTCGAAGGCCCGGTTGACGGCTTCCTTGGCCATCATCGAGGCCGATAGGGACATCTCGGAGATGGTCTTCGCGACGGCCTTGGCCTCGTCGAGCAGGCTCTCGGTGGCGACCACGCGTGACACCAGACCACTGCGCTCGGCCTCGGCCGCATCCATGTTGCGCCCGGTGAGGATCATGTCCATGGCCTTCGCCTTGCCGATGGCACGGGTGAGCCGCTGCGAGCCGCCCATACCGGGCAGCACGCCCAGCTTGATCTCGGGCTGCCCGAACTTGGCGTTCTCGGCGGCGATGATCAGGTCGCACATCATGGCCAGCTCACAGCCACCGCCGAGGGCGTATCCGCTCACCGCGGCGATCGTCGGAGTCCGTACCGCACCCAACTTGCCCCAGGCGGCGAAGAAGTCGGAGCCGAACATGTCGCTGAACGACTGGTCGGCCATCTCCTTGATATCGGCACCCGCCGCGAACGCCTTCTCGCTACCGGTGATGATGATCGCCCCGATGCCCTGATCGGCGTCGAATTCCGCTGCGGCGGTAGTGACCTCATTCATCACCTGTGAGTTCAGCGCGTTGAGCGCCTTGGGCCGGTTCAGGGTGATGACAGCGACGCGGTCGATCCGCTCGGTGAGGATGGTTTCGAAAGTCATGACGCTCCTTGAATTCGCGTGAAGATCGCCGAGAAGTCTAGGCCCGAGCCGCCCGAGGTATTGAAGTCGTCGTAGATGTGGGCGGCCGCGAGACCGAGCTGTGCATCAACGCCGTTGGTGCGCACCGCATTGGCGGCCAGCCCCAGGTCCTTGGCCATCAGCGCGACCGCGAAGCCGGGTGTGTAGTCGCGATTGGCGGGGCTGGTGGGCACCGGGCCGGGCACCGGACAGTTCGACGTCAGAGCCCAGCACTGGCCCGAGGCGTTGGCCGCGACATCGAAAAGCGCCTGATGGCTCAGACCGAGCTTCTCGCCCAGTGCGAACGCCTCGCTGATCGCGATCATCGACACCCCGAGGATCATGTTGTTGCAGATCTTCGCGGCCTGCCCCACACCGGGACCGCCGCAGTGCACGATGCGCTTGCCCATGGCCCCCAGAATCGGTTCTGCGTCGGCGAACACCGCGTCATCGCCGCCCACCATGAACGTCAACGTCGCCGCGGTGGCGCCGGGCACACCGCCGGAAACCGGTGCGTCGGCGAAGCGATGCCCCGCCGCCGTCGCCGCATCATGTGCGGCGCGGGCGTCGGCCACATCGACGGTGGAGGAGTCTATGAACAGCGTGCCCGGACGCGCTGCGGGCAGCAGCTCCTGGTACGCGGCGAGCACATGCTCACCCTTGGGCAACATGGTGATCACCACATCGGCGGCCGCCGCTGCCGCCGCGCCCGATTCCGCCAGCGGCACGCCGGCCTCGGTGGCAGCAGCACGTGCCTGCTCGGACAGGTCGAAGGCGGTCACGGTGTGCCCGGCCTTCGTGAGGTTGACCGCCATCGGTAACCCCATGTGGCCCAAGCCGATAAAGGCAATGTTCGTCACGACCACTCCAGATCGTCG
The DNA here is from genome assembly GCF_001440135.1 of Mycobacteroides sp. H003. NCBI lineage: Bacteria > Bacillati > Actinomycetota > Actinomycetes > Mycobacteriales > Mycobacteriaceae > Mycobacteroides > Mycobacteroides sp. H003. The sequence continues at coordinate 351,439 of NZ_LJYL01000009.1, forward strand.
TTGACCGGCTGGAAGAAGGCCTCGACATCGGCCGCGGTGACCTCGGCGAGTGTCTTCGGATTCCACTGCGGGTTGCGGTCCTTGTCGACCAGCTGCGCCCTGATGCCCTCGACGAGGTCGTGGGAGCTCACCGACTGGCTGGACACCCGGTACTCCTGCGTGAGAACTGCTTCCAGCGAGGGCAGTTCGCGTGCCCGCCGCACTGCTGCGAGCGTTACCGACAAGGCGATGGGGGAGCGGGTCAGGATCTGATCGGCGGCCGCGCGGGCACGTTCGTCGCCGTAGGCCTGCAGTGCGGCCACGATATCGGCGACGGTGTCGGCGGCGTAGCACTCGTCGATCCAACTACGTTGGGCCAAAAGGTCACTCGACGGAGCGATGGCACCGTGCACTGTGAGCGCGGTGGCGATATCGCTATCGATGATGGCCTTGACGAACTTCTCAAGCCGGTCATGGGGCACGTAATGGTCGGCGAATCCCAACGCGATGGCGTCGGCACCGGAGAAGGGGGCGCCGGTCAGTGCGGCGTGCAGTCCCAGCTGTCCCGGGGCACGGGAAAGCAGATAGGTTCCGCCCACATCCGGGATGAATCCGATGCCCACCTCGGGCATGCCGACCTTGGAGGTGTCGGTGACGATGCGGGTGTTGGCATGTCCGGCCACTCCGACACCGCCGCCCATCACGATGCCATCCATCAGCGCCACATACGGTTTCGGGAACCGGCCGACCTGCGCGTTGAGTTGGTACTCCTCGCGGAAGAAACGGCGGGCCACCACGCCGTCGATCTTGGCGCTGTCGTGGATCTCCACCACGTCGCCCCCGGCGCACAGGCCGCGTTCCCCGGCGCCGGAGAGCACCACGGCGCGGATGTCGTCGTCGGCCTCCCACTCGGCCAGGGCCACCGACATCGCGGTGATCATGTCGTTTGTCAGTGAGTTGATGGCCTTGGGGCGGTTGAGCGTCAGCAAGCCGACGCCCTTTTCGACCCGCGTCTGGATCTGATCCGTCACGCCGGAAGCCCTTCCTGGATAAGCTTGCGGGACACGATGACTCGCATGATCTCGTTGGTTCCTTCCAGAATCTGGTGCACCCGTAGGTCGCGGACGATCTTCTCGATGCCGTACTCGGCCAGGTAGCCGTAGCCGCCGTGTAGCTGCAACGCCTCGTTGGCCACCGTGAAACCTACGTCAGTGGCGATGCGTTTGGCCATGGCACACAGCTCGGCTGCACGCGGATCGCCCTCGTGCACCGCTGAGGCCGCACGCCAGACCATGGTGCGGGCGGATTCCAGCTCGGTGGCCATATCCGCCAGCCTGAACTGCAGCGCCTGGAACTTGATCAGCTCGTCACCGAATGCCTTGCGTGTGCGCAGGTACTCGATGACCTTCTCCAGTGCGGATCGGGCACCCCCGAGTGAGCAGGACGCGATGTTGAGCCGGCCGCCGTTGAGGCCGCGCATCGCGATGGTGAATCCGATGCCTTCCTCGCCGATCCGGTTGCCCACCGGCACCCGGACATCCTCGAAGACGACCTGCGCGGTGGGCTGGGCGTGCCAGCCCATCTTGCGCTCGGGCGGCCCGAAGGACAGTCCCGGCGCGTCCTTGGGCACCACGATGGTCGAGATGCCCCGTGGGCCGGGGCCACCGGTGCGCGCCATCACCACGTAGAGGTCCGCCGCTCCCGCGCCCGAGATGAACTGTTTGACGCCGTTGAGCACGTACTCGTCACCGTCGCGAACCGCGCTGGTCCGCAAGGCCGATGCGTCACTGCCGCATTCGGGCTCGGTAAGGCAATAGGCCCCGATCGTCTCCATAGTGCACATCGAGGGCAGCCATCGCTGGCGCTGCTCCTCATCGCCGAACTCGTCGATCATCCAGGCGGCCATATTGTGGATGGAGATGAACGCCGAGACGGCGGAGCACCCGGTGGCCATCGCCTCGAAGATCAACGAGGCATCCAGGCGGGTGAGCCCGGAGCCCCCGACATCGGGGTTGATATAGATGCCACCCATGCCCAGTGCCGCGGCCTTCGGGAACACCTCGACCGGGAAGTACTTGTCGCGGTCCCATTCCAGGGCGTGCGGCGCGATATGGATATCGGCGAATTCCCGTGCCGTATTCCAGATTTCGCGCTGCTCGTCGGTGAGATTGAACATGGACAGTCCACTCAGTCCATGGTGGGAATGACGAAGGAAGCGCCTTCCTTGGTGCCCGAGGGCCAACGCTGCGTCACCGTCTTGGTCTTAGTGTAGAACCGGATCGAGTCGGGCCCGTGCTGGTTGAGGTCGCCGAATCCGGATCGCTTCCAGCCGCCAAACGTGTGGTACGCCACCGGAACCGGAATCGGCACATTCACGCCGACCATTCCGGTGTTGACCTTGGCGCAGAAGTCGCGTGCGGTGTCGCCGTCGCGGGTGAAGATCGCGACACCATTACCGAACTCATGCTCGGACGGCAGCCGCACGGCCTCGTCGTAATCCTTGGCGCGCACCACCGATACCACCGGCCCGAAGATCTCTTCTTTGTAGATGCGCATGTCGGGTGTCACGTGGTCGAAAAGTGATGCGCCGATGAAGAATCCATCCTCATGTCCGGATACGGTCAGATCGCGGCCGTCCAGGACCAGCTCGGCTCCCTCGGCGATGCCGATATCGATGTAGTCGCGCACCCTCTTGAGGGCGTCGGCGCCCACTAGCGGGCCGAAGTCGACGCCCTCGTCCAGGGATGGTCCGACCACCAGCTCGCGGGCGCGCTTGGTCAGGCCGTCGACGAGCCGTTCGGCGGTGGACTCGCCGACAGGTACCGCGACCGAGATCGCCATACAGCGCTCGCCGGCCGAGCCGTATCCCGCACCGATGAGCGCATCGATGGCCTGGTCGATATCGGCGTCCGGCATGATGATCATGTGGTTCTTGGCGCCGCCAAAGCATTGGGCGCGTTTGCCGTTCGCGGTGGCGGTCTCGTAGATGTACTGCGCGATCGGGGTCGATCCGACGAAGCCGACGGCGGCGATGCGCGGATCGTGCAGCAGCGCGTCGACGGCGGTCTTGTCACCGTTGACGACGTTGAAGACGCCGGGTGGCAGTCCTGCTTCGAGGAACAGCTCGGCCAGGCGCAGCGGCACCGACGGGTCGCGTTCGGAGGGCTTGAGCACGAAGGCGTTTCCACATGCCAGTGCGGGCCCGGCCTTCCAGAGCGGAATCATGGCGGGGAAGTTGAACGGGGTGATGCCCGCGACCACGCCCAGGGGCTGGCGGATGGAGTACACGTCGATACCCGTGCCCGCGCCGCTGGTGTACTCGCCCTTGATGAGGTGGGGGATGCCGGTGGCGAATTCGCAGACCTCGAGCCCGCGTTCGATATCGCCCTTGGCGTCGGCATGCGTCTTGCCGTGCTCCTGGGACAGCATGGTGGCCAGGTCGTCGATCTCCGCGCGAACCAGGTCGACGAACTTGGCGAGCACACGAGCGCGTTGCTGAGGGTTGCGGGCGGCCCAGCCGGGCTGAGCTTCGGCGGCGTTCGCGATGGCCGCCTCGACTTCGGAAACGTCTGCCAGCGGCACCTGCCGTACCGGCTTGCCCAACGTCGGGTCGTAGACGTCGGCATAGCGGCCGGAAGTGCCGGGGACGTGCTTACCGGCGACGAAATGTGACAGTTGCGGTAACGAACTCATGGTGTAGCCCCTTGGGAAACGGTTGGATATCCGGGAGGTCGGCACTTCTGAATCTAGTTGGACATCCATGTAATGTCTAGTAGGACTTCCAGCTAAAAACCCTGGTGTTCACAGGGATCTCACAGGGATTTGCCACAGCGGCAGGCCGCGAGCGGTACTGTGAGGCCACGACGTGGCCGGACAGTTCGGGAACCTGTGGCGTAAGCATGGAACTCTTGCACTTGCCTGCTCGTTAAACGTCCAGTTGACTTGTTTGACGTCATCCGCGGAGGCCGCATATCGCGGCACCGCACTTCCAGGAGAGGATCACGACGGTGCGAACCACCAGCAATCCCATTCTTCGGTCGCTGCCCGGAAAAGAGGGTGGCGGCTATGCGCAGTTCGGGTCGGGCGCTGCAGGTGCCGGTGCCATGGCGGCCCAGCAGCTGCGGCAGGACCCCTACACCGCGTACCCGGAGGCGCAGGCCGGCGTATCCCGGCCACTGACCATCGACGATGTGGTGACCAAGACCGGTATCACTCTCGGCGTGATCGTCGCCGTCGCCGCGGCCGCGTTCTTCTTGATCAGCTCCAACACCGGGCTGGCGCTGCCGTTCCTCGCGGTCGGTGGCATCGGCGGTTTCATCATGGTGATGATCGCCAGCTTCGGGCGTAAGCAGGACAACCCGGCGATCGTGCTGAGCTACGCGGCGCTCGAGGGCCTTTTCGTGGGTGCCATTTCGTTTGTCATCCCGGCCAGCGTGGGTGTGGGAGGGGCCAGCGCGGGTGCGCTGATCGGTCAGGCAGTCCTCGGCACCGTCGGTGTGTTCATCGGCATGTTGTTCGTGTACCGCTCCGGCGCCATCCGCGTGACGCCCAAGTTCCAGCGGATGCTGCTGGCCGGTCTGGTCGGTGTGCTGGTGCTGGCGCTGGGCAACCTGGTGCTCGGCTTCTTCGGTATCGACATGGGTCTGCGCAGCGGTGGCCCGATCGCGATCATCTTCTCGCTGGTCTGCATCGGCATTGCCGCGTTCAGCTTCCTGGTCGACTTCGACGCGGCCGATCAGCTGGTGCGCGCCGGTGCGCCGGAGAAGGCCGCCTGGGGTATCGCCCTGGGGCTGGCCGTCACCCTGGTCTGGCTCTACGTCGAGATCCTGCGACTGCTGAGCTACTTCCAGAACGACTAGTTGTCGACAACAAAAAAGGGCGCCCCGTTCGCGGGGCGCCCTTTTTCATGTCACCGAGAAACGCGGACCCTGCCCGCAGCCTCTGCGGCATTGCGCCGCGCGGTCTCCACGTCCGGGTCGTACGCCAGGGCCACTCCCATACGGCGGGTGACGAAACTCTCCGGCTTCCCGAACAACCGCAGATCGGTGCGCGGCACGGCCAGGGCGGCCTCGAGCCCATCGAACACGACACCTTCCGCGTCGACCCCGCCATAGATCACCGCGCTGGCACCCGGGGTCTTCAACGACGTGTCGACGGGAAGCCCGAGGATGGCGCGCGCGTGCAGTTCGAACTCGTTCTGCCACTGCGTGATCATGGTGACCATGCCCGTGTCGTGCGGGCGGGGGCTCACTTCGCTGAAGTACACCTGGTCGCCCTTGACGAACAGTTCGACGCCGAAAATTCCCTGCCCACCCAGGTTTTCGGTGACAGCACGTGCGATGTGCTGTGCACTCTGCAGGGCTTCATCCGACATGGGGTGCGGCTGCCAGCTCTCGACGTAGTCCCCGTTGGCCTGCCGGTGCCCGATCGGCGCGCAGAAGCTCGTCTCGATCTCTCCGCCGTCTCCCAGCGCCCTGACCGTCAACTGCGTGATCTCATAATCGAAGTCGACGAATCCCTCGACGATCACGCGGTTGTTGGTTACCCGGCTGCCCGCCATCGCGTAGTCCCAGGCCTTCTCGACATCGGCCGGTCCGTCGAGCTTGCTCTGTCCCTTGCCGGAGCTGCTCATCAGCGGCTTGACGACGCACGGGTACCCGATACCGCCGTCGATCGCGGCCTGCAGCTCGGCCAGTGAGTCGCAGAATTGGTAAGGGCTGGTGGGTAATCCGAGTGTCTCGGCCGCCAGGCGCCGGATGCCCTCGCGGTCCATGGTGAGCCGGGCAGCGCGGGAGGTGGGGATTACCCGTACCGTGCCCTCGGCCTCCAGGGCTTCCAGGGTGGCGGTGGCGATCGCCTCGATCTCGGGGACCACCAGATCGGGCTTCTCCGCCTCGATCAGGGTGCGCAGCTGCTCGGGGTCGGTCATCGAGATGACGCGCGCGTGGTGAGCGATCTGGTGCCCGGGGGCGTTCTCGTAGCGGTCGACGGCGATGGTCTCGACGCCCAGGCGTTGCAGGGCGATCAGCACCTCACGGCCGAGCTCGCCGGCGCCGAGCAGCATGACCCGCGTCGCGCGCGGTGACAGGGGAGTTCCGATAGTGGTCATCGCGACTGAACTTTAGTAGCAACGAGACCGAGGTTGTGGCGGGAATGTCTGAGACGAACCCACCACAACCTCGGTCTCGTTGTGGAGAAAGGGGCGAACTAGGCGAGGCGCTCGATGACCATCGCCATACCCTGGCCGCCGCCGACACACATGGTCTCGACACCGAAGGTCTTGTCGTAGGTGGTCAGGTTGTTGAGCAGGGTGGCGGTGATGCGCGCACCGGTCATACCGAAGGGGTGTCCCAGGGCGATGGCACCGCCGGAGACGTTGAGCTTGTCCTCGTCGATACCGAGCTCACGAGCCGAGCCCAGCACCTGCACCGCGAACGCCTCGTTGATCTCGAACAGGTCGATATCGCCAATCGTCTTGCCGGCGTTCGCCAGTGCACGCTTGGTGGCCTCGATCGGGCCCAGGCCCATGATCTCCGGGGACAGGCCGGACACACCGGTGGACACGACGCGAGCCAGCGGGGTCAGGCCCAGCTCCTTGGCGCGCGTGTCGCTCAGGATGACCAGCGCGGCCGCGCCGTCGTTGAGCGGGCAGGCGTTACCGGCGGTGATGGTGCCGTTGGGGCGGAAGACCGGCTTCAGCTGGCTGATCGCCTCGTAGGTGGTGCCGGCACGCGGGCCGTCGTCCTTGGACACCACGGTGCCGTCGGCCAGGGTCACCGGGGTGATCTCACGCTCGAAAAAGCCGTCGGCGATGGCCTTTTCGGCCCGGTTCTGGCTGCGCACGCCCCAGTGGTCCTGGTCCTCGCGGCTGATGCCGGTGTGCAGCGCCACGTTCTCGGCGGTCTGGCCCATCGCGATGTAGACATCGGGGGTCAGGCTGTCGTTACGCGGGTCATGCCATTCGGTGGCACCCTGCGCGGCAGTGGCGGTGCGGGCCTCGGCATCGGCGTACAGCGGGTTGTGGCTGTCCGGCCAGCCGTCGGAGGTGCCCTTCGGGAAACGCGAAACCGTCTCCACCCCAGCGGAAATGAAGGCGTGGCCTTCACCGGCCTTGATGGCATGCAGTGCCATGCGGGTGGTCTGCAGCGAGGACGAGCAGTAGCGGTTGACGGTGGTACCGGGCAGGAAGTCGTAGCCCAACTGCACCGCTACCGCGCGACCGATGTTGAAACCGGCCTCGCCACCGGGCTGACCGCAGCCCAGCATCAGGTCGTCGATGTCCTTGGGATCCAGTGCGGGCACCTTGTCGAGGGCGGCACGCACCATCTGCGCGGCCAGGTCATCCGGCCGCATGCTCACCAGCGAGCCCTTGCCGGCTCGCCCGATCGGGGAGCGGGCAACGGAAACGATCACGGCTTCGGGCATGAAAACTCCTGAATATAGGGGAATTAGTACTGGTTCTACTCCCCTGGAATCTAATGCAGGGATACAGCGGGCAGGTCGTCGGCCCGGGCGGCGGGCTCGTTCATACCCACGGCGATCTCTGCGGCGCTGCGCCGCCAGATCCGTCCGAGAACGCGTATCCGGGCACTCATGGTCTGCGATTCCGCGGCAGCGGACACCCATGGCAAATCGGGGATGGGGCCGCCCGTCCACTCGCCGAGGGCATGCGCGACCGCCGGGAGCAGTAGGCGCGCTGCCAGTGCATATCCGGCTGCGGAGGGGTGATAGTGGTCGTCGGCGAACATCTCTTCGGGTGCCTGCAGAAACTCCGGTGACAGCAGATCAGCAAGCGGAACCGGCACCCCGCCGGAGGCGCGCACCGCTGCTGCCTGGAAATGCGCCAGGCGTAGCCCGCGCGAGCGCACCACCGCGCGCAAAGGCTGCGGTATGGCGGTGATCACCCCGAAATCGGGACAGGTACCCACCACCACGGCCGAGCCGGCCGTGCGCAGTCGCCGGACCGCATCGCCCAGACGCCGCGCGGAGGCGCGCACCGCATTGAGCGAGGTCACGTCGTTCGCGCCGATCATGATCACGGCGAGATCCGGCGGCGGGCCGATGATCGACATGGCGTCGATCTGGGCGGCCAGCCCCTTGGACGTTGCGCCCGATATCGCCTTGGTGGACAGCCGGATTCGTTTCCCGGACTCTTCGGCCAAACCGCGGGCGAGCAGCACTCCCGGTACCTCATCGGGTATGTGGCAGCCGTATCCGGTGGCGGTGGAGTCTCCGAAAATCGCCAGGTGCAGGTCGAATTCCATGCCCCGGCTGTACCTGGTCACCGGGCCGCCGCCCTGGACGTATATGCCGTCGGCAACCGGGGGAGCGTCGTGAGTCTTCGGGATCACCAGGCGAACCTGCCTGGCCTGCGCGTTCAGGAAGCTGTACGCCCCCCAGAGCCCGGTACCCATCGCTGCGCCCGCGGCCCCGGTGCTCAGGGCTGCCCAGATCGTCCGTCTGCGTGTGGCGAGGATGCTCACGGTGGCTATTTTCACGGAAGGCGACACACCGCGCCAGTCCTCTGACCAGCATCACGCGAAATGAGGCGTGGACGATGCGGTATCGAAAGCGGTTCGTTGCCTGTTGATAGGTATAGTCCATCGGACGCTAGCTGGCAGCTAGCAGTCTGAAGCGTCACAGGACACTGGCTAGGCAAAGGAGCCTGAACAGATGACCGCACCGAAGCGCGCCCCCGAATACGGGCCTGCAGGGTCGATCGGATCTTCCCTGAACACGCTGGTACGCGCCTTTCCGATGAGCGATGGCGCCGCAGTCGAAGTGATCGAGGACGCGGCGAGTCTGGCCGCACGGGTCCTCGGATTCGGTGTCCGGATGACGGTGCGTACGGTCCTGCAGATCGGCAGCCACGCGCCCACGCTCCCGTATCCGTTTGGGCTACTCGAGGAGCTGGGCCGTTTCCTGGTTCCCCCACGCGGCACGGTCAAGGCGACGGTGACGCTGCCGAACACCAATGCGCGGTTGATTCGCGCCAAGGGTGTCGGTCCGGTGGACGGCACCGGACGCGTGGTCTTGTACCTGCACGGCGGCGCGTTCATCGTGGGTGGTCCAAACACGCACAGCGCCTTGGTGTCCACCATCTCCCAGCACGCCGACGCACCGTGTCTGCTGGTCGACTACCGGATGCCGCCCAAGGCCTCCCTGGATCAGGCGATCGACGACTGCCTGGACGGGTACCGCTGGCTGCGTGGGCAGGGGTACGCGCCGGAGCAGATCGTGTTCGCGGGCGATTCTGCCGGCGGTTTTCTCTCGGTGGCAGTGGTCCAGCGGCTGCTCGCAGAGGACGGTGAGGTCCCGGCCGCGCTGGCCCTCATCTCCCCGCTGATCGAGCTGGACCCTGCGCCCAAGGTCGCACATGAGAACGCCAAGACCGATGTGATGCTGCCGCCCAACTGTTTTGAGGCGCTGCAGAAGATCCTCACCAAGGCCGGCGGCGGCATCCCGCCCCAGGAGATCATCGACAAGGTCGACGGCCGGATGCCACAGACTCTGGTGCATTGCTCCGGCTCGGAGGTGCTGCTGTACGACGCGCGCCTGCTGGGGCAGCGCCTCGCCGAGCAAGGTGTGCCGGTGGAGATCAAGGTCTGGCCCGGCCAGATGCACGTCTTCCAGGTGGCCACCAAGGTCGTGCCCGAGGCCAAGAGGTCCCTGGCACAGATCGGCCAGTACATCCGCGACGCGGTGCCCGAGACTTCCTCGGCCGAGTTCGTCGCACCCGCGGCGGTTTGATCGCTCCGTTAGCTCCCCTGTGCGCGGGCCTGCCGCCGGTCTAATAGCGTTACCGGTATGCGCATTGCCCAGCATGTCTCCGATCTGATCGGTAACACCCCCCTTGTCCAGCTCAACTCGGTGGTGCCCGGGGGCGGCGCGGTCGTGGCCGCCAAGATCGAGTACCTCAATCCCGGCGGTAGCTCCAAGGACCGCATCGCCGTCAAGATGATCGAGGCGGCCGAGGAGGCGGGTCTGCTCAAGCCCGGTGGCACCATCGTCGAGCCCACATCGGGCAACACCGGCGTCGGACTTGCGCTGGTGGCCCAGCGCAAGGGCTATCACTGCGTGTTCGTGTGCCCCGACAAGGTCAGCGAAGACAAGCGGAATGTGTTGCGGGCCTACGGGGCCGAGGTCGTCGTGTGCCCCACGGCCGTACCGCCGGAGCACCCCGACAGCTACTACAACGTCTCGGACCGTTTGGTGCGTGAGATCGAGGGCGCCTGGAAGCCCGATCAGTACTCCAACCCGAACGGACCGGCCAGCCACTACGAAACCACCGGACCGGAGATCTGGGCCGACACCGACGGCAAGATCACCCATTTCGTGGCCGGAGTGGGTACCGGAGGAACCATCACCGGTGCGGGCCGGTACCTCAAGGAGGTCTCAGGGGGCGCGGTGAAGGTCGTCGGCGCGGATCCGGAGGGTTCCGTGTACTCCGGCGGGACGGGCCGCCCCTACCTCGTCGAGGGTGTGGGAGAGGACTTTTGGCCCACCGCCTACGACCCCAGCGTGGTCGATGAGGTCATCGCGGTATCGGATGCCGACTCGTTTGAGATGACACGCCGGCTCGCGCGCGAAGAGGGGTTGCTGGTCGGCGGTTCCTGCGGCATGGCCGTGGTGGCGGCAATTCGACTGGCCGAGAAGGCCGGACCCGACGCCGTGATCGTGGTCCTGCTGCCGGACGGTGGCCGGGGATACCTGTCCAAGGTGTTCAACGACTCCTGGATGTCCTCCTACGGCTTCCTGCGCAGCCGCCTCGACGGCAGCAAGTCCGAGCCCACTGTCGGCGATGTGTTGCGTGGAAAGTCCGGTGCGCTACCGGATTTGGTGCACACCCACCCGTCGGAGACGGTGCGCGACGCCATCGAGATCCTACGTGAGTACGGGGTATCGCAGATGCCCGTCGTCGGCGCCGAGCCGCCCGTCATGGCCGGCGAGGTCGCCGGGTCGGTGTCCGAAAGGGAGCTGCTGTCAGCGGTATTCGAGGGCCGTGCGCAACTGGCCGATGCCGTGTCTCAGCACATGAGTCCGCCGTTGCCACTGGTGGGTGCCGGCGAACCGCTGAGCACCGCGGGGTCCATGTTGCGCGACACCGACGCGGTGATGGTCATCGACGAAGGCAAGCCCGTCGGTGTCATTACCCGCCATGACCTGCTCGGATTCGTCTCGTCAGGTAGAAGCGTGCGGCACTGAATTTGGTCCCAAATCGTTTCACAGAAGCCAACCTGTGGAAACGCTGAAAGCGTAATGTGCTCTGTTGCTCGACGCTCATGCGTGCCATACGAACTGGAGGACAACCGTGACTGAAGTTCCACCACCCTCGCCGCAGGACCCGGGCGGTTACCCGCCGCCTCCGCCGGCGGCCGGTGCACCAGGTCTACCGGGCGGCAATTTCGAAATCTGGCTCCGGCGTGTCGGTGCCTACATCATCGACGTCATTCCGGTAGCTCTGCTGAGCGGTATCGGCGGCGGAATCGCGGGCGGAACCGCTACGACCGCTGATTGCATCGGCGAGTCCTACGGCGACCCCATGACCGGCGGAATGAGCTACATGAGCTGCCAGCCGGAGTACACCGGCGTCGGCTGGGCCGCCTACATTCTGTTCACCCTCGCGGCGATCGCGTTCGCGGTGTGGAACTGGGGCCTGAAGCAGGGCACCACCGGATCGAGCATCGGCAAGGGCTTGCTCGGTATCCGGGTGCTGGGTGAGGCGACCGGCCAGCCGATCGGATTCGGCATGTCCGTGGTCCGCCAGATCGCGCACTTCCTGGATGCGGTCATCTGTTACATCGGCTTCCTGCTGCCGCTGTTCACGGCCAAGCGGCAGACGATCGCCGACATGCTAGTGAAGACCGTGGTCGTTCCCAAGTAGAAGTAACCCGTTTGGCGGCGTTGGGCTGTCTCACGTCACGCGGTCCGTATAGGCTCGGACCCGATGAGTGAGCAGCGCAGCGCCGCCGACGCGTCTCGGTGGCAAGGGTTTTCCACACGGGCCATCCATGGCGGTTTCCATGCCGATCCACAGACCGGTGCGGTCAACGTGCCGATCTATGCCAGCTCGACCTTCGCCCAGGATGGCGTCGGCCAGCTGCGCGGCGGATTCGAGTACGCACGCACCGGCAACCCCACCCGAGCGGTTCTTGAATCCTCCCTGGCCGCATTGGAGGACGCCCACTTCGGCAGGGCATTCGCATCAGGCATGGCGGCCACCGACTGCGCGCTGCGCGCGCTGTTGCGCCCCGGCGATCACCTGATCATCCCCAACGACGCCTATGGCGGCACCTTCCGTCTGATCGACAAGGTGTTCTCGCAGTGGGGAATTAGCCACACACCTGTTCCGGTGGCCGATGTCGACGCCATTCGCACCGCCATCACCCCCAAGACCAAGCTGATCTGGCTCGAGACACCCACCAATCCGCTGCTGAGCATCGCCGACATCGCGGCTGTGGCCCAGGTGGCTGCCGAGCATTCCGTGAAGCTCTTGGTGGACAACACCTTCGCGTCGCCGGCGCTGCAGCAGCCGCTGAATCTCGGTGCCGATATCGCGTTGCATTCCACCACCAAATACATTGGCGGACACTCCGATGTGGTGGGCGGCGCCCTGCTCACCAACGACGAGGAATTGGATACCGCCTTTGCCTTCCTGCAGAACGGGTCGGGCGCGGTGCCCGGTCCGTTCGATGCCTATCTGACCTACCGGGGCATCAAGACATTGGCCTTGCGCATGCAGCGGCACAGTGAGAACGCTCAAGCGGTCGCCGAGTTCCTGGCGGGTCACCCCGCGGTCGCGAACACCATCTACCCGGGCCTGGACCGTCATCCCGGACATGCGGTGGCTGCCAAGCAGATGCGCGCATTCGGCGGCATGATCAGCGTGCGCCTCGCCGGCGGGCGGCAGGCCGCACTCGATTTGTGCTCGCGAACAGAGCTTTTCATTCTCGCTGAATCCTTGGGCGGTGTGGAGTCGCTGATCGAGCATCCGGGCGCCATGACACACGCGTCGACCGCCGGATCGCTGCTGGAGGTACCCGAGGACCTGGTGCGGTTGTCCGTGGGCATCGAAGAGGTTGGCGACTTGATCGGCGATCTCGAACAAGCCTTGCGCTAGGCGCGCCGCGTCAGTTCATCGAGTGCAGGGCCGCGGAGATCACCGCGCCGGTCACGGCAAGATTGACCGCCGGACCACGATTGTCGCGAACCTGGGCGGCCCAGCCGCCGTCGGCGATGGTCTGCGACCACCGGGACACCTGCTGCTTGCCGACGGGGTCCAGGCTCAGTATCGCGTCGAATCCGTTGACCCCGTGCAGTACTGCGATGATCGCGGCCGTGCTGGGAGCGGGCGGGGCGTAGTGGAACAACACATCCGTGACGCCCTGTCGCACCGCGTTCGCACGTTCGTTGTTGGTCACCGGCCAGTACTTCTCCGGGAAGAGCCGGCTGCCCATGCGAACCGTGTGGATATCCCCGGTGATCTCCAGCCTGTGCAACATCTGGGAGTTGACGCCGCGACCGACCTTGGTGATCGCCTCGGTCGGGCTCATCGGCCGTCGCCGCAGCCGGTGCACCGCCCTGTCGAGCACGGGATCCCCGATATCGGGCGCCTGCAGCACCAGCAGATCACCGGCCTTCCCTGGCTCACCGTGGGTGGCCGGCCGGACGCGTTGCGCCAGAGCAAGATCCAGAATGATTGCGGCGGCGAGGGCCTGCGTGCGCCGATCCTTGTCCAGCAGAGGCCGCCCGGAGGCATTGTTCAGCAACAGAAGCAGGAGGTCCTCCGCAATCTGTGGCATGAGGGGACAATAGCGGCAGAACTGGTGACATGATGCGTGGCATGGGCATCCAGGCAGCGGGAGCAACAGGGTTGGTGACGGTCCAGGAGATCCAGGAGGTGGCTGAGCGGCTCGCTCCTGTGATGCGGCGCACACCGGTGGTGGCTTTTCGGGCGCTCAGTGAACGCTGCGGTCACGAGGTGCGGCTCAAATGCGAAAACCTGCAACGCACAGGATCTTTCAAACCGCGTGGCGCCTACAACCGGATCAGCCTGCTGCCCGACGACCAGCGGGTGAACGGTGTGGTGGCCGCCAGCGCGGGTAACCATGCCCAGGGTGTGGCCTGGGCCGCGACCACGCTCGGCATCGCGTCCACGGTGTTCATGCCGGTAGGGGCCGCGCTGCCCAAGATCGTCGCGACCCGCGCCTACGGCGCCACGGTGCACCTCACCGGCACGACCATTGACGAAGCGCTGTTGGCCGCGACGGAGTTCGCGGCGGAGACCGGTGCGGTGCTCATCCACCCCTTCGACCATCGGGACGTCGTGGCCGGGCAGGCCACCGTCGGGCTGGAGATTCTGGAGCAGCTTCCCGATGTGGGCACCATCGTGGTGCCTGCGGGCGGCGGCGGGCTGGTCGCGGGTATCGCCGCGGTAGTCAAGGCGGCCCGGCCCGAGGTGCGGATCATCGCGGTCCAGGCCGCGGGTGCGGCCGCCTGGCCGGTGTCGCTGCAAGCGGGGTATCCGGTGGCGCTGGAATCCATGGAGACCATGGCGGACGGCATCGCGGTAGGCAAGCCAGGAGCGGTGCCGTTCGAGCATGTGGCCGCGCTGGTCGATGACGTGGTCACGGTCAGTGAGGAGGCGCTCTCGCGCGGGCTGCTGCTGTGCCTGGAGCGGGCCAAGCTGGTGGTGGAGCCCGCCGGCGCTGCCGCGGTGGCGGCACTGCTCACGCTGTCCGCCGAGGAGCTGGACCTGCGCGGCCCGGTATGTGCGGTGCTTTCGGGCGGAAACATCGATCCGCTGCTGCTCACCCATGTCATCACCCACGGTCTGCGGGCGGCCGGTCGCTATCTGACGGTGCGTGTCACCGTCGCGGACGCGCCGGGCGGTCTGTCGGGTCTTCTCGACGTGTTCCGGGCGTCAGGAGCCAGCGTTGTCGACGTGACCCACTGGCGTAACAGCGAGCGTCTGCGTCTGGGTGAGGTGGATGTGCTGGCGACCGTCGAAACCAGGGGCCCAGAACACCGTCAGGCCGTCCTTGACGCAATCGTCGCGGCCGGGCTGACGGTTCAGGAAGAGCGGTAGCACCGCGCCCAGCCCAGCCCAGGCCTCGATCGAGAGCGAGCCAGGCGCGGTTTTCGGCCTGGTTTTCCACGTGGAGCTCGCGCTCGATCAAGTGCAGGCGGTTTGTCGGTCGTTGGTGTGATGCTGCGGGCCATGGGGGAGATTCCGTGGCCGTTCCGCTCCGGCGAGGTGCTTTCCATCGGAGCGATGACCGAGCACTACATGCGTACCCGATACCGGCAGCTGTATCCGGGCATCTACGTTCCGCGTGATGCGGAGGTGAGCGCCACACAGCGCGCACACGCGGCGTGGTTATGGACAGCGCGCAGTGGCGTGATCGCCGGGGTGGCGGCATCGGCTGTGCATGGTGCCAAATGGGTCGACGCCGGTGTGACTGTCGACCTGATCCATCGTCACCACAAGATTGCGAGCGGCCTACAAATCCATCGAGATATCTTGACAGACAACGAGGTTGATCGCGTCGAGGGGCTTGCCGTCACGAGTCCTGCGCGCACTGCCTTCGATGTGGGTAGGTGGTTGCCGCAGGCCGCGGCCGTCGAGCGGATAGACGCCCTCGTGGCAGCGACCGGGTTGGTGATTGCACAGGTCGAGGACGTCATGAAGATGCACAAAGGGGCCCGCGGCCTGGCTCTGCTGAAGAGCACGTTGGCACTGGTTGACGGAGGTTCCGAATCGCCGCAGGAGACGAGAACCCGACTGCTGTTGGTGAAATCGGGGTTTCCGCCGCCGCAGACGCAGATACGTGTGTTCAACCGCTATGGCGATTTCATCGCCCGTGTCGACATGGGGTGGGAGGACCTGAAGGTTGGTGTCGAATTCGATGGAGCTCAACACTGGTTGGACTCTCGTCAGCGGTCTCGTGATATCGATCGGGCCTCGGAGTTGGCGGACGAGGGTTGGGCGATCGTGCGAGTGAGTGCCGACATGCTTCGTCACCGAGCTGGCACCGTGGTCGCTCGCGTCGATGAGGCGCTCAGAAATGCTGCCAAGCCCACAACGAGCGCGAGCCTCACGCGGATTTCGGGTCAGATTTCCGCGTGAGGCTCGCGCTCGCTCGACGAACTAGGGGAAGAATCAGTCGTGGTAGGGCTCGGCGCTGACGAGCGTCACCTTGACCTCGGCGCCATTGGGCACGGTATAGCTGCGGGTCTCGCCGACCTTGGCGTCGATGAGTGCGCCACCCAGCGGTGAGCTGGGGGAGTACACCTCGAGCTTGCCGTCCTTGACGCCCTCCTGGCGGGTGGCGATGAGGAAGGTCTCGGTGTCGTCCTTGTCTCCGTCGTAGTACACCTTGACGACCGAGCCGGGCAGTGCGACGCCGGACTGCGTCGGGACCTCACCGACCTTCGCGTTGTTGAGCAGCTCTTGCAGCTGACGGATGCGCGCTTCCTGCTGGCCCTGCTCTTCGCGTGCGGCGTGGTAGCCGCCGTTCTCGCGCAGGTCTCCCTCTTCGCGGCGCTCGTTGATCTCGGCGGCGATGACGGGGCGGTTGGCGATCAGTTGGTCGAGTTCCGCCTTGAGCCGATCATGTGACTCCTGGGTCAGCCAGGTCACCTGGGTGTCGGTCATGGTGCAGGTACTCCTTGTCTCAGGCCAGCAACGTCCACTGGCGCTCTTCTATCGGGTGCCGGGTCGGGTGCATTGCTGCGGGTTTGACTGTCCAAAATGCAGCAATACACGGTCCCAGCAGGGATCCGTGTATCCGGCCAGCATACCACTGTCGCTGTGATGTTCAGCCTATTTTTGGACGAGGTTTGCCCGATGTGAACGTTGCCGACGTGTGTCTGTCGGCCCCGGCGTCGTTCGATGACGCCGACCGTCAGGAAATCGGCGTCAGGACGCGACCAGATACGGCGGAACCGCCAGGCTGCAGCCGTAGACGTCCCCGGTGACCGGGGGGCGGGTGGTCTTCACCAGGGCTGTGACCGGCACAGATCGCTGTGAGGATGGGGGCACCAACACCTCGCGTCGTCCGGTCTCGTTTCCGTCGATGGACCGCGCGCGCAGGATGCAGACCGCCGGTCGCGACGGATCTTTCCGTTCCACCGACGCCGTGACGGACACCGTGGACGAGTCCACGAGCTTGTAGGCGGAAAGTTCGCCCTTGACGTCTCCGGGGCCCAATCGGGCATATCCGATCGCGGCGATTGCGACCCCGGCCACGATGACCAAGGCGGTCAGCCCGACCGCGATCCAGCGGCCGCGGTTGGGCTTGGCGGGCTTGGTGCCGTAACGGTCCTCTGGTCGCTGCACGGGTCAACGGTATGACGGGTATACCCGGGATGAAACGATGGGGGCGCGAGAACAGTGACGGCTGACAGAAAGAGGCGGGCGCACGGGTGACCGGATGGCGATTGATGGCGGTGCACGCCCACCCCGATGACGAGGCCAGCAAGGGTGCCGCGACCACGGCGCGGTACGCCGCCGAGGGCAACGACGTCATCGTGGTGACGCTGACGGGCGGCGAGCGCGGCGACATCCTCAACCCGGCGATGGACCGCCCCGAGGTGGCCGCGAACATCGGAACCATCCGTCGCGAGGAGATGGCCAAGGCGGCGGCCGAGCTGGGTGTGCAGCACCGCTGGCTGGGTTATGTCGACTCGGGCCTTCCGCAGGGCGATCCGCTGCCCCCGCTGCCCTCGGATTCGTTTGCACTGGTGCCCATCGAGGAGCCGATCGCCAAGCTGGTCGCGGTGATCCGGGAGTTCCGGCCACATGTCATGACCACCTACGACGAGAACGGCGGTTACCCGCACCCGGATCACATCCGGTGTCACGAGGTGTCGATGGCCGCCTTCGAGGCCGCCGCGGACCCCGAGCAGTTCCCCGAGGCCGGCGAACCGTGGACCGTCAGCAAGATCTACTACAACCACGGATTCATGCGGGCGCGCATGCAGTTGCTCAACGATGAGTGCAAGAAGCACGGATACAAAGGGCCGTTCGACGAATGGCTTGAGCGCTGGCCAGCCGATGACGACGTCTTTGATCGCCGGGTGACCACCCGGGTGCCCTGCGCCGACTTCTTCGATGCCAGGGATGCCGCGTTACGCGCTCATGCGTCTCAAATTCCGCCGGACAGTAGCTTTTTCGCGGTCCCGCGTGAATTCGAGCGGCGGCTGTGGCCCACCGAGGATTTCGAGCTCGCCAAATCACGCGTGCCGACGAGCACCCCCGAGGACGATTTGTTCGCAGGAGTTGAGGCCAAATGATGTTGATGGATGCCGTGCTGGTGCTCGCCGACGAGAAGAGCCCGAGCAACATCGGGCCGGATTTCGGCAAGGCGGGCCCGTTCGGTCTGACGGTGGTGGTGCTGCTGCTGGTGGGCACCTTCTTCCTGATTCGGTCAATGAACGCGCATCTGCGCAAGCTGCCGGAGACGTTCGACCCCGAACATCCCGAGCCTGATCAGGCCGTGGACGACGGCACCGTCGGAGCCGCCGACGAACCCGAAAAGCCTTCGGGTTCTGCCGATCAGCGGGGCGATGACCGTTAACCGGCTCGGCAAGGCGACCAGCCCATACCTGCGCCAGCACGTCGACAATCCTGTGCACTGGCAGCAGTGGACGCCAGAGGCATTGCAGGAAGCGCAGTCTCGCGATGTGCCCATCTTGTTGTCGATCGGGTATGCGGCCTGCCACTGGTGTCATGTGATGGCCCACGAGTCCTTCGAGGACGACGAGGTGGCTGCCGTCATGAACGCCGGTTTCGTCAACATCAAGGTTGACCGCGAGGAGCGTCCCGATTTGGACGCCGTCTACATGAACGCCACCGTTGCGATGAACGGGCAGGGCGGCTGGCCGATGACGTGTTTCCTCACCCCGGACGGACGGCCCTTCTATACCGGCACGTACTACCCGAAACAGGGCTTTCTGCAGTTACTTTCGGCGGTTCGTGAAACCTGGGAGCAGCGCCGGGACGAGGTGGAAGAGGCGGCCTCGAGCATCACCGGCCAGCTGCAGGCGATGTCTGGCCGCCTGCCTGCCGGGCCCGGCGTGGATGTCGCGCTGTGCGATACCGCCATCGCGGCGATTCTGCCCGCGGAAGACGTGCGCTTCGGCGGATTCGGCGGGGCGCCGAAGTTTCCGCCGTCGGCCCTGCTGGAGGCACTGCTGCGCGGATACGAACGCACGGCGGACGCGGCGGTGCTCGGGGTGGTGACCCGCACCGCGACAGCGATGGCGCGTGGCGGCATCTATGACCAACTGGCCGGGGGCTTCGCGCGGTACAGCGTGGACGCGGCCTGGGTGGTGCCGCACTTCGAGAAGATGCTGTACGACAACGCGCTGCTGCTGCGGGTCTACGCGCACTGGGCCCGCCGCACCGGCGATGCCCTGGCGCGGCGAATCGCCTCCGAGACGGCCGATTTCCTGCTGAATGAGCTGCGGGTGGGTGAGTTGTTCGTCTCATCGCTGGACGCCGACGCCGCGGGCTCCGAGGGCTCCACCTATGTGTGGACACCCGAACAACTCGCCGAGGTGCTGGGTGTTGAGGATGGCGATTGGGCGGCAACGCTTTTCGAGGTGACCGCGGCGGGCACCTTCGAGCACGGCAGTTCGGTGCTACAGCTTCTGCAGGATCCCGATGACGTTGACCGGTGGCAGAACGCGCGCACAGCCTTACTGGCGGCGAGGTTGCAGCGCGTGCAGCCAGGCCGTGATGACAAGGCCGTCACCGCCTGGAACGGGCTGACCATCACCGCGCTCATCGAAGCCTCGATCGCGCTGGATCGCGACGATCTAGTGGATGCGGCGGCGGGATGCGCCGCCAGGCTGCTGGAGCTGCATCTGCGTGACGGGCGTTTGCGCCGCGCGAGTCTGGGTGGGCAGGTCTCCGACGGGGACGGCGTGCTGGAGGATTACGGCACCCTTGCGACGGGCCTGCTGTCGCTGTATCAGGTGACCGGTCAATGGCGTTGGCGCGAGGCCGCCACCGCGTTGCTCGACACCGCGCTCGATCATTTCGCCGATCCGGAATCGCCTGGTGCGTGGTTCGACATCGCCGACGATGCCGAGCAGCTGGTGCTGCGGCCCAGCGATCCCCTGGACGGCGCGACCCCATCCGGGGCGTCCTCGGTGACCGAGGCGCTGCTCACCGCCGGGTACCTGCTGGAGGACTCGCGCTACCGGGAAGCCGCGCACGCCTCGCTGTCGGCGGCGTCCATGGCACTGGCGCGTGCTCCACGGTCGGCCGGTCACTGGCTGGCGGTGGCCGAGGCCGCGGTTCGGGGCCCGATCCAGGTGGCGGTGGCCTGTGATCCGGAGAACTCACCGCTGCTGCGGCAGGCCCGGCAGTCGGCGCCTGGGGGAGCAATTGTGGTTGGCGGGGTGAAGGATTCAAGCGAGTTGCTACGCGACAGGGGGCCGGTGGCCGATGTCGAAGCCGCCTACGTGTGCCGGGGTACCGTCTGCGATCTCCCGGTCACCGGGACCCAACAATTAGACGCGGCGTTGGGTAGGTAGCGTCCGGGGCATGACCGTTACCCGCGAACAAGTTCTCGCCGTCGTCCAGAGCTATTGCGATCTGCTCACCACGGGCACCGCAGCGCAGATCGCCGACCTCTACGCCGACGATGCGACCGTCGAGGATCCGCTGGGCGCCGACGTACTCAAGGGCCGTGAGGCGATCCAGGGTTTCTACGCCGCCATCGAGCCGCTGGACCGTCATGGCGACCTCAAGCTGGTGCGGGCCACCAACAACGAGGCCGCGTTCCACTTCGAGCTGACCATCAAGCACGAGAACGGTGGCATGGTCATCGCACCGATCGACGTGATGACCTTTAACGACGAGGGCAAGATCAGCTCGATGCGGGCCTTCTGGACCCAGGACGACATCAAGCAGCTCTAGCCTTCCCGGGGAGCCGCTACGAGAAGACGGCGAACCAGACCGCGATGTAGTGGCACGTTGCGGCGATGACCGTCGCCGCATGGAAGAACTCGTGGTGGCCGAAGTGCAGCGGCCACGGGTTGGGCCATTTCGCGGCGTACAGGATTGCGCCGATGCTGTACAGGGCGCCGCCGACGATCAGCAGCACCACCGCGGGCACCCCGGCGCCATTCAGCAGCGTGGGGAAGAAGCCGACCGCCACCCAGCCGAGCAGCAGGTACAGCGGCACTCCCACCCAGCGCGGTGCCGTCGGCCAACACATCTTCAGAATCACGCCGGCGAGCGCGCCGCCCCACACGATGGCGAGCACCAGGTTGCCTTCGGAGGGCGGCATCGCCAGCATCGCAAAGGGTGTGTAGCTGCCCGCGATGAAGACGAAGATCATCGAGTGATCGAGCCGCTTCATCCAGGTGCGTGTGATCTGGGATTTCCAGTTCACCCGGTGATATGCGGCGCTCACCCCGAAGACACCCAGCACCGTCAGGCTGTAGATGGCGGTGGCCAGTCCGGCCTGCGGTGAGCGCACCGACCACGCGACCGACACCAGCACGATTCCCGTGACGATGGCGATCACGCAGGCATAGAAATGGATCCAGCCGCGTGCCTTGGGTTTGATCGGCAGGGTCTCGATACCGCCGACAAGCGCTGCCATCGGGAGCGAGAGCTCGGAGGTCGGTGCTTCGGGTGCAGGGGACTCATCGGTGCCGGTGCCTCTTCGCGCAAGCTGGGGGTCCCGCCCGCCTGCGGGGGCCTCATCGGTCTGCATGCGTCACAGTATCCCTTCCCCGCCCAAACCCAGTTTGTGAATGTTGTGTGCAGATCGATATCTGCTGCTCCGGCGCGCGGCGGGCTCGCTAGGCTGGATCCGTGGAGATCATCCCGCCGACGCTCAAGGAACCGCTGTACAAGCTCTACGAAATGCGGCTCCGCCAGGAGCTGGCCAAGTCGGCGAAACCACGGCACATCGCCGTCCTGTGCGACGGAAACCGCCGCTGGGCCCGGTCGGCGGGGTACACCGATGTCAGCCATGGATACCGGATGGGTGCCCGCAAGATCGGCGAGATGCTCGGCTGGTGCCAGGACGCGGGCGTCGAGATGGCCACCGTGTACCTGTTATCGGCTGAGAACCTCACCCGTGATCCCGATCAGCTCGGCGAGCTGTTGGAGATCATCACCGACGTCGTCGAGGAGCTGTGTGCCCCGCAGAACAAGTGGAGCGTGCGCAGTGTGGGAGATCTCGATCTGCTGCCCGACGAGGTGGCTGAGCGGATGCGTCAGGCCGTGAAGTCGGCGCCCGCGGACGCGGCCTTCCATGTGAATGTGGCGGTTGGTTACGGGGGCAGGCAGGAGATCACCGATGCGGTGCGCACCCTGCTGAACAAGGAGCTGGCCAACGGGGCCACCGCCGAGCAGTTGGTGCAGGCGGTGACCGTCGACGCCATCTCGGAGAACTTGTACACCTCGGGACAGCCGGACCCGGATCTGGTGATCCGGACATCAGGAGAGCAGCGGTTGTCAGGGTTCCTGCTCTGGCAGAGTGCGTACTCCGAGATGTGGTTCACAGACGCCTACTGGCCCGAGTTCCGGCGGGTGGATTTCCTGCGCGCGCTGCGTGACTACGCCGCGAGAAACCGGCGGTTCGGCCAGTAGTTAACGGCGGCCCATCAGCTCGTCGATCTCGCCGATGGTCCAGACCGGGGCCTCGCGGTATCCGAGCGGCGTCGGAACCTGTCGTTTGAAGCGCCCGATGAAACCGCCTGCCGCGATGAATATCTGGCCGGTGATGCGTGCGGAGAGATCCCCGGCGAGGTAGGCGTACAGCGGTGCGACGCATTCCGGCGGTGCCGGTTCGAGCGATGCCTGCAGGGTCATCTCGTCGAGCAGTCCGCGGGCGTACAGATCCCGCAGGTGGGCGATGTACTCCCCGCCCTCGGAGAGCCGGGTGCGTGCACCCGGGCAGATCACATTGGCGCGCACACCGCTTTGCTTCAGCTCGGCGGCGATCGCCAGGGTGAGTCCGTGGACGGCCGCCTTACCCGCCGGATATCCGGTACCACCGTAGATGCCCAGGGCGGCAGTCGATCCGGTGTTGACGATGGCTCCGTGTCGCTGGGTGGCCATGAGCGGTGCGGCGACGCGGCAGGTGTGGAACACCGTGCCCAGATGCGCGTCGATCAGCCGCTGGAAGTCCTCGGGGGTGATGGTCAGGATGGACGACCCGGCGGGCTCCGGTATGCCCGCGCAGTTGATCAAGGCGTCGAGGCCGCCGAACTCGGTGCGGCAGGTGTCGATCAGATCCGTGGCCGTCTGTTCGTTATCGGGCGACCCCACGAAGGCGACTGCCGCGCCTCCGGCTGACGTGATCGCCGCGACCGTCTCCTCGACAGCGTCGGAATATCGGCCATTGACAACCACATTCGCGCCGAGCTCACCCAGGAGCCGGGCCACCGCCCGGCCGATTCCGCGGCTGCCGCCGACGACAACGCAATTGGCCATCAGGACATCAGTGCGAGACCGGGCAGTAGGCCGTGTCGAACTTCTTGATGCCGTTGATCCAGCCCGAATGAAACCGCGGGGCGTCCCCGATCCGCGAGATGTCAGGCATGCGATCGGCGATCTTGTTGAAGATGATCTCCAGCTCAACCTTGGCCAGGTTGGCGCCGAGGCAGTAGTGGGCTCCCGTGCCGCCGAAGCCCAGATGGGGATTGGGATCGCGGGTGATGTCGAAGGTGTGCGGGTTCTCGAACACCTCTTCGTCGAAGTTGGCCGACGGATAGAGCATGACCACTCGCTCACCGGCCTTGATGGGAACGCCGCCGATCGTTGTGTCCTGCAACGCGGTGCGCTGTTGCGAGATCAGCGGGGAGGTGTATCGGACGATCTCGTCGACGGCAGAGGAAGGCCTGTCCCGTTTGAACAGTTCCCACTGATCCGGGTGCTCCAGGAAGGCCATCATGCCCATGGTGGTTGCGTTACGGGTGGTTTCGTTGCCCGCGACCGACAGCATCACCACGAAGAATCCGAACTGCTCGGGGGTGAGCTGCTCACCGTCCACCGTCCCGGTCAGCAGGCGGGAAACCACATCGTTGCCCGGACAGTCCCGGCGTTGTTCGGCGAGCTGATAGGAGTATCCGAGGATCTGGGCGGCGCCGACACGGGGATCGATCTCGACATCGGCCTCGTCGTACCCCGTCATCTGGTTGCTCCATTCGAAGAGCTTGACGCGGTCTTCCTCTGGGACACCGATCAATTCGGCGATGGCCTGCATGGGCAGCTCACTGGCCACCTCGCGCACGAATTCGCCGTGCCCGCCTTCGACCGCGGCCCGTACGATGCGTTCTGCCCGCTCCTCCAGGGTGATGCGCAAGGCCGCGATCGAGCGTGGGGTGAACATGCGCGACACCAGCCCGCGGAGCTGGGTGTGTTCGGGGGCATCCTTGTTGATGAGGACAGACAGCGTGGCCTGGAACTCCTCGGGGCTGATGTGGTCCTCGAGACGGGGGATGGCGCCCTTGCGGCCCGACGAGAAGATGTCGGTGTGTAGTGAAACCTGACGCACGTCACGATGCTTGGAAATAACCCAATAGCCGTCGTCGGCGAATCCGCCCACCGTGCGTGGCTGCGGGTTCCACCAGACGGGTGCCTCCCGGCGCAGGGTCGCGAACTCCGCGTGTGGCATTCGTTCTCCGTACAGCCCCGGATCGGTGAAATCGAATCCTTCAGGAAGGCCCAGCTCCGCAGTGCTTTTCATTGCCATACACCTCCGTATGCGGCCGAATATCGACTTTCTGTGCCCGCTGATCGCGGTTCTTCGCCGAAACTCGACACTCGGCGCGGTGGGTGGGGAAGCCCGCCCTTCACCAGAGGGGGACCGGGGTCTTGCCAAGTGGGTAGTAGCCGGGCACCTTCTCGCCCGACAGGCCGCGCTGAATGCGTTTCTGCATGCCCTCGCTGAGCTTGCCCGCCTTGATGAGGTCCATGTACAGGGCGGAAACGTGGCCGAAATCGAAGAAGTCGCGTTGCCAATTCCATTGGCCATTACCGGCATACCGGAACCAGCTGCCTCCGATGCCATAGATCTCGGACTCACTGCCGTCGGAGTCCGTGGCGATCTGCTTCCAGAATCCGATAACCTCGCCTTGCTTGTCGTCGACGATCACCTTCTGATACGGATACGTCCACCCGTCCAGGCCCTCCATCTCCTGGCCGAGGGCGATATCCCGTATCTCGTCGATGCCGACGCACATCACGTCTTCCTTGGGGCCGATGTTCCAGCCGTAGGTGGCATCGTCGGTATAGAAGCGAGCCAACGGTTTCCAGTCGCCGGCCTTCTCGGCATCCAGATTGGCCTGTAGCCAGTCCGCGACGACATCGTCGAGTTCTTGGCGGGGGAACTGCGGCATCGTTGACGCTCCTATTTCTCGGTGATGAACAAAGCTCGGGCCGGACATTCCTCGACCGCGCGCTCGATCTCGTCGCGGGCGTCCTCGGGCGGTTCGTTGTTCAGGATCTCGACGGTGCCGCGCTTGGGCACGCGGAAGTAGTCGGGGGCTTCCAATTCGCACATGGCGTGCCCCTGACAGAGGTCGGTGTCCACGTCGATCCTGAAAGGCATTCCTCAGGCCCCTCGGCGCCGGTAACGAACCTTGGCGGGCTGTGCCAGCTGCACCACCATCTTGGAGTGATCGTTGTGGTATGAGTCGGCGGGCTGGGCCATCTCGAACTCATACTCGCGCAACAACACCGAGAAGATGGCTTTGATCTGCATGGTGGCGAACGCGGCGCCCACGCAGCGGTGCCGGCCCGCGCCGAACGGTATCCAGGTCCAGCGGTTCACGATGTCTTCCTGGCGGGGCTTCTCGTATCGGTCGGGCACAAATCCGTCCGGGTCGGGGAAGTCCTCGGCGATCCGGTTCGAGACAGCGGGAGAAGCCGCCACCATGTCACCGCTATGGATGGGAAAACCGCCCACCTCGAATTCGCCCTTGGCGACTCGCATCAGGACGATCAAAGGCGGGTGCAGCCGCAGGGTCTCCTTGAGTACATTCTCCAGCTTCGGGATCTGGCGCAGCGCATGGAAACTCACCTCGCTGCCATCGGCGTACAGCTCGTTCAGCTCGTCGATGACCTGCGTTTGGATAGCGGGGTGCCGGAGTAGTTCGATGAGAACCCAGGAGGCGGTTCCGGAGCTGGTGTGGTGCCCGGCGAACATCATGGAGATGAACATGCCGGTGATCTCATCGGCGGTGAAGCGGGGATTGCCGTCCTCGTCTTTGATCATGATCAGCACGTCGAGCATGTCGCGCTGGCTCTTGTCGGTGGGCGGGTTGGCAATCCGGCTGTTCATGATCTCTTGGACCAGCGCCACCAAGCCCGCACGCGCGGCATCGCGTTGCCGGAAGCTCTCGATCTCCAGGTACGGGTCCACGTAGCACAGCGGGTCGGTGCCCTGCTCAAGCTGGTGGTAGAGGTGCGCGAACCGGCCGTCGAGTTCATCGCGAAACTTCTTGCCGATCAGGCACGCCGACGAGGTGTAGATGGTCAGCTCGGCGAAAAACTCGAGAAGATCAATCTCACCGCTCTCACCCCACTGCGAGATCATCTGCCGGACTTCGTTTTCGATGGTTGCCGCGTGGCCTTTCATCTGTTCGCCGCGCAGCGCCGCGTTGTGCAGCATCTCCTTGCGGCGTTCGGGATCGGCATCGAATACCACGCCCTTGCCGAAAATCGGCGTCATGAACGGGTACGCCTCGGCCTGATCCAAATCGTCGTCGCTGGAGCGGAAGAAGAATTCGTTGGCCTCGGCGCCGGAGAGAAATACGACCTGCTTGTCGGCAAGCTGGAAGGTGCCGACGTTCCCGCATTCGTCGCGGATGCGCCGCATCAGCGCGATGGGGTCGGTGCGGAATTCCTCGAGGTGGCCGTACTGGTCCTGACCGCCGGAGACCCGCGGAACGGTGGGAGTGGTCATGAGGGCATTCCTTCCTCACCAAGCTCGAGTTTCTGTTTGTCGGCGGGTGCATCCGTCAGGGGCGCCTCCGGCTGCACCTCCATCTCCGCGATGTGTGCGCCCCTGGGCGTTTCGGCGACGAAGGTGACCGCGCGTGCGATGTCCGAGGGGCGCAGGAAGTAGGAGTGCCGCGCTTGTCCCCATGTCTTCCAGTCCTCCAGCATGGGGCCGACCTGTTCGGCCGAGAGCTGCCAGCCCATCGAGGTCAGGGTCGGCCCGGGATGCACAATGGAGGCCCTGACGCCGGTGCCCTCCAACTCCATGCGCATGGTGTTCACCATGGCGAGCAGGGCCGCCTTGGCCGCCCCATAGGCGCCCATGTGGGGGCGCTGGTGCAGTGCGACATCGGATCCGATGAACACCACGTCGCCGCGCCGCCTCGCCACCATGTCGGGCACGATCGCCGTGGCGAGCCGATTGGCGCCCAACAGGTGCACCTGAATCTGCGCGGCGAAGGTATCGGCACTCATTTCATGCACCCGTCCCGGGTACATGTCGCCGGCACCTGATACCAGCAGGTCGATCTCGCCCAGTGCCTCAATGCTCTGCGCAACAAAAGACTTCACCGAATCCGCGTCGGTGACATCCAGGGGGAAGGCGACTGCCTCTCCGCCGTCGGCCTGGATCTTCTCGACGAGTTCGGTCAGCTTGTCGACGCGGCGAGCGCCGAGCGCCACCGGGAATCCGCGGCCGGCGAGCTCGATTGCCGTCGCCGCGCCGATACCCGAGGACGCTCCGGCGACGATCGATGGACGCCGGTCTGGGTGCGGCTCAAAACGGGGCATTAACAGACCTCCACGGTGATGGGCAGAGAGGCGAACCCGCGGACATTGCTGGAATGCACACGCACGGAGGCGCTTTCATCGATTTCGTAACGGCGAATCCGGGTGAATAGCTCGGTGAGCGCCACCTTGGCCTCCATCCGTGCCAGATGCGCACCGAGGCAGAAATGCGCACCGCTGCCAAAGCTCACGAGCTTGGCGCCGATCTCTCGCCCGATGCGGTACTCATCGGCGTTCTCGAACACCCGGTCATCGCGGTTCGCCGAGCCGGGCAGCAGCAGCAGGATGTCACCGGCGCAAACTGTGGTGTCGTAGAAGGTCATATCCTCTGCCACGGTGCGCGCGAGGATCTGACTTGAGGTGTCGTACCGCAGCGACTCCTCCACCCATAGCGGTATGAGTTCGTGATCGGCATGGACGGCGGCAAGCTGGTCAGGGTTGCGATGGCCCCAGTACACGGCGTTGGCTAGCAGCTTGGTGGTCGTCTCGTTGCCGGCGATCACCATGAGGAACAGGAAGGCCAGCACCTCTTCGTCAGTGAGGCGGTCGCCGTCGATTTCCGCCTGCAGGAGAGCGGAAGTCAGATCCTCCGTTGGGCGCCGGCGACGTTCTTTGACCATGTCGATGTAGTAAGTCATCAGGTCAAAGGAGGCCTGGATGGCCTCGGGCGGCACGTCGGCGAGGCCATCTTCGCGGTGCATGACTCCGTCGGCCAACTCCCGGATGCGGGTCCGGTCGGGCTCGGGCACGCCCATCAGCTCCGAGATGACATCCATGGGCAGCTTGCCTGCATAGTCGGCGACGAAATCGAAGCTTTCCGACTGCAGGGCGTTGTCCAGGTGCGTGCGTGCAAGCGCGACGACCCGTCCTTCAAGCTCCCGGATTCGCCTGGGGGTGAATCCCTTCGACACCAGCGTGCGAAGCCGAAGATGCTCGGGGTCGTCCATCGCCAGGAACGACATCACCAGTTTGGCGTGTGGCCCGAAGGAGGCCTTGTCCATCGAGACACCGTTGGAGTTGGACAGTGCCTCGCTGTTCCTGAAGCCCTGCAGCACATCCTGGTGACGCGAGAGCGCCCAGAAGTTCAGGTCGTCGTTGCGATACAGCGGTGCTTCGTCGCGTAGGCGCCGGTAGTACGGGTACGGGTCCTCGTGAAAGTTGTAGTCGTACGGATCGAAAACCACAGAGGACATCGAGGCAGCCGTCATTCGTTGCCTCCCAGCATGAGATCCACCACGAAGGTCAGCTTGTCGGCGATCTCGTGATACGTGAAGGTGCCGCTGCCCGCGTGCATGAGGGCGCCGAAGAAGGTCATTTCGAGGGCCGACACCACGCGCGGATCGGCATCGGGTCCCATGGCCGAGCGGATCCTGCGATGGATTTCCAGCCCGATCTTGTCGCGGACAGCACGCACAGCTTCGTCGTTGTTGCTCAGCAGCGCGGTCGTGCACCCCGTGGCGATCTCGGGCTCGTCGGCAACCACCAATGCCAGGCTGCGCAGCGTCTTGGTGACCCGGGCGGTCTGGCCGTCGTTGACGTCGGTGAAGTAGGGCGCCTCATGGATGAGGTCGAGGTAGATCTCGGCCACCAGATGACTCTTGGAGGAGAAGTAGGTGTACGCGGTCGCGGGGGCCACCTTCGCGCGTGCGGCCACGCCGCGGATCGTCATATCCGCGTACGTCGTCTCGCCGAGCATCTCCCGGCCTGCGGTGACGATCTTGCGGATCGTCTCTTCCTGCCGCCGGTTTCGCGGCGAGTCGCTTGTCAGGGTCACCACAGCTTCACTGGACACTTGTCCAGATTAGCGTGCATGCGGCAACCGAGCAATACTGTTCATGAAAAATGCTGTCCAACACTAGTTTTTGAATAGTCACTGGATGCGCTCTTGCCATGGATTGATTCAGGTGGTTATGGTTCACCAGTAAGGAATGGACATGTGTCCAGATTCTTGGAATGAGGTGACATGACGCTTCTGGCCGATGGCGACAGTGATCTGTTCATCGACGGAAAGTTGATTCCCGGCGGTGCCGGACGATTTCCTACGGTGAACCCGGCTACCGAGGAGGTGCTCGGGACCGCGGCCGATGCCGATGCCGATGACATGAGCCATGCCATCGAGGCGGCGCGCCGTGCGTTCGACGACACCGATTGGTCACGCAATGTGGAGCTGCGAGTGCGGTGCCTGCGGCAGCTCCGGGATGGCATGCGGGCTCACATCGAGGAGCTGCGCGACCTGACCATCGCCGAGGTGGGAGCGCCTCGGATGCTGACCGCCGGTGCGCAGCTGGAGGGGCCGGTGGACGATCTGCGGTTCGCCGCCGACACCGCGGAATCCTTCGGCTGGAGTGCTGATCTCGGTGTTGCCTCACCGATGGGCATCAAGACTCAGCGGACTCTCATGCGTGAGGCCGTTGGCGTGGTCGGCGCGGTCACGCCGTGGAACTTTCCGCATCAGATCAACCTCGCCAAGGTGGGGCCCGCGCTGGCCGCCGGTAATACCCTGATACTCAAGCCCGCTCCGGATACTCCCTGGTGCGCGGCGGTGCTAGCCCGAATCATTGCCGAGCACACCGATTTCCCACCGGGCGTCTTCAACATCGTGACTTCCAGCGACCACCGCATCGGTGCGCAGCTGTCGACGGATCCCCGGGTGGACATGGTGTCGTTCACCGGTTCCACGGCGACCGGACGCGCGGTCATGACCGATGCCGCCGCCACCGTCAAGAAGGTGTTCCTGGAACTCGGCGGCAAGTCGGCGTTCATTGTGCTCGATGACGCCGACCTCGCTGCGGCCTGCTCGGTCTCCGCATTCACCGCGGCGATGCATGCGGGCCAGGGATGTGCCATCACCACCAGGCTGGTCGTACCGCGTGCACGCTACGAGGAGGCGGTGCAGGCGGCGGCCACCACGATGGGCTCGCTCAAGCCGGGGGATCCCACCAAACCGGGCACGATCTGTGGCCCGGTGATCTCGGCACGTCAGCGCGACCGGGTCCAGTCCTACCTGGATCTTGCTGTTGCCGAGGGTGGTTCATTCGCCTGCGGAGGCGGACGGCCAGAGGGTAGAGACCGCGGATTCTTCATCGAACCCACCGTCGTCACCGGACTGACCAACGATGCGCGCGTGGCGCGCGAGGAGATCTTCGGCCCGGTGCTGGTGGTCATCGCCCATGACGGCGACGACGACGCGGTGCGGATCGCCAACGATTCGCCGTACGGACTGTCCGGGACGGTGTTCAGCGGAGACGACGAGCGTGCGGCGCGAGTGGCATCACGGCTGCGGGTGGGAACGGTGAATGTCAACGGCGGTGTCTGGTATTCCGCCGACGCACCCTTCGGCGGCTACAAGCAATCGGGTAACGGCAGAGAGATGGGCGTCGCCGGTTTCGAGGAATACCTGGAAACCAAAGTCATTGCAACGGCTGTGAAATAGAGGAGATCTCATGGGAGAGTTCGAGGGCAAGGTCGCCATCGTCACCGGAGCCGCACAGGGCATCGGCGAAGCGTATGCGCACGCGCTGGCCGGCCAAGGTGCGGCCGTGGTGGTCGCCGATATCAACGCCGAGTTAGGGGAGGGTGTCGCCAAGCAGATCGTGGCCGACGGCGGCAAGGCCGTCTTCGCAAGTGTCGACGTCTCCGACCCCGATTCGGCAATGGCCATGGCGGACAAGGCGGTCGCAGAGTTCGGCGGTATCGACTACCTGGTGAACAACGCCGCCATCTACGGCGGCATGAAGCTCGACCTGCTGCTGTCGGTGCCGTGGGACTACTACAAGAAGTTCATGAGCGTGAACCAGGATGGCGCGCTGGTGTGTACCCGGGCGGTGTACAAGCACATCGCCAAGCGTGGCGGCGGCGCCATTGTCAACCAATCATCCACGGCTGCCTGGCTGTACTCGGGGTTCTATGGGCTGGCCAAGGTAGGCATCAATGGTCTGACGCAGCAGCTTTCGCGTGAACTGGGTGGCCAGAAGATCCGCATCAACGCCATCGCGCCGGGGCCCACCGACACCGAGGCCACCCGCGGCACGGTGCCCGAGCAGTTCCGCAGCGAGCTCGTCAAGAACATCCCGCTGAGCCGCATGGGCACCGTCGACGACATGGTGGGCATGTGTCTTTTCCTATTGTCGGACAAGGCGTCCTGGATCACCGGCCAGGTGTTCAACGTCGACGGCGGACAGATCATCCGGTCATGACGCAGTCTGCCCTCTCGCTCGGGTATATCGGTCTGGGCAACATGGGTGCGCCCATGGCCCAGCGGCTTGTCGACTGGCCCGGCGGCCTGACGGTCTTCGATCTGCGGGCCGAGACCATGGCGCCGCTTGTCGAGGCCGGCGCGCGTGCGGCGGACAACTTGGCCGATATCGCCGATGCCGACCTCATCAGCATCACCGTGCTAGACGACGCACAGGTACGTGAGGTGGTCGGAGAACTCGCGCCCAGGGTCAAGCCGGGCACCATCATCGCCATCCACTCCACCATCAGTGACGCGACAGCGGTGCAGCTGGCCAACGAACTGGCACCACAACGGATTCACGTCATCGACGCACCGGTGAGCGGTGGCGCCCCCGGCGCACACAAGGGCGAGTTGGCCACCATGGTCGGCGCCGACGACGAGACGTTCGCGCGGGTCAAGGAGCCCTTCTCGAAGTGGGCATCGCTGGTGATTCATGCCGGTGCCCCTGGTGCGGGTACCCGGATGAAGTTGGCGCGCAACCTCCTACATTTCGTTGCCTTCACCGCGGCCGGGGAGGCGCAGCGCCTGGCCGAAAGTTGTGGCCTGAACATCACCGACCTGGGCAAGGTGGTGCGTCATACGGACGCCATCACCGGTGGGCCGGGCGCCATCATGTTGCGCGATACCACCGAACCGGTGACATCGGACAGCTTCTGGCTCCCCATCTTCACGCATGTGCGCGGTCTCGGTGAAAAGGACCTGAGCCTGGCCCTGGCGCTCGGCGAAGAGCAGTCCGTCGAGCTGCCGCTGGCCGCGTTGGCCCGTGAGCGACTGGCGGCGAGTCTTGGTGTGCCACACGAGGAAGGGGCAAGTAATGGATGAGTTGCGCCGCAAGGGTCTAGACAAGATGAAAGAGGTCTATGGCTGGGACATGCCTGACCTGCCCGGCGACTACTTCAAGTACACCGCCGAGCATCTCTTCGGCACCATTTGGGATCGCCCGGAGTTGTCGATGCGTGATCGCCGGCTGCTGCTCCTGGGCGCCGTAAGTGCCCTGGGACTGGACGAGATCCTGGAGATCCAGACAGGGGCCGCCCTGGCCAATGGTGAACTCACCGATGCCGAACTGCGCGAGGTCGCGCTGTTCATCACCCACTACGTCGGGTGGCCGCTGGGGCAGCGTGTCAATAAGCATGTCGAGATGGCCATCGCCAAACGTGCCAAGAAAGACGCGGAATCCTCCGGTGACTAGCCGATTCTCGGAGTTGCCCCGGGATCAGTTGGCGGTCCTGGTTCCCGAGCTGCTGCTCATTGGTCAGCTGATCGACCGCTCTGGAATGGCCTATTGCATACAGCATTTCGGCAGAGAAGAGATGCTGCAGGTCGCCATTGAGGAATGGGCGTCATCCAGTCCGATCTATACCCGGCGCATGCAGAAGGCGCTGCGGTTCGAGGGCGACGACGTGATCACCATCTTCAAAGGTATGCAGCTCGACATCGGCGCGCCGCCCCAGTTCATGGACTTCCGGTACACCGTGCACGACAAGTGGCACGGGGAGTTTCATCTCGACCACTGCGGTGCGCTGCTCGACGTCGAACCGCTCGGACCCGACTACGTGACGGGTATGTGTCACGACATCGAAGACCCCACCTTCGATGCGACGGCCTTCGCCACCAATCCGCATGCGCAGGTTCGCCCGATCCACCGGCCGCCGCGTACACCCGCCGACAGGCATCCGCACTGTGCGTGGACGGTGACCATCGACGAGTCGTATCCGGCGGTGTCCGGAATCCCGGCCCTGGATGTTGTCGGTGCATCGGTCGCCGCCGGGTGGGAATTGGGCGGAATCGATTCCGGAGATGTGGGAGCCTCCGACTACGCCGGACCCCTGCTGTCGGACTTGGACTTCGGTGCGTTCTCACATTCGGCACTGGTGCGGATAGCCGACGAGATCTGCCTGCAGATGCATCTGCTGTTCCTGGGGTTCTCCATCGCGGTGCGTAAGCGGGCGGCCGATGCGGAGCTGGCCCGCACCGTATGCACCCAGCAGTTGATCGGGCTGGCGGGCGTCGCCGCGGCGCGGATCAAACATGCGTTGCAGGTTCCCGACGGGATCGAGGGTGTCCTGCGGGTACTTCAGGTACACCCGCTGTTGAGTCCGCTCGGCTATGTGAACGCCGAAATTTCCGGCGGTCAGCTCCATGTGTGGGAGTCACCCGCACACGAGGACCACGCCTGGATCTCGCTGTGCGGTCCCGCCGAGACGCGCCCGCTTCAGGCCATCGCGACGGCGGTCGATCCGCATATCGGCGTGGAGATTTCGGGAGACACGCAGGATTGGGTGGCCTCGTTCGTCGAGCATGAGGGCGAGGACAAGCAGCTGCCCGAGGTCATGATCGCCAATGTCAGTGGGGGATCGCGGTTCGTCTTCGAGCCGCGCAAGTCGCTGCCGCTGACCGTGGTCTGAGACGCCGATGACAAAGGGCTCGAAATCCGTTGCCCGGGTTCCGGTGCGGGTGCAGACCGCCAATGGCGTGGTGGAGGGATTCCACGATCACGGTGTGCGCCGCTTTCGGGCCATACCGTACGCCGAGCCACCGGTGGGTGCGCTGCGTCTGCGCAGCCCGGCGCCCGCGAAGCCCTGGGCTGGGGTGTTGCCCTGCGATTCCTGGAAATCGGCGTCACCGCAGAAACGTATCTATGTTCCGCTTTCGCTCAACAGGTTCCAGGCGGTCAGCGAGGATTGTCTGACGGTGAACGTGACGATGCCGGACGAGCCTTCCTCGGAGGCTCTGCCGGTGATGTTCTACATCCACGGCGGCGCCTATGTTTTGGGGAGTTCCGCGCTGGCCTTGTATGACGGCGCCGACCTTGCGCGGCGCGGCTGTGTCTTCGTCTCGGTGAACTATCGCGTCGGTGCCTACGGCGCGATCGATCTGTCGTCCCTATCGGATGATCGGCACACCATCGACAGCAATCTGTACTTACGCGATCTGGTGCTGGCGCTGCAGTGGGTGCGCGACAACATAGCGGCCTTCGGCGGAGATCCGGGCAGTGTCACCATCTTCGGCGAAAGCGCGGGGGCGCATTGCGTCCAGATGTTGTTGGCTGTTCCGGCGGCGGCCGGGTTGTTCCAGCGCGCGATCTGCCAGAGCACGGCCAGCGGAATGATCCATACCCGTGATGAGGCGGCCGCCAATGCGCGCCGGCTCGTCGGGTATCTCGGTGTCGATGTCCGTAATGCCGCCGAGGCGGTCATCAATGCCGGGCCGCGCGATCTCGTCAGGGCGACACACCGGCTGCTCACCGCGAAAACCCGTGAGTCGGCCTTCTCGCTAGGTGTGGGCCCCAGTATCGACGGTGAGGTTGTGCCCGATGATCCGATCGCGATGATGGAACGCGGGGAGGCGCAACGGGTCCCCCTCATCATCGGATACAACGCGGAAGAGGTTCGGTTGTTCAACCGACTGCTGACCCGAGTGATGTCGGTGTCCCGGTTCGACGCCCGTGCTGTCGCGGGCACTCTCGATGCGCTGCGACCCGAGGCCGCGAAACGGGTGATCGATTCCTACGAGGGTTATCCGTCCAAGGCCGCGCTGGTGCGTCTAATGGGGGATGCGATGTTCGGCTCGGAGGCCTGGCGGGTGGCTCGGGCGCACAGCCAGCATGCGTCGGTCTACTTTTACCGGTACGACTATGCGCCGCGGCCGCTGCGGCGTTTCGGACCGGGAGCCGCGCACGCGACGGAGTTGTTCGCGGTGTTTGGTCTTTTCAAGCGCTGGCCCGCGTTGGCAGGGAAACGCGATATGCCCGAGGCGCTGGCGTTGACCGAGGACATCCAGAGCCGATGGCTCGCGTTCGCACGAACAGGCGTCCCGGGCGTCGAATGGCCGGCCTACACAGAGCCTGAGCACGCGGTCATGGTGTTCGATCAGCATCGGCGTATCGACATGGACCCGCATCGCGTGCAACGGGAGCTGTGGCGCGATATCACCCGTGCAGCCTGAGCGGCTCGCGCGCGGGAACTTGCCGACCGAACGCTGCGTTGACGGTCAATGCCCGCTGCCCAGGATGAATTCGACCGCCAGTTTTCCCGCCTGACCGAACTGGGGTACCCGGTCGGTGACCGTGCCAGTCAGCTTGGAACCCGAGTCGCTGACCTCCCGCAGTCAGCGGTCGACCCCGGCGATCACATCCCGTTCATTCTCATTGCCACCGGGACCAGCTATGAGCAGACCGCGCCGTTGATGAGCCTCAATGGGCGCAAGGGCTTTCATGTGATGGACGACGGCGATGTAGATGTGTACCGGCCGATTGTCGAGATCCCGGATCAGGCTTACCTGCTGACCGATGTCGACACCGGCAGCGAGTTCTGCGACGTGACACCGGAGGCAGCGTTGCAGACGATCACCGCGCGTGGACGCACCCCGCTCACCATCGAGGAGGGCATCGCCTTGGTGCTGTTGCGCCCGGACATGTTGCGCAAGAACAAGTGTTTCTCGCTGGCGGCCTCGCGGGGAAAAGGACAGCGGGTGCCTGCGATCTGGATATCTGATCGGCGTCCCAAACTCGGATGGTGCTGGGATCGCAATCCGCACACCTGGCTGGGCACCGCCTCGTGCGGTGGCCGATTGGCCTTATAGGCCACTTCCTTCCCTGCCGTATAGACGGGCGTGACTCGTCAACCGGTCACCTGTCACACTGTTACTAATGGTGGCGATGTCGGCACTGGTTTTCGGACTCAGCTGGTGGCTGGGTCTGTATCTGCTCGCGCGTAATCCCCGTAAGCCCGTCCTCGTCCTCGCCGCCATCGGGCTGATCGGCTACTCCGTAGTCGTCGCACTCGACGCCATCCGCGTCACCCCCGGCTCCGATGCCGAACTCCTGGGCCGCATCGAAGTGTTCACCGCGATCATTCCGAGCGTCTCCTGGCTGCTGGTGCTGCTGGAACTCACCAACACCGGTGACCGGTGGCGTGATCGCGCCGCGATGGCCGTACCCGGTGCGGTCCTGGCCATCGCGCTGCTCGTGGGCGCGTCATTGGCCGGCACCATCGCCGGTCCGGCTCAGCTGGGGCACTGGATCATGTTCTGTGCCAATGGGACCGCCGCCATCGGTGCGGCCATCTTGTTGTTCCGCCGCCGTGCCTCGATACCCGGTTCGGCGCGGGGTGTCGTCCTGGTCGCCACCATGTTCTTCACCCTTGGCGATGCGCAGCTGATCATTCCGCTCGGCATCCTTCCGAGCTGGCTGGCGTTGGCGTCGACCGGCTTCGACCTGGTGCTACTCGGTCTGGGGGTGGCGCTCTGGGACGCCTTCGACGAAGGACAGGCGTTGCGCGGCGACATGCTGCGTTCCTTTGTGGCCTCGATCCTTGTCGGGGCGTTGTTCGGGGCCCAGGCGATGATCGGTATCGCCGTTGTCGGGCAGTCGGTTGCGCTGGTGGTCCTGCTGTTCACCAGCGTGGGCTTGGCCATCTGCATTCAGGTGCAGTCGGGCCCCTTCGCCGACTTCCTTGACCGCCTGGCCTTCTCGCGTTCCCCGCAGCTGCGCCACGAGCGTTCCGAGCTGCGTAATACCGAGGCGGCATTGCCACTGAAATCGGCGTCGCCCATCGACGGCGTCGATGACGAGACGTTCACCCGTCTGACTCGTCGGGCCCTGAGCCACTACGGCGACCTGGCCAAACTCGTCGCCAGCCCGCTGACGTCACTGCCCGCGATCGATGAGCGACTTACCGATCGCGGCGCTTCCGACCAGCCCGTCGAGCGTGCCAATGAACTCAGAGCCGTGCTGGCCGAATCCATCTCGCGGCTCAAACCCCGGGACGACGGGGACTTCGGCACCACCGACCAATGGCGGTATTACAACGCCCTGTACTTCCCGTACGTCATGGGTGTGCGGGCATATGCGCAGGGCGCGACGGCGGCAGGACTGGACCCGGTATCGCGTCAGGCGTGGCAGTGGCTGGTCACCGAGGTGCCGCAGCGTTCGCTGCACAACTGGCAGAACGCCGCGGCCAAACTCATTGCCGCGGATCTGCGCGCACAGACCGTTCCGGTGCCCAACGGCGTTCGCACCAACGGTTCGTCACCAGTTCCGCGGTAGCCGTCCCCGTTCCCGGCGCCATCCGGCGTGGCTGCCCGGATGCCACCTCCACGATGTCGGAATGAAGGGCCACGCCAGCGGCACGGCACGGCACAGTGTGCGGTAGGCGGCCTCGTCGGCCAGGTTCCATCGAATCCCAAAACGCTTGCGCACCTGGGGTGGCAAGCCGCCATAGATAGTCAGCCGCAGCGGAGGTGCCAACGCCATCCGCATCGGTGTGGTCGGCAACGCAAGTCGTGCGGCCGGCTTCAAATAGGGCGCCACCGGTAGGTAGGGGGACTTGCTCATATCGGGGACGGCGCGTCCCTCGATGACTTTCATCAGGTAATCAGCGGCAGGATTGGGGGTGAGCACCTCGTCGCAGTACCGGTCCCATTCCTGTTGGAAAGCCGCCCTATTCGGTGGCAGCGGTTGCTCGCTCATCGCGTACCGGCGATACCACTCGACACCCTCCTGGTAGAGCTGCTCACGTTCGGCGTCGGACAGTCGATGGCGGGAGTACCTGTCGATGGTTTGTTCGACCATCACCTGGAACGTGGCATGCGCCCACCAGAACGTTGTCGGGTTCAGTGCGTGATACCGGACGCCGTCGGGCTGGATTCCCTTGATATCGCGGTGAAAGTCCCGCACCTTCACCCCGGTCCCGGCGGCGGGATCGTCGTACACGGTGCCCAGGATCGGTGGCAGCGAGCGGAACACCCTGTCAACGGGGTCTGCGAAGAAATTCGAGTGCTCGATCAGCGCGTAACCGATGGCGGGGTCCATCGTTTGCAGGAGCCCGGCCGTGCCGCCGGTGAAGGCGATGCGCATATCGCCAGCCCAGCGCCATAAAAGTGAATGACGGTCGAGCTGTGCACCGGGTGCGGTAGAGATGACATCCGCTGTTGTCATCCTTAGATGATGGCATACCGCGCGGCGAATCGGCAGGGATTGGCAGTGCCGAATGTCGAGATGGCAGTGCATCCCGAGGAATGTCAGTGGTGTCAGCTTTCACCCGGAGCTTTCACACAAGGAGTCCCCAATGTCCATAGCTTCAGAGAACGCCTCGGTGCTTCGCACCCGATTCGCCCAACCCGACTCGCTCCTGCGATTCGGAATCGGCCTCGACGGCATTGCTACCGGTTCGGTTGCTGTCGTCCTGCTGATCGCCGCGAAATGGCTTGTCGAGCCGCTTGGTCCCTCGCTGGGATTTCAGGTGGCGCATGCCGCCGCGCTTATCGGATACGGGGTACTGGCCTTCGTGCTGAGCCGGGCCGACAGGTCCAGGCTCGGAACCATCGGCGCCGTCTATATCGCCGGCAACTTGCTGGCCACCGTGCTCTATGTGGCAGCAGGTGTCATGAAATGGGTACCGCTGACGACCGCCGGGGTGACGCTTTCCATCG
Organism: Mycobacteroides sp. H003; assembly: GCF_001440135.1. Taxonomy (NCBI): domain Bacteria; kingdom Bacillati; phylum Actinomycetota; class Actinomycetes; order Mycobacteriales; family Mycobacteriaceae; genus Mycobacteroides; species Mycobacteroides sp. H003. The sequence continues at coordinate 390,852 of NZ_LJYL01000009.1, forward strand.
CGTTCGGCATCTACACCGCCGTCATGGCGGACATCCAATTCCTGGGACTACGGCGCCTGCGCTCGGCGTAGCCGCCCACATGCTCGCCTCATTCTGAAGGCGAGCCGGTGCCGGGCCATCCACTGGATGGCCCGGCACCTTCATGTTTTAGACCGGGGTCAGCGGCAAGCGCAGCGCGCCGGGTGCGGACTCGGGAACCGTCGGACGGTTGGGCTGCACCGGGAAGACGCGCTTGTAGGGCGAGCCCAGCGCCGGCCGTGGATCGAGCTCACCCTTGTTGGGCCAGAACGCCATTGCGCGTTCGGCTTGGGCGGTGATGGTGAATGACGGGTTCACTCCCAGGTTGGCCGAGATCGCCGAACCGTCGGAGACATACAGCCCGGGATATCCGTAGACCCGTTGGTACGGGTCGATCACGCCGGTCTCGGGAGAATCACCGATGGGGCAGCCGCCGATGAAATGTGCCGTCAGCGGGATGTTCATCGAATCCAGGTGGGTGCTGCCCGCGTATCCGTCGACCTTGTCGGCCATCCGTCGTGCGACATCATGCGCGACGGGGATCCAATCCGGGTTCGGTTCTCCGGAGCCCTGTTTGGTGGTCATCTTCTTGCCGAACAGTCCACGCTTGAGATAAGTGGTCAGCGAGTTGTCCAACGACTGCATCACCAGCACGATGATCGAGTGCTGCGCGGCGCGGTAGGGGAACATCGATCGGAACACCATCGCGGGGTGCCGCACGTTGGCCAGCCAGGTGCGCGCGAAACGCCACGGGCCGCCGTCAACCATGTTGGTGCCCAACATGCTCAGGAAGGTCGAGCCTTCCCCGTATCGGACCACCTCGACATGGGTATTGGGCTCAGGGTGGATCGACGAGGTAATGGCGACGCCCTGCGAGAAGTCATCGCGGGTGGGGGAATAGACGATGGGCACCGATTCGGAGTTGGTGCGTGTCTGTTCGCCCAGGCGATCGGACAGGTTGGGCAGCGACCCTGAATCCTTGAACTTGTGCAGCAACCGCTGGGTGCCCAGCGATGCCGCCGAGAACACCACATGCTGTGCGGTGAACGTGCGCTTCTTCTTGCGTACCAGCCGCCCGGTTTGTTTGGTGCTGATCGCATAGCCCTCACGATCCTGCAGGGGCCGCACGTCGAGCACCTCGGTAAGCGGATGTATTTCTGCGCCAGCGTGTTCCGCGAGATACAGGTAGTTGGTCTCGGTGGTGTTCTTGGCATTGTGCTTGCAGCCGGTCATACAGGCAGCGCAGCCGATGCAGCCGGAGCGTTCGGGGCCGGCGCCGCCGAAGAACGGATCCGGCACAGTCTTGCCCGGCTCATCGCCGAAGAACACACCGACATTGGTGGGGTGGTAGGTGTCTTCGACGCCCAGGTCCTTGGCGACGGCGAGCAGCACCTCATCGGGTGGGGTGGTGTGCGGAGTCTGCGCAACTCCGAGCATCCGGCTGGCCTGGTCGTAGTAGGGCGCCAGTTCGGACTTCCAGTCGGTGATATGCGCCCACTGCTTATCGGTGTAGAACTGCTCCAGCGGTTCATACAGCGTGTTGCCGTAGATCAGCGATCCACCGCCCACGCCCACCGCGCTGGCGATGAAGGTCTTGCCCAGCACGGTAAGCCGCTGCGGTCCGAAGCACCCGAGCGCGGGTGCCCACATCGCCTTGCGAACGTGCCAGTTGTTCGGGGGAAAATCCTCGCGTTTCCAGCGTTTTCCCATATCTAGTATGCCGACTCGGTAGCCCTTTTCGGTGAGGCGGAGGGCCGCAACGCTCCCACCGAAACCGGACCCGATGACGACTACGTCGTAGTCATAGTCCATGGCGGTCAACCTACTGGTTGGTCGTGAGCTGTGGGGTGAAATCAGCCTTGCGCTTGGGCTAACGCGGCGCGCATCTTCTCGTGCAGCAGATTGATGGCCTGCAGCGGACGGATCATGACCTTGAACTCCACGATCTTTCCGGCATCGTTGCAGGTGATGATGTCGATTCCGTTGATGTACTTGCCGTCCACGGTCGCCTCGAACTCGAGTGCCGCGGTGTTGCCGTCCAGGATTTCCTTGGTGTAGTGGAAGTTGTTCTCGGGTCCGGCAAGGGTGGCGAAGGCGGCCAACAAGTACATGGCGGTGATCTGCTTGCCCTGCTGTGGGGTGAAGACCACGGGGGAGTAGAAGGCCGCGTCCTCGGCCAGCAGGTCGTTGAGCGCTTCCGGATTCGCGCCGGAAATGATGCCGTGCCAGGTTTCAACCACGTCGTTGATCATGCCGCGAATATACCATTCGGTCTACTTCATGCAAGCCGATCTATAGCTTGCGCAGGCGCAGCCGGTTGATCGAGTGGTCGGCATCTTTGCGGAGCACCAGCGTCGCCCGTGGCCGGGTCGGCAGGATGTTCTCCAGCAGGTTCGGCAAGTTGATCGAGTGCCAAATCTCCTGTGCGGCAAGGGTTGCCTGCTTATCGGACAGCTTGGCGTAGTGATGGAAATGTGATGACGGATTTGCGAAGGACGTGGAGCGCATGGCCAGGAACCGGGAGATGTACCACTGTTCGATGTCTTCGATGCGGGCGTCCACATAGATCGAGAAATCGAACAGATCCGAGACCATCAGGGTGGGGCCGGTTTGTAGTACGTTCAAGCCTTCGAGAATCAGGATATCGGGTTGCTGCACAACGTGTTTCTCGTTCTTGATGATGTCGTACAGCAGGTGTGAGTACACGGGGGCGGTGACCTCATGGGCCCCCGATTTGACCTCGGTGACGAATCGCAGCAGCCCGCGTCTGTTGTAACTCTCGGGAAAACCTTTGCGGTGCATGATGTTCCGTCGGGACAGTTCGGCATTGGGGTAGAGGAATCCGTCGGTGGTCACCAGGTCCACGCGGGGATGGTGGTCCCATCGCGCCAGCAATGCCTGCAGCACGCGTGCCGTCGTCGACTTGCCGACCGCGACGCTGCCCGCGACGCCGATGACGAAGGGGACAAGACGGTCCGGGTGTTGGTCCCCCAGGAAGGTGGCGGTGGCGGCGAAGAGCCGCTGGCGGGCGGCCACCTGAAGGTGGATGAGGCGAGCCAGTGGCAGGTAGACCTCGGCGACCTCGGTCAGATCGATCTGCTCGCCCAGGCCACGCAGGCCGAAGAGCTCTTCCTCGGTGAGGACCAGCGGCGTGGACTTGCGCAGCGCGCGCCACTGTTTCCGGTCGAACTCCACGTAGGGGCTCGGCTCGCTCAGCCGCGGCATGGATGCAAGTCTGGCAGTAACCCTCCGTAAACGCGGCACTAGGGTTGTGTGACATGGGCGATAACGGCCGGTCGGAGAACAGCCTCGTCAACGAATACCTGCTGCTCGGGCTGCGATTTGACCGTATTGAGAGTGGATACGTCGACTCCTTCACCGGTGATCCGGCGCTGCGGCAGCGTGTCGAGAACGAGCCCATCCCCGATCCGGCAGACCTGGCCCGCCAGGCCGTGGCCCTGCAGGCCGAGCTGACCGCAAGTGACCTCGATGCCGCGCGCAAGGCCTTCATCGACACGCACTTGAAGGCGTTGGCCTGTGCCGGCCGCAAGTTCGCGGGCGAGAACATCGGATTTGTCGACGAAGTGCATGACTACTTCGATGTGCGCATCGCGAAGGGCGATGAAGAGCGCTACCAGGAAGCGCATGAGGCGCTGGAAAGTGTTCTGCCGGAGGGCGGTTCGCTGCTGGAACGGAAAACCGCCTATGACCGGTCCCAGGAAATCGACCCGAACCGGTTGCAGGAATGTGTGGACGCCTTCTCCAGTGCGCTGCGCGACCGAGTGCGCGCGGAGTTTCCGCTGCCCGACGCCGAGACGATCACCTACGAGATCGTCAGCGACAAACCCTGGTCGGGGTTCAACTATTACGAGGGCAACTACCGCTCGACGGTCGCCATCAACTCCGATCTCAAGCAATACCTGAATAACGTGCCCGCCCTGATCGCCCACGAGTCCTACCCCGGGCACCACACCGAGCACTGCCGCAAGGAGGCGGGTCTGGTGCACCTGGGGGACCAGCAGGAGCAGACCATCTTCCTGGTGAACACACCGCAGTGCCTGATGGCAGAGGGGCTCGCCGACCTTGCCCTGTACGCCGCCATCGGCGACGACTGGGGGTTGTGGGCGCAGGAGATCTACGCCGACCTCGGGCTGCGTTTCGACGGCGAACAGGCTCAGGCCGTCGGGCGGGCGCGGGCCGGACTGATCAACGTCCGCCAAGACGCGGCCCTGATGCTGCATGACGAGCACCGTGACGTCGAGGACGTCATCGCATTCCTGAAACGCTGGCTGCTGGTCTCCGACGAGCGTGCCCGGCACATGCTCAAATTCCTGTCCTCGCCGTTGTGGCGGGCGTACATCTCCACCTACGTCGAGGGCTATCAATTGTTGAAGGGGTGGCTGGACCGTCGCCCCCCGGAACAGTCCCTCACGACCCGCTTCGGGCGGCTGCTCGACGAGCCCCTGGTGGCGTCCACGCTGACATAGCCGCCGACTAGGCTGATGGCTATGACGACCTCAGCATCCAGTGATATCGCGCAGGGCGCGCAGTACGCCGAGACCGCCAGCGCCGCCTACCGATCGGCCCTGGAAGTCATCGCGACCATCGAGCCGCGGATCGCGGATGCGACCCGTAAAGAGCTTGCTGACCAACGCGATTCGCTCAAGCTGATCGCCAGCGAGAACTACGCCTCGCCGGCCGTGCTGCTGACAATGGGTACCTGGCTGTCCGACAAGTACGCCGAGGGCACCATCGGCCACCGCTTCTATGCCGGTTGCCAGAACATCGACACCGTCGAGGCGCTGGCGGCCGAGCACGCCCGCGAGCTGTTCGGGGCGCCGTACGCCTACGCGCAGCCGCACTCGGGTATCGATGCCAACCTCGTCGCCTACTGGGCGATCCTCGCGACACGCGTCGAGGCCCCCGCGCTGGCCGAAAAGGGGGTGCGCAACGTCAACGACCTCTCCGAGAGCGATTGGGAGGAGCTGCGCCACCAGTACGGCAATCAGCGCCTGATGGGTATGTCACTGGACACCGGAGGCCACCTGACCCACGGTTTCCGCCCCAACATCTCGGGCAAGATGTTCCATCAGCGCAGCTACGGCACCGATCCCGAAACCGGCCTGCTGGACTATGACGCACTGGCCGCGGCGGCACGCGAGTTCAAGCCGCTGGTGCTGGTGGGTGGCTACTCCGCCTACCCGCGCCGGGTGAACTTCGCCAAGCTGCGTGAGATCGCCGACGAGGTGGGCGCCACCCTGTTCGTCGATATGGCGCACTTCGCCGGCCTGGTCGCCGGAAAGGTCTTCACCGGCGACGAGGACCCGGTGCCGCACGCCCACATCACCACGACCACCACCCACAAGTCGCTGCGCGGACCCCGCGGCGGCCTGGTGCTGGCCACCGCCGAGTACTCCGATGCCGTCGACAAGGGCTGCCCGATGGTGCTGGGCGGACCGCTCTCGCACGTGATGGCCGCCAAGGCCGTCGCCCTGGCCGAGGCGCGCCAGCCCTCGTTCCAGGCGTACGCACAGCGCGTTGCCGACAACGCCAAGTCGCTGGCCGAGGGATTCCTAAAGCGGGGCGCACGCCTGGTCACCGGCGGAACCGACAACCATCTGGTGCTGCTCGACGTGCAGTCCTTCGGGCTTACCGGGCGGCAGGCCGAGTCGGCCCTGCTCGATGCCGGCGTGGTCACCAACCGCAACGCCATCCCGGCAGACCCCAATGGTGCCTGGTACACCAGCGGCATTCGGTTCGGCACTCCGGCGCTCACCAGCCGCGGTTTCGACGCCGACGAGTTCGACAAGGTCGCCGAGCTTGTGGTCGACGTACTGTCCAACACCGAAGCCGATGGCACCTCGAAGGCGAAGTACACCCTTGCCGATGGTGTCGCGGATCGCGTGAAGGCCGCGTCGGCCGAACTGCTGGCCGCCAACCCCCTATATCCGGGCCTCACTCTCTAGGGTCTTTGGTCACCACGAGCGGACGCTTAGTACCCGCCCTTACTGGGGTTTTGCGGTACTAAGTGTCTCCGCGCGAAGGGCCGCGCGGCGATTTCCCATTTCTTATTCGTCCGGTTACCGTTACCGCATGGCACAGAAACCTGTACCCAATGCGTTGACTCTTGAGCTGACGGATGTCGTCGCCGAGAACATCGATCGCCACCGCGACACCGCGGAGCTTTGGTACGCCCATGAGCACGTCCCCTACGACGAGGGCGAGAACTTCGCCTTCCTGGGCGGACGCGACTGGGAGCCCTCTGATGTCAAGTTGCCCAAGGCCGTCGTCGACGCCATCCAGATCCTGCTGATCACCAAGGACAACCTGGCGGGCTACCACCGCGAGATGGTCGAGCATTTCTCGCTGGAGATCATCCCGTGGGCCGACTTTATCGGTCGCTGGACCGCCGAGGAGAACCTGCACGCCATCGCGCTGCGCGAGTACCTCGTGGTGACCCGTAACGCCGACCCCAACGGCGACGAGGACACCCGGCTGGCTCACGTCATGAAGGGCTACCGGGCCGACACGTACAACCAGATCGAGACACTGGTGTTCAACGCGTTCTTCGAGCAGATGCACGCGGTATTCGTGAAGAACCTGGCCGCGCAGACCGACGACGCCGTGCTCAAGGGCCTGCTCGCGAACATCGAGAAGGACGAGCGTCGCCACGAGCAGATCTACAGCAACATCGTGCTCGAATGCCTGCGTCTGCACCCCGAGGACACCATTGCCGCCATCAAGGCGCGCGCTGCGGAACTGAAGGTCATCGGTGCCGATATCGACGGTTACGAGGACAAGGTCGCCTCGGTGGCCGACGCCGGAATCATCGACGAGGTCACCGTGCAGGACGTGGTCCGCGAACTCACCGACAAGTGGGGCGTCACCGAGCGGCTCTGATCTTTCGCCGAGTGTCGACCTGTCGCGGGGGACACTCGCGTTTTCTGTGTGACAACTCGACACTCGCGCGAAATGTGCGTTAACCCGGAGTTAGTCAACACGCTCGATTCGGTGCGCGGCATCTGCGCGTAGGTGCGAGTAGCGTCAAAAGCGATGGCTAGCGACATGCTTTGCTATCCGGGAGGTACTGATCGTGGCGAAAACGACAGGACCGGCCCCGGTCCTGATGTGGACGGTCTCACGAGGCGTCCACACACGGTACCGACCGCGTCCACGACAGATCGCGTGTGGTGCCGCACGGATGTCAGGAGCGCTCGGTGACTGCTTCAAAGAACCCTGGGACAATCCGTACCTATGTGCTCGACACCTCGGTGTTGTTGTCCGACCCTTGGGCCACAAACCGATTCGCCGAACACGAGGTAGTGATCCCGTTGGTGGTGATCAGCGAGCTGGAAGGCAAGCGTCACCATCACGAGTTGGGTTGGTTCGCCCGTACTGCGTTGCGGATGCTGGATGATCTGCGGTTGGAGTATGGCCGCCTTGATCAGTCCATTCCTGTAGGGACACAGGGTGGTTCGCTGCACGTCGAGCTGAACCACACCGACCCTTCGGTGCTGCCCGTGGGCTTCCGCACCGACTCCAACGACTCTCGGATTCTGGCGTGCGCACTCAACCTCGCCGCCGAGGGCAAGCTGGTTACGTTGGTGAGCAAGGACATCCCGCTGCGTGTCAAGGCCGGTGCGGTGGGCTTGGCCGCCGACGAGTACCGGGCCCAGGACGTGGTGAATTCGGGCTGGACAGGCATGACCGAACTGGACACCACTGCCGAGGTCATCGACTCGCTCTTCGAGTCAGGCGAGGCTGATCTGGAGGCGGCGCGAGATCTTCCGTGCCACACCGGAGTTCGGTTACTCGGCGGTACCTCGAGCGCTCTTGGCCGAGTCAACGCGGAGAAGCGGGTGCAGTTGGTGCGCGGTGACCGCGAGGTCTTCGGACTGCGTGGGCGCTCCGCGGAACAGCGTGTGGCACTGGACATCCTGCTCGATGAGTCGGTAGGCATCGTTTCCCTGGGTGGCAAGGCAGGCACCGGTAAGTCGGCGCTGGCGTTGTGCGCCGGACTGGAAGCGGTGCTGGAGCGCCGCAGTCACCGCAAGGTCGTGGTGTTCCGGCCGCTGTATGCGGTAGGCGGTCAGGAACTGGGCTATCTGCCGGGCAGTGAGAGCGAGAAGATGGGCCCGTGGGCGCAGGCCGTCTTCGACACCCTCGAAGGTCTGGCGTCGCCAGCAGTCATCGAAGAAGTGCTGTCGCGCGGCATGCTCGAGGTGCTCCCACTCACGCACATCCGCGGGCGGTCCCTGCACGACTCCTTTGTGATCGTCGACGAGGCGCAGTCCCTGGAGCGCAACGTGCTGCTGACGGTGCTGTCGCGGCTGGGCACCGGCTCGCGGGTGGTGCTCACCCACGATGTCGCACAGCGCGACAACCTGCGTGTCGGTCGTCACGACGGTGTCGCTGCGGTGATCGAGAAGCTCAAGGGCCATCCGCTGTTCGCGCACGTCACGCTGGTGCGCAGCGAGCGTTCGCCCATCGCCGCGCTGGTCACGGAGATGCTGGAGGAGTTCGGCCCCGGGCTCTCTTCCTGAACTGACGGTTACGCTGTGGGGCGTGCTATCCAAGCGTGATGTCTTTCGGTGGACGATGGTCGCGGCCGCTGTGGGAAGTTTGATCGCGGCCGCGATCGTCGTCACCGACAAGCAGCGCGCCCTCGCCGAGCCGGTGGACTGCCAACGTGAGAAGTGCGTCGCGCTGACATTCGACGACGGGCCCAGCCCGTTCACCGACCGGCTGCTGGATATCCTGCGAGCCAACGGCGCGCACTCGACCTTCTTCGAAATAGGCAACAAGGTTCAGCGCGATCCGGCGGGCGCCAAACGCGTGGTCGATGCCGGGATGGAACTCGGCAGCCACACCTGGGAACACCCGAACATGACGACGATCCCGCCGGAGGCGATCGCCAGCCAGCTGAGTAAGGCCAGCGATGCGATCGAAGCGGCCACGGGCAAGCGCCCCAAGCTGTTCCGAACCGCTGGCGGCCTGATCAACGACCAGGTGCTGGCCGAGGCCAAGAAACAGGGGCTGGCCGATATCAACTGGGATGTGATCCCGTTCGACTGGGCCAACGATTCGAACACCGACGCCACCCGAGCCATCCTGATGTCACAGATCAAGCCGGGATCTGTGGTGCTGTTCCACGACACTTACTCCAGCACAGTGGATCTGGTGGAGCAGTTCCTCCCGGTGCTCAGGGCCAACGGATACCACGCGGTCACCGTCACGAAGCTGCTCGGTCCGCGTGAACCCGGTAGCAGTTACGGCAGCCGCGATAACGGGCCACCTGTGAACCTGCTGAAAGATATTCCGGAGTCGGAGATTCCGCCGCTGCCGAACACTCCGTCGCCGCTGCCCGCGACGAACATCCCCATCACCGACCTGCCCAATCAGGGTGCGGGTGGACCGGCCGTCGGGCAGTAGTGGTGCGACTCGTCGCCTTGGTGTTGATCACGGCACTGCTTGTCGGGCCCGCCAGCGTCGTACTTCCCGCTCCTCAGCGCTACGTCGCGACGATCAGCCGAGACGAACGCGGTGTCCCGCATGTCAGCGCGGACGATTGGGGCTCATTGGGTTACGGCACCGGGTACGCGTTCGCAGAGGACCGTGCCTGCACTCTGATCGACCAGATCATCAAGGTCCGCGGCGAGCGCAGCAAGTGGCTGGGGCCCGGCGCCGGCAATCGGAACATCGATATGGACTTCGGTTACCGCCACCTGAAACTGTGGGAGAACGCCCCCAAACGCTGGGCCGATCAGCCGGTCAGAGTGCGTGAGCTCGTCGACGGGTACGTAGCCGGGTTCAACGAATCCCTGGCGCTCAACGGCGTGAACGGTGGCTGGTGCGACGGTGCCGGTTGGGTCGGCCCGATCACGTCGCAGGACTTGTACGCGCATTTCTCCGATGTCGTGATGACGGTGTCCAGCATCTCCATGATCACCGAAATCGGTAGGGCACAGCCGCCTTCAGGCACATCGGCGCCGCACCCGGGTGCGCTGCCCGCCCGGCCGAAGATGGGAAGTAACGGCTGGGCGTTGGGATCGGAACGCTCCAGCACCGGCGGCGGCCTGTTATTGGCCAACCCGCATTACCCCTGGACGGGCGAGAACCGCCTCTGGGAGGCGCATCAGAGCATTCCCGGACAGCTCAACGTCTACGGCGTCGGATTGTCCGGAATGCCTTTGGTGCAGCTCGGATTCACCGACGCGGTGGCGTGGACAGCGACCGTCGCCGCCGGGCGCCGCTTCGCGCTGTATCGCTACGACCTGGATGCCTCCGACCCCACCGCGTACTACGTGGACGGACGGCGCCAGGTGATGACGCCCGACCCCATCACCATCGAAGTGGCGGGCGAACAGGGCATCTCGCCGATGAGCCGCACCCTCTACTCCACCAAGCACGGACCGGTGGCCGACGTGGACACCGTGGGCTGGACACGGGCGCAGGCCATCGCGATGGCCGACGCCAACGCCGACACCAACACCACGCTGACCCAGTATCTGGGCATGGCCACCGCGAAATCAATGGATGATTTCCAGGATGTTTTCCGGGCCAATCGCGGTGTGCCATGGATGAATACCGTATCGACGAGCGCCGACGGACGTGCCTGGATCGTCGACAGCTCCGCCACCCCCAATCTGTCCAGGGAGGCGCTCGCTGCGTGGGCCGTGGATCGCGAAAAGCCGGGCCTGATCAGGGATGCGTATCGCTCCGCGGGCATGGTGGTGCTCAATGGCTCCCGATCACTCTTCGACTGGGCCGACGATGACAACGCCGCGGCGTCCGGGCTCATCGGGTACGACCACATGCCCCAGCTCGAGCGGCGGGACTACGTCTTCAACGCCAATGACAGTATGTGGCTTGCTCATCCGGATCAGCTGCTCACCGGCTATCAGCCACAGCAGGGTGGCGAGGGGTGGATGCTGACGCCCCGCACCAAGACCAACGCGCGACTCCTCGCCGAGAACAGCGGTAAGTGGACGATCGACGATGTGGGCGCCGCGTTGTTCTCCGACCGCGCGATCCTCGCCGACCAGCTGCGTATACCGCTGGTACGGGCATGCACGGCGACCAAGGTCGTCGACGGTGTGGACCTGGCCCCGGCATGCTCGGCGCTGGCCGCCTGGGACGGCAGATTCACCAAGACCGCCCGCGGTGCCGCCGTGTTCCGCGAATGGCTCTCCCGCTTTACCCCCGAGGAGCGAAAGGACCGCGGCAGGCTTTTCGCCGACGGATTCAACCCTGCCAATCCTATTGGCTCGCCCTCGGTTCCGGTCACCGACGTCGGGCCGTGGCTCACCGAACTGGCGGCCGCCGTGCGGCTGCTGCAGCGCGCCGGCATTCCGGTCGATGCGCCCTTGGGGGACCTGCAACGCGAGGTGCACACCGGACGGCTGCTGCCGATCGGCGGCGGAACCGATATCGAAGGCGCCGCCAACATCGTGGACTGCTGCTCCTGGGGCACCAGCTCCGAGCCGCAGCCCAGTCCCGGTGAACGCCTGGAACCCGGCACGGAGCTGCGCGCCATCCCGGGCCCGTCGGGGGTGCTCAACGGGTACCCCATCCAGGAGGGCGACAGCTTCATCATGGCGCTGCAATACGGTCCCGACGGGCCGGATGCGAAAGGCCTTCTGGTCTACGGCAACCCGGACGATTCCAGGAATCCCGCCTACTACGCAGGCGCCCAGGCATTCAGTGCCGAACAGCTGCGCCCATTGGCCTTCACCGACGCCGACGTCTCCAAGGATGCGGTGTCCACGGTCACGATATCGAGGCCGCGCTAACGGCGGCAGGACCGGCGGGGCGCGTGCGCACCATGCCGGTCCTGACACCGTGGCGTGATTACTTGCCGGTCAACTTGTCTTTGACCGCTTCGATGCCCTCTTTCACCTTGTCTGCGGCATCAGAGATCGCCTGCTTGGCAGAGGCAATTCCCTGATCCGCCTGCCCCTCGGCCTTAAGGTCATCGTTATCGGTGGCCGCTCCAAAGGCCTCCTTCGCGCGACCTTTCAAGTCTTCGGCCTTGTTTTTTGCGTCGTCAGTTATTCCCATGTTGTGGAACCCTTTCCGTTGGGCGGTGCTGGATCCTTATCTAATCCCGGGGGCAACCGCTCGATTCACGTTTGCTCCCAAGCTCTTTCATCCATCTGGTCCCGCATTGCTGCGGAAATGCGCGAGACACCGTGTTCATACGACCTGTGGGCGAATCTTGTCCGGGGATACGTTCTTGATCAAGAGCTGGAAGTCCAGGTCGGCGTTGGCCGCACGCCGAACATCGGCGCCGCATTGTCGGGCCAGGTGGCGGATCTCGGTGGTAGAGGTATGGGGCGAGACCCCGACGGTGACCCTCACCACTGGCCTGCCTTTCTCGCGAAAGGTCACTGCGCGGGCACTCTGTACGGCAGGGTGGCGCGTCAGATCATCCGCGGCCGTGTCGGCCAACCGGGAGAGGTCGACCTCTCCATCGGTGCTGCCGATACTGCGAACCGATGTGGGGCGCAGATGGACAAGCAACAACCAGAGGCCGACAAGGACGGCGGCGACTCCGGCTCCCGCGAGCACGCCCGACAACCACGGCCATTCGAGTGCGCGAGCCGGGGCCTGCGGGTCGACTGCTGCCGCCGCCTGGCGAGCCAGGCGGTTGTGAGTGCCGTAGCCGATCAGCCAGGCCGCGCTTGTCAACAAGACGACACCCAGCAGAGCCGTTAGCAGCCTGTCGATGAATTGCGTTGTGCGTGTCACTGATTGGTTCCGCCCTTCTCACGAAGCGAGCCGCGATGTTCGTCACACCATCGGTGAGCTGAAACATGGGGCACCAGGATTCCATCGCCCACCGCGACATGCGTGCGGCGTCGCGGTTTTACCGTGAGGACGAGCAGGCTCAACCCGGCGATCCCCGCCGCCACGGCTGCCGGCCAGGTCCACCACATCCAGTGCACGTGCTGCACCCATCGGGTCGCTTCGGCAGTCCATGCCGGACCGCCAATCCATCCGACACCGATCGCCGCGTCGCGCAACACGATTACGCCTATGGCAACCAGTGCAACGGCGATGAGGATGCTGGTGATGGTTGATCCGGCCACACGGTGCGGTCCGCGGTATCTACTGCTCACGTCTGGCGCGGTGCCACTCTCCTGCGGGTCCCCGGTTCCGGCGGCGTAGGCGTCGACTACTTCGGCCGGCGTGCGATTGCTCTCGATCCGTGCGATACGCACATCGACGCTGGCCGGTTCTTCGCCCAGCGATTCGTGCAGTTCCCGGGTCACCGCTGCACGGACCGCGCCGACAACGCGCGCACCGTCTGTGGGCCAGGTGGTCGCGAGCTTGACGCTCACCGTCGGGTGGGTGTCGTCGGCGATGGTGATCGATGGCAATGTCCGGCCGGGCGCCATGCTCCCGTGGCGAATCACCCCCGGCACCGACAGCACGGCATGCTCGATCAAACGATGGCGTACCCGCTCATGGACGCGGGTGATACCGCGTACCGGCACCACGTCGGTAGTGGTCACCATCGTCAGCTCCTGTCGCGGCGACCGAGCGCGGTGAGATCGATTGTGCCGTCGAGATGTGCGCCGATGGCGCCACCGGTCCCGGCCAACACCACGGCAAGGAGGAATCCGATAAGGCCACCGGTCACAACTGCGATCGCCAGCAGTAGACCCGCGAACAGGCCAATCACTGCGTAATTTCCATTCATTCTCGTCATCTCCTATCGAGATATCTGATGCGCTGTCTCCGGACGCGCCGCCGGCGAGCTGCGCTCGCAAGGGTCATCAACCGGCCACGCCAGGTCCGCTGTGCCCGAACCGCGGCGCGCCGCGGGGCCCGTTTGTCGGCCAGCGCCTGGAGCGCTGCAATGAGCGCCTCAGCCGATCCACCCGCATCAGGGTGATGCCTTCGCACGGCCTCGCGGCGGGCCCGCCGCTCAATATCGAGCACGGTGGTCACGCCTGCGCTTCGGCCACTGTTACGTCGTCGACCACCACGACAACCGGCACACCCGCAGCCTCGCTGGCGGCCCGGCGCACCCGGGCCGCCACGTCGAGTAGGCCGGTTCGGAGGTCGAGAACCACGTGAACCTCACCGCCCTCGGATCCCAGCCGTACACCGCGTACCGTCCGACCGGGCAGATGTGTGGCGGGGACTCCCAGCCCTCCGGTGTAGAGGCCAATGACGCCGTCGACGGCAGTCACCGCCGCGACCACACGATCGACCCGCTCGCTGGGCGCGTCCGTCACTGGACTCGGGGCTCTCCGGCGTCGGACGCGTCGTCATCGCTGTCGGCGAAATGCACGTCGTGCACCGTTACGTTGACCTCGGTGACCTCGAGCCCGGTCATGTTCTCGACAGAGGAGATGACGTTGCTGCGAATTCCCTCGGCCAGGTCGTGGATGGCGATCCCGTAGTCAGCGACGATCCCGATGTCGATGGCCGCCTGACGTTCGCCAACCTCGACGCTCACGCCCTGGGTCAAGCTGGGTGAACCTGGCAGCGTCTCGCGCAACTTGCCCACGACGCGGGCAGCTTGGCCTCCCAGGTCGTAGACGCCATCGACCTCGCGCGTCGCGATGCCAGCGATCTTGGAGACCACTACGTCGGCGATGGTGGTGACGCCGTGGTTCGCGACTTTCTCGACGGCATTACTGGACGTGTCTACCTGCTTCGACGAACGCACTTCGGGGGTTTGGGTTGCCGTGGTCATCAGCTTCTCCTTCGACTTGTCTCAGCTTCCGGACATTTCCGTCCGGCACAATGAGTTCGTCGGGCAACGGTGGGTTTTGCGCACGCCGATGAGATCCAACGCACATTTTTGTGCTCACGACGACAGGGGACACAGTGGTGCTGCCGCTCTTGGCGCGGGGCGAACTGCTGGCGTCGCTGTCGGACGAGATGCTTGCCCGCCGCGCTCAGCAAGGGGATTCTGAGGCATTCGATGTGCTGGTGGTCCGACATGGTCCGGCACTGTTGAGATTCGTTGCCCGCACGTATCCGGAGCAGGCCGAGTATGACGACATCGTCCAGGAGACCTTCATCGCCGCGTGGAAAGCGCTGCCGTCGTTTGCTTTCCGGTCACAGTTCCGCACCTGGTTGTACTCACTCGCCTCTCGGAAGACCGTTGACGCAATGCGGCGGCGCCGCCGCGATTTCGATATCGACGACGTGCCCGAAGTCGCAGATATCAGCGCTGGGCCCAGTGAACGAGCACTGGACGGTGATTTCCTTGCGGCCTTGAGCCGTGAGCTATCGCAGTTGCCCTATGCGGCGCGCGCGGCCTGGTGGCTTCGTGAGGTCTATGACTTACCGTTGGCCGAGATAGCGACTGTTCTTCGGACCACCGAGGGATCAGTCCGCGGCAACTTGCAGCGCACTCGCAAGCGGCTGGCGGAAACGCTGAAAGGCTTCCGCCCATGAGTGAACGCGGAAACTATGTTCCGTCCGCCAGCTGTACAGCTCCGGGCATATGGCGTAACACTGGAGAACTGATGGATGCGAGAACCGGGGACAACCATGATGCCGTCGTTGACGCCACGGCGTGGATCGCCGATGCCACCCGCCGATTGGCCGAACTCGACGGCGGAGCCGATGATCGTGTATCGCCCGCATCGTGGAATGAGGGTGAAACCGCCCTGGAGCAGCTGCGCGCCGCCGTCGCACACCGGATCGCCGCACTGCCACGCAGGGGCAAGCCGATCAGGACGGCCATCCCGGGGATCACCGTCAGTCATCTGGCGTTGACGAAAGCGCTGACGTCAAGCCTGGCCGAGCTCGCCGCCGAGGCCTCAGCGGCGATTGCTGCCGTGGACGTGAACGTAGACGGGCAGGCGGTGACGGCATTACGCATCAACCTGGTGGCCATCGGTACTGCCGATCGTGACCGTACCTACCTCGATGACGGTGACGCACTGAGGAAGCGAGCTGCCTCAGTGGTCAACGCCATCATCGGTATCGAGCCCACGAACATAACCGTCACCTGGGAGGACATCGTTCTGCCGTCGCACTAGGCACCCACGGCGACGGGTCTTAGTCTTTCACCTTCGCCATGGCGAGTACGTCCAGGCGCTTGTCCAGCTCCTCGACGCTCAGCTTGTCGCCGATGAGGCCGCGATCGATGACGGTCTGGCGAATGGTCTTGCGCTCCTTGAGCGCTTCCTTCGCGACGGCCGCCGCTTCCTCGTAGCCGATGGCCGAGTTGAGCGGGGTGACGATCGACGGGGAGGACTCCGCCAGCGTCTTCAGGTGCTCCTCGTTGGCCACCAGGCCGTCCACGCACTTGTCGACGAAGAGGCGAGACACGTTGGCCAGCAACGTGAACGACTCCAGCAGGTTGCGCGCCATCACCGGGATGTACACGTTGAGTTCGAAGGCGCCGGACAGTCCGCCGACGGTGATGGCGGCGTCGTTGCCGATGACCTGTGCGGCCACCTGGGTCACGGCCTCGGGCAGCACCGGGTTGACCTTGCCGGGCATGATCGAGCTGCCGGGCTGCAGGTCGGGAAGCTGGATCTCGCCCAGGCCGGTCAGCGGCCCGGAGCCCATCCACCGAATGTCGTTGGCAATCTTGGTCAATGACGCGGCGATGGTCTTCAGCGCGCCCGACGCCTCGACCAGTCCGTCACGAGCGGCCTGCGCCTCGAACGAGTCGGCGGCAGTCTTCAGCTCCGACAGGCCTGTCGACTTCTTGAGTTCCTCGACGACCTTGGCGCCGAAGCCGTCAGGGGCGTTGAGGCCGGTGCCGACGGCGGTACCGCCGATGGGCAGCTCACCGAGACGGGGGAGCGTCGCCTTCACGCGCTCCGCGCCCGCCTCGATCTGGCGGGCGTAGCCGCCGAATTCCTGGCCCAGGGTCACCGGCACCGCATCCATGAGGTGGGTGCGGCCCGACTTGACCACGGTCTTCCAGGCCTTGGCCTTGGTGGCCAGCGCCTGCTGCAGGTAATCCAGCGCGGGAATCAGGTCGCGCACAGCGGCTTCCGTCGCGGCCAGGTGAGTGGCCGTCGGGAAGGTATCGTTGGAGGACTGCGACATGTTCACGTCGTCATTCGGGTGCACCGTCACGCCGTTGTTGGCAGCGATCGAGGCGATCACCTCGTTGGCGTTCATGTTCGAGCTGGTGCCCGAGCCGGTCTGGAACACGTCGATGGGGAACTGGTCGTCGTGCTTGCCGTCGGCGATCTCGGCGGCGGCGGCGATGATGGCGTCGGCCTTGGCCGGGTCCAGCAGACCCAGGTCCTTGTTCACCTGTGCACAGGCGCCCTTGAGGAGGCCGAGTGCACGGATCTGTGTGCGCTCCAGGCCGCGCCCCGAGATGGGGAAGTTCTCGACGGCGCGCTGAGTCTGCGCGCGCCACAGTGCTTCCACGGGTACGCGAACCTCGCCCATGGTGTCATGTTCGATGCGGTACTGCTGTTCAGACAATGGTCTTCCTTCTCGTCGTCGATGATGGAATTAGGGGAGGGGGTGCGTGGCGTCGTCGTCGCCGGTGAAGTCGACCGCGGAGTACTCGCGGAGCTTGGTGAGGCGGTGGTACGCCTCGATCATCCGGACGGTGCCGGACTTGGAACGCATCACGATGGACTGCGTGGTGCAGCCGCCGCCGAAGTACCGGACACCCTGCAGCAGATCACCGTCGGTGACGCCGGTCGCGCAGAAGAAGACGTTCTCGCCGGACACCAGGTCCTCGGTGGTGAGGATCCGGTCCAGGTCGTACCCGGCGTCGATGGCCTTCTGGCGCTCCTCGTCGTCGCGCGGGGCGAGCTTGCCGTGGATGGCGCCGCCCATGCACCGCATGGCAGCCGCGGCGATGATGCCCTCGGGAGTACCGCCGATGCCCAGCAGCATGTCGGTGCCCGAGTTCGGACGGGCCGTCGAGATGGCGCCGGCCACGTCGCCGTCGGAAATCAGACGGATGCGGGCACCCGTGTCTCGCACGTTCTGGATCAGCTCGCCGTGGCGGGGCCGGTCCAGGATGCATACAGTGATGTCGGACACCGAACAGTTGCGCACCTTGGCAACGCGCTTGATGTTCTCCGAAACGGGAGCGGTGACGTCGATGACATCGGCGGCGTCCGGGCCGACGGCGATCTTCTCCATGTAGAAGACGGCTGAGGGGTCGAACATGGTGCCGCGCTCGGAGACCGCGAGCACCGAGATCGCGTTGGGCATGCCCTTGCTCATCAGGGTGGTTCCGTCTACCGGGTCCACGGCGAAATCGCAGTCCGGGCCGTCGCCGTTGCCGACTTCCTCGCCGTTGTAGAGCATCGGGGCGTTGTCCTTCTCGCCTTCTCCGATGACGACCACACCGCGCATGGAAACGGAGTTGACCAGCTCGCGCATGGCGTCGACGGCGGCGCCGTCACCCTTCTCCTTTTCCCCGCGGCCGACCCATCGACCTGCGGCCATGGCACCCGCCTCGGTCACTCTGACCAGCTCTAACGCCAGGTTGCGGTCCGGGGCTTCTCTGCGCGACGGGCTCATGGGTTGTGATTGTTTCATGCGCGCCTGCAAGGATGGGGGCGTGGGAGGCGCACCTGATCCGGACCAAGATTCCGGACCCGACGATCGCATCGCCGTGCCCGCACCCCGTCCGGCCAAGCCGCGGTTGTTTCAGGACGGCCGGGACATGTTCTGGTCGATGGCTCCGCTGGTGGTCGCGTGCATCGTGCTGGCCGGACTGCTGGGGATGTGTTCCTTCACGCCGAATGGGCCGACGGTCGGTGAGCCGCCCTCGTATGACGCGCACGCCGCGCTGCAGGCCGATGCCCGGCAGTTCTCATTTCCGGTCCGGGAGCCGTCGCTGCCCGCGGGCTGGCGGGCCAACTCCGGCGGGCGCGACAGCGTCGAGGGGATGCCGCTGTCCAAGGTGGGCTACTTGAGCCCGACCGGTACGTACATGGCGGTGGTGCAGAGCGGTGCCCCCGAGGAGAAGTTGGTCCCGAAGCTCAACAGTGGGCTGGTGCCCCGCGGGCCGGAGAATGTCGACGGCGTGAGCTGGGTGGCGTACGAGGGTGGCGAGGGTGCGGAGCCGCTGTGGGCCACGCGGCTGGACAACTCGGTGACCGTTGCGCTCACCGGGTCCGGAAACACCGAAGACTTCCGGACCGTCGCGCGGGCGGTACAAACCGCTAAGCCGCTGCCGCGCTAGGAGGCGCGCATCTAGGTGTTGGCGCCCCGTGCGGCCACCGCCCAGCGACGCGGGCCGCTCGAGGTATCCACGACCAGCGTGTCGACCAGGTTCACCGCATTGCAGAGATGGTTCGGCGCGATCCGCAGACGGGTGCCGGCATCCGGTGCCGCCCCGGGAAACTCGATGGTTGCGTGATGCTCGGACAGCGCGACGATGCGCGCATCCGGTTCGCTGATTACCCGTCCGAAACCGGTGGCCCAGCCCGGCCGGTCGGCGCCCAGGATCTTGCTGCCCGCGTCCACGACGGCGGTCCGGTCGCGGGTGTGCACCACTGTGGTGACGGCACTGAGAGCGATGTCGTCGAGCGTGCAGACTTCCAACTCGAACTGCTGGGCATCGTTGAACGGGTAGACACCGGGTCGCACCTCGGTCAGCACCGTGTTGTCGGCGGCATCGACGGTGGGGGTGGAGCCGCCGCTGATCACCGACGGCTCGATCCCCTGTGCGCGCAGGCTGTCGGCGGCCGCTCCAAGCGCGTGCGATTCCTGGATGGCGACCTCTGCGCGGTGGCCCGGTGTGTAGCCGTGGCCCGGAAATGTGAAGACACCCACGACATTCAGTCCGGCAGCGCGCGCTGCTGCCGCAACGTCACCGGCCTCGGCCGGATCGACCCCGGTGCGGTGGTGGCCGGAGTCGACCTCGATGACGACGGTGATGGGTAGATCGGCGAGATACTCGGCCAACTGCCGGGCACCCGCGATGGAATCGACCCCGACCCGCAGTTGCGCGTGGGCGGTCACCTTCCGTATCCGGTCGGCCTTCTGCGGAGTCAGCCACAGCGGGTAGGCGATGAACAGATCGGTGAATCCCGCATCCGCGAAGACCTCGGCCTCGCCGATGGTGGCGACGGTGAGGCCGATGGCTCCGCTGTCGATCTGGCGTTGTGCTATCTCAACGCACTTGTGGCTCTTGGCATGTGGCCGCAGCTGGACCCCGGTGCCGCGTAGGCGCCCGGCCAGCCGTTCGATGTTGCGGTCCATCACCGCCAGATCGATGGCCAGGAAAGGGGTGTCGATATCGTCCAGACCACAAGGTTGCGTCGCGTCAGACATGTCTCGACACTAATCGGAGTGAGGCCGCGAGCCCGAGCGGCCCGGCCGCCTACATCCTCACCGGCGACGACGATTCGAAGCAGTATCTGCTGACCGCCGCGGATTCATATGCATTGCACGCCAACCAATCCGGAGCTCCCGACGATTCTGCCTTTGCCGATACGCACTCCCTCAACCAGCAGCGGGCGGTGAACTTCCTCTGTTACGTCTATGGCTCCGACGAGAAGACCTTCCGGTACCTCGTCGACCAACAGTCAATGTTGTCATTGACAAATGGCAACATTGACTGTTGTCTTACCGATAGCGCCAATGGCGGCGTGCCGGTGAGGAGAATTGTCAATGACGACAGTGCATGAGCCAGTACCGCGATCCGAGGGGGTATGCCCGGCGGGGCGCACGCCCACCGCCGAGGCGGTTGAACCGGCCGCCCATTTCCCGGCGGCACCCATGATCAGGGATGCACTTCTGGTCGGGCTGAGCTACCGGTCGGGCTGGGTCGATCGGGTGCGGGGGCACGACATCGCTCGATTCCGCACGGGGACCAGGCGATTCATCACGCTCTGCCACCCCGAGTACGTGGACCACGTACTGCACGCGGGGCGGCTCAACTACTACAAGTCATTCGAATATGAACTGCTGCGCGCCCTACTGGGTGTCAGCCTGTTCACCGATGAAGAAGAGTCGTGGCAGCGCTACCGCACCATGCTGTCCCCGATGTTCGCCAAACGGCACCTCAACGGGCTTGTCGATCTGATGATCGAACCGATTGACGAACTGCTCAATGAACTGCAGCAGCGCGAGGGGCGCATCGAGGTCGACATGGTCTCCGAGATGGTCGAACTCACGCTCAACGTGGTGGGCAATTCGTTGTTCAGCCAACAGTTCGGGCCCGTCGCCACCGGGATGTCACCCATGGTCACGGGCGGGCTGCGTTTCGGCGAACGTCTGCTACGCGTGTTCATGGTGGCCGCACCGCCGCCGATCGTGTGGCGCGGCCTGGCGCGGGTGGCGTTCACCCCGTTGCCGTTGCCGCCCCCGTTTCGGGACATCCAGCGAATCGTCACGCTGATCGACAATGCGGTGTGGCAGGTCATCAACGACCGGCGGGAGAACCCGGTTGATACGCCGGACCTGCTGAACCATCTGCTGAATGCCTCCGACGAGAAGGGAGGCATGCCGATCAAGAGAGTGCGCGACGAGGCGATCACGCTGATGCTCGCCGGGCACGAGACAACAGCCAACGCATTGTCGTGGATGTGGTACCTGCTGGCGCTGAATCCGGGCGCCCGTGACCGGATGTTCGAGGAGATCGACACAGTCCTGGCGGCACGTACCCCAACGGCCGACGATCTGCCCAATCTTCCATGGACGACAGCGGTTTTCATGGAATCGATGCGGTTCTTCTCGCCCGCGTGGGCCATCCCGCGCGTCGCGGTGCGCGACGATGTGATCGGCGGCCACCACGTGCGCAAGGGCACTACCATCATCGTGCCCGCGCATCTGATCCACCACGATCCGCGGTGGTGGCCTAATCCAGAAGAGTTCGATCCCGGCCGATTCATGCCGGGGGCGGGTAAGGATCGGCCGCGCTCGGCGTACCTGCCCTTCGGCGGTGGAAAACGCAGCTGTATCGGGCAGGGGTTCGCCGTCATGGAATCGGTGCTGATCACCGCAATGCTCAGCCAGCGTTATGTTTTCGACTTGGTGCCCGGGCATCCCATCGAACCCGAGGCCACCTTGACCTTGCGGCCGAAATTCGGCCTGCCCATGATTGCCCGGCGGCGGGAGGTTGCCCTATGAGCGGCATCGAGCCCCGGGGCGCGGTGGTCGTCGTCACCGGTGCGGGCAGCGGGATCGGTGCGGCGGTCGCCGAGCGTTTCGCACGGCTGGGTGCGGTGGTGGTCGCCAGTGATATCGACGAGGCCACCGCCAAGGACACCGCGGAGCGCTGCCGCGCTCATGGAGCGCGGGCTCACTCCTATCAGTGTGACGTCGCTGATGGTGAAGCCGTTGCCGCACTGGCGAAATCGGTGAACTCCGAGGTAGGTGATGTGGACATTCTGGTCAACAACGCCGGAGTCGGAGTCGGCGGGCCATTCCTGGACACCACCGAGGACGACTGGACATGGTTACGGTCCATCAACATCGACGGAGTGGTGCACGGCTGTCGATCGTTCGGCGCCACGATGGCAGCCCGTCGGCGCGGACAGATCGTGAACATCGCCTCCGGAGCGGCCTATCTGCCGAACCGCAGGATGGCAACGTATTGCGCCTCGAAGGCCGCCGTGGTCGCATTTTCGCGAAGCCTGCGCGCCGACTTTTCGTCCCAACGGGTCGGCGTCTCGGTGATCTGCCCCGGTGTGATCAACACCCCGATCCTCTACAACACCCGACTGCGCGGCACGGCCATTTCTGAAAAGGATCGACTGTCGCGGGTATTCAGTATCAGCCACTCGCCCAACGCGGTTGCCAAGGCCGTCACCACGGCGGCCGCGCGAGACCGCGCCATGGTGTCGGTCGGCTTCGAAACGCAACTGGGCTATCACGCGCTGCGCCTGATGCCGGTGCTCAACGGATTGGTGGCACGGCTATGAGCGCCACGACTGAACAGGTGCGTAAACGCGCGCAACGCAATACGAAGGTGGCCATGATCGGCGCCGTGCGGACCCGTGTCCTGGACGTCGACGGCAGCGGTCCCACGATCCTGCTGATCCACGGATTCACCGAATCGGCCGACGGCTGGCGGTCGGTGCTCGACATGCTCGGTGAGCAAGGCCACCGCTGCGTGGCGGTCGATCTGCCGCACTTCGGGCGCGCGGCGCGGCCGGTGACGACTGGGTATCTATCTGCTGTCGACGATTTCATCGCGGCTGCGGTGCGTCAGTTTGATCGCGGGGATGGCGTTGTGCTCGTGGGTAATTCGGTCGGTGGCCTGGCAGTGTTGCGGGCAGCCCAGCGCGCGGATCTGCCGCTGGTCGCCGCGGTGGCCATCGGTCCCGCCGGGCTACACACGACGTGGTGGATGCGACTGGTGCGGCGGGTGCGGCCGGCCACCGACTGGATACTTGGCTTGCCTATTCGGCCGGTTTTCCGGGGCACCGTCACAGCGCCGGCGTTGATCAGTGCGGGGTTCGCGCGTGCGGTGGCCGCGGGCCGTCTGACCCCGGAAGCCAAAGCGCAGTACGCCTCGCACTGGGGGCCCGGGGATCTGCGCCGCCAGCTGCTGCTCGGCGGTGAAACCATCGTCGAACTGAGCCGTCCCGATGCCCTGGCGAATGCGCGGTTTGCGGCGCCCGTCACCGCGATATGGGGAAGCAAAGACTGGGTATGCCCGCCGCGAGGCGCAAAAGCCTTGCGTGACAGGCATCCCGATGCGATGCTCCAGTTCATCGACGGTTCAGGGCACTGCCCTCAGTACGACCAGCCGGTGCGAGTTGCCGAGATCATTCGTGCCGCTATTGCTGGCGCGGTCAGCAGCCGCGCCGTACCAACCACCCTTCAGGAGAAACTCTCGTGACGACTATTGACAGCCCGGCCCACGCTGCACTGCCCACCGGAGGTGGATTGCACAGCGACGTGATAGTCATCGGCGCCGGTTTCGCCGGCATCGGATTCGCAATCAAGTTCAAAGAGGCAGGGTTTCACGATTTCGTCATCCTGGACGAGGCCGACGGGCCGGGAGGCACCTGGCACTGGAACACCTATCCGGGCATCGCAGTGGACATCCCGTCATTCAGCTATCAGTTCTCGTTCGAGAAGCGCCGTGACTGGTCACGCTCGTATGCGCCCGGGCAGGAGCTAAAACGCTACGCCGAGCAATGTGTGGCCAAATATGGCTTGGCCCAACATATCCAGTTCGGTACCAGTGTGCTGTCCGCCAGCTGGGACGGCGCTGCCAACCTCTGGCGCGTCGCCACCGCCGACGGTGCCGAACGCACCTGCCGCTACGTCGTCAGTGCGTCCGGCGTCCTGACCCGGCCCAACAACCCCGATATCCCCGGGGTCGAGGCGTTCGCCGGTATCAAGATGCACACCGCACGCTGGGACCATGACCAGGATCTGCGCGGTAAACGCGTCGGGATCATCGGGACCGGAGCCTCTGCGGTGCAGATCATTCCGTCCATTGCCGGGGAGGTGGAACACCTCACGGTATTTCAGCGCACTCCCATCTGGTGCATGCCCAAACCCGACTTCGCCTTGTCCGCGCCATTCCGTTGGGCGCTGCGTCGCGTCCCGGGGGCGCAGCAGGCAACGCGGCTCGCGAGCCAGGCGTTTGTCGAGGCGACGTTCCCTATTCCCGCGCACTACGACCGGATTCTGCGGGTCAGACCGCTCGCCGAGAAGCTGGGCCGCGCCTATCTGCGGTCACAGGTGCATGATCCGGAGGTTCGTGCCAAGCTCACTCCGCAATATGGGCTGGGGTGCAAGCGGCCCAGCTTCCACAACGGCTATCTGGCCACCTTCAACCGCCCCAATGTCCTGCTGGAGACGGCATCGATCACGGAGATCGGCGCGGACGCCGTGCACACCTCCGACGGAGCCCAGCATCGGCTCGACGTCCTGATCCTGGCGACAGGTTTCAAGGTGATGGATCCCGAAAACATGCCGACCTACGAGCTGCGCGGTGTCGGCGGCCTCAGCCTGCGGGATAAGTGGTCGAACGAGCGTCTACAGGCCTACGAAGGTGTGTCGGTGCCCCAATTCCCCAATCACTTCAACATCTTTGGCCCGTACGGGTACAACGGGTCGTCCTATTTCGCGCTCATCGAAGCGCAGACCGCGCACATCATTCGGGTCCTCTCCCATGCCCGCAAGGTAGGCGCCGAGCGTGTCGAGGTGACCCAGGAAGCCAACGATCGCTTCTTCCAGGAGATGCTGAGCAGACGGCATAACCAGATCTTCTGGCAAGACAGCTGCGCCAGCGCCAACAGCTACTACTTCGACAAGAACGGCGATGTGCCGTTGCGCCCGACCACCACGCTGGAGTCGGCCATCCGCAGTCGGCGATTCAACCTGGATGACTACTCGTTCCGCGGGCGAGCACGCACATCCGCCGAGCCGTCAGCGCGGCGCGCGCACAGCACTCCCGCGGCGAATGCGAACATAGCCACCTAACAACCGCATCCCACCGACAAGGTCCACCATGCCGACACGACGCCCCGCCGCGCCTCCGCGTAGTGACGCGGGACCGGTCACGCCGATCACGTCGATACTCGCCGGGCTGCGCCGCGCCCCGCGGCAGATCCGGCGGCAGTCGCGGGATGCCGTGAAAGCTGTTGTCGAACAGCTATTTACAACCATTGCTCAGTCTCCGGTCGACCAGTCGGCGGTTGGTGCGCTCTCGCCGCAGGAGTACCGCATCGATGACTTGGCGCGCGCTGCCGGAACGGCTATCCGCAATGTCCGGGTGTATCGCGACAGGGGGTTACTGCCTGCTCCGGTACGAGTAGGGCGGTTGGCCCTGTACAACGAATCGCACCTGGCGCGGCTGCGGCTCATCACGTCCATGCTCGATCGCGGATACAACCTGGCCCACGTGCAGGAGATGCTGACCGCCTGGGAGGAGGGCAAGGACCTCGGCGACATCCTCGGCATCGAGACCGCACTCGTCGGTACCTGGGCCGACGAGCGGCCCAGCACGATGTCGCGGGCGGAGGCCGAGCAGCTGGTCGATGACCCGGCGGCGCGTAAGCGTCTGGTGGCGCTGGGCCTGATCCGCATCAACGGTGACACGGCCACCATCACCCGGCCGAAACTCATCGACGCTCTCAACGACATCCGCCAGTACGGGATGGGGCTGGACCAGCAGATCGACGTGTACGAAAAGGTACTGCCACATATCGAGGAGATCAGCCGCATCCTGGTGGAGTCGGGAGCGCAGATGGTGACGGCGCGCCTGGAATCCGGCGGGAAACAACTCGACGACGCGCAGATCCGCGAATTGCTCACGCTGCTAGTCAAACTGCGCACATACTCCGTCAGTTCGGTTCATGACACGCTGGCCGTGTCGATCGAAGCGACGATCGAATCGATGTTCTCCGAACTCCTCGCCGGCCTGGTTACTCCCGCATCCGCGTCGGACACGGCGTAAGGCTCGCGGACGCCTATTCGGAGTCCAGCGCGTCCTCGATGCGCTTGCGTGCGCCCGCCAGGTGCTCCTCGCAGCGTTTGGCCAGTGCCTCACCGCGTTCCCAGAGCGCCAGCGAGGTGTCCAGATCCAGGCCGCCCTGTTCGAGCTGCTGCACGACCTCGATGAGCTCGGCGCGCGCCTGCTCGTAACCGAGTTCGGCGGGATTGGTCATGACGATTCTCCTGTCACGGTTGCAGTCACGGCACCATCGGAAACGCGCACCCGCAGCGATGCCCCTGCGGGTGCATCGGTCACCGTCCGCAGCACCTCCACCGTGCCATCGTCGCGCACCCGCTGCACCACCGAGTAGCCGCGGGCCAGGGTAGCGGCCGGTCCCAGCGTGGCCAGCTGTGCCGATAAGTGGCCCACCCGTTGCGATTCGGATTCCACCAGCCGCTTCATGTCGCGGCGCAATGCCGTTCGCGCGACGGCGATTTCATCCTGGCGCACGGTAACCATCCGGAGCGGATCGGCCAGCACCGGCCGGCTGCGTACCTGATCCAGCCCGCGCTGCTCGCGCTGCACCCAGTTGCGCAATGCCTGAGCCGAACGGCGCCGCAGGTCCAGAATCAACGCCTGTTCGGCCGCGGCGTCGGGTACCAGTTTCTTGGCCGCATCCGTGGGCGTCGCCGCGCGCAGGTCCGCCACCAGGTCGGAGAGCGGGTTGTCCGGCTCATGCCCGACGGCGCTGACCACCGGGGTGCGGCACGCCGAAATCGCGCGGCACAGGGTCTCGTCGGAGAACGGCAGCAGATCCTCCACGCTGCCACCGCCGCGGGCCAGCACGATCACGTCCACCGCGGGGTCGGCGTCCAGTGCCTGTAGCGCGGCCACGATCTCGGCCACCGCGTGTGGGCCCTGCACAGGGGTGTTGCGTACCGCGAATTGCACTGCGGGCCAACGTGACAAGGCCACCGAGGTCACATCGTGCTCGGCGGCGCTGGCCCGGCCCGTGATTAGGCCGATGCGGGACGGCAGGAACGGGACCGGGCGCTTGAGTCGCGCGTCGAACAGTCCCTCGGCGGCCAGCAGCTGACGCAGCCGCTCGATCCGGGCCAGCAGCTCACCGATACCTACCGCACGGATCTCGCTGAGCCGCAAAGAAAACGAGCCGCGCACCGTGTAGAAGGTGGGTTTACCGCACACCACCACCTGGGTGCCTTCGGTCAGCTTCACCGGGGCGTTGCGCACCATGTCGGGAGGGCAGGTCACGGTCAGCGACATGTCGGCGGCCGGGTCGCGCAGCACCATGAACACGGTCTTGCTGCCGGGCCGCACATCGATCTGCGTCAGCTGACCTTCCACCCACACCTGGCCCAGGCGGTCGATCCACTTGGCCACCCGGGTCGCAACAGCGCGGACCGGCCACGGGTTTTCGGGGCTTGTCCCCGGATCAGCCACGGGCAGCGGCGCGGGTGATCCTGTTCGCGAGCAAGGTCTGATACGGCGCGCGGGCCTTGTGCGCGTCTTCGTAGGTCAGCAGCTCTTCGAGCTCGCTCACGGACAGCGACTGCAGCCGCGCCCGCAGCTGCGCCAGTGTCAGGTCGTGATAGCCGAGCTCGACGACGACATCGGGAGCGTTCGGATCCGCCGGTTCGGCGGGGGCCGCAGGCGCTGCCTTTTTGGCCGGGGCCTTCTTGGCGGCTGCCTTCTTCGCAGGCGCCTTACGCGGTGCGGCCTTCGCGGCTACCGGCGCGGCCTCGGGGGCCGGTGCGGCGGCCTCGGGCTCGGAATCCGATGGCGTCGTGGGTTCCGAGGAGTACAGCGCAAACCGTCCCTGGGTCATCCGCTCGGCCGCGTCCTCGTAGACGGCGTTGGCCTGCGTCTCGTCGGGGTCGGGTGCATCGAGTTCGTCGATGTCCTCATCGAAGGTGGCCCACTCGGGCTGCTCCTCGGTGGGTGGGAAGATGTTTTCCCAGGTCTCGTCGCCCTTGATGGCCAATTCCGTGACTGTCTGCTGGAACCGCATGAAGTTCTGCACGGTCTGGCTGGCGGCCGTCATGGGATAGGTCAGCACCGCCTGCGGCAGCTTGCGGGTCTCTTCAAGAACGGTGGCGGCGACCCCAAGAAGCAACCGGACGCCGAACGGAGGACGAATCATAGGTCCAAGCTTGCCTTACGTCGGTCGTGCAGCGAAAGGCTGGGCCGTAAGCTGGTGACTATGGCTGCAGTCGATATGGGCACTCCGGGGATGGTGAGCACCGTCGTCGGCCCGGCGACGAGCAAGCGCGTGCTGCTGGCTGAGCCGCGCGGCTACTGCGCTGGTGTCGATCGTGCGGTGGAGACCGTGGAGCGGGCGCTGGAGAAGCACGGCGCCCCCGTCTACGTGCGGCACGAGATCGTGCACAACCGATATGTGGTGGACACGCTGGCCAAGGCGGGTGCGATCTTCGTCGATGAGACCGACGAGGTGCCCGAGGGCGCGATCGTCGTGTTTTCCGCGCACGGTGTTGCGCCGACCGTGCACCAGGACGCGGCCGCGCGGAACCTGAAGACCATCGATGCCACCTGCCCGCTGGTCACCAAGGTGCATCAGGAGGCCAAGCGGTTCGCCCGCGACGACTTCGACATCCTGCTGATCGGTCACGAGGGCCATGAGGAAGTCATCGGTACCGCCGGTGAGGCTCCCGATCACGTGCAGCTGGTCGACGGCCCCAGCTCGGTGGACAAGGTCACCGTGCGTGACGAGAAGAAGGTCATCTGGCTGTCCCAGACGACGCTGAGCGTCGACGAGACCATGGAGACCGTGCAGCGCCTGCGCGAGCGCTTCCCGACGCTGCAGGACCCGCCTAGCGACGATATCTGCTACGCCACCCAGAACCGTCAGGTCGCGGTGAAGGCGATGGCCCCCGAATGTGAATTGGTGATCGTCGTCGGCTCGCGCAACTCATCGAACTCGGTGCGGTTGGTCGAGGTCGCCCTCGGTGCCGGCTCCAACGCTTCCTACCTGGTCGACTACGCCGAGGACATCGACCCGGCCTGGCTTGAGGGCGTGACAACGGTCGGCGTCACGTCGGGTGCTTCGGTGCCGGAGGTGTTGGTGCGCGGGGTGTTGGAGCGGCTCGCTGAGCACGGATACGGGCAGGTGCAGCCGGTCACCACGGCCAATGAAACATTGGTGTTCTCGCTGCCGCGTGAACTGCGGGCGGCGCGACACTAGTTCGCGCTAGCGGTCGTAGTCCCAGGCGTCGTCGTATCGATCCGGACGGCGCCGTGGAGGAGCCGGTGGACGCTCATCTCTGTACCTGACGGCGGGGCGGTGCGGCTCACGCGCGGGTTCTGCGCGGGGCTCCCGGTAGCGGGGCCGCGGTTCATACCCGTAGTCGTCGTACTCGTCGCGAGCCCGTCGCGCGGGACGGCGTTCGGTCCGCATCGGGCGCTCGTCTTCCCACGGGGTGCCGACCGCCGATGCCCGCCGCGAGACGGGTTCGGAATCGGGTGCCGGACGGCGACGTGTGCCGGATTCGTGCCGTCCGTGGCGTGTCCGGGCGACGGCCTCGTCGGGGCGGGGCCGCCGGGTCCGCGTGGTTGTTCCCGCGCCCCTGCCCGTGGTGTCGGCGTCGGCATCCACCAGCGCCTGTACCCGGGTCCGTGAGGACGTCCTCGGCTTGGTGGCCTTTGTGGTCTTCGCGGCCTTGGGCTTGGCCGTTTTTTCTTTGGCGGGCTTACTGGTGAAGATCCCCCAGTACCAGCGCACCACTCCGATGATCAGCACGCCCAACGCGGTGCTGATCATCAGCGGGAAGCGTTCGATCAGCGGGTACCCGGTGGTGATGGCCATGTTCCTGATGCCATCGGCGGGTCCCTTCGACATGATCATGTAGGCCATCGGGATGCTCGCGAACAGGATCAGCGGCGGCTGCACGACGGCGGTGAAGATCGATGAATACCGCACCGCGAAAACCGCTAGGACGCATCCCGCCGCGTAGCAGCCGGCGAACGCGCCCGTCAGCTTCTCACCATTGGCCATCGCGTCAATTGCGAAACCGAGCGCGGTGCCAGCGACCGCGATCAGGATTGCGCCCCACCACGGCACACCCGGGATATCGGGGTGCGCAGACCGGTGATCGGCTTCCACCGATGAGCGGGCGCGTTGACCTGTCACATGTTGAAAGGTACCGGTGCCGAGCCGGATGTTCGGTAACGGTGCCCGTCAGCGTGCTTGTGTCAGCAGCACCGCGCCGACGGATTCGCGTCCGCATCGGCGTACCGCGAGCGCCAAAATTCGGCTTCGGTGGGCACCGGAGCGCCCGGATGGCGGCGCCGTAGGTGCTCGACATATCGCTGGTAGTCGTGATCGCCCATGACCGAGGTGAACCACCACACCAGCCCCTTGATCAGCTTCATGTCCGGGTCCCGGCGAGTTCACGTGCTGCCCATTGCTTCTCGACTTCCTTCTCCACATCGGTGGGCAGGAAGCCGCTGGGTGCGAAAAGCCGGGACGGAACATCGTCGTCTTCAGTGGTTGGCAGACCTCCGGCCCGCACCGCGCGCAGACACGTCCAGGCGGCGGCCGCGACGACCACCAACACCAACGAGGCGAAGACAATCGACAGCGTCCCCTGCACAAACGTGTTTCGGATCACGGCATCGATGGCCTCGGGCGTCTTGGCGGTCTTGAACGTCGTCAAACCCGCGTCGCGTGCCGCCGCGTACAGCTGGTGCTGCTTCCAGTAGCCCACTGCCGGATCAGACGAGAAGATCTTCTGCCAGGACGCGGTCATGGTGACAATGAGGTCCCAGGCCAGTGGGACAGCGGGAATCCAGGCCCACGTGTAGAGCCGCTGTTTGACGACGACCGTCAGCACCACCGTCAAGGCGATCGCAGCCAACAGCTGGTTGGCGATGCCGAACAACGGGAACAGGGTGTTGATACCGCCGAGAGGGTCGGTGACGCCCATGAGCAGGATCGAGCCCCAGCCGCCGACGACGATCGCCGAGCAGATCCACGCCCCGAGCCGCCAGGAGGCGTCCTTGAAGCGGCGCAGCGGCCCGCCCAGGTTCCCCAGGGAATCCGACAGCATGAACCGGGCAACCCGGGTGCCGGCATCGACGGTGGTGAGGATGAACAGCGCCTCGAACATGATCGCGAAGTGGTACCAGAACGCCTTGAAACCGCTGCCGCCGAATACATCCGACATGACATGTGAGATCCCGATGGCCAGGGTGGGGGCGCCGCCGGTGCGCGAGACGATCGAGGTCTCGCCGATATCCTTGGCTGTTTGGGTCAGCTGTGCACCGGTGATGTCCGGACCGCCGATCGGCAGTGCGTTGACGTAGGCGGCCGCGGTTTCGGCGGTACCGCCCGTGGCCGCGGTGGGTGCGTTGATCGCAAAGTACAAGTGCTGGTTGAGGATCGCCGCGGTGACCAACGCCATGACGGCCACGAAGGACTCGGTGAGCATGCCCCCGTACCCGATGAAGCGGGCCTGGCTCTCCTTCTCCAGCAGCTTGGGTGTGGTTCCCGAGGCGATCAGTGAATGAAAGCCCGAGAGCGCCCCGCAGGCGATGGTGATGAACAGGAACGGGAACAGCGATCCGGCGAAGGCCGGGCCCGAAGTGTTGAAGGCGAACTCGCTGACCGCGGGCAGTTGCGCCACCGGCCGGGCGATCAGGATGCCCAGGGCCAGCATCGCGATGGTCCCGACCTTCATGAAGGTCGACAGGTAGTCGCGGGGCGCGAGTAGCAGCCACACCGGCAGCACCGAGGCGGCGAACCCGTAGAACATCATCAGCCAGGCAATGGTGGTTTTGTCGAGGCTGAACAGTGTTTCGCCCCATCCCGATTCGGCGACCCAGCGACCGGAGATGATCGCGGCGAGCAGCAGTGCGACACCGATGACGGTCACCTCACTGACCTTGCCCGGCCGCAGGTAACGCAGATACACGCCCATGAACAGCGCGATGGGGATGGTCATCGCGATGGAGAACACGCCCCAGGGGCTTTCGCCGAGGGCGTTGACGACGACCAGGCCCAGCACCGCGATCAGGATGATCATGATGACGAAGATGGCCACCATCGCGGCGACACCGCCGACGGTGCCCATCTCGTCGCGGGCCATTTGGCCCAGACTGCGACCACCGCGACGGGTCGAGATCACCAGCACCAGGTAGTCCTGGACTGCCCCGGCCAGCACGACGCCGACGACAATCCAGATGATTCCGGGCAGGTACCCCATTTGCGCGGCCAGTACCGGGCCGACCAGCGGGCCTGCTCCGGCGATGGCGGCGAAGTGGTGGCCGAACAGCACCCGCCGGTCGGTGGGGACGAAGTCCTTGCCGTTGTCGAGCGTCTCGGCGGGGGTGGCGCGGTCATCCCGCGGTCTGACGAGTTTGCGTTCAATCAGCTTGGCGTAGA
Organism: Mycobacteroides sp. H003; assembly: GCF_001440135.1. Classification (NCBI taxonomy): domain Bacteria; kingdom Bacillati; phylum Actinomycetota; class Actinomycetes; order Mycobacteriales; family Mycobacteriaceae; genus Mycobacteroides; species Mycobacteroides sp. H003. The sequence goes on from NZ_LJYL01000009.1 coordinate 423,602, forward strand.
ACCGGTAGGCGATGAGGTAGGTGCAGATCGCGGCCACGACGAACCAGACCGCGTTGACGTGTTCTCCGCGCAGCAGCGCGATCATCGTCCAGGCGAAGGCTCCCAGCAGTGCCACCAACACCAGCACCACGCGCGACGTGGGTGAGGGTGCCCGATTGTCGATGACGCCGACGGGTGGAAGGTCGGGGTCGGTCCGCAGCAGATCGACGCCGGGTGGGGGAGTCAGGTCCTGGGGCTCTGCGGCGGTGGCCATGCGCGTTACCTTAGGTCCCCGCTGTGGCGCCCTGTCGTACATCGAGTGTCTGTTCAAGTTCAGGGATAGATCGGGGCGATCCCTGATGTGGCTCGTGATCTTGATTCATAGCGTCTAGGCATGACCAAAACAGCGTGGTTTGCAACGGCTTTGGACGCCATGGTGATCGTTCTCCCCGTTGCGGCGGTGGCGCTGGCGGCAGTTGCGCATGCGGGGCCGCAAGGGTATGGAGACGCCGAGGCGGTGATTAGTTCTCTTGAGGAACAAGGAAATTACGTCATCCTGAATCGGACAGGTAATTGGCCATTGGAGGACTGCACGGTGATCCGGGTGCGGCAGGGCCCCTCGGTGTACCGGTATGAGCGTCCTGTTGGTGCCAGTTCCAAGTCGGTTCCGCAGAAGGTGCTGGATCACGGAACCTATTACGTGGACCTGGCGTGCTGAGCCGCGAAGACCAGGGAAAGATCAGGGGCATCCCTGATGCGCCTGGATGTTTCGGCGGTCTACGGTGAATTTATGACTACTGCACTGCGACGGCCCCGCGCGGGGAAGATGATCGGCGGGGTGTGCGCGGCAATCGCGCAGCGCTTCGGATGGGACGTCACGATCGTCCGGGTGCTCACGGTCGCATCGATCCTGCTTCCCGGGCCGCAGGTGCTGGCCTACCTGGTGTTGTGGGCGCTCATTCCACGGGAGCAGTGAGCCCGGCGGCGGGCGTTAAGTTAATTTTTCGTAACCAACGGGTGTATGGGGTTCCTCTGACCGGCAAATCGTGGGTTAGGCTGCGGACGTGCGGCGATACGACTACCCCCTACGGGTTATTGCGGTAGCCGTTGTCGTGGGCGTGCTGTGCTTCGTCGGGGTGAATCCGGGAAGTGTCATGGGCCAGACAACGGCCATGACGCACGCCGTCGATCGGGACGGTACGAGTGCGGCGCCGGCGGACGCGCCTCAGGTCGATGCCTTCGCGCAGGTAGTGCAGATCGCCAAGATGTGCCGCGGGGTTCTCGCGGGGGCGATGCTGCTGGTGCTGGGGTTCGTAGTGCGCTACGTACTGCTCACCGCGACACGGGGATCGCCTGTGCTGCAACGGATCGTCGGCCAACCAGGCCGGGTGGTGTTACTCAAAGGCTGTGTGAATCAGTGCTGAGGGGGTCGGTTAACCCGACCCCGTATCAGTCATGCCGCGATAGCGCGGTTCTACACAGGAGCATCCATGATTTCTCGTTTTGCGGTATCCGCGCTGGCGGTCGCAGCGACACTTCTCACCGCGCCGACGGCGCAGGCCGGTCCCGACGGCGATCCTGCTGCCGACGTCATCGCCGACTTGGAGGCCCGCGGGAACGTCGTCGTGATCAACCGCGTGGGCAGTGGTCCCATGGCGGACTGCAAGGCGACCGCCGTGCGGCCCGGCAGGTTGTTGGCGCCGGGGGCGTCGATCAATGCGCCGGGGACTAGCTGGGGTGGATCGATCCTGTCGACTCATCGCGTGATGCACGTCGACATCAAGTGCTGAGGAAATCACGCAGTACGATCGCGTGATTGTGCTCCGGGTCCTTGGCGGCGTAGAGCAGCGTGACGGTGCCGTGTTCGCGTTCGAGCTCGTGGGCGGTGTCCACCGCCGGGTTGGTAGCCAGCTCGGCGCGGTACTCGTCGGCGTAGGTGCCCCACTCCTCAGCGGGGGCGTGGTGCCAGCGGACCCGCAGGTCGGGGCTCGGTGCGATGTCCTTGAACCAGAGGTCGACCTGCGCGGCAGCCTTGCTCACGCCCCGCGGCCACAGCCGGTCGACCAGCACGCGATAACCGTCCGAGGGGTCGGGAGTCTCGTAGATCCGCTTGGTGGAAAAGGTCACCTGAGCATTCTTATCTGCCGGGGTCCGTAGACTCACCATCTCGTGAGCCTGAACTTGGGAATCGTTGGTCTGCCGAACGTCGGAAAGTCGACGCTGTTCAACGCGTTAACGCGCAACAACGTACTGGCGGCCAACTACCCGTTTGCGACCATCGAACCGAACGAGGGCGTGGTGCCGCTGCCGGACCCGCGCCTGGACAAGCTGGCGGAGGTTTTCGGCTCGGCGCGGACCCTGCCCGCGACCGTGACGTTCGTGGACATCGCCGGAATCGTCAAGGGTGCCTCCGAGGGGGCCGGGCTGGGGAACAAGTTTCTGGCCAACATCCGCGAATGCGATGCCATCTGTCAGGTGGTGCGGGTGTTCGCCGATGACGACGTCGTGCACGTCGATGGCCGCGTCGATCCGGCCGCCGACATCGAGGTGATCGAGACCGAGCTGATTCTCGCCGACATGCAGACGCTGGAGAAGGCGGTGCCGCGGCTGGAGAAGGAAGCTAAGACCAAGAAGGACCGTCAGCCGCTCGCCGATGCCGCCAAGGCCGCTCAAGAGGTTCTCGACAGCGGCAAGACCCTGTTCTCGACCGGGCAGGACTGGTCGGTGGTGCGCGAGCTGAACCTGATGACCACCAAGCCCTTCCTGTACGTGTTCAACGCCGACGAGTCGGTGCTCGGCGACGATGCGCGGGTCGCTCAGCTGCGGGAGCTGGTGGCCCCCGCCGATGCGGTGTTCCTGGACGCGAAGATCGAGTCCGAGTTGCAGGAGCTGGACGAGGAGTCCGCCGCCGAGCTGCTGGAGTCCATCGGGCAGAGCGAACGGGGCCTGGATGCGTTGGCGCATGCGGGTTTCCACACGCTCAAGCTGCAGACCTACCTGACCGCGGGGCCAAAAGAGGCCCGGGCGTGGACGATTCATCAAGGAGACACCGCGCCCAAGGCGGCCGGGGTCATCCATACCGACTTCGAGAAAGGCTTCATCAAGGCCGAGGTGGTGTCCTACGAGGACCTCGTCGAAGCCGGTTCGATGGCCGCGGCGAAGGCTGCCGGGAAGGTCCGGATGGAAGGCAAGGACTACGTCATGGTCGACGGCGACGTAGTCGAGTTCCGGTTTGGATCAACGTCTACGTCCAAGGGCTGATCAGGCTCTCTTAGCGGCGGATCGTGACACGATTCGATGGTGGAAATTGCCGCCTTAGTCATCTCAGCTCTTTCATTTCTAGTCGCTGGCTTCGGGACGCACCTGGCGAATAAGCGCGCCAGCGAGGCCCTTTCTGCGTCACGCAAGTCTGCGGTGGATGCTCGGTGGTTTGCTGTCCAGGAAGCCGTACAGCGGCTCATTGGTTTTGACCCCACGGCGGAGCCAGTCGGTGAGCGACTGCAAAATCTCAGGATTACCATGATCGGGCTTGTTGATCAGCTAGAGGGCTGGGATGGCATCGACTCTTGGCTGGAGGCAGAGCGCACGCTGGGCGCAACGATGAGCCGACAAGTGATGGAGGGCTCTGCGCAGGGTGACACAGTGGAACAGCGGGTGAAGAATCTCGAACCGCTGATGAGCTGGGCGCACGCTCTGAGCAGAAACCTACGCACTTTCCGCTCGACTGGGTACGACGCCGGGGTTCTTGCCGGACTCCAGGCGAACGCGGAAGCGATTGTCAGGTCTACTCACGAACGCCACGGTTGGGAGTTGCCGCCTTTGACTGACCCCCGCGTGCGTCCCCTGAAGTAGCCATCTCGCAACCTAGACCAAGATTGGAACGAGCCATACCCGGCCCGTTCCAGTCCTGGCGAAACTAAGATCACGACCCGTGAACCCGACCGCTATCGTGATCCTGGCCCTGGTCCTTGCCATCGTCTGCGGGGCAATCTCGGCTGCAATCGCGAGGTCCAACGGTCGGAGCGCGGTCAGCTATTTCGTTCTGGGATTCGTGTTCGGCGTCTTCGGAGTGCTGATCACTGCCGTCGTAGGACGCAGTACTGCGCCGCCGAAGGGGTGGGGTTCTGTCGATTGCCCGCGGTGTAACACCCGCCAGAATGTCCAACTGTCTGACGACGAGTTCCAGTGCTACAACTGCAATTACGCCGCACCTACTGATCGGTACTGAACAACAGGTGTTCGCACCCTCCTTTGAGGGTTGGCGATAAACCAGCAGGTCGAAGTACCGGCCCGGAGTCTGCGGGGCCACCTGGCACGGTACTGTGCCCGTAGTTGCTGACCATGACATGCAGGGGGCCCGGATGCCTAGCTCAGCTGAGCCGTTGAACGTAGACCCGGACGAGCTGCGGTTGACTGCCGATCATCTCGATGCCCATGCCAGCGAGTTTCTCAGTAGCCACCAGGGCACGCATGCGAGGGCAGGTCAGGTGCAGTTGGGTTCTGGCCTTGCCGCTGCGGCGTTGCCCGAGATGCTGGCTGGGTGGGAGGCCGATGGCACCCGGTTCGGGCAGCATTTCAGCGCCCACGCGGAAGGCCACAAGACGGCTGCAGTCAAGTACGTCAGGACCGACACCGGCAACGCGAGCGGCATCACTGATGCCGGTTCGGGGCTCTGAGCCGTCGTGCCACTGAGCATTAGGGAGCTGCGGCAGTGGGCTCCCGAGATAACCGAGCTGGCCAAGACTGCCCGCGAGTCTGCCGTCAACCACTCTAAATCGGCTGAGTTCTACCGGGGCCTGGTGAAGGTGTCCACCTGGCAGGGCCATGGCGGAGAAGCTGCAAAGGCGGGGATGGCGGCGACCGCACGTGACCATGACGCTGCGGCGGAAAGTCTGGTCAAGTCGGCCACGAAAATGGAGCACTGCGCCGGGGAAGCGCACGATATCGCCGAGAAGATCAACGGCATCCTGCAGGACGCTGACGCCTACCCGGCTGTTGAGGTCAACCAGGACACCAACCAGGTGACACCGCCGGATACCTCGAACATGGACAAGGACACCAAAGCGAAAGTCGCGGCGAAGGTCACCGACTTGCAAGAGCGGATCGCCGCGATAGAGGCCACCGGCGAAGTGGTGGACGGCGACTTGGCACGGGCCATCGCAACGGCAACGGGCACATCAGAACCGGACTTGAAAGACGGCACTCCCACGCCGCTCCCGGATGGCACTGTGCGCAAGGATGACCCGGCTCGCGTCCGTGCCGCCGCCGCTGCATTCGAGGGCGTGTACGGGCGTGCCCCGGTAACGCCGAATGATTGGCGGATGGCTGATGCGCTCAACCCGAACAGCTACGCCCCCAAAACCCATGGGGCTCCGCCGGAAATCGTCGCTGGACGGTTCACGCCCCAGCCCGGTAAAGGTGTGGTGCGTTCCAACATGTTCATCCCCGCCGAGAAGGTGGTGAACACCGCCAAAGACCTTGAAGATCTTCAACGCGGGCGTTTCTTCCCCAATAACTTCGGGGACCACCGTGGGCCGGACGCAAATGCCGATGTCGAGGCGTCACGGGTGTCGGTGTTTGTGGATTACGAAAACGGGGTCGTCGTTACCCGCCAGAACCCCACAGTGAACGTCGATGGGCAGCGCGGCGGCGCAATGGCAGCAGTCCCCGAAGTCCATGTGGTTCAGGGCCAGAACGGTCGGTTGACCCTCGATTACAACACCTTCGATGCCTATGAGAACCCGGTCGGCAAGGCGATGAATTTGACGGTCAATGGGCGCGTGACCCTCGACCCGCATACCGATGGCACGGTCGGGATGGGTGGTAGCACGACCATCTACCCGAGCATGGAGACCTACCAATACAGGGACGGGCATGCGCCCGTTCAGCTCCAGTGGGACCCCGCCAACTCCGGTAGTGAGTACGGTCCGGGCACCAGCCTTTCACGGCATCACTGGGTAGGGGATGCCACAATCCAGCCCGTGCGCCCCGATATGCCGGGCTGGAAATGGGAGCTGGAGAACGCAAACCCCTTCGGAGGAGACCCGTTCATCGACCACACAACCAGGCTCACCGACCCTTCCAAGGGTGCAATCCCAACGATCGGGACAGGACGATGAACCGCTTCCAATTTGTCAGACCTTCACCGGGGCGGGTAGTGGCCGTGACGATTGCGACCACCGCGCTCGTCTGCGTGGTTGCCGGGACAGTCCTGTACATCGGGTTGATCGCCACCCATCACGACAGCGCGCCAACGGCAACTGGCGACTACATCCGGCTGTTCTTCGTGAGCATCTTTTTCTATGCCCCCATGTTCATTCTCATCGTCTGGCAGATCACGGTTCCAGCGGTTCTCGCCCTCGGGGTGCTCGTCGCCTCCATACGCCGGAGATCGAGTCAGCCGATCATTGGATCGGAGAAGCCGGGCAAGTAGTTACCCCGCTCCGTTGCCGATGCGCCGTCGGAGCATCCAGTCGCGTTCCGCCAGCGCTTGCGCAGCAAGGACTTCCGGGCAGGTGTCGGGGTCTTCGCCGCGCTCCTTGGCTCGTCGGCGGGCACCGGACTCCGCGACCAGAGCCTCGACCACGGGTCGGCGTCGGGTGATCTTCATGCGAGTCATGATCCGATCCTTCGGGAGAGGTAGGACGCCAGCGCGACGGGATCACCAACGGGTACTCCGAACGTCATCCCGGCGCCCGCCCTTGACAGCCGGTCGTACGCGATGACCGCCGCCGCCAGGCTGTCCGGTTGGTGTTGTCCGGCCTGCCAAGACACCGCCGCCGATTCGAAGTCCGGGAGGTACCCGGCGAGGCGACACGTACCTACCTCGAAGGCTTGACGGATGGCGGCGGATCGGGCCAACGCATCGCCCTTGCCCCGCCACGGGGTGACGGTGATCGCATAGTTGGGTCGCATCCTGCGCAGGGTGTCCTTCACGATGCGCACGTACGTTTCGCCCGCTGCGTAGGTCTCCACAGCTATCTGGCTGGCCCCAACTTCAATGGCCAGCTCCACCGCTTTCCGTGCCCACTGCTCCGATGTGAGCGGCTCGGACCGGTCAGCGATCAACGCCACGACGCCATCGGCCTGCGAGGCGGCGATGATTCCGCAGCGGTCGCCCTTGCCGGAATCAGAGGGGTCCACCGCCACGATGGTGCGGAGGGGTCGGGTGGGGGCCGCAGCCATCCTCCAGGTGTCCAACCAGGAGGCCTTGATCAGACCACCCTGAGGTGTGGTCGGTGAGCCCATATACAAGGCGTACCAAGCCCTTTCGCCCGAAGTGCGCCGTGCCGCCGCGTAATGATCCGGTGTGAAACCCAGTGCGGAAGACATGGCCGCACCGGGGATACGGTTCAGGGCGTCTGTCACGCCGGTCTCTGCGACGGCCGGGATGTTGGTGTGCGTCCAGACGTCGGGCTCGCTAGCGAGCAGTTCACCGGCCAGATCCTCGCGGTGCCACCGCGTCATAACCAGCAGTACCGACCCGCCGGGGTGCACACGAGTGGCCAATGTGGATCGGTACTCGTTGACCACCCTTTTGCGGTGCGCGGCGCTATCAGCCTCGGCGGCGTCCTTCACAACGTCGTCCAAGATCAGCAAGTCAGCACCGAAACCAGTGACGCCGCTGTTGATTCCGGTGGCCAGCAGACCGCCTGCGTGGCCGTCGACACGCCACCGACCGACGGCGGTTTTGTCCGGGGATAGGCGGATACCCAGCGCTTGGCTGTGCTCATTGATGAGGGCACGTGCCTCACGTGAATGTGCTTGTGCCAGTTCATCGGAGTAGGACACCAGCACTATCTGGAGGTCAGGGTCGCGGGCCAGTGCCCACACTGTCGTCCAGATAGCCAACAACCGAGACTTGCCCGTTCGGGGAGGGGTAGTCACGATATCGCGCTGATCAGGCTCCCGGACGGCCTTCACCGCGATGTCCGACAACAGCCGGATTGTCGGTGTCACCTTGAACTTTGGATCGAGCATCACCGCAAGTTCGGCCGGCGTTTTCGGCCGTCGGCGGGAACGCACCGCTGCAATAGATCTGGCAGCGGTGAGGTTGGGAACGGTAGCGGTGGCAGCGGTCATCGAGGTCACGCCATCACGAAGTCTCGGCAGTTTGATCGGCCAAGTAGAGGGTGAATGGCCTGCAGCCGGGCTCGTTCGGCAGCTGCAGCTGCGCGGTCGAAGTCACTGGCGATCCGCACGTAATTTCGGCCACTGACCTTGACGACGGTAACCACGTATTTCTCGTGGAGGCTGGTCAGCGCTCCCGATTTATCCCAATATCCGCCAGGGATTTTCGGCCGGATGGTGCGCCAGGCGACGAGGCTTCCGTCGGCAGGCAACAAGGCCAAAATTGCGCGCTCAATATCGGTCTGGGTGGTCTCGGTGGTAGTCATGGTTATCCTCGGGTGTCGTTGGGGTCGAACATTTTTGGGACTGTCACCGCTGCTTGGCCCCGAGGCAGGCACTGGCGGTGGTGGTACAGCGTTAGAAACGTTGGTGTGCGAGGTGCATTCGTGGACTTTCGCCGCTGCGGATCACGGCAAGGCCCATAGCAGCGTTCGCGCGGGTCAGGCCGAGTGAGGCCAGCACGGCGTCCTGGTCGACCTCGCCCTGCCGGTAAAGGGAGGCTGCAAGTGCCAAAACGCTTGGCCAGCACCGGCGAAGAAGATGTTCTTCTGCTGAGTGGTCGACGGCCAACAGACCGCCGGAAGCGGCGTAAACCTGTTGCAGTTCATGCTGATCACAGCGCCCGCCGTCAGCCAGCACCGCGTCGACCTGCCCGACAGTGGGACGGCCGCTGTGCAGCCACGCTGCCTGAGCAAGGGGGCCTGCATGCGCCACAGCCGGTATGTGGTGCCGGTCGAACGGTCGACGGAACCGGGTGCGGCCTTGGGTGCCGGTAGTGCGTCCCTGGTACACCCCGGCGGTCGCGATCTCACCGCCTCGGAGCAGACCACGAATAGCATGTCCCGCTTCGTGAGTCCCAAGGTCAAACAGTTCTAGTTCAGCCGGTTTCATCTTGGCCGCGAAGTCGACGCGGGTTGGTAAGCGCGGACTGGCGATTGTCGTCATCTCGATGTTCCTTTCAGCAGTGCTGGTCCGTCTCCTCGATAGCGACGATGACGCCGAGATCGGTAGACCCACAGCCATTCACCGGTCCCGGCGTCATCGTCATCGAAGGGCGGGAGAGGATCGCCCGCGAGGTGGAGTCTCAGTGCGGTGGCGCAGTGCAGGGCCTTCGACTAGGTACCGCTCCAGGCATGACACGCAGGTCCAGCGGTGTACTGAGCCCTTCCATGCGAGGCACGGGCCATGACAGACACGGCATTGGCCAGCTGTTTCGGTGATCACGTCCTGGCCCCGAGCTTGGCGAGGACACGGTTAGCGCGCTCTGCGTCCTGGCGTTCACGCTGCTGCCGGTTGTGGTCCTCAATGGATGGCAGGGCCTGACGGGCAAGGACTTTCGGGAGACGACGCTCGGCGGTCAGCACCGCCGCATCGAGTCCACGGAGGGCACGTTCGATACGTTCAGAGGCACTCGGATTGCCGCGCAGGCCGTCGTGTCCAGGAGGTAGTGCACGACCGAGCAGGGCTGCAAGGTCACCCGAATACGGCTCGACCCACGCAGTCAGCTTGGATACCCAAGAGCCGGAGATGATCTGCGCATCGGTTATTTCGGGCAGCCGTGGCCGGACGGCGAGATCCGCCACCAGCCTTCGCGTAACCCCGGCATCCGCCGTCTTGCTTTCGGTCAGGAGGCGCACCATCGAGTCCATCAGCGCGTGGACAGCGTCCAGCACAGCTTCGATGTCGCGACGCATCGACAGAGGGTCCTTGAGTTGCGAGATTTGATGTGCTGTAGGCATGCACACCGCCTCGAACTCAGCGGACACGCTGAACGTCCTCGTGTAGTGAATCGCCAGGCGTTTCCGGCGCCGATCACGCAGCTCCGCCTGTGAGGCATTGGCCTTCGGGGCAGGAGCACCCGACGGGGCCAGCGGGTTCACCGGTGGTAAGCCAATCTTGGTGCGACGTTTGAGGTTCACCGTGCCACCGCCTCGGAGATGGCGCTGCGCAGACGGTCGGCGCCGGGTACGGACAGCTGACCAGACTCACGGTTAACGCTGCGTGCGATACGCCAATACGCCAAGGCCTGGCGGCACTCAATCACGCGGATATCGGTGTCCGGCGCACCGCGGCTCTTGAGGTTGGCAAGGAGTGCGGACCAGCTCGACGCGGATCTGCTGGCCGGGTCCACGGTGGTTACGGATGTGCTGCTCATGGCCATAACGTACGCCGCGTTCGTGCATTCGGCACGTCGCGGCGACGCGTATTGCGTTGCGGCACAGTACAATACCCACACATGGCGGTATTGTCCGTTCGTGGGTCACAGGCCCTGGACCGGCGTTTTTCACCACACGGCGGTGTTGTCCGCACTGCCTGTGTGGCGGTGATGGCTAGTCACGAAATTGATTGGCCAAGAACGGCGTGTCGGCCCGAAGTTCAGTCGGCGCTGTTGGCGAACGGACGCACCCCATGCCGGGCACGGAACGCACGGATCATGGCCTTCTCGGTGTCTCGGGCGTCAGCATCATCGGTTATGCGCCACGCGACGAGCAGGCCGGAGTGATCGGCCAGATGCCAGATGCGGCGACCGCCAGAGTGTCTCGCACTGCCTCCGGCTCCGTACCGACGAAACTGACGCAGACGCCGGTGCAGACCGTCGCGCTTGGAGCCCAGGCTCGCCACCCCGATGTAGACCAGCCGCTCGCCGTCAACCCAGGCATCTTCCAATACGTCGACGGGCACGGGGGCGTCGCCGCGATAGGGAGTGTTGATAACGAAGTCGGGGCGGTTGTCGGTAGGCCGCACAACGACGTAGACACCGGCCTTCTTTGGTACGTCCGCATTGCCTAGGTCGGCGAACGTCAGCCAGCCGGAGAATCCGCTCAGGTCAAGCAGATCGGACTCGGTCATCCTCGCGTGGCCTGTCGGGACAGGATGCGCGCCACGGTTGCCGATGCCCAGTGGCCACCTCGCTTGGTTGGGTGGCCTTCTGCTGTGAGGGTGGCGGCGATCTGATGGGTGCTGGCTCCATCGGCGTGCAACTCGGTCATGCGGCGAAGGGCTGCCTGCTCGGCGGGTATGGGCACTAGCGCGCCGTTCGGGTTTGTGGGGCTGCGTTTGGCCGACTTCCAGCCATATGGCGTGGCCCCGATAGAGTGACCGCCTGCTGCCGCCTTGGCCCGCCGTCCGTCACGCAGGCGCTTGGCGATCATGCGGCGCTCCAGCCCGGCGAACACCGCCGCCATCTCGCGGAAGGCGGTGCGCATGGGGTCGTCGGGATCGTCCCGAGGCACAAGGCCTGTCGACGTGAATACCTCGGCGGCGGGGTCGGTCCAGATGGTCGCGAGCACCGCCTCCTGCACGGTGACGGCGCGGGCCAGCCTGTCGAGATCACGGACGATTAGTCCGTCGGCCTTCCTGCTGGCGATCAGGTCAAGCGCCTCGGTCAGGCCGGGCCGGTCGTCGGGGCCACGCGCACCGGACATGCCCTCGTCGGCGTGCCAGGCGACGATCCGGTGACCGGCTGACTTGGCGGCGGCGCGGATGGCCGTCCGCTGAGCCGACAGACCGTAGCCGTGTTCGGCCTGTTCGATGGTGGATACGCGGAGATATGCAACCAGTCGGCGCGGGCGAGTAGTCACCGGTTAAACCTTCTCTAGCTGGGGCACAATCAGAACTAAAGATCTAGTTGCAGAATATCTCCCTAAAGGGGAGTTTGTCTGCACCGCAGTCAGTCTCAGATCGCCCGCAGGCCGTTGTCGATCGGTAGGCCACGGCTCCGAGCCGCGACGTGTCCACCGAACTTCGGGCCTCGGTTGATGGGAGCCGGTGCGCACTTTTTGCAGCCGCTACTGGACGACGCCGCCGGTTCGGCCTCGACGGCGGGTTCAGGTTCGGCCGCGAGGTCGCGCATGCGATTGAGCAGGCTCATGACTGCTGTGCCCGCCATCGGGTAATCACAGCCATTGCCGCCTCCTCGGCTCGGGCGATTACCTCTCGGGGAACGTCGGCGAGATCGTCAGGGGCGCCATTACCGGAGCTGTGGTCGCCGGAGACGGACGAAACGGCCCCCGATGGGGTATCGGAGCCTGGAATCGGTACGGGGGCACTGAGAGGCTCTGTCTCCACCCCGTCGCGACGACGGGCGACTGCCAACCACTCCGAAAGCTCGTCGGTCGGGATACCGCCCGACGCCAGAACACCGCTGGCGATCTGCACCTGCAGGTCCCACAACGGATCGTCCTCGCCCACAACGGTGCCGACGAGTTCCCGCAGCTCCGCGACTGCCTGCTGTTCTAAGGTCGCTGGGTCGAGCTTGCCCTCGGCTACATCGTCGGCAAGGCTCATCGCCGCTGTCACAACATCGCGCTTAGTCATCATGGTCACTGTTCGATCTCCTTGGTATCGACTACTTCGGCGTCAAGCACCGCCATCAGACGCTCACGGTTCTCGGCAATCACCTGGGGCAGGGTCGTGGTCACGTTGACGTTGACGGTCTCGCTGCCAATGCCGAACCACTTAGCCAAGTCGGCGTCGTTGGCAGCCAGGGCGCGGATCAGCGAAGCGACAGTGGAGAACTCGCCCGCCGCCATAGCGCGCTCCAACGCCATGGTGCCTTTCTGATTGCGGTACTGCTGACGGTCGCGCAGCCCGGCGAGCACGATCTCGCCACCGGGTAGTGGATTGCGCTTCTGGTGGGACTTGTACGCCGCCTGCGCCGCGCCGACGCTCTTGAACCCAAGTTGATCGCGGATCACCGACCAGCTGGCCCCGGCGACGTGCCGCAGGTACACGACGCGCTCGGCGCGAGCGCGGCTGTCGGCGGTGGTCATGACTGGCGGCATACCTGATTCCTACCTGACCGGGGTGCAGGTACAACATCCCCACACGGCTGCATTGTGCCGTTGTCCGACTTGGGTTTTCAGTCCCCACAGCTCTCCCGGCTCTCCTGCCTCAACGTGCCCGCAAAAGGTAGGACGGTAGGACGGTAGGACGCCCCCACAGGCTCGGAAACGGAAAATCTGAAAATACCGCCAAATGTCCAAAACTCTCTGAACAGGTAAAATAGATATGTAAATCAGATTCGTGTACGCGCGAGAGACAGGGGGTAGGTAGGACGCGTCCTACCGTCCTACCCCGCTCAGGTAGGACACTGGCCCGCTAACCCCGTCCGATCTGATTGCCCTCATCGCTTCGTCACGAGGTCTGCGTCTTCGTCGTAGGCGACTTTCCCGTTGCCCACCAGCCTGTCCAGCGCGGGATCGGCCAGTGGCCGTCTGTTACTGCGGATCTTTTGTTTGATCCCGGTCTTGCCTCCCCACCGCATCGACCCTCCGGCGCCGTCGAGGTAGCGCAGAACGGCGGCACCGAGTTCAGTCAGTGTCTGATCCTTGTCGGCCACGGCGGCAGCTGTGGCGACCTGCTCGCCGATGCGTGCCTCCATCCGCCGTTCAGCTGCGGCGCTCTCGCGTTCGCGACGACAGTCCATTGCTGAGCTGTGGAGCCGCGCGGAAGTGTCCAGGATGGTCTCGGCCAGCGCCACGTCGGCGGTGTGGATTTCGGTACGTCCTGGGTCGCACAAGATCACCAGCAGCGCAGCCAGCCGTGCGGTCAGTGCCGGACGGTGGGCTTGCATGGGGTCGGCGCCGGAGTCGCCCTCACCTCTGGCCCGTGCCAGTGCTTTCCGGCGTGCATGGGCTCGCAGTTCGGCGTCGTAGTGCAGCAGACCAACCGGCATCGTTACTTTCAGCGCGCCGGGGTTTCCGGCCTCATCGGGGATGGTGGGGTCGGTCGCTGAGAAGTACACGAACCGTTGGGGTGTTCCGTATTCCATCTGCTCGGGCGTCGACAGATCGGCCACCGCTTCCAGCTGAAACCCCACGCACAACCCGAGGGTGTAGTCGCGCACCTGGCGGGTGCGATCCGCAGTTGCGTTTTGTTGTCCCAACACAGCGCCGGTCCACCCCACGCGCAGCGTGGGCCCAATGTCCACGCCGCGCTTGTTATCCAGGATTCCTCCGACCAGCGCCGCGCCCTCGTCGCTGTAGAACAACACCTTGTGCCGCACCTGCTCGCGGCGCTTGATCTTCGTGTCGAGCGGGTCGACCACGTTCCCCATAAACGCCTCCGCGACGCCGGGACCAGACCCCACCGGCAACTCGGGTGGGCATTCGTCGGTGGCTGCCAGTAGCCCAGCCGCCATCGGGTCGGGGTACACGAAATCGAGAAGGTCATCTGATGCCGCGTGCGCCGAGGACTTCCCGGTGCCCGCCGACCCCACCAGACCGGCGAACATGTTCAGCGGCATGGGTCGCTTGACGCCGGTGTCCACCCTGACCGAGGGGTCCAAGTTGGCCGACAGTCGCGCCAGCAGGGAGCCGAAAACGGCATCCGGCGAGTTGACGCCGTGGTGTGCGAATGCGCGGATGTGCCCAAGGACAGGATGTGCCTGCCAGAACTCGGGCGGCAGATTCAGGCCGGGACCGTCCTCGTCGTCGACTGCGGCGGCGGTACCGAACTCACCGAATCCGAATTCGGAAGTAGTGGGATGCAATTCCAGCGCGGTCATCGCCGTTCCTTGGTCGTTGTCGAAATGAATCGCGGCCACCGCGCGCAGCCGCGTGAGGTGAGGCCCGTACTGCTGCACCACCGCCTCGAAGGGCGCGATGTCGTGGTCGGTCCATATGTGCATGCATGGGTCATCGGAATCGGCTACCGCGCATCCGGGTTCGTGCGCGGTGGCGCTCTTGGTGCTGGCGTGCAGTCCCGGCGCGGTCCAGATGTCGCAGCCGCAACTGTCGGCCCTGCCGGTGCTGACCCACTCGGTACCAGCGAGGATCTCGGCCCACGTGATCGAGGCACCCCACGCCGCGATGGCATCACCGCTCTGGCTGGCGTGCTGCAGGTGCTGTGCGGCCCGCTGCGCGCGCAACTGTCCTGCGCTGGTGATCCGTTCGACCAGCCAGTCCGGCACCTCGTGCACCGCGCCAGCAGGGGTGTACGGGCCTTCCGCGCGCACGCTCGGAGGTATCAGCACGTACCGGCCAGCACCCCACAGCACCGCGTAGCCGCCGTCAGCGTCGGTGAGGGTGCCCAGGTTCTCGGGAAGCTCGATCCCCTCGGGGACGGTGAAGTAGAAATGCCCACCATCCTTGTGCACCATTTCGCCCTCGGCGTTGGCCTGTCCGGGGCTACGCACGGTCGGTTCGGTATCGGCAGGCGCCCCGGCATCAGAGAGGAACGCGGCCACCTGATCGGACGTATCGCAGTCGACCACCACCAACCGGCTACAGCCCACGGAAAGCGCCACATTCACCGGAACCCCATCCGGGTACTGGTCGGCGAACACGCGCACGTACTCGTCCAGGTAGCCATCCAGAACTGCAGTGTCCATGGTCGCAAGGTGGACCCCGGCGGCTGATTTCACCTTGGCCCAGTTGCGATTACCGGCCCGGCGAGCAGCATCCCGAGCGGCGGCGTCATCGGCGGACCGGACACGGGAGGCGCGCATATCGGCGGGCATCTTGCTGTGCGGGTACACCAACAACGGCGCACAGCCAGCGTCGGCCAAGGTATTCAGATAGCCACGCATAGCGTCGTGATCGTCGGCTTCGGGAGCGGTGGACAACAGCGTCGCCAACGAGTCAGCCTGGACCACGCCGATCTTGGTATTCTTCATTTGTTCGGTTTCTTTCCAATGGGACGGAAGTAATCGGTGTCGTTGGCCCGGCGGGGTGGTGCCCGCCGGGCACACCGATTTCAGGGCGGCAGGTCTAGCCGCGATTCGCCGGTCACTCCGCCTCTAGACAATGCCGCCATGAGCGGTGTTGTGGGGCAGACGGTTTGGCTGTAGGCGCTCACGCGGCACCACCAAGGACGGCACGGATACGCTCGGCCTGTTCGGCGGTAATTTCCGGGGCACCGTCCACCAGCGCTTTGATGACGCTGCGGTGGTCATTAGAGGGGGAGGCGGTGCTGACAAGGTTGTTGTCGATCCAGGAATCGATCTCGGCCAGATCGAAATACAGCTTGGCACCGACACGAACACAGGGCATGCCTTGGCGCGTCAGGGCGCGCATCCGGGACACGGGGAGGCCGGTGTGCTTGGCTGCTCTCGCTGTGGGGGCTAGCTTCGGTCTTTCGATAGTGGTTGTCGGGGATGACATGTGCGGAACTCCGATGCGATCTCGGTATGGTTCCGCACGCTCACCCGAGCCGGACTGCCTTCGCCCCAGTCCTCGGGGTCCGCGTGCGCGGGACACCTTGCGGTGCCGCCAGCGCGGCGAACGGGTTACCTGCTGTAGCTCGTCGGGACCTCTAGGTCAGTCCCGCCGGATGTCCAGCTGGTGCGCTCCAGGCGAGTGCGAAGGTTCTCATTGCCCGGTGCGTGAGACCAATATAGCGGCCTGTGGTGCATTACCGCGCAATGCGGCGCACGGGGGTGACCCGTGTCGTTGACCGCAGAGCGGTCACACTCGCCACTGGAGACGAACTGTGTTGGGGTCGAACGTCTTCGATCCTCGGGTACCCCGCATCAGCCGCACCTCACACAAGGCATCGATGACGCTTCGGCGCCCCATGAGCGAGGCGTCCAGGAACGCTGCTGCCGGGTCCGGCGCGGTGAGTACACCGCCAAGGGTGGTACCTCCGGGCGATAGGGCTCGCAGCTCGCGGTCGGCCTTGGACAGGGAGGCGGTGACCTTCTCGGAGGCCTCGCGCAGCTGTCGGCCGGTGATAACGCCCTCGGCGTAGTCATTCTCGAAATTGGCCAACCGTGAGCGCAGGGCCGCTATCTCGGCGCGCAGTGGGGCTGTGTCTGCCGGTGCCGGAGCGAGCAGGGTGGCGGCGTCGGGTCGGCTCAGACGTTCGGCTAGCACGGCCGTCACGAACTCATCCACACCGCGCGCCAGGGGAGCGGTGCTCGGTTCGCCGTCGGCCTCGGTGATGATCTGCCGGACCCGTTCGTGATCCACGGGGCCGTGGGAGCGGTTGACGCATGCGGACTTACAGCGGTACCGGCCACCGCTGAAACTCACCACCGGTGTGCCGCACACGTCGCACAGGAACAGGCCGGAGCCCAGGTGCTTGCGGTCGGTACCCACCCGATTGGTAGCGCGGCGGGGGTCGGTGAGGCGGGCCTGCACCGCATCGAACACGTCCTCGCTGACCAGAGCTTCCCAGTTGCCGCGCTTGCCGTTTGGCTCCCCGTTGTAGACCGCACGGCCCGCATAGCGTGGGTTGACCAGGATGTCTCGGATGGTCGAGGGGTTCCAGGGCTTGCCGTTGCGGGTGGCGTGGCCCCCTTCGGTCAGCGTTCGCACAATGCCGCGCAACGACTCTCCGCCATGAAACAGCGCGAAGATCTGCCGGACGATCTTGGCCTCATCGGACACCGTCTGGCCCTTGGGTGTGTAGCCGGTCAGGCGCACCCCCAGGGGAGGCCGACCGTCGTCGGCTCGCTGGACGGCAGCGGCACGCTGGCGGGCGCTCTTGCGTTTGACCTCACCGAGTGCGAAGGCCATGCGGACGCGGGCGAAGGTCTGCCCCGCATCGGTCTGTAGATCGCACTCACCGTTGGCCGTCACCAGGTCCAGACCGCGCTTCTCGGCGGCGTCGATCCAGTCCTCCATCTGGCGGGGCTGGCGGGTGAGCCGGTCCATGTCGTAGCAGATCAGTGCATCGAATTCGCCTGCCTCATAGGCCTTTACCAACGCGTCGTATCCGGGCCGGTTCTTGCGGGCGTCGCTGGCGCTGATGCTGTTGTCCACGTACTCGTCCACCACGCGCCAGCGGCGTTGGCGTGCGATGCGCTGGCACTCTTTGCGCTGCCGGTCGATGGCCAAGCCTTCACCGGTTTGGTCTAGGGATATGCGCAGGTAGAGCGCCGCGCGCCGTGAGGGAGCTGTCGAGACCATAGAGCAACTATAACGTTTATTGACAGTGTTATTTAGTGGAGTTCCGCTTCAACGTCTGATCAGCAGAAACCGTAGCCCTGCGACACGGTGAGTGCTTCACTGTCATGGTCAGTCCTACTGCACTGTGTAGTAGACGATTCGTAGGGGGCAGAATGCGGTGGCGCGGTGTAAGTCACGTTGAGTTCGCGGTACTGGAGTATGACGCTTCCATCGCCTTCTATGACGCCTTGTTCGGCTGGCTGGGGTATAGCAGCTTTTCATCGTTGAACATGGAGTACCAGTCGATTTACTACATGACTCAGCATTTCAATCTCCACAGCTACATCGGTGTGCAGCCGGCCCGGACCGGAGGAAAGCTGACCCATGCCGAACAGGCCGTGGGCGTCAATCACGTTGCGCTGTGGGCCCGCAGCAGGAAAGAGGTCGATCGCTTTTACCGCGAGTTCTTGATCCCGCGGGGTATCGAGGTTACTGACGAGCCTAAGACGTATCCGCAGTACTGGCCGGGCTATTACGCCGTGTTCTTCGACGACCCAATCAACGGTATTCATTGGGAGTTGGCGTGGATGCCGAAAATTCCTACTCCGCGCCAGGTTTGGTCGTTCTATCGTGCGCTCAGCGGCTTCGCGGGCAGTCGGCCAGACCTCGCTAGTAGCGTACCGGGCCTTGTCTGGCAGGCACGGCGAACGCTACCTCGTCGGTGAACGGCGTAACCGTTCGAGTTGACAGATCTCGCCGCACCGCGACGTAGTCGAATTCCTTTTCAACGTCTGATCACCCGATGGGTTCAACCCATTGAGCGCGCGAGGGGCCGGGTTCGAAGGGTTCGCCGAAATACTGCGTTTCGCGGATCACCTCACCGTCTTCGAACTCCATGACGCTCACAACGTGAAAGGGCTGTGCGTCGTACGTTGCGACGAGCTCGCTGACCCATAGATCGCCACCACCGGTAATCCGTCGCACGGTGAACCGTTTCTTGTTCGGCTGAGCTTTGCGCGAGGCTTGAATGTTGGCGCGGCCACGAATTCGCTCACCAGACTGCGGGTATTCGAGAACCGCATCGTCTCGATAGACCCGATGTTCTGCATCGAAGTCGTCTGCGTCGGAGGCTGCCCAGTGGGCTTCGAGCGCACCGCGTAGATCCACGTCGTTCATAGAGGCCTTTCTTTCGATCAGATGGTTCCAGTTTCCCGGACTTGTCGGGGTGCGCGCCTAGCATCTGGCTCACCGCGCAGTCTGCCGATCCTCGGCGGCATCCCCAGGAGGTCTACCAATGAGATTCGTTTCGACACGAATCATCACAGCCGACGTCGGTCGGTTGGTCACGTTCTACGAGATGGTCACCGAAGCAGTGGCCGTCTGGGGGAATGAGCTTTTCGCGGAGATTCCGACTCCGGTCGGCACGCTGGCGATCGGCAGCGAGAAAACCGTCCCGCTGTTCGGGCAGGGATCTGCCGAGCCGGCCGCGAATCGCACAGCCATTCTCGAATTCATCGTGGATGACGTCGACGCCGAATTCGCCCGGCTTCGCGAGCAACTCGCCGATGTGGTCACCGAACCGACAACGATGCCGTGGGGGAACCGCGCCTTGCTGTTCCGGGATCCCGACGGGAATCTCGTTAATCTGTTCACCCCGGTCACCGACGGGGCGCGTGCCAAGTTCGGAGTATGACTCGTCGTGGACATGTGTGAGTTGTGATGCGACGTGCTCCGTTGGCTCTGACTTCGGCCGCGATGTACGCACGAGGGGTTTCGATCCGACGCATTCGACTAATCCGCTGCCGCCTCGTTCAGGATCGAAGTGATGAATACCGAGCGCGGTGTGAATACGTCGAGGAGACCGACTGCACACACGGCCGGAGCTAGGTTTCGGAGTTCGCTTTCGATGGCTGCGCGCCGTGGATCTGATTCGGGAGTGGTCTCTAAGAGTTTGGCATTCGCGATGAATGCCGCGACTGTGCCCTTCCGTACGCTGACTCCATCGACGGTGGTTGAGTTGTCGGCGTCGGACAGAACGTCCTCGGGGCGAACTGCGCCTTCACTTGCCACCGGAACTCCCTTCACGCGGTCGTATATCTCTCTGCGAGGGTAGCAACCTTACTCGCCGTGAAGGTCGCAATGCAGGTGCTGCAGAGAATAGGCCGCGCGTTAGTCCTGCACGTAGGACACGACCGCCATCATTCCGGCTTCGCCGTGATAAATGTTGTGGCAGTGAGTAAGCCACTGCCCGGGGTTGTCGGCATCGAAGTCCACCTCGACGGTCTTCATGGGAGCGACGAGAACCGTGTCCTTGCGGGCGCGGTACGTCCCCTTCGCATCTCGGACCGAGAAGGTGTGCCCGTGGAGATGCATGGGGTGGAACATCATCGAGTCGTTGACAAAACGTAGCCGTGCCCGTTGGCCCTCACGAACGGGCAGCCCGTCGCGTGGATCGTAGGTCTTGCCGTTGATTGTCCAGGTGTACTTCCCGACGGGACCGGCCAACCGCACATCGTGGATGACGTCCGCATTGCGCTGGCTCAGTTGAACCTCTGGGGTAGCGCTGAGTGTCGCGGTGTCTAGCGGCACTTGGGACTTCATCAGCGTCGCGGCATCTTCGGCGCGCCCGCGCACCGGGGTATCGCCCGAACGCAGAATCAGTTGGGCAAAGCCATCTTTCCCCTCCGGCACCGCCACGAGTGGCACCGACGAACCCGGGATGGTGACGACGGCATCGACCCGCTCGCCCATGGTCACCAGAACGGTGTCGGCCTTGTAGGGCTGCACCGGGAAGCCGTCGGTGTGGGTAACCGTCATCGGCACGCCGGGAATGCTGACCCGGAACGCCGTGTCGCCGCCGGCGTTGACGATACGCAACCGCACCCGCTGTCCGGCGCGATAGGTGGTGGTCTGCGGATCGGCAGCCACCCGCCCGTTGATCAGATAGTGGGGGTACTTCACATCGCCGGCGTCCATACCCAGCGGCGTCGTTGGGTCCGATCCCATGCCTCCCATCATCGAATGATCCATCGGGGGCATGCCCTTGGCGCGCAATCCTTCGAGCACTTGGTCGGGATCGGTACCGGTGCCGTCGATCCAGTCATCGAGCGCCACCACCAACTCCTCGTCGTATCCGGTGCGCTCATCGGGGTCCTCGATGATCAGCGGCGCGTACAGTCCGCGATCGATTTGCGTACCGACGTGGGGATGGAACCAGTACGTCCCCGCGTGGGGCACCGCGAACTCGTAATCGAACACTCCGGTCGGCGGTATTTCCGGCTGGGTGAGGCCGGGCACGCCGTCCATATCGTTACGCAGGGCGAGCCCGTGCCAGTGCACGGTGGTCGGCGCCGGGAGGTTGTTAACAGTTTGCACACGCAGGACTTCTCCCTTGCGAACGCGGATCTCCTGGCCGGGTACCCGCCCACCGTATGCCCATGTTTGCACCTGGGTTCCGGCGAGGTCGAGCTGAGTGGGGCCAGCGTTCAGAGCGAACTGTTTGACCGCAGCCCCCTGGGGTCGCCGGGCCGCTTCCACTGCGGCCACCCGGGCCGAATCAGGGTTAACACGTTGTGGTGTCGCAGTTCCGGAGGGGCCCCTGGTGCAGGACGCGAGAAACCCGGCTGCGGCCACCGTCATGCCCAGACGGAGGAGATCGCGGCGGCCAAGCAGTGGTGAATTGCCCGTTGTCATGATGTTATGTATACCCCGTAGGGGTATTTAAAGCGAATCGCGTGCTACGGTCGGGGTGTGTTGCCGTCCAGTGGTGAACTGCAACCGGTGTGGCGGGTCCGCGTCGTATCGGGTGCCCGTGTGCTGGTCGCGGCGACGTGCTGAAAAACGGGGGGCCGTCGCGATCGCGATGGATCGCCGTGCTCGTCGCAGGCGTGATCGCCGCACTGCCAGTGCTGCATTGCACGGTGATGGCCGATGCGGCACTCCCGGTCGTCTCGCATCACCTTGTTGCTTCTGCGTCCGACACTGCTGAGGGTGTGGGCCAACACATCGGCAGGGCCTCCCAGGATTTCACCAGCCAGATCTTTGATGTGATCGCCGGAAAAGTCCGATCCGGTAACGCATTCCGAATGCTATGGGCGGCGGCGCTGGTCGTGACCCTGGCTGTTTCGCTACTCCCTTTGCGGGTGGTGGTCACACGCGCGCCTCCTCGCCGTCGTGCGTGGGTCGCGGTCGTGGGTGGCAGGGCCCGTCTGCATCAGATTTGTGTGAGTCGACGCTGATGAATCCCTTGCGGCGGATATGTCCTTCTGCCGCATACGGCTGTCAGTGAAGACTCGCCACACCGAAGTGGCGCAGACGTTGGGAATCGTTATGTACGGACGCCTTATCTTCCACCGCCTCGGCGGCCTCTGTGTGGCCGCGGCTGTTGCTGGTGCACTCATGGCTGTTGGCACTCCGCGTGCCGACGCCGGTCCCAAGAACCATGGGAACGCCGACGTTGTCATCACGTCCCTGAAGGCCCGGGGAGACAGGGTCGTCATCAATCGGCGCGGCAGCGCACCGCTGACCGAATGCGTTGCGACCTCCGTGCGTGAGGGGCGGTCGGAGTACCGCTGGCAGCGCATCCGTGTGGCCGATCCCACCAGTCCGCTGGTCCAGGTACTCGACTACCGGGTCATGCACGTCAGCGTTGAGTGCTGACCACAGTTAGATAGCGATCAGGTCACATACCCCATGAGGGTATGTTAAATCGTGCTAACCTCGCGTCATGCTGACCGGAGCGCGCCGCACGAGTCGCCGTGGGCGGCTGTGGCTGGTCGCGGTCCTCGTCGCAACGGTCGCGACCCTGCCGATCTTGCACTGTGTCTCCGTCGGTCATGGCGGCGGTGAGGCGCCGCACCATAAGGCGACGCACGCCGCACTCCAGGGGCACGGTCCATCGGCTACCCATGCGCACCTCGACAACGCGGTCCACGAGATGGCATGTCAGACCGCGGACGGGCTGGTCGCACTGGCCCGGGGTTTCAATCCACTGCGGATTCTCTTCGTACTGGCCGCGTTTGCTCTCGCCATGCTGGTGTTCCAGCCCGCGGCTGCCCAACTCTCGCGCGGTCCACCACGTGCTATCGGTTATCACGGGGCCCGAACGGGCCGCGACATCCTCACCAAACTCTGCGTCATTCGGCGCTGATCGACCCCTCGGGCAAAGCGGAGTTCCGCCATGCCCGCACGCCGTCATCAGCTTCCCGGCCGCGCCGTGCGGCCCCCACGCAGGGATTCTCAATGAACAACAGCATTGCTCTGTCATCTCGTCGTAGCTGCACACACCTAGGACCTAAGTTCCACGACCCCAACACGCTGGTGGGCAACACCCCGGTGCTGTGGGTATCGGAGCCGTTCGCGACGCCGGGCACCGGCTTCTGGGCCAAGCTCGAAGGTCATAACCCCAACGGCATGAAAGACCGGCCTGCACTACACATGATCGAACAGGCTAGGGCGCGCGGAGAACTCAAGCCGGGTGCCATGATCGTCGAATCAACCAGCGGGACGCTGGGGCTGGGACTGGCCCTGGCCGGAATCATCTACCGGCACCCGGTCACCCTCGTCACCGACCCGGGCCTGGAGCCCATCGTGCGCAGCATGTTGACCGCCTACGGCGCTCGGGTCGAGATCGTCACAGAACCACATCCGATCGGAGGATGGCAGCAGGCGCGTAAGGATCGTGTCGCAGAAATACTTGCCGCCGAAACGGATTCGTGGTGCCCCGATCAGTACCAGAACCCCGACAATGTCGATGCCTACCGCGGGCTCGCGGAAGAACTGATCGACCAGCTGGGAACGGTGGATACCCTGGTCTGCTCGGTGGGAACTGGCGGGCATTCCTCGGGTGTGGGACGTGTACTGCGGGAACATAATCCGAACCTGCGACTGGTAGGGGTCGACACCATCGGCTCCACGATTTTCGGGCAGCCTGCCAGCTCACGGCTGATGCGCGGCCTCGGGTCGAGCATCTATCCGGGCAATGTCGACTACGCCGCATTCGACGAAGCGCATTGGGTGGCGCCGAATGAGGCCGTCTGGGCGGCCCGGACGCTGGCCGCTGCGTACCACGCCAGCGGCGGGTGGAGCGTCGGGGCAGTGGCATTGGTCGCCGGGTGGGTGGCACGGACATCGGCTCCCGGATCGCGTGTCGCGGCAATCTTCCCCGACGGTCCCATGCGCTACCACGGCACCATCTACGATGACGATTACTGCCGCAGCCACGATCTGTTGGACCGTCCACCGGCGCAGGATCCCGACGTGATCGACGATCCGTCGGATCGGGTAGTGGACCGATGGACCAGGCTGACCCGCGTGATCGACCCCATCGGGAGAATGGCGTGATCGAAACCTTCCGTCAGTTCCGGTCTTTCGACCGGCCCAGCCAGATCCTGATGGTGAATCAGTTCGCCATCAACGTCGGCTTCTACATGCTGATGCCCTACCTCGCCGGATACCTGGCCGGGCCGTTGGGCTTGGCCGCATGGATGGTGGGGCTGGTGCTGGGGGTCCGAAACTTCTCTCAGCAGGGCATGTTTCTGGTCGGCGGCACCCTGGCCGACAGGTTCGGATACAAGCCACTGATCGTGGCGGGATGTCTATTGCGTACCGGTGGCTTCCTGATGTTGGCCTTCGTCGGCTCCCTGCCGGCGATACTGATCGCCTCGGCGGCAACGGGTTTCGCGGGTGCTCTGTTCAACCCCGCGGTGCGCGCCTACCTGGCAGCAGATTCCGGAGAGCGTCGAGTGGAGGCCTTCGCCGTCTTCAACGTCTTCTACCAGGCGGGAATCCTGTTCGGGCCGATCGTTGGCCTGGCATTGACGGCATGGGACTTCCGGATCACCTGCGCCGTGGCCGCAGCGGTCTTCGCGATCCTGACGGTGATCCAGTTGATGGCCCTGCCGCCGAACCGCGTCGAGCAGGAGGCGGAACGCCAGCCGGTGCTCGCCAACTGGCGTTCGGTGGTGTCCAACAGGGCCTTCCTGCTGTTCTCCGGCGCCATGATCGGGTCCTACGTGCTGACGTTCCAGGTCTACCTTGCGCTGCCGTTCCAGGCGGCCCTGCTGACCGGCGACAAGAAGTCCGAAACGGTGTTGGTGACAAGCATCTTCGTGGTGTCCGGATTGGTCGCTATCGCCGGGCAGGTGCGACTCACCGGGTGGCTTTCCGCGCGATTCGGCCCCAGCCGCAGCCTGGTGTTCGGAATGCTGGTCATCGCGGCAGCCTTTGTGCCGCTGATGCTGCTACCCACGGCGGCGTCGGCGGGGCAACTCGCTGCCATCGGTGCGCTGCTGCTGGCGGCGGCCCTGCTGGCCGTGGGCACCATCGCGACGTTCCCCTTCGAGATGGACACCGTGGTCAGGTTGGCGCGCAACAGGTTGGTGGCCACCCACTACGGCCTGTACAACACGATTGTCGGAGTCGGCATCTTGGCCGGGAACCTGCTGACCGGCTCGATATTCGGCTACACCCAGCAGCACGGTAAGCCGGCCTTGTTATGGGTGTCGCTGACTGGGATCGGGCTGGTGTGTGCCGCGGCGCTGTTCGCGTTGCGGCGGGCAGGTCTGCTGGACCAGGGCAGGGAAGTGGCGCAGCCTGCCAATGCCTGAGTAGTTTGTGGAGGCCATGACCAGCCCCGCTAAACCCATCAACCTCGTCAACCTCGAGAGTGTTTCGAAGTCATACGGCGTCAAGCCGCTGCTCTCGAACGTCAGCCTGGGGGTGCAAGCGGGAGACCGCATCGGGGTGGTGGGCCTTAACGGTGGCGGCAAGACCACGCTGCTGGAGGTGCTCGCCGGTGTCGAGCCGGCGGATCAGGGCAGAGTGAGCCGGACCGGTGACCTGCGCCAAGCCGTCGTCACCCAGCGCGACGATCTTGAAGGCGCGACGGTATTCGATGTCGTGATCGCGCCCCTGGGTGTCGCCGAACACGAATGGGCCGGGGATGCGCGCATCCGTTCGATCCTCGAAGGGCTTGGAGTAGCGGCCCTCGGCCTGGATCGACGCGTGGATGAGCTGTCCGGAGGTCAGCGGCGGCGCGTGGGGCTCGCCGCCGCACTTGTTCGCGATCTGGACCTGCTCATTCTCGATGAGCCGACGAACCACCTGGACGTCGAAGGCGTCCAGTGGCTCGCCGAGCATCTGCTGGCGCGGCGCACCGCGCTGGTGGTCGTGACCCACGATCGGTGGTTCCTGGACACCGTGGCCACCCGCACCTGGGAGGTTGTCGACGGCAGCGTCGAATCGTATGAAGGCGGTTATGCCGACTGGACGTTCGCCCGTGCCGAACGGGGGCGGCAGGCCGACGCTGCGGAGGCGCGCCGCCGCAATCTCGCACGCAAGGAGCTGGCCTGGTTGCGGCGCGGTCCACCCGCGCGCACGTCCAAGCCCCGATACCGGATCGAGGCGGCCGAGGCCTTGATCGCCGATGTGCCGCCGCCGCGAGACTCGGTGGCGCTGAGCGCATTTGCGCGTCGCCGCCTGGGCCGTATCGTCATCGAACTTGAGGACGCGACGGTGACGACACCCGCCGGTGAGGAACTGGTGCGCGATCTGACCTGGCGCCTGGCCCCGGGCGAGCGCATTGGTCTGGTGGGCGTCAACGGATCCGGAAAGACGACTCTGCTGCGCGTGCTTGCCGGTGCGGTGCCGTTGGCGGCCGGACACCGCAAGGAAGGCAAGACGGTCAGCATCGGCTGGCTGCGCCAGGAGCTGGACGACCTGCCCGGCGACATCCGGGTGCTCGATGCGATCGAGTCGATCGCATTGCGGATCACGCTGGGAGACAAGGAGCTTTCCGCCTCGCAGGTTGCCGAGATGCTCGGATTCAGCCCGGCACGTCAACGCACGCCGGTCGCCGACCTCTCTGGTGGAGAGCGTCGCCGGCTGCAGCTGACCCGGGTGCTGATGGCAGAGCCGAACGTGCTTCTTCTCGACGAGCCCACCAACGACCTGGACATCGAAACCCTGCAGCAGGTCGAGGATCTGCTGGACGGCTGGGCCGGCACCCTGGTTGTGGTCAGCCACGACCGGTATCTCATCGAGCGGGTGTGTGATTCGACGTGGGCGCTGTTCGGTGACGGCAAGCTGACCAATCTGCCCGGTGGCATCGAGGAGTATCTGCGCCGGCACGTCCAACCCACCGCGGCCCCCACCAAACCGGCGCCCGATCGTGGCCGTGATGGTGCGGCGCTGCGCGCCGCGCAAAAAGAGCTCGGACGACTCGAACGGTCCGTTGCCAAGCTGGGGGAGCGAGAGGCTGTGTTGCATGAGCGGCTCGCTGAACATGCCACCGACCCGGACCGGGTGGTGACGCTGACCGCCGAACTCAATGCCGTCGTCGCCGAGAAGGACGCGGCCGAGGTGCAGTGGATGGAACTCGCCGAAGAGCTTGAGTAGCCCACGCGGGCGTGATCCTCAATAAAAAGCGAGGGCAGTCGGTGTGACTGCCCTCGCTCTAGAACTGAATGGATGAGTGAGAAACATCCGGGACTTGGCCCGGCATGCGATGCGCTACGCGCCTCGCCGATGCGTCCCCCTATGGGGTTCGCCTACCTGCCGTTATACGGCTAGCGGGAACCACTCATCGGTCTGCTCCGAGTTGTCGCCCTCAACCAGCATCTCGCCGCTGTAGATGGCTTCGAAGTCGATCTCGATGACCGTGGCACCGAATTCCTCGTTCGTCATGTACTGAACAGTAGGGGTCACTATTAAGAAATCATTGAGTTACGAATCGGAAAAGTCTGGCAATTTTCGCTAGACGCATCGGCGCAGGTCATAGACCATGAGCGACCTTGCTGAACTCTTAAGAAAACGGGTTGGTGCCCTTAATGAGCACCCACGCGGCGATCGCGCCCCCGATTCCGGCGATGAGCAGCACCGATGAGACCGCGGAAGGCCACTCGTCGCGGCCAAATCGCCCGTCCACAGAGATGCGTCCCGGGCCCAACAGCAGCAGCGCCATGGCTGCCGCGCCGAGCACAAGGGGGAACTGCACGGCCGGGCCCGATTGCAACAGGTCGTTTCGCGCCACATAGGTCTGGGTTGCGACGTAAAGCATCGAACCCAGCACGGCACTGGCGCCAAAGGGAGTGAGAAGTCCGGCGACCAGCATGGCGCCCCCGATGCTGTAGACACCTGCGAGCACACGAGCCGCCGTATCGGGATGCGCAAGGATCGGCGAGGAGCCCAGTTGTGCGAACTGCTCGGAGGCGAACACGATGTTCAGCCCGCTCCAGCACAGCGTCGCTCCCACCGCGACACGCAGGACCAAGAGTCCAATATCGTTGCGAGTCAACGGATCGCTGTACTGCTTGGTGCTCGGCACGCCGGAAGTCTATGGCATGAGGGCTATGGTGAATTCGCTATGGCGGCGGTCCATTCCCGGTATGACGACGGCAACGACATCCCCGGCATACCGTCCGTGCGGGTGGCGCGCGCCGAACTGACAGCGATCACCGCGATCACCGCTCTCGTATTCGGTTGGGCCAGCAGGGGGTACGGGTACTTCTTCGACGAGGCCTACTTCGTTGTCGCGGGCCGCGACCATTTGTCGTGGGGATACTTTGACCAGCCCCCGCTGGTGCCCCTCATCGCGGGCCTCGCCGACAACATCGCGCCCGGCTCCCTCTGGGTGCTGCGCCTGGCGGCGACCGCTGCGGTGGCAATTGGCACGTTGATGTGTGGGCTGATCGCCGCTGAGTTCGGCGGCGGCCGCCTCACACAATCCCTCGCGGCCATCGCGTACGCCACCGCGATGTTCCAGATCCTGGCCCACTGGCTGCAGACACCGGCCATCGATCCGGCGCTGTGGTCGGTGGTGTGCTGGCTGTTGGTGCGCTGGACCCGCAGTCTCCGGGAACGACTGCCCGACGATCGGCTGCTGCTGTGGGCGGGAGTCGTCACCGCGATCAGCATGCAGACCAAATTCCTGATCCCGGCGCTATGGCTTGCGGTACTGCTGAGCGCGGCGGTCCTCGGCCCGCGGGTGCTGCTGCGCAGCCGGCAATTGTGGATTGGGGCGGGTTTCACCGTCGTGGCCACCATCCCGACCCTCATCTGGCAGGGCACCCACGGCTGGCCATACCTGCGGATGGCCGGAATCGTGGCCGCGGAGTCCGAACGCGGGGCGGCGTTGTTGGCGGGCATGCTTATCGGTTCGGTGTTCATCGGACTGGTGCTGCTGCTGGCCGGGGTTGTGGCGCTGCTGGCGGCGCCGTCACTGCGCGCCTACCGATACCTGGGCGTGGCTGCGGTGCTGGTGGGAGCGTTCATGTTCGCCTCTCATGGACGTGCCTATTACGCCATGGGGCTGTACGCCTTGTTGATCGCCGCGGGCGCGGTGGGACTTTCCCGGTGGCGCCCTTCCCGGGCCGCGGCACGGGGCGTGGTCTACGGGCTCATCGGGGTGGTGACGGCCGCATCGGTGATCATGGCGATCGTCAGGCTGCCCATCGTGTCCGAAACCGCTGCCGCACGCTGGTTTTCCTGGGCGGGCGAGATGGGGCCCACCATGCTTGCCGGTGGCGATCACTCCACGGAGGGCCTGCGCCAGGTGGCGCGCGACACCTACGATTCGATGCCGCCCGAGGTACGTGACCGTACGGCTCTGGTGCTGCAGATCTATCCCATGGCCGCCGCCTATGACGTCGAGGCCGGACGCGAGGGCGTTTCCCGTGCCTACAGCTTCCACCGCGGGTACTACTACTTCGGGGCGCCGCCGGAATCGATGACGGACATGATGTACATCGGCGTCGATGCTCCGGATTCCGCACTTGCCCAAGGGTTCCGCGGGGTGCAGCGAATCGAGCTGCTGCACGCCTCCGGCGAGGACGAGACACAGGTCTACCGCTACTACGGCAGAATTGCGCCGTGGCAACAGCTATGGGACCAGTGGCGCACCTACAAGTAGGCGGCTCATCCGTCGAACAGATGGCACCCCGCGACGCCCAGATGTACTGGATGTCGACCAGACTCCCGAACGATCAGTTCCTGCTGTTCTGCTTCGATTCGCCGACGCAGGATGTCGCCGCCCTGCGGAACACGCTCGCCGCGCGCGCGTCGCGCATCGCGGATCTGCGGGTGCGGGCCGTCGACGTCGCCGGACACCTCGATTACCCGTACTGGGCGCCGCGTGACGAATCCCAGGTGCCCCTGACGGTGCACTCGCTGCCGGATTCCAGCTGGACGCAGTGCCGATCCGCGATCGCCGCACTGCTCACGAGCACCGTCGACATTCGCGAAAACCCTTGGCATCTTCACCTTTTCCCGGGAGTGCATGGCGCACCGAGGTCATCGGGTCCGGCGCTTGTCGCGGTATTGCAGGTATCGCACGCATTGGCTGATGGTCAGCGGGCCACCGCGGCCGCGCGGGCATTGTTCGGCGATGCGGCGGGGGAGGCCGGGCTGCTGCCGGAGGTACCTGGTTATGCCGCACTGCGAGGGCTGGCAGGCTTTCCGGTGAAGCTGGGTCGGCTGCTGAGTGCGAGCCGCGATGGCTATCGGGCTTACCGTCAGCAGCAGGAGCTTGTCGCGGCGGGTGAGTTGGAGCCGGAACCGCAGGGATTCCCACTGATTTCACTGAATGCGCGGCCCGATGAGCATCGGGAGATCCGGATGATCGTGCGGCCACGCGATGAGCTTCGCGCCGACGACGTGAGCGTGACCGTCGCGGTCCTCACCGCGATCGGCATCGCGCTGCCGCAATATCTGCGCGACCACGGACAGTGGGTTCCCGAACGGCTGGGCGCGGAGGTAACCGTCGCATCCGCCGGTGAATCTTTGGCGCGCAATAATTTCCGCAATGTTGGCGTCGACCTGTGCTGGGGTGAAACGGATCTACGCGCCCGGGCGCGGAAGATCGCGGACGGTATCGAGAGCAGGCGCCGTCGCGCCATGCACCCGGTGCTGGTCGCGCAACGTGCTGGAGGCGCGGCGCTGCCCGCGCCGATGATGTGGGCGGGTGTCAACGCCTTCAACACCGACCTGATGCCACCCACCGTCGCGGGCAACACCGTGGTGTCGAGCGTGGTGCGCGGTGCTGCCGATCTGACGTTAGGCGGTGGACGGGTGGTGTTCACCGCCGGATTCCCCGCGCTGTCGCCGGTGATGGGCCTGACCCATGGGGTGCACGGCATCGGCGACACCGTGACGGTGAGCGTGCACACCAGCGCGGCAGTGATGCCCGATGCCGATCACTACGAAGACCTGTTGGCCGACGCGCTCACCGAGGTATCTGCCCGGTTGCGATGAGTTTTCTCGTCGGCGCGGGTCGATACAGGTATGCCGACGATTACTCCATGCCTGTGGTTCGATACTCGCGCCGAAGAGGCCGCCAACTTCTATGTGTCCGTGTTTCCGAACTCCCGGATTCTCGAGGTCACCCACTACGGACCGAACACCCCCATGCCGGAGGGCACGGTGCTCACCGTCGAATTCGAGCTCGACGGGCAGCGGTACACCGCGCTGAACGGTGGACCCCAGTTCACGTTCGATGAGGCGATCTCATTTCAGATCGACTGCGGGTCTCAAGACGAGGTTGACCGCTACTGGGAGGCGCTCACGACTAACGGGGGAGAAGAGTCCCAATGCGGTTGGCTCAAGGACAAATTCGGGGTGTCCTGGCAGGTGGTCTCGCGCGAGCTGATCGACCTGATCTTCCACTCTGATCCCGTGACCGGTAACGCGGCGATGCAGGCCATGATGACCATGCGCAAGCTCGATGTGGCCGTCGCCAAGGAGGCGGTGGCCGCGGCGCAGTCCGGGTCTTAGTCGTCGTCTCCGAAGTCGTTACCTTTGCAGGCTGATGGTGAGGGTCTGATCATCGGTTCTCCAGCGAGTGGCGGATGAGATCACGACTGCGCCGGCTTCGGATGCGGTGAATTTCCATCCCCTGAGTACGTCATCGGGGTCGTTGATCGTTGCCAGGTCGCTGACCGGATGGCCGACAGGTAGACGAAGCGCCCCGATCGACCCCTTGATCGTTTCGATGCGACCACTGTCGTTGACGACCTTCAGATCAAAGTCGGGCTGGAGCCTTGCCGGCGCTACGGCCACGAGCAGACGGCTCGTCCCCGATGACCAATTCTCGACGATGTCGCCTGGCCGAATGTCCTTCATGTCGACTTGGTCACCGGCAAGCACAGCAGTAGGCGAGTAGGTTCCGAGTACTGCCAACTGAGTCTGCATGGCTGCCTCGCCCGAGCGCTGGGCTGTGAACGGCTGAGTGCCGGTACACACGGCGATTCTTTCGTTGACAGCGCATTGGATCCCCGTGGCCAGCGCAATGGTCACTTGTGGAAAGGTGCCAATCTGAGCGTGGCTGGTCGTTGTCGGCGCAGGTGCCGTCACGGCGGGCGGTGCGGTGGACTGCACCTCTTGTGTCGCGGTGGGCGGCGCCTCATGCCCGGTGCAGCCGCCTGCGGTCGCCGCCACAGCCAACGCTAGAAGCATGCTTGCGATCATCCGGCTGATGTGGCTCAGGCCATCCGCGCAACGCACGCCCGTCACGGTCGCACCTAGTTTGTGTGGGGTTGTGGTCATTCGATGCCTACCTTCCTGAGTGGGTGGTTTGCCGCTGCGGCATAGCGTCGTACTCACATCACGGGCGCGCCGGACGGACTGCAGCCGATGCTCGACGGCTAGTTACGGTTTGCCGAAGGTGTTGCGGGGCTGAAATACGCGCTGCAAGTGGGCGAGTATTTCTGGGATCAGGCCGATGTCGTTAGACGTTGTCGAGGGTGTGCGTTGTTGAGGTGGCTGGTGGCGGAGCTTTCGGGATAGGTCCAGGGGTCGGTGAAGACGGTCCACAACTGGTAGCGGTTGAGGTCCTCGGCGGTTTCGTTGACCTTGGTGAAGATCTTGTCGGCCTTGTCGTCAGGCAGCGGCAACTCCATCTGGGGCTGGCTGTGCCAGAACTCGGCGGCGACACAGTGGATGCGTTTGAGCCAAAGCATGGCCTCATCGACCGCGGGCGCCAATGCGCCTGCCATGCGGGCAGTTTCACGCGACGCAAGCTGTCCCAGCACATCGATGGCTTGATGCCGGTCGGGCATATCGGCTACTTCTCGTCGCCGAAGTCGACGTTCCAGCCCATGGACTTGTAGCGGCGTTTCTCCGACTCGCGGCGTTGCTTCTCGGCACGTTCGTGCTCGCTCCAGTCGCCGATGACGCCGGGGGATGCCTTGGGCAGATCGCCGAACAGCTCGTTGCCGTTGTCCCAGTTGATGAGGAACTCCGGAGTCTGGTGTTCGTCGTCGTCTTCGCCCTTGCCGCCGCGGCCGTGGGCGCCGCCCATGGGAGCCATGCCCATGCCGCCCATACCCATTGCGCCACCACGGACTCCGGCACCGCCGATGCCGGCGGCGTTGGTTCCGGCGCCGCCCGGGCTGGGAACACCTGCGCTACCGCGCAATGCTCCTGGGCCGCTAAGGGTTCCGGTACCCGAGCCTGAGCCTGAGCCTGAGGGGGAGCCGAAACCTGCGGCGGTCGTGTTGCCGGGCGCCAGGCCGGAGCCGTCCTTGCCCAGGCCGCCCGCGAGGCCACTGAGTGCATTGCCCAGGCCACTGCCCGAACCACCGGATCCGCTTTGAGGGCTGCCACCGCCCGCGCCACTTCCGCCGCCCGAACCCGCACCCTGGCCTTGTCCACTCTGGTTGCCCGAGCCGTCGCTGTAGGCGGGCTTGGTGTTCTTATCGGCGAGGCTGTTGGCGAGATTGTTTGAAGAGCTGGGGTTTTGGCCGCCACCGCCGCCGTTTTGGCCTCCGCCACCGCCGCCGCCGGTACCGGTTTCGGTTCCGTTGGTGGGCTGCTGAAGCGTGATGTTGCCGGGGTTGTTGCCCTGGGGTGGCCGCACGTCGGTGACATTGTCGCCCTCGCGAACAACCGGCTCGCTGAACAGTCCGACCATCTGAAGGCGTGCGAAGAACTGTTCCTGGTTCTTCAGCTGTTGTATTGCGGCATCCGACGATCCAGACTTCTTCTTCTGCGCAACCTCTGCATCGGACATCGGCGGCTCGATACTCGACTTGGCGGCACTCATCGCGTCAGCAAGTGGTGGCATCCTGTCCGCGACGTGCCGAATGCTGATGATGCCTCGTTCTGAGGCCCGGAAATACTCGGACATGTTGGTCTGCAAGGATTTCGCGGCTGCGCCGCGCCAATCCTCGACCAGCATGCCCTGCACCTTGCCACCGAGCGTGTGCATGATGTCGCCCAGCTGCTCGGCGATGCTATTGATCGATTCCTGGGCTGCCTGCGGGCTACCGGTCTGGAATGCCTGGGCAGCGTTGTAGATCGACTGGTGGTCGTGGCCTTCCCAGTGTTCCTTCTGGATTTGCTTCTTCCCCATGTCTTCTCCTCTTGAAAACTGTTGGCTCTAAGGTATTTTCGGCTCGATCTGCTTCATGATCTGCAGAGCCAACGGGCATTGGTCGTAGCGTTGGCGTGTCAAGTCCAGATTGAGATCAACCTGGACTGTCGCGATCGCTTGCTGCGACGGTATTGCCACAGAGCAGCCGATCCAGTTCTTATCGTGAAGTAGCCAGCCGGTGCGTGAACCGACCTGCACACGTTCCTGGCGATCGAATCTGCTGTTGGGTTGCTCTAACTGCGATATCGAGGTGTCCACTGCGTAGATCTTGATGCCCCACTTGGGTCCGTCCCAGATGCAGCCGCGAACACGCTGGCCAAAGGCCGTGGTGTGCGCGTCACGCTTATCAGGCTTGACTTCCCACGTCGCAATATCAGCCTCGGTGATGGCCGTACATGGATCGAAGGTTGTCCCCTTTACGGGGTCGCTATCGGTACTTGTCGTTGACGGAGTCACGCTGTTGGACGACGAAGGTGAACTGGATGTGGTTGATGGCGACCCTGCTGTGGGCGTTCCCTGGATTCCGTTATGAGTACACCCGGCGGCGAGCGCCGTCGAAAGGGCGACAACGGCGATCCATTTCGTCTTCATTGGTTCGAGTCTTCCTGAGCTGTCAGCTTGTGGTGGGCGGTGGGTAGACACCCAGGCCATTGCTGTCGATCGTGTCGCCCCTGAGCTGCTCGAATGATTCGGCGTTTCTGTGTTCAGTGTTGTCATACTCGGTCTGCGCAACCTTGGCCCACTCCGCCCACGTCTTCACAGTGTCGATGTGGGCGCCGATTACGGCTGAGACGGAGTCAGCATCGCCGGTCACTAACTCGTTTAGGGCTGTGTTCCAGGACGAGCCTTCGGCGCATGAGCCCATGCCGAGATCACTGGCGAATGAGTTCGCGTCTCTTCGTAGCGCCTCTAGCTTGTCGACTGCCGCGCTGAACTCCTGTGAGACCTTCGTCGCGGCTCCGGGCGCCAGGTGCAGTTCGTTCATATCGAGCCCTGAGTCTCCGGGCATGGACGCTCCCCTCGCTGGTCAAGCAGACATATTTTTCCTACATCTAGCTCCGACGTTAGAACACCGCGTTTGGTTCCATGTTTTTTCGGATGAGGAGGAACTCGGGTCGTCAGGTGCCTGCGGCGGGCCAGCTGGGGTCGGCTGGCAACGTTCGGCGTGAGTGTGTCACCGACGATGTTGAGATGCACTTCTCGTACCGATTCGGTACGCCTCGTGAAGGCGCTGACGTCGGCCACGCCCCTTCGAGACGACTAGGCATTGCGCTTGTTTCATATCGGCAGCGTGGTGTAGTGGGGGTCAACAAGGTCAGCGAACCGCAACTTCAGAGAGATCTGGACACCTTCGCCCCGGGTCCCCGTTACGAATTTATTGAATATTGAACTATTTAAGAATTTCTTTCCGTCGAAGGGAACCTGCAGCAGCACTTACTCATCATTAGAAGTAGATGAGTAGGTTCGCGACGCAGGAGGGTGGGTACTAGCTGGTGATTTCGGGTGAACACAGTCGCAAGGGAGCGGTTGAAGTAACCATCGACGGTGACAATCTCCCCGTTGAGGTGAAGATTTTTAACACGTTGAGCCCGCACGAATACGAGCGGGCCATCGCTATTGGATATGGAAATGCACTGCTAACGCAGATGCGGGCGCTGCTCGAGACGCGCGACCCGGATTCGTTTCGAACAATGCCTTCGCGCCGTCAAAAGATACTCGACTTCCTAACTGCAGCCACCTGGGATCAGTATATGGAGAAGGCCGTTGATTCCTTTGGGGGGATTTTCCGTGCGGAAAGTCATTTTAGAGATAACCACGGTAGACCCGGCGTATCTTTGGTGGCTGACAATTCTATTATCACGACACTCGATGTCTCCCCCGATTGGGCTGGGGAAGTAGGCCCAAGGGTCGTGGCCAACGAAGTAGTCGCGTGTGGCGCAAAGATCAGATCCATGAGGTCAAGCAGCCTTATTGCCAGCGAAGATTCTGGAGAATCTGATGATCAGCTCGAGGCTCGCCTGATGGCTCATCTAACGGATCTGCTCGTGAGTAGGAATAGCTGACATGGCACCATCTAAGAAGCAACTCAACGTATCAATTGAGCGCATGAAGACAGCGTCTAATGCCTGGCATGCAGCGTCAGAAGACCTAACTAAAGGCAGCGAAAAGATTGCCGATCTTAAATTCAGCAAATTAGAGGCGGGGATCTTTCAGAATGCATATCAGGCGTACATCGATGCCGCATCGTATGTCCAAGATCGCATGAAGGAAGGCGCTTCAGAAGCTGGAAATGTGTCCTCGACCCTCCAGGAAAATGCGGAGACTTATCAGAGGGAAGAAGACAGTAATACGCATGCAATAAAGGGATTGTATTAGGGGGATGAGTGGTCGAGAAATCGGACTATAAGGGCACATTGAGCCTTTTCAAAAGCAAGCAGCAAGAATGTGGTGATTTAAAAGAAAAGGCACACAACGCGTTCAAAGTTCTTCGTAGCGTCGTAGGTAGTATGGGGTTCGTTGGCTTTCTCACCGCTGAGTGGATTGATACCAAAGAGGCTGAAATAACGCAACATATTGAGGACCTACTAAAGAAGCTGGATGAGGTTCTGAAGGGTGCTGATGCGCCGAATACATTTATCGACTACTCGCATGCTTGGAAAAGTGAGGTTCAAAATCATGTGAAGGATGCGAGTGACACTGTTAGTCAGGACACCACCTTCGGCGGATACTGGACTGGTTCTGCCGCTGGCAAGTACGGTGATGCTAGGGCCCTGCAGGTAACCGCGCTGGGGGCTGCTTATGAAATGAACAATCAAGTCTCCCAGAAACTAATGGACCTAGCAGACAGTGGATGGAATTTCTATAAAGACTTGATTCAAGCGGTGACTGGATTCCTGAGTAAGGTGACCGGGGCAATCGGCAAGATCGCTGCAGTTATTACCGCGCCCTGGGGGGTGTCTGACACTATTGATTGTCTTACGGGTGTCATCGATTTGGTAACGCAGCTAGCAACGTCTCAGGAGACGGCCCTGCGAGAACAATATAAGGCAAAATTGGAGTTGGACAGTATGCCCTCGGTTACCAGGGGATTGCCTGGCGGCCATTGGCCTGCAGCGACCACTGGCCGATATAATGATGCCAGTGTAATTGATGGTACAAATGATTGGTCAGTAGAATCCGATGTGAACAAATCATGATAGATCTGCGAGGTAACTTCACCCGAGGGGCTGCTCTCGGGATTATTGCGGTGGGTACTTTGATAAGTGCACTGGCGGGTTGTGTTCCTTCGTCTCAGAATGGCGATCCCCCAACATCCGTGACTACAGCCATTCCCTCGATCAAAATGGGCGATGTTTGTCAATATCTTGTTGGTTTTCTCCAAGTAGATTGGATAGGAACTCGGGGAGGTGTCACTACCTACGATCCCGATTCATTCACATCTGCTCGTGTGTACGGAATGTCTCCGCCCCAAGCGAGTTGTACATACATATCAAATCGGGAAAATGTAGCGGCTGAGCCGCCAAAGAGAGAGCCTTACTACATCTCGCTGAAAGTGATTCAGGAACCGGAAAAAAGGCCGCCGAGGCCGGGTTGGAAAAGCCGATCGCTGTCGATAGACAACGTCCCCATTTTTATGTTCTGGCAAGACGATTCCGCGCATGACTGGCGGACAACGGCGGCCGTGGAGTTCTCTCTCGTTGAGGACGGTTGGTCTGGACACGTCAATCTACCGACTCTTCGCGGCTTGGACCCGGCGCGTGGAGAACCGATTTCAGAAGGCGATGTGCATGCAGCTGCCGAGAGGCTTCTGGCGATAGTGAGGAAGGTCGCGGGATCTGGCTAGAGTCCCTTCGCCGAGCGCATACTGCACGCAGGGGAAACGCCCGAAAGACCTGCGTGCGGTATGCGGTCGGCGGGGACGCTCGGAACCTTGACCGCCTAACTTATCGCTGATAACTTAACGCCGTTATTCTCTGGAGGAAGGCGTTGCGATGCTGGAACGTTTGGCTCGATCGGTTATCGCGGCACCTCGCCTCGTACTCGGTGCGGCACTACTTATCGCCATAGCGGCCGCCATCTTCGGCGTACCGGTCACCAAGCATCTCGCCGCGGGCGGGCAGCAGGACCCCAATTCCGAGTCTGCTCATGTGACACGGGTTCTCGCGGACAAGTTCGGCATCAGCGATCAGTCCCTGGTCTTCATGCTCACCAGCGAGCAGGGCGTGAAGAGCCCGCAGATGCGCGCCGTCGCAAGCGATCTGGAGCGCCAGCTCAAGGAATCCGGCGACGTGCTCAACCTGACCTCGGCGTGGACGGCGCCGCCGCCCGTCGCCGAGGATCTCTTCGGCACGGACGGCAAGTCCGGGCTGATCGTCGCCGGGTTGACCGGTGGCGAGAACGACGCGCAAAAGCACGCGGCGACTCTCATCAAGTCGCTCGCCGTCGATCGCGATGGCGTCTCGATCAAGGCCGGAGGAGTCGCCACCCTCTACAACCAGATCGTCACACAGTCCGAGAAGGACCTGCTGGTCATGGAATCGATCGCGATTCCGATCAGCTTCGTGGTGCTGGTCTGGATCTTCGGCGGCCTCTACGCGGCGCTACTGCCCCTGGTGGTCGGGGTGTTCTCGATCGTGGGGGCGATGTCGATCCTGCGGGGCCTGACGTTCGTCACTGATGTATCGGTGTTCGCGTTGAACCTAGCCGTCGCAATGGGATTGGCGCTTGCTATCGACTACTCGCTGTTGATCATCAGCCGCTATCGCGAAGAGGTGAACGCCGGTAAGCCGCGCGATGAGGCGCTGGTGCTCACCATGACCACGGCGGGGCGCACCGTGCTGTTCTCGGCGCTGACGGTCGCCCTCGCGCTGGTGGCGCTGATCTTGTTCCCGATGTACTTCCTCAAGTCATTCGGCTACGCGGGTGTCGCCGTGGTCTTTGTCGGAGCCATCGCGGCACTGGTCATCGTGCCGGCAGTGGTCACGCTGCTCGGCGACCGGATCGATGCGCTCGACGTGCGCCGTCTCATCCGCAAGATCCTGGGCAGGCCAGAACCCGTCGCCAAGGACGTCACCGAGACGTTCTGGTACCGGAATACCAAACGCGTTATGGCCCGCGCGGTTCCGATCGCCATCGTGATCGTCACGGCATTGGTGGTTCTCGGCCTGCCATTCCTTGACGGCAAGTTTGGGTTCCCGGATGACCGGGTGCTGCCCGCGTCGGCCTCGGTGCACCAGGTCGGCAACGAAATGCGCCGGAACTTCAACAACAACAGCTCCACCAACCTGTCCGTCATCGCCGAGGGCATCGGGGCGGTGCCGCCGACGGGAATCGATCAGTACGCGACGGACCTGTCGAAGATCGAGGACGTCAAGGAGGTGGCCGCACCCACCGGCGCCTTCATCCGGGGCATGAAGGTCGGCCCGCCCTCCGGTGCAACCGGGATCAAAGATGGGACAGCACTTTTCACGGTGCAGACGGGTGCCAAGCCCTACACGGCCGATGCCGAGCGTCAGCTCGACGCCATCCATGCCTTACCCGGCCCGGGCGATACCACGGTGAAGATCGGCGGGGGAGCGCAACTGGACCGTGACGCCGTCGAAGGCATCGTGGACAAGCTGCCCTTGGTGCTGGCCATCATCGCGATCGTCACCTTTGCGCTGCTGTTCCTGTTGACCGGCTCGGTGGTACTGCCCCTGAAGGCACTCGTGCTCAACGTGTTGTCCCTGACGGCAACCTTTGGCGCGCTGATCTGGATTTTCCAGGAGGGGCACCTGGGCGGATTCGGGACCGAGGTCACCGGAACGATCGTCGCCACCATGCCGATGCTGTTGTTCTGTATCGCGTTTGGGCTGTCGATGGACTACGAGGTGTTCCTCATCTCCCGGATCCGTGAGTACTGGATGGCATCCGGACGCACCCGCGCCGACAACGACGAAGCCGTGGCGCTCGGCGTGGCCCGCACCGGGCGGGTCGTCACCGCCGCAGCGATGATCATGACCATCGCCTTTGCCGCGCTGATAGCCGCGCAGGTGTCCTTCATGCGTATGTTCGGCACCGGACTGACCATCGCGATCGTGGTCGACGCCACCATCATCCGGATGCTGCTGGTGCCCTCGTTCATGCGAATGCTCGGGCGCTACAACTGGTGGGCACCTAAACCGCTGGTCAAACTCCATGACCGAATCGGATTCAGTGACTAAGCGTCCGCGTTCGTTGCGCGGTGAAGGAGACCAACTGCGCGACGAAATCATCGACGCCGCAATCGGACTTGTCCTGGAGGCCAGGGAGCTGCGCGCGCCGTCGATCCGTGAGGTGGCCCGCAAGATCGGTGTGACCCCACCGTCGATTTATCTGCATTTCGCGGACAAGGACGAGCTGATGGACGCGGTGTGCGGGCAGTACTACCAGCGGCTCGACGATGAGATGGTGGCCGCGGCCGTTGATCAGCACACCACGCTGGAGCGCCTGCACGCGCAAGGTATGGCCTACGTGCGCTTCGCCGTCGCGACCCCGCTGATGTACCGGCTGGCCACCTCGGCGCCGCCCCGCGATGACAGCGAACTGGACGAAACGCTGGTGAGTGCGGCATTTGCGCACTTGCACAAGGGGGTTCAGGAACTCGTGGAGGAAGGCTTCTACCCCGACGGCGACACCGTCGCAATGGGTCTGCAGCTGTGGTCGGCGGCGCATGGAGTGGCCTCGATGCTGGTCACCAAACCATATCTGCCGTGGGGTGATGCGGAACTGTTCGCCGACAACGCCTTACGCGCAGCGTGCCTGGGACAGGCGGTCAGTGATGTCGATCTGACCGCAGTGCTGCCGCGTCAGAAGTAGAGCCGCACCGACGCCAATGTGCCCGGTGCCGCCGAGTTGTTGGAGAACTCGAAGAGCCCGACTCCGCGCCGATCACCCAGGTGCACGGTGGCCGATACCGAGGAGCCCGCGGCCAGTAGCTTGTTAACGGTCAACGAGCTTGTTGCCGAGACGAACTCGGCCAGCGATGCGTCGGTGACGCCGTCCAGGGAGAGGGAGGCGTCGGGGGAGAGCAGCCGGGTGACCGTCGGGACGTCTCGGGCAGCCAGGGCGCCCGCCAGTTCCTGGACGCGCTGCTTGCCTGTCTCGCGAACGCCCTTGAGGCCGCGCATGAACCCCAGCACCCCGTTGAGCCCCTGGTTCTTCAGCAGCTGCGGTCCCAGCTTCGCGCTCGCCAGTAGCCCGTCGCTACCGGCGCCCAGTAGTTGGCCGATCATCGCGCGCAATTCCCAGAATGCGAACAACCGATCGATCTTGAGCGATGCGGCCGGACCGTCCTCCACCACGTCATAGCGCAGGTGCATCGGGATGTGCATGGTGACGCCGGTCGACATCGTGGTGTGAATGGTCAGATCGCGCAGTACCGACATCCCGGCAACCACATCGTTTTCGACCTCGAACACGATGGTGTTGGGCGCGATGAAGGTGTCGTAGAACTTGCTGATCGCGGCCTCACCGATATGAGGTCGCGAACCCACCGGGTCGTTGACCTGGCCGTAGGTGGCGAAGAGGCCGACCCAGCTGTCCTTGTCGTGTGCACCGACAGCTGCGGGCGACGCCTGAACGGTCGCCAGCAGCTCGTCGGCGAATGGTGCGCTGGACACCGGTTTAGGACAGTGCCCCGAGCACCGCGTCGTAGTCGGGCTCCTGAGCGATCTCGGGCACCAGCTCGGTGTAGGCGACGTTGCCGTCGGCGCCGATCACGACGATCGCGCGGCCCAGCAGCCCGGTCATTGGGCCGTCGGCGATCGTGATGCCGAAGTCCTCACCGAACGCGCTGCGGAATGCCGAGGCGGTGCCCACGTTCTCGATGCCCTCTGCGCCGCAGAAACGCTTCTGGGCAAACGGCAGGTCCTTGGACACGCACAGCACCGGCGCGCCCGCTTCAGCGGCACGCTGGTTGAAGGTCCGCACGCTGGTCTGGCAGACGGGGGTGTCGATCGAAGGAAAGATGTTGAGGATCACCGGCTTATCCCGGTACTGATCGCTGGTCACAGGGCCGAGATCGGCGCCTACCAGCTCAAATGCCGGGGCAGGAGAGCCGACAGCGGGAAGCTCGCCGACCGTGTTGATGGGGTTTCCGCGCAACGTGATCTGTGCCATGGGTCCAGTGTTCCAGAGTTCGTGTGCTGTTTGCATCAGCGGGGTTAGGTTGGAGGCATGACGACGCCCGTCAGCTTCGATAACCGGTTCTTCTCGGCAACGTGGTCCGCCATCGCGCGGCGCGAACCTCCAGAGATCAAGGAGCTGCGCGCCGAGAATCTGCGGGGCCTGACCGGACGCGTCCTGGAGGTGGGCGCGGGCACCGGCTCGAACTTCTCGCTGTACCCGAGCACCGTGACGTCGGTGATGGCCCTGGAACCCGAGTCCGGGCTGCGTCCGCAGGCCGAGGATGCGGCCGCTGCCTCGGCGATCCCGGTGACGGTGACCGCTGGCGTGTTCGAGGATCTCACCGTCACCGGCGAGGACCGATTCGACGCGGTGGTGTGCTCGCTGGTGTTGTGTTCGGTCGGCGACCCCGATCGTGCCGCCGCGCAGGCATTCGAAGTGCTCAAGCCCGGCGGTGAGGTGCGTTTCTTCGAGCACGTCGCCCACGGGGGCGCGCTCGGAGTGGCTCAGCGCGTGGTCGACGCGACGTTCTGGCCCCGATTGTTCGGGAACTGCCATACGCACCGCGACACGCTGGCAGCGCTCGAACGGGCCGGGTTCCAGATCGAGGAACGGCGCGACGACTGGCTGAAGATATTCGGAATCCCGATGCCGTCCTCGTCGATCGTGATCGGGCGCGCGGTCAAACCCGCGTAGTGCAGACGCGCTTGGAGTGCCCGCGGATCAACCGAATTCGACGACCGTCATCGCCGGCCTGATCCGGTCAGAGAACGGCAGGTCGTAGAACAGGGGCGTGGCCAGCTTCAGGAAGTTTCCGCGTCCGGGAGGCATCCGCACCTCACGCACCGTGCGCACACCGTCAAGAGCCCGCAGCTGTCCGTATTGGTGCGCGGTGAAGGAGAACGGCATGGGCGGCACCGTGTAGTGCTCGCTGAGCTTCCAACCGCGCCGCTGCGAATAGACGCTCATCAACCAGGGGATGGTGTCGAAGACCATCCACCCGCCGGGAAAGCGC
This sequence comes from Mycobacteroides sp. H003, assembly GCF_001440135.1. Lineage (NCBI taxonomy): Bacteria > Bacillati > Actinomycetota > Actinomycetes > Mycobacteriales > Mycobacteriaceae > Mycobacteroides > Mycobacteroides sp. H003. The sequence goes on from NZ_LJYL01000009.1 coordinate 467,070, forward strand.
TTAGCGCAGGCGGCGATGAGGTCGAACACCACATCGCGCTCCAGGTACATAAACAGCCCCTCGGCGGTGATCAGGACGCCGTTGGAGTCGTCGACCTGGTCCATCCAGGAGTGCTCGAGTGCCGACTGCGCGATGTAGCGGAGCCGATCAGAGGGCGGAAGTAACTGTTGGCGCAACCGCACGATGGGTTCCAGGTCGACGGACAACCAGTTCAGCTCGCCGTTGTCGATGCGCCAGAAACTGGTCTGCAGACCCTCGGCCAGCGCCACCACCGTGGCACGCGGGTGAGCCGCGAGATAGTCGTTGGAAACGTTGTCAAAGGTCAACGCCCGCAGCGCGATTCCCTGGTGGGTGCGACCAAAGTGGTGGTAGTCGTAATCGAGGCTGTCGCGCAGCACGATAGCCATCGGGTCCTCAAGAACGCCGTCGGGCCGGTTCGCCTCGGTGGCCCGCTGATTCAGCGTGATGAGCGCGGTCTCCGACACCCCGTCGAGGTGGCGGGCATCAATGGCAGCCATGCCAGCCACAGTACTAGCGAACGAGCTTGTGCAACGTCCGCAGGTTGCGGGTGGTCGTCGTCGACTTGTACCGCTTCTTGCCCATCGTCTTACCGACGGGGCTGGCCAGGGTCTGCGACTTGGGCACCTGCCAATACAGCACGCCATCACCGGCGGCGATGCGTTCACTGTCATCGAGCTCGCCGCCAAGGGCCGCCAGTTCGGTGAGCACCGCGGGGTCGCTGCAGAACATCACGTAGGAGTGCACGTCGTCGATATCAGGCTCCCACGGGAACGCATCGATGATGCGGCCGACCGTATCCAGGTCGTATACCAGCACCCAGGCCTCGTAGCCGAAGCGATCGCCTAGTACCTGCTGCAGTCTTTCCTTCACCGCGGCCGCAGGCTCGGTGGCATCCAACAACACATTGCCGCTCGCGAGAATTGTTGTCACACCAGCGAATCCATCAGCGGTGAGGGCATCGCGGACATCGGCCATCTTCATCGTGATGCCACCAACGTTCACTCCGCGCAGCAGGGCGGCGTATCTGGTCATGATGGCTTCTCCCAGGTGAGCAGGTGACGCCACAGCACGAGGCGCTGTAGCCGGGCGCCGGGAAGCACGCGCTGGGCGATGCGTCGCACCTCGTCGTGGCTGTCCAGGCCCTCACAAATAATCGGCGAGGGATGCTCCCACCAGCCGTGGCGGAAGCGGTAGTAGCGGTGCGTCCAGAAGCCGAGGCTGTTGTACCAAAGGTCGGTCAACGAGTGACTGGCGGCGAAGCCGACGACGACGATCCTGCCGCCCGGCTTCAGCAGGTCCGACATCCGCTGTAAACCACGTTCGACATCCATGTGATGCAGTGAGGCGATGGCGGCGATGAGATCGAAAGATCCTGCAGGAAAAGGATGCTGGAGGAAATCGGCGTGGATATATTCGACGTTGGGTGCCGATGTTTCCGTGCGGGCGATCCGCAGGCTCGGATCGTCGGAATCAATCCCTACCACCCGCTGCGCCAGCGGAGCCAGTTCACGTGTCAGCATCCCGGTGCCGCATCCGACATCGAGCACATCAGTGGCGCTGGCGGGAACCCTGCGCAGTACCTCGCGCTGGTAATGGATGTTGTGGTTCCACCGGGTGGGCACACTTACCCGAACTGCAGCAGCGTCATGGAGGGACGTGTGCGGCGCAGAAATCCACGATCAAGGCGCTTGGCGTTGACGAACTTCCAGAGGCCACGGCCGGGCTGCAGCGGTATGTCGACGGCGGCCACCACTCCCGGAACTGAGGAGAGTGCCTCGCCTTCGTCGGGTGTCAGCGCGAACGGCATGGGCGGGGCCACATAGCGGTCCGACAACTTGAGCCCTTGCAGAGTGCGCCTGCTGAACCAGTGCGGGATGCTGTCGAACATCATCTGGCCACCGGGAAAACGCTTGGCGCAGGCTTCGATCAGCCCGAGAGATTCCTCCGGCTGCAGGTACATGAGTAGGCCCTCGGCTGTGATGAACGCGCCCTCTGAGGCGTCGACCCGATCCATCCAACTCAAGTCCAGGGCCGACTGCGCCAGCCCGACGATCCGCTGGTTCTCGGGCAGTAATTTCGTGCGCAGTTCCATTACCGGTGGCAGATCGACTGAATACCAAGTGAATTGGGCTGCCGATTCCGCACCGCCGAGGCGCCAGAAGCTGGTCTGTAGGCCCTCGGCGAGTGCGACGATCGCCGCCCGGGGATGCGTCGCGAGATACACACGTGCCTGTGTGTCGAAGGCCAGCGCCCGCAGCCCGTGAGACTGTGACGGGCGCCCGAACTTGCGGTAGTCGTACTCGATGGCATCGAAGAGTTCAGCGGCCAGCGGATCCTTGATCACACCGTCCGGCCGCTTGGCTTCGGTTCCGCGATTGTGCAGAGTCCACAGGGTGGTAGCCGAGACGCCCTCCAGGCTGTCTCCGCTGATCCTCGATGAGCCACGTGGGCGAAGAGCATCAGACTCGGTCATGACGCTGATGCTAGTGAAATGGGGCGACGATAGGACTGCCCCTTGGTTAGGCTGACCGGTATGACCGAATCGAAGGCGGGCGGAGACTCGGCCGCGGATGATGCCAAGCGCAAGTTCCGCGAGGCCCTTGACCGCAAGAACAACAAGGCCAACGCCGCCGCCGACCACAAGGACACCGCAAGCAAGCCGACCCATGCACATGGCCGGGCCGGCTCGCATCGCGAATTCCGCCGTAAGAGCGGTTAAGCCACTCGCCTCTGGCTGGCCAGTGACCGGGCGATGATCAGCCCGGCGAGCACCACCACCCAGCACACGAGGCCAAAGCCCTTGAGCCCCCACACCACTGACGCCAGGGTGAACCCGCCGGCGGCCATCAGCGCTACCCCGACGGCCGCGCTGCGCACACCGGGATGCGCGACGTAGCCGCCGTCCCAGCCGGGCAAGGGGTTGTTCTCCAGCGGTCGCAGGGCCAGGAAGAGGCCCGCCACCAGGATGGTCATCGTCACCACCTGAAGCACTGACAAGAAGACGAAATTCGTTGCCGTGGTGTCGTATCGGGGGAATCCCAGGAAATCGAACACCAGGTGCATGCCCAGCAGCGCGGGCATGTGCCAGAGGTACAGCGTCATCGCGCCCGAGTTGCCGATGGCCACGGCCCACCAGACCCGTGGGCGCTGAGCCCATCGATTGATGGCAGGCATCGCCGCGATGGCCAATGCCGACAGGACGATCGCGTGCCCGGCCAACACCAGCGACGGCGGGATCATGTTCGGCACCTTCTGGCCGGCCACCCCGACCAGGCTGATGGTGTACGGGCCGAATGTCACCAGCGCGATGTTGATCGCGAAAACAGCTGCGGCGAGCATCAGCGCCGCCTTCTGGGTGATCAGCTGCCGGCGGTACCCCACGCCTAAAACCGCCGGCAGCAGCCACACCACGAAGTTCACGTATCCGATGCCGGCGGGAGCCCCCAGCCCCAGCCGCAGCACGTCAACTGCCGCGATACCCAGATAGATCCCGGCCAGCGCGCCGAGCATGCTCCGCGTGGTCGTGATGCGGGCAAGCAGCGGAACCGCCGCTAGCACCAGCACGTAGGCGCCAAGGAACCACAGGAGCTGGGTGCTTACCCCCGCGACCGGCTCGTATACGTGCAGCGGCAGGATCTGCCGAAGAATCAGCAGCGCCACCGCCCAGAAGCCCAGGTAGTAGAACACCGGGCGGTACAGGCGGGTGCAGCGATGCATGAGCCAGGATCCCCAGCTGGTTCCGGGCTTCCAGGAGCCCACGCTCGCGGCAACCCCGGCGAAGAAGAACAGCGGCATGATCTGGAAAACCCAGGTGAGTGCCTGGAAAACGGGGCGACCGTTGAGCAGGTTGCCCCACAACAACACGCCGTTGTCGATGGCGCTCACCGCCATGACGGTGTGCCCGAGGACCACGCCGACCAGCGACACGATCCGGATCACGTCAAGTGCGCGGTCGCGCGTTGCCGCCGTGGCGGCGCCCACCTCATCGGCGGTGGGCAGGCCCAGAGTCATCGTCATGCACCCAGCGTCGCCGAGTGCCGATCGCCGACACAGCGCGTCGCTACGCGATCTCGCTAGGTAGTTTCCCCTGGGCCCGCCGCGTAGGACTAGCCGCCGAGCGCGGCGATGAGGTCCTTGATCTTGGCGGCCTCGTCCTCGGTGACCTGCTCCTCAGACTCGACCGCTGTCAGGAAGCCGACCTTGAGGCCTGCGCCATTGGCGGTTTCCTGTGCGGTGAGCCGGGCGCGCCGACGTGCGGTGTACAGACGCTGGCCCAGCGTCGCGCTGGGGCTGTTGGCCGCGTCCTTCATCAGATCGTCGTAGCGATGGCGCACCCCGCTCAGCGCGACGATCACCGACGGCGTCACGCGGCTGCGGCCGGCGGCCTTCGAGATCGCGCCCTCAAGCTTGCGCAGTCCGCTCAGGACGACGGCGACGCGTTCGCCGTATTCGGCGTCGCTGGGTTCGGGCAGGGTGTCGATGGCGGAGGCGTACATGTGCACTGCCGCATCGACGAGGCTGACAATGACTGGGGCTTCGCCGTCATCCGGCACGACTTCAGGCACGACCCATCGACTCCTTCTGAAAAGACCGGTAACGACCCCGAAGTAGGCGGGGGTCGCCGACAACTTAGCGCCGATCCACAGCCCGGACAACCCCTATCGGATGAACGATTTCTGATCCGAGTGTCTAGCCATGGGTGTGCGAACTGTGCTGTGCTACCAACCTTTTCGGCAGTACAGCTGTGGTCATGGGGTGTGGGGGCAACAGATCTTGATTAGCCGGTGCTCACCGGTGCGTCCGGTTTCACCCGGCGCGGGCGCTCTTGCCAGATGACGGCGATCAGGCACAGCGCGGCCAGGGCGGCCACGGCGAGTGCGAACGTGACGCCCGCGGTGCGCAGTCCCCATGCTTGGGCGGCCAGGCCCTCGCCGATGACCGGCAGGGCGATTCCCACATAGGCGACCACGAAGTAGCTGGAGGTCACTTCGGCACGGTTGTCCTCGGGGGTCCGGTCGGCGATGGAGGCGAGTCCGCGGCTGAAGCTGATGCCCTGTCCGATGCCCACCACGACGGCGCTGGCCAGGTACCAGGGCAGTGACGAAGTATGCAGGGCCACCACAACGAGCAGCATCCCGGTCAGCAGGATTGCGCAGCCAAGGATCAGCGCCTTGGCGGCCGGTACCTGCCGGACGAGAATTTGTGCCACACAAGAAGATCCGAACGTCAGGAAGACGCTTGCCCCGGCCACCGCGTGGTTGTCGATATCGAGTACCCCGGACAGGAACCCGGGTGCCACCGCCGTGAAGGATCCGAGTGCCGCGAATCCCGCGAATCCCGCCGTCGCCGCTGCCGCGAATGTCACCCGGACCTCGGGAGGCAGCGAAAGGCGTTGCACACCAAGTTTGCCGTGCCGCGGTGCGGTCTCGGGTGCCAAGAGCAGGGCGACCACGGCGATCGACACAAGTCCGATATGAACGATGAAGGCCAGATGTGTAGGCCAGGGCGCGTACTGAACGAGAACACCGGCCACCAAGGGGCCCAATCCAAGGCCGCCGGTGTTGGCGATGGTGGCCACGGCGGCGGCCCGTCCCCGCCATTGCTCGGGTGCTGCCTCGATGACGGCGACGGTAGCGGCACCGGTGAAAAACCCTGCGGATAGTCCCGAGACGATGCGCGCGATCAGCAGCAGCGGAACAGAGTCGACGAACAGGAAGATGACCGAACTGAGGATGGCGAACCCGGCTCCGGTCAGCAACAGCGGACGACGGCCGAGAACATCAGACCAGCCGCCGAACATCAGCAGCGCGAACAGCACGCCTGCGGCATAGGTGGCGTAGACGACCGTGGTGGTGAGCACGGAAAAATGCATCTGCTGCGAGTACAACGCGTACATGGGAGTCGGCATTGTGGTGCCGATCATGACTGCCGAGAAGCTGAACGCCAGCAGGATGAACGCGGCCGAGTGGCGCAAGCGAGCAATCACAACCCAATGTAAGTCACGGGCGGGCCTGTCTCATTCCGCCACGATCAGTGTGCAATCGCCTTTTCTGCGCCGATGCCCGTCAGGGAGCGCACCTCCATCTCGGCGTTCAACCCGGGATCGCCCTTGTCGCTGGAGGTGAGCGTCCCGATGATGCCCAGCAGGAAGGCCAGTGGAATCGACACGATGCCCGGATTGGCGAGCGGGAACAAGGCGAAGTCGGCCCCGGGGATCATCGCGGTCTTGGCGCCGGAGACGGCGGGGGAGAAGACGATGAGCACGATGGTGGAGATCAGGCCGCCGTACATGCTCCACAACGCGCCGCGGGTGTTGAACCGCGCCCAGTACAGCGAGTACACGATGGTCGGCAGATTGGCCGCCGCCGCGACCGCGAAGGCAAGCGCCACCAGGAACGCGACGTTCTGCCCGTTGGCCAGGATGCCGAGCCCAATCGCGATGACACCCAGCACCACTGCGGTGATCCGCGACACCCGGACCTGCTCTGCTTCAGAGACATTGTGGCCCTTGATGACCGAGGCGTAGATGTCATGTGCGAAGGAGGCCGATGCGGTGATCGTCAGCCCGGCCACCACCGCGAGAATCGTGGCGAAGGCCACCGCCGAGATCACCGCCAGCAGGATCACGCCGCCGAGTTCGAAGGCCAACAGTGGTGCGGCCGAGTTCTGCCCGCCCGCCGCCGCCAGGATGCGATCGGGTCCGACGAGCGCCGCGGCGCCGTAGCCCAGCGCCAGGGTGAACAGATAGAAGGCGCCAATCAGTCCGATCGCCCACACCACCGAACGCCGCGCCTCCTTGGCGGTGGGCACGGTGTAGAAGCGCATCAAGACGTGGGGGAGGCCGGCGGTGCCCAGCACCAGCGCTAGTCCCAGCGACAGGAAGTTGATCTTCGATGTCAACGAGCCGCCGTACTGGGCGCCCGGCGCCAGAACATCGCGGGACGCAACACCTTTGGTGTGACTGTCGGACACGGCGTGCTGCGCCGCGCCGAGGATGTCGGAGAAGTTGAAACCGAACTTGGCGAACACCGCGGCCGTCATGAGCGCCGCGCCGCTGATCAGCAAGACCGCCTTGATGATCTGCACCCAGGTGGTGCCCTTCATTCCGCCCACCAGGACGTAGACGATCATGAGCACGCCAACCACGCCGATCACAATCGATTGGCCCCATCGGCTGTGAATGTTGAGCAGGAGTGCCACCAGGCCTCCGGCACCCGCCATCTGCGCGAGTAGGTAGAACAGTGACACCGTCAGGGTGGACGTGGCCGCCGCCAGACGCACCGGGCGCTGCCTGAGCCGGAAGCTCAGCACATCGGCCATGGTGAACTTGCCTGTGTTGCGCAGTAATTCGGCCACGAGAAGCAGGGCCACCAGCCAGGCCACCAGGAATCCGATGGAGTATAGGAAGCCGTCATACCCGTACACCGCGATGGCTCCGGCGATTCCGAGAAAGCTTGCGGCGGAAAGGTAGTCGCCGGCGATGGCGATGCCGTTCTGTGGGCCGGAGAAGGCGCGGCCGCCGGTGAAGAAGCCCTCTGCGGTCTTGTTGCTGCCGCTGGCTCGGATGACGAGGTAGAGGGTGACGGCGACGAAGACGGTGAAGATCGCGATGTTGGTGGCCGGATTACCGACGGTTTCGGCCGCCAGCGTCGATATGGTGCTCATGCCTGTTCCACCTCGGCGCGGATGGCCGCGGCCTTCGGATCCAGCTCGCGGTTGGCGAATCTGACGTAGAGGCCGGTGATGACGAAGGTCGTGAGGAACTGGCCAAGGCCCAGCACGAGTCCCACGTTGATGTTGCCGACGAGTTTGATCGCCATAAAGTCATGGGCGAACGCGCCCAGCACCAGGTACAGGCCGTACCACGCGAGAAAGAATGCCGTCATGGGAAAAACAAAGCGTCGCAATATCTTCCGAAGTTCCTGAAACTCCGGGCTGCTCTGGATTTCCAGGGCTCGTTCGGTGGACAGCTCGCTAGGATCGATCGCGGTCAACGCTGGCTCCTTATGGGTACCTGTAAGGGTGCTGGGAGAGCGTAATGAGAGCTGAGTCACAGCGGCGGGGTTTCTGGCGCTGGTTTGTCAGGTGTTCACCTGACCGGCTGCGGGAGCGACCGCTCACACGCTCCGGTGTACCGATTCATCCCCGTACTGCTGGTTGACCGCGCGCAAGAACTTCTCGGCATCGGTCGGTTCGACCGGAGGCAGGTGGATTGTTTCGCTGACGATGCCGTCGGGCAGACGTGGCTCGGAGCCGACATCGGGGATGAAGTTCTTCAGGGCGCCATCGGTGAAGGGCACGCCGGACTTGACCTGATTGTTGGAGACCAGATCGAATGCCCGCGTCATCGCATCGCGGGATTCCTCGGGCAGTGCTGCTTTGATCGCGGCGATCTCGGTGGCGGACTTCCCGTCGAAAGACTGCGCGAACTCGTACAGATACTGCAGCTGATTGGACGGGATGGTGACGCTCTTACCCGCGGCGAGATCCTTGAGCTGCCGATCATCCAAGAGTGATGCCGCGTTGACCCTGCTCAGCACGCTCTGATCGCGCTGGCTGTCCGCCTGGAAATGCTCCCCGTCCCGATTTCCCTGTGCGGGAGTCAGCCCGCAGAAGGGGTTGAACGAGGCCGCCAACTCATCGCAAATGGCGTCGATCTGCTGCTGGGCTTCCAGTTCGGCGGCCCACCACTTGTCGTAGGCCTTGCGCATCACCCGCGTGAACTTGGCGGCGCTTTGGTTTGCCTTCTCGATGACCTCCGCGCTGGCATCGGGCTGCATGTTCCAGCTGACAGTGAGGTCCTCGGCCACGGTGTAGCCATGATCGCTGGCCTCGTTGTACAGGTCGACCGCCTCGCGGCGGTACTCAATCGACTGGAACTCCAAGGTGACCAAGGCCTTCGGGGCGTCATCGAGCAGCACCTGGGTGGCCAGGTAGATCGTCTTCTCGTCACTGGCCGCGGTGTCCTGGACCGCGCGCGCGGTTTCACCGTCCCACGGAAGGCCGCCGGGCATGTCGACCGAATGTTTGTAGTCCTGGGCGCGATGTTGCAGCTCGGTGGCGGTCAGCATCGCCAGGCGCAACGGCACGATCGACTGTTCGGGATGGTTGGTCAACAACCGTCTGGCCGAGTAATCCGACTTCATTGCGGCCTCGACAGGGACGCGGCCGAAAGGATGGTTTGGCGCACGTACTCTTCGGTATCCCCGAACCGGGTCTGTGCTTGCTCGGACAAGTCAGCCATGTTGACGCAACGCGCCGCGAACATGCGCTGTAGCTCGGGGATGACTTCGGTGACCAGTCGTCTGACGGCGGTCAGCGATGGAGCATCCCCCGCTTCGACCCTCGTGGGGTTGTCGGCCCGGCTGCACAGTTTGTGGGCCTGTTCTCGTAATTCCGGCGACAGCTTGCGCAACGCCTCTAGATCAACGTCCAATTGGCCTGACAGCGGCAGCCTCCCCGAACACTGTGATCTTGGTCGCCCAAGTTGCCGTAGCGTAGCACCGCTGGCGTTGTCAAAGTTCAGAAGGAAGGAATGTCACATTGGCGAAATTGCAGCTTGCGCAAGATCCGGCCGCCGATGAGTTGCTGGAGGAGAATCCGCTAGCGCTTCTGATCGCCATGCTCCTCGATCAACAGATCCCGATGGAAGTGGCGTTCGCCGGGCCGAAGAAGATCGCCGACCGGATCGGCGGTATCGACGCGCACCAGATTGCGGAGTACGACCCCGACAAGTTTGTGGCCTTATGTTCCGAACGGCCCGCGATCCATCGCTTCCCCGGCTCGATGGCCAAGCGCGTCCAGGTGCTCGCGCAGGAGATCGTTGATGAGTACGACGGCCGCGCCGAGAACATCTGGAAGACCGGCGATCCGGACGGGGCCGAGCTGCTCAAGCGGCTCAAGGCGCTGCCTGGTTTCGGTGAGCAGAAGGCCAAGATCTTTGTGGCGCTGCTCGGCAAGCAATACGGGGTCCAGCCGAAGGATTGGCGCAAGGCCGCCGGAAATTATGGCGAGAAGGACACCCATCTGTCGGTTGCGGACGTCGTCGACGGCGAGTCGCTGGGGCTGGTGCGCGCCCACAAGAAAGAAATGAAGGCTGCGGCAAAAGCAAAGGCGGCCAAGGCATAAAGCCCTGACCGCCTCGCTTGTGTCGTGAACTACGGCAGCGCCGCGAACAGCGGTGCCGACGGGACCACCCCAACACCGGGAGCGGTCGCGGCGGGCAGCCCGGCGACGGGAGCCGCTGCGGCTGCCGGGATTCCGTTGACCAGGGCCGGCGGAATCAGCGTCTGCTGCACTCCGGCAGGCAGCAGCTTGGGCAGGTTGGTGGCCCACAGATCAACGGTCTGGGTGACACCGTCTGCGCCGGGGATCTGCGAAACGCCGGGCACGCTGCTGGTTGCGGGAACAGACGCGGGGGACAGCGCCTGGGCGGCTGCCGGCGTCAGTGCCTGAGCGGCCGGAGGCAGCGCAGGTGCGGCGGGCGCCAGGCCCGGAACCTGAGCGGCCGGTGCGGCAGGAGCCAGGCCCGGAACCTGAGCAGCCGGTGCCGCGGGAGCGACGGCCGGCAGCGCCGGTGCGGCCGGTGCGGCGATGGCCGCGGGTGCCGCAGGAGCAACCGGTGCGGCGGCGGGCGCGTTACCGAAGCCCGAAGCTGCCTGGCCCAGGATCGCGGCGGGGTTGGTCGGGTTCGGCCCCGGGGCGGGGATGGGGTCAGCGCTGGCGGTCGACGCCAGGCCCAGCGCCAGGCCGGCCGACGCGAAGGCCGCGATCGACGCGCCCATGAAGACGTTGGTGATCCGTGACATATTGAACTCCAATGCTGTTTCGCTAGACGTGATTACTGGTGTTAAACGCCAAGGTAATCCGTTACGCGTGTTACTCAAGTGACGCGTGTGGCGTAGATGGAACCGTTACCAAAACGAGTGAGCGAGGTTATCGAAGCCCCGATGAGAACAGAGCCGACCAGGGCGAATGCCGAGCCCCAGGTTTCGACACGCGGCGCGTCGGCGTGGCGGCGTGTCCGCGAATGGGCTCCGTGGCTGTTGGCGCTGAGTGTCGCGGTGCGCCTCGCCTGGGCGTACCTAACGCCGCACGGTGCCGACCTTGTGGACCTGCATGTGTACGTCAGCGGTCCGGCAACTCTGGGCCACGGCAATCTCTACGAGTTCACCTACCCGGACAAGACGCCGGACTTCCCGCTGCCCTTCACCTATCCGCCCTTTGCGGCCGTGGTGTTCTGGCCGCTGCACCTGCTTCCGTTCACTCTGCTCGGACTGTGCTGGATTCTGGGCACCATCGCCGCGCTCTACGCGGTGGTCCGGCTGAGTCAGCGGTTACTCGGATTCGACGACGCGCGTGGGGCCGCCGTGTGGACGGCCGTGACCATGTGGACCGAACCGGTGCGTTCGACCCTGGACTACGGGCAAATCAATGTGTTGTTGATGCTGCTGATCTTGCTGGCGGTGACGTCATCGCGGTGGTGGATCTCCGGAACGCTGGTGGGACTCGCAGGCGGGGTGAAGCTGACTCCTTTGGTCTCCGGCCTCTACTTCCTGGGTGCGCGCCGCTGGGCGACCGCCATCTGGGCCGCGGTGGTCTTTGTGCTCACCGTGCTGGTGGGCATCGCGATCGTCGGGGAGCAGGGGCGCTACTACTTCACCGATCTGTTGGGTAAGCCGGACCGGATCGGGCCGATCGCCACCGTGTTCAACCAGTCCTGGCGGGGCGGGATCTCCAGGATTCTCGGCCACGACGCGGGCTCGGGAGCACTGGTGCTGGTGGCATACCTGGTGACAGCGGTACTGGCCTTTTTCGCCTGGCGGGCCGTGGACGACAGGTTGGGGCGGATCTGCGTGGTGCAGATGTTCGGTCTGCTCATCTCGCCCATCTCATGGACCCACCATTGGGTGTGGATGGTTCCGTTCATGGTGTGGCTACTCCACGGGCCCTGGCGAGAAAAACTGGGCGCGAAGATCTTTGGGTACGGATGGCTGGTGCTGTTACTGGTCGGGGTGCCCTGGCTGCTCAGTTTCGCCCAACCGGATATCTGGCGCATCGACCGGCCCTGGCCGTTGGCATGGGCCGGGCTGGTGGACATTGTGGCGGCAATGGCGACGTTGACCTGGATGGCGGTGACGGGGATCAGGTCACGGGCTTGGAATCGGGAAGTTTCGCCCACCGGCTAGCGTTGCGGCCATGTCTGAACATTGGACCGTCCTGGTCACCGGTGCTTCCAGCGGGATCGGCGCGAGCGCGGCCCGGATCTTCGTCGAGCGCGGGCACCGCGTCTTCGGTACCAGCCGTAATCCGGACACCATCGCCGACCGCATCGCCGGGGTGCAGTATCTGCGGCTGGACCAAACCGACAAGGCCAGCGTCGCCGAATGTGTCGCGCAGGCGGGCGAGGTGGACATCCTGGTCAACAACGCCGGAGAAAGTCAGATCGGCGCGCTGGAAGACATCTCCATCGATGACTTCGAGAAGCTGTATACCACCAATGTCTTTGGGCCCGTGGCGCTTACCAAAGCGGTGCTACCCGGGATGCGAGAACGGCGCCGCGGCGCCATCGTGATGGTGGGATCGATGGCAGGCACCTTGCACGTGCCCTTTCGGTCGACCTACAGCTCGGCTAAATCGGCATTGCACACCGTGGCCGACTGCCTGCGGTACGAGGTCGCGCCGTTCGGGATCACGGTAAGCACTGTGGAACCCGGCGTCATCGCCACGGGGATCGAGACGCGGCGCAATCGCATCGTGGCCGAGGGATCCGCCTACCGCGAAGCATTCCAGACGGTCGACGCGGCCATGGCCGCGCGGGAACAGCACGGCATGGCCACCGATGATCTGGCCCGCCTGGTTGTGGACGTGGCGCTGAATCCGAACCCGAAGCCTTTGTACGCCAAGGGCAGTAACGCCCCGCTCATCATGGCCGCGCAACGGCTACTGCCCGCCCGGCTGTTCCTGAAGTTCTTGGCGCGCATGCACGGACTGAAGGTGGGGTAGGGCATGTTTCCCATATCTCCCCAAGGGGCCCACCCCACGGGCTCGTCGGATGCCTTCCACTCCAAGGACATCGGCAGGCTGCTGCTGCAATGCCCCGACCGGATCGGCGTGGTCGCCGCGGTCAGCGCGTTCCTGGCCGAGGCCGGCGCCAGCATCATCTCGCTGGCGCAGTACTCGACGGAACCGCAGGGTGGCTGGTTCATGCAGCGCACTGTCTTTCACCGTTCCGGGCTCAGCGCCGCACGCGAAGACATGGAGAAGCGATTCGCTTCCATCGCTGAAGAATTCGAGATCCAGTACCGATTCAGTGAGGCCGCCAAGCCCAAGAGAGTCGCGATCATGGTGTCGCGTACAGATCACTGCCTGCTGGACCTGTTGTGGCGTAACCGTCGCGGCGAGCTCGACATGTCGATCGTGATGGTGATCTCCAACCACCCCGATCTTGCCGATCAGGTGCGCTCATTTGGGCTGCCCTTCGTGCATATCCCGGCAACTCGCGAGAACCGCGCCGAAGCCGAACGCAAGCAGCTGGACCTGCTGCAGGGAAACGTCGACCTGGTGGTCCTGGCTCGATACATGCAGATCCTGTCGCCGGAATTTCTCAACGAGATCAGTTGCCCGCTGATCAACATCCACCATTCATTCCTCCCCGCGTTCACCGGCGCCATGCCGTATCGCCGTGCACGGGAACGCGGCGTGAAAATGATCGGTGCCACAGCGCATTACGTGACAGCGGAGCTGGACGAGGGCCCGATCATCGAGCAGGACGTGATCCGGGTCGACCACACGCACACCGTGGAAGACCTGGTGCGGCTCGGTTCCGATGTGGAACGCCTGGTGCTGTCGCGTGCGGTTGCCTGGCACTGCGAGGACCGGGTCATGCGACACGGCAATGTCACCGCGATCTTGTAAAGCTCCGCAGCGCCCGAGTTCCTCGGCATCCACTGTCCTGTTGCCCGCGTCTATGCGACAACTAGGGCAGTGCAGAGCCTGTAACACGTTTTGTCGCATAGACGCGGGCAGGGCCGATGTGGCATGGACCTAGCGGCCGGTCTGTGAGTCGATGGTTTCGGCCAGCGCCAGATCCTTGTCGGTGATGCCACCTTCGGAATGCGTGGACAGCACGAATGTCACGGTGCGCCATCGGATATCGATATCGGGGTGATGATCGGCGGCTTCCGCGTGCTCGGCGATGCGGCGTACCGCGTCGATTCCGTCGAGAAAGGCGTCGAACGTGACGGCGCGGCGCAGGGAGTCGCCCTCGCGGGTCCACCCGGGAAGCTCGGCGAGCGCTGCGTTGATCTGGTCATCGGTGAGCAGGGCCATCAACTCAACGTATAGCGTCGACCACCATGGCGATAGTGGTCGCGGGTGCGGTGATCGATGGCGACAAGCTGCTTATCGCGCAGCGATCCAAACCTGCCGAGTTGGCCGGGCAGTGGGAGCTCCCGGGCGGCAAGGTCGCCGAGGGCGAATCGGAGCCGCAGGCACTTGCCCGGGAGCTACGCGAGGAACTCGGGATCGAGGTCGAGGTTGACACCCGCGTCGGCGAGGACGTCGTCGTCGGGAATCTGGTGTTGCGTGCCTATCGCGCACGCGTGCACGACGGCGGCATCCCGCACCCGCATGAGCATCTGGCCCTGCGCTGGGTCACCGCCGACGAACTCGACACGGTGGAGTGGGTCGCCGCGGACGCGGGGTGGATCCCCGCGCTGCGGGCGGCGCTAGTGGGCCCGCGCCCGGTGTAGCACCTTCTTGAGCTCCTTGTCGGAGAGCCCGTGCTGCTCGGCTTTCTGCATCTTGTGCACCACAAGAGGGCACTTCATACAGCGTGGTTTGCTCTTACAGCACTTCTTCTTGGGCTTGAGTCGTGCGACCTTGCTGGCCTTCACTGAGGGTCCTACTTCTGGGTCTAAATGCGTCTTGGGCTGTGTTTGTGTCTATGTCGGGCGTCACACGTGATAACGCCAGTTTCGTGAACAGGGGTCCTCACTGCCAGAATTGGCAGACGTGACCCACAGTTTCCGGAACGTAGCCATTGTTGCGCACGTCGACCACGGCAAGACAACCCTGGTCGACGCGATGCTCAAACAATCGGGTGCGCTCACGCACCGAGGTGATGACGCCGTCGAGCGCCTGATGGACTCCGGTGATCTGGAGAAGGAAAAGGGCATCACCATCCTGGCCAAGAACACCGCGGTGCACCGGCACCATGCGGATGGCTCCATGACCGTCATCAACGTCATCGACACCCCCGGCCACGCCGACTTCGGCGGCGAGGTGGAGCGCGGCCTGTCGATGGTCGACGGAGTGCTGCTGCTGGTGGACGCCTCCGAGGGGCCCCTCCCACAGACCCGGTTCGTGCTGCGCAAGGCGCTTTCGGCGCACCTGCCGGTGATCCTTGTCGTCAACAAGACCGACCGCCCCGATGCGCGCATCGCCGAGGTGGTCGAGGAGAGCCACGACCTGCTGCTCGATGTGGCCTCTGACCTCGATGAGGAAGCACAGGCGGCTGCGGAGAAGGCGCTCGATCTGCCCACGCTGTACGCATCGGGCCGCGCCGGGATCGCCAGCACCACCGAGCCCCCGAACGGGGAGAACCCGGACGGCGAGAACCTCGACCCGCTCTTCGACGTCCTGCTCGAGCACATCCCGCCGCCCAAGGGTGACCCCGAGGCGCCGCTGCAGGCCCTCGTCACCAACCTGGATGCTTCGGCGTTCCTGGGCCGGCTCGCGCTGATCCGCATTTACAACGGACGGATCCGCAAGGGTCAGCAGATCGCCTGGATGCGCGAAGTAGATGGCCACCCCGTCATCACCAACGCGAAGATCACCGAGCTGCTCGCCACCGAGGGTGTCGACCGCAGCCCCACCGAAGAGGCGGTCGCCGGTGACATCGTCGCCGTCGCGGGTATGTCGGAGATCATGATCGGCGACACGCTCGCCGACCCCGATCACGCGCACGCGCTGCCGCGCATCACCGTCGATGAGCCCGCCATCTCGGTGACCATCGGCACCAACAGCTCGCCGCTGGCCGGCAAGGTGTCGGGGCACAAGCTGACCGCACGCATGGTCAAGTCGCGGCTGGACTCGGAGCTCGTCGGCAACGTGTCCATCAAGGTCGTCGACATCGGCCGTCCGGACGCCTGGGAGGTGCAGGGCCGTGGGGAGCTGGCGCTGGCCATCCTCGTCGAACAGATGCGCCGTGAGGGCTTCGAACTGACCGTCGGCAAGCCTCAGGTGGTCACCCGGCAGATCGACGGCAAGCTGCACGAGCCGTTCGAGGCCATGACCATCGACTGTCCCGAGGAATTCGTGGGTGCCATCACCCAGCTGATGGCCGCCCGCAAGGGCCGCATGGAGGAGATGGCCAACCATGCCGCGGGATGGGTCCGCATGGACTTCATCGTGCCGTCGCGTGGCCTCATCGGATTCCGCACCGACTTCCTGACGCTGACCCGCGGCACCGGCATCGCGAACGCCGTCTTCGAGGGTTACCGCCCGTGGGCGGGCGAGATCCGCGCGCGGCACACCGGATCGCTCGTGTCCGACCGGACCGGCAGCATCACCCCATTCGCGATGATCCAGCTCGCCGACCGCGGGCAGTTCTTCGTGGAGCCCGGTGAAGACACCTATGAGGGCCAGGTCGTCGGGATCAACCCGCGTGCCGAGGATCTTGACGTCAACGTCACCCGCGAGAAGAAGCTGACGAACATGCGCTCGTCGACCGCCGATGTCATGGAGACCCTGGCACGGCCCATCGAGCTCGACCTCGAGCAGGCCATGGAGTTCTGCGCGGCCGACGAATGTGTCGAGGTGACCCCGGAAATCGTGCGCGTGCGCAAGGTTGACCTGGATGCCAACACCCGGGCGCGCAATCGCTCACGCGCGAAGGCAGCCGCCAACAACAGCTAGGTTTGGCCGATGGCCTGTCGTATCAGCGAGCTCGTGCTCGATTGTCGCGACCCGGAGGCGCTGGCACGGTTCTGGTGCGAGGTTCTGGACTTCGTCGTGCTGAGTCGTGAGGAAGACGGCTCGCTGGAGATCGGAGCCCGCGAGGGGTTCGGCGGCCCGCAGCCGACGCTGTTCCTGAGTTTCAGTGCTGAGCCGCGCTCCGGGAAATCGCGGCTGCATATCGACGTCAACCCCACCGACCGCGATCAGGACGCCGAGCTCGAACGCCTCCTGAAGCTCGGCGCACGTCCGGCCGACATCGGTCAGACCGGCCAGGAGCAATGGCATGTCTTGGCCGACCCCGAAGGCAACGAGTTCTGCCTGCTCAAAGCTCGCCTCAAGGAGCTTTGAGGCTCGCTGTCTCGCATCGCCGCCGGAATGGGAGCAGACTGCATGGCGTGGTTGATTTCAACTCCATCAAGCGCCTCGTGGTTCACAACGCACAGCGGTATCTCGTCAACCCGGTGGGACGAAAACTGCCGGTCGTGATGCTGGAGACCACAGGCCGCAAATCCGGACAGCCGCGGCACACCGCGATCGGCGGGCGCCTCGTCGGTGACCAATTCTGGTTGGTCTCCGAACATGGCGATCACTCCGACTATGTGCGCAACATCAAGGCCAACCCGGCGGTGCGGCTGCGAATCCGCGACCAATGGCGCACCGGCACCGCGCACCTGCTTCCCGAGGATGACGCCCGCGCGCGGCTGCAGCAGCTGCCGACGGCCAATAGCGCAGTGGTCCGTGCCGTGGGCACCGAACTTTTGACCGTCCGGGTCGACCTCGACTGACTTTGGTAACGGCGGTTGCCCTGGCTCAATGAACTCGTTTGAGGGATAACGGCTTTCGCGATCGCTCGAAGGGGCCTGTGGGTACTATCGCGATATGGAGCAGACCCAGCCCACATCGCGCATCATCGAACAGAACGTGGCGGCGGCGCAGGAGCTTCCGTTCGCCAACACCGCAGACCAGGACGACGCCGACAGGGGATTCATCGCGGCCCTGGAACCGGGCATCGTCACCGATGCTTCCGGAAAAACAGTGTGGGACAACGACTCCTACGGCTTCTTGCGTGACAGCTGCCCGGCATCGGTGCACCCGAGCCTGTGGCGGCAGTGCGGCCTGAACATCAGGCAGGGGCTGTACCTCGTCACCGAGGGCATCTACCAAGTACGCGGCCTGGACATCTCCAACATGACGCTCGTCGAGGGGGAGCGCGGGGTCATCGTGATCGACCCGCTGGTGTCCGCGGAAACCGCCGCTGCCGCATTGGCGCTCTACCGGAGTCATCGGGGCGATCGCCCGGTGACCGGGCTGATCTACACCCATTCCCACGCCGACCATTTCGGGGGCGCGCTGGGGGTGGTGAGCGCGGAGGATGTCGCGGCGGGTCACTGCCCAGTCCTGGCCCCGGCGGGATTCCTGGAACATGCGGTGGCCGAGAACGTGTATGCGGGAACCGCGATGACGCGCCGGGCTGTGTACATGTACGGTGCGGTGCTGCCGAGGGGGCCGCTGGGGCAGGTGGGCTCCGGCCTGGGCCAAACCAATTCCATCGGCACCGTCACGCTGATTCCGCCGACTCTCGACATCACCCATACCGGGCAGGAAGAGACCATTGACGGAGTGCACATGGTCTTCCAGCTCACGCCGGGCACCGAGGCGCCCGCGGAGATGAATTTCCACTTCCCGCAGCGCCGCGCGCTCTGTATGGCCGAGAACGCCACGCACACCCTGCACAATCTGCTGACCCTGCGTGGCGCACTGGTCCGTGATCCGCACGTGTGGGCGCGCTACATCACCGAGGCCATCAACCTGTACGCGCGTGCTTCCGATGTGGTGTTCGCCTCGCACCATTGGCCCACTTGGGGGACCGAACTTCTGGTGGAATACCTTGCCTTGCAGCGAGATTTGTATGCCTACCTGCACGATCAGACGCTGCGCCAGCTCAACCAGGGACTGGTGGGCTCCGAGATCGCCGAGTCGCTGCAGCTTCCCCCGGCCCTTGCCAGCGCATGGCATGCGCGCGGCTACTACGGGTCGGTCAGCCACAACGTCAAGGCGATCTACCAGCGCTACATGGGCTGGTTCGACGGCAATCCGGCGCACCTCTGGGAGCATCCACCGGTCGCGAACGCGCAGCGGCACGTCGAGTTCATGGGTGGCGCCGAGGAGGTACTACGTAAGGCGCGCATCGCCTTTGAGGAGGGCGACTATCGATGGGTGGCCCAGGTGGTCAACTATGTGATCTTCGCCGATCCGGCCAACGAAGCGGCCAAGGCGTTGCAGGCCAGCTGTTTTCAGCAACTCGGTTACGGATCGGAGAACGCCACCTGGCGTAATTTCTACCTGATGGGCGCCTACGAACTGTCTCATGGCAACGTCGGAACTCCCATCACAGTCGGTTCGCCCTCGGTGGTGGCGGCGCTGACGGTGGATCAGGTCTTCGACGCGCTCTCGCTGCGCATCAACGGCCCGAAGGCCTGGGATGAACACTTCGTCAGCGATTGGCGTTTCACCGACGAGGATCGCGTGCACCGCGTGGAGCTGCGCAACGGCGTGCTGGTGCACTATGACCGGCCCGCGGACATCAGTGAGCCCGACGTGACCTTCACTCTTACCCGGCCGATCCTCATCAAGGTTCTGCTGGATGGCACGGACCCGGCGCAGCTTGTCGCTTCGGGCGAGATCACCGTGGACGGCGACGTGACCGGATTCGCGCGGCTGGTCGCCGTGCTCGATCAGCCCGATCCCAACTTTGCGATCGTGACCCCCTGACCGGTTGCCGCGGGCGCCACGTGCCACCCCACCGATAAGGTTGGTCCTCATGCCGATCGAGTCACCGCGCCTGCGACTGTGCGCAGTACTCGGTGTGGTGCTGCTCGCGGGGTGCTCCGTCAGCGCGCCACCGGCCGTGCAAGGCAGCGAAACCACCAATTCCACGACACCGCCGCCGCCCAAAAAAGAGCAGATCGTGGTGGGTATCGATTCGATCGGCGCCGGATTCAATCCGCACCTGCTGTCGGATCAGTCACCGGTGAACTCCGCGATCAGCTCGCTGGTGCTGCCCAGTGCGTTCCGCCCGGTGCCCGACTCGACGACCACCACCGGCTCACGCTGGGAGCTGGACCCGACGCTGCTGGTATCGGCCGAAGAGACCAGTCAAGAACCCTTCACGGTCACCTACACGATCCGTCCCGAGGCGCAGTGGACCGATAACGCACCCATCGGTGCCGACGATTTCTCCTACCTGTGGCAACAGATGCTCGTTCAGCCCGGGACCGTCGACCCGGCGGGCTACGGAAACATCACCGACGTGCAGTCACGTGACGGCGGCAAGCGTGTGGTCGTCACCTTCGACCACAAGTACCCGGCCTGGCGCGAGCTGTTCACCGATCTGCTGCCCGCGCACATCGTGAAGGACATTCCGGGCGGGTTCGCCTCCGGGCTGATCAAGTCGATGCCCGCGTCCGGGGGACGCTTCCGGGTCGACGCGATCGACCCCCAGCGTGACGAGATCCTGCTCGCCCGTAACGACCGGTACTGGGCCAAACCCGCGGTTCCCGACGAAATCCTGTTCCGGCGTGCGGGCGCGCCCACGGTGCTGGCCGACTCGATCCGTAACGGGGACACCCAGGTAGCCCAGGTGCACGGCAGTGCGGTGACCTTCGCTCAGCTGTCCAACATTCCTGGCGTGCGCACCGCACGCATCGTCGCGCCGCGCACCTTGCAGCTGACCTTGCGCGCCGGACAGCCCACGCTCACCGATGCCAAGGTGCGCCGTGGGCTGCTCGGACTGCTGGATGTCGGGCTGCTGGCCGCGGTGGCTGCCGGCAACGACAACGCCGTCACCCTGGCGGCGGCACAGGTGCGTTCCCCCTCGGACCCGGGATACAAGCCCACCGCGCCCACTGCTCTCACCCGCGACGCGGCCCTGGCGTTACTCAAAGAGGCCGGATATGAAGCCGTCGAGGTACCGCCGGCACCCGGCGCCCCGGCAGGTCCGCCACAGATCACCCGGGACGGCGAGCCGCTGAGCCTGGTGATCAGTGCCGCTGCCAACGATCCGACGTCGGTCGCCGTCGCCAACACCGCCGCCGATCAACTGCGCAATGCCGGAGTGCGGGCCAGCGTCCTGGCCCTCGACCCGCCCACGCTGTACGGCCAGGCGATTCCGGACGGCCGCGTCGACGCCATCGTCGGCTGGCACCAGTCGGGCGGAGACTTGGCCACCGTGCTGGCCTCCCGCTACGGCTGCCCGGCGCTGCAATCGAGCAAGCTGCCCGAGACCCGCACCACGACACCGCCCCCGCCACCGGCGAGCAATACGCCGGCGCCGCCAGCGCGGGAAGAATCCGTTCGCGCCCCGAGCAATCTCACCGGGTTGTGCGATGAGGGCCTGCAGGCCAGCATCGACGCCGCGCTCACCGGGCAGGCCGATGTGGGCAAGGTCGTCGATCAGGCCGAGCCGCAATTGTGGAAGATGGCAACGGTGTTGCCGATCATGCAGGACACCACCATCGCCGCGGCCGGCCCCAGCGTGCAGAACGTCGAGCTGACCGGTGCGGTTCCGGTGGGAATCGTGGCCACGGCAGGAGAGTGGAAGAAGACCCGCCCATGACCCGCCGTCTGATGCTCGTGCACGCGCACCCCGACGATGAGTCCCTGACGACCGGCGGAACCATCGCGCGGTACGCCGCCGAAGGCGCCGACGTCAAGGTTGTCACCTGCACTCTCGGTGAGGAAGGCGAGGTGATCGGCGACCGCTGGGCACAGCTCGCCGTGGACCACGCCGATCAACTCGGCGGGTACCGCATCGCGGAATTGTCTGCCGCGCTGAAGCACCTCGGGGTCGAGCAGCCCGTTTTTCTTGGTGGTGCCGGGCACTGGCGTGACTCCGGCATGGCCGACACCGGGCCACTGCATCCGCGGGCATTCGCTGGCGCCGACATCGACGATGCCGTCGCGGAACTGACGCGGTTGATCGACGAGCACCGCCCGCACGTCGTCATCACCTACGACCCCTTCGGGGGATATGGGCATCCCGACCACATCCAGGCGCACACGGTGACCACCGCTGCGGTCGAGCAGGCCTCCTGGAAGGTGGCCAAGCTGTACTGGACCGTCATCGCCACCAGTGCGCTGAGCGCGGGGCTCGCCGCGATGAAGCAGCTGCCTCCGGGATGTGAGCCGGCCCCCGTCGACGTCATACCCACTTATGCCGACGAGCAGATCAGCGCCGCCATCGACGTCTCGGCCTATCGCGACGCCAAGGCCGCCGCGCTGCGCGCGCATGCCACCCAGCTCACCGTCTCCGAGGACGGGACCTCGCTGGCGCTGTCGAACCTGATCGCGTTGCCGCTCGCGGACATCGAGCATTTTGTGCTGGTGCGTGGTGTGGCCGGTGTCGACACCGGATGGGAATCAGATCTGTTCGCCGGCGTGGAGTTGTAAGCTCGATCCATGCCACCTGATCCGGACCTGGACCCCAACCAGCAGCATTGGCAAGACCGGCTGGACAACTTCCAATGGGTCGTCGGCTCACTCGTGGCCCAGCTCGACTCCGTCCCGATTTAGACGCCTGAACGTTTATCTGCGCGCGTTCGTACTGACCGCGCTCGTTGTCGACGGCATCATCAGTGCCATTTTCGGCGCTGCTCTGCTCAACACGCGCTTTGGCGGGGTTCTGGTTCCGCTGGGCCTGGTCATCAGCGCTGTCCTCAACGTGGTGCTGGTGTGGTGCGCGCTGCAATGGGCACCGTCGACCCGATGGTCGGGGGCACCGCTGTGGGCGTTCGTGGCGACCACGACGCTGCTGTTGTTCGGCGGGCCCGGCGGTGACGTGATTTTCAGCGGGTTTGGGCCCGTGCTGCTGTTGGCGTTCGGTGTGCTGCCCGCGGCATATGTCCTACGGCGGGCGAACGTCTAGCCCAAGTACTCAGACTCGAGGACCAGGTCCTTCACCAATGTCTGGTACTCGACATGGGTCTCGTGCTCAATGGTCTGCCAGCGCTTTCCCTGCTGTTCCTTCATGTACGCGCGGTACTTGGGGGAGCCGGGGAAGCCAACGTTGTCGGCCACCACGATCGTGCCCGGATGCAGCCAGCCCCGTTCCATCAGCCGCTGCAGGTCGTCGAGGTAGACGTCCTTCCAGTGGTCGATGAACACGAAGTCCAGGCATCCCTCGGTGAATCCGTAGTCCTTGGTCAGTGTGTCCAGGGTGGTGCCGTCGTCGGCTGTGCCGGTGAGGCAGGTGGTGCGGTCGGCCAGCCCGGCGTGGGCCCAGACCCGGCGGGCCACCGAGGCGTTGGCCCCCGACTTCTCGATGGAGAAGAACTTGGCGCCGGGAGCCGCACGCGCGATCCGTAGCCCGCTGTAGCCGCAGTACGCGCCCAGCTCGAGGGCGATCTTGGGGTTGGCGCGTTTGACGGCCGCGTCGAGCAGCTGCCCCTTCTCGTCGCCGACATTCATCAGAATCGATTGGTCATACGCGAAGTTGTCGATGGCGTTGATCGCGGCGTCGACATCCCCGGCCGGGGCGGTGGCGATGACGTGCTCGGCGGTGGCCTCTTCACGGCCGTCGCCCATCTGACCAGTGCGCATGACGTTCAGCCCGCCGAACACCGCACGCAGAAACGAATACCGCAGAAACGGAAGTTTCTGCTTGAGCGTTCTCGTAAGACTCACGAAGATCAGCCTAGCCATCCCGGGTGTTTTCGCAGCGTGGTCCCGTTGATGAACCCCCGAGTGGTGGGGCTTTTGGTACGGGCGGATGATCTGGGGGTGACCGACGGTTGTACAAACGTGCCCGACGACGTAACGCCGCTGCCGAATCCCGCCTTTCCCGCGCCGAAAGCGGCATCTTCTGTTCCGGATGCCGCACGCGCAGGTGGCTCATCGCCCGCGCTGAGGCGGGTGCTGCGACGCGCCCGCGATGGCGTGACGCTGAACGTCGATGAGGCCGCGCTCGCGCTGACCGCGCGGGGAGACGATCTGGTCGATCTGATGGCCAGTGCGTCGCGCGTGCGCGACGCCGGGCTGGAGTCGGCCGGGCGTCGCGGCGCGGCCGGGCGCCTGCCGGTCTCCTATTCGCGCAAGGTCTTCATTCCGGTTACCCATCTGTGCCGGGACAAGTGCCATTACTGCACCTTCGTGACGGTTCCGGGCAAGCTGCGCGCGCAGGGCCAGGGCATGTACCTGGAGCCCGACGAGATCTTGGACATTGCCCGTCGCGGCGCCGAATTGGGTTGCAAAGAGGCCTTGTTCACGCTGGGCGATCGGCCCGAGGACCGCTGGCCGGAGGCCAAGCAGTGGCTCGATGAGCGTGGATATGACACCACGCTCGATTACGTGCGGGCCATGTCGATCCGGGTGCTGGAAGAGACGGGACTGCTGCCGCACCTGAACCCGGGCGTGATGACCTGGTCCGAGCTGGCACGGCTCAAGCCGGTGGCGCCTTCGATGGGGATGATGCTGGAAACCACGTCGCGGCGGCTGTTCGAGACGCGGGGCGAGGCGCACTATGGCAGCCCCGACAAGGACCCCGCGGTGCGGCTGCGCACGCTGACCGACGCCGGCCGGCTGTCCATCCCCTTCACCACCGGGCTGCTGGTGGGCATCGGGGAGAACCTGACCGAACGGGCCGAGACCATTCACGCGATCCGGAAGGTACACAAGGAGTTCGGGCACGTGCAGGAAGTGCTTGTGCAGAACTTCCGCGCCAAGCCGGACACCGCGATGAAGTCGACGCCCGACGCCGATATCGACGACTTCCTGGCCACCATCGCCGTGACCAGGCTGGTACTGGGTCCCAAGATGCGGGTGCAGTCGCCGCCAAACCTGGTGTCCCGCAGTGAATGCCTCGCGCTCATCGCGGCGGGTGTGGACGACTGGGGCGGTGTCTCGCCGCTCACGCCCGACCACGTCAATCCCGAACGCCCCTGGCCCGCAGTGGACGATCTGGCCGACGTGACCGCCGAGGCCGGATACGACCTGGTGCAGCGGCTCACCGCGCACCCGCAGTACGTGCAGGCGGGGGCGGCGTGGATCGACCCGCGGGTACGTGGACACGTGGAGGCCCTGGCCGACCCGGAAACCGGTTACGCCCTGGATATCTCGCCGACGGGATTGCCCTGGCAGGAGCCCGACGAGACCTGGGAGTCGACGGGCCGGGTAGACCTGCATGAGGCCATCGATTCGGAGGGCCGCAACACCGACACCCGTAGCGATCTGGCGAGTGCCTTCGGGGACTGGGAATCCATCCGCGAACATGTTCGTGAACTGAATGCGCGTGCCCCGGAAAAGGTGAGCGGTGACGTGCTGGCGGCGCTGCGCTCCGCCGAGAGAGATCCGGCCGGCTGCAGCGATGACGAGTACCTGGCGTTGGCGACCGCCGAGGGTCCGGCTATGGATGCTGTTGCCGCGCTGGCTGATTCGATCCGCGCGGATGTGGTCGGTGACGACGTCACGTACGTGGTGAACAGGAACATCAACTTCACCAACATCTGCTACACCGGCTGCCGTTTCTGCGCCTTCGCGCAGCGCAAGGGCGATGCCGACGCCTTCTCGCTGTCGGCCGAGGAGGTCGGAGACCGCGCCTGGGAGGCGTATGTCGCCGGTGCTACCGAGGTCTGCATGCAGGGCGGTATCGACCCGGAGCTGCCGGTCACCGGGTATGCCGATCTGGTGCGCGCGGTCAAGAAGCGGGTGCCCAGCATGCACGTGCACGCCTTCAGCCCGATGGAGATCGTCAACGGTGCGTCCAAGGGTGGCCAGAGCGTTCGTGAGTGGTTGACCGAACTGCGCGCCGCAGGTCTGGACACCATTCCGGGCACCGCCGCCGAGATCCTCGACGACGAGGTTCGGTGGGTGCTGACTAAGGGCAAGCTGCCCGCGTCGGAATGGATCGATGTCATCAGCACCGCGCACGAAGTGGGGCTGCGGTCCAGCTCCACCATGATGTATGGGCACGTCGATACGCCCAAGCACTGGGTGTCGCATCTGCGGGTTCTCTCCGGAATTCAGGACCGCACAGGCGGATTCACCGAGTTCGTACCGCTGCCGTTCGTGCATCAGAGCGCCCCGCTGTACCTGGCGGGCGCCGCGCGGCCCGGGCCCACCAACCGTGACAACCGGGCGGTGCACGCATTGGCGCGCATCATGCTGCATGGGCGTATCCACAACATCCAGACCAGCTGGGTCAAGCTGGGTATCGACGGTACACGGGTGATGCTCGAAGGAGGTGCCAACGATCTGGGCGGCACCCTCATGGAGGAGACCATCTCCCGGATGGCCGGATCTGAACACGGATCCGCCAAGACCATCGCCGAGCTGGAAGAAATCGCCGACGGCATCGGACGCCCCGCAGTGGAACGCACCACCACCTATGCGCGGCGGCCGTCCGCGGCCTGACGCCGAGCGTGAAGCCATGGCGGGATTTTCCGAGAATCTTCGCCACAGCTTCACTTTCGGCGAGATAGATCTAGATGTGCCGCCGATCGAGATTTCGGCAGTGGGCTGCCGTTGATGGCGGTAGCCTCGTGCCCTGATGACCGAATTCCCGCCCGACGAGGAGTCGATGCCGCCGACTACCCAGCGGCCATTGAATCCGCCTGTCGCTGCGTACTCCGAGGCGGATGACTCCGAGATTTCCGTAGGCAATCGCTCATGGCGCTGGGTGTGGATCGTCTGTGCGGCGGCGGCCCTGGCCATTGTGGCGGCGTTGGTTCTGGCCCTGCTGGAGGTGGACAAGGCTGAGGAGCCGGTGGCGCCGGCTCCGGTGACGACGACGACCGAACATCCGCGTGTGCCAAGTAGTTCGGTGCCCGTCGCGCCGCCGACGGAGACGGTGGTCACCACGGTTATCGAAACCACCGTGGTGGTGGAGACGCCCGCGCCGGTCGCGCCGACAGAGGTGACGCCGACAGAAGTGGTGCCGACACGTCCAGAAGAAGGCCGGTTGTGTCACGAACTGCACCCGCGGCGCGAATGCGACGGATACCGCTAAGTTGACGCTTTCTGCGCGCACCTGACTGACTGGATCGCGGTGGGTTAACTCCGGTGGCTGGTTTGGGCATCGTGATGTGCGTGATTACCCGACTCGTAGCGACAAGCTTCATCGTTGCCATGCTTGGGTTCATGGTCGCGGTACCGGCCAGTGCAGAGCCGAGAGAGATGGCGCCGCAGTCATATTCGCGGACGACCCGCGATGGCTGGCAACTGCAGATCAGGCTCGACAATGAACGCGTCAACGTGGTTCCCAACCTGGCCGCGGCAACCAACTCGCGTGAGGCATTCATTACCCTGTCGGGCACGGCGACCGCCTCCGGCGGCACCAACCCCATCACCGACAGCCTCTTCGTCATCGGATATCAGCTCGGTTGCCAGTCGGATGTGTCTTCGGGCTTGCAGCTTGGTGGATCGGCGGGTATCGCGCCGTCGGTGAGCCTTGGTGTGGCACCGACACCGTCGGTGGGAGTGGGAGGCAGCGCGGGAGTCAGCGGGTTCGTTCAGACTGTGGTGCAGCCGGGCGTCATCGTGAACCTCCCGATGGCCAATATGGTTCTGTCCCACGGTGGTACGGGTGCGCTGGATTTGGACAACGTGCATGTGAAGGCAGATGCCTGTGGTGGTGACGTGACGATCCGTTCCTTCGCCTCGTTGCGGGCGTCGACCGAGACCGGTCACACCGAGTTCGCAATCTATGGCGATCCGATCAAGATCTGATGATGAAATTCGTCTGTGCCACAGGGGTATTAGTGTCCTTGTGGTGTGCGCCGCAAGCCATGGCGGACCCGCCGCCGGTGAACCCGATGCCTGCGGTGCCCGTGGCCGTGCCGGGTGGGACACCCAACTATGCGGCGACCGCGGCGCAACCACCGTTTGGGCTGTCTCCGGCAACGCCGCGCGGTGCCCGGATCTCCGCCGGTGTCGACTCCGGGTACACCGCCCGAATCGGCGCCGGGATGACCGCCGGGCAGCTGGAGGACCCACGTGGCATGGCTGAAGGAGTGGCACCATGATCCGAACATTTTGTGTAGCAACAGTTGTGGCGGCAATCGCAGTCGGTCTTGCCCCGTCTGTCGCCGCGGCTCCGCCACCGCCCGTTCCGGCGCCCTATAACCCGGTCTTCGTGCCCGGCCAGCTGCCCGCACTGCGTCCCTCGCGCGGCACTCAGCTGCCGGTGCTGATGTCGGGCCCCGCCCGGGGGCCCCGGATTTCGGCCGGGGTAGTCGATGGCGCGGGGGTGCCGGGTGGAGTGAAGCCGGGTGTCGGAGTCGGAGACGGGAAGCTGGAAAGTCCGACCGGCACAGCGACGCGCTGACCTCTGCGAATCGTCCAAGTATTTGGCAGCTGCATCTCAGCGGCACCTCAGAATCGCTCATTAGCGTGGCGGCATCCGGCGCCATCGGCTCGGTGGCAGATCGAGCGATGACCGTCACGGAGGTGCCGAGGAATGCCGTCCTACGAAGACACGGTGCGGGCCTGGAGCGACGGCGGGGACGAGCCCACGCAATTGCTCCCGGTGACCCCGCCGTCTCGGGGCACATCCCGTCAAGTGTGGATCGTTGCGATAGCCGCGGCGGCGGGTGTGCTGGCGATCATCGCTCTCGGGTTCCTGCTTCTCGTTCCCGAGAAGACAACGGTGCCACCACTTGTCCCCATCACGTCGGTGACGACACCCTCGACATCCGCGCCGGTGTCGTCATCCCTATCACCGTCTGCGCCACCCTCGTCGACGGAGACGGTCACCGAAACGGTGACCGCAACCACCTACCTCCCGGCGCCGGCGATCACGCCCACAACCGACGCGCCACCGAGTACCACCACAACGGACCCGAA
The DNA here is from genome assembly GCF_001440135.1 of Mycobacteroides sp. H003. Classification (NCBI taxonomy): domain Bacteria; kingdom Bacillati; phylum Actinomycetota; class Actinomycetes; order Mycobacteriales; family Mycobacteriaceae; genus Mycobacteroides; species Mycobacteroides sp. H003. The sequence goes on from NZ_LJYL01000009.1 coordinate 495,888, forward strand.
CGACATCTGGAGGGCGTGCCGCCAGATGCATCCGCACCGTTGGTGCAACGGATATCGGTAGGCCCGTCGGCAGTTGCGGGGACTACAGCTTCGCGGCCAGCTCGGTGCCCTGCTTGATCGCGCGCTTGGCGTCCAGCTCACCGGCCAGCGCAGCGCCACCGATCACGTGGGCTTCAACCCCGGCTTCCTTCAACACGTCGTCGAGGTCGCGCACCGATTCCTGGCCCGCGCAGATCACCACGTTGTCGACCTCGAGCACCCGCGGGTCTTTGCGCTCCTCACCGAAACTGATGTGCAGTCCGGCATCGTCGATCCGCTCGTAGTTGACCCCCGCCAGCTCGGTCACCTTCTTGGCCTTGAGTGATGCGCGGTGCACCCAGCCCGTGGTCTTGCCCAGTCCCTTGCCCAGCGATCCCTTCTTGCGCTGGCACAGGTAGACCTCGCGAACCGCTGGAGCCGGAATGGGTTTCGTGAGTGAACCGCGGGCGTCGTGCTCCTCGGAGATACCCCACTCGGCCCGCCACTCCTTGAGGTTCAGCGTCGGTGACTCGTCGATCGTCAGGAACTCGGACACATCGAAGCCGATGCCGCCGGCGCCGACCACCGCTACACGCTTGCCGACGGGCTTGATCTGCTTGATGACCTCCGGGTAGGAGAGCACCATCGGGTGGTCGATGCCGGGGATGGCCGGAACCCGGGGCTTGACCCCGGTGGCCAAGATGACGTCGTCGAACTTACCGGCGATCAGCTCCTGCGCATCCACCTTCTTGTTCAAAAGCACGGTGACGCCGTACTTCTTGAGCATCGTCGTGTAGTAGCGAATGGTCTCGTTGAACTCTTCCTTGCCGGGAATCTTGCGGGCCATGTCGAACTGGCCGCCGATCTCGGGGTTGGCCTCGAACAGCACCACCTTGTGCCCGCGTCCGGCCGCGGTGACGGCGGCCGCCAGTCCGGCCGGGCCCGCGCCGACGACGGCGATCTTCTTGGCATGCCGGGTCGGCAGCAGCTTGAGCGTTGTCTCGTTGCCCGCACGCGGGTTCAGCAGGCAGCTGGCCTTCTTGTTCACGAACGAGTGATCCAGGCAGGCCTGGTTGCAGGCGATGCAGGTGTTGATCTCGTCGGCGTGATCGGCCGAGGCCTTCTTGACCCAGTCCGGGTCGGCCAGCAGCGGCCTGGCCATCGAAATCAACTGCACCTGACCGTCGTTGAGGATCTGTTCGGCGGACTGCGGCATGTTGATCCGGTTGGATGCCATCACCGGGATGTGGACCTCTTGAGCGATCTTGTTAGACAGATCCACGAACGCGTTCTGTGGCACCGAGGTGACGATGGTGGGCACTCGCGCCTCATGCCAGCCGATGCCGGTGTTGATGATCGTCGCACCGGCAGCCTCGATCTCCTTGGCCAGCGCCACGATCTCATCCCAGGTCTGGCCGTCGGGCACATAGTCGGCCATGGACAGCCGATAGCAGATGATGAACTCCGGTCCGACCGCCTTGCGGACGGCCTTGACCACCTCGACGGCCAGTCTGCGCCGGTTCTTCGGGCTGCCGCCGAACTCGTCGTTGCGATCGTTGGTGTACGGCGCGAGGAACTGGTTGATGAAATAGCCTTCGCTACCCATGATTTCCACGCCGTCGTAACCGGCCTTCTTGGCCATCTTGGCGCTATGTGCCCAGTCTTCGATCGTCTGCCAGACACCCTTGGTGCTGAGCTTGCGCGGCTTGAACGGCGTGATGGGTGACTTCTTGTTCGACGCGCTCACCGAGAACGGGTGGTATCCGTAGCGACCCGCATGCAGCAGCTGGACGATGATCTTGCCGCCGTTCTTGTGCACCGCGTTGGTGACAATGCGATGCCGGTACGCCTCAAGGGAAGTGGTGAGCTTTCCGGCCAGCGGCTTGAGCCAGGCGGCACGGTTGATGGCGTATCCGCCGGTGATGATCATGCCGACGCCGCCTTTGGCGCGCTCGGCGAAGTAGGCCGCCAGGGCGGGCGTATCCCAGGGGAAGTCCTCAAGTCCTGCGTGCATGGATCCCATGACGACTCGGTTCCTCAACGTTGTGAAGCCAAGGTCCAAGGGGGACAACAGGGTTGGATATGGATTACTCATGATTCTCGCTTTCAGTCCGGGCTGTGGACAGGGAAGTGATCATTTCGTCGCACCAATCGGTGAAGCCCTCTTCCATGCGGACACCGCCGCGTAGGACGAGATATTGATGCAGGGCCGCGCCGGTGAGCTGATCCGGAGCGGGAAACTGGCGTTTTTCCATTTCGCGGTAGTTGTCGAGCATGACCAGGTGGGTGTCGCGTTGCACGCGGATGTGTTCGACCACCATGTCGATGTCGCCGTAGGTACCCGCGCGGACCTTGAGGGCCAGATCGCGCATGTCGGTGCCCTCGGAGCTGTTGACCCACCGGGACAACTCGCGATAGCCCAGCTCGGCGACGTCGTAGACCTTCTTCGCGGGCCGTCCTTCTTGGTCGACGACGGTGCAGCGCAGCCAGCTGTCGTCCTCCATGCGGCGCAGCGTGCGATAGATCTGCTGGTGTGTGGCGCTGTAGAAGTAGCCGATCGACCGGTCGAATCGGCTCGTGAGCTCGTAACCTGACCCGTTCTGCTCGGCCAGGGACAACAGGATCGCGTGGGTGAGTGCCACGGCAGCATGCTGACACGAAACCGGACCCCTATGCAACTTGTTGCAGTGCAACAGTCTGCATATAACTGTCCAGTTAAGTGTCGCGGCCGGTAACGGTGACTGTCTGAAGCATGTAGTTGGGTGCGGTGCTTCGGGAGGTTGTGCGTGATGCAGATGATCGCCGAACCGTGTGCGGGCGCGCCGGATCAAACCTGCACCGGGGGATATGCCGGCGACTGCGTCGACGAGGGTGTGCAGGCCAGCCGCATCGGCCCCGCAGAATGTGCGGATTATGTTGCTTGCGAACCGGTTTGCTCAGGTGACGTCATCGTCTTGGGTGATGACAGGCCTCGCCGGTGGCCGGGTCGCGTATGCGCCGGCGCGGACTACGTCGTAGGCCCTTGATCTACCCGAACGGCGCATGTCCGAGAGGCGCGATCGGTGGGGGCATGCCGCGTGGCACGTGTCTGTGGCCCGGGGGCTGAGCGTGGCTGCTGGCGGCAAGTCAAGTTAAACGTTAAGCTAAGTACCTGTAACCGGCGGATACGGCTAGATCGCCTTGGCGAGTTAGGTCAGCCTGTGTCGCGGGGCACATCTATGGACCGGGATACTTGCCGCAACGCATGAACTGGACATCAGCGCAGGAAATGAGGAAACCTTCGTGACCTACACGATCGCGGAACCGTGCGTCGACGTTATGGATAAGGCATGCATTGAGGAATGCCCCGTCGACTGCATCTACGAGGGTGGGCGCATGCTCTATATCCACCCCGACGAATGTGTCGACTGCGGTGCTTGCGAGCCGGTGTGCCCTGTGGAGGCCATCTTCTATGAGGACGATGTGCCGGATCAGTGGACCGGCTATATCCAGGGCAACGCCGACTTCTTCGTAGACCTGGGCTCGCCCGGTGGTGCCGCGAAGGTAGGCAAGACCGATTACGACCCGCCGTCGGTCAAGGAGCTTCCGCCCATGGGTGAGGGACACTGAACTTGTCGTCTGAGTCCCGGCTGCGGGTCTCGTCCCGGCTTCCGGAGTTTCCGTGGGACACCATCGCCGGTGCGAAGGCGACCGCCGCGGCGCACCCCGAAGGGATTGTCGACCTTTCCGTCGGTACCCCGGTGGACAGTGTGGCCCCGGTCATCCGCGACGCATTGGCCGCGGCCAGCGACCTTCCCGGATATCCGGCGACCGCCGGCACGCCGGCATTGCGCCAGGCAATCCGCGACGCGGTATCGCGGCGATACGGCGTGGTGCCGCTTGCCGACGACGCCGTGCTGCCGGTCATCGGCACCAAGGAACTCATCGCGTGGCTGCCGACCCTGCTCGGGCTGGGTAGCGACGACCTGATCGTCATCCCCGAGTTGGCGTATCCCACCTATGAAGTGGGCGCCCGGCTTGCCGGTGTGCCCACGGTCCGCGCGGACTCGCTGACCCAGCTGGGTCCGCAGCATCCCGCCCTGATCTACCTCAACTCGCCCAGCAATCCCACCGGCGCGGTGCTGCCGGTGGAGCATCTGCGCAAGGTTGTCGAGTGGGCTCGCGAGCGCGGCGCCCTCGTGGTATCCGATGAGTGTTATCTCGGGCTCGGGTGGGACGCCGAGCCGGTGTCGGTTCTCGATCCACGGGTCTGCGACGGCGATACCACCGGATTGTTGGCCGTGCACTCGCTATCCAAGACCTCATCGCTGGCGGGGTACCGGGCCGGATTCGTGTTGGGCGACGCGTCGGTGGTCGGCGAGTTGCTCGCGGTACGCAAGCACGCCGGGATGATGGTGCCGGGACCGGTGCAGGCGGCGATGACCGCGGCGCTGAACGAGGACGAGCATCAGCGCGATCAGCGTGCCCGCTACGAGATTCGTCGCGACAAGCTTTCGAAGGCGTTGATCGGCAACGGATTCCGGATCGACCACTCCGAGGCGGGCTTGTATCTGTGGTCGACGCGGGGTGACTCCTGTGATGACGCGCTGGCGTACCTGGCCCAGCGTGGGATTCTGGTGGCGCCCGGACGGTTCTACGGCCCCCGCGGCAAGGAACATGTGCGGGTGGCCCTCACCGCGACCGACGAGCGGATCGACGCCGCGATCGCGCGCCTGGCCGACTGACCGTCGAAGACCCGAACTACCACACGTAACGTCCCGCCGGATTTCGGTGTTACCTGAGGTTTCGTTGCGCATTGTCCAGATTCCTCGACAGTCATGGGGGAACAGGACGATGCTTAGTGCATGGATGCCATCACCAACGTGCCGGCGCCCGTCAACGAGCCGGTGCTCACGTACGCCCCTAACACTCCCGAACGCGACCGATTGACGACGGCATTGGGTGAGCTGAGTGCCTCGCCCATCGATCTGCCGCATGTGATCGGTGGCGTTCGCCGAATGAGTGAGGGTGAACGCATCGATGTGGTGCAGCCACACAACCACCGTGCCGTGCTGGGGACCGTCACCAACGCAGGTCATGCCGAAGCCGGCGACGCGGTCGAGGCCGCGGTCGCCGCGAAGAATGATTGGGCGGCACTGTCATTCGATGACAGGGCGGCCGTCTTCCTGCGAGCCGCCGATCTGCTGTCAGGTCCGTGGCGGGCCACCCTGAATGCCGCCACCATGCTGGGGCAGTCGAAAACCGCTTATCAGGCCGAGATCGATTCGGCCTGTGAACTGGCCGACTTCTGGCGGTTCAACGTGCAGTTCGCGCGGCATATCCTCGCGGAACAGCCCAGCAGCGGCGGTGGCGCGTGGAACCGGATGGAGTACCGCCCCCTCGAGGGCTTCGTCTACGCCATCACCCCCTTCAACTTCACCGCCATCGCTGGAAATCTTCCAACGGCCCCAGCACTTTTGGGTAATACGGTGGTGTGGAAGCCATCCGTTACCCAGGCCTTCGCCGCGCACTTCACCCTGGAGCTCCTCGAAGCCGCCGGATTGCCGCCCGGTGTCATCAACCTGCTCAACGGGGACGGCATCGCGGTATCGGATGTGACGCTCGCCGATCCGCGTCTGGCGGGTATCCATTTCACCGGCTCCACCCGGACATTCCAGCACCTGTGGCGTGAGGTCGGGACCAACATCGACAGGTACAACACCTACCCGCGGCTCGTCGGGGAGACAGGCGGCAAGGATTTCGTCGTCGCGCACACCTCAGCGCGTCCAGACGTGTTGCGTACCGCACTTATTCGCGGTGCGTTCGACTACCAGGGGCAGAAATGTTCGGCGGCCTCTCGCGCCTTCGTGGCCCGCTCGGTGTGGGATCAGATGGGCGATGAGTTCCTCGATGCCACCTCCGCGTTGACCTACGGGGACGTCACCGACCTCGCCAACTTCGGCGGTGCCGTCATCGACGAGAAGTCGTTCAAGCGCAACGCCGCCGCCATCGATCGTGCCAAGAGTGCCGGGGTGACGATTGCGGCGGGAGGCGAATACGACGACAGTGAAGGATATTTCATCCGACCCACGGTGTTGCTCTCGGACGACCCGACCGACGAGGCGTTTTCCACCGAGTACTTCGGCCCGATCCTGGCGGTACACGTCTACCCCGACGACGACTACGAGCGCATCCTCGACATCGTCGATACCGGTTCCCGATACGCGCTCACCGGCGCTGTCATCGCCGACGACCGCCAAGCCGTCCAGGCGGCCAGTGACCGGCTTCGCTTCGCCGCGGGCAACTTCTACATCAACGACAAGCCCACCGGCGCTGTCGTCGGCCAGCAGCCCTTCGGTGGTGGCAGGGCATCGGGTACCAACGACAAGGCCGGGTCGCCGCTGAATCTGCAGCGCTGGCTGCTGCCGCGATCCATCAAGGAAACATTCGACGCCCCAACCGAATACGAATACCCCCACATGGAGCGTGAGGATGGCTGAGTGGTTCGGCAAAACAGCCAGACCCGCCATCCTGGCGGCCAGTAGGTCTGCGCGGCTTCGGCACGCCGCCGAGCGCATGCCGTTGACGCGCCAGGTAGTGCGCCGTTTCGTCCCCGGTGAATCCGAGGACGATGTTCTTGCGGCGGGTACCGCACTGCTGGACTCGGGGCGGTTCATCTCGATTGATTACCTGGGCGAGGACACCACCGATATCGAGCAGGCCACCCGTACGGTGTCGGCGTACCTCTCGCTGCTGGACGCTCTGGCGCAGCGCAGCGACACCGTACATACCGGTGTGCGTCCGCTGGAGATTTCCCTGAAACTCTCCGCTCTGGGCCAGGCGTTGCCGCATGGTGGCGAGCAGATAGCCCTGGAAAACGCGCAGCTGTTGTGTGCCAAGGCCGATCAGGCCGGGGTATGGGTCACCGTCGACGCCGAGGATCACACCACTACCGATTCGACCCTGGGTATCGTGCGTGAACTGCGCACCGACTTCCCGTGGCTGGGTACCGTGCTGCAGTCCTATCTGAAACGTACGTATGCCGATTGCGTCGATCTCTCCGGTCCGGGCTCGCGCATTCGATTGTGCAAGGGGGCCTATGACGAGCCCGAATCTGTGGCGCATCGAGACCCCGAGGACGTCGATGTCGCGTACCTGCGTTGCCTGCGCGTCTTGATGGAGGGTGACGGCTACCCGATGGTGGCCTCACACGATCCCGCCATCATCGATGCGGCCAACCTGATGGCGCGCGAGACAGGCAGGGGACCAGGCGATTACGAATACCAGATGCTGTACGGGATTCGCGATGCCGAACAGCGCCGCCTCTCAGGTGAGGGGCACCACATGCGGGTGTACGTGCCGTTCGGCGAGGAGTGGTACGGGTACTTTGTGCGACGCATCGCCGAGCGTCCCGCCAACATGACCTTCTTCCTGCGCGCGCTGCTTTCCGGGGGCTAGGCATGTCTCAGCGGCCCTGCAAAGGGGTCGCGTCCTAGGCTGGGCTCATGCTGCTGACGTCCCTTCACCCCAAGTCGCCCGATCTCGCGGACGCGGTTCGCATCGGTGAGGACAGCTGGGGTCGCGCCGACCTGGTAGGTGCGGCGACGGCAGCAGCCGAACGCATCGGTGGCGCCTCGGGTCCGATCGCGGTGCTGGCTCGTCCGAGCATCGACACGGTGCTGTCCGTCATCGCCGGGCTCATCGCCGGAGTCCCCATCGTGCCGGTGCCGGCAGACGTTGGGGTGGCCGAACGCCGCCACATCCTGGCCGATAGCGGGGCCATCGCGTGGCTGGGTGAAACACCAGACGAGCCAGAGGGATTGCCGCACGTGCCGGTACGCCGCCACGCGCGTTCCTGGCATCAATACTCCGAACCTCGCCCCGAGTCGACCGCACTCATCGTGTACACCTCGGGGACAACCGGTGCGCCGAAAGGCGTACAGCTGAGTCGGCGCGCGTTGGCCGCCAGCCTGGACGGGCTGGCTGATGCGTGGGCGTGGACACCCGACGACGTTCTGGTACATGGGCTTCCGCTGTTCCACGTGCACGGGCTGGTACTCGGTCTGCTCGGATCGTTACGTGTGGGAAATCGGTTTGTACACACCGTCAAGCCGACACCTGAGGCGTATGCCGCTACCCCCGGCACGTTGTACTTCGGTGTGCCCACGGTCTGGTCGCGGGTGGCGGCCGACCAATCCTGCGCTCGTGCACTGTCTTCGGCGCGGCTACTGGTGTCGGGGAGTGCCCCACTGCCGGTGCCCGTTTTTGACGAGCTGCGCGCACTCACCGGACATGCCCCGATCGAGCGCTACGGCGCCACTGAGACTGTCATCACGCTATCGACGCGTGCCGACGGAGAGCGGCGCGCAGGCTGGGTGGGTCACCCCTTGACGGGGGTGCAGACCCGGCTGCTGGCCGAAGATGGCGGCGCGGCCCCACATGACGGGGAAACCGTTGGCCAGCTGCAGGTTCAGGGCCCCACGCTGTTCAGCGGCTATCTCAACCTGCCGGAAAAGACCGCCGAGGTGCTCACCGAAGACGGCTGGTATCGCACCGGGGACGTCGCCGTCGTCGACGCCGACGGAATGCACCGGATCGTCGGACGCGAATCGGTCGACCTGATCAAATCGGGTGGCTACCGCATAGGTGCCGGTGAAATCGAAACCGTGCTTCTGGGTCATCCCGGGATCGTGGAGGTCGCGGTGGTGGGAGTGCCCGACGACGACCTAGGGCAACGCATCGTCGCCTACGTTGTCGGTGATGTGGTGGAGGACGACGTCATTGGCTTCGTGGCACAACAACTCTCGGTGCACAAGCGTCCTCGCGAGGTCCGTCGAGTGGACGCGCTACCCCGGAATGCCATGGGGAAGGTCCTGAAAAAGGAGCTGATCACTTGGACGTGACCGCGGAGATCGTCGATCAGATCAACTGGCACTGGACTTCCCAGCTGCGTCCCCGCTTCGACGGGCTCACCGACGACGAATACTTCTGGGAACCGGTGCAGGGCTGCTGGAGTCTGCGGCCACGCGGCACCGCGACGACTCCGCTGCAGGGTGGATCAGGCGACTATGTGATCGAATTCGCCGCTCCAACCCCCGAACCCGCGCCGGTCACCACCATCGCCTGGCGGCTCGGCCATATTCTCGTGGGCGTACTCGGGGCGCGTATCACCAGTCATTTCCCCGAGAGCTGGGCCGGACCGGCCATCGATTACCTGACCTACGACTACCCGGTCACCGCGGCCGACGCCCTGCAGCGCCTTGATGTCTTGTATGCCGCATGGCTCGACGGCGTGCGCGGCAAAGACGACAGGGCAATGGCACTACCGGTCGGTCCGGCCGAAGGCCCATGGGCCGACAAGCCGTTTCTGACGCTGGCACTGCACATCAATCGCGAATTGCTGCACCACGGCGCGGAGATCGCGCTGTTGCGCGATCTGTACGGCCGGCGCCGGAACTAGTTGGCGTGCAGCGCCGCGTTCAGCTCGAACGCGCCGCCATCACGCGACACCACCTCAACCGCACCGGTCTGCGAGTTGCGCCGGAACAGCAGATTGTTGGTGCCGGACAATTCCAGTGCCTTGATGGTCTTACCGTCGGGGGTGGCGACCTTGGTGCCGGCGGTGACATAGAGCCCGGCCTCGACGATGCAGTCGTCGCCCAGGCTGATGCCCACGCCAGAGTTGGCACCCAGCAGCGAGCGCTGGCCCACAGAGATCACCTGGCTGCCGCCGCCGGACAGGGTGCCCATGATTGATGCGCCGCCACCGACATCGGATCCGTCACCCACGACGACACCGGCCGAGATGCGGCCCTCCACCATGGACGCGCCCAGAGTGCCCGCGTTGAAGTTCACAAATCCTTCGTGCATGACGGTCGTCCCGGGGGCCAGGTGCGCACCCAGCCGCACCCGGTCAGCATCGGCGATACGCACTCCGGTGGGCACCACGTAGTCGACCATGCGCGGGAACTTGTCGACGCCGAACACGGTCACCACACCGCGCGCACGCAGCTTCGCGCGCACCGTCTCGAAACCCTCGACGGCGCACGGGCCGAAGTTCGTCCACACCACGTTGGTGAGCACACCGAACAACCCGTCCATGCTGGCACCGTGCGGTGGGACCAGCCGGTGCGACAACAGATGCAGGCGCAGGTAGGCGTCATAGGCGTCGGCGGGCTTATCGGCGAGCGAGCCAATGGTGGTACGTACCAACACCTTCTCGACGCCACGGTCGGCATCGGGGCCGGCCAGCGCTGCCAGTTCTGCGGGCGCGTCTGCCGCGTCGATTCGCTCGGTACCCGGAGTGCCGGGTGCGTCGGTCAACTCGGGCGCCGGGAACCAGGTATCCAGTACCGATCCGTCCGCCGCGATGGTCGCCAGGCCAAGTGCTACTGCTCCGCTCACGGGGTACACGCTAGCCTGAATCGGTGGCGCTCGAACTCGCTGGTGACCCGATAGCCCTGACGGCTGCCCTGGTAGACATCCCCAGTGAGTCCCGGCACGAAGCACAGATCGCTGACATCGTCGAGGTTGCCCTGCGGGAACAGACGACCGGATTCGAGGTCATACGCAACGGCAACGCGGTGCTGGCCCGCACCGATTACGGTCACAACACCCGGGTGATGCTCGCCGGACATCTCGACACCGTGCCCGCCGCCGACAACGTACCGAGCCACTGGGAACGGAACGAGGACGGCGACATCTTGTTCGGGTGCGGCACCGTGGACATGAAATCCGGTGATGCGGTCTTCCTGCACCTGGCCGCCACCGTGACACCCCGTGTCGACCTGACACTGGTGTTCTACGACTGCGAGGAGATCGAGTCCTCGGCCAACGGGCTGGGCCGTATCGAACGCGAACTGCCCGAGTGGCTCGACGCCGACCTTGCCATCCTCGGTGAGCCCACCGCCGGTCTCATCGAGGCAGGTTGCCAGGGCACCCTGCGCGTGGTGATCCGGGCCGCCGGTACCCGCGCACACTCGGCGCGATCCTGGCTGGGGGACAACGCCATTCACAAGCTCGGCGCCGTCCTGGACCGGCTCGCCGCATATCGGGCGCGCATCGTCGACATCGACGGCTGCGAATATCGGGAGGGGCTGTCCGCGGTGCGGATCGACGGCGGAGTTGCCGGGAACGTCATCCCGGACGCGGCCGCGGTCACCGTCAATTTCCGGTTCGCCCCCGACCGCAGCCCCGAACAGGCGCTTGTCCACGTGCGGGAGGTCTTCGACGGACTCGACGTCGACATCGAACTGACCGACGCCGCGGCCGGGGCACTGCCCGGCCTGGACCGCCCGGCCGCCGCCGAATTGATCGGCGCGGCTGGGGGAGTGGTGCGCGCGAAGTACGGCTGGACCGATGTGTCCCGGTTCGCGGCGCGAGGGATCGCCGCGGTCAACTACGGGCCGGGTGACCCCAATCTGGCGCATACTCGCGGCGAACACGTTCCGGTACAGCAGATCACCGACGTGGCCGCCGTACTGCGGCGCTACCTCAGCGCGTGACGGGTGCGGCGTAGGTTCCCGGTGTCTGACCGAGGATGCGCCGGTACACGTCGATGAACGCACTCGGTGTGGCCCAACCACACTGATGCGCCACATAGGTGACGGGCCGCCCCTCCGCGAGGAGTCGCAACGCGTGATGAAGACGGATCTGCGTGCGCCACTGCGGGTACGTCATACCCATGTCGGTGCGGAACAACCGGGTCAGCGTGCGCTCACTGGCACCTACCCGCCGCCCCAGTTCGGCCACGGTCCACACCTGTGTCAGGTCGTCATCCACCAGCGCACACGCCTCGGCCAACCGCTGATCACGCGGGATGGGCAACTTCAGCGCCTGCTCCGGGCTGCGCCGCAGCTGGTCGATGAGTACGACCTCCAGCCGCGTGACCTCCTCCCGGGGCAGGTCACCGGGAACCGAACACGTGATGATCAGCTCCCGTAGCAGCGGGGACACCGCGATGACGGTCGGAGCTTTCAGTTCCACCAGGTACTTCTCCGGATCGAAGGCCACGGAATGAAACTCGGTGGGGCCGTAAAAGCGATGTTCGTGACCAGCGCCGGCGGGTATCCACAGCGCGCGATTCGGGGGTGCGATCCAGGTGCCGTCGTCCGTCGTCACCGCGATGACACCGGAGGCGGGATACACGATCTGATGCACCTCGTGCCAGTGGCGGTCGATGCGTTGCCCACCGCTCAACGACATCACTCCGGTGAGGTGGCGGCTAATCAACACAAGAGGCGATTTTATCGGAAGTCGGCTGCGTGGGAAATTATCGCGCTGATTCTGCGGGGAATAGCCACCTGAACGCGCGGGGTTGGCCGAGACGTGAAACTCGGAGTGGCGATCGGCCGACCCCTCAGCGTCCAGACCGACACCAACCTGGTCGATGCGTTCATCGCCCACGGGCGCAAAGTCACCGATGCCGGCGTCGGGACGCTGTGGCTGGGGCAGATGTATCACTATGACGCGATCACCGTGGCCGCGGTGATCGGGCAGGCGATCCCTCCGGAAAAGCTGAGCGCTGTGGGGGTTTCGGTGATCCCCATCAATCCGCGTCACCCCATCGAGGTATCGGCGGCGGCGCAGACCGCCCAGGCCGCAAGCCGCGGGAGATTTCAGCTCGGGCTGGGGCTCGGCGCGCCGGTGATCGAGGGCCCTAGCTATGGCCTGCACGTGGACAAGCCGATACGCCGCCTACGCGAATACCTCACCACTCTCCGGCAGCTGCTCGACACCGGAACCGCCGACTTTCACGGCGAGACCCTCACGGTTGCACCGAAATTCACCACCTCACAGTCAGGCGGCGAGAACATACCCGTGTTGGTCGCGGCCATGGCCCCACAGGCGCTGCGGGCCACCGGCGAGCTGGCCGACGGCACGATTCCGCTGCACGCCGGACCGCGAGTGCTCAGCCGGGAGATCGTTCCCGTCATCGATGCGGCCGCCGAGCAGGCCGGGCGGCCACGCCCGCGTGTCATCGCCGGTGTCGCCGTCGTTGTCACCTCCGATCCGGCACGGGTCCGGGCGCTTGCCATCGAGGACATGGCGTTCTACGAGAACATCCCGTCATATCGGAAAGTGCTTGACGCCGAGGGGGTTCAGCACACCGGGGAGCTGGCGATCATCGGCGACGAGGAGCATGTGGCTAGAGAGCTGCGGCGATACTTCGATGCGGGAGCCACCGAAGTGTTCGCAAGCCACACCGAGTTGGGCGGACCGGAAGACGAGGCCCGCACGCTGGCACTACTGGGTGAGCTGTCCCGCGGGAATTGATTTGCCCGCTGCCCCTAGGCTGGCGGCGTGCCAGAAAGTACCGAACCCCAACTGCACGGACCGGTTCAGCTGCGTCGTGATCGATGTGAGAACACCACCGCCGACCAACGTCTGCTGGACATCCGCGACACCACCACCTGGACGCACACCGATCCGTGGCGCGTGCTGCGCATTCAGGGCGAGTTCGTGGAGGGCTTCGATGCGCTCGCGGAAACCCCCAAAGCGGTAACGGTTTTCGGCTCGGCCAGAACGAAGCAGGACTCACCCGAATATCGGCTCGGGCGGGAGCTGGGTGTGGCCCTGGTCAAGGCGGGGTATGCCGTCATCACCGGCGGCGGACCGGGCGCCATGGAGGCCGCGAACCGTGGTGCGAGCGAATCGGGCGGTTACTCGGTGGGCCTGGGTATCGAGCTGCCGTTCGAGCAGGGCCTCAACGAATGGGTGGACCTGGGCATCAACTTCCGCTACTTCTTCGTCCGCAAGACCATGTTCGTCAAGTACGCACAGGCCTTCGTGTGTCTGCCCGGTGGATTCGGCACCCTCGACGAACTCTTCGAGGCGCTCACCCTGGTGCAGACCCGCAAGGTCACGCGGTTCCCGATCATCCTGCTGGGCACCGAGTACTGGTCGGGCCTGCTCGACTGGATCCGCGGGACGATGCTGCCCGCGGGCAAGATCGGTGAGCAGGACATCGCGCTGCTCTCGGTCACCGACAGCATCGACGAAGCGGTGGCGGCCATCGTGCAGGCCGAGGCGGTCAACGGGAAGGGGAGTCACCGATGACTTTGTCGGTCTGTGTGTACTGCGCGTCGGGCCCCCGCCACCCGGAACTGCTGGATCTAGCCACTCGTCTGGGCACCGCCATCGCCGAACGCGGCTGGACGCTGGTCTCCGGGGGCGGCAACGTCTCGGCCATGGGCGCCGTGGCGCAGGCGGCGCGCGCTGCCGGAGGACGCACCATCGGGGTCATCCCCAAGACACTCGTACATCGAGAGGTCGCCGATACCGACGCCGATGAGCTCGTCGTCACCACCACCATGCGCGAACGCAAGCAGATCATGGAGGACCGATCCGACGCCTTCATCACCCTGCCCGGCGGGATCGGCACGCTGGAAGAGGTTTTCGAGACCTGGACCGCCGGCTATCTGGGGCTACATGAGAAGCCGGTGGTGTTGCTGGACCCCGACGGTCACTACACCGGACTGCTGCGCTGGCTCGATGAACTCCAGGACAAGGGCTACGTGGCCGCACACGCGCGGGACAGACTACTGGTGCACACCGATATCGCCGCCGCCCTGGACGCATGCAGGCCAACGGATTGACGGGGCTGGGTCGTTCGTCAACAATGCGGTGAGCCATTGCCTACTGGGCGGTAAGGAACAGGGAGAACTAGATGTCCGCAAGCAGCGCCATTCCGTCGAATCCCCGTGATCGGGTTCACCTGACCGAGGTATTGGCGCAGCTGCCGGGCATGGCCTGGGACCTGCCGATTCTGGCGCGCGGCATCATCAGCGGTATCAAGTCCAACCCCAAGGGCCGCTGGTCGATCGGGGCGCTCTTCGCCGAACGCGCCGCCAAGCACGCCGACCGCGTCTTCCTGCGGTTCGAGGGCACCGACATCACCTACGCGCAGGCGAACGCCACCGCCAACCGGTACGCCGCCACGCTGGCCTCGCACGGTGTGGGTCGCGGTGACGTCGTCGGCATCATGCTGCGCAACTCGCCGCAGACCGTCCTGCTGATGCTCGCCACCGTGAAGCTCGGTGCCATCGCCGGAATGCTCAACTACAACCAGCGCGGACACGTGCTGGCGCACAGCATCGGACTGCTCGACTCCAAACTGCTGATCAGCGAGGCGGACTTCGTCGAACCGATCAACGAATCCGGCGCCAACGTCATCTCCCTGCTCACCGGCGACGAGTTGGACCGGGCCTCGGTACTCGCGCCCACCACCAATCCCGCCGCCACCGACGCGGTGATGACCAAGGACCGGGCGTTCTACATCTTCACCTCCGGAACCACCGGCCTGCCCAAAGCCAGTGTGATGACGCACTATCGGTGGCTGCGCGGCATGTCCGGAGTCGGCGACATGGCACTGCGGCTGCGTCCCAGCGATGTGCTGTACAGCTGTCTGCCGCTGTACCACAACAACGCGCTGACCCTCGCCGTATCGACCACCATCAACGCCGGCGCCACGCTGGCGATCGGCAAGTCGTTCTCGGTGTCGCGCTTCTGGGACGAGGTCATCGCCAGCCGCGCAACCGCTTTCATCTACATCGGCGAGCTGTGCCGTTACCTGCTCAACCAGCCGCCCAAGCCCACCGATCGCCAGCACAAGGTGCGCGTCATCATCGGTAACGGGCTGCGGCCCGAGCTGTGGGGCGAGTTCACCCACCGTTTCGGCATCAAGCGGGTCTGCGAGTTCTACTCGGCCAGCGAGTCCAACACCGCGTTCGTCAACGCGCTCAACATCGACCGCACCGTCGGTATCTGCCCGATGCCCATCGCCTACGTCAAATACGACATCGAGACCGGAGAACCGCTCCGCAACTCGAAGGGGCACCTGACGAAGGTCGGAGCGGGCGAGGCGGGTCTGCTGATCAGCAAGGTCACCAGCCTGGCGCCGTTCGACGGGTACACCGATCCGACGGCCTCGGAGAAGAAGCTGGTGCGTGACGCCTTCAAGAAGGGCGACACCTGGTTCAACACAGGCGATCTGATGCGCAACCTGGGCTGGGGACACGCGGCCTTCGGCGACCGACTCGGCGATACCTTCCGGTGGAAGGGCGAGAACGTCGCGACCACCGAGGTGGAAGGCGCACTCCACCACGCCGACGCCATCGAAGAGGCTACGGTCTTCGGCGTCGAGGTACCGGGTACCGACGGCCGCGCCGGCATGGCCGCCATCAAGCTGCACGACGGCGCCGAGTTCGACCCAAAGGCATTGAGCGACATCGTGTATCAGTACCTGCCCGCCTACGCGCTGCCGCTTTTCGTAAGGATCGTGGACACCCTGGAGCACACCACCACCTTCAAGAGCCGCAAGGTGGAGCTGCGTGAACAGGCGTACGGGGAGGCCGTGACCGATCCGCTGTACGTGCTCGCCGGTCGCGGCGAGGGTTATGTGCCGTTCTATCCGGAATACGCAGGCGAGGTCGCGGGCGGCCAGCGTCCCAAGGCATAGCCCTTCGGCGGGTTACTGTTCCACCGTGGGAGTCAGTCGACGGGTGCGTGCCTCGCGGCGCCGTCAACGTCTGGTGAAGCTTGCCGACAACGACCTCACCGACGCGCAGTGGCTGACACTCGTGGAGGCCTGGGGTGGTTGCGCCTATTGCGGCGCGACCGGAACAGCGCTGCAACGCGACTGTGTACAGGCGATCTCCCGCGGTGGCCGGTACACGCTGTCCAATGTGGTGCCGGCCTGCCCGTCCTGCAATGCGAGTAAATGCAATGCGGAGGTGACCAGCTGGATGCGGCGCAAGCGGCTCGACGAGACCGCCTTCCTGCGTCGCTACGTGGAGATCTCAGCAGCGGGCTAGCCCGCGGTGTACACACCGGTCGGTTCAGCGTGGTAGCCCTTGGCGCCGATCTCGCGGGCCAACGGACTGCGGAAATCCTGCTCTGCGGCAAGGCAATCGAGGATGTGGCGATAGTCGTAGCGTGGTGTCCAGCCCAGTTCGGTGCGGGCCTTGGCGTTGGCGTAGACCCGGTCGATCGTCGGGAACATCGTCCATCCGTGCGCCGCGTACAGATTGGGCTGCTCGGGGAAGTGTTGAGCCACCACGCCCGGTGCATCGGTGCGCAGCTGCGCGATGTCGGCGCGGGAGAACGGCGTGGTCGCCGAGATCACGTATTTGGCCCAGCCGATGTCCGCCGCGCGTTCGGCCGCCAGCAGGTGTGCCTCGACGACATCGGCCAGATCCACCCGGCGATAGAGGTATTCGTTGGCCTTCACATTCGCATCGGAGTAGCGGGCCCGGACCGCGTCATTGTCGTCCTGCTCGGGGAAGAATCGGGAGGTGCGCAGCACGATGATCGGCAACCCGCTGCCCTGGTGCACCACATGCGCGATATCTTCCGCGGCGGTCTTGGTGGCGCCATAGATGTTCTTGGGCACCGGCGCCACCTCCTCGGTGATCCAGGCGGCCTCCCGGGTGCCTACCAGCGCGTGTCCGAATGCACTGGTGGTGCTCGTGTAGACGAATCCGGCCACGCCCGCGGTGACGGACTCTTCCAGGAGCGCGAGTGTGCCCTCGATGTTGGTCTCGACGAAGTCGGCCCGCGTATGCGAACCCACATGCGGTTTGTGCAGGGTTGCGGTGTGCAGCACCGACGTCACCCCGGCCATCGCCTCGGTGACAACCGCGCGGTCGGCGATCGACCCGACGATATCCGTGGCCGGTCCGGCCGCGATGTCGATGCCGACGACATCGGTCCCGCCCCGGCGCAGGGTGCGGACCAGGGCCTCCCCGAGATGGCCCGAGGATCCGGTGACCAGGAATCGCTTTCCGCCCATGTGCCCATACTGCTCAGGCCCGCAAGTCATTTCGCTCGCCGAGTGTGAAACGCGGGCGGGAAACCGGGGGAAATCTCGCCCACGTTTCCCACTCGGTGCAGCCGCTGGGGCCCTGGCCTGCACAATGAGGGCGTGCATGAGACGTTTTGCGGACGGCCCGTCCGCACCGATCGTGCCCTCATCATGGCGATCGTCAACCGCACGCCGGACTCCTTCTATGACCGGGGTGCCACCTTCACCGACGAGGCCGCCCAGTTCGCGGTGCACAAAGCGGTGGCCGACGGCGCCGATGTGGTGGACATCGGTGGCGTCAAGGCCGGCCCGGGCGAGACCGTCGACGCCGAGGCAGAGATCGCGCGGGTGGTGCCCTTCATCGAATGGGTGCGTGGTGCCCATCCTGACCTGCTGATCAGCATCGACACCTGGCGCACCGAGGTCGCGGAGAAGGCCTGCGCGGCAGGCGCCGACCTCATCAACGACACCTGGGCCGGCACCGACCCGGAGCTACCCGCAGTGGCTGCCGCCCATGGCGCCGGACTGGTTTGCTCACATACCGGCGGCGCGGTGCCGCGCACCCGGCCCTATCGGGTGAACTACGGGACCGAGGTGGACGGTGTCGTCCAAGCCGTCATCGCCGAGGTGACCGCGGCCGCCGAACGCGCGGTGGCTCTCGGGGTATCGAAGGACTCGATTCTGATCGATCCGACGCATGACTTCGGCAAAAACACCTTCCACGGGCTCGCTTTGTTGCGCCACGTAAACGATCTCGTTAATACCGGGTGGCCGGTGCTGATGGCATTGAGCAACAAGGATTTCATCGGGGAGACTCTTGGTGTGGGACTGACGGAACGACTCGAAGGCACTCTCGCCGCCACCGCCCTGGCGGCGGCGGCCGGTGCCCGCATGTTCCGGGTGCACGAAGTCGGGCCCACACGCCGCACGCTGGAAATGGTGGGCTCCATCGTCGGAACCCGCCCACCGGCGCGAACAGTGAGGGGGTTGGCATGACCCATCAACTAAACGGAGTCGTTGGTATCGATCCGAGCTGGCTGGAAACGCACAGTTGGAACCGGCCCGATTGGACAGTCGAGCAGCTCATCGCCGCGAAGAAGGGCCGCACCGTTTCGGTGGTCCTGCCCGCGCTCAATGAGCAGGAGACGGTCGCCGCGGTCGTCGACACCATCAGCCCACTGCTGGGCGGTCTGGTGGACGAGCTGATCGTGCTCGACTCGGGCTCCACTGATGACACCGCGATCCGGGCCGTGGCCGCGGGTGCGCGCGTGGTCAGCCGTGAACAGGCGCTGCCCGAGGTGCCGCCCAACCCGGGCAAGGGCGAAGTGCTGTGGCGGTCGGTGGCCGCGACCACCGGCGACGTGATCGCCTTCGTCGACTCCGATCTGATCGACCCCGATCCGATGTTCGTGCCGCACCTGCTCGGCCCGCTGTTGTTGGGTCAGGGTGTCCATCTGGTCAAGGGCTTCTATCGGCGTCCGCTCAAGGTCAGCGGGTCCGAGGATGCCAACGGCGGTGGGCGGGTGACCGAACTGGTGGCCCGGCCCATGCTTGCCGCTCTCCGGCCCGAACTGAGCTGTGTGGTGCAGCCGCTGGGCGGTGAGTACGCCGGCACCCGGGAGCTGCTGTCCTCGGTGCCCTTCGCACCCGGATACGGCGTCGAGATCGGCCTACTGATCGACACGTACGACCGACTCGGACTCAATGCCATCGCCCAGGTGAACCTGGGTGTGCGCAGCCATCGCAACCGGCCGCTGGTCGAACTCGGTGTGATGAGCCGTCAGGTGATGGCCAGCATGCTGTCGCGGTGCGGGATTCCCGACTCAGGGGTGGGCATCACCCAGTTCTTCGCCGACGGTGACGGGTTCACCCCGCGCAGCTCCACGGTGTCGCTGGAGGACCGCCCGCCGATGAATACCCTGCGCTGAGCCTCAGGTCTTCGGGATCTCGCGCTCACCGTCGGTGGGCGACCAGACGGTGACGATCATGTGGTCGTCGTCGAGTCGCACGGCCGAGGCTCCCTCGATATCTGCGACATAGAACGGCGCGAACCGGCGGCCGCGCAGGTCGAATCCGATTGTGGCGTAGAGATACTCGGCGAACGCGGCGTGCAGGTCGAGATCCTGTTCGTCGTGCACGACGCCCCAGACCTTGGCGTCACCGTGGCTGATGCGGGTATCGGTGGTGGCCGTGTGCAGCTCGAAGCGAGGGTCGCGGGCAAGATCAGCGAGCTTGGCGGTGGCGGGCATGCCGCCGACGATCAGCCTGCCCTCGAAGATGCGCGGTTCCATCGGGCTGATCCGTGGGGCGCCACTGCGGCGCAGCGTCGAGAGAAAACACAGATTGCGCGTCGCGTGGTGGCGGCGCGCGAACACGTCGGCGATGGACGGCGCCTGCTGGGTGAACTCTTGCCAGGAGGTCATGGCCCCACGGTAGGTCGCGATGTCATACCTCGCTGGCAAGATCAGTGTTGTGACGTTCGCACTGACGTATCTGCTGGTTCTCGTCGCGGTGGCCGCCGTGCTGTTCGTGCTGGGCTCGATACTGTTCGGCCGCGGGGAGGAGTTGCCGGCGCTCCCCAAGGGCACTACCGCGACAGTCCTGCCCGCCGATGATGTGGCCGGTGCCGATGTAGACGCCGTCAAGTTCTCATTGGTCTTCCGGGGGTACAAGGCCAGTGAGGTTGATTGGGTGCTGGACCGGCTTGCCCGCCAGATCGACGAGCTGCGCGCCGAGCTCGACGAGGTGCAGGGCGCCCGGGCCGGCATCGAAGCCAATGCCGAATAAGGAGCCCTCCCGCTGCTCCTGGGCCGCCGACCCGCCCGGGTCGACGCTGTACGCCGACTATCACGACAACGAGTGGGGACGCCCGCTGTACGGGCGCGACGCCTTGTTCGAGCGGCTGTGCTTGGAGGCCTTCCAGAGCGGGCTGGCGTGGATCACCATCTTGCGCAAACGTGAGGGGTTCCGTCGTGCGTTCGACGGCTTCACACCGGAGAAGGTTGCCCGGTACGGCGACAAGGATGTGGCGCGGCTGATGGCCGATTCCGACATCGTGCGCAACCGCGCCAAGATCGAGTCGGCCATATCCAATGCCCGCGTCGTCCTCGATTTGGACACCGATCTTTCGGACCTGTTGTGGTCGTTTGCGCCGAAACGCCGCGCCCGGCCGCAGCGTCTTTCCGACGTGCCCGCGGTGACCGATGAGAGCATTGCGATGGCCAAAGAACTCAAACGCCGGGGGTTCCGTTTTGTAGGTCCTACCACGGCATATGCCCTGATGCAGGCCACCGGGATGGTCGACGATCATGTGCGTTCCTGCTGGGTTCCGCGAGCCGAAACCGCCCCCTCCGGAAGGTCCAGTTGAGGGTCTGCTGTCCCCAGATGTCCGCGATAGGGAAGAATGGCTCAGTGAAACGGCAGCTCAGATAGGGAACAATGGTCGGAGATGCCGAACACCCTTGGCTGGAATTTGGAGGGAGCACACGATGGCGGCCATGAAGCCCCGAACCGGCGACGGTCCTCTCGAGGCTACGAAAGAGGGGCGCGGGATCGTTATGCGCGTGCCACTGGAAGGTGGCGGTCGCCTGGTGGTCGAGCTGACCCCCGATGAGGCTGCCGCACTCGGCGACGAACTCAAGAACGTCACCAGCTAGGCCCTGCCTCGGGCGTCAGCCGCAGACTTTTTGATAGATCTGCAGCGTCATCTCCGCGATATGCGCCCATGAGAACTCTTCGATACATCGCGCCCTGCCGGCATTCCCATATTCGGTGGCGCGGGCCGGGTCCGCGACCAATGCGTTGACCGCGTCGGCGAGCCCTGCCTCGAACGCCGCGGCTTCGCTGCTCTCGTACGCCACCAGAGTTCCGGTGACACCGTCGGCAACCACCTCAGGTATGCCACCGACACGCGATGCCACGACCGCAGTGCCACATGCCATCGCCTCGAGATTGACGATGCCCAGTGGCTCGTAGATCGACGGGCATACAAACACCGTTGCCGCGGAAAGTATTTCCCGCAGCTTGGGGATGGGAAGGAATTCGCGTATCCAGTGCACTCCGGGCCGTGCCGCGGCTAGCTCGGTGACGGCACCGGTGATCTGCTCGGCGATCTCGGGAGTGTCCGGCTCACCGGCACACAAGATCAGCTGCACCTCGGGGGAGAAATGGTGTGCCGCGGACACCAGGTGCGCGAGACCTTTTTGCCGGGTGATGCGCCCGACGAACACGGCAATCGGGCGGCCCAGATCCACGCCGAGCTCGGCGAGAACCGACCCCGGTTGGGTGATCGCCTCGGCTGGGTCAACCGGATACCAGGTGGTGGTGTCGATTCCGTTGCGCACCACATGGATCCGGTTCGGGTCCAAACCGGGGTAGGTCGCCATGATGTCTTCGCGCATGCCGCTGCTGACCGCGATGACGGCGTCAGCGGCGTGTATCGCGGTGTGTTCCACCCACGAGGACACCCGATACCCGCCGCCGAGCTGTTCGGCCTTCCACGGGCGACGTGGCTCCAGGGAATGCGCGGTCAAAACGTGTGGGATGCCATGCAGCAGCTTGGCCAGATGTCCGGCCAGGCCCGTGTACCAGGTGTGTGAATGCGCCACCGACGCACCAGCCGCCGCTGCGGCCATCACCAGATCGGCCGACAACGTCGTCAAGGCGGGGTTGGCGCCGTCCAGCGCCGGGTCTGGCCGGTGCACGAAGGCGCCGTCGCGCGGTGCGCCCATGCAGTGCACCTCGACATCGCACAGTGTGCGCAGCTGAGCCACCAGCTCGGTGACGTGAACACCGGCACCGCCGTAGACCTCGGGTGGGTACTCCCGCGTCATCATTGCCACCCGCGTCGGGGATGAGCCGCGCGCGTGAAGACCCTCCGTCATAGCCACGACCGTAGTAGGTGGCCCCGACGACCGCAGGCCCGCCGGGGGTGTACCGCTGGCCGCTTCTGCCGAGTGCCGATAGGTTGATTGCTATGAGGGCATCGCCACACGTTCTGGGGATCGTGCTTGCCGGCGGTGAGGGCAAGCGTCTCTACCCACTGACCGCCGACCGCGCGAAACCGGCGGTGCCCTTCGGCGGTGCCTATCGCCTCATCGATTTCGTGCTGAGCAACCTGGTCAACGCGCGGTTCTTGCGTATTTGTGTTCTGACCCAATACAAATCGCACTCACTGGACCGGCACATCTCGCAGAACTGGCGGCTCTCGGGCTTGGCGGGGGAGTACATCACCCCTGTCCCTGCCCAGCAGCGCCTCGGTCCGCGCTGGTACACCGGGAGCGCCGATGCCATCCACCAGTCGCTCAATCTGATCTTCGACGAGGATCCCGAGTACATCGTGGTGTTCGGCGCCGACCATGTGTACCGGATGGATCCCGAGCAGATGCTCGACTTCCACATCGACAGCGGTGCTGGAGTGACCGTGGCGGGTATCCGGGTGCCCCGCAGCGAGGCGAGCGCCTTCGGTTGTATCGACGCCGACGACACCGGCCGTATCCGTGAGTTCATCGAGAAGCCCGCGGATCCTCCGGGCACACCGGATGATCCCGACGCGGCCTTCGTGTCGATGGGGAACTACATCTTCACTACCAAGGAATTGATCGACGTCATTCGCGCTGACGCCGACGACGACCATTCCGACCACGACATGGGCGGCGACATCATTCCCCGGCTGGTGGCCGACGGGCGGGCCGCTGTCTATGACTTCAACACCAACCTGGTGCCCGGCGCCACCGAGCGCGATCACGCGTACTGGCGCGACGTCGGAACCCTCGACGCGTTCTATGACGCGCACATGGATCTGGTTTCGGTGCACCCGGTGTTCAATCTGTACAACCGGCGCTGGCCCATCCGTGGCGAGTCCGAGAACCTGGCGCCTGCCAAATTCGTCAACGGCGGCTCCGCGCAGGAATCGGTGGTGGGTGCCGGCAGCATCATTTCGGCGGGTTCCGTGCGTAACTCGGTGCTGTCCTCGAATGTCGTCGTCGACGACGGTGCCGTGGTGGAGGGCAGCGTGCTGATGCCCGGTGTGCGAGTGGGCCGTGGGGCGGTCGTGCGGCACGCGATTCTGGACAAGAACGTGGTTGTCGGTGTCGGAGAACAGGTTGGTGTTGATATCGAGCGCGATCGCGAGCGTTTCAACGTCAGCGCGGGCGGCGTGGTCGCCGTCGGCAAGGGTGTGTGGATCTAGCCTCTCACCACACCAGTGGCACAAGACGGCTGCGGACCTTCTCGGTGTATTCGTCGTAGCCGGGCAGGTCGTGGCGCAGCATCTTCTCCTCGTCGATGATCCGCACCACCAGTGAGCCGAATGCGGGAATCGCCGCGAGCAGGCCCCAGAACGAACCCAGCGCCAACGGTATGCCCACCATCATCACCAGTGAGCCCGTGTACATCGGGTGGCGCACCAGCCCGTACAGACCAGTTGAGGTGACGGTCTGTCCGGACTCGACGGTGATACTCGCTCCCGCATAGTGGTTCTGGGCCACGACCAGCGTGGCGGCACCCAGCCCGGCGATGACCAGTGCCTCTCCGACGATGACCAGCCAGTTCGGTACATGAGACCAGCCGAACCTGTGATCGAAGGCGCTGACCACGACCAGGGCCAGGAAGGAACTCAACAGC
Source organism: Mycobacteroides sp. H003 (assembly GCF_001440135.1). Taxonomy (NCBI): domain Bacteria; kingdom Bacillati; phylum Actinomycetota; class Actinomycetes; order Mycobacteriales; family Mycobacteriaceae; genus Mycobacteroides; species Mycobacteroides sp. H003. Next base: position 520,312 of record NZ_LJYL01000009.1, read on the forward strand.
ACCGTGACCGCGAGCTTCTGTATCAAGCGTGTCTCCGCGATGGGGCCGCCGCGCATACGACGCCGCAGCACCTCGGGATTCGTCCTGGCCAAGTAGACCGAGGAAATCGTGGAGCTGATCGCGAAGATCGCCAGAAACACCCAGGCCTGCCAGTAGTCGAACGTTCCCGCGGGCCAGAACAGTGCCGCGCCGAAGACAGCGAGGGCGATGATTCCCGAGATAAGAGCTTGTACACCAGTTTTCATGATCTTCCTTTCTCAGAGGGCGTCACGACGGCGGTAGATCTCGCCCGCGGCTGCGATAAGCCCGGTGCCGATGACAATGAGGACGAACATGGTCAACCACGGATACTCGACCGGCGCGCTGACCCGCATCACCGGTGAGAACTTCACAATCCAGGACGGCAGCTGCAGGATGCCTACGTACAGCATGCCCACGGAAAATGCCACCACAAGCCAGCCGATCCAGCTGTGCCGCAGTGCAACTGATAGGGCAGCGATACCGGCGATCACCAGCAGGGCGGGAATCTGTGCCAATGCGGCGAGCGTGAGACGCCACACCAAATCCGGATTGTGCAACGTGCTCGCCGCGCCCAGTCCACTGCCCAGACCGGCGATCAGCATGAGAATCGCACTGCCCACCAGTGTCACCGCGACCGCGGACAGTAGCCAGTTCCAGCGCGATACGGCACGCGCCAGTACGGCTTCGGCGATGCCGCTCTGTTCATCCTTGGCGAGCCTCATGATCGCCGACACCACGTACGCGGTGACCGCGATGGCGAGCACCTGGTTGAAGGTGGCGAAGATGCTGTCCAGGCCGTGCGCCTGGAACGCCCGGGTCAACAGCGGGTTGGTGTCAATCGAATCCCGCAGGCTCTTGGCCATCGACCCGAAGGCCATACCGCTCAGGAAGATTCCGACTCCCCATCCGGTGAGCAGCCCGCGTTGCAGTTGCAGGTTGAGTCCGAAGACGGACCTGATCTCGGGGGCATTGGCGTCCTCGCCACGTGAGGGCAGCACCCCCGCGTCGTATTGGCGGTGTCCTTCGAGCGCGTGCGCGGCGAGCATCAGGGCCACGGTGGTGCCCACCAGCAGCAGGAGGGGCCACCAACGCAGATCGACGAAGGGCCGCATCTGCTGGGCCCACGCCAGGGGCGAGAACCAACTCAGTCTGCTGCCCCTGTTGTCGATGATGTCGCCGAGCCCGCGGATCACGACGGCTGCTGCCAGGGATGCCATCGCGACACCGGTGGCGGCTCGGGAGGTGCGCCACAACTGGGAGGTGACCGCCGCGATACCGGCGAAAACCATGGAGGCTCCGGTGATTCCGAGACTGATTCCGAGACTGTCGGCGACATCGAATCCCGCGGCGGACAAAGCAATCGTCATGGCCAGGGCCAGAACGGCGTTCATCAGGCCCACCACGATGAGCGCCGCGTAGGTGCGTGCCTGGTGGCCGATGACCGCCGACATGACCAGCTCGGCACCGCCGGATTCCTCTTCGGCGCGGGTATGCCGGATGACCGTCAGGATGGACATGATCGCGGCGGCGGCGATCATGACGGTCATCAGTTCGTTGGCGACCATGACACCGATATCGGTTTCGTTGATGCCAAAGTTTGGCCCGCCCATGATGATTCCGGCGGGGGTCTTCATCATCGTGACCCGGGCCATCCGGTCGGCGGACGTCGGATACATCGACGCGAACGCCAGCGGGGTATAGGTCATCAGCAGTGTTAGCCAGCCGACCCACATGCAGATCCGGAGCCTGTCGCGGCGTAGTGCCAACAGGATCAGGGTTCCTGTGCCGGTCAACGGATGTTTCGGGGTACCGTCCGAAATCGGCTGACGCATGGGGAGCGTCGCGAAGTCGCTTCTCATCGCGGTACGCCCTGATACTCGCGCATGAAGAGCTCTTCAAGTGATGCCGGCGCCACGGTGAGGTCGACGATCCCGAGGCTTGCCAGCTGTTCCATGATGCGGTCCAGGTCGCTGCGATCCACCGTGAAGGAGGCCCGGTTGCCGCCGATCGTGAGGTCGCGCAACTGCGGAATCGATTTGAGGCCAGAGGGATTCGCCAGTGTGCGTACCGTCACCGAGGTCCGCATGACATGGCGCAGCTCGGCCAGGGAGCCGGACAACACCGCGCGTCCGGCGCGGACAATGGTCACCCGGTGGCACAGCTTCTCGACCTCGGCCAGGATGTGACTCGACAGCAACACCGCGCATCCGCGCGCGGCCACTTCGGCCACACACTCCTGGAAGACAGTCTCCATCAGCGGATCCAGGCCGGATGTCGGCTCGTCGAGTATGAACAGTTCGGCGTCGGAGCAGAACGACGCGATAAGCGCCACCTTCTGGCGGTTGCCCTTGGAATAGGTGCGTGCCTTCTTGGTGGGGTCGAGTTCGAAACGCTCGATGAGTTCGTTGCGCCTCGGTAGTGAAATATGTTCGGTGCCACGCATCCTGGTGAGGAAGTCAATCGCCTGCCCGCCGGTGAGGTTGGGCCACAGCGTGACGTCCCCGGGCACGTAGGCGATGAGCCGATGCAGATCCACGGCGTTGACCCACGGGTCGCCGCCGAGGAGCTGCACGGTGCCGGAGTCGGCGCGCAGCAGGCCCAGGAGTACTCGAATGGTGGTGGACTTTCCCGCGCCGTTGGGGCCGAGGAAGCCCGCCACCTCGCCGTGGGCGACCGACAGATCGAGCCCGTCGAGTGCCTTGGTCTTCCCGAATGACTTGGAGAGGCCGCGTATTTCGACCGCGAGGTTGGAATACATCACTTCGAGTCTCCTCCGTTGCGAGAGTTTTCCTGTTGTGCCGCAAACGCATCGAGCATGGTGGAGTCGGTCATGAGGCCTTCGGTGTAGACCTCGATAGCGGGGAAGATCAGCTCATCGGAGTAGCGGCGCAAGATCGTGCCCAGGTCGTCGTCGGGGTACATCTGTACGTAGATCGACAGCGCGCCTACGCCGTTCAAGGAGAGCCACAGCGCCCGGCCCTTGGGATCACGGCTCGGCTTGATGGTGCCCGCGCGGACTCCGTCGTCCAGATATGCCTCGGCGTTCTCGATGGAGTGCTGAAGAAACGCGCGGCCGGGCTCTCCGCCCGATTGCACACTGAGCAGCAGGTACCTAACCATCGGCGCGAACGTCTCGATCTCGTCGATGGCGTCGAGCCAGACCTTGGGGTCGTTGGAGGTCAGCGTGCGCGATTTCTCCGAGCGGATGTACTCCAGCAGGTATTCATCCACTGCCTGGCGGAGCCCGTCCTTGGATCCGTAGTGATGAATAACCAGTGCGGGGCTCACTCCCGCGGCTTCGGCGATCGCTCGCACGCTGGTGTTCAGCCCCTGTTCGCCCCACAACTTGATGGCGGCATCCCGGATGCGGGCGGCTGCGGTGAGATCATCGACTGAACGCATGTTTAGTACGTTAAACACACGTTCAGTCTGGCGTCAAGGATCTAGCCCGTGTCAGATGAAGGTTTTGACGAGAACGATGCGAAGGCGCCGCCGAAACGACGGTTTACGCGTCAGTCGCGGGTGGCAGCGAGCAGGCCGTCTCCCAGTGGGATCAGCACTGCGGTGAATCGGCCATCATCGGCGATGATGCGCGCGGCTTCGCGAACTCCAACCACATCGGGATCGTTGGCCGCGGGGTCGCCCGCGCGTCCGCCGGCGGACACCCCGTGGATCACTACTGCTCCGCCCGGGCGCAGCAACCGAATGCCACCGGCCAGGAACTCGGGTTGATCGGCCGGCGCGGCATCGATGACGAGCAGGTCGTACGACTCGTCGGCCAGTCGTGGCAAGACCTCCTGGGCGCGCCCACCGATCAGCCGGGTGCGGGACGGGGCGATGGCCGCCTCCGAAAAGGCCTGTTTGGCACTGCGCTGGTGCTCGGGCTCCAGATCAATGGTGGTCAGCACGCCGTCCTCGCGCATTCCGGAGAGCAGCCACAGGCCGCTGACCCCCGCGCCCGTCCCGACCTCGACGACGGCCTTGCCGCCGGAAAGGCGCGCGAAGACACTGAGAAGGGCGCCGACAGCGGGCGTTACCGGGCCCGCACCCAGGTCAACGGCACGTTCCCGGGCGGCGGCGACGATGTCGTCTTCGGAGATGGCGCCCTCGGCGTGGCTGACCATCGCCTCGACGCGGGATCGATCTGCGCTGCTGGTCACGATTCGATCCTGTCGAGTGGGAGGGGATCTGTCCCGCGACACGCCGAACTCATCAAGGATGTGACGGGTTTCTTGTCCCGGATCCCCCGGCGAGATCGGATCGAGACCGCATTCTCAGGAAGAGTTAAGTTAGCTCATAAGTGGCCCACACCTCGGTGATAGAAGGTCATTCACATGTCGCGATCCATCCTGAACGAGAGCCCGAGTGCCCCGCGCCTATCTGGGAATAACACCCGTGGCATCCGGGTTGAGCAGGCTGACAGCTTCCCCATTGGGGGTGAAGCCGCCACAACCGAACAGGAGGAACACGCGATTTCGCTTACGCGTATCAGCGAGTCGGCCGAATACACCGACTTCGTCGAGGCCATCGATCCCGCCGAACTATCCGGGACCGCAGTGTTCGATGCCACCGGAGACCAGGCAGCCATGCCGTCTTGGGATGAGCTGGTTCGTGAGCATGCCGACCGCGTGTACCGCCTGGCCTACCGCCTGTCGGGTAACCCGCAAGACGCTGAGGACCTGACTCAGGAGACCTTCATTCGGGTGTTCCGCTCGCTGCAGAACTACCAGCCCGGCACCTTCGAGGGGTGGTTGCACCGCATCACCACCAACCTGTTCCTCGACATGGTCCGCCGCCGTGGCCGCATTCGCATGGAGGCGCTGCCCGAGGATTACGACCGCGTCCCGGCGACCGACCCAGATCCCGAGCAGATCTATCACGACGCCCAGCTGGGCGCCGATTTGCAGGCCGCGCTGGACTCGTTGGCGCCGGAGTTCCGTGCCGCCGTGGTTCTGTGTGACATCGAAGGTCTGTCTTACGAGGAAATCGGCGCCACCCTGGATGTGAAACTCGGCACCGTCCGCAGCCGCATCCACCGCGGTCGCCAGGCCATCCGTGAGTATCTGGCTGCGCACTCCTCGACGTCCGCGCTCGCGGCCGCCGAGTAGCGCGCAACACCATTGGTGCAGGTTGGTACGCAATGAGTACATTCGCGCGCTATCTTCGAGTTAGGTCGGCACGAGTCCGCCGGCCCTACCGGACCGAAGGGAGCGTCGCCGTGGTGGATAGCGGCTCGTTCCGGCGAGCGTTCTCGAGCTTCTCGTCGTTCTCCCGGCTGCCGTCCCCATTCGCCTCGCAGAGCGAGGCGCCGGTGGGTGCTCCGCGCCAGTTCGGATCGACCGAGCATCTGTCCACTGAGGCGATAGCCGCGTTCGTGGATGGCGAGCTCCGGATGAGCGCGCACCTGCGAGCGGCGCACCACTTGTCGATGTGCGCCGAATGCGCGCTGGAGATCGACGCACAGCGCCAAGCACGCAGCGCACTGCGTGATTCCGGGGGCATCCGGGTACCGGTTTCGTTGCTCGGGTTGCTCAGCCAGATTCCGCACATCCCGCATGAGGCCGCACCGCCTTCAGCGTCTTCACATGAGGGCGACTTGCCACCCGCGTTAGCCAGTGATGAGGTGCGTCGTCGTCGTAAGCGCCGGTAGGGTGGGCCGGTGACCGCACATCAGGACACCGCCCCCCGGTTGGCGCCGCGCCCGGTTGACCGGCCGCCCGTCGATCCGGCTTCGCAGCGGGCTTTCGGCCGTCCTTCGGGGGTATCCGGTTCGTTCCAGGGGGCGGACAAGTACCGAGACCAGGGGGAGTACACACCGCGGGTGGGTCCGCCCGACCCCGTGTTGGCTCAGGCCTTCGGACGGCCCGATAACGCCACGACCTCCTTGCAGCGTCATCCCGCCGATGCCGGCAAGCTCAACGCCGTCGACGAGGGTCCGGATGCCGCTGAGGATCCGTGGCGCGACCCGACCGCGCAGGTGCAATTGGGCAGGCCCGCGGTCACCAAGGCACCCGTCGCGCTCGACGGCACGCCCGCCCCGAAGCTGGGCGTCCGCGAGGTCCTTTTCGGCGGACGGGTTTCCATCCCGGCGCTGGCCGTCCTTGCGGCGATCGCGCTGCTGATCGGCCTGGTCGGCGGCATCGTGGGCCGCAAGACGGCCGAGGTGGTGCAGGCCTTCACCACCTCGAAGGTCACCTTGACCACCGACGACAGCACCCAGCCCGATGAGTCACGCTTCACGGCGGTCGCCAACGCTGTCAAAAGTGCGGTGGTGACCATCGAGGCCAGCTCGGACGATGAGGTAGCGCAGGGTTCGGGGGTTGTCATCGACCCCAAGGGTTATGTCATCACCAACAATCACGTGATCTCCGATGCCGCGAAGAACCCCGGCAAGTTCAAGATCGAAGTCATCTTCAACGACAGCAAGAAGGTGCCCGCCAATCTTGTGGGTCGTGATCCCAAGACTGACATTGCGGTGCTGAAGGTGGATAACGTCGACAACCTGACCGTGGCCCGTCTGGGCGACTCGGACAAGGTCGCCGTCGGTGCCGAGGTCATTGCCTTCGGTTCACCGCTGGGTCTGCGTAGCACGGTGACCAGCGGCATCATCAGCGCACTGCACCGTCCGGTGCCGCTCTCGGGCGAGGGCAGCGATACCGACACCGTGATCGACGCGCTTCAGACCGATGCCGCCATCAACCACGGAAACTCCGGTGGCCCGCTCATCGATATGAAGTCTCAGGTGATCGGGATCAACACGGCCGGAAAGTCGTTGAGCGACAGCTCAAGTGGCCTCGGATTCGCCATCCCGATCAACGAGGCTGCCGAGGTCGCGCAGTCGCTGATCCGTGACGGCAAGATCGTGCACGCGACGCTGGGTATCAGCAGCCGCACGGTGAGCAACGCGACCGCTACCGGCGCCGAGGTGGCCAACGTCAAGGCCGGCAGCCCCGCCGAAAAGGGCGGCATGCTGGAGAACGATGTCGTGGTCAAGGTGGGTAACCGGACGGTGGCCGATGCTGATGAGTTCGTGGTCGCGGTGCGGCAGCTGAAGATTGGACAGGAAGCCACCATTACGGTGCTGCGTCAGGGCCGTCCCGTCGAGCTCAAAGTTACTCCCGGCCCCGACGGTTCCTGATGTTCGGCAGTGTCGGCTGGGGGGAGCTGTTGGTCCTGCTGGTCGTGGGACTCGTGGTGCTTGGTCCCGAGCGGTTGCCGGGGGCGATCCAGTGGACCACTGAGTCGCTGCGCAAGGTCCGTGACTACGCCAGTGGTGCGACGGCCTCACTGCGTGAGGAGCTTGGGCCGGAGTTCGATGACGTGCGCAAGCCGCTCGCCGAGCTGCAGAAGCTGCGCGGTATGACGCCACGTGCCGTCATTACCAAACACCTTCTGGACGGCGATGATTCGGTGCTCGATTCGTTGACCAAGCCGCTTGAAGACGTGAAGAAGGCGGTCTCGGAGCCGGCCCCCACGCCCGTCGCCAACCCTGATCTCACCACCAAGCCTGGGGATCCGGGCCCGACCCGCTACGACGCCGACGCGACCTAATTGCGCCGTGCGGTGTCGATGTTCAGCGACATGCCCGCCAGTCCGCGGCTACGTGTCGAGAGCTTGTCCGCGACCGCCCGAAGTGCCTGGCCCGCAGCCGAATCCGGCTGACTGAGCACGATGGGCAGCCCGTCGTCGCCGCCCTCACGTACCGCTGGGTCCAGTGGAATCTGGCCGAGCAGTGGCACTTTCGTTCCCACCACCCTGGTCAGGCTTTCGGCGACGGTGTCGCCGCCGCCGGATCCGAATACCTCCATGCGGGTGCCGTCGGGCAGCACCAGCCAGGACATGTTCTCCACGACGCCGACGATGCGCTGACGTGTCTGGGTCGCGATCGCTCCCGCGCGCTCGGCCACCTCGGCGGCGGCCTGCTGCGGGGTGGTGACCACCAGAATCTCGGCACCGGGAATGAGCTGCGCCACCGAGATCGCCACGTCGCCGGTGCCCGGCGGCAGATCCAGCAGCAGCACGTCCAGGTCTCCCCAGAACACGTCGGCCAGGAACTGCTGCAGGGCGCGATGCAGCATTGGCCCGCGCCACACCACCGGGGTGTTGCCCTGGGTGAACTGGGCGATGGAGATGACCTTCACGTCGTGGGCGACCGGGGGCAGGATCATCCGTTCCACCTGAGTGGGGCGATCCGAGGTGCCCATCATGCGCGGTACCGAGTGGCCATAGATATCGGCGTCGAGCAGCCCGACCGAGAGCCCCTTGGCTGCCATTGCCGCCGCGAGGTTGACGGTCACACTGGACTTTCCGACACCGCCCTTTCCCGACGCCACCGCGTACACCCGGGTAAGCGATCCGGGCTGAGCGAAGGGAATGACGGGCTCGGCGCTATCGCCACGCAACTGCTTGCGCAACTCGGTGCGCTGCTCGTCGTTCATCACATCCAGCAGCACGCGCACGGTACCTACGCCGTCGACGTCTGCGGCGGCCTGGGTTACTCGTTCGGCGATCTCCGCCTTCTTCGGGCATCCGGAGGTGGTGAGGTAGATCCCGATCTCGACGTTGTGGGCGTCGTCGAAGGTGATGTCCTTGACCATCCCCAATTCAGTGATGGGGCGGCGAAGTTCGGGATCGATAACCCCGGCGAGTGCACTGCGCACGGCCGTGGTGAGCTCGGATGTCACTACCCGAGTCTAGGGCGTGCGGTTTACGGCTTTGGCGCTGCCGGTCCCGGTGCTGGTCCGGGGGCCGGCCCGAGCTCCACTGGCGGCGGGGGCGGAGCGAACGGGTTGAACGGCTGCGGGGCCGGTGCAAACGGGTTGAAGGGTTCAGCCGGCGGTGGTGCGAACGGGTTGAAAGGCTCGGCCGGCGGTGGTGGCGGTGCACAGAAGAACACGCACGGTGCCTGGGGCGCCTCGGGCGCCGGCGTGACGGCGGGGGGTGGGCCCACGACACCGACCCGGTCCGGTGTCAGCGGGGTGAGGATCGGCAGCTGGGCCAGCGGGTCGTTGGGGGACAGTCCGGCGACGTCGGTCGCCGAGCCCGGCCCAAGCCCGCGTGACTCGCCGCCGCCCAGGTGAGCCTTGCGCTCGGGTGCGACATCGGCGGCGGTCAGCGGTGGCAGGTTGAGCGGGATGACCCCGGTGGCGTAACCAGCGGCCCAGGCGAGCACGTTCTGTGCGTAGGCCACCGAATTGTTGTAGCGCAGGATGGACGACATCACCTGCGCGCGATCCCGCAAATTCAATCCGCCGCTGCATAAATAGCGGGCGGCGGCCAGGCTCGCGTCGAAGACGTTCTGTGGATCGGCCTTTCCGTCGCCGTCACCGTCAGAGGCGTAGTGGTTCCATGTGCTCGGCAGGAACTGCATGGGGCCCATGGCCCGGACGTACACCTGTGCACCTTGGGTGCGGCTCTGCTCGTGGTCGACGATGACTTCGTTGCCCGGAAGACTCCCATCCAGGCTCGGGCCATAGATGGGACGCACCACGCGGCCTTTGATATCGGTGGCGCCGTTGTTGGCATGCCCTGATTCGATGCGGCCGATGCCCGCCAGCAGGTTCCAGCTCACCCCGCAACCGGGTGCGGCTTTGGCCATCATCCGTTCGGCGTTTTGGTAGGCGTCCAATGCGATCTTCGGGATACCAAGTCCCCCGGGGGCCATGACGATTCCCGGTGGCGGCGGTGCGATCGCGGCGCTCGGCGCGACACGGTACTGCGTCGGCGGGCGCATCACGGTCACCAGATTCAGCGGGCCCATTTCCGCCTGCTCGGCGACGGCGGAGGCCAGCGGGACCGGAACGGGTACGACGGCCTGCCCGCTGACTTGCGCGCCACTGGCCGCCACGGCAGAGCCAACGACCACCAGGGCGCTCAGTCCGCCCACCCGGAGCCAGGGCACCGGTGCGCCTGCAACGCGGAGCACCGCATCACGGGCATGCTTGACCGACGACGCAACCCAACCCGGAAGCTCCACTGCGCCCCTATCTCTCGGGCCCTCGCTTTTTCGCTGTGGTCCCAATCTGCCGGCACCCATTCTGACGTATGCAGTCGTGACGGATGTGACCGATGTGAACCGGAGCAACCATACCGGCGAGATGTCGGTCCGGTTGCAAAATGGGCAAACCCCAGCGAATTTCGGATCCCCGACGAATCTTCCCTGACCATGGCGAGTTCGGTCCGGGCACGCTACGGAAAATGGGCGAGTGGCTATCTCGGGCCACAGAGATCGCGATTAGTCTGACTTACAGTCAGTATCTGGACGTAAAAGTAATCAATTGATAGCGTTGCAGCATGACCGCTTCACCAGATGTCGCCGTCCGCTGGGAGCTCGGCTCCGATCGTCCCCGCGAGGATTACGGATTCTTCGGACCGGACTCACCGACGTGGAAGGTGTGGACCAGCCCCACCGCGCTTATCGGCTTTCAGCGCTCGGTGGTGCTCGAGCACTTCGAGCCCCACCTGGCCGCCGCCGTGGCCGATTCGGCGGGCATCTATCGGGATCCGCGCGGGCGGATGGATGGAACCCTCGCCTACTTCCTCATCGTCGCGACCGCCGATTCGCGAACCGCCGTCGAGGCCTCCGAACACCTGCAGAAGGTTCACGCTCGCTCCAAAGGCACCGACCCGGTGACCGGCAAGCGGTACAGCGCCAATGATCCGGCCTCGCAGCTCTGGATCCACGTCACCGGCTGGCATTCGGTGCTCAAGTGCTACGAGATGTTCGGTCCCGGGCCGCTGAGCCAGGCCGAGGAGGACCGCTACTGGTCCGAGTGTGTGATCGCCGCCGAGCTGCAGACCGTCAATCCGGCCGACGTTCCCCGATCCCGTGACGAGGTGCGTCAGTACTTCGCCCAGATGCGTCCGGCGCTGTGTACCTCCGAGCGGGCACAGCACGCGATGCACTACCTGCTGCGCACCCCGCGGTCGGGCAGCAATCTGCGGTTCTGGGCAGTCAGCCGGATGATGGCCCCGGCGACCATCGCGACACTGCCGCGGTGGATGCGGGAGCTGGGCCAATTCGATCAGCCGGGAATCGTCGACGCCGCGTACCGGCCCTTGGTGTCGGCAGCCATGTCGATCGCCAGCGTTCCCGCGGTGGAAGACTCCATCGCGCGATTCGCCAAGCTGCCGATGACGGCAACGACCCTGCGTGACTTCCACGCGGGCAAGACGCCCGTGCGCCCCGTCACTCTCACTCCCGCCGAAGCCAAGGAGCGGTACGGGAGGCGCGCCACCGCATAATGCGGCGCTTTACGCTGGCTAGTTGTGACAGCTCCCACCTACCGTCCGCGCCGCACCACCCTGGCCGTTCCGGGCAGCAGCCAGAAGATGATCGACAAGGCGAAAACCCTTCCCGCGGACGAGATCTTCCTCGACCTCGAGGACGCCGTGGCGGCACCGGCCAAGGTGGAGGCACGTCAGCGCATCGTCGATGCCCTCAATGCGCCGGGATGGTCCGGCCAGCTGCGATCGGTGCGCGTCAATGACTGGACCACCGAGTGGACCTACGCGGATGTGGTGGAGGTTGTCACGCGAGCCGGCGGCAACATCGACAACATTCTGCTGCCCAAGGTGGTGGACGCATCGCATGTGACGGCATTGGATCTGCTGCTGAGCCAGGTTGAGCGTTCACGGGGTCTCGAGGTGGGCGCGATCGGCATCCAGGCGCAGATCGAGAACGCCGAAGGACTCACCAACATCGATGCGATCGCATCGGCGAGCCCGCGGGTGCAGTCGCTGGTCTTCGGCCCCGCCGACTTCATGGCCAGCCTCGGCATGCGCACCCTGGTCGTCGGGGAGCAGCCGCCGGGCTATGACGGCGAGGCGTATCACCACGTGCTGATGACCATCCTGGTCGCCGCGCGTACCCATGGCATCGACGCCATCGACGGCCCCTATCTCAAGGTGCGCGACGTCGATGCCTTTCGTGTTGCGGCCGGTCGTTCGGCCGCGCTGGGCTTTGACGGCAAGTGGGTGCTGCACCCCGCACAGGTTGAGGCCGGCAACGAGATCTTCAGCCCACGCCAGGAGGACTACGACAGGGCCGAACTCATCCTCGACGCCTACGAGTGGCACACCTCGGTGGCAGGCGGCGCACGTGGCGCGGTGATGCTCGGGGACGAGATGATCGACGAGGCCAGCCGCAAGATGGCCCTGGTGATCGCAGGCAAAGGCCGCGCTGCGGGTATGACGCGACAGGCGCCCCCGTTCGAGCCCCCGGCGGGCTAGTACGAACTCGAACTGCCGCCCGAAGCGATGCCGATGATCATGATCAGCACCCAGAACACGATCACCGCGGCACCGATGATGATCCCGGCGATGGCGACACCCTTGCCGTCCTGCGGGGAGTTCTTCAGCTGATTGAGCGCGATGAAGCCCATGATGACTCCGGCAATCGATCCGATGCCGCAGAAGACGCCGACGATCGACGCGATCAACGAACCGATGGCCAGCGGGTTGGTGCCGCCACCGGTCTGCCCGTAGGCGCCGTATCCGTACGGGTCGGCGTATCCGGGTGCCGGATATCCGGGATAACCACCGGCAGTGGGATAACCCGGCGGCGGGTATGGGCCCGGCTGTCCCGACTGATACGGCTGTCCCGACTGATACGGCGGATACGTCTGGCCATATTGCGGATATGCCGGCGGTGCCGTCGGATACGGAGGCGGAGCCGTGGGATAGGCGGGAGGAGTGGTCGGATAGGCCGGGTAGGACGGGGGAGGCCCGGGCGTCTCCCACGCCGGGGGAATGCTCGGAGGCACCTGGCTGGCCGAGGACGCGGCATCGGCCGGCGGCGCGGACTGCTCCAGGGACGGATACTCGTATCCGGACGAGGCGTCGGGGCCGGTGCCGGAGGGTTCGTTGCCCGGGGTAGTCATGGCGCAAACCTAGCGTATCGAGGGCGTTTCTGGCCGCGCTGCGGGCGGAAAGTCGCAGGTCGCGGTCAAAGGGGCACCATCTGGTGCGGTCGGGCGTTAAATGGGTGCTAGCTAGCGCGTTACCGTGCATCACCGACTTCTGCAGGAGGACCGAACTCGTGGGACAACCGCTCACACCCGGGCAACCACAGCGCTCGACGTCACCGCGTTCCCCGTTGTCTTCGTCCCTGTCTTTGCCGACGCCACCGCAGGGTTGGCCCATCGGCTCGTACCCGACGTACGCGGAGGCTCAGCGCGCCGTCGACTACCTGTCCGATCAGCAATTCCCGGTCGAGAACGTCACCATCGTCGGCGTGAACTTGATGCAGGTCGAACGGGTGACCGGCCGATTGTCGTGGCCCAAGGTACTCGGCGGGGGCATGCTCAGCGGAGCGTGGCTGGGCCTGTTCATCGGCCTGGTGCTGGGGATGTTCAGCACCAATCTGGCCGGCTCGCTCGTCGTGGGACTTACCGTCGGATTGGTGTTCGGATTGGTCACCGCCGCGGTGCCCTACGCGATGACGAGGGGCACAAGGGATTTCGCATCAACCATGCAGCTTGTCGCGGGTCGCTATGACGTGCTGTGCGAGCCGGCGCAGGCAGAGGCCGCGCGCGACATGCTGGCCAAACTAGCTATCTGAGACTGCTCGGCGGTGAGCCGTATGGCGTTGGCCTGCGGCGTTGCCCGCGCCCCGGGTGGTGGGACGCGCGCACCGAACATGTTGCATGTCACCTGGTTTTAGCTCTACGGTTGCCGCGCGGGACGGGTGTGCCCGCCGTACCGGCACACGGAGGTGCCGAGACGCGTCAACGAACCAGGAGGCGGTCGTGTTGGAGTCGTCGGCCGGATGGTTCCGACGGAAGGGTGTGGCGCTGGGCGTCACGTGCCTGACGCTGGCTTCGCTGACGGGATGCGCCCGCTCCGACGACGGGGTCGTCATCCGCTTCTACACCCCGGCCAGTGAGGCCGGGACCTTCACGGCCGCCGCGCAACGATGCAATAAGGAACTGGGTGGGCGGTTCACCATCCGGCAGGTGAGCCTTCCGAAGCGGGCCGACGAGCAACGGCTGCAGCTGGCTCGCCGATTGACCGGTAACGATCGCACCCTGGACCTGATGGGCATGGACGTGGTGTGGACCGCGGAGTTCGCCGAAGCGGGTTGGGCGCTACCGCTTTCGGACGATCCGGCGGGTGTCACCGATGCCAACGCCCAGCGCGACACTCTCGCGGGCCCGCTGGCCAGCGCCCGCTGGAAGGACAAGCTGTACGCCGCCCCGTTGAGTACCAACACCCAGCTGCTCTGGTACCGCAAGGACTTGGTTCCGGAACCGCCCGAGACGTGGGAGCAGACGGTGCAGGAAGCCGAGGGCTTCGCGCGATCTGGCGGACCTAGCTGGATTGCGTTGCAGGGCAAGCAGTACGAGGGCCTGGTGGTGTTGTTCAACACCCTGCTGGTCAGCGCGGGCGGCTCAGTGCTGGGCGAGGACGGCAAGCGAGTCACCTTGACCGATACCCCGGAGCATCGCGCCGCCACGGTCACCGCCCTGCGGATCATCAAATCGATCGCGACGGCCGATGGTGCCGACCCTTCGATTACCCAGACCGATGAGGGCACAGCGCGTTTGGCCTTTGAACAAGGTAAGGCCGCCTTTGAGATCAATTGGCCGTTCGTGATGGCCAGCATGATGGAGAACGCGATCAAGGGTGGAGTTCCATTTCTGCGCCTGGATCGGCGCCCAGACCTGACCGGTGCGATCGCCGGTGCTGGCCGCTTCGAACCGAACGATGAGCAGTTCACGGCCGCGTACGAGGCAGCCAGTGCGGCACTGGGTTTCGCGCCCTTCCCGTCGGCGGTCGCGGGCCAGCCCGCCAGGGTCACCATCGGTGGGCTGAACATCGCGGTCGCCAAGACAACGCGCTACAGGGCGCAGGCCTTCGAGGCATTGAACTGCCTGCGCAGCCGCGAGAACCAGAAGGCGACGGCAATCGAGGGCGGCCTACCCGCGGTGGACTCATCCCTCTATGACGATCCCGAATTCCAGGCCAAGTACCCCGCATACGCGATCATCCGCGAGCAGCTCGCCAACGCCGCGGTGCGTCCGGCCTCCCCGTACTACCAAGCCATCTCGACGAGAGTCTCCGCTGCGCTGGCCCCGATCACCGGAATCGATCCCGAGCGCACCGCCGATCTGCTCGCCGATCAGGTGCAGAAGGCCGTGGACGGACGGGGGCTGATCCCGTGACCGGTTCGGGTGTCAAAGGGGCCGCCTCGGCGGGGAAGAAGGCCGAGCGGCGTCTCGGTCTCTTACTCATCGCACCGGCAGCGCTTCTCATGCTCGCGGTTACCGCATACCCCATCTGCTATGCCATCTGGCTCAGCCTGCAGAAGTACAGCCTGGCCAGCCCGCAGGACCGCAAGTTGGTGTGGTTCGACAACTACGTCACGGTGCTGACCGATAGATACTGGTGGAGCGCCCTGGTGGTCACACTGGTGATCACGGTGATTTCGGTGGTCATCGAGCTCGTACTCGGCCTGACCCTCGCGCTGGTGATGCATCGAACGATATTCGGGAAGGGTCTGGTGCGCACTGCCGTGCTGATCCCCTACGGAATCGTCACCGTCGCAGCGTCTTACAGCTGGTACTACGCGTGGACTCCGGGTACGGGATATCTGGCGAATCTTCTTCCGTCGGGTAGTGCGCCACTGACGCAACAGATTCCGTCGCTGGCGGTGGTGATCTTGGCGGAGGTGTGGAAGACCACGCCGTTCATGGCTCTGCTGTTGCTGGCCGGCTTGGCGCTCGTCCCAGACGACTTATTGAAGGCCGCCCAGGTCGACGGTGCCAACGGCTGGAGCAGACTGATCCGCGTCACCATCCCGATCATGAAACCGGCGATTCTTGTGGCGCTGCTGTTCCGAACCTTGGACGCCTTCCGGATTTTCGACAACATCTACGTGCTGACCGGCGGCAGCAACAACACGGGGTCGGTGTCGATTCTGGGGTACGACAACTTGTTCAAGGCCTTCAATGTCGGGCTTGGTTCGGCGATCAGTGTCCTGATCTTCCTGTGTGTGGCCATCATCGCGTTCATCTTCATCAAGGTTTTCGGTGCCGCGGCCCCGGCGGCCGATGACGAAGGGGCAAGACGGTGAGCCGCACAACGCCCTCGCGCGCTGCGGGCTGGGTGATCGCCGACGTGTTGGTGCTGTGCTACGCGCTGGTACCGGTGCTGTGGGTGTTGAGCCTGTCGCTCAAACCCACCTCGACGGTCAAGGATGGCAAGTTCTTCCCATGGCCGGTGACGCTCGATAACTACCGCAGCATCTTCAACGGAAACGTGTTCACCTCGGCACTGGTGAACTCCATCGGCATTGGGCTCATCGCGACATTGATCGCCGTCAGCGTCGGCACCATGGCCGCGTACGCGGTGGCGCGACTGGACTTTCCGGGGAAGAAGGCCCTCGTCGGCGCGGCCCTGCTCATCGCGATGTTCCCGCAGATCTCGTTGGTGACGCCGATCTTCAACATCGAGCGCTCGGTCGGCCTGTTCGACACCTGGCCAGGACTGATCATCCCGTACATCACCTTCGCGTTACCCCTGGCCATCTACACACTGTCGGCGTTCTTCCGCGAGATCCCTTGGGAATTGGAGAAGGCCGCCAAGATGGATGGAGCCACACCGGCACAGGCCTTCTGGAAGGTCATCGCACCGTTGGCCACACCGGGCATTGTCACGTCCGCGATCCTGGTCTTCATCTTCGCCTGGAACGACCTGCTGCTGGCGATCTCGCTGACAGCCACGGACCGATCCATCACGGCCCCGGTCGCCATCGCGAACTTCACCGGCAGTTCGCAATTCGAGGAGCCCACCGGGTCGATTGCCGCGGGCGCCATCGTCATCACGGTGCCGATCATCATCTTCGTGCTCATATTCCAACGACGGATCGTTGCCGGACTGACCTCCGGTGCAGTGAAGGGTTAGCGATGGCTGAGATTGTGCTGGACCAGGTGTCCAAGACGTACGCGGACGGTTCCGCGGCGGTGCAGGACGTCAGCCTGAATATCGCCGACGGCGAGTTCATCATCCTGGTCGGGCCATCGGGGTGCGGTAAGTCCACGACGTTGAACATGATCGCCGGACTCGAGGACATCTCCTCGGGCGAGCTCACCATTGCCGGTGAGCGGGTCAACGAGAAGGCGCCCAAGGATCGCGATATCGCCATGGTGTTTCAGTCGTACGCGCTGTACCCGCATATGACTGTGCGCCAGAACATTGCCTTCCCGCTGACCCTGACCAAGATGAGCAAGGCCGACGTGAACGCAAAGGTCGAAGAGGCCGCGAAGATCCTGGATCTGACCGACTATCTGGATCGCAAGCCCGCCAACCTCTCCGGCGGACAGCGGCAGCGGGTGGCGATGGGCCGCGCGATCGTCCGCAGTCCGAAGGCATTTCTCATGGACGAGCCGTTGTCCAATCTGGATGCCAAACTGCGGGTGCAGATGCGCACCGAGATAGCGCGGCTGCAAAAACGGTTGGGCACCACCACCGTCTACGTCACGCATGATCAGACCGAGGCGATGACGCTCGGTGATCGGGTGGTGGTCCTGCGCGCCGGAAAGGTGCAGCAGGTCGGCGCTCCCCAGGAGCTTTACGACACCCCGGCCAACCTGTTCGTCGCCGGTTTCATCGGATCCCCGGCCATGAACTTCTTCCCGGCGACGCTTACCGATATCGGAGTGCAGCTGCCGTTCGGTGAGGTGACACTCGAGGCGAGCGTCTACGCCAACGTTTCCGCCAAGAAGGCCGGCGTTTTGGGCAGCGACGTGATCGTGGGGATTCGGCCCGAGCAGTTCGAGGACGCCGCGTTGGTCGACACCTACAAGCGGATCACCGGACTGACGCTCACGGTGAATGCCGACCTGGTGGAGTCGCTGGGCTCGGACAAGTACGTGCACTTCACCACCGAAGGCGGCGCGGCTCATTCGGATGAGCTGGCCGAACTCGCCCAGGAGGCGGGCGTGGCTGGGGCAGACGAAAACGAATTTGTGGCAAGGCTTTCCGCGGCATCCAAGGTCGTGGAGGGTCAGCCCGTCGAGCTGATCATCGACACCGGCAAGCTGGTGATATTCGATGCCGCATCCGGGGAGAACATTTCACTGCCCGGCAATGACACTGCCGGGCAGTGACCGGCCCGGGGATGAATTCGGACGAGATCGTCCGTCACGTACGCGCCCATCTGGCCGATCACTTCACGGGTATCGGTGCGGGCGAGCCGGATTCGGCCTCAGTCACCTTTCTGGGGTCTGAACCCTATGAGCTGTTGCGCTATGGTCCCGATGATGCCGGGGTATCGCATTTCGTCTCCGTGGGAGCCTCGCGCTATCCCATGGCAGACCCGGGGGAGATGCTGACTTCAGAGGAGCTGGGTCCGCGCGCCGAAGTGCTGATCAGTTTGCGCGGCAATGTCTTTCCCGGCCTGGCCCGATCTCTTGCGGTGCTAGCCGCCTCGCCGGCGGTAGAGGGGCTGGTGCTCACCGAGGACGCGCTGGTCGATCTGGGCCAGCCGCTCTGGGATGATCCGGCACGGCAGGCGTACACGGCGGTACTGCTGCAGAACGGTGATATCCCGGATCTCCTGTTGCCCGAACCGCTCTCGCCGGTGCGTTTTCTGGTGGCCGTGCCCATCACGGCCAACGAAGCGGCCTGGGTGCGGCTCAAGGGCGCCGATGCGTTGAGGGACGCATGGCTACAGGCCGATATCGATGTGAAGGACCCGTCGCGCGCCCACGCGCAGCCGAGCTAGCGCGCTACAGCCACCCGTTCTTCCGGAAGTTCCGGTACAGCAGCGTGCATACGACGACCATGACGAGCAGCACGATCGGGTAGGCGGCCGGCTCGGCCAGCTCGGGCATGTGCTCGAAGTTCATGCCGTAGATCCCGGCGAGCATGGTCGGAAACGCGGCGATGCCCACCCAGGCGCTGATCTTGCGCATGTCGGTGTTCTGCTGCATGGCCACCTTGCCCAGGGCCGCATTCACCAGGGAGGTGAGCATCTCGTCGTAGCTTCCGATCTGATCGGCGGCGTGGCTCTGATGATCGAGCACGTCACGCAGATATCGCCGGACTTCCTTGGTGATCAGGTCGTTGTGGTCCTGGGTGAGCTTGCTGAGCGCTCCCGTGAGCGGGCTGATCGCGCGGCGCAACTCCACCACTTCACGCTTGAGCATGTAGATGTGTTCGATATCGGTGCTGGATCGGGGCGAGAAGACGTTCTGCTCCATCGCATCGATATCGGTTTCGACGAGGTCGGAGACCTCCATATACGAGTCGACCACGCGATCGGCGATGGCATGCATGACGGCATACGGGCCCAACCGCATGTGGTCGGGATCGGAATCCATCTGGGCGCGCACCTTCGCCAACCCGCTGTGGTCGCCGTGGCGCACCGTCACCACGAAGTCGCCGCCCACGAAAATCATGATCTCGCCGGTCTCCACGATCTCGCGGGCCGAGGAGATTGATTCGTGTTCAACGTAATTCACGGTCTTGAGAATCAAGAACAGGGTGTCGTCGTACCGCTCGAGCTTGGGACGGTTGTGCGCATGCACGGCATCCTCGACGGCCAGCCGGTGTAGTCCGAACGGCTGAGCGACCGCCTCCATCTGATGTTCGTCGGGTTCGTGCAGCCCCACCCAGACGAACCCGCGGTCCAGCGAGCGCACCTTTTCCAGCGCAGCGGTGGGCGTGTACTTGCCCGGCAGCCGGACCCCGTCGACGTACACGCCACAGTCGACAATGGCGCGGGCGAGAGGGACCGGGATGCGTTTGGCATCGGTCTCGGGTTCACGGCCGCGGATAGGTGAACGCAACGACGACGGATTGACCGACGGAAATCGCGCCATGATGTGGGCTCCCTGCTCGCAACCAATCGTTCTGCGGAACCGTTCCGCGAGATGGTAACCCGCGAGCCTGTGGGACCGCCTGGGACACTGAAATCGTGACATTCGATATTGCGGTGTTCACCTCAGTGTTCATCACCCTGGTCGTCATCATGGATCCCCCCGGTGCGGTACCGGTGTTTCTGTCGCTGACGGGCCGGCAGCCCGCCGCCGAACGACATCGTGCCGCCTGGCAGGCGCCGGCGGTCTCGTTGACCGTCATCTCGATGTTCGCGATCGGCGGGCAGGCGATCCTGACCTATCTACATATAGGTGTGCCCGCGCTGCAGGGTGCCGGCGGCCTGCTGCTGCTCATCACGGGCCTATCTCTGTTGATGGGCGGCGCCACCAGCCAGAACGCCGATAGCGGCGTCAACGTGGCGCTTGTCCCGCTGGGCACCCCGCTGATGGCGGGACCGGGAGCCATCGCGGCGACCATCATCGCGGTCCGTCAGGCGCAGGGGCAGGTGGGCACCTATCTGGCCATCGCCGCCGCGATCCTGTGCGTGCACGTGGTGCTGTATCTGACGCTGAGGTTCTCTACGGTGCTGATCAGAGTGCTGCGGGAGGGCGGGATCATGCTCTTGGCCCGGGTCGCAGGCTTGTTATTGGCCGCCATCGCGGTGCAGATGATCGCCGAGTCGGTGCGCGGATTCGTGGCAGGCGCGTAACGGGCCGCTCACAGTTCCAGAGTCGCCAGGAGTGACTTTCGTGGGGGCCAGTAGTCTCACCGCTGTGACCGCATCCGACGTTGTCGTGACAGATGAAGAGATTTTCGAAGCACATATCGACGGGAAGCTGTCGGTAGAGCTCAAGTCGCCGCTAGACACACAGCGCGCACTGTCGATCGCCTACACCCCGGGTGTTGCGCAGGTATCGCGGGCCATTGCCGCCGACGCCAGCCTGGCCAAGAAGTACACCTGGGCTCATCGCCTGGTCGCGGTCGTCAGCGACGGCAGCGCGGTGCTCGGTCTCGGTGATATCGGTCCTTCGGCGTCGCTGCCCGTCATGGAGGGCAAGAGCGCGTTGTTCAAGACCTTCGCAGGGCTCAACTCCATCCCGATCGTGCTCGACACCAAGGATCCCGACGAGATCGTCGAGACGCTGATCCGCCTGCGCCCCACCTTTGGTGCGGTCAATCTGGAGGACATCTCGGCGCCGCGCTGTTTCGAAATCGAGCGGCGCGTGATCGAGGCGCTGGACTGTCCGGTGATGCACGACGACCAGCACGGCACCGCCATCGTGGTGTTGGCGGCACTCATGGGGGCATCGCGGGTGTTGGGCCGCGATCAGAAGTCACTCAAGGTGGTGATCTCCGGTGCGGGTGCGGCCGGCGTCGCATGCGCCAACATCCTGCTGGCCGACGGCATTACCGACGTGACGGTGCTGGACTCGAAGGGCATCGTGCATTCCAGTCGCGATGACCTCAACGAGTTCAAGGCAGACCTTGCCGCACGCACCAACCCGCGCGGTCTTACCGGCGGACAGGCCGAGGCGCTCGCGGGTGCCGATGTGTTCCTGGGTGTTTCGGCAGGAAAGGTCGACGAGTCGCTCATCGCGACCATGGCAGACGAGAGCATCGTCTTCGCGTGCTCCAATCCCGACCCCGAGATTCACCCGCACGTGGCCGCCAAGTACGCCGCGATTGTCGCGACCGGGCGCAGCGACTTCCCGAACCAGATCAACAACGTCCTGGCCTTCCCCGGTGTGTTCCGTGGGGCACTGGACGCCGAGGCCACCAAGATCACCGAGCGGATGAAAGTGGCTGCGGCCGAAGCAATCTTCTCGGTGGTGGAACCTGACCTGGCGCCGAACAAGATTGTGCCGAGCCCGCTCGATCCGCGCGTCGGACCCGCCGTGGCCGCCGCGGTCCAGGCTGTCGCGCACGAGAGCGACTAGCCCTCTAGCCGTCGATGTTCAAGGTTCGCGCGTGGATAGCGGGGCTGCTGGCTGCAGTGTCGGTACTCGCCGCGTGCTCGGACAATCGTGGTCCCGCACCGTATTTGACGGTGGTGACCACGAATGACCCGCAGTATCGGGTGCTTGCGCACATCTATGCCGCAGTGGTGAAGGCGACCGGTATCGATACCAAGGTGCGTGAGAGTGCCGATCCGGTAGCCGAATTGGATACCGGTATCGCGAGCGTCGCACCCGGATTCACTGGGCGGCTGCTACGGCAGTTCGCGCCACAGCAGCGGGCCAGCGGTGACGAAGAGGTCACGTATAAGGCCATGATCGCCGCCCTGCCCGCCGGTGTGGCAGCCGCCGATTACGGGACTGCCGAAGATCGTCCGGCGCTGGCGGTGGCGACGTCTCCGAGCGCCTCGTCCAAACCGACATTGAAGGCCCTGGTTCGGCATTGCGATCAACTGGCGCGTGGCGGACAGGTAGGGCAGGGGACGGCGCCGGTGCCGCGCGTCGGTCCGTGTGAGACCGGCACTCCCCGCCAGTTCGCCAGCGCTGGTGAGCTTTTCGCGGCACTGAAGCGCACCGACATCGCGGTGGCATGGACCAGCACGGCCAGTCCGAGCCTGCCTGTCGACGGGGTCACCCTGCTCGACGATGAGTCCGAGTGGCTTCCGGCCAACAGTGTGGTGCCGTTGTACCGGAGAAACGAGTTGACCGAGCCACAAGTGTTGTCGCTCAACAAGGTTGCCGGTGAGCTGACCACCGGAGACTTGGCGGCGATGACCCGGGAGGTTGCGGGCGGCGCAGATCCTCAGCGCGTGGTGGACACCTGGCTCAACGATCACCAGATTTTGCTGCGTTGATGACCGCGACGCTGTGACCTGCGATAACGCCGCAGGCAATCAGATTGTGACTTGACCCGAATATTTGACACGTGGTACCCAAGTGTCACTATGGCGATCCCACTGGGCCCCAATGTTGCGGCCACAGCACCTGTACGTGGCACTGAGCTGTACCCGGGCGACCTGCCCGGATTGCGGCTACCGAACGGAGTGGAGGGCTGGGCGCGGCCCGAGCTGGCTCCCGTGGTCCGAACCTTCGAGTGGATGTTCACCAAGTACCGCCTCGGCGGCGGTGGCCTCTGCGTCTATGTCGACGGTGAACCGGCATTGGACATCTGGGCCGGTGCGGCTGCTGCGGGGCAGGGCTGGACACGGGACACCGGAGCGCTTGTCTTCTCGGCGTCGAAGGGTATCGCGGCCACCGTCATCCACCGTCTGGTCGACCGGGGCCTACTCGCCTATGACGCCCCGGTTGCGCGTTACTGGCCGGAGTTCGGCGCCAACCGTAAGTCGTCGATCACCGTGCGCCAGGTTCTCGACCATCGCGCCGGACTGTCCCGGTTGGACGGGATCGCGCGCCATGCGGAGGAAGTCGCCGACCACGAGCTCATGGAACAGCGTCTGGCCGCGGCGCCGGTCGACAAGTTCTACGGCAGACGCGCGTATCACGCGCTCACCTTCGGGTGGCTGCTTGCGGGCCTGGCCCGGTCGGTCACCGGCAAGGACATGCGTGAGCTGTTTCGCACCGAGATCGCCGAGCCGCTCGGGGTCGAGGGGATACACCTCGGACGTCCACCGCGGACCTCGTCGACCAAGGCCGCCTCGATGTACCCATTCCTGGATCCGGTGGCCACCCAGCCCGTGGTGGGCCGGGTGCTGCCGACAGTCATCCGTGCCATCGATCGTCTTCCCGGTTTCGAGGGTGCGATCGGCACGATGTACGAGCCCGGAATGGAACGGATCCTCGCCGACGACGGCACCCTGAGTTCAGCGCTGTACGACATGCAGGCACCGGCGGCCAATGCGGTCGCGACGGCACCGGCGCTCGCCAAGATGTACGCAGCCCTGGCAGGCGGTGGCACTGTCGAGGGCCGCGAGTTCCTTTCGCCGGAAACTGTTGCCGGGCTTGCTCGTAGAATCAATCTGAGCATCGACCGCACCATCGTGTTCCCCATGGGCATGCACCTGGGATACATGTCGCTGCCTATGAATGGATTCCGCGGCGGATTCGGCCACATCGGGCTCGGTGGCTCCATGGGATGGGCCGACCCCAAGCGCAAGATCGCTGTCGGCCTCGCGCATAACCGGCTGCCACTGACCATGGCTCTCGATCAGATCTCGTTTGCGTTCTTGTGGCCGCAGATCGTCAAGGCCGTCGGCTGAGATCGTGAAGTGCCCCCAATCGTCGAGCGTCGATTGGGTATCTGTCCTGACATCTGATTCATCACCCTTGTCTTGACGCCAAGTACCTGGTACTCACTGTTACTTATGGCACAACCTCACGGCCTCGACGACGCGGTCCCGGAATCACCGTTACCCACCCCCTTCGCCTATCCGCCGCTGGAACGCGGTGTGGAGCTGCCGCCGGGGGTGAACGGCTGGGCGCGCCCCGAGTTCCGAGGGGTGGTGCGCGTCTTCTCGCTTGCCTTCACCCGGTACCGCGTGGGCGGTGGCGCGATCTGTGTGTACGTGGACGGCGAGCCCGTACTGGATCTGTGGGCCGGTCAGGCGCAGAAGGGGCAGGCCTGGACGCGCGATACGGCGCCGGTGATCTTTTCGGCGTCCAAGGGAGTTACCGCCACCATCATCCACAAGCTGGTGGACCGCGGACTGCTGGAGTACAACGCCCCGGTCGCCCGGTACTGGCCCGAGTTCGCCGCCCACGGCAAGGGCGCGATCACGGTCGACGAGATCCTGTCGCATACGGCAGGGTTGTCGCGGCTGACGGGTATCGCGCACAACTACGAGGAGATGTTCGACCCGGATCTGATGGCCGACCGGTTGGCCGCGGCGCCCGTCGACAGATATTTCGGCAAGCCCGCCTACCATGCGTTGTCCATCGGCTGGCTCATGGGACGGCTTGCCAAGGCCGTCACCGGTAAGGACCTCGAAGAGCTGTACCGCACCGAACTGGCCGAGCCGCTGGGCGTCGACGGTATCCACATGGGTAGGCCGCCCAAAGATGCGCCGTCCGAATCAGCCGCGCTCACACCGCATTTGGACAGGGTCGCACGGTCCGGCTTTATCCGTCGGACGGCTCCGCCGGTCATGGGGATGCTCGACAGGATGCCCGGGGCCAAGGGGGCGGCCTCCACGCTGTACCAGCCGGGTGCCGAGATGCTGCTGGCCGACGACGGGCACGCGAGTGCTCCCGTGATGGATCTGCGGTGCGGCGCCGGCAGCGCCTGCTGTACCGCACCCGCGTTGGCCAAGCTTTACGCGGCCCTGGCGGGTGACGGGAGCGTTGACGGAACACGGTTGCTCTCGCCCGATGTCGCCCAGGGCCTCGGACGCAAGAACAGCTACCAGATAGACCACACGCTCGGGATACCGATGGGCTGGCACCGTGGGTACCACTCCCTGGTGGCGCCGATCATCGGTGGCGGCTTCGGGCATATCGGCGCGGGTGGCTCCTTCGGCTGGGCCGATCAGAAACGCAACATCTCCGTCGCCATCGTGCACAACCGGCTGCCCACCACCATGGTCTTTGACCAGACCATCATCGGCACCTTCTTGCCGTCGATCATCCGCGCGGCGCGCTAGCCGACACGGATGATCGACCCGGGTCGTTACTTCCCGGGCTTGGGCATGATGAAGCCCGTCACCAGCGAGAAGATGTCCTGGTAGCGGGAGCCGGTCACGCGTACGACCAGGTCCAGGATCTTGGCGTCGGGTCCGACGAGCACCCGTGGCTTCTTCTTGCGGACGGCGGTCAGGATGATGCGGGCCGCGGCCTCGGGGCTGGTGTTCGCGAGGTACTTGTCGAACATCGCGGCCATCGCCTGCTGGTCGTAACCCTCTGCGGTGGTGGAGTTGCGCGCGATGGCGGTCTTGATGCCACCGGGGTGCACACAGGTGACCGCGACCGGCTTCTTGCCGATGATCATCTCCTGGCGCAGTGATTCGGTGAAGCCGCGCACCGCGAACTTGGCCGAGTTGTAAGCACTTTGACCCGGCATGGACAGCACGCCGAACAGGCTGGAAACGTTGACGACGTGACCGTCGCCGGAGGCGATCAGGTGCGGCAGGAAGGCCTTGGTGCCGTTGACCACGCCCCAGAAGTCGACGTCGATGATCCGCTCGATGTCCTTGAACTGGCTTTCCTCTACCTCGCCCTGGTAGGCGATGCCGGCGTTGTTGTAGATCTGGTTGACCTTGCCGAAGTGCTCCTTGATGGCATCGGCGTAGAGCAGGAAGGCTTCGCGCTCAACGACATTGAGGCGATCGGCGCGAACATCCGCGCCCAGGGCCTTGACCTGGCGTTCGGTCTCTGCCAGGCCTTCGGCGTCGACATCGCTGATGGCCACCTTGGCGCCCGAGCGCGCGAGTTCCACCGCCAGTGCACGTCCGATTCCCGAACCCGCACCGGTCACCACGGCCACCTTGCCGCTGAAGCCTTCCATAGATGTCTCCTTGTTAGACGACTGTCAAATAGTCAGAGTAATGGGTCAGTGGGAACGTTTGGGCATCAGGAATCGCTCGACGAGAACGAACAGATCCTGGTAGCGCGCACCGGTGAGTCGAACCAGGAAGTCGATCACCTTGGCGTCGGGGCCGACGAGTACGCGTGGCTTCTTTTTGCGGACTGCGGTGAGGATGATCCGGGCCGCCGCCTGCGGACTGGTGCGTGCGACCCGATCGAACAACTTCGCGAACTGCGCGTGGTCGTAGCCCTCGGCCATCGTGGCGTTGCGGGCCACGTTGGTCTTGACGCCGCCGGGGTGTACGCAGGTGACCGCGACCGGCTTCTTGCCGGTGATCATCTCCTGGCGCAGTGATTCGGTGAAGCCGCGTACCGCGAATTTGGCCGCGTTGTAAGCGCTTTGGCCGGGAGCTCCCATGATGCCGAAGATGCTGGACACGTTGACGACGTGACCGTCGCCGGATGCGATCAGGTGCGGCAGGAAGGCCTTGGTGCCGTTGACCACGCCCCAGTAGTCGACATCGATGATCCGCTCGATGTCCTTGAATTCGCTGACTTCCAGGTCGCCGTGGAAGTCGATACCGGCGTTGTTGTAGATCTGGTTGACCTTGCCGAAGTGCTCCTTGACGACGTCGGCGTAGAGCAGGAAGGCTTCGCGCTCGGCGACGTTCAGCCGATCGGCGCGAACCTCCGCGCCCAGGGCCTTGATCTGACGTTCGGTCTCGGCGAGGCCCTCGTTGTCGATATCGCTGATGGCCACCTTGGCGCCCGAGCGCGCGAGTTCCACCGCCAGTGCACGTCCGATTCCCGAACCCGCACCGGTCACCACGGCCACCTTGCCGCTGAAGCCATCCATGACTACTCCTGACAGATTTACGTTGCGACGCTGACGTCAATCAGTGAGGGTAATGGATGGTGGCGCGGCGCGGTCGGGTGCCGGGTAGGTGGGGTCAGGCCTTGAGGCCAACGCAGATCCAGTCGACCGACACCAGCGGTGGCGTAAACGGGCGCTCCACCGGGCGATGCACGACGACATCGAACCCGGCACGCGAGAAGAGCCGCTCCATTTCCCCGGCCGTGGGAAAGTGCGCAGGTCCGCGTTCTCCGGTTCCGTGCCGCATCCAGCGCCGCTCCCTCGGACAGATCGTGGCGACCGAGACCATGCCGCCCGGGGCGAGTACGCGATAGAACTCCGCCAGTGCCGCGGGCTGATCGAAGAAATGGAATGCCGACGTTGTGACGACCGCGTCCAGAGTGCAGTCCTCGAACGGGAGCTGCTCCGCGGGCGCCTTCCTCCACTGGACGTCGGCGGACCGTGCCCTCGCCTTGGCGAGCATGCCATCGGACATATCGACCCCGTAAACAGATGGCTGGGGCAGCTCGGACTGAATCCGCGACGCCAATATGCCAGTACCACAGGCAATATCGGCGATCCGCCGTGCGTCGTGTGCGCGTAGCTGCCTAATGGTGTCGTTTTGCGCCGGGCTGTAGATGTGGCGCTGCACGAGCGGGAAGTTGTACACCTTCGACATCACGGTCCAGTACCGCGTGACCAGATTATTAAGCGAACGCCGTGGGGCGATGGCAGTCATCGTTGAAACCTAGGATCGGCGCCCGCGGAAAGTCGGTGACTCGTCCTGATCTTTGTGAAAGATACGAGGCCCACGCCCGAAAGCTATGACCGGCCCCAATAACCGGCGAACCGCTGCGATGAACCTTCGAGCAAACCTCCCAACTCGGGTACAGGACGGTAGGGTGCGCAAGGGTCTCACGGATGTGATCGGTGAGGGATACGGGTATTCCACGATGCAGTGGGAGAAGGTTGGAGTCCGCTGATGACGGCGTCACTCAGTGATCGGTTCATGCGTCGGCTGCCGGAAACGGCGCGCCGCGCGGTGGACTGCTTCGCTTCCGAGGTGCCGTACTACGGAATGCTGCCCCGCGAGGTTCTCGACGGTGAGATCACCGAGTTCACCAAGCAGCACTTCCGAATCTTCTCCCGGGTGATGCTGGAATCGCGGGCGCCCACCGAGGACGAATTCGCGGTGTCGATCCTGGCTGCGTCCCGGCGCGCGCAGGAGGACATACCGCTACCGGCGATCCTGGCCGTCTACAACGTCGCCGCTCGGGTCGGCATCGAGACACTCCGGGAGTTGGCAACCCCCGACGAGTTCGATCAGGTGCTGGCCATCAGCATGCAGGTGCAGCGATACCTGCAATTGATGCTTCCTGCCGTCACCGCCGCGTATCTCGAAGAGCGCCAAGGTCTTTATAGTGCGACGACCGAGGCTCGGCGCGACCTCTTCGACGCTCTGGTCAAGGGGGTGCCGTGGACCGATGCCGCCGAACGTGCCAGTGTCACGCTCGCCCTGTCGTACAACGTGCTGTTCCTGTACATGCCCGAGCCCGCAGCCAACACCGTGGTCGCGCGCAGACGTGCGCATCTGGTGCAGGACATCGTCGACGAGCACGCACGCGAGCCCGTGCTCACCTCCCTGGACGGCCGCGGCGGCACCATCTTGCTGCCTGCGGTGGGCGCGGTGGAGTCACTGCTGCCCTTGTTCTCCGAGGTGGCCGGGGGACCGGTCACGCTCGGAGTTTCCCATGCGACCGAGCCCGGTGAGATTGCCGCCGCAGCGGATGAAGCGCGCGAATTGGCCTTGCTCGCATTACGGCTCGGCCGAACACCGGGTGCTTACCGGCTCTCCGATCTGCTGCTGGAGTACCAGATCACCCGTCCGGGCAGAGCCCGGGACCTGCTTGCCGCCACCATCCAGCCACTCGTGGCCCACCCGCATTTGCAGCAGGCGCTTAGTGCGTATCTGCAACACGAGCACGGACGGCAGCTCGCGGCTAAATCGCTGCATGTGCATCCGAATACCCTCGACTACCGGTTGCGCCGGGTCGCAGAACTCACCGGCCTGGACCCCGCGCAGCCCTCGGCCGCACGGACATTGGCGGCGGCCCTGCTAGCGGTTAGAACTGCCGGCGGTATGCCGTCACAATCGTCCGGCAAGTAGCTTCACGACCGCCAGGATCTGCCGGAGATACATGATCACGGCGCGTGGCGACAGGACCGTTGACAATACGGTCCGGACATCGGGTCGCGTGGGTAATGTCTTGCCGCGCATGCGTTCATCAAGCCAGCCGAGCGCGTCATGACCGCCGGACAGTAACAAGAAGACGCGGTCGCTGGCGCGGTCGCGCCGGTAGGTGACCTGTGCGCCACCGGCTATGTAGTCCTCGGCGAGCTGGTCCGTGCTGGAAACCGGCAACAAGACATCGTGGATCGAGTGATAGAGATAAATCGGGGCGGTGGGGATGCGCAGCCCCAGTGTCATCGCGTCGGTGAGGGCGGCGATTTCCGGGGTGTCCATCACCTCCTCGAGCGGGCGATCGAAGATCTTGTTGAAGTTGAGAAATGGCCAGTACAGCAGCGCCTGAATGACGGTGAGACGCTCGGCCTTCTCGACCATCCGGCGTCCTCTTTTGGTGAGGTGCTTCTGCAGAAACTCCTGGATGGAGGGGCTTACCCGCATCATGGCCGCCAGCACGATGATGATGAGGCCCGAAGCGTACTGGCCACTGAGCTGGTGCATGAGGGGGCCGGGTTGGGGTGCGGGCGCGCCGATCAATGCCCCGACCAGGTTGAGTTCGGGTGCGTACTCACCGGCGAGTTCGGCGGCCCAGGCGGTGGCGTTGCCGCCGGCCGAGTACCCCCATACCGCGGTTGGTGTCTGGTTGGTCAAGCGCGGGATGCCGTCCTCACCGGATGCGGCAATCGTGGCGCGCAGCGCGTCCAGCACGTGGTAGCCGGGTTGTTTGGGTGCCATCCAGAGACCCTTCGGGCCCTCATGGTCACTGATGGTGACGATCCAACCCCGTTGGAGTGCGGCAACCGCGAGCAGAAACTCGTTCTGCGACTGGTTGATACCGAAGGTCCGGTGCTGCAGGTAGTAGGAGGGGAATCTCTTGGGGGTGACGGCGTCGATAGCACTCTGAAAGGCCAGCAGCGGCGATTCCGATGTCGCGTTCTTGGGGACAAGCACCGTGGTGACCGTGGTCTCCGGCGCACCGTGCAGGTCGGTGCTGCGATAGAGCACCTGCCAGGCATGCAGCTTCAGCGGGAAGATCCCGAAGAAGCCGATCTGAACTCGCCGGCGTCGCAGGGGTGTTCCGGGTGCGGCCTTCTCCCAGCCGTCAGCCGGACGGAAGAACGGGTCCTGCGGCGACGGTAGTGGCTTGCCAAGTTGCATCGGCCAGGCCTCGATGGGCTGGGTCGCCGGGGCCGACGTGGGCGCAGTGCCGGCTGTCATCTGGCTCCTGTCCTAGCTCTTGTCATCCCGGGTGAATCGATGGGCTGTGCTGATGCCGAAGAAGAATCAGGGGATTTGCGCAGCGTATTCAACAAGAATGATTCGTGGCAACGAATCGACATTGAATCGGGGTTACTCACCAAGGTGCCAGTGTGACCTTGTGGTTCATCACCGATGAGGCAAACGGCCGAAGTCAACCTCGAGACCATTCTCAGGATACATGGGCCACCATCATCGCTGCCCAGAGGGTTGCTAGTGGGGAATGTCGCTACCCAAAATGAACACACTGGTTAATTTTTTGGCACAAAGGATCGGTCTCCGATGCGCTACCTACAGGCGCCCGAGGAACAGCTTCAAGATCCCCCATTGCCAGCGCAGTTGGCTCCGCGCGGCGCGGAAGGTCAACGAGGTCGAGATCACGGTGCGGACGTCCGGTTCCGGCGGCAGGGGTCTGCCCGCTAACCGCGCAGCCAACCATCCAAGGGCGTCACTGCCGCCGAGTACCGCGAGCAGGATGTGCTCGGTGGTCCGGTCGCGCCGGTACGTCACATGCGCGCCGCCCGCGATGTAGTCGTGTGCCAGCTTGTCGGAGGCCGTGATGGGCAGCAGCTGGTCGTGGACGGCGTGGTACAGGTAGACCGGTGCGTTCGGCGTGCGTTGCCCCAGGCGCATTTCGTCGGTGACAGTGCTGATTTCGGGGGTACTCATCAATTCCTCGACGGGCCGATCGACGAGCGTGTCGAAGTTCTTGAAGGGCCACCGCAGCGCCGATTCGACCAGGCCCACCTCCGCCGCTTTGGTGATGATCTGACGGCCACGCCGATTCAGGTGTTCGCCGAGGAATTCGCGTGCACTCGGGTGTGCCCGCATCATCGCGGCCAGCACCGGTGGAATGAGTCCCGAGGCAAATCTGCCGCTGTGTTTGCGCACCAGCGCGCCCGGCTGAGCCGCGGGAGCGCCGAGTAGGGCTCCGGCGACATTGAGTTCCGGAGCGTAGACAGGAGCCATTTCTGCCGCCCAGGTGCTCGCCGTCCCGCCTCCGGAATATCCCCAGAATCCGACGGGGGCATCGGCGGGGAGCTGAGGTATGCCGTGTGTGCCACTGGCGTTCAAGGTAGCTCGCACACCGTCCAGCACGTGGTACCCCGGCTGCCGGGCCACCATCCATAGTCCTTGTGGGCCTTCGTGATCACTCACCGAAACGACCCAACCGCGGGCGAGTGCGGCCACCATCAACAGCAGTTCGTTCTGGGTCTGGTTGAGCCCGAACGTATGCGGGAGCAGCCCATACGAGGGGAAGGCGCGCGGGGATACCGCATCGATGGCGCATTGGTAGGCCAGGACCGGCGACGTCTCATGTGCGTCGCGGGGAACCAGCATCGTTGTCACGGTGGTTTCGGGCGCTCCGTGCAGATCTGTGGTGCGGTAGAGCAGGTGCCAGGCCTGCAGGCGCAGGGGAATTACGCCGAACAGTGCGATCCGAACTTTCCTGCGCCGCAGCAGACTTCCGGGCAGTGTGTTTTCCCAGCCGGACGGAGGGCGATAGAACGGGTCTTCGGGTGAGGGCCTGGGCTTGCCGCTGAGCGGTGGCCATTCCTCCACCGGCAGTGTTATGGGTTCGATAGCGGGTGCGGTCTTGGCCGTCATTGGCGCAGCGTATTGAACACGCGCGCAACGGGGCAGAGGTCCAAGAATGAATCAGGCCCGCCCCCTAAGGGGCGGGCCTGACCTTGGGCTCAATCACTCCTGCGCAGATGTGGGGGCGAAGGCCTCGTCGATGATCTCCTGCTGCTCGACGGCGTGCACCTTCGAGGAACCGGATGACGGCGCCGACATGGCGCGGCGGGAGATCTTGGTCAGACCCGCCAGGCGCGGCACCACCTCGGGCAGGTTCAGACCGAAGGTCGGCCACGCGCCCTGGTTGGCAGGCTCTTCCTGTACCCAGATGTACTGTGCGCCATCCGGATAACGGCTGAGAGTCTCCTCCAGGCGATACCGCGGGATGGGGTACAGCTGCTCGATGCGCACGATCGCAACGTCGTCACGCTTGTCGGCAGTCTTACGTGCCAGCAGGTCGTAGTACAGCTTGCCGCTGGTCAGCAGGATCCTGCGGACCTTGCTGCGATCGCCGACCCCGTCCTCGTAATTGGCTTCTTCGAGGACAGAGCGGAACTTGCGGTCGGTGAAGTCCTTGATATCGCTGACCGCAGCCTTGTTGCGCAGCATGGACTTCGGTGTGAAAACCACCATCGGCCGGGTGATGCCGTCCAGCGCGTGCCGGCGCAACAGGTGGAAGTAGTTCGCGGGTGTCGAGGGCATCGCGACCGTCATCGAGCCCTCGGCGCACAGCTGCAGGAACCGTTCGATACGGCCCGAGGTGTGGTCGGGGCCCTGTCCCTCGTGGCCGTGGGGGAGCAGCAGTACCACTTCGGAGAGCTGCCCCCACTTGGCCTCGCCGGAGGAGATGAACTCGTCGATGATGGACTGCGCGCCGTTGACGAAGTCGCCGAACTGGGCCTCCCACAACACCATTGCGTCGGGGTTGCCCACCGAGTAGCCGTATTCGAAGCCGACGGCCGCGTACTCGGACAGCGATGAGTCGTGCACCACGAGGTGGCCGCCGGTGGGGTTGCCTTCGGCGTCGACACTGACCAGCTGCAAGGGACTGAACTCATCGCCGTTGTGCCGGTCGATGATCACCGCGTGGCGCTGGGTGAAGGTGCCACGCTTGGAGTCCTGGCCCGACAAGCGCACTACCTTGCCCTCGGCGACCAGGGTGCCGAATGCCAGGAGCTCGCCGAAGGCCCAGTCGACCTTGCCTTCGTAGGCCATTTCGCGGCGCTTCTCCAGCACGGGCTTGACGCGCGGATGCACGCTGAAGTCCTCGGGTACCGCCAGGAAGGCGTCACCGATGCGCTGCAGCAGTGCCTTGTCGACGGCGGTGACCAGCTTCTGCGGGAGCTGCTGGTCTTCTTCCACGGACTCGCTGGGCCGCTGCTGGTACTTCTCCAGGTCGCGGACCTCGTTGAACACCCGCTCCAGCTGACCTTGGTAGTCGCGGAGGGCGTCCTCGGCTTCCTTCATCGAGATGTCGCCGCGGCCGATGAGGGATTCGGTGTAGGTCTTGCGCACACCGCGCTTGGTGTCGATGACCTCGTACATCTGCGGGTTGGTCATCGAGGGATCGTCGCCCTCGTTGTGGCCGCGCCGGCGGTAGCAGACGAGGTCGATGACGACGTCCTTGTTGAACTTCTGCCGGAAGTCGACGGCCAGGCGTGACACCCAGACGCAGGCCTCGGGGTCGTCCCCGTTCACGTGGAAGATCGGGGCGCCGATCATCTTCGCGATATCGGTGCAATATTCGGTGGAGCGGGAATGCTCCGGCGCGGTGGTGAAACCGATCTGGTTGTTCACCACGATGTGAATGGTGCCGCCGGTGCGGTAGCCGGGCAGGTTGGCCAGGTTCAAGGTTTCCGCGACCACACCCTGCCCGGCGAATGCGGCGTCACCGTGCAGCATCAACGGCACCACGGTGAAGCGGCCACCATCGGTGCCGACGTCGAGAAGATCCTGCTTGGCGCGAACCAGGCCCTCCAGTACCGGGTCGACCGCCTCAAGGTGCGAGGGGTTGGCCGTCAGCGACACCTCGATGTCGTTGTCACCGAACATCTGGATGTAGGTGCCCGAGGCGCCCAGGTGGTACTTGACGTCGCCGGAGCCGTGGGCCAACGCCGGGTTCAGGTTGCCCTCGAACTCGGTGAAGATCTGCGAGTACGGCTTACCGACGATGTTGGCCAGCACGTTCAGCCGGCCGCGGTGCGGCATACCGATGACCACTTCGTCGAGGCCGTGTTCGGCGCTCTGATCGATGACGGCGTCCATCATGGGTATGACGCCCTCGGCGCCTTCCAATGAGAAGCGCTTCTGCCCAACGTATTTGGTGGCCAGGAAGGTCTCGAATGCCTCGGCCGCGTTGAGCTTGGAAAGGATGTACTTCTGCTCGGCGACGGTCGGCTTGTCGTGCTTGACCTCGATGCGCTCCTGCAGCCACTTCTGCTGCTCGGGCTCCAGGATGTGGGTGTACTCCACCGCGGCGTGCCGGCAGTACGCGTCGCGCAGCACCGAGAGCACGTCGCGCAGCTTCATGTACTCCTGGCCCTTGAATCCCGAGACCTTGAACTCGCGGTCCAGGTCCCACAGGGTCAGCCCGTGGCTGAGCACATCCAAATCGGGGTGGCTGCGGAAACGGGTCTTGTCCAGGCGCAGCGGATCGGTGTCGGCCATCAGGTGCCCCCGGTTGCGATATGCCGCAATCAGTTCCAGCACTCGGGCGTTCTTGTCGACGACGGAGTCGGGGTTGTCGACGCGCCAGCGCACCGGCTCGTACGGGATGCCCAACTCGCGGAAGATGTCATCGAAGAAGTCGTCGGAGAGCAGTAGCTGGTGCACCGTGCGCAGGAAGTCGCCGGACTCAGCGCCCTGGATGATGCGGTGATCGTAGGTGGACGTCAGCGTCATGTGCTTGCCGATGCCCAGATCCGAGATGCGCTCCTCGCTGGTGCCCTGGAACTCCGCGGGGTATTCGAGCGCACCGGCGCCGATGATGGCGCCCTGTCCGCGCATGAGGCGCGGCACCGAGTGCACGGTGCCGATGGTGCCCGGGTTGGTCAGCGAGATGGTGACTCCGGAGAAGTCCTCGGCGGTGAGCTTGCCGTCCCTGGCCCGGCGCACGATGTCCTCGTAGGCGTTGATGAACTGGCCGAAAGCCATTTCCTCGCAACCCTTGATGGCTGCCACCACCAGGGTGCGGTTGCCGTCCTTGCCGGGGAGGTCGATGGCCAGACCCAGGTTGACGTGTGCGGGGGTGATGGCGACCGGCTTACCGTCCACTTCGGCGAAATGCCGGTTCATGTTCGGGAAGTTCTTGACGGCCTGGACGATGGCGTAGCCCAGCAGATGGGTGAAGGAGATCTTGCCGCCGCGGGTGCGCTTGAGGTGATTGTTGATGACGATGCGGTTGTCGATCATCAGCTTGGCCGGGACGGCCCGGACGCTCGTGGCGGTCGGGATCTCCAGGGAGGCCGACATGTTTTTCACCACGGCCGCGGCGGCGCCGCGCAGCACCTGCGTCTCGTCACCTTCGGCGGACGGGATGGGAGCAGCGGCCGGCTTCGGCGCCGGGGCGGCAGCGGCGGCCGGCTTCGGTGCGGCGGCGGGGGAGGCGGCCGGCTTTGGTGCGGGGGCGGCCGGTGCCGCGGGCGCGGGGGTCGCTGGTGGTGCGGGCGCGGGTGCGGGTGCGGCGGCGGATTGGCCATTGGAGACATCGGTGGCGGGCTCGGCCACATAGTCGGCAAGAAATTCGTGCCAGCTGGAGTCCACCGAGGACGGGTCTTCCTTGAATCGCTGGTACATCTCTTCGACCAGCCATTCGTTCTGCCCGAATTGGGGATTTGAACCGTTCACGGCAGTCTTCGCCTCGCTCCGTCTCGTTCGATATTCAGTCCGTTCAGCGACCGGTACCAGGCTAACGCGTCGCCAAAAGGGGTGAGGTGTCACGGTGATATGACAGAGGCGACATCATCGGCGCCGCTGATGGCCGAAGGGTGGCTGGACCGTGAACAGCCAACCCTTCCGGTTGCTAGGTCTTGGGCGCGACCAGACGCAGTTGCACCGGCCACACGGTCGGTGCCGGCCCAAAGGCATTACGCGCGTTGGTAATGATCCGCTTGCCGATGAACCGGTTGCCACCAGCGCCGATGACGGCGCCGATCCCGGCCGGCAACAGCTTGCCGAACGCCATGGCCCCGCGTTTCACCGCGAATTTCTTGGTGAACCGCTTGAGCAGGGTGGCGTTGAGATGACTGAGCGCGGGTACCGGCAGCGTCGAGGTCGCGTCGGCCAGCCAGCCGCCGCCGACGGTGCGTTCCTTGCCCAGCACGTCCGAGACGGTTGTCTCACCGTCCTCGCCGAGTAAGACAGCGAGCACCAGTGTGTGCCGATGTTCGATCTTGGCGACCTCGATGTCGTGGACCGCCGCCAGCGCGAGGGTGAACAGGGACGTCGCCTCCAGGAACAGCACTGCCTCTCCGGCGGTGGCCGACAACGCCGCCAGAGTGCCCACCCCGGGGAAGGCGGCGGCGGCGCCGACTGCTGCGCCGCTGCCCATCACCGTCGCCAGATAGCGCTTCTCCAACATCGTGATGATCTCGCCGGGTGCTGCGCCCGGGTGGGAGGCTCGTAGTTTCTGGACATACGCGCGGACCGCGGGTTCCTGAACTTTGGTGCTCTGGTCCAGGATCAGCGAGAGCAGCTTGCCGGAGGCTCCGATTTTGGTTTCTTTGCCCTTGCCTCCCAGGGCGAGCTGCCGCTGCGGTTCGGTGAAGCGAGTGCTCATCGGCGTGTGTTCCTTCAGTGCGGTGGGCTGGATGGGTCCACTGGTTGTGAGCGAAGATTTTGTCTTCACAGTAATGAAGACGAATGACGAGCGCTTTTCGTTCCTACGCCGGGGGTTGATCGGGTGTGTTTCAGATGACTGCTTGACCTCATCCAGCACTTTTGCTCACCGAGGGTGCGGTATTGGCCTGGCAGGTCGCGAGATGGATTCGGACGGCGGCGAGCAAAGCCGCAGCGGGTGGAATCACCGCGGAATAGCCGTGGCGGCGCTGCTGGCCGCGGTGGCAGCGTTGATTGACTTATTCGGGTCGCGCCAGAGGTTCGGCGACGTCGATGGGGATATGGTGCAGGACGGGTACCGGGGGCGACTCATCACACCGTCGCTGGGCATGGAATTGGTGAGATCCAACTCACATTTGTTAGGAAACGGAAGGTTTTGCGGCGTGCGAGCGCTGACCACTGAGATGACAGCTGCCCGGAGTGAGACGACCACGGACGCTCCGACACCGGTCGATTCGGTCTCTCCCCCCACCACTCGGTTGGGCAGGGCGTGGCTCATCACCGTGTTGGGTGCGATGGTTGCCCTGGGGCCGCTCACCATCGACATGTACCTCCCGGCCCTGCCCGACATCGGGACGGATCTGCATGTCACCTCGACCCTGACGCAGCTGACCCTGACCGGGACGCTGCTCGGATTGGGACTGGGACAGCTCCTCGTGGGTCCGTTATCGGATTCGCTGGGGCGGCGTCTGCCGCTGATTGCCGGGGCGACCCTGCATATTTTGGCGTCGTTGGCCATCACGGTGGCTCCGAACATCGTGGTGCTGGGTGTGCTGCGGGCGATCGAGGGCGTGGGTGCCGCGGCGGCAATGGTCGTGGCGATGGCCGTGGTGCGCGACCTCTACACCGATAAGGCGGCCGCCACCGTGATCTCCCGACTGACGCTGGTGATCGGCATCGCGCCGATCCTCGCCCCGTCGCTGGGGGCGGCAGTGCTGGTGCACGGGTCATGGCAGCACGTGTTCGCGGCCCTGTCATTTCTGGGAGTGCTGCTGCTGATTCTCGCGGTCCTGGCACTGCCCGAGACGCTGCCACCCGCCGCCCGGCGGCCCTTGCAGGTGACGGCAATCTTGCGGACCTATCGCGATCTTCTGCGTGACAAGGTGTTCGTGGTCCTGGCGCTCGTCGCCGGACTGTCGCTATCAGGCCTGTTCGCTTACATCTCGGGTGCGTCGTTTGTGCTGCAGGGCCAGTACGGCATGAATCAGCAGGTGTTCGCGGTCGCGTTCGGCGCCGGCGCCATTGCGTTTGTCGCGGCCTCACAGCTGAACGTGGTGTTGCTCAAACGATTCGAACCGCAGCAGATCGTGCAGTGGTGCCTGTCGCTGGCTCTGATTCCCGCTGCGGTACTGCTGGTGCTGGCTGGGCTCGGGGTTGGTGGGCTCGTCGGCTTCGTGGCTCCGGTGTGGACATTGATGGCGTTCATGGGATTCGTCATTCCCAACGCGCCTGCCCTGGCTTTGTCTCGTCACGGTGAGGCGGCCGGTACCTCGGCGGCGGTGCTGGGCGCCGCACAGTTCGGTGTCGGAGCCGTGATCGCGCCGTTGGTTGGTGCGTTGGGCAATAACGCACTCGCTGTGGCCGTTGTGATGATGGTCGGCGTTGTACTGGCCCTGGCGGGGTTGGCCGCCGTGAGAAGCCGTGCCACCACCTGAGCGGCGACTAGATTCCGGAGCTGTAGACCAGGACTATCCGCGGCCGTGGACGACGTTGTGGGTGGTGCTCTTCGGACTGTTCATGATCCTGCTCGACTCGACCATCGTGTCGGTCGCCAATCCCGCCATCAAGGCCGCTTTCAGTGCCGACTACTCGGCGACGGTATGGGTCACCAGCGCCTATCTGCTGGGTTACGCGGTGCCACTGCTGATCACCGGGCGACTTGGGGATCAGTTCGGCCCGAAGTCCATGTACTTGGCGGGATTGGCGGTTTTCACCGCCGCCTCATTGTGGTGTGGACTCGCCGGATCGATCGGTTGGCTTATCGCTGCACGGGTAGTGCAGGGGTTCGGCGCGGCGATGTTGACCCCGCAGACACTGACGGTGGTGCAGCGAGTGTTCCCGCCACAGCGGCGCGGAACAGCCATGGGGGTGTGGGGTGCGGTCGCCGGGATCGCGACTCTGGTGGGCCCGGTTGCCGGTGGCCTGTTGGTCGACGGGTGGGGGTGGCAGTGGATCTTCTATGTCAACGTTCCGGTGGGTGTGCTGGGAATGATCCTGGGCGCCATCTACATTCCGCGCATGGCGACGCATCCGCATCGGCTGGATCTACTCGGCATGGCGCTCTCGGCTGTGGGCATGTTCGCGTTCGTGTTCGCGCTGCAGGAGGGGGAGAGCTTTCACTGGGCGCCCGGGGTGTGGGCGATGATGGCCGCCGGTCTGGCGGTCCTGGGCGTGTTCGTGTGGTGGCAGTCGGTGAATCGGGGCGAGCCACTGATTCCGTTGCGGTTGTTCACGGACCGCAACTTCTCACTCGCCGGTGTCGGTATCGCGTCAATGGGCTTTTGCGTGATCTCCACTGGTTTGCCCATGATGTTCTACACGCAATTGGCGCTGGGTTTCTCGCCGACGAAGGCGGCATTGACGCAGGCACCGACCGCGATCGTGAGCGGGATCTTGGCGCCGGTGACCGGCTGGCTTGTTGACCGGGTCCGTCCCTCGATACTGATCGGCGGCGGTGTCACGCTGATGATCGCGTCCACGTTGTGGTGGACGGCACTGATGCGGCCCGAGACGCAGATGTGGCAGTTGATGTTGCCTGCGGCGGGTATCGGTGCTGCCATGGCATGCATCTGGGGACCATTGGCGACCACCGCGACGCGGAATCTGCCCACCGAGGTGGCCGGGGCCGGTTCCGGTGTTTACAACACGCTGCGCCAGGTCGGAGGTGTGCTGGGCAGTTCGGCAATGGGGGCGTTGATGACAGCGCGTTTGGCTGCCGAAATCCCTTCAATGCCAGCCAATTCCGATTCCGATGGGGTGTTGCCGCCTGGGCTGCGCGCGCCATTCTCGGCGGCGATGGCGCAATCCATGCTGTTGGGTATCGCCGCGTTGGTCGTGGGCCTGCTGGCGGCCTTGTTCATGCGGCCGGCCGCCCTAAAGGTAGGTGCCGTGCCCCTCGATCACATTGTCCCCATCGAAGATTAGGACCTCGTTGACGAGGCCACCCCGGTGGTTTCGGTAGTTGATGACGAGGGCATTGGCGCCCACGTAGGTGCCGATCGGTTCGAAATGTAGGTCAGGGTTGCGGGTGAGGGCATCGGCCCAGTAGGCGCGAATGGCGTCCTTGCCCCGAAAGACGCCCCCGGTTTCTGGGGCGATCTCGGCACCATAGGCGGAGGTAAAGACGGCGTTGTCGTGGAAATGCGCGAGTACTGCGTCGATGTCGTGGGCGTTCCACGCCTCGAACCAGTCCCGACTGAACCCGTGAGGATCGACGGTGAGTGTCATGCTCGGGTGGCGAATAGCACCGCGGGGTTCAGGAATCCGGTCGGATCGAAGGCTGCTTTGACGGCGCGCATGGCGGCGATGTCGCCCGGTGTGCGGGCCATGCCGAGATAGTCACGTTTGATCGTCCCGACCCCATGCTCGGAACTGACATTGCCGCCCAGGTCGGCGATGAGCGTCATCATGGGCTGATACAACGCGGTGGAGTCGGGGCAGCGCAACACATTTAAGTGCAGGTTGCCCTCGCCGACATGGCCGAACAGCACGGGTATGGCATCGGGGACGGTCGCGGCGATGAGCGCGGTGGCGCGCTGCTCGAACTCGCCGATATGTTTCAGGGGCAGCGCGACATCGAATTTCAGGGGTGGGCCGTACACGCCGAGCTCCTCGGCGATGGATTCGCGTACCTGCCAAAGACGCTCGCGGGAGGTGGCATCCAAACCGACGGCGGCCTGATCCGCCACTCCGGCGGCTTCGAGTGCCTCGGCCAGGTCTTCGGTGGGATCGCTATCGCGGGCGAGTTCGATGAGCAGCAGCCATGGGTTGGCGACGGGGCTCGGTATGCCCAACCTGGCGTCCATGAGTTCCAGGGCCGCGATTCCACTGAGGTCGCGGAAGATCCGGCTCGCCTCGACCAACTGATCCAGATCGTCGAACCCGGTGATCGCGGCGACGCTGTGTTTCGGTACCGGGTGCAGGCGCAGTTCGAGCGCCGTGATGACGCCGAGGGTGCCCTCGGCGCCGACGAACAGGCTGGTGAGGTCGTAGCCGGTGTTGTCGGCGCGAACATCGCTGTGGCGCTCCATGATTGATCCATCGGGCAGGGCAACCTGCAGGCCGATGACTTGCTCGCGCATGTTGCCATAGCGCACCGTGCGCAGGCCGCCGGCGTTGGTTGATGCCATGCCGCCCAGGGTGGCCGAGTCGCGGGAGCCGATGTCGACGCCGAACTGCAGGCTCTCCTTGGCGGCGGCCTGTTGCAGTGCGGCCAGGGTGACCCCGGAACCCACGCGTACGCGTCGATCGATCGTGTCGATGGTGCCGATCTCGGTGAGTCGCTCGGTGGACAGCAGTACGTCGTCGTGCTCGGGAACGGTCCCGGCGACCATCGACGTGCGGCCGCCCTGGGTGGTGACGGGGGTCCCGTGCTCCTTGCAGGCCTTCAGGATTGCGCCGGTTTCCGTGGCGGAACCGGGGCGGATCAGCAGGCTCGCGGCGCCGCGATAGCGGCCGGTGTGATCGATGGTCCGTCCCGTCAGCACGTCAGCGTCGGTACTGACATACCGGTCGCCAACAATCTGGACAAGGGCATCGACGAGCGCGGACATAGACCTCAGTCTGGCATGGGCTACTGCGCCAGGTCCGGACTTAGCGCCAAGAACGCCCCCAGCTCCACCAGTCCGTCGGGTGTGGCCGGCAGATACTCGGTCAATGCCGGCGATCGGACGATCACCGCCTGGAACTTCGCGCGACTGATCGCCACGTTCAAGCGGTTTCTGTTCAGCAGGAACGACATCCCGCGCGGTACGTCATCGACGGCCGAGGCCGTCATCGATACGAACACCACCGGTGCTTGGCGGCCCTGGAACTTGTCCACTGTCCCCACCAACACCTCGTCCAATCCGGCAGCGGCCAGCGCGGCTCGCACCGTCAATACCTGCGCGTTGTACGGAGCCACCACCAGCACATCGGACTGCGCCAATGGCCGGGTCCCGGATTCATCGGTCCACTCCGAACCGATGAGCTCCGTGATCTCCGAGGCGATCGCCTCGGCTTCCTGCGGACTGCTGGTCGCGTTTCCGTGATGATCCACCAGCCGCGTCCGGACCCCGGGCAGCTGCCCGGCCAAGTTGCGTGGCGGGGCCGCGGACTCGAGCTCGCCATCGTAAGAAAGCTGTGAGACCTGTTGGCATAGTGTGGGATGCATCCGGTACGAGCGCTCCAAGAAGTACCCTCGCTCGGCGGGCAGCGCGCCATGGCCTTCGACCAGCCAGCCCAGCGCGGAGCAGTCCACCGGCTCGGGGTGCACACCCTGCGACACCTGCGGCAGCTGCTGCGGATCACCGAGCAGCAGCAGGTTCTGTGCTCCCCGTGCGACTGCCAGCGTGTTCGCCAGACTGAACTGGCCCGCCTCGTCAATCACCAGCAGCCGCAGCACCCCATCGGCCACGCGGGTGGTGTTCGCGAAATCCCATGCGGTGCCGCCGATGACGGCGCCCTCACCGGCGTGGGATGCGATGAAACCCGCATAGTCGCTGTCACGAATCTGGGTCCACGCGGCATCGCCGCTGTAGGGCGAGGCCTTCTTGGCCACCCGTTCTGGCGGTACACCTGCCGCGACTATCTGATCGAGGAGGTGTTCTACAACGGCGTGGGATTGGGCCACCACACCGACAAGCCACGCTTCCTGCGTCACTAGTTCGGCAATGACGCGCGCTGCCGTGAAGGTCTTACCGGTTCCCGGTGGGCCGTGTACGGCAAGGTAGGACGAGTCCAGATTCCGCAATGCGGAAGCAATGGCTTCGGCGTATCCGCCGTCGCCCACAGGTGGCAATTGCGCGCCACGAGGGTTGCGGCGCAACAGAATATCGATGGATGCGGTGCTGGGCATATCGGGAAGGCCGTGGGCAACGTCCACGGCGACCTGCTCGATGGCGGATTCCAGTGCCTTGGTCATCACCGGTGCGCCGGGTGCCAGGGCCATCGGCATCTCCGTGAACACCTCGCCGTTCTTCGGCGTGAGCTCCTGGATCGTCACATCCACGGGTACGCCGCCGGATTCGGTGATCTCCACTACGGTGGCCGAACCAGATGCCCGGCGGTCGGGGTCCCCGTCGCCGAGCCCTGCGGGAGCGGGGGGCTCGTAAAGCGCGTAGACACTGTCATCGAGGACGCCGCCAGCGAGGTCGCCCGTCAGCCTCACATGTCGCCGGAGCTTGCGCTGGCTACCTGATTTATGCCAGTCCTCGATCAGTTCCGCGCCCTCCACGATGAAGACTCCCGCCGTGTCGGCCCATTCGTCGACGGGATTGTTCAACCTATCGAAGTGGCTCCACCAGAATGGTTTTCGCTCCCGGGTGTGATATCCGCGCGCCGCCGAAACCATGGCCGCCGCCGTTTGATCGGCGCGCCGGTCGGTGGGACCGCCATCGCCGACGAACGCCGCCAACGCCGCGCCGACCTCATCGGGCTCCGGCTCGTCCTTTTCGCCGACAGCGGCAGAGGAGGACAAGTGAGTAATGCCGTGCTCGAATGCTCGTACCAGTAGCCAGTCTCGGAGCTTTCGTGTGGAGGCGCAGTCATACCGGTTGTACTCGGCGATGGAGTCCAACACCTCTTGCGCTGCGGGGTCGCCGCTGTCGCGCAGCGCGCAGTAGCGTGCGTATTCGTTGATCGAGTCCACCGCGGTGGTGACATCACCGGAGCGTTTTCCGGATTCGATGAACAGCGG
Organism: Mycobacteroides sp. H003; assembly: GCF_001440135.1. NCBI lineage: Bacteria > Bacillati > Actinomycetota > Actinomycetes > Mycobacteriales > Mycobacteriaceae > Mycobacteroides > Mycobacteroides sp. H003. Next base: position 564,252 of record NZ_LJYL01000009.1, read on the forward strand.
CTCCAGCGCCTTGAGCCCGTAACCGCTGGATCCGGAGCGAATGCTTTTGCGTACCACGGGATAGAGGTCAACCAACACGTTGTCCCGAAGGAGATCGTCGATCTGCTCCTCGCCGACGCCGTACCGCCCGGCGAGGCGCAGCAGTGCGGTCTTCTCGTACGCCGCGTAGTGGTAGACGTGCATCCCTGGATATCGGCGGCGACGTTTGGCTACCAGGTCCAGGAAGGTGGTCAGGGCCTTACGTTCGCTGTGGCGATCGTGAGCCCAAATCGGCCGGAACTTCTCATTTCCGGACCGGTCGTACTCAAGCACGCCAAAGAGGTATTCCAGCCCCCATTGCACGCCGTCTGCCGTCCAGAGCGGATCGCCCTCGAAGTCGAAAAAGATGTCGCCAGGGTTGGGTGCTGGCATCGTGCCCAGTGGAATCGGGTCGGCTACCTCGAATTGTGTTGCACCGCTATCGCGTTGGCGCACCTGCAACTGAGACTGTGCCACCAACTGTTGCAGACTGCGCGCCGACAGATCGGGGACCGGCTCGACACGTGTGGCCAGCTCTTCGACGGTGCCGACTCCGGCCTCCAGCAGCGCCGCACGCTGGCTGATCCGCATGCCCGCGACAAGTAACAAGTCGTCAGTGCGATCGACCTCCGGCTCGCACGCGGGACAGCGGAAGCAGGCGCGCACGCGCGCATCTGACCACTGGACCGCAGCACCGCCCGACAAATGGCGATCAAGCAAGTCCTGCAACTGGATTCGTCGTTGGCGATACACGCCAACCAGATCGGCGACCGGATAGTCGACGGTCGAACGGTCGCCCAAAATCAACCGCACCTCCGGCGACACCGGCACATCCGCCGCCATCAGGCTGTCGGCGTAGGCCGCCAACTGCAGCAATGCGGTCACCTTGGCGCTGCGGGCCAGTTTGGTATCGCAGACACGGTATGTCTGACTCTCCCGAACCACGAAGTCCGCGAAACCGAGGAACCGGCCGTCGAACATGGCGGCCTGGTACACCACCGGATGCCCGTCGTCGAAGGCCCGTTTGGTCGCGGCCGCCGCAGCATTCAGTCCATCGAGTGTGAATGTGGGAGGAAACGGGATGCTGGCCACCCCGAAGCCGAAGCGCTTCTGCAGTTCGGCGAGATGGTGAGCCTCGTGAGCGTCACCCAAAGTCGCGGTGCGCGCCAGTAGTTCATCGTCACGCGGGGGCGTAGGCCCCCAACCGAGTTTGGCATCGAACACCCGCAGCAGGGCGTATTCACAGCGGGCGGCGGAGGCAAGATCCGAAGCGCTGTAGACGACCCGGCCGTCGAGGACGAACACCCGATCACTCTAGGTGCTGGCACCGACGGATCGCGGCTACTGTCCGGCCTGTTGCACCTTTTCCACACCAGATCCATTCCAGCGGAACGACACCACACTTTCGAGACCGGGAATGCCGTTGGAGAAATTGAGTACCACCGTGTCCAGGGTGCTCGCCGACAGGTCGATGGCGTTGTAACCGTAGGTATCGGGGACACCATGGGAGATCACCCCACCCAGATGGAAGAACACTGCACGGGTGGCGGAATCGGCCGCGTGTGTGGCTCCGTTGCCGGTGGTGACGATGATCGCCGACAGGGGAGCGCACTTGTTGTAGTTGCCCGCTACCGGTACTGGATTCCACGTGGCGGCACTATCGGGTCCCGGGGGTAAGAGTGCGATGGCCGCCGCGATGGCCGGGTCCTTCAGATTCACCGTGCAGTCGTCGTTGGTCGACGGCGGCGGTTTGGGCTTGGATGTGGGGCCCGCGGTCCCGGGAGATGACGGCGTTTGCGACGGTGAGGCAATGGTGTTGGTGGGCGTTTTGGACACCGTGCTGTCGCCGCCGGTGCACGCGCAGGCGAGGGCGAGCGCAGCCGGAAGCACGGTCAGCGCGGCCACCACATCCATCCTTCGCACGGCCCCGCACACTACCGACATTTATCGAAGATGCCACGGAGGCGGGAGTTGAGCGCTATAGCGCCTAGACTTCTTGACGCCATGACCTCTACAGATATCCCCACGCCCGACACCGGCGAATCGAGTGCACCACGCGCGGATGACGCCGTCACCTTCGCGGACCTACAGATTGCCCCCGAGGTGCTGCGTGCGGTGTCCGACGTGGGGTACGAAACACCGTCGGCGATTCAGGCCGCCACCATCCCGCCGTTGTTGGCAGGTTCGGATGTGGTGGGCCTGGCGCAGACCGGTACCGGGAAGACGGCGGCGTTCGCCATCCCCATCCTCTCGAAAATCGATCTGACCTCCAAGAACACCCAGGCCTTGGTGCTGGCGCCCACACGTGAGCTAGCGCTGCAGGTCGCCGAGGCGTTCGGCCGGTACGGCGCCCATATGCCCAAGCTGAATGTGCTGCCGATCTATGGCGGCCAGTCGTATGTGGTGCAGCTGTCGGGCCTCAAGCGAGGGGCTCAGGTTGTGGTCGGGACACCAGGGCGTGTCATCGATCACCTGGAGCGCGGCACGTTGGATCTGTCGCACTTGGACTATCTGGTGCTGGACGAGGCCGACGAGATGCTCACCATGGGCTTCGCCGAGGATGTCGAACGCATCCTGGCCGATACCCCCGAGTACAAGCAGGTGGCGCTGTTCTCGGCCACCATGCCCACCACCATCCGCCGGCTCACCAAGAAGTACCTGCACGACCCGGTGGAGATCAAGGTCGAGGCAAAGACGTCCACGGCCGAGAACATCACTCAGCGCTTCATCCAGGTGGCGGGCCCCCGCAAGATGGACGCGCTCACCCGGATTCTCGAGGTCGAGACGTTCGAGGCGATGATCGTGTTCGTCAGGACCAAACAGGCCACCGAGGAGGTGGCCGAAAAGCTCAAGGCGCGCGGATTCGCCGCGGCGGCGATCAACGGCGATATCAACCAGGCACAACGTGAGCGGACCATCAACGCGCTCAAGAGCGGGACCATCGACATCCTGGTGGCCACCGACGTCGCCGCCCGCGGTCTGGACGTCGAACGCATCTCCCACGTGCTCAACTACGACATTCCGCACGACACGGAGTCGTATGTGCACCGCATCGGCCGCACCGGTCGCGCGGGCCGCTCGGGTACTGCGGTGTTGTTCGTCTCTCCGCGTGAGCGGCATCTGCTCAAGGCCATCGAGAAGGCCACCGGTGCCAGGCTTGCCGAGGAGCCGCTGCCGTCGGTCGACGATGTCAATGCCCAGCGCGTGACGAAGTTCCGCGATGCCATTACCGCTGCGCTCGCGGCACCGGAAATCGAACTGTTCCGCCGGCTCGTCGAGGACTACGAACGCGATCACAATGTGCCGGTGGCCGATATCGCCGCAGCGCTGGCGGTACTGTCGCGCGACGGCGAGCAGTTCCTGCTCAAGCCCGATCCGCCCCGCGATCCCCGCCATGAGCGTGGGGAACGCCCCGAGCGTGGGCCCCGCGAACCGCGCACGCAGACTCCCGGCTTGGCGACGTATCGCATTGCTGTCGGCAAGCGGCACAAGGTGATGCCCGGCGCCATCGTAGGCGCGATTGCGAACGAAGGCGGTTTGCATCGCAGCGACTTCGGGCACATCACGATCCGCCCCGATCACTCACTTGTGGAGCTGCCCGCCAAGCTGTCGCCCAAGACGCTGAAGGCACTGGAGAACACCCGAATCTCCGGTGTGCTCATCGAACTGCGCCCCGCAGGTGGGGCCGATGGTGCGCGCCCGGCCCGCAAGTTCTCGGATCGCAAGCGTCCAGACCACAAGCACACGGACCACAAACGGTCGGAGGCGAAGCGTCCCAAGCGGTCCCCCAAGAAACCATGACGGCGGTCCCCGCGACTGACAGTGCCCCCGTCGTCCATGGTCCCGGACGCGTCGCTGCGCTCACGGGTATCCGGGCGGTGGCCGCGACCCTCGTGGTGGCCACCCATGCGGCCTACAGCACCGGGAATTATGTCGTCGACGGCGTCTCGCCATGGCGGGCCTATCTGCACCTGATGCAGGCCCGTTTGGAGATCGGTGTCCCGATTTTCTTCGTTCTGTCCGGGTTCTTGCTGTTCCTGCCCTGGGTGCGTGCCGCTGCCGATGGAACTGCCCCACCCTCGGTGAAACGCTATGCCTGGCACAGGTTTCGGCGCATCATGCCGGCGTACTGGATTCTGGTGGCGATCGCGTACACCTGGTATCACATCCGGGATCAATATCCGAACCCCGGACACACCTGGCTGGGCTTGCTTCGAAACCTCACGCTCACCCAGATTTACACCTCCAATTACGGGTATCGCTATATCCATCAAGGCATGACTCAGATCTGGAGTCTTGCCGTCGAGGCGGCGTTCTACGTCGCGTTGCCCTTCTTGGCGTGGCTGCTGATCAAGAAACTCTGTGGGGGTCAATGGCGGCCGGTGCGCCTGCTGGTTGGTCTGGGTGCTCTGGTCCTGGTGACACCGGCGTGGATGACGCTGGTGTACACCGTCAGTGCCCTTCCCGATGGGGCGAAACTGTGGCTTCCGGCCTACCTTTCGTGGTTCGTGGGCGGCATGATTTTGTCCGTTCTCGCCGTGATGGGTGTGCGGTGCTACGCGCTGGTGACCGTGCCGCTCGCGATCATCTGCTACCTCATCGTGTCCACGCGGATAGCCGGAGACCCGACAACCTCGCCGTGGGCGCTGCCGCAAGCACTGACCAAATCGATCTTCTACGTGGTGATTGCGACATTGCTGGTCGCGCCCGCCGGGCTGGGTGACAACGGCTGGTATGTCAGGTTTCTCTCGTCGCGGCCCATGGTGTGGCTGGGCGAGATCTCCTACGAGCTTTTCCTCATCCACATGATCCTGATGGAGATCGTGATGGTCGACCTACTGCACTACCACGTCTATACCGGGTCGGTGGTGATCGTTTTTCTGGTGACGATGGTGGTCAGCGTGCCTGCGTCGTGGCTGATCCATCGGGCTGCGCAGATGCTGCTGGCGTGGGGTTCACGTCTGCGGAAATCATGGGCGCGACGAACTCCGTGATCAGAGTGCGCTCGTCCTGGGGGTTGTCCTCGGGGTAGGACAGCAGCGAGATGATCACCCGGACATACCATTTAGCCCGCAGGTGAGTCACCGCAGTGACATTCTCCGCGGAGACAAACGCCGACACCATGGCGTTCAGGACTTCCGAATGCAGGGCCAGTGAACCGCCGACATACTCGCCGGGCCGGAACCAGGCCGACAGCGCCGGGTTTTCACGCACCAGCCGCAGGCTGGTGAGCACGGCGCTGACCAGCCGCTCCGTCGGATCGTCGATTCCGGCCACCGCTGTGGTGACCTGCCCGGTGATGGTTCGTGCCTCGCGGTGCACATAGGCGATATGCAGCGCCTCGCGGTTCTCGAAGTACCGGTACAGCGTTGCCCGGGAACAGCCGGCCGCTTTGGCGATTTCATTCATGCCCACGGCAGCGACGCCGTCGCGCACGAACAACTCGGCGGCCGCATCGAGGATCTTTTCCGCGGCGACCGAGGTCCGCGTGTCGCTCAACCAACTCATGCTGGTTCACGCTCTTCGCGCCGGCGCCTCATCGCACGATCATCGCACGCGGATGGGAACCGTCAGGGGCCTTCGCACATACGAGCCGTCCGCCCAGGTGACGCCGTCGAGATCGACCTCGAAATCCGGTATGCGGGTGAGTAGTTCCTCGAGCGCTACCCGAGACTGCATGCGTGCTGCTGCGGCCCCAAGACAGTGGTGATTTCCATGGCTGAAGGTGAGCAGCTTGCCTGGGTTCCGCAGGACGTTCAATTCGCCTGCATCATTGCCGTATTCGCGCTCGTCCCGGTTGGCACTGCCATAGAGCAGCAACGCACGCCGTCCCGCGGGAATCGTGGTGTCTCCGAAGGTGACGTCACGGGTTGCGGTGCGTGCCAGACCCTGCACCGGAGAGGTCAGGCGCAGGAATTCCTCCACGGCGCCCGGGATGAGCGATGGGTCTTCGATGAGCTTGCGGCGTTGGTCGGGGTACTGGTGCAAGAGTTGTATTGCACCGCCGAGCATTCCGGTGGTGGTGTCGTTACCGCCCGTCACCATGGTGAATGCGAATCCGAGGATCTGGAGCGTCCCGCTGATGTCTCCATCGGCGCCGACTCCGGCGGCGACGAGGTGGGACACGGTGTCGTCCTCGGGTTCGGCACGCCGCCGCTCGATGAGTCCGGTGAAATACATCATCAGTTCACCGATGGTCTGAGCGACCTCGCCCTGCATGGACTCGATGTCGATGGCACCGCCGGATGCCGCGGCGACGATGCCGTCGGTCCAGACATCGAACTGTGCACGGTCCTCCTCGGGGACCCCGAGGTAGTGCGCGACGACCATGGAGGGCAGTGGCTTGAACAGCTCGACGACGATATCGCCTTCGCCGCGTTCCTTGAGGCGCTCAAGGCGTTCCACCACGAACTCGCGCACCTTGGGTTCTACAGAGGTCACTTGGCGCGGTGTGAATCCGCGGGAGACGAGCTTGCGGAAGTTGGTGTGGGTGGGCGGGTCCTGCATGACCATGGGCGGATTGTCGCCCATGCCGGTCTTCTCGAGATCGCCGTACATGATGGTCAGACCCCGGGCCGAGGAGAACGTTTCCCAGTCACGCGCCGCCTCGTAGATGTCGGCGTGCCGAGTGAGCACGTAGTAGTCCTCGGTCGGGGCGTGCTCGGGTACCACGTGGTGCACCGGGTCGTGATCGCGAAGCGCCGTATACATCGGCCATGGATTGGTCCAGTTGTCGGATGCTCCGGGGATGTAGCGCGGCACAACTGCGTGAGACACATCGACTGACATGTCTTATGTGTAAGGCATGTGGCGTGGAGTGTCAACACTCTTTGTGAAACTAGACGAGCGTCCCAGGGTTCAGGATGCCTGCGGGGTCGAGCGCCTGCTTGATCCGGCGGTTGACTTCCAGCACCTCCGGCCCGACCTGGCCTCCCAACCATGGCTTCTTGAGCCGTCCCACTCCGTGCTCACCGGTGATAGTGCCTCCCAGGGAGATCGCCAGATTCATGATCTCGCCGAACGCGGCATGGGCGCGCTGCGACTCATCGGGGTCGTTGGGGTCGTGCACGATCAGTGGATGGGTGTTGCCGTCGCCGGCGTGCGCGATCACCGAGATGAGCAGCCCGTGTTGTGTGGCGATGGCTTCCACTCCTTCCACCAGCTCGGCGAGCTTGGGAAGCGGGACGCCCACATCTTCCAGCAGCAGCGGACCTTTCGCTTCCACCGCAGGGATTGCGAACCTGCGTGCCGCGACGAAGGCCTCGCCCTCGTTCTGGTCGTCGGTGGAAAAGACTTCGGCCGCATGGTGATCGGCAAATATCCGTGCCATTAGGTCGGCATCCTCTGCCGAGGTTCGACCGCGTTCATCCGAGCGGGCGACGAGCATGGCGGCGGCGGCGCGGTCCAGCCCCATCTTCAGTTTGTCCTCTACCGCGTTGATCGCCACCGAGTCCATGAATTCCAGCATCGACGGCCGGATCTGTGCGGTGATCGCCAGCACCGCGTCGGCCGCCTCGTGCACCGTATTGAACGTCGCCACCACGGTGCACGGCGGCGGTTGTGGGGGCAGTAGCCGCAGCGTGACCTCGGTGATCACTCCGAGGGATCCTTCGCTGCCGACGAAGAGTTTTGTAAGACTCAGTCCAGCAACATCTTTCAGTCGAGGTCCGCCCAGTCGCAGGATCGTGCCGTCGGCCAGGACGACGTGCATCCCCAGCACGTAGTCGGTGGTGACGCCGTACTTGACGCAGCACAGCCCGCCGGCGTTGGTCGCGATGTTGCCGCCGATGCTGCAGATCTCGAAGGATGATGGGTCCGGCGGATACCAGAGGCCGTGTTCGGCGGCGCTGGCCTTTACTTCCGCGTTGAGGGCGCCGGGCTGGGCGATCGCGACACGTGTGGTGGTGTCGATCGTGATAGCGCGCATCCGTTCGGTCGACAGCACGATGGCGCCGTCCTGGGCGGTCGACCCGCCGGACAGTCCTGTGCCCGCACCGCGGGGCACGACGGGGATGCGGTGGGTGCTGGCCCATTTCAGGGTCGCGGAGACCTGCTCCGTACTGCTGGGACGCACCACCGCGACAGGCGTTCCGGCGTCAGGATCGAAGGCGCGGTCCTGTCGATAGGAGGCGGTGATATCCGGATCGGTGATGACCGCACCCTCACCGAGGGTGGTTGCGAGCTCGTCGAGGGCGGTCTGGCTCATATCATTCGCGCCGTCGCGCCGGCGTCGATCGGCAGCACCGTTCCGGTGATGTGCGAGCTGGCTTCGTGAGCCAGGAACAACACGGCGCGGGTGACTTCCTCGGCTTTGAGGAAGGGCGCGTACTGCAGGTGCAGCGACGCGAAGACGGACTCGACGTCCTTGAGGGTCGGTTTGTCGAGGTCGGGGCGCATCATGCCGAAGACGAAATCGTTTTGTGTCATCGGGGTTTCGATGTTCCCCGGTGCGACGGCGTTGACGGTGATGCCGTAGCCGACGAGGTCATGCGCGGCGACCTTGGTCAGCCCGATGACGCCCCACTTCGACGACACGTACGAGGCCTGCGCCCACGTCGCACTGTGTCCGAGCATCGAGGAGACCGTGACGATCCGACCGTAGTTCCGCTTGATCATGCCGGGTGCCACGGCGGCGATGGTGTTGAAGGTTCCGGTGAGGTTGGTGCCGATGACCTCGTCCCATTGCGCAGACTCGACGTCGGGCAGCAGCGCGATGGTGCTGATACCGGCGTTGGTGATGGCGATATCGATTCCGCCGAGTGACTCCTCGGTCTCGGCGACAAACGCCTCCAGCGCTGCACGGTCTTTCACGTCGAGTTTGGCTGAGATGCACTGGCGTCCGGTCTTTTCGACCATCGCGACCGTCTCGGCCAAGTCGTCCTCGGTTGCCAGTGGATACCCCACGGCGTCGCTGTTCTCGCAGCGGTCACAGATCGCGATATCAGCGCCCGCCTCAGCCAGCGCCAGTGCGTGCGAACGCCCCATTCCGCGCGCGCCGCCGGTGATCAGTGCAGTTCTTCCCTCGAAATCAGCCACGGAGCCGACCCTACCGAGTGGGATCCTTTTGGGGCCGCTGTTCGTCCCGGTCCAACTCCCGCAAGACGGGCATCCGCGTGCTGGCGACGGCGATGAGGATCATGGGTATACCGATGATCGTCAAGGTCGACGCGACGCCGAACTTGTCGGCAATCGGGCCGGCGAGCATGAATCCGAGCGGCCCGGCGCAGTACGCGGTGGACGTCATGACGCCCACGACTCGCCCGCGCAAGTGTTCGGGGGAGCGGGTCTGCATCACGTAGTTGGCGATCGGCGCCACCGGTCCGTAGATGAAGCCCAGGCACGCGCCGAGTACCAGCAGCACCGCGATGGGTGGCAGAAGCGACATGCCCAGCGTGGTGATGCCGGCGGTGAAGGTGGCACACAGCATGATGGTGCGGCGTTGGACGTAGCGGACCATGGTGGCGTACCCGAGGGCGCCGAGCAGCCCGCCGACTGAGATGGCCATGAGTATCCAGCCGAGTTGCTGAGGTGTTCCGGCATCGCTGAAGTGCTTGGGCAGCAACACACTTTCGATCGGCAGGTACAGCGCCGTGATGGCCATGTCGATAAGTGCCAGGGTACGGAGGATCTTGACATTCCAGACGAACTTCAATCCCTCGACGACGCCGCTGACGACGCCGGTGGGCTTGGTTTCGGCAGCCGGTTTCCCGCTGCCATCGACCTTGAGAAAGGCGATGGCCACCACCGACACGACGAAGGTCGCAGCGGTGGCCCACATGGTGTTGACACCGCCGATGGAGGCGATCAGCAGACCTCCCAGACCTGGTCCCACGATGTAGGCGACGTTGAACACCGCTTCGTACATGCTGTTCATCCGGTCGAGCGACCAGCCGGCAGCCTTCGCCGCGGCAGGCAGCATTGATTCGCGTGCGGTGATCCCGGCGGGGTCGAAGATGGCGCCGAGCGCGGCAAGGCCCGCGAGCAGCGGCACGCTCAGCCCGGTCGTCATCGCCAGAATCGGTATGGCAGATACGGATAACAGCGAAAGTACGTCGGAGATTATCGACATCTTGCGTCGCCCGAAGAAGTCGACCGCGGTCCCCGAGATCAGGGTCGAGAAAACCAGCGGCAGGGTGCCAGCCGCGGCGACGATCGCGGCATCCGCGGCAGAGCCGGTGCGCTGCAGCACCAGCCAGGGGATCGCGACGATCGACACACCGTTGCCGATGGCGGCTACAACGGATGCGAAGAGCAGCAGGAGTACCGGCCGGCGATTCACCTGATCGATTGTCGGCGAATCCGCCGTCGGAGAGGACATGTCGCGGAAAAACGTAGCAGCGAGCTGGGCGGGTGGTCGAGCGAATTTCTTGGCTAGTTGGCCTGCACCGCTGCGCGGATGATTTGGGCGGTCGCTTCCAGGTTGGGATCGCGACGAACCATGAATCCCTTTGCGAAGGCAAGTTTGTCGCCTCCGCGTCGCGGCACCACGTGTAGGTGCGCGTGCATGACCGTCTGGAATGCGACGCGGCCGTCGTTGAGCGCCAGGTTGGTGCCATCGCTCTGCAGCTCCGAATTCGCGCATGGCGTTGGCGATGCGCTGGCCCACCGTCATGATGGCGGCGGCGTCATCGGGCTTCAGATCCGTGAGGTCCTGTGCGTGGGCCTTCGGGATCACCAGGGTGTGTCCGCGGGTGATGGGGCGGATATCGAGGAAGGCGAGCGTCGTCTCGTCCTCGTACACACGGAATGATGGCGACTCGCCGGCGACAATGGCGCAGAAGACACACGACATGAGCACACCGTAGCGGGTCGGCAGATCAATTCACTTCTGTCACAGCTGTTTCAGGGCATGGCTGGGTGCCGATGGGCGAGATTAGCGTCCGAACATGTATTCGATTGGGGTGTTGGGGGCTGCGGTTGATGCCTTCTGTGCTGATGCGATCGATGCGTTGAGCGCTTCTGAGGCGTTGGCGGTGTTGGCCCGGTCAGAGTGGCGCAGCGTCGGCTCTGCGCTGCTGGGCTGGGGTTGGTGCCTGCGGTGACGCCCAAGCCTCGCCGGTTGAACTCGCTGGTACCTCTCATGCCGATGTTTTGTCTGGGCGGTTGCATGTCAGTAAGGGGGCGGCGCGGCGCCGGATCGCTGATGCTGACTGGTTGGCAACCCGACGGGCGGTGACCGGTGAGGTGTTGGCGCCCGTATTGCCCCGCACCGCTGCGGCCTTTGAGCGGGGTGAGATCGGGGGCGAACACGTGCGGATCGTGCGGCAGTTCTAGGACCGCCGTTGCCCAGACTGCCGGGACGCCCGCCCCGATCACGAAAGCCGCCAACAGGCCCGTGCTGGGGGGGGTGTTGGAGGCGGCCTTGATGCCTTCTGTGACCGGGTCTGCATCCGTGGTTTAGCTGTGCGCCACCTCACTCCCGAACGTAATTTCCCGGTGCTCGGCGCGCTCACAGACGACTTCGGCGCCATAATCCTATTGCGGGAGTGTCCCATTCGGGCGGTGGGCGCAATCCGCCTGACCGTCGCGCGTCTGATCGCGCCTAGAGAATCAACTTATAGATGACAGACTTCGTCTACCAGTTGCGAACCCTATCGCCCAGTCTTATCGTTTCTGCTATCAGGTTCACGGCGAGTGATCGCCAAGTGCCAACGTTGTCACCTGATCGAAGTTCGAATCTATCGCCAACTGGCAGAGCCTTTTTCGGCTCGCCTTGAGCGAACCAGACGGCAAAGATGAAAGGCACTCTGATACCCATGAGCAATCTGCTTAGCTACGACCAGATTCACACCATTGTGCGTGAGGAATTGGCCGAGGTGCTCGGCATCGAGACCGAGGAAGTCACGACGGCGCCGATGTCTGACCAGGGCGTAGAGTCGCTCGATATCGTCGAACTCCGGCGCAATCTGGAGTCGAAGTTCCGCGTTACCTTCCCGCGCAGCAACGTTCTCAGCGCTCTCGCTGATGAGCTTGGAGGTAAGGACCGCGTGTACGACGCGGAAGGTCGGATCACCAAGCTGGCTGAAGGTGCGTTGTATCAATCGGCGTTCGGCTACACGGCCGACGACTTCCAGGCCGGTGCTTGGCCGCACGAGGTTTCGGGGGCGACAACGACCGCCCATTGGGCGTCGATGGCGCATCGCCTCCTCAACCCTTCGGCTGGTCCGGTCACCGGCGATGAACTTCTGGTCGCCGATGTGCGGGAAGCACTTACTCAGGCCAACTCGGCTGTCGCATAGCGTCTTTAGCTAAAGCATCTTCACAGATGGAGCTACAGAAACAGTCACCTGATGAGGACGATGTAGTCATCACAGGGATTGGACTTGTCGCGGGTACGGTTACCGATCCCGAGGAGCTATTTTGGCAGTTGAACGACGGTGCCTCCTTCATCCGGCAACACCAGGAGCATCGCGATGCTGAGTTGCCCGCGTCGGTTTCCGGGCATGTAGATGAGGAAACCGTGCGCAAGCTGGCGAGTGCCTTGCCGGAGCAGGCGGCTCGGGTTGGTGCGGCTGGTGTAATCGGATGGCATGCGGCAGTGGAGGCTTGGAAGCGCAGTGGCCTGCCTAACCTTGCGGGCAGCGACCGGGTCGGTGTGTTTGCCGCGTGCAACAAGCTCGCGTTCGCGCCGGACACACTCACGGATCTGTCTCGGCTCTATGACCGGCAAGCCGGCACGTTCGACCTCGACGCCTACCTGGACCATCGCGAGGCCGTATCGGATCTTCCGGATGATCTTCTACAGTTTCTTCCGGATACGCTGACCGCCTCTCTGGCCGAGTATTTCGGCCTCGGTGGACCGCTGGTGACTCATGCGGAGGCGTGTGCTGCGGGCGGTGTGGCGATCGGCAGCGGCTACCGGCATATTCGCTCCGGCGAATTGGATGTGGCGCTGGTCGGTGGCGCAGAGCGACTGACTACCTACAGCATCGTCACGGCTTTCGCTGCGCTCGGCGCGCTCGCCCCCACTGGTGACAAACCAAGCGCCGAGATAAGCAGGCCATTCGATAAGGCTCGCAACGGTTTCGTCATCGCCGACGGCGCCGCATTCCTTGTGCTGGAACGACGCTCGCACGCCGAAGCGCGTGGTGCACAGGCGCTGGCAAGAGTCGCCGGCTACACGGGCACCGCCGAAGCAGTACGGATAACCTCAAGCGAGCGGGACGGTGCGACATACGCGGCATGTATGCGTGCCGCGATCGCTGATGCCGGTCTGAATCCGTCAGACATACATCATGTGAACGCTCACGGGACGGGTACGCAAGCCAACGACGAGTGTGAAGCTGCAGCTCTGCACTTGGTGTTCGGTGCCGACGCGGCCTCAATTCCGTTGACCAGCACCAAGTCCTCGCTCGGTCATGGATTTGCGGCAAGCGGCGCGATCGAAGCCGTGCTGTCTGCGATGAGCTTGCGTGAACAGGTTATTCCGCCCACGCTGAATTTCAGCGAGCCGGACGATGTCACCAAAGGGCTCGACGTAGTCACCAAGGCCCGGCACTGTGAGTTCGACACCGTGCTCTCCAACTCCTTCGGCTTTGGCGGCATGAACTGCACACTAATCCTGGCAAAGGAAGCGTGACACTCGATGAATCAGCGGTTGGCGGTAGGACTGTGCAATCCAGGCTTGTATTCCGCAACCGGGCTCGGCGTGGAGGCCGTATGGGAAGCACTGCGAATAGGAAAAAAGAGCACTGTCCCAAACGAATTCATGTTCGGACCGTGGTCCGAGATTCCTGAAGTCTTCGCCGTTCCCGATCCAGATGCATCGACGCTTGGTATCCACCGAAAAGCACTGCGCACGACGGTGAAACAAACTCGCTTGGCGATGTATGGGGCTCAACTGTCACTGAAGGGCATCTCGGACGTGGGCCGCCCTGAGTGGGGCGCCTATCTCGGCTTACCTATGGTTCTCAGTCCGCTACTGCCGCAATGTGATACGCCTGACCTTGACGAGGTGGCGCAAGACCCCCAGAAGATCGCCGAGCTGTATCTTCGAGATATTCCACCGTTCTTCGCGCTGACAGATTCGAACAACACGGTGGCTGGCCATATCGCAATCCTGTTTGGGTTGACCGGCCCCACGTCGGTGTATTCGCCCTTCTCCGATGCAGGCATGCAGGCGCTGATCGAAGGTGCACTCGCAGTTGCGGAAGGCGATTGTGAGACTGCGTTGGTCGGCGCGGTAAGCCCGTCTATATCCCCTTGGTTGGCATTGCAATACGACGATCTGGAGTGGAACGGAGCGATCCCCGGCGAAGCGGCGGCATTCTTCAGCGTCGGGCAGTCCAGCGATGTTGTACTTACGGGCTACAGCCGCGGGTTCGCTACCAGTCAGAATCGCCCCGAGGTGCTTGCGGAGACGCTGCGAAATGCGTTGCGCATGGCCGAATTATCGGTTGAGGACGTGGGCTGGATACTGGCCGACAGCCCATGGACAGACGAGGTGGCTCACGCTCAGCATGCCGCGATTAGCGGCGTGTTCAACGATCAGGCGCCGGTGTTCTCCGCGGAGCAGGCCATCGGAGTTACCGGACCGGCACAGCCCTTGGTACACGTGTTGTTGGCCCGGCACGGACTGCTTCGCGGGCTGCGGCTGTTCCCGGCGAACGGAAACGGCGACGATGCCGTGGCCGAAGAATCACTGTCGAACAATCAGGCGGTTGTGGTGCTCAGTTGCGGTGTCCAAGGACAGGTTTGCGCTGTCGTAGTGGAGAAGGTGGCGCGATGAGCGATGTGAACCAGCCCCGGCACGGCAATCGTGTATTGGTGACGGGCCTTGGCGTGGTCTGTGGCCTTGGCATGAACTGGCAGTCCATGTGGGATGGATTGGTAAACGGGCGTTCGGCAATACAGGCATGGTCGCCGCCCGATGTTCCGAACTTCCCCGTCGGCTATGCGGCACCGGTAGACGACCAAGCGTTTACCGCGTTGTTTCCCGATTTCGGTGCGCCGATGGAGAGGCGCACCCGGTTTGGCCTCGCCGCCGCGCAGCAAGCACTGGAGGACGCCGGTGTGACGAACGCTGAGGCACTGGGCCGAGTCGGTGTTTCGATCGCCTCGGAAATGCCAGAACGTGAATCGGGAGAGTTGTTGAGTGCGTATGTCGATGGCGTCGTGGACTGGAAGCGCGTACACGAACAACAGATCGGACTTGACCGGTCCCACGCGCCGTTGGCCACCGGCGATGCCTTGGCGACCGAAATCGCTACGCGCTCTGGCCTAGCTGGTCCCACGCTGAACCTCAATACGGCGTGCGCCGGGGCAACACACGCACTCGGGCACGGCTTCCGGATGATCCGGCGCGGAGAAACGGATGCCGTGATCGCCGGGGGAGCGGTTAGCCCACTGAATCTGCCGATAATGACGAGTCTGTACCTGCTCGGCGCCCCATCAACATCAAAACTCTACGGCGACAGACTATGTCGGGCATTTGACCGCGATCGCAGTGGGATGGTCACGGCCGAGGGGGCAGCAATGGTGCTCTTGGAGAGCGAGTCGTCGGCACTGGCGCGCGGTGCGCATGTGTACGGCGAGGTGGCGGGATTCGGCAGCTCGCTGGACGCATATCAGGTCACCGCACCCCACCCGCAAGGAGGCGGGTCGGTTTTGGCGATGCAGCGTGCCCTCGCCGATGCTGGAGTCGCACCGTCCGAGGTGGGTTATGTAAGTGCGCACGGTACATCCACCCCGCTGAGCGACGCGGCCGAGACGGCGGCGATCAAGGAAGT
Source organism: Mycobacteroides sp. H003 (assembly GCF_001440135.1). Classification (NCBI taxonomy): domain Bacteria; kingdom Bacillati; phylum Actinomycetota; class Actinomycetes; order Mycobacteriales; family Mycobacteriaceae; genus Mycobacteroides; species Mycobacteroides sp. H003. The sequence goes on from NZ_LJYL01000009.1 coordinate 579,998, forward strand.
GTTCCGCGCCGGTGAGCATTACCGCTCACTCATGGTCAGCTCTATCAAGACGATGCTGGGCCACATGCTCGCCGCGGCGGGCGCCCAGCAGCTGATATCGACGGTGCTGTCGCTGCGCGACGGAATCATCCCGCCGACGCTCAACCTGGAGAACCCCGACCCGGCCTGTGACCTTGATTATGTGCCGGGTCAGGCCCGCAAGGCCGATGTCGAGGTGGCAATCAACAACTCGCTCGGGTTCGGTGGGCTCAACGCTGCTCTGGTGGTACGCCGTTATGACAACTGAACATTCAGATCAATCAATAGTCGTGACGGGAACCGGCGTGGTACTGCCGACGGGTCGTCACATCACGCCCTTGTGGGATGCCTGGACTGACGGAAAACCGGCTATTTCGCCGTACCTCGATCCGCTGGTCTCCACGCGCCGGATCACGCATTTCGGCCATGTACCGGCCGAGGTCGTGGAGCAAAGCCGGGAAGCGGTGCCACACAGACAGCGGAAATACGGCACCCCGTACACCTTCAACGCGGTATTGGCAGCTCAAGATGCGATCATCGAGGCTGGACCAGGCTGGGCGACCATCGATGATCATCGACGCGGACTATTTGTCGCACAGGACAATTCCACTACACCGAGCATCGGAACCTTCGCGCGAGGACTGACACAACTGGGTGAGGGCCGCGAAATCGATTTCGGCGCAGTGACAAACGAGCTACTCATGAACGGAGGGCTTGATCCGTTCACCATCATTCATGCCCTCAACAACAACACGCTCGCGCTGGTAAGCATCGTCCATGAGCTCCGCGGGGATTGCGCAGCGCTGGTCCAGGGCGAATCTGCGGCAGTCACCGCGCTGCAACGAGCCAAGTTCAGTCTGCGTAACGGGCATTGCGATATCGCGCTGGTGGTGGGTGCAGGCAGCTACAACGAACCACTCACGCTGGCCGGGCATTACCGCCTGGGCCATCTCAGTAAAGATGCTGGCGGCGACGGCCAGCTGCGGAGTTTCGATAGTGCGCAAGACGGAACGATCCTGAGTGAAGGCGCGGTAGCGCTGGTGTTGGAACGCTCGCGAGACGCGACCGCCCGCGGTGCCACACCGCTGGTCCAATTATGTGACACGGTTGTCGTTTCGGGCAGCCGCGGCGCCGGGCCCGCACACGTCGCTGGCCGTTATGAAGGCATGCTGCACCAGAACGGGATTGGCACAGAGCAACTCGGTGCGGTGCTGGCCGACGGCAAGGCGGCCCCCGGCTACGACACCGCCGAGATCGAACTGCTCACCACCTTGTTCAAGGGCAGTGGCATACCCGTATCGACCGTTCGGCCGATAACCGGTACGCCAGGTGCGGCCGGCCCGCTGGTCGATATTGCACTCGCTGGGCAAATTTTCACCGAAAATACTCTGCCGGCAATCGCCCATCTCGGAGATCCACTGTCTGATCAGCTCGAGTTCGTACGGGGCGGACCCCGAAAGCAGCGGATCGACTCAGTTCTGGGCACCTATACCAACTTCAACGGAATCTCCAGTGCGGTACTGGCCAAACGTCCAGACACAGCGGGCGCGGCGTGAACATCAGGACCACTTGAGCATCACAAACCAGGGAGAAACGTGTCTTTGAGCGGCAAAGAGTTTGAAGGTCAGGTTGCACTTGTCACCGGGGCCTCACGCGGAATCGGACGTTCCATCGCATTGGCGCTTGCCGAACATGGGGCGGATATCGCAGTGCACTACGGAAACTCGAAACCGGCAGCAGAAGAGGTCGCCGAAAAAATATCCGCGTTGGGTAGACGGGTCCTCCTCTGTCAGGGCGACATAGCCGATCCCGCAGTACCCGAGCTGCTAGCGGATACCGTGCACGCCGAATTCGGCCGGATCGACGTCCTTGTGAACAACGCGGGCACTCACGGAGCCGGACTGCTCCTTGACATCGCCCCGGATTATCTCGAGGAGACGGTGGCTACCAACCTCCTGGGCCCCATCCGGATGACGAAAGCTGTCGTCGCGCACATGCTGGGCCAGCGATACGGACGAATCATCAATATTTCATCCGTGGCCGCCGGCAAGCCCGATAGCGGCCAATCTAGTTATGCCGCAACCAAAGGTGGCTTGGAGTCGTTCACCAAAGCCATAGCCGTTGAGTTCGCGTCGCGAAACATCATCTCGAACGCGGTGGCGCCAGGCGTCATCTACACCGACATGGCGGAGATTACGCGTACCCATGTCCCTGCCACCTTCGAACGCTTGAAGGCCCAGATACTGGCCAAAGACTTTGCAAAGCCGGAAGTAGTTGCCAACGCCGTCCTGTACCTCGCGAGCCCCCACAACACCTACATCACGGGCGCGGTTCTACATATCGACGGCGGATACAAGATGAAGTAGCGACGAAAGCCGAAGAGCGCGAACGTATCACAATTTCTCAGACAGCATCCGCTGGGTTTCATCACAGACGGGCGCCTCGACAGACTAAGGAGGACAGGTGCGCAGGACCGATGAGTTACTGCCTGGCAATCCTTGGCTGCGCAGGCTCCGCGACGGGAGCGGTGCGACGCGGGTGATCTGTTTCCCCCATGCAGGCGGTTCCGCCAGTTACTTCAGGGGATTGGCGAAGATGCTGCCCGTCGACACCGAAGTGCTCGCCGTGCAATACCCGGGACGGGGAAATAGATTGCGCGAGCGGCCGATAGAGTCAGTGCCCCTGCTCGCAGAAGGCATCGCATCGGCCCTACCCGCTAGCGATAAGCAAGACGTACTGTTCGGTCATAGCCTCGGTGGCCATATAGCGTTCGAGGTGGCGCAGCGGCTGCCTGTTCGCAAACTTGTGGTGTCCGGGATAGTGGCACCGTCCAAGGTGGTCGATCTCGGTTATCGCCTACTCGACGAGGCCGAAGGAATCGAAAGAATAGCGGCTCTGGGTGGCTTGCCACCCGAGATCCTCAACGACCCCTCGGCCCTCAGCGCTCTTTTACCGGTGCTGCGAAGCGATTTCACGGCCGGCGAGACATACACCCCACCGCCCGACGCGACCGTCGGTTGCGATATCACCGCGCTCATCGGTGACCACGACGTCTTGGCCCCACAGGAGCGGGTGAGTTCGTGGCGCGAACACACACGTGGCAATTTCGATCTGCAGGTATTCCGCGGCGGCGGGCATTTCTACTTGGAAGACCACATCGACGAAGTAAGCGCCTGCCTCGTTCGGGCGTTCAACGTCAGCCCAATCATCTAGGCGACGATGCAAAAAGCTACTGCCGGAGAATTTCTGACCCCACTGGGAAAGCGAGGAAATGTGTACAACTACATCGTCACGTCCCCCGGGCAAGGTGTGCAGAAGCCGGGCATGCTCGATCCTTGGCTAACCCTGTCCGCTGCCCGCGATCGCATCGCTATCTGGTCTGACGCGGTCAAGTTCGACTTGGTGACCGCCAGCAGAGATGAGAATTCTTTGCGGGATACCGCCGTCGCTCAGCCTGTCATCATCGCGGCGGCGCTGCTGTCACTGAGCTTGCTGCGCGAGAAAGTCGATATCTCCGGAGACAGCGCGCTGTTCGCCGGCCACTCGGTGGGCGAGCTCGCGGCTGGGGTGGGCGCGGGCTATCTGACTGATGAGGCCGCCCTGACGTTGGCCGGCGTGAGGGGCGGTGCGATGTCATCGGCATGCGCCCTCGCCACTACCGGTATGGCCGCGGTGATGCCGACGAAAAGGGGCGGCGCGTCAGATGACGAGATTGTGGCGAAGACGCATGAACATGGCCTCTCAACGGCCAACCGTAATGGCTGCAACCAGTTCGTCGTCGCCGGACCCCTCGACGCTGTCGAGCATTTTGCGGATGCGCCACCCGAGGGCATGCGCGTCATGAAACTGGATGTGGCGGGCGCCTTTCACACATCGGCGATGGATTCCGCGATATCACCGTTTGCGGACGCAGTGAATAGCTGTCCGGTTTCGGCTCCGTCATCTCCCATGATCGGCAATAGCGACGGAGCGATCATCGCAGGTCCATCGGACTTCAAGAAGCGGTTGATCGCCCAGATCAACTCGGTGGTCCGTTGGGACCTCTGCGCTGCCGCGATCGCCGCGGCAGGAACCGCCGACACCCTGTTCATCGAACTAGCACCGAGCGGACCGTTGACCCGTCTGGCGGAACGTTTGGACGCAAAATTTCAGACTGTCGCCATCCGCGAGCCAGGGGACGTGGAGCTGCTTTCCGGCGAGTTTGCGATTGATTAGCCAAGTTCCGTGCGAACACTATGCGTAACAGGGCGAATAGCCAAGAAAGGAGGCAACGTGACAGACACGCGACCGCATCAGGACACGGTGGACGCGCCTGGCGAGCCAATTCGTCCACTTAGCCGCCTGGAGACATACTTCACTTTTGGGTTTGGTCATTTCGGCGGTCAGTCAATGCTCATCTCGGGGGATTTAAATATCGAGGCGCTGAATGACACTTGTATTGAGATGCAGCTCCGCCACGAATCCCTGCGAAGCATCATCCGTAAGAATGATCAAGTCCCCGAGTTTGTGGCGACGCACCAACCGCCCAAATCGATCCGCGTATTCGAGGGAGAAGACCTTGAGACCCGGTCCACTGGGCGTGAGGCCGTATTCGATCAGACGCAGCAGCTTTTCTATGTCGATCTGCTTCTCGGGGACGGCCAGGCCCGCATAACGTTCTTCGTCCACCACTCAATCGCGGACGGCCGTCATGGATCTGCGATCCTCATCGAGTTTTGGAGCCTTTACGTTCAGCGCATCGAGGAAGGGCAGTTCCCGCCGATCCTCACCCAAAAATTCCCGCAGTCGGGGGAGTACTTCCTGAACCGCACTCAGTATCCGGGCGCGGATCCGAGCGTGAAGGCGGATGAAGTATTGCGTGTGCCGCTGTGGGATGAGGCCGCGCTTGCCCAGAAACTCCCGCCCCCTCGGGAGCCCGCGCTCGCCAAACAGATGCAGTTGGAAAAACTCGGCAGAGCAAACCTCGCCCGCCTCGGCAATATCGAAAGCATCTCGATCAACGCGCTTGTATCCGCAGCTCTGATTCGTGCGCATGTCCGCGCTGGCGACCCAGTCCCACTGTATTTCTATCCGGTGGATCTTCGCGACTGTGTGGCGCCTCCGGTTGCCCCCACCGAAGCGACCAACTTGCTCTCCAACGCATGGTTCGGCGATGTTGAGATCGGCCCGGACCTCGTCACACTCGCCAGAAAGATACATGTCCAATTCGACAGGGACTTAGCGGACGGCACAATTCACCGAACGCGAGTTAGAAATGAGCCAACGAAGCTTCTTGCTGATAGGTCTTTTGGTGGCGCAATTCATGCCACTCAGCTAGGTCGAATTCGTGTTCCCCGCCTACCGGGGAATCTGGTCGTAGACGACATCACATCCAGTCATGCATCGGCATTGGGGCCAGCTATTTATACGTTCTTGTACGGTCGGGAGGTTTCGGTGTACACGATTGACTCGCTGAATCAACGACTGCGGGTGGGTTTCCTAGCCGGAAGTTACGAAAAGAGCGATGAGCTTCTTGCGTACATCGAAGACGAACTGACCGCGGCGATAGACGCTCGCATCTGATGGCGTTCCATCGAGGGCTCGGTGCGTTCGGGCGCAAGGTCATCCGACACGGCTGGTTGGTCGTGGTGATAGCGGTCGTGGCCTCGCTTGCATCCGTATCCGTGGTGAAGGTGCGCGCGCTATCTGCCCCGTCGGGGCCGGTGGTGAGTCCGAAGGGTGCACCGAAGCTCCCGTCGTTCGCTCCCAAGCATGTGGTCTACATGGTGTTCGGGGAATCCGCGGACACAGGGACGCTCACTTACCTAGACGTCGACAGCAGACCACACCGTGTCGACTTCACGACGTTGCCTTGGACGCACGAAGAAGTGACGACCCGCACGTCGATGTTGGCCAATCTCATGGCGCAGTCGACGGGGGATCAGCTCGGTTGCAGGATCATCGTCAACGGCGAGGTTCGCGACGAACAGGTCCAGAGTCGCGAGCAGGGATCGGTCGCATGCAAGGTGAAGTCGGCATGACCACCGCACGAGACGACGTGACGCGTGGGTAACAAGCATGTGGGGCCCGACCGCGGCGAAAGGCGCCCTTTCATCGCGCACGCTGTTCGGGTGCTCGCGATCCCGATCGTCCTCTTCTGGGTCGGCGCTGCCGTTGCGGCTAGCTTGTTAGTCCCCAAGCTCGACGGCGTGACAAAGCAACACGCAGGGCCGATGGTTCCCCTGGATGCGCCTTCGCAGCGCGCAATGCTGCACATTGGCGAGAAGTTTCAAGAATCGACTTCCACGAGCCTCGCCTACATCCTGCTGGAGACCGAGGGGCGAATACTGGGGGATGCCGACCACAAGTACTACGACGAGTTAATCCGTTTGCTCGACGCGGACAAGCAGCATGTTCAGTTCATCATGAACATGTGGGGTAAGCCGATCACGGCCGCGGGCAGTCAGAGCCCCGACAACAAGGCCGCCTACGTGATGCTGCGTTTGGTCGGCGATATCGGCGAGGCCGCCGCCAACGAGTCCACCATCGCACTACGCAAGACGGTGCAAAATACCCTTGAGCGAACCCCGCCTCCACCCGGACTCAAGGTGTACGTCTCCGGGGCGGCGCCGCTGTCTGCGGACCTGCTTGACGCCGGCGACAAAAGCATGAAGCGTGTCCTGCTTTTCACGGTTGCCGTCATCATCATCATGCTTGTCTTGGTTTACCGCTCCATTGCATGCGTAGTACTGATATTACTCACCGTCGCCTTCGAATTCACGGTGTCCAACGGCATTGTTTCCTTTTTCGTGGTTCACAACGTCATCGGCATTTCGACATTCGCGACCAGCATGGTCGAGTCACTTATCATTGCAGCCGGAACAGATTACGGGATATTTCTGCTCGGCAGATATCACGAGGCACGTAATGCGGGCGAGGACCGGGACCGCGCGTTTTACACAACGTTTCACGGAGTGTCGCACGTCATTTTGGGGTCGGGGCTCACCATTGCGGGGGCGTGCCTCTGCCTTGGTTTTGCGCGGCTTGGCTACTTCAATACGATGGGGCCGGCCTGCGCCATCGCCATGTTGGTCACTGTCGCAGCGGCGTTGACGCTCGGCCCGGCTCTGCTCGCAATCGCAAGTAAATTTGGCCTTCTCGACCCGAGATCGACCCGGCAGTCCCGGGGATGGCGCAGGGTAGGCACGATCGTCGTGCGCTGGCCAAAGCCAGTCCTCGTTGCCTCAAGTGCAGCAGTACTGGTGGGGGCCGTCTTTCTGCCGTCCTACCGAGTGAGCTATAACGAGCGGGCCTTCCAGCCGGTGAACACGCCCGCTAACGCCGGATTCATGGCCTCGGACCGGCATTTCGCGGGCGGGAAACTGAACTCAGAAATGCTCTTGATCGAGTCCGACCACGATATGCGAAACCCTGCCGATTTCATCTCACTCGATCATATCGCCAAGACCATCTTCCACACTCCGGGGATTGCCCAAGTTCAAGGCATCACCCGGCCGGAGGGCCGTCCGATGGAGCGCGCGTCAATCGCGAACATACTGGCGGGACAAGGTAGTAGCAGTGGTCAACAGCTGCCATTTACCGAGAACCAAGTAGCAGATTTAGATAACCAAGTGGCCGTCATGGATCACACCATCTCGATCATGCAGACAATTCTTGGGCTCATGGATCAAATGACGCAACTCACCCATGACATGGTGGGGACAATGGAGGAGATGAAGGCACTCGCTGACCAGGTGGAAATAAACATCAGCGCCGTCGACGATTTCCTCAGACCTATTAAGAACTACTACTACTGGGAACCGCACTGCGCGGACATCCCCATTTGCTGGATGGGGCGGTCGATGTTCGAGTCGATGGACAGCATCGACGGGATGACGGCACTGACAGCGGAGGCGCTGGCCTCCATGCAGGTCATGGACCAGCTGCTGCCCCGCATGCTTGCCCAGACACGCATGGCATTAAGTGACATGACCATCATGCGCGGGATGATGGTCAAGTCACGCGGCACCCAGGCGCTGAACACCTACACCGCGGCCGACGACGCAAACGACATGATCGATATCGGTCAGGATTTTGACGATTCTCGTAATGATGACCTCTTCTATGCGCCGAAATATATCTTCAGCAACACCGACTTCCAGGTCGCTCTCCGGTTTCTTGTTTCGCCGGACGGTACGGCGGCGAGGTTCATCATCAACCATGACGGTGAGGCCCTGAGCCCCGAGGGGGTAGCCCATGTTAATGCCATCGAAAAGGCCGCCTATGAGGGGCTGAAAGGCACATCTCTCGCCGGGGCGAAGATCTACCTCGGAGGCTCGGCCTCGAATTATCGAGACATCGAACAATATGTAAAGTCCGATCTGCTGATCGCGGCTATCGCCTCGTTCACTTTGATCTTCATCATAATGCTGATCATCACGAGGAGCATTATTGCCGCGTGCACCATTATCGGCACCGTAGCCTTCTCCTTCTCGGGAGCTTTTGGATTGGGCGTATTGATTTGGCAGCACATAGTTGGCTTGAACCTGCACTGGATGGTCCTGCCTCTTGCCTTTATCCTCTTGGTCGCGGTGGGTTCGGATTATAATCTGCTGTTAATCGCACGTATGAAGGAAGAATTGCACGGCGGAATCCAGACTGGGATCATACGGTCGGTCGGGTCAACCGGTGGTGTTGTGACAGCCGCCGGTTTGGTATTCGCATTCACCATGCTGTCCATGGTGCCGAACGATCTACGCGCCATCTCGCAAGTGGGCTCGATTATCTGTGTAGGCCTTCTGCTTGACACCCTGATTGTGCGCTCGTTCATCGTCCCAGCTATCGCCAGGATTCTGGGCCCATGGTTCTGGTGGCCGCGGATCGTGCGTTGGCGCCCGCCGGCGGGTACGTCCGGCACCACCCTCGCGAATGCCCGGAATGGAACATGATGTCGATGTCTACCGCTGAATCGCAGAGCGGCGCCGCAGGCAGGATCCGTGCCAAGTCCCGAGAGTTTCGCGTCGCGGCAGTTGGCCTGCTCCTGGCCTCGATGATTGGACCCGCGCAGCTGTATTGCATCCAGGGAATTCTGCCGCAGGTCGCGGAGGGGCTACAGATCTCTGCGGGCGACAGCCAACTCATTTTCCTGGCGGCATTTGCCGGTTTTGCGCTGGGATTGATCCCCATCAGCCTGTTGTCCGAACGCTATGGCAGGCGGAGCATACTGCTGGCGTCGTCGACACTTGGAACGTTGATTTACCTGCTTCTGGTGTTCTGCGACAGCCTCACTGAAATCGTCTTGTTGAGAGGACTTCAGGGAGTCTTGCTGGCCGGTGTTTCTGCCATTGTTATGGCATACATAGGCGAAGAGTTCGAACCCCAGGCCGTTACCCCTGCGATGGGGATATACGCGGCAGGAAACGCCCTCGGGTCACTCTTGGGCCAAATGTTGCCGGCCTGGATTGTTGGGGGCACGGGTTCATGGCGGTTGGCACTCGGCGTGCTGGCCGTGCTACTGCTTGGAGTAATTGTTGTTTCCGCTATCACACTGCCGCGCTCGAACTTCTTCATATCCAGCGATATTTCGTACGCCATGGAAGCCAGGCTCTTCCTCTCGCACCTTTCGAACCCTCGGTTACTCGTAATATATCTGCTGATATTTTGCTTCATGGGGGCGATTATTTCGATATTCAATGCCTTGCCCTTCAGGGTCGAATCGCCACCATTCAATATATCGCCGAGTATGTACGGCACATTCTTTCTGGTTATTCTGGTGGGCGTTTTCACCGCGAAGACCTCGGGTACCGTAGCCGCGAGGATCGGAATCAGGAACACGCTACTTCTGGCTGTTGTCTTGATGCTGGCCGGAGTAGCGCTACTAGCCGTTCCCGTGGTGTGGATCATTGTGCTTGGCGCAGCGCTTGTCACCGGGGGAGGGTTTGCGGGGTACACGTGTCTCACGAGCCTGTCGGCGACGATCGCGCATAAAGGTAGGGCGCAGGCGTCCTCGCTTTTTCTCGCGTCGAGCTTCAGTGGGAGCGCCGTGTTCGGGCTCGTCGGTAGCCGCGTGCTCACGGATGCGGGATGGGCTGGTCTGTTGATATACATCAGCGGATTGATGGGCCTCGGTTTCTTGCTGGCGCTCACTGTCCGCGACGCACCACCCGCCGATGCCGAAGGTAGGAAATCGTGATCAGGCCCATTGATGCTGTCTTGAAGTCTGTCCTCGATGCGAGCCCGGCGGTGCATCTTGATCGGCCAGCGGATTTGTCTCTGGCACGTGAGTCCCGCCGACATGCTGTCCGCGGTGAGGCGCCGTCGACCGCGGTTGGCCGTGTGAAGGACATCGTGATTCCGGCGACCGACGCACCCCCCATCGCGGCGCGCGTCTACTGGCCGCTGGGCTTCGAAGACGCCGGAGAGCTCCCACTTGCCGTCTACTACCACGGCGGCGGTTTTGCGCTGGGCAGCATCGATACTCACGACTGGGTGGCACGTTCGATATGCGCACATATCGAAGCGGTGGTGGTCTCCGTGGATTACCGCCTCGCGCCCGAAAATCCCTACCCTGCCGCTGTCGACGATGCATTCGCCGCACTCACTTGGGCGGCAGAGCATGCTACGGAATTGGGCGCGGACCCAGCCAGAATCGCGGTAGCCGGCGATTCTGCCGGGGGTAACCTCGCCACCGTAGCCGCCCAGCTGGCCAAAAGCCGCGGTGGTCCACATCTGAAGTTTCAACTGCTCTGGTACCCGGGCACCACCAGCGATCTCTCCTTGCCGTCGGTCATCGAGAATGCCGCAGGCCCGGTTCTCTCCCGCGACATGATGAGGATCTTCGGCCAGGCATATCTCGGTGAATTATCCGAAACCGCTGACCCGACAGCACTACCGTTCACCGTTGCGCCGGTCAACGGGGACCTCGAGGGTCTGCCCCCGGTGTACATCGCCACCGCGCAACACGACCCGCTTCGAGACGACGGCAGGATCTACGCGGCACTTCTCGCGGACGCGGGGGTAGCGGTCCAGCTCCGCAACGCGGACGCCCTGGTCCATGGCTATCTTGATTTCGCCCGGATAGTTCCGGCAGCGAAAGAGGAGTTCCTACTTTCCCTGGACGCCTGCAAGGCCGTGTTGTAGGCGTCTGCGTGCCCGAAAGCCCGGCCTTGAGGTCCCCCCACCACAACCAGAGTTGGGCAAGGCCATCACTGGTGCGTATGAGCGACCGGGCACGCTTTATTCTCCTTTGCTGTAAGGCTTTTGGAATGCATATTTTGGACCGGCGTTCAGTTCCCTACGGGGCAAACAATTTTCGCGCGGTGCGCAGCGGCGATAGTCCTTTGCCCACTCGCGGGATTGTTCTCGATGGGTACCCTCGGGGTGGTGTCAGACCTAGCAATCCAATTGTCCGAGTCCGGCCGGGATTGGCTGATCCATAAGCCGGTCGACATCGCGATCTACATCGTTTTGGCGCTGGTGGTGAGATACGTGTTCCACCGCGCGATCGATCGCCTGGTCCAGGGGGCGAGACGGACAGATCAGGCGGAGAGCCGTCGGCGGTGGTCGCTTTTCACGCACCGCGCACCGGAGACGGCGGAAAACGAGGCTCTTGATGAGGCCGAGCGACGACCCTCGACCGTGCGCACCCTGCGCGGACGTGCTCAGGACCCGGCCCGCGACGCACGAAGGCGTAAACGCCGAGCGCAGCGCGCGCAGACCCTGGGTTCTGTTCTCAAATCAGCAGTCTCGTTTCTGGTGCTCGTCTGGGTGATCCTGCAGTCGCTCGCGATCCTGGGAGTGAACGTGGCGCCCTTCATCGCATCCGCGGGGATCGTCGGCGTCGCGCTCGGATTTGGCGCGCAAAACCTGGTGCGAGACTTCATCACCGGAATATTCATGCTGTTCGAGGACCAGTACGGCGTCGGCGACGTGGTGGACGTCGGTGATGCGGTGGGCACCGTTGAAAGCGTTGGTCTGCGCATCACCACGGTGCGTGACCTGCACGGCACACTCTGGTACGTGCGCAACGGGGCGATCGCCCGCGTAGGCAATTTCAGCCAGGACTATGCGGTGGCCTTCCTGCAGGTGCCCGTGTCCTACAGTGCCGATGTCGACCTGGCCTGCAAGGTGGCGCTCGAGGCCGCTGAGCGGGCAGTCGCCGACGATGCGCTGCGTCAGGACGTGCTCGGAGCTCCGGAGATGCAGGGTGTCGACGGAATCACCACCGACGCGATCAGTCTGCGGTTGACGGTGGCCGTCCGGGCCAATGCGCAGTGGGCGGTGGAGCGCGAGTTGCGGCGCCGGATTCTCGTCGCGTTCGACGAGAACGGTATCCGTCCGCTCTATCTCGACGGGTTACTGCGTGCAGATGCCGAGGTCCTGGAAAAAGCGGACCGCTGACCGCGGCAGAGGCGCAGTACGCTGGTGATATGGCTGGTAAGGAAATCGACAAGCAGCGGGCAAACGCCGCGCTGGCGGTGATCCGTCAGCACCCAGGTATGGCGCTGTTCTTGGCCGCCCCGGTGCTGGCTGTCCTCGGCGCTGTGTGGTGGATCGCTGGTCTCGGATGGGCGCTGGTTCTCGCGGTGGTCATCCTGCTCGCGGGCGGCGCCGCGATCGTTATGCGCCGCAGCTGACGTAGCGTCCGGCGTTCCCCAGGTTGTTCGCTATAGGCGAACGCCGTGACATTTGTAAGTATGTAATTTTGTAATCATGAAACGAGATCAACAATCCGACGCCTCCGACGCCGCGGATTGGTTCGCCGGGCGCCTGCCCGACGGCTGGTTCAGTGGTGACCCCGAAGTCGTTGTCGACCGCGAAGAGATCACTGTCATCGGCCGATTCCCCGCCGAGGACAGTGAGAAGGAAAGTGATGCGCGCGCGGCAGGCCGCGCCTCTCGCTTCCGGGAAGAGACCCGCTCTCACCGAATGCGTATCGCCGATGAGGCGCAAGCCCGGTATGGGCGCAAGGTCTCCTGGGGAGTCGACGTGGGCACCGCCGAAGAGTCCGAGCGGATCCTGTTCACGCACATCGCCGTCCCGGTGATGACTCGCCTGCGCCAGCCCGAGCGTCAGGTGCTCGACACCCTGGTCGAGGCGGGAGTCGCGCGGTCACGTGCCGATGCACTGGCATGGGCGGTGCGGCTGGTCGGCGAACACGCCGAGGAATGGCTGGGCAAGCTACGGGGCGCCATGACAGAGGTTCGGGATCTGCGCACGCAAGGTCCGCAGCTCTAGGCCTGCGTCATCGCGAAGTAGGGACCGCGGCGCGCCAGCAGCTCCGTGTGGGTGCCACTCTCGACCACGCTGCCGCCATCCATCACCACAATGCGATCCGCATCGCGAATGGTGGAAAGTCTATGGGCGATAATGAAACTCGTCCGGTCCCTGCGTAGCTCGGCCATGGCCCGCTGAATCCGTAGTTCGGTGCGGGTGTCCACCGAACTCGTCGCCTCATCGAGTATCAGCAGCTGCGGTCGTGCCAGGAATGCTCGGGCAATGGTGATCAACTGCTTCTCGCCGGCGCTGACGTTCTCGCCGTCGTCGGCGATCCTGGTGTCATATCCGTCGGGAAGTGTCTGCACGAATCGGTCCACGTACGCCGCGCGTGCTGCCTCGCGAACCTCGTCGTCGGCCGCCCCCGGCCGCCCGTAGGCAATGTTCTCGGCGATGGTGCCTGCGAAGAGCCAGGTGTCCTGCAGCACCATTCCCATCCGCGATCGCAGATCGTGGCGGCTCACCGTTGAGATATCAACGCCATCAAGCAATATCCGTCCGGAGTCGAGGTCGTAAAAGCGCATCAGCAGGTTCACCAGGGTGGTCTTTCCTGCTCCCGTCGGCCCGACGATCGCCACCGTCTGCCCCGGTTCGACGCGCAGCGACAGCCCATCGATCACCCGGGTCTCGGGGGAGTAGCCAAAGCTGATGTCCTCGAACTCCACACCCGGCGACCCGGCGGGAATGGTGGCTGCATAGGCCGGGTCCGGAGTCTCCTCGTCGGCATCGAGCAACTCAAAAACCCTTTCGGCGCTGGCGAGTCCGGACTGCAGAGTGTTGTACATCGCGGCCACCTGCGTCAGCGGTTGGTTGAACTGCCGCACATACTGCGTGAACGCCTGGATGCTGCCCAGCGTCAGGTCACCCGAGGCCACCTTGAGACCGCCCACCACCGCTACGGCCACATAGCTCAGGTTCCCTACGAACGCCGTAGCGGGAGACACCAGCCCCGAGAAGAACTGCGCACCAAAGGCGCTGCTGTACACCTTGGCGTTCCGGTCCGCGAAGATCGCCTCTGCGTCGGCGCGATGTCCATACGTCTTGACGATGGTGAAACCGCTGTACGTCTCCTCGATATGTGCGTTCAGTTTCCCGGTGTTAGACCATTGCGCGACGAACAGCCGTTGTGAGCGACGGGCGATGGCCCGCGTCACCCAGAGTGACAGGGGCACCGTGGCGAGGGTGATCACGGCCAGCAGCGGCGAAATGCTGAGCATCATGACAAGCACGGCGACCAGCGTGAGCATCGAACTCAGCAGTTGGTTGATGCTCATCTGCAGGGACGTCTGGATGTTGTCGATATCGTTGGTCACGCGGCTCAGAATCTCCCCGCGCTGGCGGGAATCGAAGTAAGACAACGGAAGCCGATGTAGCTTGTCCTCCACATCGGTGCGCAACGCCACGACCGTGCGCTGCACGGTGACGTTCAGAAGCCGCGCCTGCACCCATGCCAACAACCCGGCCGCCAGATACAGGCCCAGCGCTAGTGCCAACGTCATCCCCACGGCATGAAAGTCGACACCCGCTCCGGGGGTAACGTTCATGCCGGAAAGCATCTGCGCGAATTGGCCGTTCCCGCGTGCCCGTGCCGCCTCGATGGCTTGTTCCTTGCTCAGTCCGGCGGGCAGCTCTCGCCCAACCACCCCGTTGAACAACAGGTCGGTGGCATGGCCCAGGATTCGGGGTCCGATCACCCCGATCGCGATACCGGTCATCGACAGGATGATCACCACGGCGGTCAGAAAACGTTGTGGAGCAAGACGCCTCACCATTCGCACCGCGGTGCCACGGAAGTCCCGTGAACGCTCTGCCAGCCCTTGCTGCACACCTCGAAAACCGATCCCCTGGGTCATACCAGTG
The DNA here is from genome assembly GCF_001440135.1 of Mycobacteroides sp. H003. Classification (NCBI taxonomy): domain Bacteria; kingdom Bacillati; phylum Actinomycetota; class Actinomycetes; order Mycobacteriales; family Mycobacteriaceae; genus Mycobacteroides; species Mycobacteroides sp. H003. The sequence continues at coordinate 595,130 of NZ_LJYL01000009.1, forward strand.
ACACCGCCTGCGAGTCGCAGATCTCCCGGTACATCCCACAGCAGTCCACCAGCTCGGCATGGGTGCCCACCGCGGCCACTCGGCCATTGTCGAGCACCACAATCTGGTCGGCATCGATTACCGTCGAGATCCGTTGCGCCACCACGATCACAGTGGATTGTGCGGCGACCGCGCGCAGCGCCTCCCGCAACCGGGCATCGGTACGTACATCCAGCGCGGAGAACGCGTCATCGAACAGGTAGACGCCCGGACGGCGAATCACCGCGCGGGCAATGGCTATGCGCTGACGCTGTCCACCGGAAAAGTTGATGCCGCCCTGCGACACCGGCATCTGCAGCCCCGCGGGATGCGTTTGGACGAAATCCGCCGCCCGCGCCACCTGTAGCGCCTCCCACATCTCGTTCTCGGTAGCGTCGGACTTGCCGTAGCGCAGGTTGCTTTCCACCGTTCCGGAGAACAGGTACCCGCGTTGCGGAACCAAACCCATGAATGTCCAAAGGTTCTCCGGGTCATACCGCCGGACATCGTTACCGCCCACGCGTACCGAACCCGCGGTCACGTCGTGCAAGCGGGGGATCAATGACAGCAGCGTGCTCTTGCCGCATCCGGTCGCGCCGACCACCGCGGTGACCGTCCCGGGCCGCGCTGTAAACGAAACCCCTTCCAATACCGCGCGTTCGGCGCCTGGATAGCGGAAGCCGGCATCGATGAACTCGACGATCGGATTCGATGCATCCGGGGAAACCGGATCGGGCGGGGCGGTAATCGATCCCACCGTCTCGAACACCTCGGTGATCCGTTCGGCGCACGCCGAGGCTCGCGGCACCATGACGGCCAGCATGGTGAGCATCATCATCGACATGAGGATCTGCAAGAAGTAGGACAAGAAGGCCACCAGCGAGCCCACCTGCATCTGCCCGTGGTCGATACGCAGCCCGCCGAACCAGATCAGCGCCACGCTGGAGGTGTTGATGACCAGTGAGGTGGTGGGCAGCATCAGGGCCTGCCACCGGCCGGCGGCAAGTGCCGCTTCGGACACCTCGGCGACGGCCACGCCAAACCGCTTGCGTTCCAGAGTTTCCCGGGTAAATGCGCGAATGACACGAATGCCGGACAACTGTTCGCGCATGACCCGGTTGATGCCATCGATGAGCCGTTGCATGCGGCGGAAGATCGGCAACATCGACCGCACGATGTACCAATTGACCAAGCCGAGCGCCGGCATGCTCACGATGAGCAGCCAGGACAACCCCGCATCCTGGTGGATCGCCATCGCGATCCCGCCGATGCACATGATCGGTGCCGTCACCAGCATGGTGCAGGTGATCTGGACCAGTACCTGCAGCTGCTGAACGTCGTTGGTGGTGCGCGTCAACAGGGTCGACGCACCGAATCGAGACGACTCTTCGGCGGAGAACCCGGTGATGTGGTGGAACAGCGCCGACCGCATGTCGCGACCGAACCCTATGCCGGTCCGGGAACCGAAGTAGACCGCGCCGATCGAGCAGGTGATCTGTACCAGAGTCACGGCCAGCATCACCATGCCGAGACGGGTGATCGTGCGCGTATCACCCTGCGCGACTCCGTCGTCGATGATCGCCGCGTTGACTGTCGGCAGATAGAGCGCGGCCAAGGTGCTGATGATCTGCAGCATGACGACCACCGCGACCAGACTGCGGTAGGGACGGACATAACGTCGCAGGAGGGCCCGCAACTGACCCTGAGGCATGCGCACCACTGTCGCACACGACTCCCGCAACAAACCCGCAGCTCAGTGGTTGGCGCGGGTTTGTGCCGCTACAGTGCACATGTGAGGTTGGGCTTGGATTCGCGCAACGTGTGGAGCAAGTGTGCTGTCGCCGTGGTGATGGTGGCACTTGTGGTGGCCGGCTGTTCGGGCGGTGATAAGTCTGATCAGCCCAACGGTAATGAGCCGAACGCGACAGCGCCGGCGCAGACCAAGTCCAAGGGCGTCGAAGGTCCGATGTTCTCGGAATGCGGCGGTGTCAGCGATCAGGCGATGATGCAGCTGACCAAGGTCGTGGGTTTGGTGGGCACCGCGAAGAACTCGGTGGGTTGTGTCTGGCTGCGCGGGGGAAGCATCGTGGGACCGCACTTCTCCTTCAACTGGTACCGAGGTAGTCCTATCGGTCGTGAACGGGCGACGGAAGAGCGGACGCGCCCGAGCGTCGAGGACATCGAGATCGCCGGATACAAGGGTTTCATCGCCACTAACGGCTACCCGGGCACCGTGACCACACTGTGCGAGATCGGCATGGACTTCGGGAACGACTTCATCGAATGGTCTATCAACTTCGAGCCCGGATCCGGCGCTCCCGACTCCTGCGACGTGGCCAAGCAGCTGACCGAGACGTCCATCAAGGCGGCCAAGAAATGATGCATCGGAAAACGAAGTCACTCTTCGCGGCGGCGTGCATCGCGCTCGTCGCATTCACGTCCGCAGGCTGTGGCGGCACCGTCGACGGGGAAGCGGTCATGCCCGGCCGCGGCGATCTGGGTGACGGTACGCCTGCCGAGCAGAAGTACCCCAACCTGCTCAAGGAATGCGACGTCCTCACCACGGACGTTCTGGCCAAGGCCGTCGACGCAGATCCGAGGGACATTCAGAGCACATTTGTGGGCGCGTTGTGCCGTTGGCAGGCGATGAGTAAGAGCGGTGGCCTCGTCGACATCACCCGCTTCTGGTTCGAGACGGGCAGTCTCGAAGCGGAGAAGGCCACAGCGAACAGTCTGAAGTACAACGTCCAGGAACGGGCGATTCAGGGAATCCCGTCGATCGTGATGAAGCCGCCGGACCAGCCGGGCGCCTGTGGAGTTGCCAGCGACGCGGCAGGTGTTGTTGGATGGTGGGTCAACCCGCAGGGCCAAGGCGGAGACTCATGCACGCAGGCAATAAAATTGATGGAGATGACGCTGTCAGTGAACATCTGACAGGTCGTGTTCGCTCGTCCCGTGTGGGCGGGATAGTGCTGTGTGCTGTGCTGGCCATGGGAATGCTGTTGAGTTCTGGGTGTTCCGGAAACCACCACGAAGTCAACGGGCATGAGGTGGCTACCTCGCATGATGTCCGGGTCGGCCCGGGGTACTCCGAGTGCGGCAGCCTCACCACACCCGATGTCATGGCCGTCGTACGCCGGGCTGACCTCAAGCTGATTGCAAAGACCCCCGCCGGATGCACCTGGTCTCCGAATGGATCGTGGAGCGCGCTCCCGAACGTCACCCTGTCCTGGTATCGCGGCAGCCCGATCGGCCGCGAGCGGGAGGGGGAGGAGCGGACGCGTGACGAGGTCAGGGATTTCTCCGCGGGAGGCAAGAGCGGCTTCATCAGTTCGACGTACGGGATGTGCGTCACCGCGCTGGAGTACGGGGACGACCAATTCTTCGAGCTGGCGGTCACCCTGCTCGGTGCGGGTCACGGCACGTCCTCGGACGCATGTCACTGCGCGATGAAGCTGTCCACCCAGGTGGCTGAGAAGGTCTGAGGCCCGCCGACTAGCGCGGCACGTGGAACTTGGTGAGCGATCCGCCGCCCAATTCGAGCCGTGACCATGGCGACCGAGTGGTGAGCACTGCGATCGCGGAGGTCGGAAACTTGGTGGAGATCCGGTTCGCGGCCTCCGCATTGCTGGTACCGGTATCGGCGAGCATGAGTGCCAGCTGCGATGTGGTGGGTTCATGCCCGACGACGAGGACCGTGCTCGCGGAATCCGGTACCGCGTTGATCTCGCCGAGGGTGATTCCCACCGTTGAGTCGTAGAGTTTGTCGCTGAATCTGACGAGCTGGCTGTGTACCCCGGTTTGAGTCAGCGTCGCGCGGGTCCGGGTGGCGGTTGAACACAGCACCGCGTCGATCCGATTGAAATTGTCCTGCAGCCATGTTCCGGCCTGGGTGGCTTGTCGCGTACCGCGGAGATTCAGCGGGCGCTGGTGATCGTCCACTCCCGGCGGGTACGCCGACTTCGCATGCCGCATCAAGATCAGGGTGCGCTTGGCGTCATCCGGCATGGTCGTACGGTAGCCGGGCTGGGTGACGAAAGACGGGCAAATGCCCGACCTGTGGATAAGTCACCAATCCGGGCCCCGGGGATCAGGCGCGGCACCCGGAGGTTGTCAGTGGACGGCCATAGACTTCCCGTGTGAAGTTCCTGCACACCGCTGACTGGCAGCTCGGCATGACCCGGCATTTCCTTGCCGGCGAAGCTCAGCCGCAGTATTCAGCCGCCCGTAGGGAGGCTATCGCTTCCCTTGGCGAGGTTGCTGTGGCTCAGGGTTGCGACTTCATGGTGGTGTGTGGAGATGTCTTCGAGTCCAACCAGCTGGCCCCACGCGTCATCAGTCAGGCGCTGGAGGTGATGCGCGGCGTCGGGGTGGACATCTATCTGCTGCCTGGCAACCACGATCCCCTGGATGCCGCCTCGGTGTACACCAGTGAGCTGTTCCTGGCTGAGAAGCCCGCGAACGTCCACGTCCTCGATACCGCGGGCGTGCATCGGGTGGCTGCCGGTGTCGAGCTGGTCGCGGTGCCGTGGCGTTCGAAGGCACCCACGCATGATCTGGTGGCCGAACAGCTGGAGGCTCTGCCCGTTGACGGCACCCGGCGCATCGTGGTGGCCCACGGCGGTGTGGACGTGCTGGACCCCGACCCGACGAAGCCGGCGCTCATCGCGCTGAAGGCCGTCGAGGACGCTATTGCCCGTGGTGCGGTCCATTACGTGGCGTTGGGGGACAAGCACTCCCGGACCCAGGTGGGTTCCACCGGGCGGGTTTGGTACTCGGGGGCGCCCGAGGTCACCAACTACGACGATGTCGAATCCGATCCGGGACATGCTCTCGTGGTCGACCTGGACGAATCGGGTGCGGTGCAGGTGGATGCCCATCACGTGGGCAGATGGCGGTTCGTGACGTTGCGGCGGTCGGTGGACAACGCACGCGATATCGCCGATCTCGGACTCAATCTCGAACTGCTGCCCGACAAAGAACGCACGGTGGTGCGTCTGGCCCTCACGGGCACGCTCAGCGTGACCGATAACGCCGTGCTGGAAGAGTGCCTGGACAAGTACACGCGGCTATTCGCCAGCGTGCGGGCGTGGGAGCGGCACACCGATATTGCGGTGGTGCCTGCCGACGGAGAGTTCAGTGATCTCGGTGTCGGTGGTTTCGCTGAGTCCGCGATCGCCGAGCTGAAGGAGATGGCGGCCGCGGGCGGGGCATCGTCGGCGGACGCCCAGGGCGCGTTGTCGCTGTTACTGCGCCTCACGTCCAGTACCGGGCGAGGCGGATCGGCCAAGGGCGGCGCGGTGACACGAGGGTCGGCGGCGTGAAGCTGCACCGCCTCTCGGTCACCAACTATCGCGGAATCGCTCATCGCGACATCACTTTTCCCGATCGCGGTGTTGTGGTGGTCAGCGGAGCGAATGAGATCGGCAAGACGTCCATGATCGAGGCGCTGGACCTGCTGATCGAATCCAAGGATCGCTCCACCAAGAAGGACGTCAAGCAGGTCAAGCCCACATTTGCGGACGTAGGCTCCGAGATTGAAGCCGAGATCAGCTGCGGCCCCTATCGATTCGTGTATCGGAAGCGTTTTCACAAACGCGCTGAGACGCATCTGACGGTCATCGAGCCGCGCCGCGAACAGCTCTCCGGCGATGAGGCGCATCAGCGGGTGCTGGACATGCTGGATCAGTCCATCGACATGAACTTGTGGAAGGCGCAGCGGGTTCTGCAGTCGGCAGGCGCGGGTGTGCTCGATCTGTCATCGAGCGATGCGCTAACCCGCGCCCTGGATCTTGCTGCCGGACAGTCGGTTGCGCTGTCCGGTAGCGAGCCCGATCTGGTGGAGCGGATCGACGCCGAGTACGCGCTGTACTTCACCGCGACGGGGCGTCCCACCGGTGAATGGGCCAAGGCCGGCGTCCGGCTGACCGCCGCTGAGGATGCGCTTGCCGTCGCCAACGCGGCCGTGGCCGAGGTCGAGCAACAGGTTCGTGAGCACGACGAGCTGACCCGGGAGCTGGCCTCCGTCATCGCCGACCGTGCCGAGGTGAGTCGTCGGCTGGCTCCGTTGGAGCAGGCCTCGCAAGCCGTTTCGACCTTGATGCAACAACGCGATAACGCAGCGGTAGTCGCGGAGGCGGCGCAGGCCGCGGCGGTGGCGGCACAGACCAAACGTGACGAGCGGGCCCAACTGGTCGCCGATATCCAGGCTCGTCGCGCCGGGATTGATGGCCTCGCCGAGCAGGTGTCGGCCGCGAAGGAAGCGCACGCTGAGGCGCAACAGGTAGCAGAGGCGGCGGAGGTTGCCGCGGCCCGGATGGCCGAGGAAGTCGAGGCTACCCGCGCTCAACTGCAGTCGGCCCGCGACACTTTGGACCGCGCGTTGGCCCGGGATGAGGTGGATGGACTGGCGGCCCGGGTGTCGCGTGTCGACCTCACTACCCGGCAGTTGACCACGGCCGGCGCGGAACTTTCGGCACTGGCCATCACCGCACAGGCCCTCGGTGCTATCGAGGCTGCCGCGCAAACCGTGGGCATGGCAGAGGTGGCTCTGGACACCGCTTCGGCGCAGGTGGAGGTGCGTGCGCTCGCCGATGTCGACATCACCGTCGATGGCCGCCAGCTGCGGGTTGCGGCCGGAGAGCAGTGGGCGAGTGCGGCCACCGATACCGTTGAGATCACCGCTCCCGGCGTGGCAGTCACCCGAATCATTCCGGGGGCCAACGCGGCTCAGCTGCGTGGAAACCTCGATGCGGCTCGTGAGGCACTCACCGGCGCCTTGGCGGCTGCTGGTGTAGCCGATGTCGGTGAGGCCCAGAAGCAGTATGAGCGGCGGACCGAGCTGAATGCTGAACGCGACCGGTTGACGGCACTGCTCGATGGGCTGATGGGGTCGGAGAGTCTTGACGCACTGCGTGAGAAGCTGAGCCGCTTGCGCGAGTTGGCGCCGGAGGCCGACGGTCTGTGGGATGCGATCGATCCGGCGCAGGCTCGTACAGAGGTCGCCCGGTTGGTGGCCGAGGTCGAGCGGCTGCAGGCCGAAGAGGTCACCCACCGCCACGCCGTCCAGGTCGCCAATCAGAAACTCGCCGAGAAGTCCACCGAGGCAATGGTATTGCGAGAGAAGCAGGGCGCCCGCGCCGAAGAGTTGGCCGCCGTGGAGCAGCGCCTGGCCCAGGTTCGGGCATCGGCCTCCGACGATTTGCTGAGCGAACGTCATGACCAGGCGGTCCAAGCGGCGGACCTGACCGCCCGCCGCATCACCGATCTGATGAGTCAGTTGGCTGCGCTTGAGGCTGATCGGGTACGCGCCGAACTCGGCGAGGTCTCCGCACGGGCACAGCGGCTGGATCAGCAGCACGATTCGTTGCGTCATCGGCTACGCGATATCGCGGTGCGTCTGGAAGTGTTCGGCAGGCAGGGCCGTAAGGACCAGCTGGATGCGGCGGCTTCCGAGCGTGAATATGCGGCAACGGAATTCGCCCGAATCGGGGCGAAGGCCCGAGCCGTCGACACCTTGCGATCGGTGATGCTGCGGCATCGGGACGGCATGAGATTGCGTTATGTCGACCCGTTCCGTGCGGAGCTGGAGCGGTTGGGGCGCATGGTCTTCGGCCCCACCTTCGAAGTGGACGTCGACAGCGATCTGAGTATTCGCAGCCGGACGCTGGAAGGCCGAACGGTGCCCTACGAGTCGTTATCGGGTGGCGCGAAGGAACAACTGGGCATCGTCGCGCGATTGGCGAGCGCCGCGTTGGTGGCGCCGCAGGATGCGGTGCCGGTCATCATCGACGACGCGCTGGGATTCACCGACAGCGACAGGCTGGAGCGCATGGGTGAGGTGTTCGGCGCGGTGGGCACCGAGGCGCAGGTGATCGTGCTGACCTGCAGCCCTGACCGCTATCACTCGGTCACCGGGGCACAGCGAATCAGCCTGTCGGCCTGAGTGACTCGGCTGCGCCGACACCCCTCAAAATCGGTGCCTCTCAGAAATACGCGTTCGCCGGAAGCGGCGTGCCGTGCAGCAGGTTCTGGCCGATTACCCGGGCCTTGTAGTGCACCGGATTATGCAGGCTGATGGTCCGGATGTTCCGCCAGTGCCGGTCCAGATTCCGGCTCCGGCTGGAGGCGCTGGCACCACCCAGGTCCAGCAGCTTGGTGGCGGCATCGAGTGCCACGGCATCGATGTGGACCTTGGCCTTGGCGACCGCGAGTTGGGCTTCCTCGGCGAGCTGCGCATCGGGAACTCCGTCGCGCAGGGACGCGGTGGCGGCATCAATGGCATCGGCCGCGGCAAGAACCGCAGCCTCGGCCGCGAACGCGGTTGCGCTGAGCTCGCCCAGGGTGCGTTGTAACAACGGATCATCAACAGGGCGTTCGGTGAGAGCATGGCTGAAGTTGCGCTGCCGGGAACGCAGCAGTGCCGCGCCGTCATCCACGACCGACCGCAGCACTCCGGCGACAATCGCCAGGATGTAGAGCTGCAACGACGCATACTGCGTGGTGGGCACGGGGGCCGCGTCATACGGTGTGTCGGAAAGGATTTCGTTGCTGGCGACATCGACCTGAGTAAAGATCGTGGTGCCCGTACCAGTGCGTCGCTGGCCGAACCCATCCCAGTCGTCCACCAGCCGCACCCCGTCGCGATCGCCGGGGACGATGACCGATGCGATCGAATCGTGGTCGGTGGTTGCGGTGACCGTCAGGTAGTCCGCGAACAAGGTCCCGGTGCTGTAGAACTTCTCGCCATTCAACCGATATCCGTCACCGGCCGGCAGTAGACGGGTGTTGAACACCAGACTTCCGACGGCCAAGGTCCCCTTCTCGCTGAATGCATTGGCGAACAGGTTGCCTTCGTTCACCTTCGTCAGCCAGGCGGCCGACGTGGAATCGGAAAGCGTGCGCAGCCGTTCCTCGACGAACCAGAAGTGAGTGCGGAAGATGTGCGCGACGATGGGGTCGGCCTGCGCTATATCGATAATGGCGGAAAAGAGTTGCCGCACAGAAAGTCCTGCGCCGCCGAGTTCGACGGGGATACGCAGCCGGCCGATCCCCGCTTCCTTGAGCAGCCGAACCTGGTCGAAGGGATTCTCGTCGTCAAGGTCACGTTCTCGTGCCCCGTCGGCGACCTGGGCGAGCAGATTCCGGTAGGTCTCGGTGCCGGGCAGTGCGCGGATTTCGAGGACTGACGGAGCGGAGGTCATGTCTTCGTTGTACGCAGCATGCCCATTGACGGCATCGCTTTGAATCACCCAGAACCGAAGCGGCAATATGGGTCACGATGATTCGCATAGTTCGTTCGTGGTTTCCGTGCTTTCGCTGGCTCACCCTGGTGTGTGCTTTGGCGATCGCGTGCCTGCTGTTGTTCACGCCCGGCAGCGCAGTCCCGTCCGGACCGCCCGGGGCGGACAAGGTGGTGCATTTTCTGATTTTCGGGATGCTGGCAGTGTCCTCGCGATTCGCAAGGATCGGTGAAAGGTTCACACTGGCCTGGGTTCTGGCCTTCGCTGCGTGTTCAGAGGTTATTCAGGCGCTGTGGGTTCCACGCCGGGACGGAAGTCTGCTTGATGTGCTTGCCGATGCGGTCGGCATGCTCATGGGACTCTGGTTGTGGCAGAAGATTCGTCCTGTGCACCGGCAGCAGTCGGCTTCGGAATGACGGTCGTGACGCTGCCGGTGTGAGCCAGCCCGCTGGTGACCAGGTCTAACTGGCGCAGCGCACGGTTGAGGGCCGCTTGCGCGTCGGCGTCGCTGGGGTGATCGGTATCCACCAGCATGCCGATGGTGTTGAGAATCGAGCCGGCGATGAGTTCGGCGGCGATCTCGAGATCTTCGGTGGTGTGGTGGTTTGTTGCGGGATTGCGCGCGAGCTCGACCACGACATCGTTGGTGAGCATGCGCATCTCGTTGTTGATGGCACGCCGAACCTGCGGCGAGCCGCCATGACGTTCACGCACCAGAAACCGGAAGTTGTTCGCATGCTCGCTCACCCGGTCGACCATGAGTCCGAGAATTTTGGCAGGGTTGTCACTGCCCACCTCGCGCCGGGCCTGACGGAAGGTGTCGCGAAGCGCACGAACGCTCTCCTCGGCCAGGACCGTGCCCAGGTCCTCCATCGATTCGAAATGCCGATAGAACGCCGTGGGAACCAAACCCGCGGATTTGGCCACCTCGCGCAGGCTCACGGCGGCGAAGCCACGCACCTTGAGCAGATCCAAGGTCCCGTCGAGCAATGCGCGGCGGGTATGCAGCTTCTTTTCAGCACGGCTATGGCGCATACCTGTCAGTGTACGGTCGTGCTCTTATCGATTGGTTTCTTTTGTTCGAAGCCGTGTTGAGGCCTGGTATTGACAGGTTCATCTACGTTACGCACACTGATCTCAGTGCACGATTGTTCACTATTTGGCCACCGAATTCGAAGGGGCAGTGCAGCATGGTGGGACCTGTAGAGCGCAACGTCAACGTCGTCCAGGAGGTCGTGGAGTCGGTCGGGTCTCGTGTCGGCCGGATCATCCGCATCATCACGCGGACGGTGGGAGAAGTTGGGCAGGAGCTGAGCGGCGTTGTGGCCGACGGGTTCGAAATCGCGGAGGCCAACAAGAGGGCCCGAGCTGACCATGAGCGCTGGGGCGCCTCGGCTGATGCAGATCTGGACGACGCGGCCGACGACGACGCCGAGGAAGGCGAACTCGTCGACCTCGATGACGAGGACCACGACGATGACGCTGCCGACGCTGGGGCCGATGACAAGAACGACGCCGTGGCGGAAGAGGTGACTTCCGGATCAGAGGTTGACGAGGCGCGCGACGGCGTCTCCGAGCAGGAAAGGGTCTAACCGTGTCGGCTCCAGCGTTGCAGCCAGAACCCCTTTCCGCGCCGGTCGCCACGGCGGCCCGTGAATGTCCGGTCAACCACGACCTCTATCCGGGCGGGCCGACCTTCCTGCGGTGGCATAACACCAAGGTCGGCTATCTGAAGTCGTGGCGTCTCGCACTCGGGGCGGTCTGGTCCACCTACCGGCACACCATCTCCGAGTACCTCGCCGACCTGCCTGGGCAGGATGACGTCATCGTCGCGCGGGCACCCATGCGTAAGACGGTGATTGTCCGCAATCCGGAACTGGCCCGTCATGTGCTGGTGGCCAATCAGGACAATTACATCAAGAGCGCCGAATACGATCTGCTGGCAGTCGGTTTCGGCCGCGGGCTGGTGACCGATCTCAACGAGGGACTCTGGAACCGAAATCGTCGGCTGGTGCAGCCGATCTTCGCCAAGCGTCAGGTCGATCTGTTCGCCCCACAGATGGCCGAGGCCAGCGCGCGCACCCTCGCCCGGTGGGACGAGCTGTACGCCCAGGGGAAAGCGGTCGATGTCACCGCCGAGATGAACTACCTGACCATGGATATCGTCGCGCAAACCATGTTCGGTATCGATCTGTCCGGCGACATGGCCGAGAAGATGCGGATCAACTTCGCACGCCTGCTCAAGCTCTTCGGCGTGGGCTACATCGTGGGGGCGGCGCCGCCGCTGCGCTGGTTCGTGGACAAGCTTGCCACCCACGGCCCCGACGAGTTGGCGTCACACACCCCGCGGTTGGCCATACGCGCGCTGCGTATCGGCGCGTCGGTGGCCGCGCCCCGGACCATGAGGGGGTTGCGCTGGGTGGAGCGCACCATCGATCAGCTCATCGCCGATCATCACTCCGGCCGGATCACCAGGCAGGACAACCTGTTGGCGCTGTTGATGGCCGCCGAAGATCCCGAAACGGGCGCTAGGTACACGGATCTGGAGATCCGCGATGAACTGATGACCTTCCTCGGTGCGGGCTTTGAGACCACCGCTGCCGCGCTCGCGTGGACCTGGTATCTGTTGTCCCGCAATCCCGATGCGCGTACGAAACTCGGCGAAGAGGTCGACCGCGTGCTCGGTGGACGGTTACCCACTGCCGCGGATGTCGACAATCTGCCATGGACCGCCGCGGTGCTGAATGAGGCGATGCGCGTGTACCCGCCGATCTTGGGATTGGCGCGTGCTGCGAAGGCAGATGACGTGCTGGGTGATTACCCGATTCCGGCCGGTACCACCGTCACCGTGTTGATCGACAGCATCCACCACAACGAGCGGGTGTGGGAGAACGCCAGGACCTTCGATCCCGCGCGGTTCCTCAAGGAGAACTTGCAGCCCGAACAGCGCAAGGCACACATGCCCTTTGGGGCGGGCAAGCGCATGTGTATTGCCTCGGGCTTCGCGAACTTGGAAGCCATCATCGGAATCGCGTCGCTGGCCCAGAAATACGAGCTGGAAATGGTGCCGGGCCAGAAGCCGCGCCGCGAGGTGACCTTCACCGGAGGGCCCGAGGGTGAGATCCTCATGCAGCTGCGTAAACGGCATCCCTGAGGCTGAACTGCGCAGGCTTGCCTGAGGATGTCAGCGGCGCCGCACCGTCATGAGCCCGTTGTTCTTCGGGCAGGAGGCGACCCCGCGTGAGTGCCACTTTTCGTTGGGTGCCGTCGTGGTCTCGATGGTGAAGTGCCGCAACACGGTCCGTAGGACGATGTCCATCTCCATGTTGGCGAAGGCCGCACCGACGCAGCGCCGGGTTCCGCCGCCGTAGGGAACCCACGAGTTGCCGGGTTTGGCGTCGGTGAAGCGTTCCGGGTCGAAACGCTCGGGGCTGGGGAAAGCCGCCGGGTCGTCATGCATCAAATTGATGCTCACCACCAGGGAGTGGCCCTGGGGGATTCGGTAGGGCCCGATGTCGACGTAGGGCGCCAGCACGTGACGCCCCGCGAAATCGATGACCGGCCGACTGCGTTGTACCTCAAGGATTGTCGCCTGGCGGTATTCGTTGTTCTCGGTCTGGGCCTCCTCGGCCAGGCGCGACAGCACCTGTGGGTGACGGGTGATCCGTTCGAAGGCCCACGCCAGAGTGGTGGCGGTGGTCTCGTGGCCGGCCGCCAGCAGAGTGAGTAGTTCGTCGGAGACATCGCTGCGCGACATGGTGGTGCCGTCGTCGTAGGTGGACCGCAACAGCAGGGCGAGGATGTCGGTGCGATCCTCGAAATCTGGTGCGGCGAGCGCCTTGTCGATGAGAAGTGCGATCACCTCGTCGTACCGCGCGCGGTAGGCCTTCAATCGGCCCCACGGACTGAACCGCCCATAGACTCGTTTCGGTTGCGGCACCCGGGTGGTCAGAGACGCCAGTACCACCCACGGTGGAATCAGCTCGCGCAGCACGTTCAGCTCGGCTCCGTCGGCGCCGAAGACCGCGCGCAAGATGGCGTTGAGGGTTATCCGCATCATCGGTTCCATGGTCTGGAACTGCTGACCCTCTGGCCATGACGCGCATTCGCGCAGCGTCTCTTCCTCGATGATCTGCTCGTACTGAATCATGGCCTTGCCGTGAAACTTTGGTGCGAGGAGCTTGCGGCGATGCCGGTGTTCGTTGCGCTCCAAGGCGAAGACTGATCCGGGTCCGAGCTGCTGGCTCAGGTTGGGCTGGATATTGCCCAGAATCTCGGTGCTGGTGGTGAACACCTGCCGGGTGAGATCTGGGTCCGCCACCACGACCGTGTACCCGAATTTGGGAATGTTGATCGTGTAGACCTTGCCGTACTTCTTGGCCAGTCTGCTGGTGGTCCATCGCCGGGAGGCTACGAAGGCGATGCCCTGGGCCAGCTTGGGAAGTGCCACGAGCGGGGGAGCGGTCGGCTCGGGCGTATCGGCTTCTCGGTCGATGGTTGAGGCTTCGGTCACGTCACCCTCCACGGCGTTGTGGTGTTAGTAGACATGTGTCTTATAGCTCAGCCTACCTCTGTCATGTCGGTCACACCAGGGGGAATCGCGGGAGATTTCACCGGCGGGTCGACTTGACAGGGGTAACTCTGGCACCATGTATCTCGTCTGTCGCAGGAGTCACTGAGACTTGGAGGGCGCATTGATCACTCGATGGGCGACCACCTTGGTCGTCGGTGCCGTTCTCGCGCTGTGCACTCCCGCGGTCGCGAGCTCCGAGCCCATGGCGGCGGGCAAGGACTTCTCGAAGCCGGCCGTGGTCATCCTTGGGTACGGCCTCAAGCCCGATGGCTCGATGCGGGACAAGCTGTATCAGCGGGTCGCGACGGGCAGGGCGATCGCCAATATGTTCCCGAACTCGTTCATCATCGTGACCGGAGGTAATCCGCAAAACGGGGTGTCGGAGGCCGAGCAGATGCGCAATATGCTTGTCGGCCTTGGTTATCCATCCGATCGCATCATCGTGGAGCCCCGGGCCAACAGCACGGTGCAGAATGCGCAGTTCTCGGTGCCGCTGGCCAAACAGGCGGGTGCCTCGGGAATCATCTTGGTAACGAACTCGACCCATCAACAGCGCGCAGGCCGGAACTTCACCGACGCGGGGGGCAATGTGCTGGCCACCGCGAGCTTCCCCGATGGTGATGCGCCGACCAACATCGGACAGTTCATGCGCGACATCACCAGCCCGTTCCGCTGACGACTGCGGACAACTACCGGACGACCACAGTTCGCCTGAAGGGAATGAACCCGGCAGAATCGGTGGTTGACCGATCAGGGCGCTCATCGATGTGCGCATCTAGCCGCATACCGCACAGGAGCCCTATTCATGACTGCCGTTGTCGATTCACGCGTGCAGCCCGAGTCGCCGGTGTCACCACGCACTCGCCGAGGCGCGATTCTCGCACTTGCTATAGGTGGATTCGGGATCGGGACAACCGAATTCGTGGCGATGGGGCTGCTGCCCAACATCGCACATGGCTTCGGTGTCACCGAGCCTGAGGCTGGACACGTCATCAGCGCCTATGCGCTGGGCGTGGTCGTGGGTGCACCGATCATCGCGGCACTGACCGCCCGGGCCTCGCGTCGGACCCTGCTCATCGCGCTCATGATCGCGTTCACGATCGGCAATGCGGCCACCGTCTTCGCGCCGGGTTATGCGGCGCTGATCGCCTCCAGGTTCGTCGCCGGGCTGCCGCACGGCGCGTATTTCGGCGTTGCGGCACTGGTGGCCGCGCATCTTGCCGGCCCAGGGGAGCGTGCCAAGGCGGTTGGGCAGACCATGCTGGGTTTGTCGGTGGCCAATGTCGTGGGTGTTCCGGTGGCCACCTGGCTGGGTAACACGGTGGGCTGGCGTTCGGCCTTCGCCGTCGTGGCGGTCATCGGCGTGGTCACGGTCGCGGCGTTGTTGCGGTTCTTGCCAGGGCTGACGGATATGAAGATCACGAATCCGCTAACAGAGCTCAGCGCGCTGCGACGCGCTCAGGTGTGGTTCACCCTGCTCATCGGCATCGTGGGCTTTGGCGGCATGTTCGCGTTCTACACCTACATCAGCACCACACTCACCAGCGTTTCCGGACTGTCGAGGGCCCTCGTCCCGCTGGCATTGGCGCTCTACGGCATCGGCATGGTCACCGGAAACGTGCTGGGCGGCTGGATGGCGGACCGCAGTGTCGTCAGGGCCATCGCTATCGGCCTGGTGCTGGTCGCCGTGATGCTGGTGATTTTCGCGGCGGTGTCGCGAAATCCTTGGGCGGCACTGGTGCTGGTGTTCGCCGTGGGAGTCTCCGGAACGTCACTGGTGCCCGCGCTGCAGACCCGTTTGATGGATGTGGCAGACGACGCGCAGACGTTGGCCGCCGCGCTGAACCATTCCGCGCTCAACATCGCCAATGCCGGCGGAGCCTGGCTCGGGGGCCTGGTCATCACCGCTGGGTATGGCTACCGCGCCCCGTCTCTGGTCGGCGCGGCGCTGGCGGTCGCGGGGCTCGTAGTGCTTGCGTTATCGCTGCTGTACGCCCGGCGCCGTCCACGTACGCCGTCAGCGGCCTGAGTCGATCAGTGAGGGATGCCGCCCGGCGCCATCGTCGGGGGCGCGATTGTCGGCGGCGGCATGAAGCACGGCGGGACCCCCGGCGCGTACGGCGGAACGCATGGCTGCGGGAAACATTGCTGCCCGTTCCACCCTGATGGCTGGTTGAACGGGCAGACCGGAATCGGGTCAGCATTCGCCACCGGCGCCCAGCACAGCGTCAATGCCAGACCAATCAGACCGAACACTGCTTTCTGGCGCACGAACTCAATTCTATTGGCATAGCCTTTTCCCATGGCTGGGAGTGGCAAAGCAGGGCCTGTGGGCAAGGAGTCGGTCTGGGCGAGGTGGCGCGGTCGCGTGATCGCGGTCATTGCGTTGTTGTTGACCTTGGTTGCCGTGTACTTCGCACTGTCGGCCTTCATCCCGCGGTGGTGGGCACAACGCATCGCCGATATGTCCGGTCACGGCAGCTTCACCAAGGGGATCGGCAGCGGGCTCACGCTCGGTCTGCTGTGCACCGGAATACCGTTGTTGCTCGCGCTGTGGGCATTTTTGATACGGGGTCGCCGCGGCGGGACCTTCTTCGCCGGGGTGCTGACACTGCTCGCCGTCATTGTCGCGGTGCCCAACCTGATGACCCTGACGATCGTGTTCGGCACCAGCAATTCCGCACATGCCGGTGAGCGTGTGCTGGACGTCGAAGCGCCCGGTTTCCGGGGAGCGACGGCCATCGGGGCGACCGTGGCGCTGGTGATCTTCCTGCTCGTCACGTTCTTCGTGGTGCGTAACTGGCGACGCCGAGTGAAGGTGGAGAAGCAGCAGGTTCGTGAGGCTGCTGCCGCCGCGGCGGAAAGTCCCGCGGCCGAATAATTGTGTGCCCTCGGCAGGAATCGAACCTGCGGCCTTCTGCTCCGGAGGCAGACGCTCTATCCCCTGAGCTACGAGGGCGTCAGGGCTTGGAAAGACTAGCGGGGACAGCCTAGCGCATCCCAACCGGCATCCCGACCACCGTTTCGGTCGCGGGTAAAGGATTCGGGGCCTGGATACCCGAGCCCATAGGATGATCGCCGTGACTCCCGCCGACCTCGCCGACCTGCTACGTTCCACCGCTACCACGGTGCTGGACGAGCGAGGTCTGGACACGTCGGCGCTACCGGACACCGTGACCGTCGAACGGCCCCGTAATCCCGAGCACGGTGACTACGCCACCAACGTGGCCCTGCAGGTCGCCAAGAAGGTCGGCGTCGCCCCGCGTGACCTGGCCACCTGGCTCGTCGATGCCCTCGTCGCCAACGACGCTATCGCTGCCGCGGAGATTGCCGGACCTGGGTTTGTGAACCTGCGGATCGCCGCCGACGCACAGGGCACCATCGTCGCGAACATCTTGGACGCGGGCGAGAGCTACGGCAATTCCGATGCGCAGGGCACGCACACCATCAACTTGGAGTTCGTCTCGGCCAACCCGACGGGCCCGATTCACATCGGGGGCACCCGGTGGGCCGCGGTCGGCGACGCGTTGGGCCGCCTGCTGACCCGCCAGGGCGCCAAGGTCACCCGCGAGTACTACTTCAACGACCATGGCGCGCAGATCGACCGGTTTGTCCGCTCGCTCATCGCCTCGGCCGAGGGCAAGGAAGCTCCCGAGGACGGGTATGCCGGCGATTACATCGCCGATATCGCCAAGCAGGTCCTTACTCGGCGTCCCGATGCGCTCGCGCTGCCGGAGACCGAGGCTGCCGAAGTCTTTCGGGAAATCGGCGTGGACCTGATGTTCACCCACATCAAGAAGTCGCTGCACGAGTTCGGTACGGACTTCGACGTTTTCACCCATGAGGACTCGATGCACACCTCGGGACGGGTGCAGGAGGCCATCGCGCAGCTGCGTAAGACCGGCAACATCTACGAGAAGGATGGCGCGTCCTGGTTGCGTTCGAGCAACTTCGGTGATGACAAGGACCGCGTTGTCATCAAGAGTGATGGCAATCCTGCTTATATCGCCGGTGACATCGCCTACTACCTCGACAAGCGCGAGCGCGGCTTCGACCTGTGTATCTACATGCTCGGTGCCGATCACCACGGGTACATCGCACGCCTGAAAGCCGTTGCGGCGGCATTGGGTTACGACGCCGACAGCGTCGAGGTGCTCATCGGTCAGATGGTCAACCTGGTGCGCGACGGTCAGCCGGTGCGGATGTCCAAGCGTGCAGGCACCGTGATCACTCTCGATGACCTGGTCGACGCCATTGGAGTCGATGCTGCGCGCTACGCGTTGATCCGGTCCTCGGTGGACACCTCGATCGACATCGATCTGCAGCTGTGGGCCTCCGCGTCTAGTGAGAACCCGGTCTATTACGTGCAATACGCGCACGCACGGCTCTGTGCACTGGCGCGCAATGCCGCGGATCTGGGCCTGCGGCACTCGACCGATCATCTCGAACTGCTCACCCATGAGAAGGAGGGTGCGCTGATCCGGGGGCTCGGCGAGTTCGGCCGTATTCTGCAAAACGCCGCGGTGCTGCGTGAACCGCACCGCGTCGCACGGTATTTGGAAGACATCGCCGGTGATTACCACCGGTTCTACGACTCGTGCCGGGTGCTCCCGCAAGGTGACGAAACACCGGGGGATCTGCATGCGGCACGCCTAGCGTTATGCCTTGCCACCCGGCAGGTCATCGCCAACGGCCTGGACATTCTCGGCGTGAGCGCACCGGAGCGGATGTGAGCGCACACCCGGCAGGCCCCCGCCACGCAGAAGGGGAACAGCACACCGCCATGAGCAGCGCACCTCCGGTCAACCCGACCGAATTGGCACCGAACGTATGGCCCCGCAATGCCTCTCGCGGCACCGACGGCGAGGTGACCCTTGCGGGCCTCACCGTCTCCGAGCTCGCCGAGAAGTACGGCACGCCGCTTTTTGTCATCGACGAGGACGACTTCCGATCGCGCTGCCGCGACATGGCCGCGGCGTTCGGTGGTGCTGCGCGCGTGCACTACGCCTCGAAGGCGTTCCTGTGCACCGAGATCGCGCGGTGGATCAAGGATGAGGGGCTGGGCCTGGACGTCTGCTCAGCGGGCGAGCTGGCCATCGCGCTGCGCGCCGAGTTCCCTCCGGCGCGAATCGCGTTGCACGGTAATAACAAATCTGAGGCGGAGCTCGCCCAGGCGGTGCAGGTAGGCGTCGGACACATCGTCGTCGATTCGATGATCGAGATCGAGCGACTGGACGCGATCGCGGGCAGTGCCGGTGTGGTGCAAGACGTTCTGGTGCGTGTCACCGTCGGTGTCGAGGCGCACACCCATGAGTTCATCTCCACCGCGCATGAGGACCAGAAGTTCGGGTTGTCGCTGGCCGGTGGGCAGGCACTGGAGGCCGTGCGACGTGTCTTCGCCACCGACAACCTGCGACTCGTGGGACTGCACAGCCACATCGGTTCGCAGATCTTCGATGTCGACGGGTTTGAGGTCGCCGCGCACCGGGTGATCGGGCTGCTGCGCGAGGTGGTCGCGGAGTTCGGTACCGAGAAGACCGCGCAGCTCAACATCATCGACCTCGGCGGCGGCCTCGGCATCAGTTATGTGCCGTCCGACGATCCGCCTCCCATCGAGGATCTGGCGGCCAAGCTGGGCGTGATCGTGCGCACCGAGTCGGCGCTGGCGGGCCTGCCCGAGCCGCGTTTGGTGATCGAGCCCGGCCGGGCCATCGCCGGTCCCGGCACCGTGACGCTGTACCGCGTGGGCACCACCAAGGACGTGATCCTGTCCAACGGGCAGCGGCGGTACGTGAGCGTCGACGGCGGGATGAGCGACAACATCCGCACCTCGCTGTATCAGGCCGAGTACCACCCGCAGCTGGTTTCCCGCGATAGTGACGTCGCACCGGTGCTGTCCCGGGTGGTGGGAAAGCACTGTGAAAGCGGCGATATCGTGGTCAGGGACGCGTGGTTGCCCGAGGACGTGGCTCCCGGCGACCTGGTGGCGGTCGCCGCGACCGGTGCGTACTGCTACTCGATGTCCAGCCGGTACAACCTGCTAACCCGTCCGGCGGTTATCGCCGTCAAGGACGGCGAGGCGCGACTGATCCTGCGGCGCGAGACCGTCGAGGATTTGGTGAGTTTGGAGGTAAGTGAATGAGTGACGCGATAGGCGTAGCGATCCTGGGCCTGGGCAACGTCGGCAGTGAAGTAGCGCGGATCATCGAAAGCAGCGCGAGTGACCTCGCCGCCCGTATCGGTGCGCCGCTGGAGATTCGCGGTATCGGTGTGCGCCGTGTGGCCGATGACCGCGGTGTTCCGGTCGAGCTGCTCACCGACGATATCGACGCGCTGGTTTCACGAGACGACGTCGACATCGTCGTCGAGCTCATGGGTCCGGTGGAACCCGCACGGCGCGGCATCCTGGGTGCACTCAACGCGGGCAAGTCGGTGGTGACCGCCAACAAGGCGCTTCTGGCCCAGTCTGCCGGTGAGCTCGCCGAAGCTGCCGAGAAGGCAAGGGTTGACCTCTATTTCGAGGCTGCGGTGGCCGGTGCCATTCCCGTCATCCGGCCCTTGACCCAATCGCTGGCCGGCGATTCGGTGATTCGGGTGTCCGGCATCGTCAACGGCACCACCAACTACATCCTGTCTGCCATGGACACCACCGGGGCCGGTTATGACACCGCACTTGCCGAGGCAGGGGAGCTCGGATACGCCGAGGCCGATCCGACCGCCGATGTCGAGGGCTACGACGCTGCGGCCAAGGCCGCCATTCTCGCGTCGATCGCCTTCCACACCCGGGTCAGTGCCGACGACGTATACCGCGAGGGCATCACGAAGATCAGTGCCGACGACTTCGAGTCGGCGCGAGCCCTGCAGTGCACCATCAAGCTGCTGTCTATCTGTGAACGGCTTACGGACGCCGATGGAAACCAACGAGTTTCGGCGCGGGTGTACCCGGCGCTGGTGCCGTTGACCCATCCGCTCGCGAGCGTCAACGGAGCGTTCAACGCGGTCTTCGTCGAGGCTGAGGCCGCCGGCGAGCTGATGTTCTACGGCCAGGGCGCCGGCGGTGCGCCGACCGCATCGGCCGTGCTCGGCGATTTGGTGATGGCGGCGCGCAACCGGGTGCAGGGCGGACGCGGTCCGCGGGCATCCCGGTACGCACAGCTGCCCATTGCGCCGATCGGTCTCATCCCGACCCGGTACTACGTGCGCATGCGGGTGGCCGACAAGCCCGGTGTGCTGGCCACCGTCGCCGCCGAGTTCTCCAAGCGCGAAGTCAGCATCGCCACCGTCCGGCAGGAGGGCGAGGTCGACGAGACGGGCGCCCGTCTGGTGGTGCTCACCCACAAGGCCACCGATGCTGCGCTCTCGGAAACCGTTGCTGCACTTGCCGACCTCGACGTGGTGTTGGGTGTCGCAAGTGTCATCCGGCTGGAAGGAACACAAGAGTGACCGTTCATACCCCTTGGCCCGGCCTCATCGCGGCATACCGGGACCGCCTCCCGATCGGTGAGAACTGGCAGCCCGTGACGCTTCGCGAGGGTGGCACTCCGCTGCTTCCCGCGAAGCGGCTGTCCGAGCTCACCGGTTGCACCGTGCACCTGAAGGTCGAAGGCCTCAACCCCACCGGCTCGTTCAAGGACCGCGGTATGACCATGGCGGTGACCGACGCGCTGGCCCGTGGCCAGCGCGCGGTGTTGTGCGCCTCGACCGGGAACACCTCGGCCTCCGCCGCCGCCTACGCCGCCAAGGCGGGTATCACGTGTGCGGTGCTGATCCCGCAGGGCAAGATCGCGATGGGCAAGCTGGCCCAGGCTGTGATCCACGGTGCGCGGATCATCCAGGTGGACGGCAACTTTGACGACTGTCTGGAGCTGGCGCGCAAGACCACCGCGGACTATCCGACCATCGCCCTGGTGAACTCCGTGAACCCGGTGCGCATCGAGGGACAGAAGACTGCGGCCTTCGAGATCATGGATGCCCTCGGCACCGCCCCCGATATTCACGCGCTGCCGGTCGGCAATGCTGGAAACATCACCGCCTACTGGCGCGGTTACAACGAGTACCACCGCGACGGTCTGTCGGACCGGTTGCCCAAGATGCTGGGTGCGCAGGCCGCGGGTGCGGCACCGTTGGTGAACGGGGCGCCGGTTGCCAATCCGGAGACCATCGCCACCGCCATCCGGATCGGATCGCCTGCGTCGTGGTCGGGTGCTGTTGCCGCACAACAGGAATCGGGCGGCAAGTTCCTGGCCGTCACCGATGAGGAGATTCTCAGCGCCTACCGGCTGGTCGCCTCCAGCGAGGGCGTGTTCGTGGAGCCCGCGTCGGCGGCCAGCATCGCGGGCCTGCTGAAATCGGTTGCCGACGGCTGGGTTCCGAAGGGTTCCACCGTGGTGTGCACCGTGACGGGGAACGGCCTGAAGGATCCCGATAACGCCCTGAGCGGCATGCCCGAGGTGACTCCCATTCCGGTGCAGGCGAGCGCGGTCGCCGAGGCGCTGGAACTCGCGTGAACCAAATCCTGCCCGCGGGGCTGATCACCACCGTCGTGGTGCCGGCGTCGAGTGCAAACCTGGGTCCGGGCTTCGACAGCCTCGGAATCGCGCTGTCGCTGTACGACGAGATCGAGGTCAGTACAACCGAATCCGGTCTCAAGGTGGCTGTCGAAGGTCAGGGTGCCGGTGAGGTCCCGCTGGATGGCAGTCATCTGGTGGTGCGGGCGATCGAGCGTGGGCTCGCCGCCGGAGGAGCTGCCGCCGCTGGTCTGATCGTTCAGTGCCGCAACAAGATTCCACACTCGCGGGGTTTGGGTTCTTCGGCCGCGGCTGCGGTTGCCGGCCTGGCCGCCGCCAACGGACTCCTTGCCAAGGCCGGACACCCGGTGCTCTCCGACGAGGCGCTGGTGCAGTTGGCCTCGGAATTCGAGGGGCATCCCGATAATGCGGCGGCCAGCGTGCTCGGGGGAGCCGTGGTCTCCTGGTCGGAGACCACGGGTGCGGCCCCCGTCTATGCGGCCACCCGGCTGGATGTGCACCCCGATATCAGAATTGTCGCCGCGATCCCGGAGGAACAGTCCTCCACTGCGTACACTCGCGTATTGCTGCCAGAATCTGTCACCCATGTAGACGCCAGGTTCAATATTAGCCGAGCGGCGCTACTCACCGTCGCGCTGACCGCGCGGCCGGATCTGCTGATGACGGCCACCGAAGACCGCCTACATCAGCCCCAGCGCGCCTCCGCGATGCCGGCGTCCGCCGAGGTTCTTGGATACCTGCGCAGTCAGGGGGTTGCGGCGGTTCTTTCCGGGGCTGGACCTGCGGTATTGGCCCTGACCACCGGTGATATCCCTGACGTCGCGGTGAAATACGCTGAAGATCAAGGTTTCTCGCTGGCGACGATGTCCGTATCGGCGGGCGTGTCGGTTCGATAGCCGACGTTATGGCTGGTGAGCGGGGGACTCGCCGGGGGGTGCTGGTTGCTTGATACCCACCTGGGGGTTATCCTCGGTATCAGTCCCAGCAATTGCAGCTTCTGCGCACCTGCGCCGAGAACGAGGACGATCACAAATTCTCCTAGTTCTTTCCGATGCCTCCGTCGTCGCCGACAGGCGGCGATATTGGGCAAGGTCGATGGTCAGCTGCCATTTCTCAGGACCTCGCGTGGCCCTATCTGTGTGGGCCCGCAGCATGAACTTCGCGGCCAGCAACCTGACTGGCCGAAGTGAGACCCTCGCCCCATATTCGGCGGGGGAAGGAAAGGAAATCCGTGACCGATACGGACCTCATCGCGACCGAAGCCGCCCCGGAAGCCCCCGAGGCGCCCGCCACAGCCTCCTCTGATCGCTCCAACAAGGAGCGTCGGGGTGATGGACTGGGTGCGCTGTCGACGATGGTGTTGCCGGAGTTGCGTGCATTGGCCAGCCAAGTAGGCGTCAAGGGCACCTCCGGAATGCGTAAGAGCGATCTGATCGCCGCCATTCGTGAGCATCAGGGTGCGCTTGGCGCGTCGAAGAACAACAACCAGTCCACCCAGGCCCAGCAGCCTCAGGCCTCAGCACCGGCCGAGGTTGCCCAGAAGGAACCGGCCCAGAACGAGCAGAACGAATCTGCTGGATCCGAGCCCACTCAGACCGCACTCGATCTGCCCGCCGAGGCGCCGAAGTCCGCTCCGGAAGCCGACTCCGGTGAGGGCAAGGACTCCGAGACGGCGGGCGCGCCTCGCGAGGGACGCGGTGAGCGGCGTCGCAACCAGAACCAGAACCAGAACGCCGAGGGCGAGCGCAAGCAGCAGAACGGCGGCCGGGGCAACTCGGAGAACGCCGAGAACTCGGGGCGTGAGGGTGGCTCGGGGAGCCAGAACCCGGACAACCAGAACCAGGACAACAACCAGAACCAGGGCAACCGCGGCGATGACGGTGAGGGCCGGGGCCGTCGTGGTCGCCGTACCCGTGAACGCCGTCGTGGTCGCGATCGCAACACCAACGAGGGTGGCGAGACCGAGCTGCGCGAGGACGATGTCGTCCAGCCCGTGGCCGGCATTCTGGATGTGCTCGACAACTACGCATTCGTCCGGACGTCCGGATATCTGGCCGGCCCGAACGATGTGTACGTCTCGATGAACCTCGTTCGCAAGAACGGGCTGCGCCGCGGCGATGCCATCACCGGCGCCGTGCGGGTACCCCGCGACCCGGATGCCGGGAATCAGAACCAGCGCCAGAAGTTCAACCCGCTGGTGCGCCTCGATTCCGTGAACGGCGGCCCGGTTGAGGACGCCAAGAAGCGTCCCGACTTCACCAAGTTGACCCCGCTGTACCCGAATCAGCGGCTGCGGCTGGAAACCACCACCGAGAAGCTGACGACTCGTGTGATCGACCTGATCATGCCCATCGGCAAGGGGCAGCGCGCGCTGATCGTGTCTCCGCCGAAGGCCGGTAAGACCACGATCATGCAGAACATCGCCAACGCGATCTCCGCCAACAACCCCGAGTGCCATCTGATGGTGGTGCTGGTCGACGAACGGCCCGAAGAGGTCACCGACATGCAGCGCTCGGTCAAGGGTGAGGTCATCGCCTCCACCTTCGATCGCCCGCCGTCAGACCACACTCAGGCTGCCGAGCTCGCCATCGAGCGTGCCAAGCGTCTCGTGGAACAGGGCAAGGACGTCGTGGTCTTGCTCGACTCCATCACCCGTCTGGGACGTGCCTACAACAACGCCTCGCCGGCGTCCGGCCGCATCCTGTCCGGTGGTGTCGACTCGACGGCGCTGTACCCGCCCAAGCGGTTCCTGGGCGCGGCGCGCAACATCGAGCACGGCGGCTCGTTGACCATCATCGCCACCGCGATGGTCGAGACCGGATCCACCGGTGACACGGTCATCTTCGAGGAGTTCAAGGGCACCGGTAACGCCGAGCTCAAGCTCGACCGCAAGATCGCCGAACGCCGCGTGTTCCCCGCCGTCGACGTCAACCCGTCGGGTACTCGCAAGGACGAGTTGCTGATGAGCGGCGACGAGTTCGCGATCGTGCACAAGCTGCGCCGCGTGCTCTCCGGCTTGGATTCACACCAGGCCATCGACCTGCTGATGAGCCAGCTGCGCAAGACCAAGACCAACTACGAATTCCTGGTCCAGGTCTCCAAGAACACTCCGGGCTCCAACGGCGCTGACGAGCCGCAGTACAGCTAGAGCCTGACGCGGTATCACCGGGTATCGGTCATACCGCGCAGGTTCATGTGGCCGGGACCGCTAGCCGATCGACGCGAGCGGAATCCAGATACCGAACAGCCAGAATCCCCAGGTCCGGAAACCGTCATCCCAGATCGGCTGTACCCGGTATCCCCAGTAGTCGAAGGCCGCTGGGGGCGGGCCCCAACGATCTGGAAGCGGTCCGCGCCATTCCGCGCGAGGTGGCGGGGCCCAGCCCCACGGTGGACGCTGGTCGTAATGCCACGGGTTGTCGCGCCATTCCCGGCGGTCATCGCGCCATCTGCGGTCGTCCCGCCAGTCCTGGTCGCGGTCGCGCCAATTGTCATTGCCGCGCCAGTTGCCGTTGTTCCGCCAACCGTCGTGGCCGCCCCAGTCATCGTCATCGTCGCCGTGTGGGCGGTTGGGATGATCCTGGATGTAACCGGGCTGTCCCGGAGGCTGCGCATACGCCGGAACGGCGCCCAGGCCAAGCGCTCCCATCGTCAACGCGCCAACGATGACGCCCCGGCTCACAACACTTTTCAGATTCACGTGCGACTCCTGTCCGATTATCTCGGCGGTTCGCCCCGACTCAACCGAAGTACCGATTTCCAACAACTGCACCGCGTTGGTTATGCCGCGGCTGTCGTTGTGAATATCGACAGGATGTCAATGCCCGTTACATGCCCGAGGTCGGGCGAGTATCAGGGCTGCGGAATGGACGGAATCTGCGGAATCGGCGGCGCCTGAGGGACGGGCGGTACACCGGTTCCCTGGGGGATCGGTGGGGCCTGGGGGATGGGCGGCGGTGCCGGGGGCGTGATGGGGTCGGCGTAGGCCAGCCCCGGTGCGCCGGCGAATGCGGCCAAACCCATCGCTGCCGCGGATGCGCTTGTGACGATCAATCTCTTGATGTTCATGCGTTTCCTTCCCGAATCGGCTTTCCTTCCCCAACGTACGCCGGGTTCAGAAATCGGGAATAGTGCGCAGGTCGGCGCCGTTTAGGTTCTACGTAACTGAGCTGGCATAATGGCCTCTCAGCCTTTTGAAGGGTTCCGGTTCACGCCCACAAGCGACCCGGCGACCACAACACGCAGAGGAAAAGCAATGAAATCGGGTATCCACCCCACCTACGTCGAGACCAACGTGGTCTGCGGCTGCGGCAACACCTTCACCACCCGCAGCACCAAGGACAGCGGCCACATCGTGGTCGAGGTCTGCTCGCAGTGCCACCCCTTCTACACCGGTAAGCAGAAGATCCTGGACAGCGGCGGTCGCGTCGCCCGGTTCGAGGCCCGGTACGGCAAGCGCAAGGCCGCAGCCGACAAATAGCTTCCTTGCCGACGCCCGGATTTGCCTTTGTGCAGTCCGGGCGTCGGTTTTTTGTATGACCAAGTGCGGGTATGAACATTGGGAGGAGGGCGCATGAGCGAGACGCCGCTGATCGAAGGAATGCTGGCCGAGCACGCTGAACTGGAGAAGCAACTGGCCGACCCAGCGCTGCACGCGGATCCTGGCGCGGCGCGCAAGGCCGGACGCCGGTTCGCGATGCTCTCGCCGATCGTCGCCACCCACCGCAAGCTGGTCTCCGCCCGCGATGATCTGGCCACCGCCCGTGAACTGTCGGCGGACGATCCCTCGTTCGCCGACGAGGTGACCGAGCTGGAATCTTCGATCGCCGAGCTGGAGACGCAGCTCTCGGACATGCTCGCGCCCCGCGACCCCCATGACGGTGACGACATCCTCCTCGAAGTGAAATCTGGTGAGGGAGGCGAGGAATCGGCGCTGTTCGCTGCCGACCTGGCCCGGATGTACATCCGGTACGCCGAGCGGCATGGCTGGAAGGTCACCGTTCTCGACGAGACCGAATCCGACCTCGGCGGATACAAAGACGCCACCTTGGCCATCGCCAGCAAGGGCGATACTGCCGACGGCGTCTGGTCGCGGCTTAAGTTCGAAGGCGGTGTGCACCGCGTCCAGCGCGTGCCCGTCACCGAATCCCAAGGGCGCGTGCACACCTCGGCAGCCGGAGTGCTGGTCTATCCGGAGCCGGAAGAGGTAGAAGAAATCCAGATCGACGAGTCGGACCTTCGGATCGACGTCTATCGCTCCTCGGGTAAGGGCGGCCAGGGCGTCAACACCACCGACTCGGCGGTCCGCATCACCCACCTGCCGACCGGGATCGTGGTGACCTGCCAGAACGAGCGTTCTCAGCTGCAGAACAAGGCCCGCGCCATGCAGGTGCTGGCGGCGCGGCTGCAGGCGCTCGCCGAGGAGCAGGCGCAAGCCGACGCCTCCGCCGGCCGGGCCAGCCAGATCCGCACGGTGGATCGCAGTGAGCGCATCCGCACCTACAACTTCCCGGAGAACCGCATCACCGATCACCGCGTGGGGTTCAAGGCGCACAACCTTGACCAGGTGCTGGACGGTGACCTCGACGCACTGTTCGATGCGCTGGCAGTGGCCGATCGGAAGGCACGCCTTCAGGAGGCGTGAGCGAGATGAGCGCGTTGCGTCAGCTGATCGCCGAGGCGGTCGAATCGCTCTCTGAGGCAGGAGTTTCCAGTCCGCAGGTAGACGCCGAAGAGCTCGCCGCCCATCTGCTCGGAGTCTCGCGAACGCGATTGCGCTTCGCCGAGCTCGCCCCTGATTTCCCCGAGAGTTACCGCGACCTGGTGGCGGCGCGCGTGCAGCGGATTCCCTTGCAACACTTGACCGGAAACGCCGCATTTGGCCCCGTCGAGGTGTCGGTGGGCCCGGGCGTGTTCATCCCGCGTCCGGAGACGGAATCTCTGTATGCCTGGGCAACAGGGAAATTGACGCCACACGCCACGGTCGTCGAGCTCTGTGCCGGGTCCGCGGCGCTGGCGATCGCGCTGTCGCATGACGAGCCCGCCGCACGCATCCTCGCGATCGAGCTTGACGATCAGGCACTGGTCTACACACGGCGCAACACCGCCGGAACTCCGATCGAGGTGATCCAGGCCGACGTGACCTCACCCGCGCTGCTGACGGAGCTCGATGGAACGGTCGATCTGATCGTCGCCAACCCGCCCTACATCCCCGAAGACGCCGAATTGGAGCCGGAAGTGGCGCAGCATGATCCGCCGTTGGCGCTTTTTGCGGGGTTCGACGGGCTTACCGTCATCGCGCCAATCGTGACCGCCGCAGGCCGGCTCCTTGCCTCCGGAGGCCACATCGGTGTTGAGCATGACGACACGAACGGTGAGGGAACACGTGAGTTGTTCACGGCCAGTGGACTGTTCGATGAGGTTGTGCAGCGACACGACCTGGCAGGCCGTCCGAGATTTGTCACCGCACGCCGCAAATCTCCGGCGTCATAGACTGGGGTCGTGACCGCCGTCTACGAATGCCAGGACGCTGCGACCCGCCAGGAGGGGGTCGACGCGGCGGTGAGCGCGCTCAAGGCGGGTGAGTTGGTGGTGATGCCCACCGATACCGTCTACGGATTAGGTTGTGACGCATTCGATTCCAATGCGGTTTCGGCGCTGTTGGCCGCCAAGGGGCGAGGCCGGGATATGCCCGTCGGCGTGCTCGTCGGGTCCTGGCACACCATCGACGGGCTCGTCTTCGCCGTTCCGTCGGCGGCCCGCGAACTCATCGAGGCGTTCTGGCCCGGACCGCTGAGCATCATCGTGAAGCATGCGCCGTCGTTGTCCTGGGATCTCGGGGATGCGCAGGGAAGCGTCATGCTGCGGATGCCGCTGCATCCGGTGGCCATCGATCTCTTGCGCGCTGTCGGTCCGATGGCGGTCTCCAGTGCCAATGTTTCGGGGCAGCCGGCGGCACTCACCGCCGGTGAGGCACGCGATCAACTGGGGGACAAGGTTGCCGTGTATCTGGACGGCGGCACCGCGGAATTGGGGGCGGCGTCGACCATCGTCGATCTCACCGGGCCGGTACCGCTGGTCGTGCGGGAGGGGCCGATCACCCGGGAACAGATCGTCGATGTGATTGGTGGCGACGTCGGTCCCGGCGAGTCGGCGGAACCCACAGAATCTTGAAGTACGGTCGGATGCGTGAGTGAGCTGCTGGCCCTTGCCGATCGCGGTGCGGGTGTCCCTCTGCGTGAGCTTGCCCTGGTTGGGCTGACCGCGGCTATCACGACGTTCTTCTGCACCGGTGGTGTACGGATGTTCGCGACCCGGGTGGGAGCGGTGGCTTACCCGCGCGAACGCGACGTGCACCTGCAGCCGACCCCCCGGATGGGCGGCCTCGGGATGTATCTCGGTGTTTGTGCCGCGATCTTCCTGGCCTCGCAACTGCCCGCCCTGACAAGGGGATTCGTCTATTCCTCGGGAATGCCCGCCGTGGTCGTCGCGGGAGGCATCATCATGATCGTCGGTCTTATCGACGACAAGTGGGGCCTGGACGCGCTCACGAAATTCGCGGGCCAAGTCACGGCCGCCAGCGTGCTGGTCACCATGGGGGTGGCCTGGAGCATGATCTACATCCCGTTCGGTGGGGTGGGAACGATCGTGCTGGATCAGATGTCGTCCATCCTGGTCACGCTCGCCTTGACGGTGTCGATCGTCAACGCCATGAACTTCGTGGACGGTCTCGATGGTCTGGCCGCAGGCCTGGGGCTCATCACCGCGGCGGCCATCTGCATCTTCTCGATCGGGCTGCTGCGCAGCCACGGCGGTGACGTCCTGTACTACCCGCCCGCCGTCATTTCGGTAGTGCTGGCCGGGGCGTGCCTCGGATTCCTGCCACACAACTTCCACCGGGCCCGCATCTTCATGGGGGACTCGGGGTCGATGCTGATCGGCCTCATGCTGGCCGCGGCATCGACCACGGCCGCGGGCCCCATCTCGCAGAGCTCGTACGGGGCCAAAGACATGTTCGTCCTGTTGTCGCCGTTCCTACTGGTGATCGCGGTGATGCTGGTGCCCGCCCTGGATGCGTTGTTGGCGATCATCCGGCGCACCCGCGCGGGCCGCAGCCCCTTCAGCCCGGACAAGATGCATCTGCATCACCGGCTGTTGCAGATCGGGCATTCCCATCGCAAGGCGGTGCTGATCATCTATTTGTGGGTGGCCATCATCGCGTTCGGTGCCGCCAGCACCATCTTCTTCGAGCCCCGGTATGCCGGTGCGGTGGTGTTGGGAGCGATCGGTATCGCCATCGTGGCGACGGTTGTGCCCTTGCTGCGCGGCGAAGAACCCGATCAGCTCTCGGGCGCTCAATTGGACGGGAGTTCGACGACGGTTCCGGCCGAACCGGTCATGTACGACGAAAAGTAGTAGGGGTGCATTAACCCCCTCTACCATGTGATACGGTTCTGCCATACCCGAAAACTCACGGGTGCCGGCCACGCCGGATCGGTGCAATTTTTGGAAAGTCTGTCTAGACAATCCAAGGGTTCGCCGGACCGATCAACTGACCGACAGGGAGCTGCCCTTTGAGGTGAGTTCAGCGAGCCCGCAGACCTCCTATAAGGTCTGGAACCGACGAATGCAGTTTTTGTTCCGCCACCCCGACAAAGATGTGAGGTGACACCCCAGGTGACAACGCCCGACGCCCCGCTGGTCCTTCCGGCATTGGCGTTTCGCCCGTTGCGTCTGGCGGTTCTGTGTGGCGTGCTCGGTGCCTTGGCTCTGCTGGCCTCCGCCCTGCTCGGGCATTGGCAGTTCGGCATTTTCTTCGTTACTGGGCTTGGCCTCGGACTGGTGAACGCTCTCCTCGTTCGCCAGTCTGCGGAAGTCATTACTGCGCAAGACAATCCAAGCAAGCAAAAGATGGCCATCAATTCCGCAGCGCGGTTGATGATCATCACCGTCCTCGCCCTGGTGATCGCCTTCGTGTTCCGCCCCGCAGGTCTTGGGGTGTTCTTCGGAGTCGCGTTGTTCCAGGTGCTGCTGGTGTTGACCACCGCTGTGCCGGTGTGGAAAGGGATCCGTTCAGTGAATCAGCCGCAGGCGGAGGTATAAGCCCAGCATGATTACGACATTCCAGGCAGAAGCCGCCATCGAAGTTGGCCATCACAAGCACGCACACTGGGGTTTTCTCGGTGAGGTCAACGTGGACACCATCGTTGCCACCTCGCTGGCCGCGGTGGTGGTGATCGCGCTGGCACTGTTCCTGCGGGCCAAGGTCACCTCGACCGGTGTGCCGAATGGGGTGCAGCTGTTCTTCGAGGCGGTGACCGTTCAGTTCCGCAATCAGGTCGAGTCGGCCATCGGCATGAGGATCGCGCCGTTCGTGCTGCCGCTGGCGGTGACGATCTTCGTCTTCATCCTCGTGTCCAACTGGATCTCGGTGCTGCCCGTGCAGTACACGGACGAGAACGGAAAGACGGCCGAACTGCTGGCCCCGCCAGCCTCGGACATCAACTACGTGCTGGCGTTGGCGCTGTTCGTCTTCGTCTGCTACCACATCGCGGGCTTTGCACGCCGCGGCCTCATCGGCCACCCGATCAAGCTGCTCAAGGGCCACACCTGGGTGACGGCGTTCATCAACCCGATCGAGGAACTGGCCAAGCCGATCTCGCTGTCGCTGCGACTCTTCGGCAACATGTTCGCCGGCGGCATCATGGTCGCGCTGATCGCGATGTTCCCGGCATGGATCATGTGGGCGCCCAACGCCATCTGGAAATCGTTCGACCTGTTCGTCGGCCTGATCCAGGCTTTCATCTTCGCGCTGCTGACTGTCCTGTACTTCAGCCAGTCGATGGAACTGGACGACGAGCACCACTAATTACACAGACCACATTGAATAGACCCTGGTAGCACAGCTACCACTTAATAAGGAGGAAGAAAATGGCGGACCCGACAATTGTTGCTGGTGCCCTCATTGGCGGTGGGTTGATCATGGCCGGCGGCGCGATCGGTGCCGGTATCGGTGACGGTATCGCCGGTAACGCGCTGATCTCGGGTGTGGCCCGTCAGCCCGAGGCTCAGAGCCGGCTGTTCACCCCGTTCTTCATCACCGTCGGTCTGGTTGAGGCTGCGTACTTCATCAACCTGGCCTTCATGGCGCTGTTCGTCTTCGCGACTCCCGGCGCCAGCTAATCGGCATGGGTGAATTGCACAGTGTCGCTTCTGCCGTCATGGCAGTCGCGGCGGAAGCCGCCGAAGAGGGTGGGAAGCAGAACAACTTCCTCATCCCCAACGGCACCTTCTTTGTCGTCTTGGCGATCTTCCTGATCGTCCTGGCGGTCATCGGAACCTTCGTGGTGCCGCCGATCCAAAAGGTGCTCAAGGCACGCGAGGACACGGTCGCCAAGACGGCCGAGGACAACCGGAACGCCGCTGAGCAATTCACCGCCGCCGAGGCTGACTACAAGGACGAGCTGGCCAAGGCGCGCGGTGCGGCAACCGCGGTGCGTGACGAGGCCAGAGCCGAGGGACGCGGAATTCTTGAGGACATGCGTCAGCGGGCCAACACCGAAGCGACCGCCGTGAATGCGAAGGCCGCCGAAGAGTTGGCTCGTCAGGGCGAGGCAACTTCCGGAGAGCTGTCGGCAAGCGTCGAGAGCCTGTCTCGGACGCTCGCCGAACGCGTTCTCGGCGTGAGCCTTTCGGAACCAGCGAACGCAGGGCGAGGCTAAACAAAGATGTCGACATTTATCGGACAGCTCATCGGTTTCGCTGTCATCGTGTTCCTGGTGGTCAAGTTCGTGGTGCCGCCGGTACGCACGTTGATGGCCAAGCAGCAGGACGCGGTGCGTCAGCAGCTCGCTGACAGCAAGACTGCGGCGGACAAGCTGGTCGAGGCCGAGGGTGCACATGCCAAGGCCATCGAGGATGCCAAGGCCGACGCCGCCCACATCGCGGAGGAAGCCAAGGCCGATGCCGTGCAGATCTCGAAGCAGCTGCGCGAGCAGGCCGATGCCGAGGTCGAGCGGATCAAGGTGCATGGGCAGGAGCAGATCCTGCTTCAGCGCCAGCAGCTGATCCGTCAGCTCCGCGGTGACCTCGGCGCCGAATCCGTGAACCGTGCAGGCGATCTGGTTCGTTCACACGTGAGCGACCCCGCGGCGCAGTCCGCCACTGTCGACCGGTTCCTGGATGAGCTGTCGCAGATGGCCGGCAGTATCAATACCGAACGTCGGCCGTTGGCCGCCGGTGGTGCGGGTCTGCACGCCGCCAGCCGCGAATCGCTCGCCGAGCAGGTGAAGGCCTTCCAGGCCAATGCGGTCTCCCTCGACAGCCTGACGCTCAACGCGCTGGCCGATGATCTGACTGCGGTCGCCGAGGTTCTCATCAAGGAATTGGTGCTACGCAAGCACCTCTCCGAGCCGGTCGATGCCAGCGAGCAGGCCGCCAAGGTCGCCCTGGTCGACTCGGTGTTCGGGTCCAAGATCGGACGGCCTGCACTCGAGGTCGTGCGTGCGGCCGTGACCGCCCGCTGGTCCGCCTCCAACGACCTGATCACCGCGATCGAACACATCGCCCGTCTCGCCTTGCTGGAGCGGGCCGAGCGCGACGGCCAGATCGACGACGTCGAGGACCAGTTGTTCCGCGTCAGTCGCATCCTGGACAGCGAGCCGCAGCTGAGCACGCTGCTGGGTAACACCACCTCGCCTGCCGCCGATCGTGTGGCATTGCTGAAGAACGTGCTGGCCGGTCGGTCCAATCTGATCGTGACAAGCCTGCTCGCGCAGACCGTGCGTCTGCTGCGTGGCAAGCGCGCCGATGTCGCCGTGCTCGAGGTGGCCGAACTTGCGGTTGCCCGGCGCGACGAGTCAGTGGCACACGTGAAGTCGGCCGCACCGATCAGCGATGCACAGAGCACACGGCTTGCCCAGGTGCTCGGGCAGATTTACGGCCGCACCATCGCGGTGCAACTGGATGTGGATCCCGAGCTGCTGGGCGGGCTCGTCGTCAACATCGGTGACGAGGAGATCGATGGCAGTCTGTCCAGCCGACTCTCGGCCGCCGCACTCCATCTGCCCAACTGACCATTATTTAGACCTACCCCGATAGACGAGCAGGAAGACGAAAAGCCATGACAGAGTTGACGATCTCCTCGGCGGATATCTCCGGCGCGATCGAGCAGTACGTCGCGACGTTCTCTGCCGACCCCACCCGTGAAGAAATCGGCATCGTCTCCGACACCGGTGACGGCATCGCCCACGTCGAGGGCCTGCCCTCGGTCATGACCCAGGAACTCCTCGAGTTCCCGGGCGGAGTGTTGGGCGTGGCGCTCAACCTCGACGAGCGCAGCGTCGGCACCGTTATCCTCGGTGACTTCCACGGCATCGAAGAGGGCCAGCAGGTCAAGCGCACCGGCGAGGTGCTGTCGGTGCCGGTGGGCGACGCCTTCCTGGGCCGCGTCATCAACCCGCTGGGCCAGCCGATCGACGGCCGTGGTGACATCGAGGCCGAGACCAACCGTGCCCTCGAGCTGCAGGCCGCCTCCGTGGTTCAGCGCCAGAGCGTGTCCGAGCCCCTGCAGACCGGTATCAAGGCCATCGACTCGCAGACCCCGATCGGTCGCGGCCAGCGCCAGCTGATCATCGGCGACCGCAAGACCGGCAAGACCGCCGTCTGCGTCGACACCATCCTGAACCAGAAGCAGGCCTGGGAGACCGGTGACCCGGCACAGCAGGTGCGCTGCATCTACGTCGCTGTCGGTCAGAAGGGCTCGACCGTCGCCGCGGTGCGCCGCACCCTGGACGAGGCCGGCGCGCTGGAGTACACCACCATCATCGCCGCCCCGGCCTCCGATGCCGCCGGCTTCAAGTGGCTTGCGCCGTACACCGGTTCGGCTCTCGGCCAGCACTGGATGTACCAGGGCAAGCACGTCCTCATCGTGTTCGACGACCTGACCAAGCAGGCCGAGGCCTACCGTGCCATTTCGCTGCTGCTGCGTCGTCCGCCGGGCCGCGAGGCATACCCGGGTGACGTCTTCTACCTGCACTCGCGTCTGCTGGAGCGTTGCGCGAAGCTCTCCGACGAGCTCGGTGCCGGTTCGCTGACGGGTCTGCCGATCATCGAGACCAAGGCCAACGACATCTCGGCCTACATCCCCACCAACGTCATCTCGATCACCGACGGACAGTGCTTCCTGCAGACGGACCTGTTCAACCAGGGTGTGCGCCCGGCCATCAACGTCGGTGTGTCGGTTTCCCGCGTGGGTGGTGCCGCACAGATCAAGGCCATGAAGGAGGTGGCCGGCTCGCTGCGTCTGGAGCTCTCGCAGTACCGCGAGCTGGAAGCCTTCGCTGCGTTCGCCTCCGACCTGGACGCCACCTCGAAGGCCCAGCTGGAGCGTGGTGCCCGCCTGGTCGAGCTGCTCAAGCAGCCGCAGAACTCGCCGTACCCGGTCGAGGAGCAGGTTGTCGCGATCTACCTGGGCACCGGTGGACACCTCGACTCGGTGCCGGTGGGCGATGTGATCCGCTTCGAGCAGGAGTTCCTTGATCACGTGCGCGGTTCACACGCCGACATCCTGGCCGATATCAAGGAGACCAAGAAGTTCTCCGAGGACACCGAGACCAAGCTGACCGACGCCGTGAACGACTTCAAGAAGAGCTTCGCCGCCACCGACGGCAGCTCGGTGGAGGTCAAGGACGCAGCGGCCGAGGCGCTCGACGCGTCCGAGGTCGGTCAGGAGACCGTCCAGGTCCGCAAGCCGGCTCCCAAGAAGTAATCAGCCATGGCTGCACAAATCCGAGAATTGCGCCGGCGGATCAAATCCGCCGGGTCGATCAAGAAGATCACCAAGGCGCAAGAGCTGATCGCGACATCGCGCATCTCCAAGGCGCAGGCTCGCGTGGTGGCTGCCCGGCCGTACGCGACCGAGATCACCAACGTGCTCACCGCGCTCGCCGATGATGCCGCGCTGGATCATCCGCTGTTGGTGGAGCGGGCCGAGCCCAAGCGGGCCGGCGTGCTGATCGTGTCATCGGACCGCGGGCTCTGCGGTGGCTACAACGCCAACGTGCTCCGCGTCGCCGAGGAGCTCTTCGCGCTGCTGCGCGAGCAGGGCAAGACTCCGGTGATCTACGTGATCGGCCGTAAGGCACTGAACTTCTACAAGTTCCGGGGCCGCACGGTCACCGAGTCTTGGACGGGGTTCTCCGAGCGACCCGAGTACACACATGCTCAGCAGATCGCGGGTGTGCTGGTGGACGCGTTCCTGTCGGGCGCCGATGACGACGGTGACGATCCGGGCGCTGACGGAATTCTGGGTGTGGACGAGCTCCATATCGTCTACACCGAGTTCAAGTCGATGCTGACCCAGTCGGCTGTGGCCAAGCGGATCGCCCCGATGGAGATCGAGTACGTCGGCGAGGCCACCGGCCCCACCACCCAGTATTCGTTCGAGCCTGACGCCACAACGCTTTTCGCGTCGCTGCTGCCTCGTTACCTGGCCACCCGGGTATACGCGGCGCTGCTGGAGGCGGCAGCCTCGGAGTCGGCATCCCGCCGGCGCGCCATGAAGGCCGCCACGGACAACGCCGATGAGCTCATCAAGGGACTCACCCTGGAAGCCAACCGCGCTCGCCAGGCCCAGATCACCCAGGAAATCAGTGAAATCGTTGGCGGCGTGGACGCGCTTGCCTCGGCCGCCGCAAGCGAACATTAGGAAGAGACGAGTACATGACCGCACCAACTGCTAACAAGACCGTAGGGCGAGTGGTTCGCGTTACCGGCCCGGTTGTTGACGTGGAGTTCCCGCGCGACGCCGTGCCGCCGCTCTTCTCCGCCCTCAACGCCGAGATCACCTACGAGGCGATGGCCAAGACGCTGACCCTCGAGGTCGCACAGCACCTGGGCGACAACCTGGTGCGCACCGTGTCCATGCAGCCGACCGATGGTCTGGTGCGCGGCGTGGATGTCATCAACACCGGTAACACCATCGCGGTGCCGGTCGGCGACGGCGTCAAGGGGCACGTGTTCAACGCCCTGGGCAACTGCCTCGACGAGCCGGGCTACGGCAGCGACTTCGAGAAGTGGTCCATCCACCGCAAGCCCCCGGCCTTCGATCAGCTCGAGCCGCGTACCGAGATGCTGGAGACCGGCCTCAAGGTCGTCGACCTGCTGACCCCGTACGTGCGTGGTGGCAAGATCGCCCTGTTCGGTGGTGCCGGTGTCGGTAAGACCGTTCTGATCCAGGAGATGATCAACCGCATCGCCCGCAACTTCGGTGGCACCTCGGTGTTCGCCGGCGTGGGTGAGCGCACCCGTGAGGGCAACGACCTCTGGGTCGAGCTCGCCGACGCCAACGTCCTCAAGGACACCGCGTTGGTGTTCGGCCAGATGGACGAGCCGCCCGGCACGCGTATGCGCGTCGCCCTCTCGGCGCTGACCATGGCCGAGTACTTCCGCGACGAGCAGGGCCAGGACGTGCTG
Organism: Mycobacteroides sp. H003; assembly: GCF_001440135.1. NCBI lineage: Bacteria > Bacillati > Actinomycetota > Actinomycetes > Mycobacteriales > Mycobacteriaceae > Mycobacteroides > Mycobacteroides sp. H003. Next base: position 632,965 of record NZ_LJYL01000009.1, read on the forward strand.
CTGTTCATCGACAACATCTTCCGGTTCACCCAGGCCGGTTCCGAGGTGTCGACCCTGCTGGGTCGTATGCCTTCGGCCGTGGGTTACCAGCCGACGCTGGCCGACGAGATGGGTGAGCTGCAGGAGCGCATCACCTCGACCCGTGGCCGGTCCATCACCTCGATGCAGGCCGTGTACGTGCCCGCCGATGACTACACCGACCCGGCGCCGGCGACCACGTTCGCGCACCTGGACGCCACCACCGAGCTTTCTCGTGCGGTGTTCTCCAAGGGCATCTTCCCGGCCGTGGACCCGCTGGCTTCGTCGTCGACGATTCTGCTGCCGTCCGTCGTGGGTGACGAGCACTACCGCGTCGCGCAGGAAGTCATCCGGATTCTGCAGCGCTACCAGGACTTGCAGGACATCATCGCGATCCTCGGTATCGACGAACTGTCGGAAGAGGACAAGCAGCTGGTGGGCCGCGCACGTCGTATCGAGCGCTTCCTGAGCCAGAACATGATGGCCGCCGAGCAGTTCACCGGTCAGCCCGGCTCGACCGTGCCGCTCAAGGAGACCATCGAGGCGTTCGACAAGCTCACCAAGGGCGAGTTCGACCACCTGCCCGAGCAGGCGTTCTTCCTCATCGGTGGCCTGGACGACTTGGCGAAGAAGGCCGAAAGCCTCGGCGCCAAGCTGTAATTCGTCACTAGCTATCTGAAGGAGGTGCATTGAATGTCCGAGATTGACGTCGAGATTGTCGCCGTCGAGCGTGAGATCTGGTCGGGTAAGGCCACATTCGTCTTTACCCGCACGACCTCCGGTGAAATCGGCATCCTGCCGCACCACATTCCGTTGGTGGCGCAGCTGGTGGACGATGCAGCGGTGAAGATTGAGCGCGAGGGCGATGATGACCTGTGGTGGGCGATCGACGGGGGATTCCTGTCGATCACCGACACCAAGGTGAGCATCCTGGTTGAGTCCGCGCAGGCTCGTGCGGATATCGACGAGTCCAAGGCCAAGACCGATTCCGGTTCTGAGGATCCACGGGTTGCGGCGCAGGGACGCGCGCGTCTGCGTGCCCTTGGCCAGACGGTTTAGCAGTACCCACACGGCCAACCACTAAGGAAATACCGCTTTGAGCGTGACGGCGATGATCGAGATATCGGTCATCGCCGTCCTTGCTTTGGCGGTGGCTGCATTGAGCTTTCGTCTGCTCAAGTTGCGCAATGGCGGCACCGCGGCATTGCTGCGCGATGTGCCGGAGGCGGGGGAGGGTCGCTGGCGACACGGCGTGATGCGCTATCGCGAATCTCAGGCCGAGTTCTATCGGCTTTCGAGCGTGCGGCTCTGGCCCGATCGCCAGCTCTCGCGGCGTGAACTGGAAATCATCGACCGGCGGATTCCGCGCGGTGACGAGTACGACATCATGACGGCAGAGATCGTGGTGCTGCAGCTGCGCGATGGTGCGCGCACCTACGAAATGGCCCTGGATCGCGGTGCGTTGACCGCATTCATGTCCTGGGTTGAGTCGCGGCCCTCACCGCGTGCGGAGCGCCGCAGTCGCGAGCGTTAGGCGGGCTGCGCCGGGCCGCCGGGCTTCCAGAGAGTGTCCTTACCGTCGTTGGCAACCCGCGACAGGATGAACAGCAGATCCGAGAGCCGGTTGAGGTACTTGGCGGTGAGCACATTGGTGCTGTCGGGATAGGCGTCGATGGCCGCCCAGGCCGACCGTTCTGCCCGACGTGCCACGGTCCGCGCCACGTGCAACAACCCGGATAGCGGGGTACCGCCCGGCAGCACAAACGAATTCAGTTTCGGCAGATCGGCGTTGTACTCGTCGCACCAGCGCTCGAGACGGTCGACATAGGGCTGGGTGATCCGCAACGGTGGGTACTCGGGATCGGGTACGACGGGAGTGGACAGGTCCGCGCCGGCGTCAAAGAGATCGTTCTGGATCTGCAGTAATACCGAACCGACCGATTGGCTTGGGTTCCCGAGCACAACCGCGACGCCGATGGCGGCGTTGGCCTCGTCACAGTCGGCGTATGCGGCCAGCCGCGGATCACTCTTCGATACACGCGAGAAGTCGCTCAGACCCGTGGTTCCGTCATCTCCGGTGCGGGTATAGATGCGAGTCAGATGCACGCCGCTCGATGATCCTCGCTCACGTTGCGGGTCCGGGGCCTCATCGGTCATGTGTCGAAACGTTACCCGGCTACGCTGTCGGGCGTGAGCGAGCATTTCTTGGTGACCGGCGGCGCCCGGCTTACCGGCAACGTGGCAGTAACCGGCGCCAAGAACAGCGTGCTCAAGCTGATGGCCGCTGCTCTTCTTGCTGAGGGAACAAGCACCATCACCAACTGTCCGGACATCCTTGATGTGCCGCTGATGGCGGATGTCCTGCGTGGATTGGGCGCCACGGTGGAACTAGAGGGCGATGTTGTCAGGATCACTTCTCCCGATGAACCCAAGTACGAGGCTGATTTCGCGGCAGTGCGCCAGTTCCGGGCTTCGGTGTGTGTCCTGGGCCCCCTGGTGGGGCGCTGCCGGCGTGCCAAGGTGGCGTTACCGGGCGGAGATGCGATCGGCTCACGTCCACTCGACATGCATCAGGCGGGATTGCGACAGCTTGGAGCGGAGTGCACCATCGAACATGGGTGCGTGGTCGCCGAGGCAAAAGCGTTGCATGGAGCTGATATTCAGCTTGAGTTCCCCTCCGTGGGGGCGACCGAGAACATCTTGATGGCAGCGGTTCTCGCGGATGGTGTCACCACCATCCACAACGCCGCGCGTGAACCGGACGTGGTGGACCTGTGCACCATGCTGGTCCAGATGGGTGCCCAGATAGAGGGTGCTGGAACGTCGACGTTGACGGTGATCGGTGTTCCGAAGCTTCATCCCACCGAGCATCGCGTCATTGGAGACCGAATCGTCGCTGCCACTTGGGGTTTGGCTGCTGCGATGACGCGTGGCGATGTCACGGTGACGGGAGTGGATCCGGAGCACCTGCAGCTGGTGCTACACAAGCTGCATGATGCCGGTGCGACAGTGACCCAGAACGACAACGGATTTCGTGTGGTTCAGTACGAGCGCCCCAAAGCGATCAATGTGGCCACGTTACCGTTCCCGGGATTCCCAACTGACCTGCAGCCCATGGCAATTGGGCTTGCAGCGATAGCCGACGGCACCTCCATGATCACCGAGAACGTCTTCGAGGCCCGATTCCGTTTCGTAGAGGAGATGATGCGGTTGGGGGCCGACGCGCGGACCGACGGGCACCATGCGGTAGTTCGGGGTATCCGTCAACTGTCCAGCGCGCCGGTGTGGTCATCGGACATTCGGGCCGGCGCCGGACTCGTGCTTGCGGGGTTAGTGGCGGATGGCGTCACCGAGGTATACGATGTCTTTCATATCGACCGCGGTTACCCGTTGTTCGTGGAGAACCTCCAGAGCCTGGGTGCCGAAGTCGAGCGGGTCAGCTAGCGCTGACCACCCCCAGAACCCGAAGTTGACTCAAGTTCATTGGACTTGGTACAGTGGTCGGGTTGCCCTGAATGAGCGAGGCCGGGACAAGGAAGCGATTCCGAAATTCCGGTCTTAGGTTGGTGCGCAGTTGACCAGCCAAAACCCGGAGTTTGACTCAAGTTCACCGAACTTGATACGGTTCCCGGGCCGCTTACAAAGGGCGAAAGCCGAAATAGAAGAAGAAATTCAGATATCTCGGCGATCGGATGGTGCGCAAGTGACCAGCCAAAACCGGGAATTTGACTCAAGTTCACCGAACTTGATACGGTTTCCCAGCCGCCCGAAAGAGCGGAAGTCGGAATTCAGGAAGAAATTCCAGAATGTCGGCGATCGGATGGTGCGCAAGTGACCAGCCAAAACCGGGAATTTGACTCAAGTTCACCGAACTTGATACGGTTTCCGAGTCGCCCGAAAGGGCGAAGGCGAGAATGAAGGAAGTAATTCCGGAATTCATAGCCACAACAAATTAAATGTGTTGTTTGAGAACTCAATAGTGTGTCAGTGTTTATATAGACATTTTATGTCGATAACAATTCTTTTGACAGTTGTTTTGTCGGGATTAAATTTTGTTTGGAGAGTTTGATCCTGGCTCAGGACGAACGCTGGCGGCGTGCTTAACACATGCAAGTCGAACGGAAAGGCCCTTCGGGGTACTCGAGTGGCGAACGGGTGAGTAACACGTGGGTGATCTGCCCTGCACTCTGGGATAAGCCTGGGAAACTGGGTCTAATACCGGATAGGACCACACACTTCATGGTGAGTGGTGCAAAGCTTTTGCGGTGTGGGATGAGCCCGCGGCCTATCAGCTTGTTGGTGGGGTAATGGCCCACCAAGGCGACGACGGGTAGCCGGCCTGAGAGGGTGACCGGCCACACTGGGACTGAGATACGGCCCAGACTCCTACGGGAGGCAGCAGTGGGGAATATTGCACAATGGGCGCAAGCCTGATGCAGCGACGCCGCGTGAGGGATGACGGCCTTCGGGTTGTAAACCTCTTTCAGTAGGGACGAAGCGAAAGTGACGGTACCTACAGAAGAAGGACCGGCCAACTACGTGCCAGCAGCCGCGGTAATACGTAGGGTCCGAGCGTTGTCCGGAATTACTGGGCGTAAAGAGCTCGTAGGTGGTTTGTCGCGTTGTTCGTGAAAACTCACAGCTTAACTGTGGGCGTGCGGGCGATACGGGCAGACTAGAGTACTGCAGGGGAGACTGGAATTCCTGGTGTAGCGGTGGAATGCGCAGATATCAGGAGGAACACCGGTGGCGAAGGCGGGTCTCTGGGCAGTAACTGACGCTGAGGAGCGAAAGCGTGGGTAGCGAACAGGATTAGATACCCTGGTAGTCCACGCCGTAAACGGTGGGTACTAGGTGTGGGTTTCCTTCCTTGGGATCCGTGCCGTAGCTAACGCATTAAGTACCCCGCCTGGGGAGTACGGTCGCAAGACTAAAACTCAAAGGAATTGACGGGGGCCCGCACAAGCGGCGGAGCATGTGGATTAATTCGATGCAACGCGAAGAACCTTACCTGGGTTTGACATGCACAGGACGTACCTAGAGATAGGTATTCCCTTGTGGCCTGTGTGCAGGTGGTGCATGGCTGTCGTCAGCTCGTGTCGTGAGATGTTGGGTTAAGTCCCGCAACGAGCGCAACCCTTGTCCTATGTTGCCAGCGGGTAATGCCGGGGACTCGTAGGAGACTGCCGGGGTCAACTCGGAGGAAGGTGGGGATGACGTCAAGTCATCATGCCCCTTATGTCCAGGGCTTCACACATGCTACAATGGCCAGTACAGAGGGCTGCGAAGCCGCAAGGTGGAGCGAATCCCTTAAAGCTGGTCTCAGTTCGGATTGGGGTCTGCAACTCGACCCCATGAAGTCGGAGTCGCTAGTAATCGCAGATCAGCAACGCTGCGGTGAATACGTTCCCGGGCCTTGTACACACCGCCCGTCACGTCATGAAAGTCGGTAACACCCGAAGCCAGTGGCCTAACCTTTTGGAGGGAGCTGTCGAAGGTGGGATCGGCGATTGGGACGAAGTCGTAACAAGGTAGCCGTACCGGAAGGTGCGGCTGGATCACCTCCTTTCTAAGGAGCACCATTTCCTAGCCGAATGAGCTTGGGAACATAAAGTGAGTTTCTGTAGTGGTTACTCGCTTGGTGAATATGTTTTATAAATCCTGTCCACCCCGTGGATAGGTAGTCGGCAAAACGTCGGACTGTCAATAGAATTGAAACGCTGGCACACTGTTGGGTTCTGAGGCAACACATTGTGTTGTCACCCTGCTTGGTGGTGGGGTGTGGTCTTTGACTTATGGATAGTGGTTGCGAGCATCTAACAAGCCTCGCTCGTTTACGAGTGAGGTTAGTTTTTGCAATTTATTAGCTAAGTTCTTAAGGGCACATGGTGAATGCCTTGGCACTAGAAGCCGAAGAAGGACGTAGGAGGCTGCGATAAGCCTCGGGGAGCTGCCAACCGAGCTTTGATCCGAGGATGTCCGAATGGGGAAACCCAGCACGAGTGATGTCGTGTTACCCACTGCTGAATATATAGGCTTTGGGAGGAAACGCGGGGAAGTGAAACATCTCAGTACCCGTAGGAAGAGAAAACAACCGTGATTCCGTGAGTAGTGGCGAGCGAAAGCGGAAGATGGCTAAACCGCATGCATGTGATACCTGGTAGGGGTTGTGTGTGCGGGGTTGTGGGAGTTGTACTTGCCGGTTCTACCAGGCCGGCGGACAGTAAAAAAGTGTCGTGATTAGCGGAAGTGGTCTGGGACGGCCCGCCGCAGACGGTGAGAGTCCGGTACGCGAAAATCCGACACCTGTCTCGTACTTCATCCCGAGTAGCAGCGGGCTCGTGGAATCTGCTGTGAATCTGCCGGGACCACCCGGTAAGCCTAAATACTCTCTAGTGACCGATAGCGGATTAGTACCGTGAGGGAATGGTGAAAAGTACCCCGGGAGGGGAGTGAAATAGTACCTGAAACCATGTGCCTACAATCCGTCAAAGCCTCCTTTGTGGGGTGATGGCGTGCCTTTTGAAGAATGAGCCTGCGAGTCAGGGACACGTCGCGAGGTTAACCCGTGAGGGGTAGCCGTAGCGAAAGCGAGTCTGAATAGGGCGCCCATAGTGGCGTGTTCTGGACCCGAAGCGGAGTGATCTACCCATGGCCAGGGTGAAGCGGCGGTAAGACGCCGTGGAGGCCCGAACCCACTTAGGTTGAAGACTGAGGGGATGAGCTGTGGGTAGGGGTGAAAGGCCAATCAAACTCCGTGATAGCTGGTTCTCCCCGAAATGCATTTAGGTGCAGCGTCGCGTGTTTCTTATTGGAGGTAGAGCTACTGGATGGCCGATGGGCCCTACTAGGTTACTGACGTCAGCCAAACTCCGAATGCCAATAAGTTAGAGCGCGGCAGTGAGACGGCGGGGGAGAAGCTCCGTACGTCGAGAGGGAAACAGCCCAGATCGCCGGCTAAGGCCCCTAAGCGTGTACTAAGTGGAAAAGGATGTGCAGTCGCAAAGACAACCAGGAGGTTGGCTTAGAAGCAGCCACCCTTGAAAGAGTGCGTAATAGCTCACTGGTCAAGTGATTGTGCGCCGACAATGTAGCGGGGCTCAAGTACACCGCCGAAGCCGCGGCATTCATGCAATACATTCCCTTCGGGGCAGTGGCATGGATGGGTAGGGGAGCGTCCTGCACCCAGCGAAGCTGCGGAGTAATCCAGCAGTGGAGGGTGCGGGAGTGAGAATGCAGGCATGAGTAGCGACAGGCAAGTGAGAAACTTGCCCGCCGAATGACCAAGGGTTCCTGGGCCAGGCTAGTCCTCCCAGGGTAAGTCGGGACCTAAGGCGAGGCCGACAGGCGTAGTCGATGGACAACGGGTTGATATTCCCGTACCCGTGTGTGCGCGCCCATGATGAATCATCGGTACTAACCACCCAAAAGGTTCTAGATCAATCTCTTCGGAGTGCGACGTGAACCCGCTGCGTGGGACCTTCGGTGGTAGTAGTCAAGCGATGGGGTGACGCAGGAAGGTAGCTGTACCGGTTAGTGGTTATACCGGAGCAAGCCCGTAGGGCGATGTCTAGGTAAATCCGGACGTCATTAAGCCTGAGAGGTGACGCATAGCCGATTGAGGCGAATTCAGTGATCCTATGCTGCCAAGAAAAGCCTCTAGTGAGTTCACACACGGCCCGTACCCCAAACCAACACAGGTGGTCAGGTAGAGAATACTAAGGCGTACGAGATAACTATGGTTAAGGAACTCGGCAAAATACCCCCGTAACTTCGGGAGAAGGGGGACCTCGCTTGGTGACCGGACTTGCTCCGTGAGCTGAACGAGGTCGCAGAGACCAGTGAGAAGCGACTGTTTACTAAAAACACAGGTCCGTGCGAAGTCGCAAGACGATGTATACGGACTGACGCCTGCCCGGTGCTGGAAGGTTAAGAGGACCCGTTAACCCTTGGGTGAAGCGGAGAATTTAAGCCCCAGTAAACGGCGGTGGTAACTATAACCATCCTAAGGTAGCGAAATTCCTTGTCGGGTAAGTTCCGACCTGCACGAATGGCGTAACGACTTCTCAACTGTCTCAACCATAGACTCGGCGAAATTGCACTACGAGTAAAGATGCTCGTTACGCGCGGCAGGACGAAAAGACCCCGGGACCTTCACTATAGCTTGGTATTGGCGTTTGGTTCGGTTTGTGTAGGATAGGTGGGAGACTGTGAAGCAGGCACGCCAGTGTTTGTGGAGTCATCGTTGAAATACCACTCTGATCGTATTGAACCTCTAACCTCGGACCGTATATCCGGTCCAGGGACAGTGCCTGGTGGGTAGTTTAACTGGGGCGGTTGCCTCCCAAAATGTAACGGAGGCGCCCAAAGGTTCCCTCAACCTGGACGGCAATCAGGTGTTGAGTGCAAGTGCACAAGGGAGCTTGACTGCGAGACTTACAAGTCGAGCAGGGACGAAAGTCGGGACTAGTGATCCGGCATCTCTGAGTGGAAGGGATGTCGCTCAACGGATAAAAGGTACCCCGGGGATAACAGGCTGATCTTCCCCAAGAGTCCATATCGACGGGATGGTTTGGCACCTCGATGTCGGCTCGTCGCATCCTGGGGCTGGAGCAGGTCCCAAGGGTTGGGCTGTTCGCCCATTAAAGCGGCACGCGAGCTGGGTTTAGAACGTCGTGAGACAGTTCGGTCTCTATCCGCCGCGCGCGTCAGAAACTTGAGGAAACCTGTCCCTAGTACGAGAGGACCGGGACGGACGAACCTCTGGTGTACCAGTTGTTCCACCAGGAGCACGGCTGGATAGCTACGTTCGGACAGGATAACCGCTGAAAGCATCTAAGCGGGAAACCTATTCCAAGACCAGGTTTCTTACCCTTTTAGAGGGATAAGGTCACCCACAGACTATGGGTTCAATAGGCCAGACCTGTAAGCGTAGTAATACGTTCAGGGAACTGGCACTAATCGACCGAAAACTTACTAATAAATCGCAACCACTATTCGTCGTCATTTGACGACCACACTCCACCACCAGATAACTTGTGTGTTAATCACACGAAAGAGTTACGGCGGCCACAGCGAGAGGGAAACGCCCGGTCCCATCCCGAACCCGGAAGCTAAGCCTCTCAGCGCCGATGGTACTGTTCTCAACACGGAACGGAAGAGTAGGACACCGCCGAACATAAATTGGAAACACCCCCCAGGAAACTGGGGGGTGTTTTCATTTCTGCTGTTAGATTTTTCGAATAGCGCGACGGTAGAGATGGGAATCTTGTGCAGGCATTGAAGGGGCGCTTCAAACTGAAGCCGACGGCCACCACCGTAGGTGCGGTCGTACTCGTGCTGGTCATCTACGTCGGATTTCTTGTCATTTACCGAATGCTGGATCATCATTCGGGGCCGGCTTCGGCCGATCTCGATCTGTCCCGGGACAACGAGACTGTGGTGGTCATTGATCTGCAGGATCTGCGGACCGTGAATAACCGGTTGGATTCTGAGATCGTGGTGCTGCCCGCGAAGGCGAACCTTGACGCCTTTGGCCTGTTGAACGCGGACATGTCCGTCCGCTTGGTGTCATCGCTGGATTATGGGGAGCGGCATTTTCCGCGGGGCACGTTACCCGCGGCTATGGACGACACTCTGGTCGCAACGGGCGACGCGCAATCATGGCCCTTCGATGAGTACTCCACCGAGAAGCTGCGCGCCGAGGTCATGGTGGGCAACGGTGAAGGGCGACGTACCGTGCCTGCTCGTATCGAAGTGATCGGAAGCCTGGGCGGATGGCGCGTGTCGACGGAGACGTCGCAAGCTCCGGCAGGCAAGGGCGACCAGACCACAATTACTTTGGTGCGAGCCCGGGGCACGCTGGCATTCGATGTCGGTATCTGTCTTGTGTTGATCACACTTCCGACGATGGCGCTGATTGTGGCGATTGAGACGGTGCGGGGGAGGAAGAAGTTCCACCCACCGCTCACCACGTGGTTCGGCACCATGTTGTTCGCGATCGTGCCGCTGCGGAACATCCTGCCCGGGGCGCCGCCACCGGGAGCATGGATAGACCAAGCCTTGGTGCTGTGGGTGCTCATCGCACTCGTCGTGGCGATGGTGCTCTATGTCGAAGCCTGGTGGAAGCAGTCCGAATAGGCCGCGGTGCGACAGCCTCAGGCCACAGGTACCGCAAGCTCGGTGGGCTCGGCGCGGCCACGCAAGGTCACGGTATCGCCGGAACGCCAGTGCAGCGCCTCGCGATGGTGTGCGCGCAACACGGTGTCTAACGAGGCCACCAAGTGTCCGGGCACGGTTTTGGAGAGCTCGCAGAGCCGGGCTGCCTCGTTGACCGGGTCGCCGATCACGGTGTATTCGAAACGGTCGTGAGCGCCGACGTTTCCGGCCACCGCCTGCCCCGAGGCGACACCGATGCCTGCTTGGCATTCGGGGACCTCGGCCCGTAGTCGGCGGGCAATGGCGCGAGCAGCGGCGAGCGCCTGGCTCTCGGGGCGGTCTTGCCGAACGGGTGCTCCGAACACCGCGAGGGTGGCATCGCCCTCGAACTTGTTGACCATGCCCTCGTATCGGTCGATTTCTTCGACGACGACGGTAAAGAATCGGTTCAGCAGTGCGACCACCTCGATGGCCGGCCGGGTGGCTGCCAGCTGGGTGGATCCAACGATATCGGCGAAAAGCACTGCGACGTGGCGTTCTTCGCCGCCGAGCGCGGGCTGTTGCAACTCGGCGGCAGCGGCGACCTCGCGGCCGACATGCTTGCCGAAGAGATCCCGGACGCGCTCGCGCTCGCGCAGTCCCTCCGCCATGGTGTTGAAACCTGCCTGCAGCTCGCCCAGCTCGGTGCCGTCGTAAACCACCAGGTTCACGTCCAGGTCGTTCTGCTCGACGCGCTTGAGCGCGGACTGAACCTCCTTCACCGGGGTGGCGAGCATCCAGGAGGAGATCCAGATGAGGATGAGCCCGAAGGTTGGGATCGCAGCGGCGATGATGATGACCGCCACCGCGAGCTGGTTGACCGTGAAGTTGCCGAAGATCAGCGCTCCGACACCGGCGAGCATGATGCCGACGGCGGGCACGCCAGATCCCAGCACCCAGGCCAGCATGGTGCGCACCATGATTCCGGAAGCGAGTCGCCTTCTGCGGTATCCGGCTTCGAGGGCTCGTGCGGCGACGGGCCGCATCGCGAATTCGGTGAACAGATAGTTGGCCGCACACACCACGACACCGCTGAACCCCACCGCGAAGAAGATCTTGGGGATGTAGAGCGGATTTTGCAGACCGTAGAGCGTGGTGAACAGGGCGGTGCCGCCCGCCCACAGGATCGCCTCGACGACCGTGAGTCGCCGCGGGACTGCGAACGCGTTGCGCTGGTCCGCCTTGGTCGGCTCCCGTTCATCGAGTGCCCACCGCACCACCTTGAAGATCCGGCGGGTGCCCCAGACGGCGCCGATGAGCACCGCGAGCGTGACGTACACCGGAACGACCACGAAGTGGATCCACCAGGGCGCATCGAAGACGTTGGGATCGGGCACCGCCACGAGCACCAGCAGGATGACGACGGCGACACCAATCAGGTTGGCGGCCACCACGAACACGGTCAGCATCAGCTGGATGCGGATGCGCTGGATGAGCGTGCTTTCGTCATAGCGGCCCAGCAGCCACGATCCGTACCCGTCGCCGGCCTCGAGCCGGCCGGTCTGCCCGGTGATCGCGGCCAGGGCACGGCCCACTCGCTGCGACACTGCGCGAATCGACTCGTTTGCCATAGTTGTCGCCAGCCTAACTCCCTATACAGTGGGCCGGTGCGTCTCGTCGTAGCTCAATGCACCGTTAATTATGTCGGTCGGCTCACCGCCCATCTACCGTCTGCCAAGCGGCTCCTGCTCATCAAGGCCGATGGTTCGGTGAGCGTGCACGCCGATGACCGTGCCTACAAGCCGTTGAACTGGATGAGCCCGCCGTGCTGGCTCGTCGAGACGGAGAACGAGGAGTCGGCCGAAGCGGGTGCCTCGACCGTCTGGGTGGTGGAGAACAAGGCCGGTGAACAGCTGCGGATCACCATCGAGAACATCGAGCACGACTCTGCCCACGAGCTCGGGGTCGACCCCGGATTGGTCAAGGATGGAGTCGAGGCACACCTGCAGGAGTTGCTCGCCGAGCACGTCGCGCTGCTTGGCGACGGATACACCCTGGTGCGGCGCGAGTACATGACGCCCATCGGGCCGGTTGACCTGCTGTGCCGGGACGCCGACGGTGCGACTGTTGCCGTCGAGATCAAGCGCCGGGGTGAGATCGACGGCGTCGAGCAGCTCACCCGCTACCTCGAACTGCTCAACCGGGACACCACGCTGGCGCCCGTCGCCGGAGTCTTCGCCGCGCAGCAGATCAAGCCGCAGGCTCGCACCCTTGCCGAAGATCGCGGAATCCGTTGTCTCACACTGGACTACGACGCGATGCGGGGAATGGACTCAGACGAATTCCGTTTGTTCTGAAATTGCCCGACCACTCATAGAATCACCGCATGGGCCGCCGACATCCGCCGCGCCGTGCCGCGGCCGACCGTGCCGGTGTGCCGCCCCTCGGCCGCGACCAGGTGGAGCAGGGGACCGACGGGCTGGACTACCGTGTGCGCCGGATCGCTGCAGCGCGTGCGATCAAGGTCTACCGCTGCCCCGGCTGTGATCACGAGATCGCGATCGGCGTAGCTCATGTGGTGGTGTGGCCCGTCTCCGAGGGGCAGGACAGGGGAGTGGAGGACCGTCGGCACTGGCATACGCCGTGCTGGAGTAACCGCGCGAATCGGAGCCCGACGCGGCGTTGGAGTTAGTGCGACTGCGTCGGCTGGACGAGCTCGATGAGCACGCCGCCGGTGTCCTTGGGATGCAGGAAGTTGATCCGTGAGTTCGCGGTGCCGATGCGCGGCTCGTCGTACAGCACTCGTACGCCCGCGGCGCGGAGCTGATCGGACAGCGCATCGATATCGGTGACGCGGTAGGCCAGCTGCTGCAGACCCGCTCCCTTGGTGCTCAGGAACTTGGCGATCGGCGAGGACTCATTCAGCGGTGCCATCAGCTGGATCTGTGAGCTGCCGGGTTCGGCGCCGGGGAAGGACAGCATCGCCTCGCGGACGCCCTGCCCCTCGTTGATCTCCTCGTGCACCAGGATCATGCCCAGGTGTTCGTGGTACCACTCGATTGCGACGTCCAGGTCGGGCACCGCGATGCCCACGTGGTCGATCGCGGTCACCAGACCGGTCGATAGGATCGAGGGAACATCAAGAGGAGACGATGTCGTCATAACGCAACGGTAACGCGTTCCAGAAAACGGCGTCCACTCGAGCAGTATTAAGGAGATTCGATGAGCACGTCCGTGATTGTTGCTGGAGCACGTACACCCGTTGGCCGCTTCCAGGGATCGCTGAAGGACTTCTCGGGCGCTCAGCTCGGCGGTATCGCCATCAAGGGCGCCCTGGAGAAGGCCAAGGTGGCGCCGTCTGCGGTCGATTACGTGATCATGGGCCAGGTGCTCACCGCGGGCGCCGGGCAGATTCCCGCACGCCAGGCTGCCGTTGCCGGCGGAATCGGTATGGATGTGCCGGCGCTCACCATCAACAAGGTGTGCCTCTCGGGTGTCGACGCCATTGCGCTGGCTGACCAGCTGATTCGGGCCGGTGAGTTCGAGGTTGTCGTCGCCGGTGGGCAGGAATCGATGACCAACGCCCCGCATCTGCTGCCCAAGAGCCGCTTCGGTTTCAAGTACGGCGATGTGACGCTCGTTGACCACATGGCCTTCGACGGCCTGCATGACGCCTTCACCGACCAGGCCATGGGCATCCTCACCGAACAGCGCAACGCGGCCGATAAGTTCACCCGCGAGGAGCAAGACGAATTCGCGGCGCGCTCGCACCAGAATGCCGCCCGTGCGTGGAAGGACGGTGTCTTCGCCGACGAGGTGGTCTCGGTTCAGATCCCGCAGCGTAAGGGTGATCCGATCGAGTTCGCCGAAGACGAGGGCATCCGCGCGGACACCACCGCGGCGTCGCTGGCGGGGCTGCGTCCGGCGTTCAGCAAGGACGGCACCATCACGGCGGGGTCGTCCTCGCCGATCTCCGACGGCGCCTGTGCGGTGGTGGTGATGAGCAAGGAGCGCGCGGAGCGCGAGGGGCTGGAGTGGATCGCCGAGATCGGTGCCCATGGCGTGGTCGCCGGTCCCGATTCCAGCCTGCAGCTGCAGCCGGCTAACGCCATTCGGAAGGCTTGTGAGCGGGAAGGGATTTCCCCCGATCAGCTCGATCTGGTCGAGATCAATGAGGCCTTCGCCCTGGTGGGCTTGGCCTCGGTGAAAGACCTGGGTATCGACCCGGCCAAGGTCAATGTCAACGGCGGAGCGATCGCCATCGGTCATCCCATCGGAATGTCGGGTGCCCGGATCACCTTGCACCTGGCGCAGGAACTCAAGCGCCGCGGCGGCGGAATCGGTGTGGCCGCACTGTGCGGCGGCGGCGGTCAGGGCGATGCCCTGATCGTGCGAGTGTGATTTACGACGCGACGTAGTAGATCGGTGATGTGTCGGGCGCTGTATCGGGCAGACTGAGGGCATGACACAGCTTTTCGACCTGCGCAGCACCGCCAGCAGGTTTCGCACCGTCGCGTTGCTCGAGGCCATCAGCTGGGCAGGTCTGCTCACCGGGATGTTCTTCAAGTACGTGCCGGACCCGGGTAACGAGATCGGTGTGAAGGTCTTCGGCTGGATCCACGGCATCGTCTTCATCGCGTACCTGGTGTTGGGCTTCCTCGCGGGCCGTGAATACCGCTGGAGTCCGCTCACCTGGTTGCTCGCACTGTTAGCTGGAGTTGCCCCATTGTGCAGTGTGATCTTTGTCATATGGGCTGATAAGACGGGTAAATTGCCCGTCGCGGGGTCTGCGGCGACGGGCGACGCTGGACCGTAGTGCGGAGGCCGTGAGCCGTGACAGACTGGACAGCGTGACCCGACCACGTCCCGCGATGGCTGCGGCCATGTCCGGAGCTGTCGACCTCTCTGCTCTCAAGCAGCGCGCGCAGGAGCCCACGGGTCCTCGCGAGCCCTCGGCCGGAGATGCATGGACCGTCGAGGTAACCGAGGCGAATCTCGAAGCCGAAGTACTGGCGCAGTCGAATCGTGTCCCGGTCATCGTGCTGCTGGGGTCGCCGCGCAGCGAGGCCTCGGCGGCACTGGCCGCCACCCTGGGTGACCTGGTCGCGCAAGACCGCGGCAAGTGGGCCCTGGCGCGGGTCAACGTCGACACCAGCCCGCAGATCGCACAGGTTTTCGGTGTGCAGGCGGTGCCTACCGTGGTGGCGGTGGCCGCCGGGAGGCCTATCACCAGCTTCGCGGGACCTCAGCCCGCCGATCAGCTGCGGCGGTGGCTTGACTCCATCCTCGACGCGGTCGCCGGCAAGCTGCCCGACGCCACCGCGCCGGACGGGGAGGATGTCGGGGAGTCCGAATACCCCGAAGAAAGTACAGATCCGGCGCTGGCCGCAGCGCGTGATGCGCTCGACTCCGGAGATTTCGAGGCGGCCCGTGCCGCCTATCAAGGTCTGCTGGACGACGGCGCCACCGGGGTGGTCGCGGCCGAGGCAACCGCGTCGGTGCGTCAGATCGAGTTCTTGATCCGGGCGACGGCCCACCCTCAGGATGCGGTCGAGGTCGCCGATGCCACACCTGGTGACATCGACGCCGGGTTGGCTGCTGCCGACGTGGAAGTGCTTTCGCAGCAGCCGGATTCAGCCTTCGACAGGCTCGTCGCACTTGTTCGCGTGACCAGCGACGACGAGCGCGCCAAAGTGCGTGCCCGGCTGCTGGAGCTGTTCGAGCTATTTGATCCGGCCGATCCCGCGGTGGTCGCCGGGCGGCGCAAGCTCGCCAACGCCCTGTTCTGACTCGGCCGCTGTCCTGTCCCGCGGTTACGGGAAGCGTTTGGCGCAGGTTTGGTCATTGCCGAGGACGCCGATTCGGTAGGCATCGATGCGGGAGAATCCGGAGGGGGCCGTCTCACCCTTCACGTCGCTGGAAGCCCTGCCGCTGGAGAGCAATTCGGAGACAGCCTCGTCGAGGTCGCCGCCGGAGAGGATGACCGGTGCGCGCGGAGTCACGATGCCCCTGCCGGCGGCGCGTGAGGTGAAGTATCCGGTCAGGCACGCGGTGCGTAACCCGGTCATGATTCCCTCGGTCTCCAGACCCGCGGCCTTTTCTGCCGCCAGTGCGTAGCGCGAGACGATCACGCTGAACGCCGAATAGTCGCCGTTGACTTGCGCGGAGAACAGCGCCCGGTCCGACACCGGGGTGGCCATCTTCTGCAGGGCCTTTGGATCCAGGGCAATCGTATTGTCGTTGGGGCAGAACGAGGCCGGCGCGGTGCCCGAACCGTCGGAGCACTTGCCGTCGCCGTATACCGCCTTGGGTGGGTTGTCCATGGGGAACACCTGTGAGGCGGCGGTCAGCACCGCATCGATGGTGTCCGGGTTTATCGGCCAGTTGTCGCCGTTGGGCCCCACACCCAGGCCCTTGGGCAGCTCGCCGCGGCGCTTGAGGATCTCCCGGGGATCGATGCGCTTGCAGGCCATGGGGCCGTCGGTGAACCCGAACTGGAAGGCCGAGACCCGCTCGAAGGCCGAACCGTGGATGGCCCACTTCTTACTGGTGTCGTTGTCGCGGATCGCGATCATCGCGGCCGTGACCTTGTTCAGCCCATCGGCGGTGTTCAAGGTGAATCGTGGCGAATCCCCTTGCGCGACCCAGCGCAGATAGGCGCCGGAGAAGCAGTCGGCTTGCTGTTCCTGAGTGAGGTCGACGAGGTACTCGACCTGATCCTTGGTCATCTTCGGATCGTCGATCGGAGTGATGAGCTGAGCGTGATACTGGATCGAGTGTCCGTACTCGTGGGCCATGACGGTGTTCATCGCCATCTCGCCCATTTGCTTGCGCAGGTAGGGGAACAGCTGGCCACGATCCCAGGCGAACGAGTTCTCCGGTGGACAAAACGCGGCATTGATGAAGTCGTTCAGGTTGCCCCCGCAGAACCTGATGCTGCCGTTGTCCTTACGGGAGTCGACCGAGATGAGCCGGGATACCGGCCGGAAGTTGGCGAACGAATCGCCGTAGAACTGCGTCCAGAAATCCTCGATGTCCGCCAGGGACACCTTGACGTAATCGTCGATCTCACCGTTGTCGGTGTTCTCGATCTTGCGTTGGGGAATCTGGACGCCGGGCTTCATGCCGGAGGGGCCGTCGACCGCGGGCATACCTGCCACGCGCAGGGGGTCGGCGTAGATCGATTGAGGTTGCCCACCGAGTGGACGGCCACACGACGTGATCACCAGCACCAGCCCCACCAGCAGCGCCACCCAGCGTTTGGACATCGAGCCACCCCTTAATAACTACGCGAGTTTGCGTTGAGCGCATCCTAATGTTGTCTACAGGTCCCCGGAGATGGGTTCCAGCCAGATCGCGGCGGCGGGGGGCAGGGCCAGCGTGGCCGAGGCCGGGCGGCCGTGCCACGGGTTCGCCTCGGCGATGACTTCGCCCAGGTTCCCTACTCCGCTGCCGTGGTACTGCAGTGCGTCGGTGTTGATGACCTCACGCCAGCGTCCGGTCAGCGGCAACCCCACCCGGTAGCTGGCGTGCTCGATGCCCGCGAAGTTGAAGATGCAGGCCAACACCGAACCGTCGTCGCCGAAGCGCAGGAAGCTCAGCACGTTGTTGGCTGAATCGTTGGCGTCGATCCACGAATATCCCTGGGGGGCGGTGTCTTGTGACCACAATGCGCGACGCTGCTGGTAGGCCGAATTCAGGTCGGCGGTCAACGCCGCGATTCCTGAGGAGTACCCGTGCTCGCCCAGCTGGAACCAGTCGACGCCGCGCTCATCGGACCATTCGGCCCGCTGACCGAACTCCTGACCCATGAACAGCAGCTGCTTTCCGGGGTGCGCCCACATGTAGGCCAGCAGGCAGCGCAGCCCCGCGGCCTTGGCGTGGTCATCACCGGGGATGCGGGTCCACAGTGTGCCCTTGCCGTGCACCACCTCGTCATGGCTGATCGGCAGCACGAAATTCTCGCTGAACGCGTACAGCATCGAAAAGGTCATCTCATGGTGATGGAAGCTGCGATGGATGGGATCGCGCCCGAGGTAGCCCAGGGTGTCGTGCATCCACCCCATGTTCCATTTCATGGAAAAGCCAAGGCCGCCAAGGCTGGTCGCCCTGGTGACGCCCGGCCAGGAGGTGGACTCCTCGGCCACGGTGACAATCCCGGGATGCAGCTTGTGCACGGTGGCGTTCATCTCCTGCAGGAACTGCACCGCCTCGAGATTCTCTCGGCCGCCGTGAATGTTCGGTGTCCAGCCACCCGCGGGGCGTGAGTAGTCCAGGTAGAGCATCGACGCGACGGCGTCGACTCGCAGCCCGTCGATGTGGAACTGGTCGAGCCAGAACAGGGCATTGGCGACCAGGAAGTTGCGAACCTCGGGGCGCCCGAAGTCGAAAACATATGTGCCCCAGTCCAGCTGCTCGGCCCGGTGTGGGTCGGCGTGTTCGTATAGGGGTGTTCCGTCGAAGCGGGCCAGCGCCCACGCATCTTTGGGAAAGTGCGCGGGTACCCAGTCGACGATGACGCCGATTCCCGCCCGGTGCAGGGCATCGACCAGGTAGCGGAAGTCGTCGGGCGTGCCCAGCCTCGAGGTGGGGGCATAGTACGAGGTCACCTGATAGCCCCAGGACCCACCGAAGGGATGTTCGGCCACCGGCAGCAGCTCGACGTGGGTGAAACCTTGTGCCAGTACGTAGTCGGTGAGCTCGCGGGCCAGCTCCCGATAGGAGAGTCCGGGGCGCCAGGACGCCAGATGCACCTCGTAGGTACTCATGGGCTCGAACACCGGGTTGCCGCTGGTGCGCCGGGTCATCCATTCCTCGTCCTGCCAGGAGTAAGACGACGTGGTGACCCGCGAGGCGGTGGCAGGCGGCAATTCAGTCGCGAACGCGAACGGGTCGGCGCGGTCGGTCACCGACCCATCGGCGCCGTGCACACGGAATTTGTAAAGCGAACCGAGCGTCATGCCCGGCCAGAACAGTTCCCAGACTCCGGAGGATCCCAGGGTTCGCATGGGGGCGTCGTTGCCGTTCCACCCGTTGAAATCGCCGATTACCGAGACCCCGTGCGCGTTGGGTGCCCACACCGCAAAGGAGATCCCGCTGACCTCGCCGTCCGCGGTGACGAACGAGCGTGGGTGCGCACCAAGGATTTCCCAGAGTCGTTCGTGACGGCCCTCGTTGAACAGATGCAGATCCACTTCGCCCAGCGTGGGCAGGAATCGATATGCATCGGCGATGATCAGCGGCGTGCCGCTGTAGTCGACGTTGAGGCGGTAGTCGAGGAGGTCCAGGAAGGGCAGCGCTACCCCGAAAAGTCCGGACCCGAGGTCGGCCATCGGGTGCAGCTCGTCGCCCACCACCGCGGCCACCGCGGTGGCGCCAGGTTTGAACGCGCGAATGACGGTGTGTCCCTTGCCGCCCGGGTTGGCATACTCGTGCGCGCCGAGAATCGAATGCGGATTGTGGTGGGTGCCCGCCACCAGTCTGGCGAGATCGGCGGCATCCGGTTTCAGGAAGGTCGCAGGTGTGGTCACGGGCGGAACACCAAGTGCGTGCGGGCCGACTCGCGGACCTGCGGCAGATTCAGGATGTGCGCCACTTGCCGAGAAGGTGTCAGGGGGTCCAGTCGCACATAGTTGGCTTGGCCCCAGCGGTATTGCTCGCCGGTGAGCTCGTCACGCACCCAGAACGTTTCATGCCAATCGAGGCCGAGTGCGGGCAGGTCGAGCCAGATGGTGCCGTCCTCGGCCCCGAAGGGGTTGAGATTCACCACGATCAGGACGGCATCGCCGGTTACCGGGTCGAACTTGGAGTACGCCAGCAGGGCGTCGTTCTCGACGTGGTGGAAGGTGATGTTGCGCAGCTGTTGCAGTGCCGGATGTAGCCGGCGGATCTCGTTGAGTCGGGTGATGAATGGCTCCAATGATTCGCCGCGCGCGGCAGCTCCCTTGTAATCGCGGGGACGTAGCTGGTACTTCTCCGAGTCCAGGTACTCCTCGCTGCCGTCGCGCAACGGGACGTGTTCGTAGAGTTCGTATCCGGAGTACACGCCCCAGGTCGGGCTCAAGGTGCCGGCGAGGACCGCTCGGATGGCGAACATGCCCGGGCCGCCGTACTGAAGGCTCGCGTGCAAGATGTCCGGGGTGTTGACGAAGAGATTCGGGCGTGCCACGTCCGCCTGCGCAGCGATCTCTCGGCCGAACTCGGCGATCTCGGATTTGGCGGTGCGCCAGGTGAAGTAGGTGTACGACTGGGTGAAGCCGAGACGGGCCAGTCCGTAGAGACGAGCCGGGCGAGTGAACGCCTCGGACAGGAACAACACGTCGGGATCGGCCGCCTTGACCTCGCCGATCAACCATTGCCAGAAGTCCGGTGGCTTGGTGTGCGGATTGTCTACCCGAAATATTTTGACGCCATGGGCAATCCAGTGCTGCACGACACGCAGCACCTCGGTGTACAGCCCGGCAGGGTCGGTGTCGAAGTTCAGGGGATAGATGTCCTGGTACTTCTTGGGAGGATTTTCCGCGTAGGCGATGGTGCCGTCGGGAAGTTCGGTGAACCACTCGGGATGCGCACTGACCCACGGGTGATCGGGTGCGCACTGCAGTGCCAAGTCCAGCGCCACTTCCAGGCCTAGCTTGCGTGCGGTGGACACGAACCGGTCGAAGTCCTTGAGGGTTCCCAGCTCGGGGTGGATCGCGTCGTGACCTCCCGCAGCACTGCCGATGGCCCACGGCGAACCGACTTCACCGGGCTCGGCGATTGGATTGTTGTTGCGGCCCTTGCGGTTGATCTCGCCGATCGGATGCACCGGCGGTAGATACACCACATCGAACCCCATCGCGGCGACCCGCGCGAGATCGGCCGATGCGGTGGCCAGTGTGCCGTGCATGGGCCGTCCGTCCGGCCCCACTCCGCCGGTGGAACGCGGGAACAGCTCGTACCAGGAGCCGTAGAGCGCCCGAGTGCGGTCAACCCAGATACCGTATTGGGTTCCGCGAGTGAGCAGATCGCGCAGCGGGAACTCGGCGAGCAGTACCTGTACCTCATCGGAGAGCGCATGTTGAAAGCGAGCTCCCGGGTCGTCCTGAGTGCGCAGCCCTTCCGCTGAGGCCAGCAGCGGCCCCCGACGTTTCCGTGGCACTCCGGCCGCCGCACGTTCGAACAGGCGCGCACCGATCTCCAGATCGTTGGCCAACTCGGCAGCGCCCTGCCCCGCTTCCAGTTTGGCCTCGACGTTGTGGCGCCAGGTTGCGATCGGGTCGCCCCATCCGTCGACCCGGAAGGTCCACAGCCCCTCCCGGTCCGGGACGAAGCTGGCATGGAATCGATCGAGCGCCCCACCCGGCTGCATCGGGATATGCAGCGGTTTGATTCGTGTCGCGCTGGTGTCCTTCTCGCGGGGCGCCGAGATCCGGCGCAACGGCCCCTCGGAGAGCTGCGGGTAGCTGGGCCCGAGGCAGCGCACCACCAGTGTCGCGGAGACGGCCTCATGGCCTTCACGCCAGACGGTTGCCGCCACGGGGACGACCTCACCCACGACGGCCTTGGCCGGATAGCGCCCACCGGAGATCGCGGGGGCGACATCATCGATGCCTATGCGTCCGGTCACCACGTCCACCGTAGTAGACGGGCCCCTGCGGTGCGGTGCAGAAGCGCTACCAGAGGCTTCGCCGGTACGCCGGTGATCGGCGCGAGCGTGCGAGACGGAACCTCCACAGCATCGCGTATCGGTACGGAATTTCCGCCGGGCATGCGATCCACCGAAATCTCAGTAAAGTTCTGAAGGGTGAAAGCCCTACGTCGATTCACGGTTCGTGCCCATCTTCCGGAGCGGTTGGCGGCGCTGGGCGAGTTATCCAACAACCTGCGCTGGTCGTGGCATCAACCCACCCGGGATCTCTTCGCCGATATCGATCAGCAGCTGTGGGAGCAGACCAACCACGATCCGGTTGCGGTCATGGGGTCGGTCCCGGCGCAACGGCTCGATGAGCTGGCTGCCGACGATGGTTTCGTCGACAGGGTGGCTGCCCTGGCGGGTGATCTTCATGACTATCTGAATCGCCCCATGTGGTACCAGCGTCAGCTGGAGCGGGACGGTGAAGAGGGCGCCGAGAGCAGCGGTCTGCCCGCCGCGATCGCGTACTTCTCGATGGAGTTCGGCGTCTCGGAGGTGTTGCCGAACTACTCCGGCGGTTTGGGCATCCTGGCCGGCGATCACCTCAAGGCCGCCTCCGATCTGGGCCTGCCGCTCGTCGCGGTGGGGTTGCACTACCGGTCGGGATACTTCCGGCAGTCGCTGACCGCCGACGGCTGGCAGACCGAGCAGTATCCGCTGATAGACCCGGCCGGTCTGCCGTTGCGCTTGCTGGCGCATGACGATGGCACCCCGATCCTCATCACGGTGCCGATGCCGCAGGACCGGGTGCTTTCGGCGCGCATCTGGGTCGCTCAGGTGGGCCGGATTCCGCTGCTGCTCTTGGACTCCGATATCGCGGAGAACGATCGGGAATTGCGCTACGTCACCGACCGGCTATACGGCGGCGACCAGGACCACCGCATCAAGCAGGAAATCCTGGCCGGTATCGGCGGGGTGCGCGCCATTCGTGCGTACGTCTCCTCCTCCGGCGC
Source organism: Mycobacteroides sp. H003 (assembly GCF_001440135.1). Classification (NCBI taxonomy): domain Bacteria; kingdom Bacillati; phylum Actinomycetota; class Actinomycetes; order Mycobacteriales; family Mycobacteriaceae; genus Mycobacteroides; species Mycobacteroides sp. H003. The sequence goes on from NZ_LJYL01000009.1 coordinate 655,747, forward strand.
GCCGTCTCCCGAGGTGTTCCACACCAATGAGGGTCACGCCGGGTTCCTGGGGCTCGAGCGCATTCGCGAGTACATCGGGCAGCACGGGCTGGACGTCGAAACTGCCCTGACGGTGGTCCGATCTAGCACCGTGTTCACCACGCACACACCGGTTCCCGCCGGAATCGACCGCTTCCCGGTGGACTTGGTGCGTCGATACTTCGGGGAATCCGGTGATTCCACGCTGCTGCCCGGTGTGCCGGTGGATCGCATTATTGCCCTGGGCGCGGAGGACGACCCCTCCACGTTCAACATGGCTCATATGGGGCTGCGGCTGGCGCAGCGCGCCAACGGTGTATCGCTTCTGCACGGCCAGGTGAGCCGGTCGATGTTCAACGGGCTGTGGCCGTCATTCGACGCCGCCGAGGTACCTATCGGATCGATCACCAACGGCGTGCACGCGCCCACCTGGGCAGCACCGCAATGGCTGGAGCTGGGCCAGCAGCTCGTCGGTGCCGAGGCGTTCAACGACGCCAGTGGATGGGAGCGCATCCACGAGGTAGACCCCGGACACATCTGGTGGATCCGATCGCAGTTGCGTGAGCAGCTGATTCAGGATGTGCGACGGCGGATACGTGCCTCGTGGCTGCAGCGCGGCGCGGCTGAGGCCGAGTTGGGCTGGGTGGACGATGCGTTCGACCCGGGTGTGCTGACCATCGGGTTCGCGCGCCGGGTCCCGACGTACAAGCGGCTCACGCTGATGCTGCGTAACCCGGAACGGCTGCGTGAGCTACTCCTGGACGAGAAGCATCCGGTGCAGCTGATTGTGGCCGGTAAATCGCATCCTGCCGACGACGGCGGTAAGGGGCTCATCCAGCAGATCGTCAGGTTCGCCGATCAGGCGGACGTGCGGCACCGGATCACCTTTCTTCCCGACTACGACATGTCCATGGCCCGCTATCTGTACTTCGGCTGCGACGTGTGGTTGAACAATCCGCTGCGTCCGCTCGAGGCGTGCGGGACCTCGGGGATGAAGAGCGCACTCAACGGTGGGCTCAACCTGTCCATCCGTGACGGGTGGTGGGACGAGTGGTACGACGGCGAAAACGGTTGGGAAATACCGACGGCCGACGGAGTCACCGACGACACCCGGCGCGATGACCTGGAGGCCGCGGCGCTTTATGAGCTGCTGGCGCAAAAGGTGGCGCCCAAGTTCTATGAGCGCGATGAGCACGGCACGCCGCAGCGCTGGGTCGAGATGGTTCGGCACACCCTGGAGAAGCTGGGTCCAAAGGTTCTGGCATCCAGGATGGTTCGCGATTACACCGTCGGCTACTACGCTCCCGCGGCCCAGTCGTTGCGTGCCACCGTCGGAGCCGATCATTCGTTCGCGCCGGCCAAGGAGCTGGCGCGCTATCGCGAACGAGTGCAGCAGGTATGGCCCTCGCTGGTCATCACCGATGTCGACAGTTCGGGCCTGCCGGACACCCCGCTGCTGGGATCACCGTTGACGCTCACCGCGTCGGTTCAGCTTTCCGGGCTGGCACCCTCGGAGGTCGCCGTGCAGGCGGTGATCGGGCGAGTGGACCTGGACGACAAGCTATCCGAATCGGTGATTGTCCCGATGGCGCACACCGGCAGTCGTGACGGTGGGGTGGAGACCTTCTCCACCACGACCACCTTGCCGGTGTCCGGGTCGGTGGGATACACGGTGCGGGTGCTCCCGCATCATCCGCTGCTGGCCGGTGATAGCGAGCTGGGTCTGGCGGTGCTGGCAGCCAGCGACCTGGAGCACTAACGGCACGACTTACCCGTAGCGGGTGAGGCAGCGGTCCGTCGATCCGGCGACTCCGTCTCGGAAGGCATCGATCCGGGAGAAGCCCGCCGGGATGGTGGTCCCGTTGACATCACTGGCCACGATGCCGTTGGTGAGCAGCCCCGATACCGCCTCATCGAGGTCCTCCGCGGTGAGCACCATCGGGTTCGGTGCATCGTCGGGTGTGGTGGGTTTGGCCATCGCCGCCGACGCGACACCCGTTAGGCAGGCGGTGCGTAGCGCGCTCTGCCCGTTGTCGAGCGGCAGGCCGTGTTGATTCTCGACCGCTAGTGCGTAACGCGAGATGACCATCGAGTACGCGGTGAAATCGCCGGCGATCTGACCGCGATTGTGGCTTGGTTCTGCGAGTTTGGCCATCCGGGGCAGATCGAGAGCAATCGTATTGGTACCGGCACAGTATTTGACCGGGGGTGATTCCGTAGGTTGGCTGTGCCCGTCACAGCTGGCACCTGACACCGACAATCGCGGTGGTTCGGTGTTTCCCTGAACGGGCAACACCGCTTTGAGCACCGTCATCAGTGTCCGTAAGGTGTCGACGGTGGGAGGTGCGTCCGCCGATGGACCTGACGGCAGGTCGAGCGGAAGCCCTCCACGGCGTTTGGTGATCTCGGCCATATCTATCCGGGTGCACTGCGGCGCACCGTCTGTGAATCCGCGCTGAAACGCCGAGACTCGGTCGAAAGCAGACCCGTGAGCGTCCATGGCGCCGACGACCTCGACAGGATCATCGCGGAATGCGATGAGTGAGGCTATAACGTTGTTGAGTCCGTCGCCGGTACTCAGTGTGAAACGTGGTGAGCTGCCCTGAGCGACCCAGCGTAGGTATGTCCCCGCGAGGCAGTCGGCCATTTGTTCGCCGATTAGCGACTGCGTTGCCGCATCCATCATCTCTGATTGATGTGCGACGGCATGGCCGTACTCGTGAGCCAGGGTCATCGGCACCGCCATAGGACCGAACATTTGTGTCAGCCTGTGAAACAGTGCGCCCCGGTCCCAGCCGATCGCGTTCTGGTCGCTACAGTACCCGGCGTTGTCGAAGCCCAGCGTCACGTTGTCGCAGAACTCCGTGACGACCGGTCCTGCGCTATCCCATGACATCAACGATTCGATGGAGCGGAATTTGGCCCAGAAGGTCCTTGGATAGGCACTCTGCCAGAAGTCTTCGATATCGGCGATCGAGTAGATGGCAAGCCGATCCATCTCACCGCCGTCGGTACCGAGGACGACTCGGTCGGCCGGTTTGGGCTGTGGACGCAGCCCGGAAGGTCCGTCGACAACGGGTAGTCCGGCCACTTGATTGGGGTCTCCGAGCTGTGAGATCGGTGTGCCGTTAACGGGATTGGTGCAGGCTGACAGTCCGAGAGCGCAGCAGGTTAGGACCGCTACCGGCGTACGGAACCACCTGACCGAATTCGGCATGGCCATCTCCCTGTAGTGGCTATCCCCGCGTGGGGGAGCCTTCCTCAGCATAGGTCGCATCGTGCTTGGTCATCAGTCGTTGCAGCGCCGCGGTGACTACCGACAAGTCGTGTGTCGACCAGAATGGTGGCAGCGATGCACGCAGAAATCCGCCATAACCCGCCGTGGCCATCCGTGAATCAAGCACCGCGACAACGCCTCTGTCCTGTGCGCCGCGCAACAGCCGGCCAGTGCCCTGGGCCAGAAGTAACGCCGCCTGGGTGCCCGCCACCGCCATGAACCCATTGCCTCCGCGCGCGCTGATTGCCCGCTGCCGGGCCGCCCTAAGCGGATCGTCGGGGCGGGGGAATGGGATTCGGTCGATGAGAACAAGCGACAGCGACGGTCCGGGCACGTCGACTCCCTGCCACAGCGACAGCGTCCCGAACAACGAGGTTTGTGGGTCCGCGCTGAACTGTTCGACCAGAATCGATGTCGCGTCGTCTCCCTGGCACAGCACCGGGGTGTCGAGCCGCGTCCGCATTTCCTCGGATGCCTCTTTGGCGGCACGCATCGAGGAAAACAGCCCCAGGGTGCGTCCTCCCGCGGCGCGGACCAGAGTCTCGATCTCGTCGAGCGTCGCCGCACCGACGCCATCGCGCCCCGGGGCGGGAAGGTGCCGCGCCAGGTAGAGAATGGCGGACTTCTCATGCTGGAACGGGGATCCGACGTCGATGCCGTGCCAGACGGCCTTGGCTTCGGTATTCGTCTCTGTGCTGGCCACTCGGGCAGGCAGGCCCCAGGAGGCGGCCATGGTGTCGAACTTGCCCCCGAGGACCAGAGTGGCCGAGGTGAGGACGACGGTGCGCTGCCCGAACAGGCGGGTGCGCAGCAGCCCGGCGACCGACAGCGGGGCGATTCGCAGTACCGGACGCACCGTGCCGCGGTTGTCCTCGTGATCGAGCCACACCACGTTGGGGCGTGCCGTGATGTCCGGTTCGGCCCAGCAGGCCAGCGTCAGTGATGCGGCATCGACGATATCGTCCAGTGCGGCAACTGCTTCGGTGCGTGCGGCGGCAGTGGCGGGGTCGGTGGACTGGCCGGTGGGGATCTCGGTGCGTGCGGCGGCCGCGGCGTCGCGCAGCGCGGTGAGGTAGGTAACGGTCTCCTCGTCCGCGCGGTCGATGGTGCCGGGCCTGCTGTCGTGGATCAGCGAAGAGAAGGTTGCCGAGCTGGCCTCGAAACGGCTCGCCGTTTCGGGTGACACCAGGCGACCTATCCGCCGGATGGTGACAGTCAGCCCGACTGCCGAGAGTTCTTGGGTGGCAACACTTGTCACCCGGTCGACGAGGTCGTGTGCCTCATCGACGATCACCGCGTCATGTTCGGGCAGGATGTTTATGTCGGCAATGGCGTCGATGGCCAGCAGTGCGTGGTTGGTGACCACCACATCCGACTGTCCGGCGTCGAGCCGGGCCAGTTCGGCGAAGCATTCGGTGCCGAACGGGCACCGGGTGGCGCCGAGGCATTCACGTGCCGACACGCTGACCTGCGACCAGGAGCGATCGGGAACGCCGGGCTTGAGCTCATCGCGGTCCCCGGTCTTGGTGGTCTCCGCCCAGTCGTTGAGACGCTGCACGTCGCGGCCGAGCGCGCTGGCCGCGAAGGGCTCGAACAACGTGTCGGGTGCTTCCTGATCGGATGCTGCGCCGTTGTGCAATTTGTTGAGGCAGAGGTAATTTCCACGGCCCTTCAGGATGGCGAATCTGGGCTTGCGGGCCAGTGAGGGTGCCAACGCCTCCGCCAACCGGGGCAGGTCACGATCCACGAGCTGGCGTTGCAGCGCGATGGTGGCGGTGGATACCACGACCGGGGATGACTCCTCGATGGCGTGGGCAAGGGCCGGTACCAGGTATGCCAGCGACTTGCCGGTGCCGGTGCCGGCCTGGACCACCAGGTGCTCGCCGCTATGCAGGGAGTGCTCGACGGCCGTGGCCATCGTGAGCTGTCCGGCGCGTTCGGTTCCGCCGAGCGCGGTGACGGCCGTGGCAAGCAGGCCCGTGGCAGATGTGGGCGTGTCGGTGTTCTTCAGCGGACTACCTCGACGCCGGCGGCCCGGAGCTCACCCAGGGCGCGATTTATTGATTGTTCTTCAATGCCAACGGCATACGCGGTGAGTACGCGGGTATGCAGCCCCTGTCGGGCCGCGTCGCGCGCGGTGGCGGCCACACAGTGATCGGTGGCGATGCCCACCACGTCGACGCTGTCCAGATCCCGTTTCTGCAGCCATGACGCCAGCGTGGTGCCATCCGCGCAGGCGCCCTCGAAGCCCGAATACGCGGCGGAGTACTCGCCTTTGGAGAACACCGCGGCGACCGGGGTGAGGTCGAAGTCGGGGTGAAAGTCGGCGCCGGGTGTGCCGACCCGGCAATGCGGCGGCCAGCTTGTCGCGAAGTCCGGTGTCTGGGAGAAATGGTCGCCGGGGTCGATGTGAAAGTCGCGCGTCGCGACCACCGCGTCGTACGCACCGGATGTGGTGAGGTCGTTGAGCTTCTGGGCCAGCGCTGCTCCGCCGGACACGGGCAGCGAGCCGCCCTCGCAGAAGTCGTTTTGCACGTCGACGACGATAAGCGCCCTGCCCATGGATCGACGGTACCCCCGCCGGTACTCAGTCGAAGATGTCAGACACGTGCCGGCCCATGCGTGAGATGTAGTCGATGAGCTCGTCGCGGCTGATGGCCAGATCCCCGCGCAGATAATCGATGATGGCGCCGGAGGCCGCGCCGACAAGCGACACCGATAGGAAGCGGCGCCGTCCCGGATCGTCGACGTCGATCAGTGCCTTCTCGGCAAGTGAGGCGAAGGCCATCGAGCCCGCGAACCCAACACTGCCCAGTATGGGTTCGGTGAATGGGGCGAGCATCATGATGCGTCCGTAGGCGGGGTTGTCGACGGTCGCCCCGATGAAGGTCTCCACCGCGCGGGTTTCTAAATCGTCTCCCTCGGCGGCGAATTCGGTGACGACGCGCATCACGGATTCGAGGACGTCTTGGTACACCGCACGCACGAAGTCGTCACGGTCACCGAATTCCTCATAGAAGTTGCGCTCCGATACGCCGGAAGACCTGCAGACCGTGCGGATAGTCAGCGCCGGGCCGTCGATGGCGCCGAGCGCCGCGATACCCGCATCGAGCAGTGCCCGCCGACGCGTCGCTCGCCGCTCAGCGGGAGTGGTTCCCGCCCATTGCCTTCTGGCTGCCATGTGTCCTCCGGCCAGGAATTATCCCACCAATCGGGTGGTGATCGCAGGATCCCCGTGCGAAAGGCCCAGCCCCTCCCACGGCAGGCTCAGTAATCCCGTGCGTACCCGGTCTCTGGCGTCGTCGAGAGAGTCGGAGGTGACGGGCGCGCCTCCGCGCACCAGTGGGGTGGTCAGTACCCGGTGCGGCTCCATCACCGTGGGCTGACCGGCGGCCGCGCGATACACCACCTCCTCGGTGACGGTGCCCGTCGGCTTGGCGGTGCGCAGCGCACACTTATGGCCGCCATGTGATTCCTTGTGGCTACTGCGTTTTGCCACCGGGATGCCGTCGATCTCGACGAGTTTGTAGACCATGCCGGCCGCCGGGAACCCCGATCCGGTTACCACCGAGGTGCCCACACCGTAGATGTCGACGGGTTCGGCGCGCAGTGCCGCGATGGAGTACTCGTCGAGGTCCCCGGAGACGACAATGCGGGTCCGGTGTGCACCCAGCCCGTCGAGTTGTGCCCGAACCTGCCGGGCCAGCATGCCCAGATCTCCCGAGTCGATGCGCACCGCCCCGAGCTCGGGCCCGGCGACGGCGATGGCGTTGTCGACCCCGGTGGTGATGTCGTAGGTGTCCACCAGCAGGGTGGTGGACACCCCGAGCGCCTCGACCTGCGCGCGAAATGCTTCACGCTCGGCCTCGCTGGGGCTCATGCCGTCCTTGGCGTGGAGCAGAGTGAAGGCGTGCGCGGCGGTGCCGCGGGCGGGCACACCATAGCGGCGGTGGGCCTCCAGGTTGGACGTCGATTCGAATCCCGCGAGATAGGCGGCGCGGGCGCAGGCTACCGCCGCCAGTTCGTGGGTGCGCCGTGAGCCCATCTCGATAAGCGGACGGCCTGCTGCGGCCGACACCATTCGGGCGGCGGCAGAGGCGATGGCACTGTCGTGGTTCAGGATCGACAGTGCCAGGGTCTCCAGAATGACGCATTCGGCAAAGGTTCCCCGCACCGTGAGCACCGGGGATCCCGGGAAGTAGAGCTCACCCTCGCGGTAGCCGTCGATGTCGCCACTAAATCGATATGCGGCCAGGTACTGGAGTGTGTCCTCGTCCAGAAAGTCGGACAGCGATTCCAATTCTTCCGATCCGAATCGGAATTCGGCAAGCGCCTCGAGCAATCGGGCGGTGCCGGCGACGACGCCGTAACGGCGGCCGTCCGGCAATCTCCTGGCGAACACCTCGAACGTGGCCTGACGTCCCGCGGTGCCGTCACGCAGTGCGGCGGCAAGCATGGTGAGCTCGTACTTGTCGGTGAGCAATGACGTATGCAGGTGCGCCATGTGCGCCACGTTAGCGGGATACCCGGGCGCGTGAACGGGTCCCGAGAGGCTCCGGGGAGACGGGGAACCCGAACTTCATGCTGACAGAGTTCGCGGCCCCGGTATTCTGGGGCCATGGGTGCGCCGGCGCGAGCCTTGCCAGGGACTACCGCAGAGAGGTCTGTCGAACATGTCGACGAGACCCAGTCGCCGTGGGTCACCATCGTGTGGGATGACCCGGTAAACCTGATGAACTATGTCGCTTACGTGTTCCAGCAGCTGTTCGGCTACAGCGAGAGCGAGGCCACCAACCTGATGCTGCAGGTTCACCACGAGGGCAAGGCTGTGGTGTCCTGCGGGGCGCGTGAGTCGATGGAGATCGACGTCAGCAAGCTGCACGCCGCCGGTCTGTGGGCCACTCTGCAGCAGGATCGTTGAGCCGCTGATCCGTGCGAAAGTGGAAGCGCGTCAACGCGTCTGATGGGGTTCGGCTGCGTTCTGAGATGGAGCCGCACGAGGCGGCGCTCGTACAGTCGATGGTCACTTCCATGCTGGCGATGCTCGATGAGCGCGAATCGTCAGCGCCCAACGACGAGCTGGCACAGCTGACCGGCATCCGTACCGGGAACACCGCGGCGCCCTCCGATGTCACTCTTGGGCGGTTGCTTCCCGACTTTCACCGCCCCGACCAGGACGGCACCAGCAGTCTCGAGGCGGTGAGCGGACTCAACAGCGCACTGCGCAGCCTCTATGAACCGGAGATCATCGACGCCAAACGTGAGGCGGGTCAACGGTTGCTGCGCACGCTTCCCCTGGAGGGCGGGCGCTTTGAGCTGTCCGAGGACGACGCGCGCGCATGGCTGACCGCGCTCAATGATGTGCGCCTGGCGCTGGGGGCGATGCTCGGGATCGACAGCGACGGGCCGCAGGAGTTGCCCGCAGACGATCCGATGGCGGGGCATATGGACATTTACCACTGGCTGACCGTGATGCAGGAGTTGTTGGTGCTCGCGTTGATGGGGAAGTCGGCGGTATGAGCCTGTTCTCGGGTGCGATCACCGACGTTCCGGGAATGCTGGTGGGACATCACCAGCGCGTGGATGCCGACGCCGAACTCGGATCGGGCTGGGCCACCGGCACCACCGTGGTGCTGGCGCCGCCGGGGACGACCGGTGCGGTCGATGTGCGCGGCGGAGCTCCGGGAACGCGTGAATCCGATCTGCTCGATCCGGCCAACACCGTCTCTACGGTCGACGCCATTGTGCTCAGCGGCGGCAGCGCCTACGGACTGGCCGCCGCCGATGGGGTGATGCGCTGGCTGGAGGAGCAGGGCAGGGGAGTGGCCCTGCAGGGCGGCACCGTGCCCATCGTCCCGGGAGCAGTCATCTTCGATCTACCGGTGGGTGCCTGGAAGAGCCGTCCCGACGCTGAATTCGGTTACCGGGCGGCAGAACTCGCAGGCGATACGCCCGAATGGGGTGCCGTGGGTGCTGGTGTCGGAGCGCGAGCCGGCACTCTCAAGGGCGGTGTCGGCTCCGCGAGTGCGGATCTGGGTAATGGGATTGTGGTCGGTGCCGTGATCGTGGCCAACCCGGTTGGACTGGTGATCAATCCGTCGACAGGGCTGCCGTGGGAGCCCGCCTGTGCGCCGGAACTCGGCGCGCCTCCGGCAAGCCAGATCGCGGCGCTGGCCGCGTTGCCCGACAAATCGGTCTCGTTGAACACCACGATCGGCGTGGTGGCGACCAACGCCCCGCTGAGCAAGGCGCAATGCCGCCGGGTGGCGATTGCTGCGCACGACGGGTTGGCACGGGCGATCAGGCCCGCGCATACCCCGATGGATGGGGACACGCTGTACGTGCTGGCGACCGGGACCGGCGAGGGCGATGCCGAGGCTCTCACCATTTCGGTGGGGATTGCCGCCGCCGACTGTGTGGAGCGTGCCGTGGTGCGGGCCGTGGTGGGCGCCGTGAGCGTGGCCGGAATACCCGCATATCGTGACGTGTTGCCAGGAGCGTTTTCGTAATCGTCCGAGACGCCAAGAGGGAAGCAGGAAAGACAGTGCTGGTAGTTCGCGCCGATTTGGTCGACGCCATGGTCAAGCATGCCCGCGCCGATCATCCCGATGAGGCTTGCGGTGTACTGGCCGGTCCGGAGGGTTCCGATCGTCCCGAGCGACACGTTGCCATGATCAACGCCGAGCGGTCTCCTACTTTTTATCGCTTTGATTCCGGTGAGCAGCTTCGGGTTTGGCGGGCGATGGATGACGCCGATGAGGTGCCGGTGGTTATCTATCACTCGCACACCGCGACCGAGGCCTACCCCAGCCGTACTGATATCAACCTGGCCGCGGAACCCGATGCCCACTACGTTTTGGTGTCCACTCGCGATCCTGAGCAGCACGAACTGCGCAGCTACCGGATCGTCGACGGGGTGGTCACCGAAGAGGAGATTTCCGTTGTGGACCAATACGTCGAGCAGTACTAGAGAAGTCGAGCAGTACTAGAGAAAAGGAATATCCACCGTGTCGATTCAAGTATCGATTCCCACGATCCTGCGTACGCACACCGGTGGCGAGAAGCGCGTCACGGCAACGGGTTCCACGCTGCAAGCGGTGATCGCGGACCTGGAATCCAACTATTCCGGGATCTCCGACCGGCTGGTTGACGACGGCAAGTTGCACCGTTTCGTCAACATCTACGTCAACGACGAGGACGTGCGGTTCTCGGGTGGGCTGGACACCGAGATCGCCGATGGCGATTCGGTCACCATCCTGCCCGCCGTGGCCGGTGGCTAGCGGCGCATGACCCGATACGACTCGTTGCTCCAGGCCCTCGGGAACACGCCGCTGGTCGGGTTGCAGAGGCTGTCCCCGGCCTGGGACGGCGATCCGCATGTGCGGCTGTGGGCCAAGCTGGAGGACCGCAATCCGACCGGCTCCATCAAGGACCGGCCTGCCCTGCGCATGATCGAACAGGCCGAGCAGGACGGGCTGCTGGAACCGGGAGCCACGATTCTGGAACCCACCAGTGGCAACACCGGAATCTCGATGGCGATGGCCGCGCAGCTCAAGGGTTACAAGATGATCTGCGTGATGCCGGAGAACACCTCCATCGAGCGACGCCAGCTGCTTGAGCTATACGGCGCTCAGATCATCTTCTCCCCGGCCGAAGGTGGCTCCAATACCGCCGTCGCCACTGCCAAAGAGCTTGCCGCGCAAAATCCTTCGTGGGTGATGCTGTACCAGTACGGCAACCCGGCGAATGCCGCCGCGCACTATCACGGCACCGGCCCGGAGATTCTGGCCGACCTGCCCGAGATCACCCACTTCGTTGCCGGGCTGGGCACCACCGGAACCCTCATGGGTACCGGACGGTTTCTGCGGGAGAACGTGCCCGGGGTGCAAATTGTTGCCGCCGAGCCGCGCTATGGCGAGGGCGTCTACGCACTGCGCAACATCGACGAGGGATTCGTGCCCGAGTTGTATGACCCCGAGGTGCTCACCACCCGCTTTTCGGTCGGGTCGTTCGACGCGGTGCGCCGTACCCGCGAGTTGGTGCAAGTAGAAGGCATCTTCGCGGGCATCTCGACCGGCGCGATTCTGCACGCGGCGCTCGGCATGGCGGCCAAGGCCGTCAAGGCGGGCGAGCGCGCGGACATCGCATTCGTGGTGGCCGATGCGGGCTGGAAGTATCTGTCGACCGGCGCCTACGCCGGTACCGTGGATGACGCAGAGGACGCGCTGGAAGGGCAGTTGTGGGCATGACGGGATACCAGGGTGGCCCGGAGGGGTTCCATCCAGCCCGTCCCGAGCGGTCCAGACGGCCACAGTGGGTCACCGGCGGAATCCTGGTGGTCTCATTCGTCGCGTTGCTTTATGTCATCGAAGGCATCGATACGGTTACCGGGCACCAACTCGACGAGAACGGCATCCGGCCGCTGGAGGCCGATGGTCTGGACGGCATCCTGTTCGCGCCCCTGCTGCATGCGAATTGGGGCCACTTGGTTGCCAACACGGTGCCCGCGCTCGTGCTGGGTTTCCTGGCCGCGGCCGCCGGGCTCGGACGCTTCCTGCTGGCAACTGCGATCATCTGGGTTCTCGGCGGGATCGGCACGTGGCTGATTGGCAACCTCGGCTCGCCCTACGAGACCAATCACATCGGGGCGTCGGGGCTGATCTTCGGCTGGCTCACCTATGTGATTGTCCGAGGATTCTTCAACCGCCGCGTGGGTCAGATCCTCATCGGTGTCGTCGTGATCGTCCTCTACGGGGGTGTGCTGTGGGGTGTGCTGCCCGGACAGTTCGGGGTGTCCTGGCAGGGGCACCTGAGTGGGGCTATCGCCGGCGTACTGGCCGCCTATTGGCTCTCGGGTAGGGAACGCAAGGCGAAGGCTGCACGTGGTCCTGGGGCGCCACCAAGGCTGTCGACATGACGGGCCCCGGCGCCGCTCTCGAGGGTCTTGGCGCAAGCGGCGCATCGCCGATCGGGATATTCGATTCCGGAGTCGGCGGACTGACCGTCGCGCGGGCCATCATCGACCAGCTGCCCGACGAGGACATCATTTACGTCGGTGATACGGGTAACGGGCCATATGGTCCGCTGACCATTCCGGAGATCCGCCGGCACGCGCTGGCCATCGGTGACGACCTCGTCGGACGCGGGGTGAAAGCCCTGGTGATCGCCTGTAATACGGCCTCGGCGGCATGCCTGCGTGACGCTCGTGAACGCTATGCGCCGGTGCCGGTCATCGAAGTGGTGTTGCCTGCGGTGCGCCGCGCCGTGCACACCACCCACAACAACAAGATCGGTGTCATCGGAACCGCGGCGACCATCGCATCGGGTGCGTACCAGGATGCGTTCGCGGCCGCGCGGGACACCGAGATCACGGCGGTGGCATGTCCGCGTTTCGTCGACTTCGTGGAGCGTGGCATCACCAGCGGGAGGCAAGTGCTGCAGCTCGCCGAGGGCTATCTGGAGCCGCTGCAGCGGGCTCAGGTCGACACCGTGGTGCTGGGTTGCACGCACTATCCGTTGCTGTCCGGGCTGATCCAGCTCGCCATGGGCGAGGATGTCACGCTGGTGTCCAGCGCCGAGGAAACTGCCAAGGACCTGCTGCGGGTGCTGTCGGAGAGGGATCTGTTGCGGCCGCATCCGGATAACCCGAGTGCCTCAGGTCCGAACCGCGTTTTTGAGGCAACCGGTGACCCCGATGCGTTCCGCACCCTGGCGGCCAGATTCCTCGGTCCGGCTGTGACAGCGGTGCAAACTCGAGCTAGCGGTGTTGCGGGTTACACCGAAATTGCAACACCTCTCTAACCCTGTGCCGAGACGCTTGCCGGACGTGGCAAGCTAGGGGCTGTGCGAGTCACCGTGCTCGGCTGCTCAGGCAGTGTCACCGGACCGGATTCACCGGCGTCTGGTTACCTTCTGACGGCACCGGATGCGCCACCGTTGGTCATCGACTTCGGTGGCGGCGTCTTGGGCTCTCTGCAACGGTTCGCCGACCCCGGATCGGTGTCCGTTCTGCTGTCGCACCTGCATGCCGACCACTGCCTGGACCTGCCTGGTCTGTTCGTGTGGCGCCGCTATCACCCGAATCCGCCCAAGGGCAAGGCCATCATGTACGGGCCTGCCGACACCCTGATTCGGGTGGGGGCCGCGTCGGCCGAGATCGGCGGTGAGGTCGACGACTTCACCGACATCTTCGACTTGTATGCGTGGAGTGAAGGTGTGCCCGTCGAATTCGGGTCGCTCACGGTGACACCCACACGGGTGGCGCATCCGCCGGAGTCATATGGACTGCGGATCGAGGACACGTCAGGTGCCGTCCTCGCCTACAGCGGTGACACCGGCATATGCGACGCGGTGGTCGAGCTGGCTCGCGATGCCGACGTGTTCCTGTGCGAGGCGTCGTGGACGCACATGCCGGGGCACCGCCCGCCGGACCTTCACCTGTCCGGCACCGAGGCGGGGCAGATCGCGGCCCGAGCAGGCGTGAAGGAACTGCTGCTGACCCACATCCCGCCGTGGACTTCGCGCGAGGATGTCATCGCCGAGGCGAAGTCGGCATTCGACGGGCCGGTGCGGGCCGTCGTCGCGGGGGAGACCATCGAGCTGTAGCTCTGCCGCTCACGCTCGGTACTTTCGCGGAGACGATAAGGTCGAGGGCGTGTCCAGACGAGAAGACGGCAGACAAGACGACGAACTGCGCCCGGTGACCATTACGCGGGGATTCACTTCGCACCCGGCAGGTTCGGTACTCATCGAGTTCGGTCAGACGCGGGTGATGTGCACCGCCAGCGCCACCGAGGGTGTGCCGCGCTGGCGCAAGGGTTCTGGACTTGGTTGGCTGACAGCCGAATACGCGATGCTGCCGGCCTCTACCCATACCCGCAGCGACCGTGAATCGGTCAAGGGGCGCGTAGGTGGCCGTACTCAGGAGATCAGCCGCTTGATCGGGCGTTCTCTTCGTGCGTGTATCGACTTGTCGGCATTGGGGGAGAACACCATTGCCATCGATTGTGATGTGCTGCAGGCCGACGGCGGGACTCGCACCGCCGCGATCACCGGTGCGTATGTAGCGCTCGCCGATGCGGTGACGTACCTGGCCGCGCACGGCAAGCTCGCCGATGATGAGCCACTGTCGTGTGCGATCGCCGCCGTGAGTGTTGGCGTGGTGGACGGCCGGGTGCGCGTAGACCTTCCCTACGAAGAGGATTCGCGCGCCGAGGTGGACATGAATGTGGTGGCCACCGACACCGGTACGTTGGTGGAGGTTCAGGGCACCGGTGAGGGCGCCACCTTCCCGCGTACGACGCTGGACAAGCTGCTTGACGCCGCCGTCGGCGCCGCCGAGGAACTGTTCGTTCTGCAGAAGGAAGCGTTAGCCCTGCCGTATCCGGGTGTCCTGCCGGAGGCGCCACAGAAGAAGGCGTTCGGTTCGAAGTAGGCGGGGGCCATGAAAATACTTGTCGCGAGCCGTAACCCGAAGAAGCTCGCGGAGTTACATCGGGTGCTCGAGTCGTCAGGGGTTACCGGGGTCGAACTGGTTTCGCTCGCCGATGTGCCCGAATACGAGGAAGTGCCAGAGACGGGCGCCAGCTTTGAGGACAACGCGCTCATCAAGGCGCGTGAGGGCGCACAACAGACCGGATTGGCCTGCGTCGCCGACGATTCCGGGCTTGCGGTAGATGCGCTGAACTGGATGCCCGGTGTGCTGTCTGCGCGCTGGGCGGGGCGGCACGGAGATGATGCTGCCAACACCGCACTGTTGCTCGCGCAGCTCTCCGATGTGCCTGATGAGCGCCGCGGTGCGGCATTCGTATCGGCGTGTGCGCTGGTGACTCCGGACGGCGAAGAGGTCGTCGTAGAGGGGCGCTGGAAGGGCTCGGTCGCGCGCGAACCCGCGGGGCAGAACGGCTTCGGCTACGACCCGATCTTCGTGCCGCGCGGCGGTCTGCGGACCGCAGCGGAAATGACGCCCGAAGAGAAGGATGCGGTATCGCATCGCGGACGGGCGCTGGCGGCGCTGCTCCCGATGCTGCGCAACCTGGTCAACCTCGGCCGGACCGCGCCGTAGCCTCCCCGGGGAGCAGCCCCCGCATTAGGGGGCTGCTCGCGGGGGTCAGGGCAGCAGGATGACCTTTCCGCGGGCATGGCCCGTCTGGACGTACTCATGGGCCTGGCGCGCTTCGGCCAACGGATAGGTGCGATCGATGGTGACCTTGAGTTCGCCATTGCCCGCAAGGCGAATCAGCTCGGGGCGGGCGGCCAGACGGATCTCCGTGCCCGCATCGGCACCGGGGCCGCCGCCCAGTGCTTTGAAGCCATCGGTTGCGGCACGGCCGAATCCGGCGATCGTGGCGATACGGTCCTTGTCGGCAACGAGTGCCAATGAGACGTCGGCGGCTTCATCGGTGCCGACCAGATCGAGGGCTGCATCAACCGAGCCGATTGAGCTGACACGGTCTTGCAGTCCGGGGCCGTATTCGACCGGGATCGCTCCGTAGCCACGAAGCTGTTCGTGGCGGGCAGCGCTGGCGGTGGCGATCACGGTTGCACCGCGGGCCTTGGCGAGCTGGGTGGCCAACAGTCCCACGCCGCCCGCGGCACCGTGAATCAGAACGGTGTCCCCTTCGGTGACATTGGTGGCTTCCAATAGGTGGACCGCGGTCTGCCCGGTGAGCAGGAATCCGGCGGCCTCGTTGAAGGACAGACTCGCGGGCTTCTTGAACACCTGGTCTGCAGTGGTGACGATCTGGTTGGCGTAGCCACCGATCTGCCCGGCGGCGATGACGTCATCACCGGGTTGGAACCCGTCGACACCCGGTCCGACGGCGGCGACAGTTCCGGAGATCTCGAGGCCGAGGCGCATGGGGATTGCGGCCGGGTCGGTGCCGAAGGCTCCCGAATACAGCTTCCAGTCGATGGGATTAACGCCGGCGGCTTTGACGTCGATGAGTACTTGGCCGTCGGCGGGGCCATCGATCGGCACCTCGCGGAACTCGAGTACGTCGGATGCGCCATAGGCAGTGGCGACAACTGCATGTGTGGTGGTCATACCGCTATCAAAGTCGCATCGTCATGTCAGTATTCCTGACATTGGAGATTTCTTTCGGCTAGATGCCGAACTGCTCCTTGACCTGCTTGGTGCGGTAATGCTCGACGATGAAACCGAGCAGCGGGATCGTGCCCGCGAGCAGCGTGCCGGCGGTGCGTGGCCACGGCCAGCGCACCTTGATGGCCAGATCGGTGGTGAAGATCAGGTACACGAAGTAGATCCACCCGTGCACGATGCCGATCCAGCTCGGCGGATGCGGTACGTGCTCAATGTATTTGAGCCACATTTCCCAGCAGAGGGCAATCAGCCACACACCGGTGGTCCAGGCCAGGATCCGGTAGCGCCACAGGGCGCCACGGATTTTCTCGACCGGCGTGGTCACGGCGGGCGTCTGGGGTGTGGCTTCGGGCTCGGTCACGGGGCAGGCTTCCTATCTTCTTCGGCCAGGGCGGCGAGGTAGGCGTTGTAGTCGGTCAGTGTGCGGTCGGCGGGATCCGGCTTCGCGGCGGCAGGGCGCTCGGGAAGCAGGCCCTCCGGTATTTCGGTCACTCGGTCGCTGGGCGGCGGGGGCGGGCCCTCGTCCTCGTACTGCACGAAGCGGCGATAAGCCCAAATCACGAACGCCGCGAAAAGCGGCCACTGCAGGGCGTAGCCGAGGTTCTGGCCATCGCCGGTCACCGACTCGAATCGCTGGAACTGCCAGTAGGCCAGGCCCAGGAACGCGAGCGCACTGACGCCGACCAGCACGATGAGTGCCGGTCTCCGACGCCGTGTAGTGGACACCTCCTGACGGTACCGCGTGAGGTGGGGGCGGGTGCCAACGCCCCTGGTCAGCGCTTTGGTCCGATGAACTCGTCGAGACGCGCGGTGGCAGCTTTGCGGTAGACGGAGACGACGTAAGCGGTCGATCGAGTCCAGGGGATGTCGAGCCTGTCGAGGGCTGCGGTGAAAAGGCCGAGGATGTCTTCCGAACGGTTGGTGAAGTGATAGCGGATGCTGGCGACTCCGCGATCGTTGGCGACCACCCGGCAGCCGTCGCTGTGAATCAGACCCCGGGCGAAATCCTCGGTGGCGTGATCGACGAGGTCCTGCTGCCAGGGCTCGAGGGCGATCTTTCGCGAATGCTTGCGGCCGGGGCCATGCTGAGGAAAGAGACAGGGCCAGTGTTTGGAGTAGTGAGAGACTTGCACACATCCCTTGGGGCACTGAACGATCGCGGCCTGCTGTCCAGGCATCAAGGCCTCGATGGCGACTCGGCACCGCTCGATGATGACCGGATACTTCTGGTCCAAGGTGATCCTGAGACGCCAGCACCGTCTGTCCGGTGAGATGCACCCATCGCCCAGATAAAGGCCTAGGAGGTAGGCGTAGCTTTCTGCGTGCAGCGAAGACCGTTCGTGAGCTACCCCACAGGCTGACGAGTTGATAGATGCCCTCACGAGGACTCCAGGCCGGCGGCGCCAGTCTCGCACCGTCGGTCGAGGTATCCCTGTTTGACGTGCGATGGCACAGTCATTCATCCCGGTCTCGATGAGTCGTTGGACTCGGCAAAACTCGTCTGCAGATCGCAAAGGGACTCCTCAAGGCGATTTGTGTTCGAACGTAACGAGGGTCTCTGACATCGAGGAGGTACGATCGGAACTCTGCGGGCGTGGCGAAATGGCAGCCGCGCGGGCTTTAGGTGCCCGTGTTCGTAAGAACGTGTGGGTTCGAGTCCCTCCGCCCGCACCAGAGATTCAGTGGGACCCGGTGTGCACTCCGCGCGCCCGTAGACTTGAATTCGTGGTTCGCGCTGACGGTTTGCTTGATATCGACGATTGCCTGAATGCCGACGGAAACGTCGAACTGCCGCCCGGCACCACGCTGATATCCCTCATCGAGCGCAACATCAGGAACGTCGGGGACACCGTCGCCTATCGCTATCTGGACTTCACCACCTCCGAGGACGGCACCCGTATCGAGCTCACGTGGTCGCAGCTCGGGGTGCGTCTGAACGCGGTAGCCGCGACGCTGCAACGCCACATCGAACGTGGTGATCGGGTCGCCATTCTGGCTCCACAGGGTCTGGACTATGTCGTCGGATTCTTCTCGGCGATCAAGGCCGGCGCCATCGCGGTGCCGCTCTTCGCTCCCGAGTTGCCCGGCCACGCTGAGCGTCTGGATACCGCCCTCACGGACTGCAGGCCAACGGTGGTCCTGACGACCTCCAGCGCACGCACGGTTGTCGAAGACTTCCTCAAAGAACAGGACACTCGCATCCTCGTCATCGACGAGATCCCCGATGAAGCGGGCGAGACCTTCGAGTACGTGCATCTAGTGGATGACGACATCTCGCATCTGCAGTACACCTCGGGTGCGACTCGACCTCCGGTCGGCGTGGAAATCACGCACCGCGCCGTCGGTGTCAATCTGACGCAGATGATCCTGTCGATCGATCTGCTGGATCGAAACACGCACGGCTGCAGCTGGTTACCGCTCTATCACGATATGGGTTTGTCCATGATCGGCTTTCCGACGGTCTATGGTGGTCACTCCACCCTCATGTCGCCGACGGCCTTCATCCGTCGGCCACAACGCTGGATCAAGGCGCTCTCCGACGGCTGCAAGGAAGGCCGCGTCATCACCGCCGCCCCCAATTTCGCGTACGAGTACACCGCACAGCGCGGTGTGCCGAAGGGCGGTGCGGACATCGACCTGGGCAACGTAGTGATGATCATCGGTTCCGAGCCGGTCAGCATCGATGCCATCCGCACCTTTGAAAAGGCCTTTGCGCCCTTCGGATTACCGTCGACCGCGTTCAAGCCCTCCTACGGCATTGCCGAGGCCGTCCTGTTTATTTCCAACATCGCACCGGATGCCGAACCCTCCGTCGTGTACCTAGATCGTGCGCAGCTCGCCGAGGGCCGCGCGGTATCGACCGCTGTCGATGCACCCAACACCACTGTCCATGTGTCCTGTGGCCAACTCGCCCGCAGCCTGTCGGGTGTGATCGTCGATCCAGCGACAGGCAACGAACTTCCGGACGGTCATGTCGGCGAAATCTGGTTGCAGGGCGACAATGTTGGCCGCGGCTATTGGGGCCGTCCGGACGAAAGTGCGAGGACATTCCACGCCCGGCTCGGTGAGACGCTCGCGAAAAGCCATGCTGACAGGTCCAATGTGGACGGCGACTGGTTGCGCACCGGCGATATGGGTTTTTATCTCGACGGTGAGTTGTACGTCACCGGACGCATGGTCGACCACATCACTATCGACGGCGGGTCGTATTACCCGCAGGACGTCGAGGCGGCCGTCGCGGACGCGTCGCCCATCGTGCGCCGCGGATACGTCACCGCCTTCACCATCGACGATGGTCTGGTGGTTGTCGCCGAGCGTGCCTCGCGGACGGCCAAGGCTGACCCGCAGGAAGCCGCCGACGCGGTCCGCGAGGCGGTCCGCAGCCACTACGGCCTGGAGCTCTGCGACGTGCGCCTGCTCCCGGCGGGAGCCATCCCGCGCACCACCAGCGGAAAACTGGCGCGACGGGCCTGTCGCCGCCAGTACCTGGACGGCACCCTGGGTGTTCACGGAGATCTCAGCTAACTCATTTGCCTCATTTGTCCCACGTCAGCGAGCCCATTCGCCACGCCTTCGTCGGCCCGGTAGGTTTTCCGGGCCGGTGGCTACGACAGCTACGGGGCCGGGGGACACGCGCTAGCTATGTGATGGAGGTGTGCGATGACTGACCTGACGATCGAAGAGCTGTTCGCGCACAACGACGACGTGCAGAAATCCCGCGCGGTCAGGCTATTGGCCGCTAAGAATCTGGCGCCATACATCACGCTCATGGAGCGCCACCTGGACCGCAGCGCGAAGGTTTCCGAACCCCAGCTGGTGGCCAAACTGGACCGGGATCTTGACGCGGTCGGCCTGGGCGAGCAGTCCGGACTCGCCCTCATCAAGAGCTGGGCAAGTGACGGCTGGTTGCACCGCGCGTCGGATGGCGCCGGTCCCGACGCCGAGAACGTCTGCTCGTTGACCGAGGACGCACGCAGTGCGCTGGCCTTCGTCCGGCGACTGCGTCGTGCTGACAGCGTCGCCACCGGCGGGTCCATCGCGGGTATCGCCGCGGGCCTCAAGCGGGTCGCGACTCAACTGGATGGCGACCCGTCGCGGCTGCGTGCCGATATCGAGGCTCAGATCGCCGAGTTGCAGAGCTACTTGCGCGCGATTGACGACGGATACCGTCCCGAGCCGGACATCGTCGATCTCGAGGATGAGACCCGGGCCATCGCCTATCAGATGGAGCAGGTGATCACCGACATCGTGCGTTACGGCAGCATGCAGAACGAGATCACCGCCGGGCTCATCGACGCGGCGGAGGACTCCGATTCCGGGTTCCGCGACCGTGCACGACGGATGTTCGCCGACTACGACGCCCTGTTCGACTCCCGCGAACGCGCCTCGTACGCCGCCTTTACACGCACCATCCAGGACCCCGACCAACGTGCCGCTCTACGCAGCGATATCGCCTGTGTCGCTGAGGGATTACCTGAGCTAGACCCGGGTTTGCGTGATGTCATGAAGAACTTCTTCAAGCTGGTTTCCCAGCAGATCGCGGAAGTCTCCCGCATCGAGCAGCGCTGTGCGCAACGTATCCGGCGATTCTTCGCCGCCGGCACCACGGAGCAGGCGCGTGGCCGTGCGCGGCAGCTCAACGATGCCCTGGCCGCCGGGCACGCGCTGCTCAAGGTGTCCACCGCGGATTCCCCGATTGACGCCGAACTACCCATCGGCCGCTCTGCGGCGGCGTCCATCGGTGCCCTGTCATTCACCATCAAGGACACGGCGCCGCCGGTGCTGGCTCAGGAAGCGCCATCGGGCCCCTTGGACTTGAGTGGATTCTCGGCACTGGCGACCCAGGTGGACATGGCCGCACTGGCCGATACGGTGAACAGAGCTGTTGCCGGTGGCCCAGTTTCCCTGCCCGACATGATTTCTCATGTCGACGCACCGTATCTGGGTGACGTGATCGTGCTGTGGTCGCTGGCCCTCAAGCAGGACAACACCCTTGATCGCGAGTCGGTCAAGGTGAAGTTCCGGTCCCTGGATGGACAGGACCGGGTGATGGAGGTACCTCAGTTGATGTTCCGTGAACCGGTGTTGGCAACCCTCGAAGAGGAGGGGGCGGCACTGTGACGACAACGCCCCTGGGAAACATCAACTTTGACGATCTGCCCGGTGTCGAGCCGGATGCCTCGGCACCCAGAACCGTCAAGGGACCACGGTTCGATGGCGACACCAGCGAGCTGACCGACAAGGCATGCTGGGCGTTGCAGAACCTGGTGGCCCGGCGCTATCTGAGCAAGGACGGCCAGCCGGAGTTGTGGGCATCGATGATGGAGCACCGCAAGGTGCTGGCCTCGCGTTTGTCCGAATTGGACCTGCGGCTACGAGTTTTCGACGATCTTGAGGTCGCCTATGCCGAACCGGCTCCCTTGGAGAACCCCAGCGCGTACGGCGCCCGGGTGTTGCGCCGCGAACCCCTGGGCACGTATGCCTCGATCGTTGCGCTGCACCTGGCCAAGATCGCGAGGACCGCACACGACGAGCAGGTGCTGGTCAGCCGCGACGATATCCATGAGCTGTTCGCCAATGTCAGCCACGACATCGACCGCGATGAAGCGATGCTGCGCGACCGCGTCGACGAAGCCATCAAACGCCTGTCGAAGGCCGAGATCCTGCAGCGCACTCGCGATGACGAGCACAGCTACACCATCAGCCCCGTCATCAACGCGCTGATGTCCGCGCAGATGATCGAGGCGTTGCAACGCCAATACGAGCAGCTGCAGCGTGGCGGTGCCGCCCCAGAAGACTCCACCGACGATGAAGAAGATGGCGATACCGATGACGATGAATGAGGGCGTACCCGGCAGGCCGGGTGATTCAGTCACCCAGCAGTTCTGGCTGTCCCGACTGCAGGTCATTAACTGGGGTGTCTTCGACGGGTACCACACCATCGAGTTCAGCCGCCGCGGCACACTGATCACCGGCTCCTCCGGAAGCGGTAAATCTTCCCTGCTGGACGCGATTTCGCTGGCGTTTCTGTCCTCGAACCGCCGTAACTTCAACGCGTCAAGCGATACCACTGCGGCCGGCTCGAGTATGGGCAAGCGCACCGTCGACAAGTATGTGCGCGGTCTGTGGGGTGAGCTGAAGAACCCGGGGGAGCGGCCAACGCAGATGTTCCTGCGCGGCAAGGGTGCGGCATGGTCGGCGATCGCGGTCACCTATTCGGGCACCGATGGTCGCGTGATCACCGGCCTCGTTCTCAAATGGCTTGCACCGGGCTCAGATTCGGATTCCTCGAGCCGCTATTACCTGATCGACGCCGATGCCGATATTCGTGACCTGTGTAATTCCTGGGCGAGTAAGGGATATTCGGCTGCGGTTTTCGATGGCGCGGGCTGGCGTGGACACAAGAGCGAACGCTGGTATTTGGAACAGCTCTACGCCGCCGTCGGTATCCAAGGTTCCTCGGCAGCCCAGCAGCTCTTGGGTAAGGCCAAGTCGCTCAAAAGCGTTGGTGGCCTGGAACAGTTCGTCCGCGAGTACATGCTCGACGAGCCCGAGTCCATGGCCGCGATCTCCGAGGCCCTGGGGCAGATCACCCCGTTGGTGGACGCGCGTGCCGCACTGGCGGTCGCGCAGCGCCAGCGTCAGACGCTGGGCGATATCGAGCAGATTCAGCAGACGTACGCCAGCGACGCGGCGCAGCTGGCCACCGTCGACGTGGTGGATCACCACACCGTCCGCGACTACGTTGATCAGCAGCGGCTGGCGCTGGCCGGTCCGGAGATCGACCTGTTGGACACCGAGATCACTCGGCTCGGCGGTGAATGCGACGAAATCCAGTCGCGCCAGGACATTCTCACCGGCGAGCGGGACAAGCTGCTCGGCCGGATCGCCGCCGCCGACAGTAATCTCGCACCGCTCAAGAGTGAACTCGCTCATGCGCGGGCCCGGGCCGAGGAGGTGTCGCGCCGCCGTACCGCGTACGACAGCGCCCTGTGGGACCTCGGCCACGACGAAGACGTCGAATCCGCTGAGGAATTCGAAGCCATGCGGGTCGAGAGCCTGCGCGCAGTCACCCGGATCAATGCGGAACTCGAAGCGGGTCATGACGCCTATGTGATGGCGGCCGGCGCCTTGTCGACAGCGCGCGACCAGCTGCGGGCTGCTTCCTCCGAGCTCAAGCGCGTTGAACATGTCGGTACCTCGGTGCCTCCTGACGAGGACCGCATGCGTGGGGAAATCGCGGCGGCGCTGGGCCTTACCGCCAAGGAGCTGCCCTACGTCTGCGAATTGATGGATCTGCGCCCAGGCCAGGAACGGTGGCGCAGATCGGTGGAGAAGGTGCTGCGGTCTACCGGTCTGTGCCTGTTGGTGCCCGATCAGCACCACCGGCAGGTGCTGCGATACGTCAACGAGAACCCGATGCGCGGTTACCTGCAGATGGAGCGGGTGATCCCTTCCGGCGCGCCGCGGCGTGCCGAGCCGGGCACCCTCGCCGACTGCCTGCGCCTGACCAACCCCAATCACGAATGCGCCAGTGCTGCCATGAATCTGGTGGCGGCTGTGGGCGATTACGTGCTGGTTGATACACCCGACGAGTTCAGCAAGCACCGCCGGGCGGTCACCGATCAGGGCCTGCGCAAGGACGGCGACCGGCGCGCGGTCAAGGATGACCGGCGCGAGCTGCGCGCCTCCCAGTACATCTATCAGGGCAACGCAGGCGACAAGCGGGCCGCGCTCTCCGATGATGTGGTCGAGGCGCAGCAGGCCGTTGGTGACGCCGAGAAGTTCATCGGCGAGATGGACACCAAGCGTGAGGAACTGCGCTCGGAGGTGGTGCGGTGGTCCAAGCTGCACAGCCAGTACGAGTACTGGAGCCAGATCGATACCGATTCGGCCGAAGCCGCCGTGGCACGGCTTCAGGACCAGTACGACGCGATGCTGGAGGCGAACCCCGACCTCACCGGTCTGCAGCAGCAGGCCGATTCCTATCTCGATGAGATCAAGAAACTCTCCGAACGTATCGGTGCGCTCAGAAGGCAAGAATCCGAACATGATTCGCGCCGCACGAGACTGCTGGACCTGTTGGACAATTTGAACCCGCGCGAGGTGGGCGGGCACACCCGATCCGGTATCGAAGCCTATGTTCCGCAGCTGTCGTCAAGCCTGGATGTGCTGGAGCCGGACACCTACCGGTTGGAGCTGTGGCGTCAGATCGAGAAGGACCAGTCGGTGCTGCGGGAGAGTGTCACCCGTTCACGCAACGAGCTGAACCGAATTCTCAACGCCTACGACCGGGACTTCCCGGATTCGATTCCCAACGACAGTGAGAACTTCGACGAGAAGATCCACGATTACGTCGCCTTGTGCCGCCGAATCGACGAGCGTGACCTACCGGCCGCCTACGAACAGATGCTGCGACTCATCACCGAGCAGGCACCTACCGCAGTCCTGCGGTTGCATCAGCTCGCGGAGGAGGAGGCGCACCGCATCACCGACCAGATCGACCGGGTCAATAGCGGTTTGGGCTCGGTGGAGTTCAACAGGGGAACCCGGTTGACCTTGCGTGCCGAGCCCAAGGCGCTTGAGGCGGTGGGCGAGCTCAACGAGCGGGCCCGGCGGATTTCGGGACGGGCCGTTGCGGTTTCCATGGGAGACGAGAAGGCCATCCACGACCAGTACCAGGACATCCTGCAACTGCGGAATCTACTGGCGGCGGAGACTCCCGAGGCCAGGCAATGGACGCGCGACGCGTTGGATGTGCGCAACCGCTTCGTGTTGTACTGCGAGGAGCGCGACGCCGCCACCGGCGAGGCGATTCGCACCTACAGCAATGCGGGTGCGAATTCCGGTGGGGAGCAGGAGAAGCTGATGGCCTTCTGCCTCGCGGGTGCGCTGAGCTTCAACCTCGCCAACCCCGAAACTGGGGACAATCGGCCGGTCTTTGCGCAGCTGATGCTCGACGAGGCATTCTCGAAGTCCGATCCGCAGTTCGCGCAGCAGGCGCTATCGGCGTTCCGTAAGTTCGGGTTCCAGTTGGTGATCGTTGCGACCGTGCAGAACACGACCACCATCCAGCCCTACATCGACAGCGTGGTCATGGTGTCCAAGCCCGACGGCCCGGGAGTTCGGCCGGTCGCCTCGACGCGCACGGTGCCTATCGGGGAGCTCGGTGACGTGCGGAAGGCAGTCAACGCCCGCTGATCGGTGGATCTTCAGCGGCCCACGAACTCGGCGGTGGTTCGGGTCAGGAAGGCCTGCACGCCCAGCGCCGCGTCCTCGGTGGTGAAGAGTTCCCGGATGGTGGGCACCAGCTGCGTCTCGGCAGCGGCTTCGCCCTCGCGTATCGCCGAGCGGGCGTTGCGCAGGGTGGCCTGCACTCCCAGCGGTGCCTGTCGCGAGATCGTCTGCGCGATGGCGATCGCCTTATCGACGTGCGCGCCGGCAGCAACGACCTCCTGCACGATTCCGATGCGGTGAGCCTCGGCGGCGTCGAAGGTGTCGGCCGTCAACATCCATCGCATCGCGTTACCCCAGCCAGCGGCTCGCGGGAAACGAATAGTGGCACCGCCGAACGGGTAAATCCCTCGATTGATTTCGAGCTGCGCGAAGGTCGCTGTCTCATCCGCGATCACAATATCGCCGGCGAGTGCGAGCTCGATGCCCAGTGTGAGGACCTTGCCATGTACCGCGACAATCAGTGGCTTGGATAGTTGCGTGCCATCGACCTGCCATGGATTGATCCCGCCCTCGGGTGTCAGGGAGGCACCGCTTTGAATCTCTGCGGCCACACTCGCCAGGTCCAGACCGGCGGTGAACATCGTGCCTTCGCCGTACAGGACGGCAGCCCGTAGCTCCGCATCCGTCTCGAACTCGCCGAATGCCAGAGACAACTCCTGGAGCATGGTCTTATCGAACGCGTTGCGCTTGGCCGGCCGGTTCAGGCCGATGACCAGGACATATCCGTCGCGACGGATGCTCAGGGTTTCGTACTCAGACATTGACTTCTCCGTGTCGGTAGCGGATTATGTAGAGCAGCATACATAGACCTGTGCGCCCCGGGAAGGACGACGATTGAGCACCCCGCGTGAACGAATGGTCGCCTCGGCCGCCCTGCTGATTCGTGAGCGCGGGGCACACGCGACGGCCATCTCCGATGTACTCGAACACAGCGGGGCGCCGCGCGGCTCGGCGTATCACTACTTTCCCGGCGGTCGCACTCAATTGCTGGGTGAAGCGGTGGATCTGGCGGGGGAGTACATCGCCGGGATGATCGACGCCACACCCTCAGGGGTGGAGGCCCTGGACAGGCTTGTCGCGTCCTATCGGAAGCAATTGGTGCGCAGCGATTTCCGGGCTGGGTGTCCCGTTGTGGCAGTCGCGGTAGAGGCCGGAGACCCGGAGAGCCCTGCCAGTAATCAAAAGCTCATCGAACACTCGGCGGCGGTCTTCCAGCGTTGGATCGGTCTCATCGCCGAAAAGCTCGCCGCCGCCGGAGTCCCCCGCGAACGAGCCGACGAGCTGGCCATGCTGATGACAACCTCTTTGGAGGGGGCAATCATCGTCGCGCGATCCACTCACGACATCACACCAATCGATGTGGTGCATAAGCAATTACGCACGCTTATCGAGGAGGCTTTGTCATGAACACCACCAATTGGTTACCCACCGCCTGCATCTTGTGTGAGTGCAACTGCGGCATTGTGGTGCAGACCGAGGGGCGCACACTTGCCAAGATTCGCGGCGACAAGGACCACCCCGCGAGCAAGGGATACACCTGCAACAAGGCATTGCGCCTGGATCACTACCAGAACAATGCCGATCGACTGACCTCACCGATGCGCCGCCGACCCGACGGTACCTATGAGGAAATCGATTGGGATACGGCCATTGTCGAGATCGCCGAGGGCTTCAAGCACATCCGTGACAGCTATGGCGGAGACAAGATCTTTTATTACGGTGGGGGCGGTCAGGGCAATCACCTGGGTGGGGCCTATAGCGGTGCCTTCCTGAAGGCCATCGGATCCAAGTACCGCTCTAACGCGCTGGCACAGGAGAAGACGGGCGAGGCCTGGATCGACAAGAACTTGTACGGCGGGCACACCCGCGGTGAGTTCGAGCACGCCGAGGTGTCGGTCTTCGTTGGTAAGAACCCCTGGATGTCGCAGAGCTTCCCGCGGGCGCGAGTGGTGCTCAACGAGATCGCCAAGGATCCGCAACGGTCGATGATCGTCATCGACCCGGTCATCACCGACACCGCCAAGATGGCCGACTTCCACCTGCGAGTGCGCCCCGGCGCCGACGCCTGGTGCCTTGCGGCACTGGCCGCGGTACTGGTGCAGGAAAATCTCTGTGACGAAGCTTTTCTCGCGGCACATGTCAACGGCACCGAGGAGGTTCGCGATGCCTTGCGTGCGGTACCGATCGACGACTATGCGCAGCGCTGCGGGGTGGCGGCAGACCTCATTCGCGCGGCGGCGCGCCGTATAGCCGCTGCCGAGAGCGTGGCGGTCTTCGAAGACCTCGGGATTCAGCAGGCGCCCAACAGCACGCTCAGTTCCTATCTGAACAAGATGCTATGGATCCTCACCGGAAGCTTCGCCAAACGCGGTGGACAACATCTGCATTCGTGGATGGCGCCGCTCATGGGTGGTTTCTTCGGCAACACCCCGGTGACCGGGGCCCGCATCATCGGGGGCCTGGTGCCGTCCAACGTCATTCCCGACGAGATCCTCACCGATCATCCCGACCGGTTCCGTGCGATGGTTGTCGAGAGCAGCAATCCCGCGCATTCCCTTGCGGATTCGGCCCGATGCAAGGAGGCCTTCCAGGCCCTGGAGCTGCTCGTCGTCGTCGACGTGGCGATGACCGAAACGGCCCGCCTCGCTCACTATGTGCTGCCTGCTGCCACCCAGTTCGAGAAGGTAGAAGCAACATTTTTCAACCTGGAGTTCCCGCACAACACTTTTCAGCTGCGGCACCCGCTGCTGGAACCCGAGCCAGGAACCTTGCCCGAGCCGGAGATCTGGGCGCGATTGGTCCGGGCATTGGGAGTGGTCGACGATGCGGACTTGCAGCCGCTGCGTGATGCTGCCGCACAGGGTCGGGATGCCTACCTGCAGGCGTTCTTCGCGGTGCTGGCCAATCCGGCACTCGGCCCGCTGGCTCCGTACATCCTGTACGAAACCCTCGGTCCGACCCTGCCCAAGGGGCTGGCGGGTGCCGCCGCGCTGTGGGGTCTGGCGCAGAAGGCGATGATGACTTATCCGCAGGCGGTGGCACGGGCGGGCCACTCGGACGGCAACGCGCTCTTCGATGCCATATTGAACAGCCCATCGGGCGTGACTTTCACCGTTCACGAGTACGAAGATGACTTCGCACTGATCACGCATGCGGATCACAAGATTGCCCTCGCGATCCCCGAAATGCTGGACGAAATTAGAGGATTGGCCTCGAGACCGGCGCAGCTGACGACTCCGGAGTTTCCGATTGTGTTGTCGGCGGGCGAGCGACGGGCGTACACGGCCAACGACATCCTGCGCAATCCGTCCTGGCGTAAACGTGATCAACAGGGCGCACTGCGGATAAGCCAGGAGGATGCCCAACAGCTCGGCATAGCCGACGGTGATCGGGTGCGCATCTCCACGGCGGCGGGTAGCGCGGAGGCCACCGTCGAGATCAGCGACATGATGCAGGCAGGTCATGCCTCACTCCCGAACGGATTCGGCCTCGACTACACCGACGAGTCCGGTGAAACGCACGTGCCGGGCGTGGCACCGAACGTCCTGACCTCCTCTGCCTGGCGTGACGAGTACGCGGGTACCCCGTGGCATAAGCATGTTCCCGCGCGCTTGGACACGTTGACCGCCGCCCTCTAACGCACCCGAGTGAGATACCTCCGGACGGTCTCCTCGGATTCGGTCATGACGCCGATGTATCCGTCTGGGCGCACCAAGATGAAGGTCGACGCGGTGATGTCGTAATCGGTCGACGGCGTGACGGGCGCTACCTGCACGTCAGGGATATCGGTGGCCCGGCCGTCCGCTGTGAGGAGCGTGAAGTGTGTACCCCGGAGCACGTCGAAGAGTCGACGGCCTTCCGGCAATAGTGCATCGGGAGCCCGGTCGCCGGCCCGTAACGTGCTGGGGGCGGGCCGGTCGTCGACGGCCAGTGAGCTCTGCCGATACGTGATATCCATCTGATGGAGCTGTGGTGCAGGGTCATTCGACGGTTCGAAGTTGCGATGATGCAGATCCGTGCTCATCCCCAGTACCGATGCGGCTACCGGCATCCGCTCCTCTTCGTACGTTTCCAGCAGACACTCGGGACCGCCCGCGATGACTGCCGCCAGCTTCCAGCCCAAGTTGTAGGCATCCTGCACGCTGGTGTTCAGACCCTGGCCGCCCGCCGAGGAGTGCACATGAGCGGCATCACCGGCCAGAAACACCCGGCCCTCCCGGAACCTGTCCACCATCCGCGTATTTACCCGATACAGCGATATCCACCGGAGATCATGCAGCACAATGTCTTCGCGTCCGGACCGCTCGACCAGGAGAGCCTGCACCGCCTCAAGGGTCGGTGGGGGAACGTCGTCGGTGGCCATGCTCGCGACAAACTGGTAGTGGTCACTGTTCGGCAGATTCCATAGCGAGAAGCGTTCCGATACCTGACCGCCCCGTGTCATCACGTGACAGAACTCGCCGTCTAAGCCGTCGGCACGGACATCACCGATCAGTGTCCGTTCGCTTTCGAAGGTTTCTCCGGCGAAACCGACGCCGAGAACCTTGCGTACCGTGCTCCGCCCGCCGTCGGTGCCAACGAGGTATGAGGATCGTATCCGGTCGGGAGTCCCGTCCCGCATTACCGTGACTGTGACCCCGTCAATATTCTGATCGAAACCGTTACTTCACAATTGAATTCAACGTCGCCACCGAGTTCGCGCAATCGGTTGAGCAGGATCTCATCGGTGCGCCATTGCGGCACCATCCAGAAGCCCGGGTAGGGAACCCCCGGTCCCGACGGAATCTCCGATCCCAGCATCTCCATCAGCGTGCGCTCGGCAACTATCTCGCGTCCGGCATAGATACGGAATGACGGCATCTTCATGCCACCGGACTGGATCGCGTCGGCAACTCCCAGGTCGTCGAACACCTCTTGGGTGCGCGGCGACAAACCCTTGCCGCGAGAGCCCGGAAACAGGCCGGGCGCCTTCTCCAACACTCGGCACCCAATGCCGCGTCGCGATAATTCGCAGGCCAGCGTCAGGCCCGTGGGGCCCGCCCCTGCAATCACCACGGTCATGAAACTCCGCCCCGAACAAGCACGATCAGCACATCGTCGACGAGTCGACGGATGAAGGTGCCGTCCACCGTCGCTCTCATGGTCAGCCGATGTGTGAGCATTGCCTCGGCGACATCGTGGATCAGCTCGCGGTCGACATCGGCGGGCGCCTCGCCCCGCGGAATCGCTCGGGACAATGGCGCATCGAAGGGGGACAGGCCCGGATCGGTCAGGTGCCTGTTGATGGCGTCGGCCAACTCCGCGTCATGCTCCATGGCACGCATGAGGTCTGTGTACAGGGTCGGCGGTATCGACGCGGTCTTGCGGCGCAGCATGTCCAGTGTTGCAATGAGGTCGCCCCGCAGCGAGCCGGTGTCGGGAACCTGGTCGTTGCAGCTCGCGTCGTGAGCATCGAGTGCGGCTTTGACCAGTTCGGCCTTGTTGCTCCATCTGCGGTAGATGGTCGTCTTGCTGGCATGCGCCTGTGCGGCGACGGAATCGATGGTGAAACGTTCGTATCCGTCAGCTACCAGCACCCGCAGGGCGGTATCGAGTATCGCCGCGGTGCGCGCTTCGCCTCGTGGCACCATGACATTAAGTGTACGTCAATCGTACACTTAATGTCATTCCTTTAGGACTGCCTCGAAGGCCACGCGGTCACCCCGGAAGAGTGAGCGCACGCATTCGATCGGTCGTCCGTCGGTGTCGAGCGTGCGTCGGTGCAGAAGGAGCATGGGCATAGCTGTCGAGGTGTCCAGAAGTGATGCCTCGCGTGGTGATGCGAGCACCGTTTCGATGCGCTCGACGGCACTGCCGAACCCGACTCCCAGTTCGCGTATGGCCTCGTACAGCGAGGTGCCGGGATCGAAAGTGTTGCGCAATGAGCCGAACCGCGATTTGGGTAGATAGGTGCTTTCCAGCCCGAGCTTGGCACCATCGGCCAGCAGGACGCGTTCCAGGTGCATCACCGTCGAGGAGTTCCGGATGCCGAGGTCCCGGCATAGGTCCGGGTCTCCGGTGATGTCCTCCCAGGTGACCAGCAGTCGCCCGGGGGTTCGGCCCTGGCTCTGGGCGCCCTCGGTGTATGACCGTAACGATAACGGCTGCACCAGCTTCGGCGCAGATACCACGGTTCCTCGTCCGCGTCGCTCGATGCGCCCTTCCACGAGCAGCTCGTGCAGCGCCTGGCGGACGGTCTCGCGTGACACCTCGAATCGTTCGGCGAGGTCGCGCTCGGGCGGAACTGAATCTCCTTCGCTCAGTGCCGAAAGGATGTGGTCGAGTTCGGTGCGTACGCGGTAATGCTTGGGAAGTCGCACGTCAGAAGTCATGCCGTGTCACCACCTTTCGGGCCAGTGCGAGCACGTGGGGAAGGGAAAGCCCCTTGGCCCCGGGAATCTTCGCTCCATCGTCGAACCGGCGCAGCCGGAGTGCGTCTGGCCACCACGGGTGCTCACTCCATCGGCTATCTGCGCCGGCTCCGCCCTGGCTGGCCAGCGATGCCACGGATGCGGCGGACAGATGCGACGCGTAGTCGGAATCGGTCAGCGCGAGGTACCGCTTGGCCGCGACGTGCGAACCGGCAAGCCACCCAACCCGTTTCCCGAGGCGAGGGGTAAGCCATTCACGCGCGATGGAGTCGTGTCGGTGGTCGGCGGCGGGGCCGAGGAGCGGACTGTGCCCGATGTCGTGCAGAACCGATGCGAGCAGCAGCTCATCGTCCGCGCGGTCGGCGTGGGCGAGGTATCCGGCCTGCAGGGCATGGTCGAGCTCGTCGACGGCCTCCTCGTCCCATATCCCGCGCAGTGACATCAGCACTGCTTCGAGTTCATCGACGGTGTCCACGGACTGAGCGTACGCCAAATTGGTCTATACCAATTGTTCATACTGTGTTCGCCCCCGCGTTCTTGATTGGTCTAGACCAATGCGAAACGCTGGTGGCATGCGAGTGGTGGTTGTTGGTGGCGGGATTCTGGGAACGGCCCATGCGTGGGCTGCGATTGAGCGCGGACACCACGTGGTGCAGCTGGAACGTGAATCCGAAGCCCGTGGGGCCACCGTCCGGAATTTCGGCCTGGTGTGGGTTTCCGGCAGGTCGCCCCGAGAACTGGAGGTCGCACAACGGTCTCGGGATCTCTGGCAGGGGATCGCGAAATCGGTTCCGGGTACCGGCTTCCGGGCAATCGGATCGCTTACCTTATTGCAGACACAGGAAGAGGTGGCTGTCGCCGAAGAGGTGATGGCGCGCTCCGATGCCGGTGCGCGTGGATTCACGCTGCTCGACCCGGAGGCTGTCCAGCGGCGTAACCCCGCACTACGCGGAAAGTTCCTCGCCGGGCTGCATTGCGCTCGGGACGGCGCCGTCGAGTCACGCGTGGCGCTGCCGGCCATGCGGTTACACCTCAAGGAGACGGGGCGGTACTCCTTCCGGCCCGGCGCGGAGGCCCGGTCGGTCGACGCCACATCCGACGGAGTCTCGGTTCGTGCTGACGACGGTGAGGTGTACCGCGCGGACGCGGTCGTCATGTGTGCCGGGGCGGCGCACGGCGGACTGGTGCGAGAGTTACTGGGCGACTTCCCGGTTCGCCGGGTGCGGTTGCAGATGATGCAGACCGCCTCACTCGGTGAGGAGCTGACCACGGCGATCGCGGACGGAGACAGCCTGCGTTATTACCCGGCATTCGCCGGTGATGCGCTCGACGCCCTGAATGCCGTGCAGCTTCAGGAACCGACGGCCGCCGAGTACAAGATGCAGCTGCTGTGCGTGCAAAGACTGCACGGCGGACTGACAATCGGGGACACCCACGAGTACACCGAACCCTTCGCCTTCGACGTTGACGAGGCTCCGTACCGGCACCTCATCAATAGGGCCGAGGAACTGTTGGGGCGCAAGCTCCCTCCAGTGGTGCGGCGGTGGGCGGGTGTCTACTCCCAATGCGCCGACCCGAACGAGATCGTCTATCGGCGCGAGGCGGCGCCCGGGGTGTGGGTGGTGACGGGCCCCGGCGGGCGCGGGATGACCCTCGGTCCGGCCATCGGTGCGGACACAGCTGACCTGATGAACCTCTAGTACAGACGACCCCAGGAAAGGGAAAACGATGTCCGATATTCCTATTCGCCTTGCCGTGCTCGACATGGCCGGCACCACGGTCGCCGATGGTGGATTGGTGCTCAAGGCATTCGAGACGGCGGCTACCGCCGGTGGTATCGAGGAGGTGGGTCCTGAACGTGATCGCGCCCGTCAGTACGTCATCGACACCATGGGGCAATCGAAGATCGCCGTGTTCCGCCATCTACTCGGCGACGAGGACAGGGCTCAACATGCGAACCGGACCTTCGAGGACGCGTACGACAGGCTCATCGGAGACGGTCATGCCAGGCCGATTGACGGTGCGGTGGAGGCTATTTCGACGCTCAGAAAAGCCGGCGTCAAAGTCGCGCTCACAACGGGCTTCAGCGCCTCCACCAAGGAGAAGCTACTGGCGGCGCTGGGATGGGCCGACATCGCAGACTTGACACTGGCGCCTTCGGAGGCCGGGAGGGGCAGGCCCTACCCGGACCTGGTGCTGACGTCCGTGCTTCGTCTGGAAGTCAATGATGTTCGCGAGGTCGCGGTCCTGGGCGACACCTCGAGCGATGTGTTGGCCGGTCATCGCGCCGGCGCACAGATTGTCGCCGGAACACTGACCGGCGCTCATGATGCCGCCCAGCTCAGCACCGCGCAGCCTACGCACATCGTGCACTCGGTGGGAGATTTTGCCGACATCGTCCTGCATCGAATCTGAAAGAGCAGGACATGAAAAATCTCCCGCTGATGCGGGTGCTGAGGTTCGTATCGACCGTGACAGTTGCCCTGACGGTAAGCGGCTGCGGCGGCACCGGTGGTGGGACCGGTCCGAACTCGGTCACCGTGTACAGCGCGGACGGGCTCGGCTCGTGGTACGAGACTCAATTCGAGAAATTCACCCAAAGTACCGGAATATCCGTGAATCTCGTGGAAGCCGGTTCTGCTGAGGTGGTCTCACGGGTCGCCAAGGAGAAGGCCAACCCGCAGGCTGACCTGCTGGTGACGTTGCCGCCCTTCATCCAGAAGGCGGCAAGAAGTGATCTACTCGTTGGCGCCGGGGTTGACGTCTCCGCGGTAGCCGAGAACAACCGAGACACTGATGGTAGATACGTCGCGATTGTCGACAACTATCTGACGTTCATCGCGAACCCTGCCGCGGAGCTGAAAGATGCGCGTTGGAGCGACTTTCTGAGTCCTAGGTTCAAGGGCAAACTTCAGTATTCGACACCCGGGCAGGCCGGGGACGGTACCGCCATGTTGGTCCTCCTGCAGCACCTCATGGGAGAGCAGGGTGCCGTCGACTATCTCAGAAAGCTGCAGCACAACAACGTTGGACCGTCCAGCTCCACAGGCAAGCTTCAGCCCAAGGTCAGTAATGCAGAACTATGGGTGGCTAACGGGGACGTTCAGATGAACCTCGCATCGATCCGCGAAGACCGCTCGAACTTCTCGGTGTTCATCCCCGCGACCGATGATGGTTCCCGCTCAACGGTTTCCCTTCCGTATGTTGCCGGAATTACCAAGGGCGCCCCGCGCCTGGAGAACGCGAAAAAGCTGCTCGACTACTTGCTGTCCGTGGGCGTTCAGCAGACCGTCTCTGGTGAGGCATTGGGGATGCCGGTACGTACCGACGTACGACCCGAGACAGGACCCAACACGCCGGCGGAAGTCCTGGAGGGAGTGAATATCTGGCATCCGGACTGGAATCAGGTGCTCGACACCCTCGATGCGTCATTCATTGCCTACCAGAAAGCGACCGGGAGCTGATATGGACCGCAGTGCCGAATTCTCCTCGCCTAAAAGGTTTGTCGGCGATGTCCTCGCCGGGACTCCAGTCGAACCTGCCGCGCGTGCTGGCGCTGCCGCGGACGCACCGGCGATCGTCTTCGACCATGTCACCGTCACCTATGGCCGCGGTAAGAAGAGGTCCGAAGCGTTGCGAAACTTCAACCTGCGTATCGCCCGCGGTGAAACGGTGGCCCTTCTTGGACCCAGTGGATCGGGAAAGTCCACCGCGCTGAAGGCACTTGCCGGCTTCGTGCGGCCGACCTTCGGCACGGTCAGGTTGGATGGGCGCGACGTGACGGACCTACCGCCCGCGAAACGAGGAATCGGCGTAGTTGTGCAGTCCTATGCACTGTTTCCTCACATGCGCGTGCGAGACAACGTTGCCTTCGGTTTGCGGGCACGTAGAACCAAATCCGGCCACATCGCGACGCGTGTCGACGAGGCGCTGGCGATGGTGAGCATGTCCAGGTATGCCGACCGTTATCCCCGCGAGTTGTCCGGCGGTCAGCAGCAGCGCGTGGCCATTGCACGCGCGCTGGCAATCCGTCCCCGGGTGCTGCTTCTGGATGAACCGCTTGCCGCCCTGGATGCTCAGTTGCGTCAGTCGATGGTCGCCGAGCTGCAGCAGCTACAAAAGACCTTGTCGGATACCGCCATGCTGTACGTCACCCACGACCAAAGCGAGGCATTGGCGTTGGCAGACCGGATTGCCGTCATGCGCAACGCGGAGCTGGTCGATGTCGATACCGCGCGCAACCTGTGGACCCGGCCGCCCTCCGATTTCACCGCGAACTTCCTCGGTGGCGCGAACCTGATCCCCTGCACCGTCGGACGGGTGTCGGGGGAGTCGGCACTGGTCTCGGTGGGGGACAAGGTACTGAGCGTCACCGCGCCAAAGCCCGAAGTGGGCCGCGACCCCTGGGCCCCCGGAGCCAATGCGATGGTGTGCGTGCGCCCACACACACTTACCGTGGTCGCCGTGACCGAACCGGGTGCACTGCACGCACGCGTGGCCGCGCAGGTGTGGCGCGGAGCATCGACCAGGCTGTCGCTCGCGGTGAATGGATTTCCCGACCAGCTCATTGACGTGGACGTGCCCGGGCATGGCGACTTTCCACCGGATTCGGCTGTCGGCGTGAAGTTCCCGGAGCCGGCCGGAGTTCTCGTCACCATTCCGGGGGCGGCGAAATGACCGCGGTTCTGGAACATGCCAAGCCCACGGACGCAGCACCCGGTAGGGAACCACGACGGACCGTGCCCATGCTGTGGGCGCTGCCGCCGCTTCTCGTCATGATCGTCATCATCGTGTACCCGTTGCTGCGAGTGTTGTCGAATTCCGCTGACGGAGAGGGGAACAGCACGTGGCTGGCGGTGCTGACCTCAACGCTGTTCCAGCGTGCTCTGGTGAGCACGGCGCAGATCGCGGTGCTCACCACCATCGGTTGCCTGGTGCTGGGGACTTTTATTGCCATCGTGCTGTCCTTCGTACCGTTTCCGGGGTCGGAACTGGTCGGACGACTGATCGACACCGTCCTGGCGCTTCCGTCCTTTCTGATCACCCTCGCCTTCACCTTTCTGTACGGCACCGCGGGTGCGGTCAACGCTGTCGTCGCGGGTATCTCCGGAGGAGCGCGTCCGCTGGATTTCCTATCCAGTCCCACCGGAGTGATCCTGGCCGAGATCACCTTCTTCACGCCGTTTGTGGTGCGCCCCTTGCTGGCCGCTTTCGCGACAGTCCCACCTGAACAGTTGGATGTTGCCGCGAGCCTCGGGGCATCACCGTGGCGGGTGCTGCGCACGGTACTGATGCCGGAAGCCTGGCCGGCCCTGATGGCAGGCGGCAGCTTGGTGCTACTTCTGGCGCTCAATGAGTTCGGGATCGTCCTATTCACAGGTGCCAAGGAAGTCGTGACACTGCCGGTCCTGATCTACACCCGGGGCATCGTCACCTTCGATCTGCCGGGCGCGGCAGTCATCGCGACCGTTCAGGTAGCGCTGTCACTTGCGTTGTACGGCCTGTACCGGATCATCTTCTCGCGCATGGTTTCCGGGCGGAGTGCGCTTCATCCCAAGGGGGCATGACATGCTGCTGTGGAGCAGGCGGAGCAGACTTATCCTGTGGACGTGCTTCGTGGCTGCGGTCACCGTGATCTTCCTGGCACCGATTGCCACCGTGGTGCTTGCCGGATTCGCCGGCGCGTGGACTGGCCCGTTGCCCTCGCAGCTCGGGTTTGAGCGATTCGAGGAGGCGCTCAGCGGGGATGATCTCGCCAGTTTGGCCGTCAGTCTGCAGACGGCCCTCATCGCGAGTGCATTCGCGTTGGTGCTCGGTGCCTGGGCCGCATTGAGTGTGCGTGAGGTGCCGCCATGGTTTCGGAGAGCCATTGATGTCGTCTTCCACCTACCGATCGCAATTCCGTCGGTGGCGATCGGTCTGGGATTGCTGATTGCTTTCAACGAACGCCCTTTCTTGCTCGGGGGAACGAAATGGATTGTGATCCTTGCGCATACCGCACTTGTGTTGGCCTTTGCCTTCAGTTCCGTTGCGGCGGCGCTGGAACGTCTTGATCCGGCCTACCGTCACGTGGCGGAGTCGTTGGGCGCGGGGCCGGGGCGGGTACTCGTGAAGGTGACGCTGCCGCTGCTGATGCCGTCACTGGGTGCAGCCGCCGGACTGGCGATCGCGCTGTCCATGGGAGAGTTGGGAGCGACGGTGATGGTCTATCCGGCCACGTGGAGAACCCTGCCGGTGACCATCTTCGGTCTCTCGGACCGTGGACAAGTGTTCTCGGCGGCGGCATCCACGACGCTGCTGCTGCTGGTGACGCTACTCGCGCTGCTCGTGGTCGGCAGGGTTCGCGGGAAGGCGGCACTTCGCTAGGCCGAACTGCCTCCAAGCGGGTCCGTCGCTCCTATGATGTCGCTGTCCACATCACCAGACGGGTACGCATTGGCAGATACCGGCGACGGCCACCATCGCTTGGTGGCACAGCCCCACAGCGAGGATGAAGGTCCGATCGCTGAGGCGGAACGCCGTGCGGCACAAATACGTTCGGATCAGCACCCGCTCGGCCGCCGTGGTACCACCTGGAACCGTCACGCTCCGTTCTACGTCGGGCTGATGGCGTCGGCCGGTGTGGCCGTGACCTACGGTGTCGTCCATCTCTTGGCGGCCATGTCCTCGGTGTTGATTCTCATCGGGCTGGCGATGTTCGTCGCATTGGGGCTGGAACCGGCGGTGTCATGGTTGGTCAACCACAGATGCCCGCGCTGGGCTGCAGTGTCGGTGGTGGTGCTGGGGGCCTTTGGGGCGCTGGCCGCCTTCCTGGCCGCGGCGATCCCGCCGCTGGTGGAGCAGGGAACTCAGCTAGTGCACCAAACTCCTCGCTACATTCAAGCGGCACAGGACCATTCGTCATTCATTGGTCAAATCAACGATCGGTTCGATGTGCAGCGCCACATCGGCGAGTTCGTCAACCGCGAAGGCGACACCGCGTTCTCGGATCTGTTGCGCGCCGGAACCGCCGTCTTCGGCGCGCTCGCGGACCTTGGCATCGTCGCGGTGTTGACCATCTACTTCCTCGTCGACATGCCCCGCATCCGTGCCACGGTGTACCGCCTTGTACCGCACTCGCGTAGGCCACGAGCCGTCCTCATCGGTGACGAGGTGTTCGCGAAGGTGGGGGCCTATGTCGGCGGCAATGTGGTGACCTCGATCATCGCCGGGGTCGCCACCTTCATCTGGTGCGCCGCGTTCGATGTGCCCTATGCGGTGCTACTCGGCGTACTGGTCGCGATGTTCGACCTCGTTCCCTACGGATCGACCGTCGCGGGCATCGTTGTTGCCGCGGTGGCGCTCACGGTGTCCATCCCGGTGGCGGCCGGCACCTTGGCCTTCTACGTCGGATTCCGTTGGTTCGAGGATTATGTGTTGACGCCCAAGGTGATTGGGCGTGTAGTCAAGGTGCCGGCAGGGGTCACGGTGGTCGCGGTGCTCATCGGCGGTGCGCTGCTCGGCATCGTCGGCGTGCTGGTCGCGATTCCGATCGCTGCGGCGGTTCAGGTGCTTGCGCGGGAACTGCTGTTCCCGGCGCTCGACGAGGCGTGACTACTGGTACAGATACACGCTCTCGGCCGCGCACGGCGGCCGGTCCTTGCCTTCGATCTCATATTTGATGCCGTACGTCGCCTCAACGGTGCCCTTATCGCGCAACTTGGCCGACAGCAACGTGACATGTCCGCGTACCCGTGCTCCCACGTGCAGGGGCGCAGGGAACCGCACCTTGTTCACGCCGTAGTTGAGCACGGCGTCATATGACGCGATCTCAAGCACCTCGTCCAGGAACGCCGGGGCGAGTGCGAGCGTGAGGTATCCGTGCACGATGGTCCCGCCGAACGGGCCGGCCTTGGCGCGTTCGGTATCGGTGTGAATCCACTGCCTGTCACCCGTCGCATCCGCGAACTCGTTGACCTGCTCCTGGGTGATCTGAACCCAACTGCTGGTACCCAATTCGACTCTGCCCAGGGACAGCAGCTCCTGTGGTGTCGCCAGCTTGGTGGACATACCGCGCACTCCTTTTCGGGTCGTGGTGCCTGATCGCATTACCGACTTCTCATGCCGGCTGGACCCTTCTTACCCGAGATCGCATGCCTGCCACGGGACAATGCCGAAATCCGGCAGCACGGTACATGCGGGTAATGTTTGCCGACATGAGGTGGTCGGTGCCGCTGGTGGTCGCGTTGCTGCTTGGGGTGGTGGCCTGCCAACGTGGGGTCGACGGCGAGGCGACGGCCGATCGGGCATCTGTATCGGCGGGACCCATCCAGCCCGCTCAGCTCGATCAGCTACTCACTCCCGCGCAATCGTTGAGCGTGACGCCGGGAAAGCCGCTGTTCGAGACCGATATGCAGTCGGTTCTATGGATCGGTGCCGATCCTGCCGAATGCCAGGGGGTCGTCGGATATGGCCGTCATCCGCTTTTCCCCACGAACTACACGGGGCGCGAAGCGCGGACGCAGACCGATAACCAGTACCCGAACCAGCACCAACTCCTCGAGGTGTCGGCTACCTACCCCGGTGATTTCCAGGCGTCGAGATTCCTCGAGTCGGTGCGCACCACCGTCTCCAAATGTCAGCTTTCGGTAGCTGCCTGGGGGGATGATCAGAAACGCAGTACGGTCACGCCCGGCCCGGTGGTCCCTGGTTCGCCGGACATGGTCCGCTGGTCGACGAATCTCGATGGCGATCAATGGATTTGCGAGTTCACCGTGATCGCCAAGGCAAACGTGATCTCGCAGTTGGTCACCTGTTCGGCGGATCGATCGATCGACAACAAGGCGCTGTCGGACAAGCGGCTCCAGAAGATCGAGGAGCTGCTCAACTCCAAGGTCTGAGCGCCGATCAGGACGCTTCGCGCGCCGCGATGTCCTGGGCGAGCAGGTTCTCGGCCCGTTCGATGATGGCATCGACGGTGAAGTCGAAGTTGGCGTCAGAGATCGTCGCGATCGAATGACCGCGGGACGCCAGATCATGCAGGGTAGGGGCCAGCGAGGCGTTCGGCACCACGCTGCGAGCCTCACCGGATGCGGGCATGACGGTGTCCATGTGCTCAAGCACCACGATGCCCCGGATGTGCAGCGACAGCGAAAAGTACACATCGAGCGCGTTATCCGGGCTGAATCCGACGCCGATGAGGGTTTGGACAAGCGATTCCAGGTTTTGAATGCTGGCCTGCAACGCCTCGGCACTGAGCTCGCTGGTGCGCATCAAGATGAGCTCAACGAGCACCGGACGTTCCCGGAACGCCTGCCGCATTCGGCGGGTATGACTGCGCAGGGCGTCCTGCCAGGTTTCGTCGCCAACGAAGGGTGCGGCGAAGTGATACTGCTTGG
This sequence comes from Mycobacteroides sp. H003, assembly GCF_001440135.1. NCBI lineage: Bacteria > Bacillati > Actinomycetota > Actinomycetes > Mycobacteriales > Mycobacteriaceae > Mycobacteroides > Mycobacteroides sp. H003. Next base: position 697,168 of record NZ_LJYL01000009.1, read on the forward strand.
TGGCGCGGTCGGTCATCGCATCGAGAAGCTCACCCTTTTTGCGGAAGTACCAGTAGATACTGGTCACACCGACATCGAGATGCTTCGCTAGCAGCGGCATGCTCAGCCCACAGATCCCTATTTCCTCGGCAAGCTCGAATGCTCCGGCGATGATGTCCTCGGCGGTGATGGAGCCGCGGCGCCGCCGTTCCCGCTTAGGGCTTTGGGTGCTGGTCGTCCTGGCCTCGCGGCCGACACCGGCATGTCGCATGTGTAATCCTCGTCGTGCCCCCGTTGCGTCGATCTGCCCCGCCCTATGGACAAACGCCCTGATAGCAAGTTGGCAGAATACCGCAGAGACCTGGGTGGGCGGTCGCCTCCCCGTCGTGCACAGTTCGCTGCGACGGTGTCGGCCGATCCGCCTCAGAGATTTGCGCGGGGGAGTTTCCGGTGGTGGTGGCGCCGCGCAGGGCGACCGCGACGTGTCGCCGATCTGGTAATACCTCTGTGCGGTACGGCGACGTGCAGGCACCATTGACATTCGCAGCTGGCGGCATCGAGAAGGGTGTGGCGATGGCAATCGACAGGGATATCGACAGCGATATCGAAGAGGAACCGGCGGTGGAGACCGCTGTGCAGAAGCCAGGGAAGAGGCACTGGTGGGCGCGGCAGTACACCTTCACCGGCACCGCGGTGGGCCTGGTCTTTCTCTGGCTGTCCATGACTCCTTCGTTGCTTCCGCGTGGACCGCTCTTTCAGGCGCTGGTCAGTGGGGGCTCGGGCGCCATCGGGTACGCGCTGGGTGTGCTGGCGGTGTGGTTGGTGCGGTACATGCGGTCGCAGGATGCGAGTCCTAAGGCGCCGCGTATCGCGTGGTGGATTCTCATCGTCGTGGGGATCATCGGCACCGCCCTGATGATCGTGTGGTTCCACTTCTGGCAGGACCGCGTGCGCGACCTCATGGGTGTGCCGCGGCTGAGTTTCTGGGCGCACCCGCAGACCGCTGCGATGTCTATCCTCGTTTTGTTCATCCTGGTCGAGATCGGCCAGCAGATCCGCCATCTGATTCTGTTTCTCATCGAACGGCTCAATCGTGTGGCCCCCAAACGTGTCTCGGCTGTGGTTGCGGTCACACTGGTTGTTGTTCTTGCGATGGCACTCATCAACGGGGTTGTCGTCAGGGTCGCGATGGATTTCTTGAACAACACCTTCTCGGCGGTGAACAACGAGGAGAACCCGGACAACCCCGCGCCTACCACGGCGCTGCGCTCGGGCGGGCCGGGCTCGTTGGTCTCTTGGGCTTCGCTGGGTAACCAGGGCCGCGCGTTCATCGGAGGCGGTGCCACCACACAAGAGCTCTCGGCGTTCAACAAGGCTCCGGCCACCGAGCCCATCCGGGCGTATGCGGGTATGGAATCGGCCGACAGCATCAAGGCCACGGCCGAGCTGGCGGCCAGTGAGCTGGAACGTGAGGGAGGCCTGCACCGCAAGGTGGTCGCGGTGGCTACCACCACCGGAACCGGCTGGATCAATGAAGCCGAGGCAGACGCCCTCGAGTACATGTACAACGGCGACACCGCCATCGTCAGCATGCAGTACTCGTTTCTGCCCAGCTGGCTCTCGTTCCTGGTGGACAAGGAGAACGCGCGCCAGGCGGGACAAGCGTTGTTCGAAGCCGTCTCGGCACGGGTCCGCGCGATGCCGGAGGGGATGCGGCCCAAGCTCGTGGTGTTCGGGGAGAGCCTCGGGTCGTTCGGCGGTGAGGCACCGTTCCTGTCGGTCAACAACATCGTGGCCCGCACTGACGGTGCGCTGTTCTCCGGCCCGACCTTCAACAACACGATGTGGCTGGAAGCCACCCACAACCGCGACGACGGTTCTCCGGAAGTGCTACCCATTTACGACAACGGAAGAAACGTCCGATTCGCTTCGCGCCCAGAAGATCTCAAACGGCCCGCCGATCCGTGGGGTCGCCCGCGCATTGTCTATCTGCAGCACGCGTCGGATCCGATCGCGTGGTGGAACTCCGACCTCATCCTGAGCAAGCCCGACTGGCTGCGCGAACCTCGCGGCTACGACGTGTTGCCCAGCATGGAGTGGATTCCGTTTGTCACCTTCTTGCAGGTGTCCGCCGATATGGCCGTGGCGGTCGATGTTCCCGACGGGCATGGCCATGTCTACGTCAGAGCCGTGGCCGATGCCTGGGCGGCGATTCTGCAGCCTCCGGGCTGGACGCCGGAGAAGACCGAACGGCTGCGGCCGCTGCTGCGCTCGGGGGAGTAGCGGCCCGCGCCTGGGCGGCGGCTGTTCCGTACGGTGGGCTGGGTGAGCCACACCCTGGGGTCGAGCAACTACGTGAGCACCGCCGACGGGCGTGCGTTGCATTACATGGTCGCCGGAACCGGTGACCCGACAGTGGTCTTCGAGTCGGGAATGGGATTTTCGCGGTCGGCATGGGGGCTTGTGCAACCCCTTGTCGCCCAGCGTTTTCGGTCAGTGGTCTATGACCGTGCGAACTTGGGGCGCAGCGACGACGATGATCAACCGCGCACACTGGAGCGCATCACCGGGGACCTGGATGCACTGCTGACGGCGCTCGGACCGGGTCCGTACATCCTGGTCGGCCACAGTTACGGCGGAACCATCGCACTGGCGTCGACCGCTGCCGATCCGTCACGCATCGCGGGGATCATTCTCGTCGATCACTCCGACGAGAACCTGGATTCGTACTTCCGGCCGACCTCACTCGGCCTCCAGATCCTCGGCACCATGCATCGCGCGGCGCTCGATGCGCTGGGGCGGGTGGGTCTGCTATCGCACATCGTCCGCCGCATGATGCCGCGGATGCCGCGCGACGTCGTCGACGACATGACGGCCGAAGATCTCACGTGGCGGGCCGGGCGGGCCGCCAACGAGGAGGACCGGCGCTTTGTGGCAGGGCTGACGGGGTTGCGTGATAACCCGCCGATGGTCAACGGCATCCCCGTCACCGTCATATCGGGAGCCCGCGCCGAGTTTCTCAACGAGGAGACGCGGTCGGAGCTGAACGCTGCTCATCAATTGACCGCGCATCGGCTGGGAGCGCGCCACGTCGTGGCCCGCAAATCCGGGCATCAGATAGTCCTCACCGAACCGCGATTGATCGCCGACGAGGTATTTCGGATGGCGGGGGCATAGACCCTCTGTGTCGTATGTGACAAGCGTGGCTGCCGTGTTTGTTGAGGTAGCTGTCGTAATCTGAGGCTCGAGTTCTTCAAAGTTCTCGGAACGGCCTTGCGAGGTAACAGTGGTGTCCATATCCCGTAGGGATGTCCTCAAATACGCCGCGGTCATGCCGGCCGCAGTGGCGCTGGGTGGTGCCGCCTCGGCTGTAGCCACCCCCCGCGCGAATGCGGCCTCACTGGGAACACTCATCGATTACGCCGGCGGTGTCCCGACTCCCGAATCGATCAAGGCAGCGGGGCACTTGGGTGCTATTCGGTACGTATCAGATCCGCGCAGCCCGGGGCTGTCGGCGGGCAAACCCATCAAGCTCGCCGAGGCGCGCGATCTCTATCGGGCCGGTTTGAAGATCGTCTCCAACTACCAGTACGGAAAGCAGGACACCGCCGACTGGCTGGGCGGCCAGGAGGCCGGGATCAGGCACGCGCAGCGTGGTTGGCAGCTGCACGTCGCGGCTGGCGGCTCCTACAACGTGCCGATATACGTCTCCATCGACGACAACCCGACGCCCGAGCAGTACAAGAATCAGGTGGCGCCGTATCTGAGGGCCTGGGAATCCGTGGTCGGCCATGCCCGCACTGGGCTGTATGGCAACTCCAAGACCATTGATTGGGCGCTGCAGGACGGGCTGTGCTCGTATTTCTGGCAGCACAACTGGGGAAGTCCCAAGGGCTTCGTTCACCCTGAGGCGCACCTGCATCAGTTCGAGATCGACAAGCGTCAAGTTGGTGGAATCGGTGTCGACCTCAACGACATTCTCAAGCCCAGTTTCGGGCAGTGGGTCTGAGCGCATACCTCGTCAGGGGCGGGCGCGTGGATGATCGTGCGCTGCGAGCCATGGCGTGTACACGTCGGGACACCAGACACTGCTACGAGGCCGGTCATGACGGAAGACATCGCGCCGTGAGCAGCGGGGATGATTGCGTTTCTTGATGTTTCGGCTACTGCCTCGCGGTTGAGCACGCCGATGCCCCGCACGACTGCCTAGTCGATCGAGGGCTCGAGGCGCCCGATGAAGTGGTCGGGTGCCATGATTTCCCGATATGTCCACGGCGTGCACCGCCCTCGGCCGTTCGGGTCAACTCGATGCCATGGACCGTGGATTTCAGCCCATGGCGCGCGGGGTGGGCCGTGCGCTGGCGAGGCAGATGCCGACGGATCGGCGGCCTCCCGCGCGCCCGCACGTGGCATGGCTTCGGGCGTGTGGATGCGTAGCTGGACAAACATCACCAGTCTCACCCGTCACAGAAGTCGGCGCTGCGTCGCAATGCCAGCAAACTTGTGACACGTGTCCTGTATTTCTGAGGCCACGACGACCTCTTTGTGGCCGTGGTGCGCGACACGCGCGAACACGTTCGGCGGTATCGGAATCTAACATAACGATTCGATAACAATCGATGTCTGATCTGCGATGTTATACCTACTCGACCGTAACCACCTGCATGCAGCGCGTTTGATTCGGCGGTCAGTAGCCAGCGTGCGGCCTGCTGTTACGTAAGCGGTGGTTACTCTCGCGTAGAACTCGGCAGTAACTATTACGCCAGAAGAAATCGTCACCCCTCTTATGACACTCTTAAATCCAGACCTGCGGTGATGGTGCCTATGAACGTGCCTCAACGCTCCCGATCGACAAGGACGACGACACGGGCGCGGCTGGATTCATGACTGATGGAAAGACGGGTAGCGGCGACGTGACGATCAACGAATACGACAAGGTGACCAGCTCTGAGGACCCCGACGCGAACAGTGCGGTCGATCCCGGTCCCAGCGCGGGTCCCGCGCTGATCGACCGCCTGGAGTCCGGTGAGCCCTACGCAGTGGCCTTCGGCGGCCAGGGCAGCGACTGGCTGGACTCGCTCGCGGAGCTGGCGGCCTCGGCCGGTATCGAATCGGAGCTCGCCACCCTTGCCGGCGAGGCCGAGCTGCGCCTGGAGCCCGTCGCCAAGGAACTCGTGGTGGTGCGCCCTGTCGGCTTCACGCCGCTCACCTGGGTGCGTGCGTTGACCGCTGAGGAGCCGGTACCCGCCGCTGCCCAGCTGACCTCGGCCGCGGTCTCTATGCCCGGCGTGCTGCTGGCCCAGCTGGCCGCCGTCCGCGCGCTGAAGATCCAGGGCCTGGATGTGGCCCAGCTTCCGCCTGTCGCCGTCATCGGGCACTCGCAGGGCGTGCTCGCCGTTGAGGCGCTCAAGGCGCACGGCGATCGCGATGTCGAGCTGCTGGCCATCGCCCAGCTCGTGGGTGCGGCGGCCACCTTGGTCGCGCGCCGCCGCGGCATTGTGGTGCGCGGTAACCGCACCCCGATGGTGTCGGTGACCAATGTCGACCCCGAGCGCATCAAGGCGCTCCTCGACGAGTTCGCCCAGGATGTCCGTACCGTGCAGCCGCCCGCGCTGTCCATCCGCAACGGTCGCCGCTCCGTTGTCATCACCGGCACCCCCGATCAGCTGTCGCGTTTCGAGCTCTACTGCGAGCAGATCGCCGATCGCGAGGCCGCCGAGCGTAAGGACAAGGTGCGCGGAGGCGCGGTGTTCAGCCCGGTCTTCGACCCGGTCAACGTGGAGGTGGGCTTCCACACTCCGCGTCTGGCCGACGGTGTCGAGATCGCCGGCCGCTGGGCGGCCGCCGCGGGACTGGATGTCGAGCTGACCAAGGCACTGACCGAGGCCATTCTTGTCACCCCGGTGGACTGGGTGAACGAGGTGAACCATGTCGCCGACGCCGGCGCCCGCTGGATCCTGGATCTTGGTCCCGGAGACCTGCTGACCCGGCTGACCGCGCCGGTGATCCGTGGCCTGGGGATCGGGATTGTGCCCACCGCCACGCGCGGGGGGCAGCGCAACCTGTTCATGCACGGTGCGGTTCCCGAGGTTGCCCGGGCCTGGACCAGCTTCGCGCCCACCGTGGTGTCGCTGCCCGACGGTTCGGTCAAGCTTTCCACCAAGTTCACCCGCCTCACCGGACGTTCGCCCATCCTGTTGGCGGGTATGACGCCGACAACGGTTGACGCCAAAATTGTTGCGGCCGCCGCGAACGCGGGTCACTGGTCCGAGCTTGCCGGTGGTGGGCAGGTTACCGAGGAGATCTTCAGCAGCCGCATCGAAGAGCTGACCGCCCTGCTCGAACCCGGTCGCCAGATCCAGTTCAATTCACTGTTCCTGGATCCCTACCTGTGGAAACTGCAGGTGGGCTCGAAGCGCTTGGTGCAGAAGGCCCGTCAGGCCGGTGCGCCGATCGACGGTGTCGTGGTGACCGCAGGCATTCCCGAGCTGGAAGAGGCCGTCGCACTCATCGACGAACTCACCGACATCGGCTTCGCCCATATCGTGTTCAAGCCGGGCACGGTTGAGCAGATCCGCTCGGTGGTGCGTATCGCCGCCGAGGTGCCCACCCGGCCGATCATCATGCACGTCGAGGGTGGCCGCGCCGGAGGGCACCACTCCTGGGAAGACCTGGACGACCTGCTGCTGGCCACATACTCGGAGCTGCGCTCGCGTTCCAACATCACCGTCTGTGTCGGTGGTGGAATCGGAACTCCCGAGCAAGCTGCCGAATACCTCAGTGGCCGTTGGGCGTTGAAGTTCGGTTTCCCGTTGATGCCGGTCGACGGCATCCTCGTCGGTACCGCGGCCATGGCCACGCTGGAGGCCACCACCTCGCCGTCGGTCAAGCAGATGCTTGTCGAGACCCAAGGCACGCCTGAGTGGGTTCCCGCCGGAAAAGCCCAGGGCGGCATGGCCTCCGGACGCAGCCAGCTGGGCGCCGACATTCACGAGATCGACAACGCGGCCTCGCGCTGCGGCCGCCTACTCGACGATGTCGCCGGTGATGCCGACGCGGTGGCCAAGCGTCGCGACGAGATCATCGCCGCGATGGAGCTGACCGCCAAGCAGTACTTCGGCGATGCGGCCGAAATGACGTATGCGCAGTGGCTGAACCGCTATGTGGAGCTGTCCATCGGTGACGGCGACAGCACCGCCGATACCGCCGTGGCGCACTCGCCGTGGCTGGACATCACGTGGCGCGATCGCTTCGAGCAGATGCTCAAGCGCGCAGAGGCGCGGTTGCACCCCAAGGAATCCGGTCCCGTCGAGACGCTGTTCGCCGACGAGACGCTGCTGGAACGCCCTGCCGATGCCATCGCGGCACTGCTGCAGCGCTACCCCGAGGCGGCGGCCGTCAAGCTGCACCCGGCTGACGTCCCCTTCTTCGTCGCGCTGTGCAAGACACTGGGTAAGCCCGTCAACTTCGTACCCGTCATCGACAAGGATGTGCGTCGTTGGTGGCGCAGCGACTCCCTGTGGCAGGCCCACGACGCGCGCTACACCGCTGAGCAGGTATGCATCATCCCCGGCACCGCCGCGGTGGCCGGGATCACCCGGGTCGACGAGCCGGTGGGCGAGCTGCTCAACCGTTTCGAGCAGACCGCGATCGACGAGGTCGTGGCAACCGGTGCCGAACCGTTGCCGGTGCGCTCGCGGCTGCGTCGCCGCTGGGATGTCGAGGGCCCATTGGCGACCGTCCTGGATGCCCCAGATGTGCTGTGGTCCGGGCGAATTGCCGTCAACCCGGTGCATCGGATCGCCCCGGATGGTGCCTGGCAGGTCTTCGAGGACCGCACCGCGTCGCACCCGTCGACCGGTGCACGCCTGGAGGTCACCGGCGACGACTCGGTGCGCCTGAGCGTGCCGCTGTCCGGCATCTGGGTCGATATCGATCTGACCTTGCCTGCCACCACTCGCGACGGTGGTACCCCGGTGGTCACCACTGAAGCTGCTGGCGCCGCCATGCGGACCGTGCTCGCGGTTGCCGCCGGCGCCGAAGATCCGGCCGGCCTTCCGCTGGTGGAAAACGGCACGGCACGTGTTGTCGCACAGTGGGATCCGGAGCGCGTTGCCGACCACACCGGCGTTACCGCCGTCCTTCCGGCGCCGCTGGCGCCCGGGTCGTCGACCGTGCCCGACGCGCTGGTCGGCCTGTGCTGGCCCGCGGTGTTCGCCGCGATTGGCGATGCCAAGACCGCGGACGGTACGGGCGTCATCGAGGGTCTGCTCTCGCTGGTGCACCTGGACCATGCCGCCCACCTGATCGCCTCTCTCCCCGCTGAAGCAGCCGAACTGTCTGTTACCGCAACGGCTTCCGTGGCGACCGACACCGAGGTCGGCCGGGTTGTACCGGTTGACGTGACCGTGGCGGCAGCGGATGGCACCGTGTTGGCGACGCTGCAGGAGCGCTTTGCGATTCTGGGCCGCAACGGGGCGGCCGAACTCACCGACCCGGTCCGTGCCGGTGGTGCGCTTTCCGAGCACGAGGCGGACACCACTCGTCGCCGCCGTCGTGACGCAAAGATTTTCGCGCCCACCGACATGCGGGCGTTCGCGGTGGTTTCGGGCGACCACAACCCGATCCACACCGATAAGTCGGCCGCGCTGCTGGCCGGACTGGGATCACCGATCGTGCATGGCATGTGGCTTTCGGCCGCCGCGCAGCACGTGGTCACCTCGGCCGATGGCTCCAGCACTCCGCCGCGCACGCTGGTCGGTTGGACCTCGCGATTCCTGGGGATGGTGCAGCCGGGAGACGAGGTTGACGTTCGGGTTGACCGTGTCGGAATCGATTCCGGCGCAGAGGTTGTAGAGATCCAAGCCAAGGTCGGCAGCGACCTGGTGATGTCTGCGACCGCTCGGCTCGCAGCCCCCAAGACGGTGTACGCCTTCCCGGGGCAGGGCATCCAGCACAAGGGCATGGGTATGGACGTGCGTTCACGTTCCAAGGCCGCCCGCAAGGTCTGGGACAACGCCGACAAGTTCACCCGCGAGCGTCTCGGCTTCTCCGTGCTGCATGTGGTCAAGGACAACCCGACGAGCCTCATCGCCGGTGGCGTTCACTACCAGCACCCCGAGGGCGTGCTGTACCTGACGCAGTTCACCCAGGTGGCGATGGCCACTCTGGCCACCGCGCAGATCGCCGAGATGAAGGAATCCGGTTCGTTCGTCGAGGATGCGATCACGTGTGGTCACTCCGTCGGCGAGTACACCGCGCTGGCGACCGTCAGTGGCGTCATTCCGCAGGATGGTCTGCTCGAGGTGGTGTTCCACCGCGGGTCGGCGATGCACGACATCGTGCCGCGAGATGAGCAGGGGCGCAGCAACTACCGCCTCGCCGCGATCCGCCCGTCGCAGATCGGGCTGGAGGACGCCGATGTCAGCGCGTTCGTCGCGGGGATCGCCGAACACAGCGGAGAATTCCTGCAGATCGTGAACTTCAACCTGCGGGGCTCGCAGTACGCCATCGCCGGAACAGTGCGCGGCCTGGAGCTGTTGGAGGCCGAGGTCGAGAAGCGTCGCGAAGAGTTCGGTGGCCGGCGCTCCTTCATCATGGTGCCGGGCATCGACGTGCCGTTCCACTCCGAGGTGCTGCGGGTCGGCGTTGCCGAATTCCGCCGTTCACTGGAGCGGGTGCTGCCCATGGACGGCGACCCGAACCTGATCATCGGGAAGTACATCCCGAACCTGGTGCCCAAGCCGTTCACCCTGGATCGTGAATTCATCCAGGAGATCCGGGATCTGGTTCCCGCCGAACCGCTCGACGAGGTGCTGGCTGATTACGACACCTGGCGCAACGAGAAGCCGGTGTTGTTGTGCCGCAAGGTGCTTATCGAGCTGCTCGCCTGGCAGTTCGCCAGCCCGGTGCGGTGGATCGAGACCCAGGATCTGCTGTTCACCGAGGAGGCCGCCGGCGGCCTTGGTGTGGAGCGCTTCGTTGAGGTGGGCGTGAAGTCCATGCCGACCGTCGCCGGTCTGGCCAACAACACCCTGAAACTGCCCGAGTACAGCCACAGTTCGATCGAGGTGCTCAACGTCGAGCGCGATCACGCGGTGCTGTTCGGAACGGACAGCGATCCCGAGCCCGAGCCTGAAATCGAGGAGCCCGCGGAAAGCACCGCGGCCGCGGCGTCTGCCGAGGCTGCACCGGCCGCGGCACCTGCCGCTCCTGCGGCGCCGTCGGGCGGCCCGCGTCCGGAGGACATCGGCTTCGACGCCTCCGATGCGACGCTTGCGCTGATCGCGCTCTCGACGAAGATGCGCATCGATCAGATCGAGCCGGTGGACTCCATCGAGAGCCTCACCGACGGTGCGTCCTCGCGTCGTAACCAGCTGCTGGTCGACCTGGGCTCCGAGCTGAACCTGAGCGCTATCGACGGTGCCGCCGAGGCGGACCTGTCCGGATTGCGGGTGCAGGTCACCAAATTGGCGCGTACCTACAAGCCGTTCGGCCCAGTGCTTTCGGACTCGATCAACGATCAGCTCAAGACGGTCTTCGGCCCCTCGGGTAAGCGTCCGGCCGCCATCGCCGAGCGGATCACCAAGACTTGGGAACTGGGTCCGGGCTGGGTCAAGCACGTGACGGTCGAGTTGGCGCTGGGCACCCGTGAGGGCACCAGCGTCCGCGGTGGCGACCTCGGCGGCCTGGCACCCAGCACGCTGGCGGACGGTAATGCCGTCGATGCCGCGATCGACGCCGGTGTTGCGGCAGTGGCCGCGCGCCGTGGCGTCGGGGTATCTCTGCCCTCGGCCGGTGGAGGCGGCGGTGCGACCGTCGACGCTGCCGCGCTGAGCGAGTTCACCGACCAGATCACCGGTCGCGACGGCGTTCTCGCCTCGGCCGCACGTCTGGTGCTCGACCAGCTGGGTCTGTCGGCCCCGATCGCCACCTCGGACGGTGCGACCGATACCGAGCTCATCGAGCTGGTTTCGGCCGAATTGGGTTCGGACTGGCCGCGTTTGGTGGCGCCGAGCTTCGACGGCAAGAAGGCCGTGCTGTTCGACGACCGCTGGGCCAGCGCCCGCGAGGATCTGGCGCGCCTGTGGATCACCGAGGAAGGTGAGATCGACAGCCAGTGGGCACAGTTGGCCGAAAGCTTCGAAGGTGCCGGGCATGCCGTTGGCGCTCAGGCCAATTGGTGGCAGGGCAAGTCGCTGGCACAGGGCCGCAACGTGCACGCCTCGCTGTACGGGCGGATCGCCGCCGGCGCCGAGAGCCCCGAGCAGGGCAAGTGGGGCGGCGAGGTCGCGGTGGTGACGGGTGCTTCCAAGGGCTCGATCGCCGCATCCGTGGTCGCGGCGCTGCTGTCCGGTGGCGCGACGGTCGTCGCCACCACCTCGCGTCTTGACGAGGACCGGCTGGCGTTCTACCGCAACCTGTACCGCGAAAGTGCGCGGTTCGGCGCCAAGCTGTGGGTCGTACCGGCCAACATGGCCTCGTACGCCGATATCGACGCGCTGGTGCAGTGGGTGGGCACCGAGCAGTCCGAAAGCCTTGGGCCGATGTCGATCCACCTCAAGGACGCGCAGACCCCGACGCTGTTGTTCCCGTTCGCCGCACCGAAGGTGGTCGGGGATCTGTCGGAAGCCGGTTCGCGTGCCGAGATGGAGATGAAGGTGCTGTTGTGGGCCGTGCAGCGGCTCATCGGTGGCTTGTCGGCCATTGGCGCTGAGCGCGATATCGCCTCGCGTCTGCATGTGGTGTTGCCGGGTTCGCCGAACCGCGGCATGTTCGGTGGCGACGGTGCATACGGCGAGTCCAAGGCGGCGCTCGATGCACTGGTCACCCGCTGGAAGGCGGAGTCGTCGTGGGCGTCGCGAGTCAGCCTGGCGCACGCGCTGATCGGCTGGACCCGTGGCACCGGGCTGATGGGTCACAACGACGCCATCGTCACCGCCGTCGAAGAGGCGGGAGTCACCACGTACTCCACCGCGGACATGGCATCCATGCTGCTGGCGCTGTGCTCACCTGAAGCACGCGTGCAGGCCGCACAGACACCGGTCGAGAAGGACCTCACCGGTGGGCTGGCCGAGGTCGAACTCGACATGGCCGAGCTGGCCGCCAAGGCCCGCGAGGACATGGAGGCCAAGGCGAAGGCCGAGGCCGCCGCGTCCGCCGAGGAGGAGGACGACCCGAACCTCATTGCGGCACTGCCGTCTCCGCCGCGCGGTTACACCTCGACGCTGCCTCCGGAATGGGCCGACCTCGACGTCGACCCGGCCGATCTGGTGGTCATCGTCGGCGGTGGCGAGCTGGGCCCGCTGGGCTCCTCGCGGACCCGCTACGAGATGGAGGTCGACGACGAACTGTCGGCCGCCGGCGTGCTGGAACTCGCGTGGACCACCGGACTGGTCAAGTGGGAGGACGATCCCGAGGCCGGTTGGTACGACACCGAATCCGGTGAACTGGTGCCGGAATCGGAGTTGGTGGAGCGTTACCACGACAAGGTGGTGGCCAACATCGGTGTCCGCGAGTTCGTCGACGACGGTGCGATCGACCCCGATCACGCTTCGCCACTGCTGGTTTCGGTGTTCCTGGACAAGGACTTCACCTTCACGGTGTCGACCGAGGCCGAGGCTCGCGAGTTCGTGAAGTGGGACCCCGAGCACACGGTGATCCAGCCGTTGGCCGATGGCAGCGACTGGCAGGTAACCCGCAAGTCGGGTACCGAGGTTCGCGTGCCGCGCAAGACCAAGCTGTCGCGGACCGTCGGTGCCCAGATTCCGACCGGTTTCGATCCCACCGTCTGGGGCATCACCCCGGACATGGTCAGTTCCATCGACCGGGTGGCGCTGTGGAACATGGTCGCGACGGTGGATGCGTTCCTATCGGCGGGCTTCACCCCGACCGAGCTGATGCGCTGGGTACACCCGAGCCAGGTGGCCAACACCCAGGGCACCGGTATGGGCGGCATGACCTCGATGCAGACCATGTACCACGGAAACCTGCTGGGCCGTAACAAGCCGAACGACATCCTGCAGGAAGTGCTGCCGAACGTCGTTGCCGCGCATGTGGTGCAGTCCTACGTCGGTTCCTACGGCTCGATGATCCACCCGGTGGCCGCGTGCGCCACCGCGGCGGTGTCCGTCGAGGAAGGCGTCGACAAGATCCGCCTCGGCAAGGCACATCTGGCACTGGCCGGCGGGTTCGACGACCTGACGCTGGAGGCCATCATCGGCTTCGGCGACATGGCCGCGACCGCCGACACCGAGATGATGCGAGCCAAGGGCATTGCGGACAAGCGGTTCTCGCGGGCCAATGACCGTCGTCGCCTCGGGTTCGTCGAGGCGCAGGGCGGCGGCAGCGTGCTGCTGGCACGCGGTGATCTGGCGCTCAAGATGGGTCTGCCGGTGCTCGCGGTGGTCGCGTACGCACAGTCGTTCGGTGACGGTGTGCACACCTCCATCCCGGCTCCGGGTCTGGGCGCGCTCGCGGCCGGCCGCGGTGGCAGGGATTCGGATCTGGCGCGCTCGCTGAACAAGCTGGGCGTGACCGCCGACGACATCGCCGTCATCTCCAAGCACGACACGTCCACGCTCGCGAACGATCCCAATGAGACCGAGCTGCATGAGCGGCTAGCCGCCTCGCTGGGGCGCTCGGATGGTGCGCCGCTGTTCGTCATCTCGCAGAAGAACCTGACCGGCCACGCCAAGGGCGGCGCCGCGGTGTTCCAGATGCTTGGCCTGTGCCAGGTGCTGCGCGACGGCGTCATTCCGCCGAACCGCAGCCTGGACTGTGTCGACGATGAACTGGCCACCAGCCAGCACTTCGTGTGGCTGCGCGAGTCGCTGCCGCTCAAGGAGAAGCTGCCGTTGAAGGCGGGCCTGGTGACAAGCCTGGGCTTCGGTCACGTGTCGGGTCTGGTCGCGCTGGTGCATCCGCAGGCGTTCATCGCCTCGCTGCGTCCGGAGGATCGTGAAGATTACGAGAAGCGCTCGCGTGGGCGTGTTCTCGCCGGACAGCGTCGCCTGGCCTCCGCCATGGCCGGCGGCCGCCCGATGTACGAGCGGCCGGACGGACGTCGCTTCGACCATGACCACGATGAGTCGGAGAAGCGCCAGGAAGCGTCGATGCTGCTTGATCCAGGTTCGCGCCTGAGTGAGGACGAGGTCTACCACCGGTGATTGTCGGTATCGGGATCGACCTGGTCACCATCTCCGAGTTCGGAGAGCAACTAGCGAGTCCCGGAACGGCTTTCGGGTCCGCGTTCACGCCGGGGGAGCGGCGCGACGCGGCCTCGAAGACTGGTGGAGAGGCGCGCTACTTGGCTGCCCGCTGGGCCGCTAAGGAGGCCGTCATCAAGGCGTGGTCGGGGTCGCGGTACTCGCAGCGGCCGGTGTTACCGGAGAACATCCACCGGGACATCGAGGTCGTGACGGACACCTGGGGCCGCCCCCGTATACGGCTTTCCGGGGCGATCGCCGAGTACCTCGCCGATATGACGGTGCATGTGACTCTGACGCATGACGGCGACACCGCGGCGGCATTCGTCGTTCTGGAACAGGAAGGCGAATCGCCTTCCTAGCCTGGCTTCCCTTTTCGCCGAGTGCGAGTCTGACGCGGAATTTGGATCAAAATTCCGCGTCACGTTCGCACTCGCTGCGCGCCAAAGTCGCTAGCGCGGTTGCGCCGATGCGGTCGTCGTTGCCGGTGAAATGAGAAATGTCGCGGCAAGTCCCAGCGTGAGGAACGCCGCGGCTAGGTAACTGCCCAACTCGACTCCATGGGCCATCGCCTGGCGCGCGGCATCGGCGACGGCCTCGGTCTGGGGTTGACGCGCGAACCCGTCGATGGCAGCACCCGCACTGCGGACGACCGCACGGGTGAGCGCATCGGATTGATCGGCTGGCACCCCGGTGGACGTGAGAGTGCTGCTGAGCCGTGCGCTGATAGCGCTGAAGAAGGCCGTCGTCAGCACGGCGATCCCGAGGGCCGAGCCCAGCTGCCGGAACACGCTTTGCATGCCCGAGCCTTGACCGGAGCTACGTTCGGGTACATCGGCGAGCACCACGTTGGTCACCTGAGCAGTGGCGAATCCGATGCCGATCCCATACACGAACAGCGCCGCCGCGATGGCCCACCAGGTGCTGTCGGGCCGGGCGATGTAGCCGAGCGCCGCCAACCCCAGTGCCTCCAGCGCCAGCCCGATGCGCACCAATCCCAACGCCGAGATACGTGATGTCATAGCGAAACTGGCGCCACTGGCGACGAAACTGCCGAGTGCAATCGGTACCAAAGCCAATCCCGCCTCAACGGCGCTGTATCCCAACGCGAACTGCAGCCACAGCGGAAGGACGGCCACGATGCCGAATTCGCCCATCCCGATGATCAGCGTGGCGATATTGCCGTTGCGGAACGAGCCGATGGAGAAGAGCCGCACGTCCATCAGTGCGGTGGTCGGCTGCGCGGGATCGATATCGCGGGTCAGCGTGACCTGGCGGATGACAAAGGCGATGAGGGACAGCGCGGCCAGGACAAGTGCGACGAAAACCGGTGACACGTCGAGCGTCCAGCGCATGCCGAGCACCTCGAAGGGCTCGGTGCTGCGGACCCACCCGTAGGTGCGACCGTCAATCAGACCGAAGGCAAGCAATCCCAGCCCGAGGATGGAGAACACCGCCCCGGCGACATCCACGCGTGCCTGAGTGCGCGGTGAGCGGGGGATGAACGCCAGTGCGCCGATACAGATCACTGCGACGAGCGGGATATTGATGCCGAAAGCCCAACGCCACGAGGCGTGTTCGGCGAGCCATCCGCCGAGCAGCGGACCAAGGGCCGTCGCGGCTCCGATGGTCGACCCCCAGACGGCGAACGCCTGGCCCCGGGCCTTTCCGGTGAACTGCGCATTGAGCAGTGCAAGCGACGTCGGCAGGATCAGCGCCGCCCCGGCACCTTGCAGGAAGCGGGCCAGTATCAACCAGCTTCCGGTGGTGGCCATACCGGCCAGCAGGCTCGTCACACCGAAAATCACTACCCCGGTAAGGAAGACGCGGCGGGCGCCGAGAATGTCAGAGAATCGTCCGACAAGCAGCAGCAGCGCCGCGAAGACGATTGCGTACGACTCCTGTACCCACTGCGCCTGTGCCGACGTGACGCCGAGGTCGCGCACGATCGAGGGGATGATGACGTTGACAATCGTCGTATCGACGACGATCAGCGCCACTCCCAATGCGATGGCGGCCAAGCCCAGCCACTTGCGGGCACCCTCTGGTACGGACGTCTTCAACGGCCTGAGGCTTCAGAATCGCTCTGATCCCATGCCGCGACGGGCAAGGTCAGATAGACGCCGGCAGTCTGTTCGTCCTCGATGACGTGTCGTACCGTGTCGTGGATTGCCTCGGCGAGCCGTGTGCGAGTGCCATCTGTGACGGTGGGGCCGCAGGTGATGTCGATCAGTGGCATCTGGTCTACACGGAGAGGTCGCGGCGCAGCTTCGCGACGTGTCCGGTGGCTTTCACGTTGTACTGCGCCACTTCGATCTTGCCCTTTTCGTCCACGACGAAGGTGGACCGGATGACACCCTCGACGATCTTTCCGTAGAGCTTCTTCTCACCGAAGGCGCCGTATGCGGTCAGCGTCGTCTTGTCGGGGTCGGACAGCAGCGGGAAGTTCACGCCATCGCGTTCGCGGAACTTGGCGAGTTTCTCGGGCTTGTCCGGGGAGATGCCGATGACGTCGAGGCCTGCCTCGTTGAGCTGGGCGAGGCTGTCACGGAAGTCGCAGGCCTGTTTGGTGCAGCCGGGCGTCATGGCGGCCGGGTAGAAGTAGATGATGACCTTGCGGCCCTTGTAGGAGGACAGCGACACCTTCTTGCCATCGGCGTCGAGCAAGGTGAACGCCGGGGCCTTGTCGCCAACTTCGAGCCGCTTGGTTTCCGCCATGACCGATGCCTTTCTGTTGACCCGTACAGTTGTTGCCCTAGGGTAGTTGCTTGAGTTTCAACCGCGGACGTGGAGGAGTACACGTGGCCAGGGATCCCGAGGCAATCAAGGCCGATATCGACAAGGCCCGCGATCAGCTCGCGGCGACTGTCGACACCCTGAGTGACCGCGCAAATCCGCAGCGTCTGGCTGAGGACGCCAAGGCCTCGGTGCTGGCGACTCTCAACAAGCCGGCCATCAAATTCACCATTCTCGGTGTCGGCGCAGTAGTTGCCGCACTGGTGGCGCGCAAGGTTGTGCGCAAGTTCCGTCGCGACTGATTGCGCCCCACTCAGGCCGTAAAGCTGGCTCCGTCAATCACGAACCGGTACCGCACATCGCTCTTGAGTACCCGCGCGTAGGCCTCGTTGATCTGGGGTGCCTCGATCTTCTCGACCAGCGCCGCGATGCCCTTGTCCGCGCAGAAATCGAGCATTTCCTGGGTTTCGGAGATTCCGCCGATTGGCGAGCCCGCCCAGCGACGGCGTCCGAAGACCAGCGGTGAAGGCTTGAAGTTGATCGGATCCTCTGGCAAGCCCAGCTGTACCAGCGTCCCGTCCTTGTCGAGGAGCCACAGGAGGCCTTCGACATCGATCCCGTCGGAGACCGTGTTGAGGATCAGATCGAACGAAGACGCGAGCTTTGTGAAGGTGGCCGGGTCGCTCGTCGCGTAGTAATGGTCTGCGCCGAGGCTTAGGCCGTCTGCCTGTTTGCGCAGTGACTGGCTCAGCACCGTCACTTCAGCGCCTAGCGCGTGGGCGATCTGCACACCCATATGGCCGAGGCCACCAAGGCCAATGATGCCGACACGAGTTCCGGGTCCGGCCCTCCAATGATGTAGCGGGGAGTACATGGTGATTCCGGCGCACAGCAGCGGGGCGGCCTGATCGAGGGGAAGGGCATCCGGGATCTTCAACGCGAACCCTTCATCCACCACGATGAGATCGCTGTACCCGCCGTAGGTCGGCCGGCCGTCCTTGCCCACCGCGTTGTACGTGCCGATGAAGCCGCCCTCGCCGTTGCAGAACTGCTCTTCGCCTGATTTACAGTTGGCGCACTCGCCGCAGGAGCCGACCATGCAGCCGACACCGGCGCGGTCGCCAACCTTGAACTTCTCGACCTCCGGACCGACCTGGGTCACCACGCCGGCGATCTCGTGTCCGGGTACCACCGGGAAGCTGGCGGGACCCCAATGATTACTTACCGTGTGGATGTCACTGTGGCAGATTCCGGCCCAAACGATATCGATGACAATGTCTTTCGGACCGGGTTCGCGCCGCTCGACCACAGTCGGGCGGAGTGGCTCCGTCGGCGAGTAAGCGGCGTAGGCAGGCACAGACAAAGTCACGAGGGGCTCCTCAAATCATGGTCCTGTGTGAATATGAGAAGCCTAGGAACTGGAGTGCACTCCAGGTCAAGCCGAAGGCGCGCAGGCCTAGAACTCGAAACGCAGGATGCGCGCGGAACGTCTCATCGACGGGCTGTATCGCGCCAGCCGTGACGATATCTGCAGCCACTTCGGAAAGAGTTCCACCTCGGGGGCGTCCACCAGGCTGAACTCTTCAACGAACCGCAGCTTCGGGTTCCAGCGCTCTGGGGTACGCGGATCGTCATAACCTTCGAACCCGCGCAGCTGATTGACCTTCTTGAACATCTTCTGTGGAAACAGCTTTGAGATCCACACGCCCACCACCATGCGGCCGTAGTCGTTGAATGCGAGCTGTCCGCTGGGAAAGTGATCGGTGACGGCTCGCATCGTGGCGATGATCTGCTCCTTGGTCAGAAACGCGAAGAACCCGTCAGCGACCACCATCGCCGGACGGTCCGACGGTATTGCGTCGATCCACGTCGGGTCGGTGACCGACACCCCGATGGTGTGCTCACCTGCCCCCGGGGGCATGACTTCATCGCGCAGCCCGGCCATCCCGGGCAGATCGATGCTGTACCAATCGACGGTAGGTGGCGGTTGGATGCGTCGATACCCGTCGTCGAGACCCGCTCCGAGATCGACCACCACCGCGTTCGGGTGCTTGACGATGAACCTCCGCACGCGATCATCGAGAAGTTTTGCGCGTAAAGAAGATTGGCATACCACGGGGGCTATTACCCCCAGTGCGTCGAAGTCGTAGTCGATCGCGGCGACAGCGGCTGTCGCTCCCGGATCCGGAAGGATCGGTCGCTGCCAGCCGTCATTGACGGCCCGTGCCTTCAGAGTGAGAAAGGCGGTCTCTTCCTCCGGGGTGATTCCGCTGGTGTCGATGCCCATGCCGTCGACTATACAATTGTGTAGCCAATTGTCCAGGCGTGTAATATGCGGCGATGGAGACCGTGGACCCCGACGACCTCACCGCCCGCGCCCGCATCCGCGATGCCGCGCTGCATGAGTTCGGTGAGAGGGGGTACGACGGTGCGACCATTCGAGGCATCGCCGCGCGAGCGGGGGTCTCCTCCGGGTTGTTGCGGCACCACTTCGGGTCCAAGCAGGAACTGCGCGAGGCATGCGATGAATACCTCGTCAAGACGATGCGGAACATCAACGAGCAGGTCCGGACAAACGTGGAACGCGGTGATGTGCACTATGTTTCGGCGCGCATTCCGATCGGCCAATACCAGGACTACATCACCAGGGCTTTGGTCGACGGCTCCGCGGGCCAGGTGTTCGACGAGATGGTCGCAATGACCGAGGGCTGGCTGGCCAGTGCCGACCAGAATCGTGTGTTTCCGGCCGATATCGACGTCAAGTCCCGTGCCACCGTCATCACCGCGATGGCCCTGGCGGTGCCACTGCTTCAGCAACATGTTTCGCGTGGGCTGGGTGTTGATGTCGGTTCGCCCGAGGGCGAGCTGAAAATGGCGGCCACGCTCGTCGATATCTACGCCAACCCTCTGTTGACCCCTGAGCAGGCAAATTCGGCTCGTGAGGATCTCGCGCGCAGAATGGGATAGCTGTATTTATCGCGCAATATTCGCTGCAGACATCGCACTTGCCCTACTACCTGGTTACTCTATGGGCGTGCGAAGTTTCCGCGCGCGGCTGGAGTTTCGATGATTGTTGTCGCTGGTCTGAGGGTAGATGCGACCGTGGCCAAAGCTGCGGCGATGCTGCTGTACGTCGTCGGATTCGCGTTCACGGTGTTCTTCGGCATCGATAGTGTGCGGCTTGCCGTGGTGTTTCTTGTCGGGATCGCAGCGACGGCACTGCACTACTGGCCGGACCGTGACAAGTTCGACCGGATCTCGATAGCGGTTGCGGTCGGCCTGATGCTCGCCTTTGCGCTCGACGCATGGTCGACCTGGGTTATCGACGGGACGCTGGTGCCGGGTATCGGAATCGGCGTGGCGCGCCTGTTGGCATGGCTGCTCTCGGTCGCCGGCATCCTGGCGTTTCCGCGCCGGCTCATCGACAGGGATGCCGACGGCTAGGCCCCGGTTCGTTCGAGCCGTGATGGCCGCGTCAGCAGGTACGCGAGCACCCCGGCGGTGCGGGGCGAGCGTGCCTTCGACCACCTGAACAACAGCCCGCGCAGCAGCGGTGCCGGTGACCACCAGAACCACTTGCCCAGCAGGCCCGCCACCGCAGGCACGACGAACGTTCTGACGATGAGCGTGTCGATGATCAACCCGACCCCGATGGCGGTGCCCACCTGCTCGATACTCAAAACGTCACTGGAAAGCATGGCGAACATGGTGATACCGAAGACGATCCCGGCCGTCGTGACCACACCGCCCGTGCCGCCGAAAGCGCGGATCATTCCAGTGCGCAGTCCGGCGCCGTCCAGGAAGATCTCTTCACGCATGCGCATGGTGAACAGCAGGTTGTAGTCGGCGCCCACCGCGACCAACGCGATAAGGGCGATCGAGGGAACCGACCAGTGCAGGTCGCGTCCCAACATGTCATGCCAGATCAGAGTGGTGATTCCCAGCGCCGAGGCGTAGGAGATGACCACGGTGCCGATGACCACCGCTGCTGCCACCGGGCTGCGCAGCATCACCAGCACGATGAGGAAGACCAGCGCCAGCGCCACGGCCGCCAGTAGTAAGAAGTCGTCGCTGACATATCCGCGCAATTCGGCTGTGCCGGTGCCGAATCCAGCGATGTTCACGGTGCTACCGGCGAGGGTGCCCTCCTTGGTGGCCTCGCTCACCGCGAGGGTGATCTGCGGAGACCGGTGGGCGCCGTCCGCGCCGAACACTTTGCCGTCCCCGAACACCAGCATGCGGGTCGAGCGGCCGTCTGGGGCGAAGTACAAGCCGGCGGCGCGCTGGAAGCGCGGGTCCTGCCAGGCCCGCTGGGGTAGGTAAAAACCTCCCTCGCCGCTGCTGCGGAAATCCTCGCGCATGGCGCGCAGGTATTCGGTCAGCCCGGAGAACATGGTGCGTGTCTCACCGACCGCCTTGGTCAGTTGATCGGTGATCGTGCTGAGCTGCGCCACCGTCGCTCGCATGTTCTTGACCGAGTCCACCGCCCCGGAGAAGGATTTCTGCATTCCCTGGGCGCCGGTACCGAACTTGGCAGTGCTGGCCGTCAGCGATGCGGTTGCCGCCACCACGGAATCCATCGGTTCGACCGCCTTGAGAACCAGCGAGCAGATGCCGTCGTTGGCACAGTTGGGGTTGCCGTTGGTGAAGTTCCGTAAAGGCTCCATGTAATCGGAGACCTGGGACACGTTGTCCTGCAGTGCTTTCATTCCCGAGTGCATGTCTCCGACGCCGCCGTTGAGTTCGCCCAACCCGCTCACGCCGCCCGCGAGACCGTTCTGCAGTTGCGCGATCGCCTTGGAGAATTGGCCCAGCGTTGCCGAGAGCTGGTCCACGGCTCCAAGACGTTGGCTCATCTGGGTGGTTCCGTCATCCAGCTGATCGGCGATGATTCCCGCTTGTTCGGTCAGTGCCGCCTGTTCGGGGATGGCACCTGCCGGGCGCGAGGCCGACTGGACCATCCGAATGCCAGGAATCTCCATGAGCTTCTTGGTGACTCGCTCGATACCGATGACTCCTGCCGGGTTACGCAAATCATGGTCGGATTCGATCGAGACGATCTCCGGCAGCAATCGGTTCGGCGGGAAATGCCTGTCCATCGCCTGGTAGCCCCGGTTGGCGTGTGTGGAAAGCGGCTGCGCGGCAAGCTCATCGAAGCCGAGGCGTAGGCCGGCCACAGGAATGGCGCACACCATGAGCATTAGGGCCGAGCCGACGAGGACGGGCCCGGGCCAACGCGCGACCATGGTGCCGACCCTGCGCCACCGGCGTCCCGGCTGCCCGCGCAGTGGGCGAGGCTGGGCCAACCCGCGGCGGCCGGCCAGCCCGATGAGCGCGGGAAGTAGCGTCAGTGATGCCGCCATGCCGGTGAGGATTCCTATGGCACAAGGTAATCCGGCACTGCGCAGCATGCCTACCTGGGCGAACATGAGGCAGGAGAGGGCGGCGGCGATGGTCAGCCCGGAGGCCGCGATGACCGGCGCCACGCTGCGGTTGGCAACCTCGAGCGACTGTTCATGCGCTAACCCTGAACGTCGCTGTTCGTGATAACGCCCAAGCAGGAAGATGCCGTAATCGGTCGCCGCGCCGAGGACCAGGGCGGCCAGCAATGCGACCGAGAAGATGGAGACCTCGATGAGATTGCGTTCTCCGAGGAAGGCGACGATGGAGCGCGCCACCCCCAGACCCATGCCCACGGTGATCAGGGGGATGGCCGCGGTGATGACAGATCGGTACACGGCGAACAGCAGCACTGCGATGAGCACCACGGTGACTCCGGTGATCATCAGCATCTGCGTGTCGATAGAGGTGAGCTCGTCGGCGATGGTGGCGCCGGGGCCGGTGACCCAAGGGTGCATTCCTGCCGGCGCCGGCTCGTCAGCGACGATCTGCCTGACCGCGTCCAGGGACGCGTTGGCCTGCGCGCCACCGAGCTCGCCGGCCACACGCAGCATGGTGTACACAGCCTTCCCGTCTGGGCTGACTGCACCCTCGGCCGTCAGCGGGTCCGCCCACAGGTCCATGGCCGAATCCAAATGGGCGGTGTCCGCGCGCAGCTTCGTCAGGAGTCGATCGTGATACTGGTGCTCGACGGGCCCCAATTTGTGGTCGCTCTCGAGGACCAGGTAGTTGAGGTTCCCGCCGTCGCCGTCCTGGAACTGCCTGCCCATCACGGCGCCCGCGGTATTCACCGGGGCACTTTGTGGCAGGAACCCGCGCGCGTGGTTATGTGCCGTGCTTTCCACCTGCGGCACAAGCAGATTGCCCGCCGCTGCGGCGAGTACCCAAATCCCGATAACGAGAAACGCGTATCGGCTGCAGAACCTTGCGATGGCTTCCCACATGCATGCCGACGCTACGGAGAGGCGGTGGGGCCGTCGTCGTGCTGTGGGCGAGACTTGCTCTCCTACCGTGGTAGGAGACGCGAATCCGCGCGAAGCATGATGTGCGACGTCGAGACCGCCTCTACGCTGGCGCTATGGATTGGTTCCGGGAGACTGCGTTGCAGCGCCGTGCTCTGGTGCCGTATGAATTTCCGTGGGCCGTGCCGCTGGTCATGTACAGCAGCACACTGCTCATCGTGGGTTGCTCTGTCCTGCAGCGAGGTTTCACCCGTCCGTGGCTGCTGGCCTTAGCGGCTCTGCTCGCGTTGACCCCGATACTGTCGTTCATCGTCGCTGGTCGCAAGCTGAACGCGTTCTGGACGGTGGCGTTCGCGCTGGCGGGGGTCGGGTTGTTTCTCACCTGGCCGCCCAATGTCGTCGATGGTGCGCCCTTCCTGCTGATGTTCACGCTCGGGGAAGTGGGAGCCATCGCGTCGGTGCGCGCTGGTCTTCTCGCGGTTGGCGCCTGCGTGGCACTGCTCGTGGCGGCCGAACAGCTGCATCACCTTGGGACCTTCTCGCTCTACATGGTGTTCTTTGTGCTCTGCGGATGGTTGATCGGGCGCATCATGCAACTACAACAACGCCTGCTCTTACAGGAACGCGCACAGCAGGTGCGCATGCTGGAGCAGGCAGCTTCCGATGAACGACGCCGCATCGCACGTGAAATCCATGATGTGATAGCGCATTCCCTGTCCGTGACGATGCTTCATCTGACCGGGGCGCGGCGGGCATTGCAGGAGGATCACGATGTCGATGATGCCGTTGCCGGATTGCTCGATGCCGAACGTCTTGGGCGTCAGGCGATGTCGGATATCCGCGGCACGGTGGGGTTGTTGAGCACTGGACCCGGCGGAACCGAGCCGATGCGGCTGTCTCCAGAACCCGGCATCTCCGATATACCTGATCTGGTCGCTGATTTCACGGCGGCGGGGATGGCAGTGGAATCACATATCTACGGGTCGGGTGAGTCCGTCAGCGCTGGAGTGGGTTTGGCGCTGTACCGCGTGGCTCAGGAATCTTTGGCCAATATCGCCAAGCATTCGCCAAGGTCGTCGGCGGCGGTTCTCCTTGATATCAACGGGTCGGCGGCCAGTTTGACCGTGAGTAACGACCTGGCCGCGGGATTACTCCACGATGTGTGCTCGGGAGGCGGGCTCGCAGGCATGCGGCAGCGCATTGAGATGCTCGGCGGCGAATTCCGTGCCGGGCGGGCGGAGGACGGCTGGACAGTTTCGGCCAGCGTCCCATTGGAAACCGATGGGGCTCCGTGCCGCGTGCGGCGAAAGGTGTTATGGCGTCATGACTGATACCGAAGTGGCCGTGCTGCTGGTCGACGATCAGGAGTTGGTGCGCACGGGACTGCGCCGGATTCTGCGCCGCAAGGACGGATTCTCGATTGTCGGGGAGTGCGCGGATGGCAGTGAGGTAGCAGCGGCGGTCACCCAGGCGCGGCCCGATGTGGTGATCATGGATCTGCGTATGAAGCAGATGAGCGGTATCGAGGCGATCCGATTGCTGCACGCCGCCGAGGGGCCGCCGGCATTGGCACTGACTACATTTGACGACGACGAGCTGCTGTCCGGTGCGCTGCGTGCCGGCGCCGCCGGGTTCATTCTCAAAGATTCTCCGGCCGAAGAGCTGGTGCGCGCCGTGCACGCGGTCGCCCGTGGTGAGGCATATCTGGATCCGTCGGTAACCTCGCGGGTTCTCAGTGCCTATCGACGCGCCCCCGCCGCCAGTACCGGTGCCGCCGAGGACAAGCTCACCGTGCGGGAGCTGGATGTGTTGGCGCTCATCGCATCCGGCGCGAACAATTCCGAAATCGCCGAGCAGCTGGTGATATCCGAGGTGACGGTCAAGAGCCACATCGGCCGAATTTTCGTCAAACTCGATCTGCGAGATAGGGCCGCGGCCATCGTGTATGCCTACGATCACGGCATCGTGACGCCCAAATAGGGTTACTGGGTCTCTTTTACGCGAAGCCCCTCGATGGCCTCGTGTAATTCTTCAAGCTCACGGCGCAGATAGTCGCGGGTGGCGACCTCGCCCACGGCGAGCCGCAGCGCCGCCAGCTCCCGAGCCAGATATTCGGTATCGGCCTTGGTTTGTTCGGCGCGCCTGCGGTCCTCTTCCAGCGACACCCGGTCGCGGTTCTCCTGGCGGTTCTGGGCCAGCAGGATCAGGGGCGCGGCGTAGGCGGCCTGGGTGGAGAAAGCAAGGTTGAGCAGGATGAAGGGATAGGGATCCCATTGGAAGCCCACCGCGAAGAGGTTCAGGATGATCCAGACGATGACGAACACCGTCTGCATGGCGAGATAACGTCCCGTGCCCAGGAACCGGGCGATGTTCTCGCTGACCCGGCCGACTGCCTCGACATCGAGGCCGAGCGACAGACGCCGGGAGGTCCGTGGAGTATCGAGCCGCTGCCGCGCCGATGCGTCGCTCACGAACGGTTACCTCCCGTCACGCTCTCGGGTTCGTCGGCGCGCCAGCCGTCGGGCATCAAGTGATCCAGTACGTCGTCGACCGTAACGGCGCCGAGCAAGTGGTTCTCCCTGTCGATCACGGGACCGCACACCAGGTTGTACGCGGCGAAGTAACGGGTGACCTCGGCCAACGGCGCCTCGGCATCCAGGTAGGGCAGGTCGGTATCGAGAATGCCGCCGACCATCGCATAGGGGGGCTCACGCAGCAGCCGCTGCAGGTGGACGCATCCGAGATAGCGCCCGGTGGGTGTCGCCGTGGGTGGTCGGACCACGAAGATCAGCGAGGACAGCGCGGGAGTCAGATCCGGATCACGCACGCGGGCAAGGGCTTCGGCCACCGTGGTGTTGGGGCTCAGGATCACCGGTTCCGGGGTCATCATGCCGCCGGCGGTGTTGGGGGAGTGGGTCAGCAGCCGTCGGACGGGCTCGGAGTCCTCCGGATCCATCAGCGCCAGAAGCGATTCGGCCTCTGCGGGCGGCAGTTCGCCCAGCAGGTCGGCGGCGTCGTCGGGGTCCATGGCCTCCAGCACGTCGGCGGCGCGTTCATCTTCCAGCTTGGTGAGCACCTCGGCCTGATCGTCCTCGGGAAGCTCCTGCAGGATGTCGGCCAGCCGCTCGTCATCGAAGGCGCCCAGCACCTCGTCACGCCGCTTGGGTGGAAGCTCACGTATCGCATCGGCCACCTCGACGGGACGCATGCCCTCGAACTGGAGCATGAGCTGGGCCACGCCCTGTCCGGGCAGGTTGAGCGCCGACGGCGTCAATCCGTGGATGTGGTTCCATCCGGTGACCTGTACGCCGCTACGCCGGCCCAGTCGTCGTGGGCTGCGCACGGCCACCCGGGTGACCACCCAGTCGCGGGTGCGGGTCTGCTCAAGGCCTAGATCAACCACGACGAGGTCGACACCGTCGAACTGTTCGAGCTCGGGGTCATCGGTGCGCACCGTGGTGTCCAGGACCTGCCCGAGCACCAGTGCTTCGCTGGGCCGCTGTTCGAAGCGGCGCAGTGAGACGTTTCCGGTGTTCAGCGTCACCGATCCGGGCTCAATAGCGGTGACGCGCAGCATAGGCACGAATATTCGTCGGCGCGTGAGCATTTCAACAACCAGGCCAATGACCCGCGGCTGTTTTCGGGCAACGCCGATCGCGATCACGACATCGCGCACCCGTCCGATCGATTCGCCGTCCGGGCCGAGAACCACCAGGCCTGAGAGCCTGGCTGCGAACACCTTGCTCACTGCGGCCATGGTGCAAGGTTAGGGGGTAGGCCTTGCGGCGCCCTGCGCCGGTGTCGTGAGTTGGATGCCTAGGTGCCGATTCCGCCGTACATGAGGGCGATGACGGCGGCCGAGAATCGCTCACTGTCCTGCACCTCGCCGCCCCGTGAGGCGTGCAGACCGGTGGCCAGAATCATCCCGGTCACAGCTCGGGCGGTGTATTCGGTATCGAGATCGGCACGCAGATAGCCTTTTTCGACCCCGTGACGCAGGTAGGCCTCGGTCAGTTGGTCACTTGTGGAGAGCATTCCGAAGACGCGCTCGCGTAGCTCGTTATCGACCGAGCCCGCTTCCAGCAGAAGCAGCGGCAACTGGGGGTTGTCCCGGAACAGGTCTGCGAGCGCGGCACCGATACGCACCGACTGCTGGCGGTACTGCTCGATATCGTCGGCCAGCCCCGCGGCGTTTTCCGCGCCGATCGCCTGAAAGATCTGTTCGGTGACGTCGTCGATGACATGCTCGATGATGTCCCGCTTGCTCTTGAAGTACCGGTAGAAGGTCCCATGGCCGATCCCGATCCGCCCGGCGATATCCGCGACGCCTGTCGCGTGGTAGCCCTGCTCGGAGAAGCACGCGAACGCAGCGTCCAGAATCTCTTGCCGCATCTCGAGCTTCTTGCGCTCGGCGCGACTGAGTGTGGACGGGCTGGACGTCATAAGCGGCGATCCTACCGACCTTGACACTTGTCGAGAATGACATATCATTCCGAAACTGACAAGCCATTCCGTTGGAGGTTGATGTGAGTCGTTATCCGAAGATTGAGCTGCCAGGCGCGGTGGTCGTCATCACCGGTGGAGCCAGGGGAATCGGTGCTGCCACCGCGCGTCTTTTCGCCGATAAGGGGGCCGATGTCTGGATCGGCGATGTCGATGACGTGGTCGCCAAAGAGACCGCGGACACGATTCCGCGTGCACAGTCCGGTGCTCTCGATGTCACCAAACCCGAGTCCTGGGCCGGGTTTCTTGATCGGGTGCGCGCCGAGTCGGGCCCGATCGACATCCTGATCAACAACGCGGGCGTGATGCCGCTGGGCGGATTTGTCGAGGAGAACGAACGCACCACCGATCTGATTCTCGATGTGAACGTGCGCGGTCCGCTCAACGGTGCGCGGGCCGCGTTGCCCGAGATGGTGGCGCGGGGGCGTGGGCACATCGTCAACGTGGCGTCCATGGCAGGCAAGCTGGCCGTCCCCGGCATGGTCACCTATAACGCGTCCAAGTTCGGTGCGGTCGGGCTTTCCGTGGCGCTGCGCAAGGAGTACGCAGACAGCGGCGTCAGCATCAGCTCGGTGCTGCCGAGCGCGGTCCGCACCGAGTTGGCCTCGGGCGCACCGCTGGGCAAGGGGATGCCGACCGTCGATCCCGAGGATGTGGCGGCCGCGATCGTGCGCAGTGTCGACACTCGTCGCGCGCAGATCTCGGTGCCGGGCTGGCTCGCATTCGGATGGGGGCTGGTGGATCTTTTTGTGCCCGAACCACTTGAGCGACTTGGCCGCCGGCTGATCGATGACCGTCGTGCACTGACCTCACTGGACCTGAACGCCCGCGGCGCGTACATCGAACGCATCGAGCGGCAGAGCAAGGAGCACCAGAAGTGAGCGAACGGCGCAGTCCCAGAGTTGTCGTCGTCGGCGCCGGTATGGCCGGAATCGCGGTGGGGCACAAACTCATAGAGGCCGGTTTCGACGATTTCACCATTCTGGAGAAGGGCGATGACGTCGGTGGCGTCTGGTACTGGAACCGCTATCCGGGGCTGACCTGCGATGTGCCCTCCCAGGCCTATCAGTACCCCTTTGCGCCACGCACGGACTGGCCACGGCTCTTCGCCACCGGTCCAGAGATTCAGGCGTATCACCGCACGGTCGCCGAGGATCTGGGCGTCATGTCTCATATTCGGTGCGGGCAGGAGGTCACCGCCGCAGAGTTCACCGGTACGGGCTGGCGGGTTACCACCGCGGCGGGGGAGGTGCTGGAATGCGATTTTCTGATTGCCGCCACCGGCGTGCTGCACCACCCGAACATCCCCGATATCCCAGGGCTCGACAGCTTCCGCGGCAAGGTGGTGCACACCGCGCGGTGGGATGACTCGGTGCAGCTGGAAGGAAAGCGTGTCGCCGCGATTGGAACGGGCTCTACTGGGGTGCAAGTGGTTTCGGCGATGCAGCCCATCGTCGAGCAGGTGACCTCATTCATCCGGACACCACAATGGGTGCTGTGGGCACCGATGGCGATGCGGCAGCCAAAGTTCGTCTCCAAGCTGCTGGAGGCGTTGCCCACCGAACGCATCGTGCGATTCAGTGCGTTGACGGGCACCGACGCGTTGGTGAACATCGTGACCCGGCCCAGCTGGGGTCGGCGGCTGGTGCAGCAGTACGCGCGGGCGTGCCTGCACCTGATCCGCGACAAGGAGTTGCGTCAAAAACTGACCCCGGATTACGAGCCGCTGTGCAAGCGGCAGGTCTTGTCCGGGTCGTTCCATCGCGCTGTCCAGAAGCCGAATGTCGAGATCGTCACCGACCGCATCGACAGGGTCACGCCCACCGGCATTGTGACGGTCGACGGTGCCGAGCGCGAATTCGACGTGATTGTGCTGGCCACCGGATTTCAGGCGCACAACTACATGCGGCCGATGAATCTGGTTGGCAAAGACGGATATTCGATTGATGAGGCATGGGAAAAGGGGCCCAAGGCGTACCGGATGACCGCCATCCCCGGCTTCCCGAACTTCTTCACCGTGCTCGGCCCCAACTCGCCGACCGGATCGATCTGGCTTCAGCACACGGCCGAGCGCACCGCCGAATACGTCATCAGCTGGCTACATCGTTTCGCCCGTGGCGAGATCACCACGGTTGAAGTGAGCCGCGAGGCGACCGATGAGTTCAACGTCCAAGCGCGTGAGGCGATGAAACCCACGGTGTGGGCGACCGGGTGCAACTCCTGGTATCTCACCGAGGACGGATCGGTAGACCTGTGGCCCTTCGATCGGAAGACCATGGAGCGCATGCTCGCCTCACCCGAGGAGAGTCACTACATCGTGCAGTGACGCGCGTTAGCGCAGATTGAACGTCGACGGATCGGGGCCGATGCGACCGTCGGCCGCGTCGAGCCCGGTGATGCGCTCTACCTCGTCGGTGCTGAGTTCGAATCCGAACACATCGAAGTTGGCCGCGATGCGCGCCGGCGTCACCGACTTGGGAATGACGACGTTGCCCAGCTGAAGATGCCAACGCAGGATCACCTGCGCTGCGCTCACCCCGTGGCCCTCGGCGATGGCGCCGATGGTCGGGTTATCCAGGATCGTGCCCTGGCCAAGTGGCGACCAGGCCTCGGTGAGAATGCCGTACTCGGCGTGGAAGGCGCGCAGCTCGGGCTGGGTGAACCGGGGATGCAGCTCGATCTGGTTGAGAGCAGGCACTTCTCCGGTTTCATCGATCAGCCGCTGGAGATTCTCGACGGTGAAATTGCTGACCCCGATGGCCTTGGCTCGGCCGTCGGCCTGGATCCGCTGCAGCGCCTTGAAGCTGGCCACGTACTCGTCGAGTTCAGGCACCGGCCAGTGGATCAGGTACAGGTCCACATAATCGGTGCCCAGCCGCTCCAGGGAGGCGTCAAACGCGCGTAGCGCGCTGTCATAGCCCTGATCGGCATTCCACAGCTTGGTGGTCAGGAAGACATCCCCACGGGGAACCCCGGACTGCGCGATGGCGCGGCCCGTGCCCTCCTCGTTCTCGTACACCTTCGCGGTGTCGATGCTCCGGTATCCGACCTGCAGGGCGGTCGATACCGCCGCCTCGGCTTCGTCGCTAGGCACCTGCCAGACGCCATAGCCGAGCTGGGGAATCGTGGTACCGGAATTGAGCGTCACGTTGGGGACTATCTGGGGAACCGTCACGGTCAACCCAACGCGGGGCGTCACGGAGTATTCCCGGGGGGCTCGGGGTAAATGAAACGCCCCACTCCCAATGCTGGGAGTGGGGCGTTTCTGGTGGTGCGCCGTCAGGGGCTCGAACCCCGGACCCGCTGATTAAGAGTCAGCTGCTCTACCAACTGAGCTAACGGCGCGTGAACGTGCGTGGAAGACCTTAGCAGCCTCGGAGCCCGTAACGAAAATTGTCATCCCCCCGATAGCCCGGTCGCGGTTATTGAGGTCGTCGCCGACCATCCTGAACCCGTACAATCATCGGTGAGTTTGCGCATCAAGTTTCAAAGGGAGCAAAGCATGACCCAGGGTCGTCCACGCCTGCTGGTTGGCACGCGTCGGCGGTGGGCCACCGCGCTCGCACTCCCGATTGTGGCCATGGCTGTGCTAGCCGGATGCACGGACGCCACCTCCAAGGAACCGCCGAAAGTCATTGACAAGGCAACGCCTTACGCGGATCTGCTGGTGCCCAAGCTGGCGATGTCGGTCAAGGATGGAGCGGTCGGCGTCCCGGTCGATGCGCCCGTGACCGTGACTGCGGGCGAAGGCGTGCTCGGAACCGTCACCATGGTCAACTCCGATGGCAAAGAGATTGCCGGTGAAGTCGGTGCCGACGGTGTGACGTGGTCCACCACCGAGCCCCTCGGCTACGACAAGCAGTACACCATCAAGGCCGATGCCAGGGGCCTTGGCGGCGTGGCGCGCGCCAACGCGTCGTTCCGCACGCATTCCCCGGACAACATGACGATGCCGTATGTCATGCCGGGTGATGGTGAGGTGGTCGGTATCGGACAGACGGTCGCCATCCGGTTTGACGAGAGCATCCCGAATCGGGCCGCGGCGGAGAAGGCCATCAAGATCACCACCAACCCGCCCGTCGAGGGCGCGTTCTACTGGTTGAACAACCGCGAAGTGCGTTGGCGCCCAGAGGCGTTTTGGGAGCCCGGAACGTCGATCGATGTGAAGGTCAACACTTATGGGGTGGACCTGGGCAACGGCGTCTTCGGACAGGACAACGTGACGTCCCGCTTCTCCATCGGCGACGCGATCATCAGCCGGGTGGATGACAACAACAAGGTCGTCAACGTCGAGCGCAACGGCGAGATCATCAAGACGATGCCGACCTCGATGGGTAAGGACAAGGCGCCCACCAACAACGGCACATACATCATTGGTGAGCGGTTCAAGGATCTGATCATGGATTCCTCGACCTATGGTGTCGCGGTCAACTCGCCCGACGGCTACCGCACCAAAGTGCAGTACGCCACCCAGATGTCCTACAGCGGGATCTACGTGCACGCCGCACCGTGGTCAGTCGGCGCGCAGGGGCGCACCAACACCAGCCACGGCTGCCTGAACGTCAGCACCGCGAACGCGAAGTGGTTCTACGAGAACACCAAGCGCGGTGACATTGTGATTGTTTCCAATACGGTTGGCCCCGTTCTTCCGGTCACCGACGGGCTTGGCGACTGGAACATTCCGTGGTCGCAGTGGAAGGCCGGAAACGCCCGGAACTAGCGTCGCCGCAGACGAAAAAGCCCCCGACACGTCGAGCGTGCGGGGGCTTTTCTGCGAACTGGTCCGCTTCTAGCCTTCTATGACCTTCTGGTCGAGGACCCGCTTGGACGGCACCATGATGATCGACTTGGAGTTGTCACGATCGCGGTAGGCCGACTCCAGGATGGACGGGATGCTCTCGAGCTTGCCGTGCACGCTCATCAGCTGCTCCAGAATCGAAATACGTTGCTGGCCAACCTCTTCCACGGAGCGGCGGGCCTGGTCCAGGCGACGCTCGATCTGCTCGTCGGCCAGACGCAGGCGGCGGTCAGCTTCTTCCTTGGCGTCGGCAAGGCGCTTCTCGCACTCGGCCTGGGTGCTGCGTCGCTGCTCGTCGACGGCTGACTGGGTCTCCGTGCGCAGCTTGGTCAGCTCTTCGTCCAGTTCGGTTTCCGCCTTCTCGCGCCGCTTGGTCTCGGCGGCGCGTAGCCGCTCGGACTCGCTGACGGCCTGGGCGACAATCTGATTGGCTTCCTCGCGGGCGCGGGCCATCACCTCGGTGTACTCGGTCTCCAGCGCGCTCTGCCGGGCCGCCATATCGGCCAGCATTTCTTTGTGCTTGGTGCGCATGGCCTCCGCGTCGGACTTGGCCGAGGCAACCAGGGCTGCCGACTCGGTGCGCGCCTCGTTCTGCATCTCGGAGACCTCGTCGACCGCGATGCGCAGCATCTTGGCCATCCGGTCGGTCATCGCGTGCGCCGAGGGGGAGGTGTCGCTGAGGTTGGACACCTCATCCTTGAGCGAGCCGATCTGCTTGGTGGCGTCCTCAAGTCGGCTCTTGAGCGTCTCGACGTCGTTCAGCCCGGACTGGTGCATGATCGTCAGCCGGCTGATGTACTCGTTGACCTCAATGGGGTCGTACCCGTTGCGGGTGCGGGTGAAGTTCCGAGTGGACTCGTTGGTGGTGGTCGCGGTCACTGGTACCCCTTGGAAACAGGTGCGGAAAGAGTGGATGGACGTTAGCCCGCGAAGAGTATGACACGCGTTACCAGTTCTCGTATACAGGTGTTGGTAAATACTGGGTCGTGACGTAACCAGATTTGTAACGGTTCGACATGCCTGGTCATAGCGCCAATATTGATTGGAGCATTCA
The DNA here is from genome assembly GCF_001440135.1 of Mycobacteroides sp. H003. Classification (NCBI taxonomy): domain Bacteria; kingdom Bacillati; phylum Actinomycetota; class Actinomycetes; order Mycobacteriales; family Mycobacteriaceae; genus Mycobacteroides; species Mycobacteroides sp. H003. The sequence goes on from NZ_LJYL01000009.1 coordinate 730,807, forward strand.
AGATTTCGTTGGCATCAGCATGCGGAGAGAATCTTTCCCTCAGTGGCGATGCTCTGTATTCATGATTAGCTGACAGCTTCTGACGACGGTCACTGTCGACGTGCACTTTTTGGGCCTGTCGGTTTGCCATGGATCGTGTAATGAAACGTATCGTCTACATGGGGCGTTTCCTGAAATCGATCTTGATCGCTCGATCCCAGGTAGCGATGTTGTGAATTACCTGATCGCGGTATGGGTTACCGGGCCAGCGGTCGGGGTGCCCAGTTCCTCGCGTTTTGCCCATAGAACCCACCAACGTCGGAGTGCCTCCTCGGGCGGTGAGCTACGTAGATTTGAATCATCGTCGACCGGGACAGTATCGCGGCGCGTGCGTGCTCATTCCACGGCTGGCGGACAAGAATCCAGCGGTCGCTCGCGCAGACCAGCACCTTGTAGTCGTCAAGTGTGTACCGCTAAGCTCGTGCAGCTTGCAAACCGTCTCTTGCGCATGGTTGGCGGTCCGCCAAAATGCCGCCCCGCCAACCGGTTCTGCGGTACCGCACCGCCAGTCAGGACTGTTTCAGATGAACGACCTCTTCTTGGGCGCATCGGTACATTTCTAAACCGGTAACCCGCGCTTTCGAGCCGCGGGCAGACTGAGCTGCCCTATCACCCCGAACGCATCTGAATAGCGACTTCCTAATACCCGCGGGATTGCCCCGTAGATGTATGCATCGGGTCCGACCAGTATTCGGGCCTTACGACGCTCGACTCCCTTGACGATGATCCGAGCGGCTTTGTCGGCATCGGTGAAACAGAGCCGCTTGAACAACGTGTGCAGGGATTCGGTGACCTCGGGGAAGGAGTCGGCTATCGATGTGCGGATGAATCCAGGGTGCACTGAGCTCACGCCAATGGGCCATCGCAGCGCGCGAGCTTCTTGCCGCAGTGCCTCTGTGAGTCCTCGAACGCCGTATTTGGTCATGCAGTAGCTGCTGACCCAGGGCATAGAGATGAGCCCTTCGATGCTGGAGATGTTCACCACGTAGCCGTCCCCTGAGTCGAGCAGATGCGGCAGGAATACCTTGGTGCCGTTGTGGACTCCGTGGAGGTTGACACCTACTACCCGGTCGGTTCTTCCCACGAGGTGTCTAGAACGCTGCGGGCAGACCCTACGCCGGCATTGTTGATAATCATGTTGATTCGTCCGAAGGCCTGTCGCACTTCGCGGGCATGCTCGATGACCTTTGCCCGGTCCGAGGTATCGAGGCGGTACGCCTTTGCTGTTGCGCCGAAGGACACAGCCTCGATCGCGGTGGCTTCCGCGCGTGCTCGGTCGATGTCCGACGGGGCCAGCTGGGAACCCCGCTGAGCGAATTCGAGTGCGAGCGCCTTACCGATGCCTGAGCCTGCGCCAGTGATGACGATGACCTTGCCGCCGAAGTCTTTCATGCGATATCGACTCCCTGCGCCGTGCGCTCATGCAAGACCATGGGAATGCCGTGTTTCGGCCGATATGTCACCTGCGGTAGGGCTTCCGGATTGTGACCGGGAACCAGGTCGAGTGTGTATCTCTGCGCGATCATCGCGGTGATGAGGACGGCCTCCATCTGAGCGAAGCCCGCTCCAATACAGATGCGCTTACCACCACCGAATGGAAGGTAGGCGCCGCGTGGCGGTTTGGGTGCTCCCGGCATGAAACGCGAGTAGTCGAAGCCTTCGGGGTTGTCCCAAACGTCAGGGTCGCGGTGCGCGAAGTACAGCGAGGGCACAATGATCATCCCGGGTTCAATTGTCGAGCCGTTGAACTCGTCAATTTCGATTGCCTCGCGAGCTAGCGTGTGTACCGGCGAGTACATCCGCAGCGTCTCCTGAAACACCGCCCCACATATCGGCAGTGACGGTATGTCGTCGACGGTGGGTGTCCGGCCTGCGAGCACGGTGTCCACTTCGTCGTATATGTCGGCGCGCATTTGGGGGTTCTTCGACAGGACCATCCACATCCACGCCAGCGCCGTGGCCGTCGTCTCGTGGCCCGCCAGTAGGAACGTAGCCACTTCATCGCAAATTTGCCGATCGGACAGGCTCGCCCCGGTTGCTTCATCGCGCAGTTCGATGAGCTGACTGAGCAGGTCGTTGCCTGCGGACTGCCCTGCGGCCGCGCTTTTGCGGCGCTCGGCGATGAGCGCGAAGATCGTCGTTTCGAGTTCGTTAGCGGCCTGCACGAGCTGCCGGCGTCCGAACGGTCGAATGCGCATCGCGCTATCGACCGATAAACCCGGCACGATGCGCGCGAGCACGGTCGACAAGACCTTTGCAGCGTCAATGGCTACTTTGACCCCGATGTCCACGTGGTGGCCTACTTTGTCGAGTTCTTCGACTTGAAATGACATGCCGAACAGCGCGGAGCCGACCACACCCAATGCGACGTGCATCATCTCAGCAGATACATCGATGGGCGTTCCTTTTGGACGCGTTGCCCAGTCCTCGAGGAGTCGGTCGATGACAGTGACCATGGTGGGCTCGAACACCGGGAGTGCACGGTGGGCAAACATCGGCTGCATCATCCTGCGGTTGCGTGTCCAGGCTGGAACATCATTGGTAGTCAGCAACCCTTTGCCCAGCAGTCTGACAAGCAGCTCGTACTCGCGTGGTTTGCAATAGTTCTGCTGACGGGACACAAATATTTGTTCGATCAGTCGATGATCTCGAGTGAATACGACATTTATACCCGCCAGCCTGGCCCCCACTGACTTCTCGCATTCGAGCAGTTTGCCTACAGCCTCGACGACATTTCCCTGGAGGTTCCGTAAAAGCTGCGACATTTCGACCAAGTTTAGGTAGCGGACCTGTTCTGTCGAATTGTTGACTGTAGATGTACTCAAGATGTGCTCCAGACCTTTCCGTTCTATCGATTGCTTCGAGTGCCGGATGTGGTGCGCGTCTGAGACCTAGGCCAAGACTGATACCCAGGGATTTAGTCCATTTGCCGATTGGCGTGCCCCACACACTTCCGCGACATAACCGTCCCATTCGTAATCTTGTTTGGTTCCGACGCTGGTTCGCGTGAATCTGGTTTCAACCTGAGTGCGGGTTGAGCGGCCCTTCTGGCCGCCACGGATTCTGTCGCCTTATGCCCGCCGTCGGTCAAGGGGAAGTCGGATTCATGAGGTTCTGCCAATACAGTGCGGGCCACTCGGACAGCTATGGCCGAAGCTCCAGCGAACCGTCCATGGCCTAGGTACCAGCTGTCGCAGCCCGAGGCCCAGGTCGTGTTGGGCATCGGGCGGCTCGTACATCAGCGCGAAACTGTGCTGTGGATTATGAGGCTGGTTCGACGTGCCGCCGATCTCGTCTGACTTCTCGTAGATCGTGAACTCTATGCCCGCCCGCTGCAGCCGCACACCCATGGCGATACCGAACAACTCTGGTCCGGCCACGGCAATACACGTGGCGTGGGTGTGGTGCATGTGACGCTGACTCTGTAGGGCTTTCGCCATGCACCCCAACGTATGGTTCCTGAGCGCCAGGGTTAATGTCCGTAGTGGACATTAATCTGACACTTGTGGACACGAGGTGGCAGCTGAGCTATTTGCGGTAACGACTCGGTGTGACGCCATGCCAACGTTTGAAAGCCCGCGTGAATGAGCCCGGATCGGAGTAGCCCAAATGCTGTGCTGTCTGGGCGACAGTAAGCCCCACACGCGAGAGCAGATCAGCTGCCAGTGTTGCCCGCGTCTCTTCGATGAGTTCACGGTAAGAAGTTTGCTCGATAGCAAGCTGTCTGCGCAACGTACGCGGATGCATTCGAAACGCCGACGCCGTCTGCTCCAGTGCGGGCATATCTGATTGGCGCTCCAACAACATCGTCCGTACAGCCGATGAGAGCCCCGTGCGAACCGCGCGTCGTTCAAGCAACTCCTCGCAATGACCGATGCATGCCGCGAGCGTGTATTGGTCGGCCCGAGGAAGTGGTTCGTCGAGCAATTCCGCCGGAAAACGAATGCAGGTACGGTCTGCACCACAGGTTATGGATGCGACGCGTGCTGGGAGCCCGGCCAAGATAGGCTCCACCGATTCACGAGTGCCGACGTAGTCGACATGTGCCTCTTCGATGAACTCTGCGATCACCGACGTAGCAAACGGCGCTACGTTGGAGAGGATTCCAACAGAATCGCGCTCGATGAAGAAGTCTCGAACGTCTAACGGCAGGTGTGCGGCACTGATAGAAATGTCGCACCAACCGTCAGATTCCTCAACATCGAAGATCACGTGCAGCGATGTCAACGCGAAAAACTGCAGCCCGACTGCGATCATTTCCCGGAATGACCCGCACGACATCACGGCAAGACCAAGCAATCCGAAATTGGTGAGGGACGCCCGAGTGCCAACTCGCGCGGCCACCAGAGGTTCATCGGGGGCAGCTCGAAGAAGATTGCGGACCATAGTGATCTCATCGCGCGCGGAGACGAGGAAGTCCGGATTAGACAGATCGGCCGATTCGACCTGCGTCCCGGCCAGAACGTCAGCTACGTTCACCCCAATTTCCTCTGCTTCCGCACACAAGTGGCGCGACCAGACGACAAGGTGCATACAGGTATTCAAAGCCGCCATACGCTGAAGCTAGCAAGGACACCCGGACTATGAGAACCAGCATGAAGAGCAAAATTTAATCTCTTCAGCTCAACCGCCGTCAATTCGAACTAGTATCGAATGCAGAAAGGTAGGAGGCCAGAAATGGCCTCCTACCTGCTGGGTGGCTGACAGGACTCGAACCTGCAGCAGTCCAGGATCGCATGGGTGTCTCTGTTTGGCGGCTCGGGACTACTGTGCCACCCGCCGCCTGTGTAGTCCGATCGGCGAGTTCACAAACAGCTCACGCTGCCCCGATTCCTGAGAAGAAGGCTGCCGGTCAAGTGCGGAAACTGTAGTGGGCCGTACTCAGACTGAATCTGCCTGTATCTGGGCTGATGGGAGAGGGTCTGCGAAATGGAAAGGTGGGAGGGCTAAAAGCCCTCCCACCTACAGGGTGGCTGACGGGACTCGAACCCGCGACAGCCAGGATCACAACCTGGTGCTCTACCAACTGAACTACAGCCACCATTGCCGCGCGAAGCGGCGTGGAAGATCTTAACCGGTGATGGCGCCTTAGGCCGAATCGGTATCCGCAGCGTTGTCCAGGTTCGCCACGATCGCGACAAGGTCACTGGTAGACGGCCCGGGGTCGGGAACAAAGGCGGCGCGCCGGTAGTAGCGCAGCTCGCGGATCGACTCCTTGATGTCGGCCAGCGCCCGGTGGGCCAGGCCCTTGTCGGGCTGGCCGAAGTAGATCCGCGGGTACCAGCGGCGGCAGAGCTCCTTGATGGAGCTGACGTCGATCATTCGGTAGTGCAGGAACTCGTCGAGCGCCGGCATATCCCGTGCGATGAATCCGCGGTCAGTGGCAATGGAGTTCCCGGCCAGGGGAGCGACCTTGGCCGAAGGCACATGCTGGCGGATGTAGTCGAGTACCTGGGCCTCGGCCTCTTCCAGAGTGACCGTCGACTTGCGGACCTCATTGGTGAGCCCGGACTTGGCATGCATGTCCTTGACCACCGGAGGCATCGCGGCCAGCGCCGCATCATCGGCGTGAATGACGAGGTCAACGCCTTCGCCGAGGATGTTGAGGTCGCCGTCGGTGACCAGGGCGGCGATCTCGATCAGTTTGTCTGAGCCGAGGTCGAGCCCGGTCATCTCGCAGTCGATCCAGACCAGTTCATCGCGTGGGGCACTCACAGTCTGACCACATTAGCGGTACGTGCGATCCGTGAGTGTGACGTCAGCACGGAATTTCGCGAGCAATCCCGTGTCGACGCCACACTGAGCGATGACGGAGACGGTTGGGGGCATTAGGGTCGTGGCCATGGCCGAGCAGACCACCGCGGGATCCACGCCCGCCCAGCAGATCGCCGCCGGATACGCCACCACAGGTCAGGCACTTGAACTGGGGTCGGTCGTGGTCGACGGCAACGTCGATCCTGCGGCGCGTATCCGCATTCCGTTGGCGACCCTCAACCGGCACGGCCTCATCGCCGGCGCGACCGGTACCGGTAAGACCAAGACCCTTCAGGTGATCGCCGAGCAGCTCAGCGCCGCGGGGGTGCCGGTGGTCATGGCCGACGTCAAGGGCGACCTGTCCGGCATCTCCAAGCCCGGCGAGGCCAGCGACAAGACGGCGGCACGTGCCAAGGACACCGGCGACGATTGGGTGGCCTCGGGCTTCCCGGCGGAGTTCGTCTCCCTCGGTACCACCGGGATCGGTGTGCCCATCCGCGCCACCATCCGCAGCTTTGGGCCGATTTTGTTGTCAAAGGTGCTGGGGCTCAACGCCACCCAGGAATCCACGCTGGGGCTGATCTTCCACTGGGCAGACCAACAGCAGCTACCACTGCAGGATCTGAAGGATCTGCGCGCGGTCATCACGTACCTGACCAGCGATGAGGGCAAGGCGGACCTGAAGAACCTCGGTGGCGTATCGGCGGCGACGGCGGGCGTGATCCTGCGAGCGCTGATCAACCTGGAGGCCGACGGCGGCGATACGTTCTTCGGCGAACCCGAAATCGATCCGAACGATCTGATGCGTACATCCGGAGACAAGGGCGTCATCACGCTTGTCGAGCTGGGGGCGCAGGCTGCGCGGCCGGTTCTGTTCTCCACTTTCCTGATGTGGATTCTGGCCAACCTGTTCACGAAGCTGCCCGAGGTCGGCGACGTTGACAAGCCGAAGCTCGTGTTCATCTTCGACGAGGCGCACCTGCTGTTCGCCGACGCGTCGAAGGCGTTCCTGGAGCAGGTGGAGCAGACCGTCAAGCTCATCCGGTCCAAGGGTGTTGGCGTCTTCTTCTGCACCCAGCTGCCCACCGATGTGCCCAACAACGTGCTCTCGCAGTTGGGTGCGCGCATTCAGCACGCGCTGCGTGCCTTCACGCCCGAGGACCAGCAGGCCCTTACCAAGACCGTCAAGACCTATCCCAAGACTGACGTGTACGACATGGGCGCGGCGCTGACCTCGTTGGGCATCGGCGAGGCCATCGTCACGGTGCTCTCCGAGAGAGGCGCGCCGACGCCGGTGGCGTGGACCCGGATGCGCGCGCCGCGTTCGTTGATGGCCGCCATCGGTGACGACGCCATCAAGGCGGCCGCCGCGTCCAGCCCCCTGCAATCCAAGTACGGCCAGACGGTCGATTCGCGATCCGCCTTCGAGGTTCTCGCCGAGAAGGCGGCCCAGGCAGCGCAGGACGCACCCATCGAGGCTCCCGCGAAGAAGGGCGCTAAGCCGGCACCTGAGAAGCCCAGCTGGTGGCGGCGCCTACTCAGCAACAGGAGCTTTCAGAGCTTCCTCAGCGCGCTGGGCAAGCAGCTCATCCGCAATATGGGCAAGAAGTAAGGGCTGTCGAGTCGATCGTCGATCTAGCCGTCCGCTGTCCGTTTCGACTGTGGCACAAAGCCTTCGGGCAGCATCCGGGAGCGCTGCCAGAGGAACTGTACCAGACGGCCCTCCAGCATGTTGGCCTCATCCATGACGCGGACAAGGCGCTCGCCGAAGAACCGTAGATTTGCGTGATAGTGCGGATTGCGTAGCGCGGCCCACGTTGCCTTGAGAGGCGGAAGCCCGGCGTCGCGGTACACGGCCGGTTGCACCATGACCAGTGGGATTACCGATGCCCCGGCGGCGACGATTACGCGCTCGACAGCCATTCGGGCTCGGCCCGTTCGTGTGACCGCGCGGTTCAGCGCCGTGCGGGCGTAGCTGATGTGACGAGCCTCTTCGATGACGTGAATCTTGGCGATCGCACGGGTGCGGGGCTGCAGCGTCTCGTCATTCATGGTCTGGCGCTGCAATCGGTCCAGTATCTCCTCGACCATGAGCATCATCGAGAAGATCGTCGCGGACAACGGTGCGAGCGCGGTGATGCCCACCAATGCCCGGGCGATCTTGGGCGGGTTATAGCTGCGGTCGCTCAACGTGTTGATCTGGCGGCCGAACATCACCGAGTGGCGACACTCGTCAGCGACTTCGGTCAGAGCGTATTGCGCTGTGGCGCTGCGGGGATCGCTGACCGAGGCCAGTTTGAGCATGGGGTGCATCAAGGCGCTCTCGGCAAGAATGCCCCAACTGGCCAGGGCCGATGCTTCCAAGCGCCCGAGTGTGATCTTCTCGTCCTCGGTCATCCGCTCGAACATTTTCGTGCCGAACAGCGAGATGTACTTGTCGGGCACGTAGCGCAGGCCCGGCACGTCGGGGGCGTCCCAATCGACATCCACTTCCGGGTTGTAGGAACGCTCGACCGATGAGCGCAGGAGCCGCACCGCCGTGCGTTCGATGGGTGAGTCGTCGTGATCGATGGGCGTTTGCGACATGACATGCCTCCCGCTGCTCAGTCCGCCATTCCGTAGATAGTACCGAAAAGTACCGGGTACTTCGCGTATCGTCAATGGCATGGCGGATGGCGGTGATGCGCGGCGCGACCGGTGGGCTCAGCACAAGGTCCGGGTGCGTCGAAAATTTGTCTCGGCGGCGGTGGTGGCAATCGAGAGAAACGGCCCGTCGGCCACGGTCGAGGACGTCGTCCGCGCGGCGCACTCCGCTAAACCCAAGCTGTACAGGCATTTCGAAGACCGCAACGACCTTTTCGACTCGGTGGCGCAGGCCATGGTGGGCGCCATCCGGCGGCGACTGACCTCGGCCGTCGACATCGCCGTCCCGCCGCGAGAATCCGCGCAGCGCGCCGCATCCCGCTTCATCGAGCTGGTGCGGCGGTATCCGCAGTCGACCCGATTCCTTTTCGAACATCAGATGGTGAGTGTGCGCGGAAAGTCCGCCCCGGCGCTTCGGCACGATGGGGCCATCGCCGAACTGGCCGCGGCGATGTCATCGTTCCTCGAGCGGGTCAACGTGCATCCCGCCGGTGTCGATCAGCTGGCCGCCGCATTGATCGGCACGGCGGCGACGACGGCGATATGGCAAGCAGCGCAGGGTGCCACGCCAGAGGAGGCTGTGGGCCAACGACTTGCCGAGATGTTGTGGGCCTCGGTCGACGTCTTCCTGCGGTCCAAGGGCGTCATCGTCGACCCCGACCACGTGCTCGATCAGGGCCGAGTCGAGACCGCCGGCGCCACGCTACGTGACTTGCGGGGCGAGGGTCAGTCGCCGAGCTTCTTATAGAAGCTGCCCACGATCGGGGCCACTATGGCGCGCGGTGCGTACCCCGCGGCTACCGACATTGCCTTGGAAGTGATGCCGGGCACGACGCGCATCTTGTTGCGTTCCAATGCATTAAGTGACACGCGAGCGGTGTACTCCCCGTTGATCCACAGGAAGTCCGGGACCACCTTATCGACAATCGAGGCTTCGGCAGGGTCGGGTTCGACGGTGCGCACCGGTCCCGGTGCCAGCAGCGTGACATGCACCCCGGTGCCCTTGAGTTCGCCGCGCAGCGACTCGGAGAAGGTATTCGCGAATGCCTTGGTGGCGGCGTAGGTGGCATTGTTGGGAATCGGAGAGTTCCCGGCCGCCGATCCCGAGATGAGGATGCCGCCGGCCCCACGCTCAAGCATGCCCGGCAGCACCGCCAGCGTAAGGTCATGCACCGCAACGGCGTTGAGCTGTACCTGCTTGCGTTCGCCCTCGGGATCCAGGCCGCGGATGGGCCCGAACGTTGCGGTCCCTGCGTTGTTGCACAGGATCGAGATGTTGCGCTCGGACAACTCGGTGCAGAGGGCGCCGCGCGCACCGGGGTCAGCGAGGTCCACTGCGCGCACCTCGACGATCACCCCTGTCTTCTCGGTGAGGGTGTTGGCCAGGTCATTGAGGATCTCGCCACGGCGGGCGGTGATGATGAGGCTGTGTCCGCGGGCGGCAAGCTCTTCGGCGAGCGCCGCTCCGATCCCCTGAGAGGCTCCGGTGACAACGGCGCGGGCATCGGGACTTGGTGCGGGTATCGGCATGGGGCAATCGTAAAGGTTGCCCACTGTGGGCCAAGCTACGCTTGTCGTTAATGAGCATGCCTGGCGTCGAGGAGCCTGTGGAGCGTCAAGACCCAGGACCGAACCGACAATCGGACACCCCCACCTCACGTGGCCGGATAGCTGCCTGGGCGGCGTTTGACTGGGGGTCTGCGGCCTTCAACACCGTCATCGTGATGTTCATCTTCACGCCGTATCTGACGGGCCGAGTCGGCGCCGGGATGCCCGATGGTGTCCCCCAGGGACTCCTCGGCTGGATGATGGGCCTGGGCGGTGTCCTTGTTTTCCTGCTCGCTCCGGTGATCGGGGTATGGGCCGACACGCCACAGCGGCGCCGTATCGCGCTGGGCACACTCACCACATTGGTGGTGCTGGTCGCCACGGCGATGAGCCTGGTGCGTGAGGACAACCGCTACCTCTGGCTGGGTCTCGGGTTATATTGCGCGGGTTCGGTTTTCAACGAACTCGCGCAGGTTCCCTACAACGCGACGCTGCACGGACTCACCACATCGGCCAACGCCTCGCGGGTATCCGGGCTCGGCCTGGCGGCCGCCTACATCGGCGGCGTAGTCGTTCTGCTGATCTGCTATCTGGGCTTCATCTCGGGGGACGGACCGACTCGCGGCTTCTTCCACATACCCGCTGCCGACGGATACGACGTGCGGGTCTCCGCGTTGTTGGCGGCGGCGTGGTTCGCGGTGTTCGCGCTGCCGCTGGTGCTCAGCCGACCGGTGGCCGATCCGGAGGACCCGCCACCCACCTCGCCCGGGTTTTTCGGGGTGTACCGGGAATTGTGGCGTGACCTTGTCGAGCAGTGGCACATGGATCGGCGCATCATCTACTTCCTGGGGGCAAGCGCGATCTTCCGCGACGGGATGGTCGCAATGTTCGCGCTGACCCCCGTCATCGCCAACGGGGTCTTCCACTTATCCGGGGCCGACATCACGTTGTTCGGCGTGGCCGGGAATGTGATGGCCGCGGCCGGTGCGATTGTCGGCGGTTTGATCGACACTCGTTTGGGGTCCAAGGGGATCATCGTCGGCTCCTTGGTCGCGATCGTCACCCTCGGCATCGTGATGATGTGCCTGTCCGGTGAGCCCTCGTTCTGGATCTGTGGGCTCGCGATCGCCGCGTTCGTCGGCCCGCCCCAGTCGGCGGCCCGAACGCTGGTGCTACGCATGGCGCCGGCGGGCCGGGAGGCGTTCGTCTTCGGCCTCTACACCATGACCGGGCGGGCGGTCTCTTTCGTCGGTCCGTGGCTTTTCGCCGTCTTTGCGCTGCTGTTCCACGCCACCCGTGCGGGAATCGCCGGCCCGGTGCTGATGATCGCGCTGGGAATGGTGGCGGTGATGTTGGTGAAGGTTCCCCGGTACCACCCGGTGACCGGCGAAAACATCAGCGGCGCAAGCTAGCCCATACCGCTACAGGTCGCCATCTTTCCCGAGGTGGTGCTCTTCTGCGCTCCGTTGACGAGCAGGGTGCAGGAGACGTCGTGCGAGAAATCGGCGGCGATCACGACGGCGTTCGTCAACTGTTCGGAGTTGAGCTTGACTTCCTTGCGCCACGGCAGCTTGACGTTGAACTCCATCTGCAGGGAGCCGCTGGCGTCGAAGTATGTGATGTTGAGGGCGGGGCCGCGTCCGGACACCTCATAGACGACAGTCTCGGTGGCCGCCTGACTTCCCTGTGTCGGAGGATTCACCGGAATTGGGGGAATGGTGAAACTCGGTATCGGCGGGAGGCTCGGCACGCTGGGCGCGGTGGTCGTCGAGGTTCGGGTGGAGGGAGTGGCGATAACTGTGGGGGGCTGCTCATCCTGGCGCTGGATCAGAACGACGAGCGTGGCGATGAGCGCGATGATGACGACCAGCGCCCCGATGCCGACGACCCACAGCCAGAAGGTGTTCGATCGGCGCGGGGGCGGGGGATCCTGTGGGGGAGGACCGTAAGACCCGTATTGCTGCGGCAGCACAGCCGTTTGGTTGGGCTGGGCAGTGCTGGAGAGCGCGGGATACTCGAACGCCTGCGAGGCGTAGGCCGGGTCATCGGGGTAATCCAACGGTTGGCTGGACTGCGACCACGACCCGTATGACGTGGAGCCGCCCTGGGCGGCCGCATCGTCGCGGCGGTTGCTGTCCATGGCCGCCAGGGTACCCGCCAACCTATCGATGCAGGTGAAAGCCCGTCGGCCGTGTTTCCGGCAGTTCATCGCCGCACGTGGGTCAACTGGCGGGGCCGTGCTGTGATCCCGGTCACGATACGGCACGATAGGGGTCATGACAGTGACCGAATCCACGGCTTCCGAGAGTGCCCCGCCCAAGAAACGCAAGGACCGCACCCATTGGCTCTATATCGCGGTCATCGTCGCGGTGGTGCTGGGCGTCGTGGTCGGCATGCTGTGGCCGGGGTTCGGCAAGTCGGTGGGTGTGCTTGGCGAGATCTTCGTCAGCCTCATCAAGATGATGATCAGCCCGGTGATCTTCTGCACGATCGTGTTGGGCATCGGATCGGTGCGCAAGGCCGCCAGTGTCGGCCGCGTCGGCGGGCTGGCGTTCGTGTACTTCCTGGCGATGTCGACCGTCGCGCTGGCGATCGGTCTGGTTGTCGGCAACCTGCTCGCGCCGGGCACCGGGTTGCATTTGTCCGGGGCGAATCAGGGGGCGGGTGCCAAGTACGCCGACCAGGCGCATGCCGCCGGTGGCACCTGGCATTTCATCAAATCGATTGTGCCGGAGACGATGTTCTCGGCGCTGACCTCAGGCAGCGTGCTGCAAACGCTGTTCATCGCGCTGCTGGTCGGTTTCGCGGTGCAAGCTCTGGGATCCACCGGTGAGTCGATCGTGCGCGGTGTCGGGATGCTTCAGAAGCTGGTGTTCAAGGTCCTCATCATGGTGCTCTGGCTGGCGCCCATCGGCGCCTTCGGTGCCATCGCCAATGTGGTCGGCCAGACCGGCTGGAACGCCGTGAAGGAGCTGGGCGCACTCATGCTCGGCTTCTACACCACGTGTGTGATCTTCATCTTTGGTGTGCTGGGCGCGCTGCTGTGGGCGGTGGCCCGGGTGTCGATCTTCAAGCTGGTGCGCTATCTGGCGCGTGAGTATCTGCTGATCGTCTCGACGTCTTCCTCCGAATCGGCGCTGCCGCGACTGATCGCGAAGATGACGCACCTCGGCGTCGAGAAGTCGACGGTGGGAATCGTTGTCCCGACCGGCTACTCGTTCAACCTGGATGGAACGGCGATTTATCTGACGATGGCCTCACTGTTCGTCGCCGACGCGATGGGCAAGCCGTTGTCGATCGGTGAGCAGATCTCGCTGCTGGCGTTCATGATCATCGCTTCCAAGGGCGCGGCCGGGGTGACCGGTGCCGGCATGGCCACGCTGGCGGGTGGATTGCAGAGCCATCGGCCCGACTTGATCGACGGGGTCGGGATGATTGTCGGCATTGACCGGTTCATGTCGGAGGCGCGGGCACTGACCAACTTCTCCGGTAATGCGGTGGCCACGTTGCTCATCGGAACCTGGACCAAGACAACGGATCGTGAGCGGATCAAGACGGTGCTCTCCGGTGCCGATCCGTTCGACGAAACCACCATGCTCGATGATCACACAGACGACGCCGTCGCCGAGAAGGTGCCCGCGCAGGCAGCCAACTGACGGCGGTGTGCGCCGTCAGTTCATGCGGTATGGATAGTTCGCGACAATCGCGTCGGTGCGATCAATGAGATTGGCCGTCAGCACAATTCCGGTCTGATTGTGCAGGATCTGGTGCCAGCGGCGCTTGGTCTTGATCTCGGTGATGAGCACGGTCACCTGGCGGCCGTCGGACTGACGCTTCTTGACGTACTCCACCAGTGGCGTCACCAGCGATCGGTGCGCGGTCGGCAGCACCACGAGCTCAAGCCCGGGGTTCCATTGATCCCAGCGTTTGGTCATGGCGTGCGCCTTCTGGTCCGTGCGGCTGATGGTGACCGGCACCACTTCGCCACCGAGGTGCAATGCCGCCTCGAGTAGCTGAACCGTTCGTTTGTTGATGTCGTCGATCGGCACGATCACCAGGGGTGTTTGATCGGGGGGATTGGGTGTCAGGGTGGGCAATTCATCGAGCTCCAGTTCGCGTTTGACGCCCTGGTAGTAGTTCTCGGTGCGCCCGAAAAGCAGAATCAGCAGGGGAATGACGATGACCAGCAGCCACGCGCCCTCGGTGAACTTGCTGCTGAAGAACACGACCATGGCGATGGCCGACAGGGCCGCGCCGAACCCGTTCAGTGCGGCCTTCCAGTGCCAGCCCGGGGTGCGGGCACAAAACCAGTGTTTGACCAAACCGGCTTGGCTGATGGTGAATCCGATGAACACACCGATCGCGAACAGGGGCAGCAGCCGGTGGGTGTCGGCGCCGCTGGCGATGAGGATCACCGCCGCGAAGGCGGCCAGTGCCGCCACTCCGTATCGGTAGACCGGCTTCTCGGCTCGCAACGCGAAGAGATGGGGCATCCGATCGTCTTTGGCGAGCAGGCTCATCAACACCGGCAACCCGCCGAAGCTGGTGTTGGCGGCGAACCCGAGGATCAGTGCGACGGTCACATTGGTGATGTAGAAGGGGATTCCGGTGCCGAAGGCGGCAGCGGAAAGCTGCGCCAGAATGGTGACGTCGCCGCGGGGGACCACATGGTGTGCCTTGATGAGGATGCTTAGTCCGATCAACATGACGCCCAAGAGAATTCCCAACGCGACCTCGGTGTGCTGGGCCCGTTTGATGGCGGGTGTCTTGAACGCCGGGACGCCGTTCGCGATGGCCTCGACACCCGTCAGCGACGAACATCCGGCCGCGAATGCCTTGAGAACCAGGATGATTCCGAGCGCGCTGACCGGTTCGATGGGCCCGAGGTCCTTGCCGATGACGGCCACGGGGGTGGGATGCGACAACCCAAAGACGATGACCGCGAGGATGCACATGATGAAGACGAAGGTCGGCAGCATGAGCACCTTGGCCGACTCGCTGATGCCGATGAGATTGAGGACGGTCAGGAGGGCCAGTCCGATCAGCGTGATGGACAGCAGATGCGGGGCGAGGGCGGGAAAGGCGCTCGCCAGGCTCGCCGCCCCGGCAGCCAGGCTCACCGCGACAGTCAGCACATAGTCGACGACGAGGCTCGCGGCCGCCAGCAGGCTCGCGCCCCGGCCGAGGTCTTTCTTGGCCACGGCGTAGGAGCCGCCACCTTCGGGGTGTACCGCGATCACCTGGCGGTAGGAGAACACCAACACGATGAGCAGCACCGAGATCGCGATGGCCACCGGCAAGGTGAAGGCGACGGCGCCGACCCCGCCCGCGATCAGGGCCAGGACGATGGCCTCCGGGCCGTAGGCCACCGAGGACAGGGCGTCCAGGGACAGCGCGGCGAGGCCGCCGACGGCAGTCAGTTTGTGTGCGTCATCCTTCAGGACGCGGCGTAGCCGCGGGTCGGCGACGCGCGGCGGTACGGGTTGGGTCGGGGGCGCAGAAACCACCGGGGGAGAGTAGACCCGGAGGTGGCGCTTTTCGTGGGTCTTTACGCGATCTTGAGGCCCGGATAGTGGTGTCAATCACGATGACATCGTCGAACCTATGTCCCATGAGGTCAACGGATGTAGACTCACCGGCATGAAGGGACTCAGTCTTACTGCGATGATCGCGATGGGTGCGGGTGCTGCCGCGATCGCCATGGCCTCCCCGGCGCATGCCGATGACGTCAGCTTCAACGAGACACTGCACTCCTACGGCATCTACGCGCCGCCGGACAAGACTGCATACCTCGGCAAGATCGCCTGCCACCGTCTGGACACCGGTCTGGACAAGGACGCCTACCAGGCCACCAGCTTCCTGACCAAGAACCTGGACCGCAACACCTCCACCGAGCAGAAGTGGCAGTTCCTGGGCGCTTCGATCGATGAGTACTGCCCCGAGCAGCGTCCGGTTCTCGAGCGCGCAGCCAGCCGTACCTAAGCCGGTTCGTTCTTAACCGCGCTCAGCGAGCGCGGTTAAGAACGTCGATGACCTGCGCCACCAGGCCGTCGATATCGGCACCGGTGGTGTCGAGAACGAGTTCGGGATTTTCCGGAGCTTCGTAGGGTGCTTCCACGCCCGTCAACCCCTTCAATTCGCCGGCACGAGCCCGTGCATACAGCCCCTTGGGGTCCCGCTTCTCGCATTCGGCCAGCGGGGTGGAGATGTACACCTCGATGAACGGCAGTTTGGCCGCGGCGTTGATGCTGCGTGCGGTCTCCCGATCGGAGCGCAGCGGCGACACCAGTGATGCCAGCGCGACCACCCCGGCGTCGGCGAAGAGCCGCGCTAGGTGTGATACCCGGCGAATGTTCTCGGCGCGGTCGCCCGGTGAGAACCCGAGGTCATCGGAAAGTCCATGGCGCAGGTTGTCGCCGTCGAGTAGGTAGGCCACCTGGCCGGACTCCACCAGCGCCCGTTCCACCGCTACCGCGATGGTCGACTTGCCGGACGCGGGCAGGCCGGTGAACCAGATGATGGCGCCGCGCTGAGTGGTGCTATCCCAACGGTATTCGCGATCCAGGGCCGAGGGATGCCACCGGATATCGGTGCGCGAGTGCGTCTCCGGTTTTACCTCGCGTGCCTCGGTGATGGTTCCGGCGCCGACGGTGTCGTTGGATGCCTCATCGATCAGGATGAACGCGCCGCTGTCCCTGCTGTCGGCGTAGGAGTCGGCCACCACGACCGAGCTGGTGCGCAGAGTCACCGAGCCGATGTCGTTGAGCGCCAACTCAACCGGACCGTCCAGCTCGTCGAGAGTTTCCGGGTCCAGCCGGGTGTGCAGAGCCTGAACGGTGGCCCGCACCGTCCGGGTGCCCTGCTTGAGTGCGAGCCGGTCACCGGCTCGCAGCGGGCCGTTGGTGAACCAGCAGACCGTGGCGTCCAGCTCGCGCGCCAGCACCGGCAGCACCGCATCCTCTACGCCGCTCACCAGCACATCGCCGCGGCCCACATCGATATCGTCGGCCAATTCGATCGACACCGACAGCGGAGCCACACCGGTAGAACGGTTTTCATCCAGAGTGTCGACCACCGTCACCGTCGACCGGGTTCCCGACGGCAGGTTCACCACCGGGTCTCCGACGCTGAGGGTGCCACCCGCCAACCGTCCGGTGTATCGCCGACGCTGATCGGCCGTTGGGCGCGAAACCCACTGCACGGGCAGGCGCAGCTTGGCGGCCTCCGGTTGCGGGGGCGAAAGCTCGACGTTCTCAAGGTATTCGAGCAGCGTCGGCCCGCTGTACCAGGCGGTGTTCTCGGAGCGGTGCACCACGTTGTCGCCGAGCTTGGCCGCGATAGGAATGACGGTGATGTCTACCTTGCCGAGCCGGTCGGCCAGTAGATGCAGCTCGCGTTCGACTTCCGCGAACCGCTGCGCATCGAAGTCAACCAGGTCGATCTTGTTGATCGCGGCCACGAAATGCTTGATACCCAACAGCTTTGCGATGCGGGCGTGGCGACGGGTCTGGCGCAGCACCCCGGCTCGCGCGTCGACCAGCAGGATCGCGACATGCGCGTTAGAGGCGCCGGTGAACATGTTGCGGGTGTAGCGCTCGTGACCCGGGGTGTCGGCCAGGATGTAGCTGCGGGTCGCGGTGGAGAAGAAGCGATAGGCGACGTCGATCGTGATGCCCTGCTCGCGTTCGGCGCGCAAGCCGTCGGAAAGCGCAGCGAGGTCGGCGTTTCCCTCGTCGTCGGTGACGGCCTCCAGGTGGTCGACCGGCAGGCTGTCGGTGTCATGCAGCAGTCGCCCGATGAGGGTGCTCTTGCCGTCGTCCACCGAACCGGCGGTGGCGATGCGCAGTAGTTGGCGGGTGTCCACCGCGGTGTGGGTGCTCATCAGAAGTAGCCCTCTCGTTTCCGGTCTTCCATAGCGGCCACGGATGTGCGGTCATCGGCGCGAGTCTCGCCGCGCTCGGACACGGTGGCCACGGAGATCTCCGCGATCACCCCCTCGATCTCGGTGGCCTGGGAGCGGACCGCGCCGGTGATCGTCATGTCGCCGACGGTGCGGTAGCGCACCCATTCGGTGGCTGCCGCCTCGTCGCCCTGCGGGGTGGCGTACTCCGAGGTGGCCAGCAGGATGCCGTCACGCTCGAACACCTCGCGTTGGTGTGCGTAGTAGATCGAGGGCAGCTCAAGGTCTTCCAGCTGTATGTAGCGCCAGATGTCCAGTTCGGTCCAGTTGCTCAACGGAAAGACCCGGACCTGTTCGCCCTTACGGATGCGGCCGTTGTACAGCGACCAGGGTTCGGGACGCTGTGCCCGCGGATCCCATTGCCCGAACTCGTCGCGGAAACTCAGGATGCGCTCCTTGGCGCGGGCACGTTCCTCGTCACGGCGGGCACCGCCGAATGCCGCGTCGAAATGGCCGGCCTCCAACGCATCGAGCAGGGTGCGCGTCTGCTGACGGTTGCGTGAGGCCCCCGGGCCCGGGTCGGCGACGCGCCCGGCGTCGATGGTGTCCTGCACCGAGGCGACGATCAGCTTGTGTCCGTGCCCGGTGGTGCGGCGGTCACGGAACTCGATGACCTCGGGGAAGTTGTGCCCGGTGTCGACATGCAGCACGGGGAAGGGTAACGGTGCCGGGCGAAATGCTTTCTCGGCCAACCTCAGCAGGACGATCGAGTCCTTGCCCGCCGAGAACAGCAGTACCGGGCGTTGCAGCTCGGCAACCACCTCCCGGATGATGTGCACTGCCTCGGCCTCCAACAGCCGAAGCTCGTTGACCTGTAATAGATCGGGCGTTGTCGCGGTGTCGCTCATAGTGGCAGTCCCTCTCGTTCCGCATCGCTCCGGTAGCGGTCCACCCAGTCGTCAGACCGCTGATCTGCCTGCCGTTCCAGCACCGGTGCCGGTGCGAGCCGGGGGTCTTGGCCCAATGCCTCCAGCACGGTGCCCACCACCTGCGTCAGGTTGCGCCACAGGAATGGGTACGAGACATCGATGGGCTGGATGTTCTCCTCGGCGAACCAGCGGCGCCACCCGGCTTCCTGCGCCTGCAACATGGTGATGACATGGGCGATGGCCCCCGCGTGGTATTCGGCGCGGGCATCGCGCACCGGGTCGGGGCGTCCACGCCACACGCGGGTCTGCACCGCGCGCCAGAACGAAACCGCTTGGGACACCACGTCTGGTCGGTATACGTGCACCAGCACCGGGTCGCTGCCGACGACGTCGCGTATCGCGGCGAGTAGACCGTCGCCGGATCGGTCGGGAAGACCTTGGGCGCGGTTCAGCAGTAGCGGGGTCTGGTTCCACATGAGCT
Organism: Mycobacteroides sp. H003; assembly: GCF_001440135.1. Taxonomy (NCBI): domain Bacteria; kingdom Bacillati; phylum Actinomycetota; class Actinomycetes; order Mycobacteriales; family Mycobacteriaceae; genus Mycobacteroides; species Mycobacteroides sp. H003. The sequence continues at coordinate 750,101 of NZ_LJYL01000009.1, forward strand.
TGCCACCCCAGATTCCGTTGGGGGTGCGCCCCACGGTGCGGATGTAATCGCGCCAGATGGTGGCGGGCGCCAGGTCGGGCTTGCCCGCGTCCAGCGGATCGAGCAGACGCAGGATCGACTCGTCCTGGACGTCGGCGAACCACTCCCGCGGCTGCGGGGACTGGCTTGTGGTGGGCAGGTACTGGAAGAACTCCTGCGGCTCGCCCGCTACACCGGTTGCGCGCAGAGATTCCACCAGGAGTGTGCTGCCACTGCGCTGCGAGGCGAGCACCAGATATGCGGTGGGATGTTCGGGCATGCGCAGTAGCCTAACCGCAATTGTTTTGTATTCGACTAATTGGGTTCGCCGTGAATTGCAATCATAGCGAACATAACTATTGTTCGATGCCGCGTTCGTCGGCGATGGCGGAACGGTTCGCTCCAGGGCGGCCATGGATGCGCAGGAATGTCTCGGTGTAACGCTCAGATATGCGTGTGCCCGCAAAATCCGAGGGAATGACGTCGAGGGTCTTCTCACGCCAGTCGTTGAGGCGCAGCGCCAAGTCGTCGGCGACGGCCCGCGCCTCCGGATCGGCATCGAGTCCCAGCAGGTTATGTGCTTCTCCCGGATCTGCGACAAGGTCGTAGAGCTCCCGGTGCGGGCGTGGGTTGGTAATGTGCGTGGCGACGGCCCGGCCTGGGGGGCTGTCAGCAATGTCCCACGGCAGGTCCAGGACCGGTCTGGGTGCGTAATTCTCTATATAGCTGTAGTTCTTTGTCCGAATGGCCCGAATGGGGTCAAAGGAATCGTGATATGTCTTCGCGGTGAATAGCTCGGAGCGGACTTGTTCTAATTCTTCCACCGGTTTCAGGATATTGCCGGCGTGGGAAATTCCCTGAATTTCCCTGGGAATATCGACACCGAGTAATTCCAGGAGCGTGGGCAGCAGATCGACGCCGCTGAAGAGTTCGTCGTAGCGCAGTGACTCGGTGCGTCGGCCACGTGGGGGGCGCACGATCAGCGCGATGCCGGTGCCGGCGTCGTACAGGGTGGACTTGGCGCGCGGCAATGCCGGGCCGTGATCGGTCATGAAGACGACCCAAGTGTTCTCGTCGAGGCCGGTCTCGGTTAACACGTCCAGCAATTCACCGACTTTGGCATCGGCCACCGCGATTGAGCCGTAGAACTCGGCCAGGTCGTCGCGCACCTCGGGGGTGTCGGGCAGATAGTCGGGCACGTTCACCGTGTCGGCGTCGGAGGGTTCATAGCGCTCCCGTGGAAACGGGCGATGTGTTTCGAAGAATCCAGCGGTGAGCAGAAACGGTGCCTTGGGAGAATTGCGCAACCACCGGGATGCATGCTCCACCACGTATTCGCAATACGAGTTCGACACGTCGTACTCGTCGAATCCCAGCGTCGCGGGATACGCCGTTTCGTGCTGCATTCCGAACAGCGCTGTGTGCCAGCCCGATCCGGACAGAATGTGGGGGAGTGTGCGCACGCCGGCGCGATACTCCCAGCCGTGATGGGCCAGCCCGATGAGGCCATTGCTTTGCGGGTATCGGCCGGTGAAAAGCGAGCCGCGCGATGGTGAACACAGCGGCGCTGTGGCATGTGCGCGGGTGAACAGGATGCCGTCGGCCGCCAGCTGGTCCAGGTGTGGGCTGGACACATCGGGATGCCCGTAGACGCCCAGGTAGCGACCGAGGTCGTGCCAATGGACGATCAGAACGTTGTCCCGTGACGCTTCGGTCACTGCGCTCCCTTCCTGAGGTTCGACGGTCTACCCAACAGTGTGCCTCGGCTATCTGGCAACCCTTCGGCTCACCCGGAGCAACTAACTCTCAACGCGAGCCCCGGAATCCCACGATATGGCTGAGAAGGTCACGGACGGCTCCGGCGGGTGGTACGCGCGCTCCGCGCCAGATGGCGCGAAGATCGCGGTGCAGGTCGATATCGCGTACTGCGACGGCGCGGAGTCTGCCCATGGCCAAGTCGTCGCCGACCGCCAACGCACTCATCACCGCCGGGCCGGCTCCCGCGCGTACCGCTGCCCGTACCGCCGCGGCGGAGGACAGCTCCAGGACAGGCGCGGCCTGATCGACGGTGCCGAGCGCGGTGCGCAGCGCTGCGGTCAGCGAGTCTCGGGTGCCCGACCCGGCCTCGCGCGCGACCAGCGGTGTCTGGGTGAGCTCTATGGGGTTGACCGGTCGGGTTCGCTTGGCCCACTTATGGTCCGGCGCTACTACGACGACGAGTTGGTCATGGGCCACCACCTTGCTGCGCAGGCCCTTGGGTGCCAGGGGGCTCTCGATGAATCCGACATCGGCACTGCCGTCCTGCACCGCCTCGGCGGCGTGCTCGCTGTTGGTCGCGGTGAGTACCACCGTGGCAGCCGAGGTGCCCACGCGTGCCGCCGCAGCCTGCAGCGACACCAACCAGCGCGGCATCAGCTGCTCGGCGATGGTCTGGCTCGCCGCGACCTTGACGCGGGCTCGGCTCTCTTCGCGCAGTGATGCCAGCGCGGTGTCGACCTGCGTGGCGACCGCCAGCAGCTTGGCGGCCCATTCGGCTACCGCGACGCCGGTGGCGGTGAGCTGAGACCCGCGTGGAGTTCTGGTGACCAGTGGCACGCCGGTCTGTGCTTCAAGGGAGGCGATGCGCGCCGATACGGCCTGCTGGGTCAGGCCGAGGTCACGGCCCGTCGCACCGAGACTGCCGGTCCTTGCGATACCCAGCAGCACCTCGAACGCGGACAGTTCTGGCATCCGGCTGCTCAACATGATCCATGTTAGGCACAAATCAGCCTTGTGAGCCCACAAATTCGCAAGGACTACTGCCGGATCTCCCTCAGATCGACGATTGATTCATGAGCAAGACATCCTCCAACGCAAAGGAAATGACCATGAACACTCTCGTCGCCAACGCAGTCGGCAAGGTCGTCATCTGGGCCGGATTGATACTCGCCGTTCTCGCCCCCGTCATTGCCGCCCTCTGGATGATGGCCGCACCCAGTGTCGTGGCCGAAGGCAGCAGCCAGAGCGCACATCATCATCACGCCGTTACCCAGACCGGCGACGCCAGCCACCAGAGCGTCATCAATGGTGGGGGCGCCAAGCTCAACAACCAGTGGTGATGCGGCCTCTGCCTATCGGGTACCCCAATGCCATGACGGGGCTCTCAGCGCGTCAAGTCCCACGATCTGCGTCTCGCCCCAATCTTTGACGAGTTCGAGCCGCACCGCTGATCCCGCATCGTCGAATCGATCCTCATCGCCGGCGAGGATCTCGCGCAGCGGCCGCGCCGCAAGATGATCCACCAACGCATTGGCGTGGGTGATCACCACCACCTGGGTTTTCGCCGCAGCGGCGCGAATGAGTGTCGCCAGCGGTGCGATGAGATCCGGATGCAGTGACGTCTCGGGCTCGTTGAGCACCATCAGTGGTGGTGGTTCAGGGCTCAGCAGCGCCGCCGCCCACAGCAGGAAACGTAGAGTGCCATCGGATAATTCGGCCGCACGCAATGCGCGCAGCATGCCGGCCTGCTGCACCTGCAGATCGAAGACCCCGTCGCGTACCGCAACGGCTACCGAGGCGCCGTCGAATGCGTCGGCGATGACCCTGTCCAGGATGTCACTGCGAGTCTCGATGATGGTCTGGATAGCGGCGGCCACATCGCTGCCGTCATTCGAGAGCACCGTTGTGCGCGTGCCGATCTGGGGCTGACGTGCCGGGGAGAGCATGTCGACACGGAAACCGTCGTAGAACCGCCAGCCGCGCAGCGTGTCCCGGACGGCGCCCAATTCGGGGAACCTGCCGGGGAATTCAGAGAGCATGCTGCGGTAGGTCGGCAGCGAGCGACTGAAATCCTTGAACCCGCGCCCCGACTCCGCGCGGGCTTCAACCACAGGGCGGGTTCTGCGGACCAGGGTCGAACTCGGGCGAACCGATGGTCCTGTGAATACGACCTCGCGCTTGATCTCCGGGTCGCGGCCGAAGGCCGAATCGCTGGGTATCGGCAGGCCGAGGTCCACCAGGTAACCAAAATCTGTTGACGCAAAACCTAATTCGATGGATACGGGGCGTGTGCGAACCGTAGGCTGAACGGCACCCGTGCGTCGTGCGCCCTTGAGAAACTCCGGCCCGGCCCACATCGCGGATTGCAGTCCACCCTGGCGTGCCAGCGAGCCGATGACCTCGCCGCGGCCACAGTCGGCCAGTAGCTGCAGTGCCCGGTACAAGGAAGATTTTCCGGTGCCGTTAGCGCCGGTGACGACCGTGAGTTGGGTAAGCGGCAGCACAATATCGCGCAAGGACCGGTATCCCCGGATGGCGACGGTGGTGAGCACGGCGTCAGGTTAGCCAAGGGCACCGACATCTGACGGTGAACGGTTACGCTGCGACTGTGCTCCGGGTACGAGGCTTGGTCGCGGTTGTCGCGGCGCTGCTCTGCGCTGCGGGGGTGCCGTCGTGCCGTGTCGGCACCGATTCGCTGGCGCAGTGCAGGAACATCCTCAGTAGCATCGGTGCCAAGAACTGCGAGTTCACCCCGACCGACGCGCTGGGGCTCCGGTTCGAGAAACGGATTGTTGGTACATCTGCACGGATTCGCATCTTCACGCGTTCCGGAGTGATGGTTCAAACGGTCAGCCACGCCATCGAGGACTCGCCCGAGTCCGGCATCATGCTGTTGCGAGATTTGGACGGCGACGGCCGCGATGAGCTGCTCCTTTCATTGGACACCGGTGGCGCACATCCGAATTCGCACTGGGCGTTGTGGCGGACGACGGGTAACTCCACACAGTTCCGTGCGGTGCGTGCTCCGCACCTGCGTGATGACGTGATGCATGATGTCGATGCACTGTTCGGCAGTGACTTCTGGCATGCCGGAGACGGTTTTATCGCGGAGTACGGAACCGGCCCAACACGCAGCTGGCTCACGCGGATCTATCGGTTCGATGGTGACGAGCTTGCACCGATCGTGTCGGTTCAGAACGATGGAGTCGGCATGGACGGCACCGCCGGTCCTTGTCGGCTGGCGACGTCATATGACCTAGGGCGCACGAATCTCACCGCGGATCAGGCCAGAGATCGCTTCTGTGCCGCCACCGAAAAGCGGCGCGGGTAGTCGTCGGCTACCGTCCGAAACCTGCGTTGCGCAACGCATCGGCCATGGAGCCACCGGGCCGGGTCTCTTCTCGCGGACGGGAATTCTTGCTGCGGTTCTGGTTTGGCCGTCCCTGATTCCTGTCGTCACGGCGGGGAGCGCCGGAACGCTCGGGACGCTTGCCCTGTTGTGGATCGTCGTTGAGGCGCAGGGTCAGGCCGATGCGCTGACGCGGAATGTCAACCTCGGTGACCTTGACCCGCACCACCTGGCCGGACTTGACTACCTCGTGAGGGTCGGAGACATACCGATCCGACATCGCCGACACGTGCACGAGGCCGTCCTGATGCACACCGACGTCAACAAACGCGCCGAAGGCGGCCACATTCGTCACGACGCCCTCCAGAACCATGCCGACCTTCAGGTCCGACACCTTTTCGACGCCCGCGGCGAAGGTGGCCGTGGTGAACGCGGGCCGCGGGTCGCGTCCGGGCTTCTCCAGCTCGCCGAGAATGTCTGTCACGGTAGGGATCCCGAACCGGTCGTCGGCGAAATCGGCGGGTTTGAGCGAGCGCAGCGAGCGCTCGTTGCCGATCAGTTCGGCGAGGGTGACACCGGAGCGGTCCAGAATCTTGCGCACCACCGGGTAGGACTCGGGATGCACGCCGGACGCATCGAGCGGGTCGTCGCCTTCACGGATACGCAGGAACCCGGCGCACTGTTCGAAGGCTTTGGGGCCCAGGCGGGGAACCTCCAACAGGCCCTTGCGGCTCCGGAAGGCACCCACCTTCTCGCGGTGCGCGACGATGGACTCTGCCAGGGATTCCGTCACCCCGGAGACTCGCGCCAGTAGCGGTACCGAGGCGGTGTTCAGGTCGACACCAACGGCATTGACGGCGTCTTCGACGACGGCATTGAGGCTGCGCGCGAGGGTGCCGGGTGTGACGTCGTGCTGGTACTGCCCGACGCCGATCGATTTGGGCTCGATCTTCACGAGCTCGGCCAGCGGATCCTGCAGGCGCCGCGCGATCGAGACCGCACCCCGCAGCGTCACGTCGAGTTCGGGGAGCTCATGCGCGGCGTAAGCGGAGGCCGAATAGACCGATGCGCCCGCCTCGCTGACCATCGCCTTCGTCGGGGCCTTGGCACCGGCGGCCTTGATATCGGCGATGAGTTCGGCTGCCAGGGCATCGGTTTCGCGTGAGGCCGTGCCGTTGCCGACGGCGATCAGCTCGACACCATGGCGAGCGACGAATGCCGCGAGCGTGGCCTTGGCCTCGTCCCACTTCTTCTGCGGCTGGTGCGGGTATACCGCGCAGGTGTCGACCACCTTGCCGGTGCCGTCCACCACGGCCACCTTGACGCCGGTCCGGAACCCGGGGTCCAGGCCGAGGGTGGCACGCGTGCCGGCGGGGGCCGCGAGCAGCAGATCCTTGAGGTTGCGGGCGAAGACGCCGACGGCGTCTTCCTCAGCGCGTTGACGCAGTTTGAGGCGGGCATCGACGGAGGCTGAGAACATGAGCTTGGCCCGCCAGGCGACGCGGACGGTACCGGCCAGCCACGGCGTCGCCGGGGTCTTGGCGGTCAGGTTGACCCCGAGCGACTGCGCGACCATGGCCTCATACGGTGCGTCGTCGCCGCCGTCGAAATTCAGGGCCAGGACCTGCTCCTTCTCGCCGCGCATGACGGCGAGCACGCGGTGCGAGGGCATGGTCTCCAGGGATTCGGAGAATTCGAAATAATCGCGGTACTTCTGTGCCGCTTCGGTTTTCGCGGCGTCCTCCGACCACGGGGCGGTGCGCAGCGCGCCGTCTGCCCAGAACTTGGTGCGGGTGGCGCCGACGAGCTCGGCATCCTCGGACGCGCGCTCGATCAGGATGTGGCGCGCGCCGTCGAGGGCGGCGTTGGCGTCGGCGACCTCCTCGGTGAGGAACTCGGAGGCCACCTCATCGGGCACCAGGTTCGGGTCTGCCAGCAGCCGGTCGGCTAGCGGCTCCAGCCCAGCCTCACGGGCGATCTGCGCCTTGGTGCGTCGCTTGGGCTTGTACGGCAGATAGATGTCTTCGACACGCGCTTTGGTATCGGCCGAGAGCAGCGCCACCTTGAGCTCGTCGGTGAGCTTGCCCTGTTCCTCGATGGAGGACAGCACCGCGGCGCGGCGCTCATCGAGTTCCCGCAGGTAGCGCAGCCGCTCTTCCAGACTGCGCAGCTGGCCGTCGTCCAGGCTGCCGGTGACTTCCTTGCGGTAACGCGCGATGAACGGGACCGTCGCGCCCTCGTCGAGCAGCCGCACAGCCGCCGCGACCTGGGCCTCGGCGACCTCCAGTTCAGCAGCGAGGCGGGCATTTACAGATTTCACGGTCACGCTCTGAGTCACGCCGAGGGACCCTACCCAATGCGGAGGACAAGCTACGCTCACCGGGTGCGTGTCTGGAGCGTGTTGTGCCTGATCTTCCTGGTCGCGGGTTGTGTCGCACACCCGCAGCAGCAGGCACCGACCTCCTCCACATCTCCATCCGCCAGTGCACCGTCCACGGTGCCGGCAACAACGACGTCGACGGCCACGACAGCCCCGGGGCCGGAGGCGTCCGTGGAGTCGGTGACCCGTTGGATCGAGGCGGGTGAGCCCGTCGACGCCGAGGAATTTCGCACGGTCGATCAGGACGGCGCACCGTCTCAGCTGTCCGAAGGTGAGGTGGCGTTCCGCTCACCCGGTGAGCTCGGTCCCCGGGTCATCGGGGGATGCATCACGGCGTTCAAGTACAAGATGCCGCTGTCCTGTCTGCCGGGGATTCGCAATGTGCCGCCCCGTCCTCCTGATCTACCCGGCCAATGGATCTCGGGCTGGGTGAGTTTCGACGGAGCGACTGTCACCGTGGGCAGCCTGCATGGAGACCCCGGGCCGTTCAGCGAGGGAGTGGGCCTGCCATTGGAACACGGCAAGCGGCTGAAATTTGGTGACTACCAATGCAGATCGGACCTGAAGGGTTTGTATTGCGTGAACTACCCGCATCACTCGGCTATCCGAATGAGCGACGAGCTTGAGGTCTACGGATGCACCAAGCGGGCAACTCCGCCGCGCGGTATCGGAGTGCAGTACGACTGCGGGTGAGTGCCGGTCAGCTATGGCATACGTCAAGAACTACCGCCGCTTCGTCATACATGCGAGCGATGAGCTTGGCGTAGACAACTTGCTGCTGTAGTTGCTCTCGTTGCGTTCCTGGCACTTTGCGGGTTTCGCGAACAACGGAGACGGCTTGACCGGATAGCTCGGCAATGTGTTGTGCCCTCGGTGCAAGATCGGATCTGGTCACCTGCGCCGCGCGCGTGCCAATCTCGTTGGACCACTTCTCGTAGTCGGCCAGGCTAGGGCCACCAGGGAGGATGGATTGAGAGTTCGTGAGATCTTCGCGCTCGCTGAAGACAGCCAGGGTTGTTATGGCCTTACCGCATTCGCTGCGCCCGGTGGAGCCATGTCCGGGCTGTGCGCGCTCCATCAGATAGGCAGCGGCACCGGCGATTACGGACATGGCGATCACGACGCCGACGACGATCAGCCACACCTTCCGTGACGGTGTCACCGACGGGTACTCGGACTCGGCGAGGGTGGGAACCTCTCCGAGTGACGAGGCAGCTGCGGCACCTAGCCGGTTCAGCTGTTGTTGCAGCCGACGCAATGTGCGTGCATCCCACCAAAAAATCGCCGCCATCAGCACGGCCACCGCAAGCCACGCCATGGCACGCGAGACATCGTGATCAACGAGGCGGGCGACTGCGATGAGCGCCGCACCCGCTGGAACTAGGTATGCGACCCATCGTGCCCATGTGGGTGTCCGCAGTCTGGTGCCAACAAGGAGCGTGCACAGCCGCACAGCCGCCGACAGCACCGGCGCCTCGGTGGGTGCGGCACCGCGCTGGCTTGCCCCGATGGCCTGGCGTCGCTGCGTCGCGTCCAACCCATCAAGCACGGCGAGAAAGGACTGGCGGAATCGTTCCTGAACAACGATCAGCAGGGTTGCAACACCGATGCTGAGCACCGGTATCTGCACCGCGCGGGCTGTCCAGTCCGATCCGTCGTCCGAAATGAGGAAGATCCACAGCGGGCCGCCGATTGCTGTCATGAGGGCGACCAGTACCAACCAGCGCACCCACCGCGGAGCAAGTAGCAACCGAATGTTCACAGCAAACATTCTGACAGGTCGAATGGTTGTTGTGTGTCCGGGTAGCCGCTGCTACATCAAGGAGGCCGCTGCTGGGCCAGCAAGGTCGCAGAGAACGGCTACGCCGACTGGGGTGGCGCGGGGTTCAGCGCATTCGGGCATAGCTCGCTTTGCAGAATGTCGACATACACGTTGGGGGCAGGCGCGGGCGCGACACCGGAACCCACCGGGAACTGCGATCCCACTTCTTCGGGTGGCACACCGTTGCGTAGATCGCGGCAGGCCTGGTGTCCCGCCTGAACCACATACGGTTCTGCGTCCTTGTGAATGAAGACTCCCGCGGCGCGCAGGCTGTCCAGGAATGTGTGGTCATTAGCCTGCGCAGTCCCCATGCCGAACAGGCCGCCAGCCGACATGCCAGCGGCAGTGATCGCGACGACGATCCTGGTGCAGAGCTTGCCCATCGTTGATTCCTTCCGGCCACCAGCCGACATGCCAGCGGCAGTGATCGCGACGACGATCCTGGTGCAGAGCTTGCCCATCGTTGATTCCTTCCGGCCACCAGCATTATTGCCAGGGGAGCGGGCTCTACATCGGCGAACGGACGAAGAAGGGCCGTTTAGTTCAGGCCGCCGCCGATGACCAGGATCTCTCCAGTGATCCACGAGGCGCGGTCCGAGGCCAGGAATGTCACTGCTGGTGCGATGTCCTCCGGGATGCCGATCCGGCCAAGGGGTGTGATGTTCTCAATCTCGGTGCGGAACTCGCGGCTTGAGAAGGCGCTGGATTGCATGCCGTCGGTCACGGTCAAGCCGGGATTGACCGAGTTCACCCTGATACCCCGTGGGCCCAGCTCCTTGGCGAGCGTGCCGGTGATCGCGTCCACCGCCCCCTTCGAGGCGGTGTACACCAGCGAGTTGGCGGGCGTGAAGCTGGTGACACTCGATCCGATGTTGACGATGCTCGAGCCGGGTCCAAGGGCGCTGCCGAGCGCTTCGGTGATTGTGATGGCCAGGCCGAAGACGTTCAGGCCGAACTGGCGCTGAAGTTCATCTGCCGTCACCGATTCAACCGCGCCCATCTCGTACACCCCGGCGTTGTTAACAAGGATGTCGAGTGCGTCGAACTGAGTGCTGAGCTCGGCGAACAGTCCTTTGACGCTGGTCGGGTCAGAGATATCGGCCTGGAGGGCGAAGGCCTGGCCTCCGGCATCCTGTATTGACTTCACGACATGATCAGCCCCGCTCTTGCTAGACGAGTAGTGGACTGCCACACGTGCTCCCGCGGAAGCCAGGTCGCGCGCGATGGCCGCGCCGATTCCCTTCGACGCGCCCGTAACAAGTGCCGTCTTGCCTGCCAGAATGCTCATGGATTCCTCTCTTTCGTTTGGCCGCAATATGTTTCGCCTCTACCTGATTGCTTTTCAGCGTAGATTTGCACTCGTCGGCGTGGAAGGGTGTGCTGCTCCTACCTAGGCACCCGTTGCGGCCGAGGTGATGTGTCACTGGGTGGGTGTATTACACCCTGGTTGGGTCGCTTTGCCGTGAGTATGTTGAGGACATGGATCGGCGAAATGAGTTGGGCGACTTTCTGAAGGCGCGCCGTGCTCTGGTCTCGCCGCGGCAAGCGGGGCTGCCAGAGGATGAGCCGCGCCGTGTCTTGGGCTTACGCAGGCAAGAGGTTGCCGCGCTGGCCGGGGTGAGTGCCGACTACTACAGCAGGCTCGAGCAAGGGCGTGAGCGGCATCCCTCAGACCAGGTGCTACGGGCGATTTCCCGTGCACTGCAGTTGGATACGCATGCGACTGAACACCTGGCGAGCCTTGCGCGGCCGTCTGGAGCAGCACCCGATGCGGCTGGCCTACGCGATGCCAGCGAGGGGACCATGAGAATCGTCAACAATGTGGTGCACGCCCCGGCATTGGTAATCAGCCCGGCGCTGGACATTCTGGCCATGAACACTCGCGCGCAGGCTCTTTACAGTGACTTCTCGGAAGTGGACAACTTGGCGTACATGGTCTTCCTCGACCCGGTGGCCAGGCAGTTCTACGCAGAATGGGACGACGTTGCGCGGGATACCGCCCGAAACCTGCGCGCGATGTCGGTGTCGTTTCGTGATGACCCGCGCATAGCAGAAGTTGTGGGTGAGTTGACGATTCAGAGCGACGTCTTCACCTTCGTGTGGATGCAGCATGATGTCCGGCCGCGCACGAGCGGGACTAAACGCTTCCGCCACAGCCAGGTCGGGGACATCAACCTTCAGTACGACAGTTTCGCGGTAGGTGGGGCACCCGGGCAGCAGCTGCTCATCTACTCGGCCGACCCGGGTGGTCCCGACGCCGATGGGCTTGAGTTGCTGGCCCGGCTTGCGCTGGACCAGCAGCCCGAATAGCGGAAAACACATCAAATCCATTTGAGACGACTAGGTTTCGCCGTCTCTTGAGTTCAGATTGCGCAGGATAGATTTCGTGACGTCACAGCAGACCGCTAATGCGGGAACACTCACCATCGGTGGCGACATCACCGTCAACAGGCTCGGCTACGGCACGATGCAGTTGACCGGTCCGGGCGTATGGGGCCCGCCGCGGGATCCGGCTGCCGCGGTGCGGCTGCTCAAACGTGTGGTTGAGCTGGGAGTGAATTTCCTGGACACCGCCGATGCGTACGGACCGCAGACCGTCGAAGACTTGATCACCGAAGCGCTGCACCCGTACTCCCGTGATCTCGTGATCGCCACAAAAGTGGGTATCGCACGCACTGGTCCGGCCGAGTGGGGCTGGATTCCGTTGGGGCGGCCCGAATACTTGCGCCAGCAGACGGAAATGAGCCTGCGGCGCCTGAAGCTAGAGCGCATCGACCTACTTCAGTTGCATCGAGTCGATCCCACTGTTCCCTTCGAAGACCAGATCGGCGAACTCAAGCTCCTGCGAGACGAAGGCAAGATCCGGCATATCGGGCTCTCAGAAGTCTCGGTGAGCCAGTTGCACGCAGCACGGCAGATCGTGCCCATTGCGTCAGTGCAAAACCTGTTCAACCTCGCCAATCGGTCAGCGGCTGACGTGGTGGACTACGCCACTGCCCACGGCATCGCGTTCATCCCATACTTCCCGCTGGCTACCGGGGGCCTGGAAGGTCCTGGCGGTGCTCTGGATCTCGTTGCGCATGCCCACGGCCGTACCCCAGCGCAGATTGCCCTGGCATGGCTGCTCCGCCGCTCACCGATTGTGTTGCCGATCCCGGGAACATCGTCGGAAGCGCACCTCGCGCAGAACGTTGCCGCGGCGGACATCGCGCTGAGCGATGCCGAGTTCGAGGTCCTTTCCGCAGCGGTACCGCCGCTGGACGACAAAGAGATTTAGCTTCATGCGGATTGGTGTTTTCACCGCGCTCACTGACGAAAGCCTGGAGCCCGGTGAACTAGCGGTCGAGATCGAGACGCGCGGTTTCGAATCCCTTTTCGTGCCAGAGCACACGCACATTCCCGTGACGATCGAAGCGATCCATGACGGTTGGGATGAGATACCCCACGACTATTGCCGCACCCTCGACCCGTTCGTAGCGTTGTCCTTCGCGGCGGCCGCGACGAGGGACCTGCGCATCGGTACCGCTGTGGCGCTGCTTGTCCAGCGAGATCCGATCACGTTCGCCAAAGAAGCCGCGACCCTGGACAGGGCATCGGGCGGACGGCTGGAACTGGGAATCGGCGTCGGGTGGCTGCGCGAGGAGATACGAAATCACGGCACCGACCCGCGCACGCGGGTGGCATTGCAGAGCGAGCGCATCCAAGCGGTCAAGAAGATCTGGACGGAAGAAGAGGCCGAATTCCACGGCAAGTATGTCGCTTTCGATCCGATCCGTTCCTGGCCCAAGCCTGTTCAACGACCACACCCGCCGGTGTGGTTAGGAGGCTGGGGGCCGTCTACCCACGAGCGGATACTTGAACACGCCGACGGCTGGATGGCACCGACAATGCTTGGAGTGGAAGAGCTTCAGAAGGGGATCGGTGAACTCAACCTACTGGCGGAGCAACAAGGCAGGCCACCCGTTCCCGTGACCGCGACCATCCTTGATCCGCGGCCCGGAGATATCGAACGCCGCGCTGACCTTGGCGTGCATCGTGTGCTGTTGGGGCTGCCGGTGGATTCCCGCGACACGACATTGCGCACGCTGGACCGCTTGGCCGCGCTGGCGGCGTGAGAACGTTGTGGTTCCGTCAATACCTCATCGGATATGGCGGTGATGATTACGATGCGAACAGACTCAGCTATTCGAGCTAAGGGCGGTGTACACAGTGGACGCAGTATGGGCCACCGGGGCATCGCTGAATTGCTCGAAGGTCCTGTAAGAGATGGCCGGATCCGCGGGTGTAGACGCCATCGAACTCGCGGAGTTGGAGTTCTTCGCAGGTAATCCGGCCAGTACGCTAGCTCCGCTAGCCGAGCTTCTTTCGCCCCTTGAAGCGGCTCCCGGGCAGGTGCTGATGCGTCAGCGCGAGCCGGCCGATTGGTTCCTGCTCGTCGGCTCGGGTGGCGGCGAGATCCTTCACGCCGGCGACAACGGAGATTCGGTCGTCGCGCATCTGGTGCCCGGCATGGTCGTCGGTGAGATTGCGCTCCTGCGTGGGAACGCCCGGACGGCGACCGTCGTGGCGACCGAACCGCTTCGCGGCTGGGCCGGTGGCGGCGATGCGTTCACCGCGATGCTTGAAATCCCTGGTGTGTCAGATGCATTGGTATCGACTGCGCGTCAACGGCTAGCCGCATTCGTCACACCTATTCCGGTGCGGCTACGCGACGGCGCCCAGTTCTACCTGCGGCCGATCCTTCCCGGTGACAGGAGGCGGCTGGCGAGGATGTCGCGACGCACGGTGTACCGCCGGTTTCTGGGAGTGCCGAACAAGCGGATGATTACCTACCTCTTCGAAGTGGACTACCGCGACCACTTCGCATGGGCACTCACCGCTGGACCCGGCGGTCTTGTCGTGGCCGATGCTCGATTCATCCGCCACCTCGATGAGCCCGACAGTGCCGAACTGGCTTTCACGGTCGGTGACGACTACCAGGGCCGTGGGATCGGAACACTGCTGATGGAGGCGTTGGCGGTGTCGGCGCATGCCGACGGTGTTCACAGATTCACGGCCTCGGTGCTCTCGGAGAACTACGCGATGCGGAGCATTCTGAATCGGTACGGTGCCCAGTGGGAATCGGATGGACCGGGGGTGGTCACCACGGTCATCGATGTTCCCCATCTGAGGGAACTCAGTCTTTCTTCCCAGTTGTTCCGGCAGATCCATGTCGCTACGCGGCAGGTGGTGCAAACGTTGTGTTGATGAGGTCGGGGAGCATTTCCGGCAGGAATCGGATCTGTGGGAATCGTTGATTTCTCGTACCTTGACGCGCTAGGTCGGCTGACTGGCGGGGTTTGGGCAACATAGAAGGACTAGATGTCCGCTGATAGGGGCGTGATTGATCTTGGTGGTCCAACGGCAGGGTGGGCTATGTAGATACTGTTTGCTACCTCTGCTCACGCGATCTTGACTATTGGCTTATGCTGGTCTGATTGGTGGTTCGCAATGCACATTGTGATTGCGGAAGTGGGGAAGGTGGCCGTCGGTGGGTTCCGTGGATCGTAATGTGACCGAGGCGACAAACGTTCTGACATGTCGTGATCTGACGCACTCCAGCGAATCACAGACGGCACCGTTGGCTGGTTCTTCGACTACAGGTGACCCGGGTCGCCGCGTGGCTGCCGTGGGGGCCGGCGCGGTGTTGACGGTAGCGGCGGTCGCGGGCCTGCATGGTTTGTACCGGGCCAGTGGCGATGTTGCGGCCTGGGGTGTGTGGGTGGTGCTGCTGCTGGCCGGTATGACGGCATTGAGCGGCGGGGTAAAGCTCATCATGTGGGGTGCCAAGCCGATGATCGCGGCCGCGTCCAAGGCCGGTAAACAACGGTTGTCTGAACCGCTGCAGGCCGTGATTGCCGCTGTCGGGCTGATCGCCGGGTCTTTGGGTGTGTGGTGGACGCTGCGCGGTGGGTACGCCATCTGGTGGCAGCACCTCACTGGGGAGAGTCAGTGGTCGCTGCCGCTGGGGGTTGGGCAGATGCTGGTGGCGGTTCTGGCCGGTGCTGCATTGTTCACCGGCGGCGGGTATTTGACCGGTTTGGCCAGGGAAGCGCTTACCGACTCGGGTCTGCTCGTTGAGCGTGACCGGACGACCGGCAAGCGTCGCGTTCAAGAGGGGTTGTGGCACCCCGGCTTGGTGGCCGCACTCATCGGCGGTGGTTTGGGTTTGGTGCTGCTGACGGCTGGGATTACTCCGCGGTTGTATGTGTGGATCACGGGCCCGGACGTGTTTCCTGCGGTGGCGGCGATCACTCTGGTCCTTCTGTGGGCAATCGCCTCCAACCTGGGGTGGTGGAAAGGTCTTGTGGGTCTGTGGAAGTGGGCCACGGATGCTTCGCAGAAGGCTGCCGCGACTGCGGGTGTTGTTGCGGTGTTGATGTTTTCGGCAAGTGGTTTGGGTTTGGGGTGGTTTAGTCCGGCGACGGTGCCGCAGGCGCGGGCGGCGTGTCCGCCGGATTGTGGTGGTCCTGGTGGTAGTGATGGTCCGCCTGGGGGTGGGCAGATGTTTCAGCCGCCGAGTCAGGGTGGGCCGCAGATGCCGGACTATCAGGGCGGTATCAATCAGGCGCCGTTGGATCAGAACAGCGGCATCAGTATCTACAACACTCAGGCACCCTCGGTCAGCAACAATGGTGCTAACGGGTCCAGTGGGCAGCAGGGGTGGGATCAGCCCGCGCACGGTACTCAGATTCCGGATTATCAGAACGCGACTCCGTATACCCAAGGGCCGGGTAGGCCGAATCCGGATTTCAACGGCGGGCAGGCCAATCCGGGATCGCAAGGTGGTCAATCAAATCAGGGTGTGCAGCAGCCAGCCCAACAACCGCAGCAGGGCGCGCAGCAGCCACCTCAGCAGCAGCCGCCGCAACAAGATGCGGGGCAGCAGCCGAACCAGTCACCGGATCAGCAGAAGATCGATGACCTGACCAAGCAGCTGCAGGAGAAGCAGCAGCAGTCTGGTCAGGATCGGCAGCGCATTGATGATCTGACTAAACAACTGCAACAGAACAAGCAGCAGAACGGCAATCAGAAGCTCCCCAAGGCTCCGTCCAAGGACAAAAAGAAGGACGACAAAGAGGACGAGCAGCAGGACCGTGACGAGCAGTCGGGCACAACGGATCTGGCATCGCTTCTACTTGGTGCTGGTTCGACGCGACGCCGCAAACAAGACGACCAACAGCAGCCCGACCAACAGCAAGAGCAGGGGCCAGACACCCAAGCCCTCGCCGAAGACGGGGCACAGTTGGGCCAATCCTTGCCAGGCGACATCGCCAACACGGTGTCCGACAGCGTAAATCTGGGGCAATCGGCGGGATCAGCGGCTCAGAACTTCGGCTCGGCTGCCCAAGCCGGAGCTTCGCTGGCATCCTCCGCACAGTCCGGCGCGGTCAACCCAATGGACGCAGTTGCCTTGGTGCAGGGAGTTTCTGGGGGTATCAGTGACACGGCCGACGCCGTGAGTTCTGGGGCTTCGATCGCGTCCACGTGGATCAACAACGCGGGTCAGGGTGCGCAGCTGGCTGCCGATGCCAACCCACAACTCAAACCGCAAGCCGAACAGGTGCAGCAGCTCACCCAGGCCGGTGGCCAAGTCGCCGATCTGACCGGCCAGGTCGCTGGCGGCGTCTCCCAGGTCTCCGGGGTGGTCAACACCGTGTCCAGCCTCGGCGCCTCCGGGATGCCCGACACCTCTGGTGCCACTGATGCGCTATCGGGGACTGCGACAGCCGTCAACGGGCCTGGCGATGTTCCGGAACCTCCAACACCACCAACGCCACAATCGTCGAGTGTGCAGGCGTTGGACTCTACGACCAGGGCACCGCAGCAGCCCTATCACCCCACACCTCAGCCCTCGCCACCACCGAGCCCGTCGGGCACGCAGGCGAATACTGAGGGCCAGGCTTCGATACCAAAACCGCTATCCCCGATGGCGGCTTCCGCCTTCCCGGCCCCGTTACAGGCTCTCAACTCCGCTAACCCTGCGAGCATATCGACACCGCACGAGCAGTCATTGTCGCAGGTCGAGCCTGGTTTAGGTGGTCTGTCATCGACGGTGGGTCGAGTGTATGCTTCGCCGCAGGCCGTTGAGCAGCAGACCCAGGGTTTGACGCAGGCGCGTGCTGAGGTGGATCGGCTCGAAAAGTTGATCACTGCCGATCGGGTTGCCAAATATACGCAAGGCCCTGACACGGGGGCGAGTCTGGATCAGGGCCAGCAGTGGGCCAAGCAGCTTGTTGACGCGCGTAAACAGCTGAGCCAGCAATATGGTGCCGCTCAGCAGATGAACGAGGTGTTGGCCCGAGCGGGCAGGGACCCGATACCGCTTGATCCGTTGCCGCCAGGGGTGGGTAACACCACGGTTCCTGACCCGAGCAGCTTTTATCATGATGGTCAGGACACTTTCGGTAACGAGGCAGTTAAGGGCTTTTTGGATCGGGGTGCCGATGCGGTTAAGGATTCGGCACGCCTGAGTACGATGCTGCCGGGCACTCCGCAAGGGATTGTGCGTGGAGTCGTTGACCCGGAAGGTTTAGCGCGTGATCAGCAGCAGCTCGCCGAGGGGGTAGCGCCTCTGGTTGGAGCTGGCGGTGATGGTGCTCCCGGCGTCGGCGATTCATGGAAAAATGTGGGCAAAGACGCGGTGTCCTGGGACGAGTGGGCCAAGCACAACTACGGGAGAGCCGCAGGACAAAACGCCTTCGACGTTTTGAGTGTGTTAGTCGGTGGTAGAGGGATCAGCGAGGCAACACGTTTCCCGAAAGCGGTGCCAATTGAGGCCGCAGCTAAACCTGTAGTAGAAAATCAGAAGTTGCAGAACATTATCGATAACCTCTATAAGGGCGTCGACAACCCGAGTCGAGTAGGTGACGGAACTACAATGGATGCATTGAAGTTCGAACTAGATAACCCCGGTTCCCAGGTGGGCGGTCGGAGTCACCTGATTAAGTCTCAAGAGACTGTCAACGGTTTGAATAAACTACTGAATCGTGGCGCACTATCGTCTTCGGACACATCAGTGGTAAACAAAATTCTGGACCGCTACAAAGAACTGGGCATTACTCCCAAGTAGGCTATGAAAGGACCAGTAAGCATCATGGGCGAAGAGGCCGTATCTCAAGAGCAACAAGAACGAGAAGCTTTCTTGTCTGAATTAGCTGCTATAGACTCGAATATCGATGAAATTATTGATGAATACCGAGACGACGATTCAGGTGACGATTTGCCTGCATATCTGATTGCTGCGGACATTGATCGATGGGCTGTGAGTAACGTTGAGTCCGATTCAGTCAGAGATGTTTTTAGTAAGCTGGAAGAGGGCTTCAGGCTTGGTACGCCCGCTGTGCAAAATCTGATAGCTGTGGGCTTTGTCGAGGGGTTACCGTTTCCATCAGAGGAGGCGGCTCAGAATATTGAGCGGATGCTAGGCCCGTGCCTTCGAGAGCTTTGGATTCTGAACCACAACCATGGTGGGCTATTTTCCGAACAGATAAGTTTAGTGGCTGAAAAGTATGCCAAATAGCTCGCCACCGCCTGTTATGGAATTTTCGGGGACCATCAGTTACCGCGTAGGGAGAAGTAGTAGCCTCCGCGGTTCCAACATGCCGAGGAAACTGCCCCGCTAGACTTACTGCGTGATGCGCTCGGTCTATCTGGAGGACTCGATGCTCAACAGGGTGTGGAAATTCCTAGATCTCTAAGGGGCTGCTGTCGCCGGTGCCAAATGTTGGAAGCAGGGAACGGATTGCTACTGGAATCATATTGAACATTGATCGCGCCGGGGCTGCGGTTGTAAGTGTCGATATTCCACAGGCTGCGTATACGCCCACTACGGAAGTTGGGTTTTCGTTACAGGCTTCGACAGACTTACATCTAGCCACTTACGGTGTGCGATACACAGTGGAGGTGGAAAGGAGGGGTGGAATAACGCCACGTGCGCTTCTTGGTGGTGAATTCTTAGCTTCTTCGCGTAGTGCTTTGGCCATCAGTATTCTTGTCGGTGATCCGTGGGATGAAGCAGGTAAACATGTTATCGAAAGCGAATTAAACCGGTCGAGGGGGTTTGTTCCCGGACTGCCGACGGATTTCGTAGAAGGCGTTCGTTCCGGCGTTATGCAAGATGATTGGCCGCTCCCGCCGGGGGTGCTGACCATTGATCGTGCTGGATACGATGCAATGGAGTCTAGCTCGCCGATATTTATGGAGGCGGCAATGGTGTTACGTGCTTGTATTAGCGCCAAATTGACCGGTCGCGCGGTAGAGCATAATGCGAAGGAAGCTATGCTTAAATTTGCGTCGATGGTATATCCTCCGAGACACGAGGGCTAACAATGGATACTGACTCGGGCGCATAAAATCCATTGCAGACTGGACAAGCTCGTTGTAGGAAGAAGCCTGTATCTACCAGCGCCCCCGGCAGGAATCGAACCTGCGACCTAGGGATTAGAAGAACCTAGATATACCCCTTTGGGACCAGTAACCTAATCATATAACCCCAGTTCAGATGGATTCTTAAGTAACCAGGGCTACCTGGGGGTACCGTATCGTTGGCGGGAGTTATGGCGGGAGTTGGAAGATGGCCAAAAGGACTAGACGGGCACCAGGCGACGGCGGGCTATTCAAACGCGCTAATGGACTGTGGGTCGGGGTGGTGGAGATCCCCACAACCGACGGAAAACGGCGCCGCCGGGAAGTCGCGTCGAAGGACTACGCCACCGCGCTCACGAAGATGCGGGCCCTGCGCTCACAAGTCCAACAGGGCGCCATCCCAGTAACGGGATCGACGACTGTCGCCGCATGGCTGGATCGGTGGATGGATGAGATTCACGGGCCCACACTGCGGCCCTCCACCGCTAAGTCCTACTCCAACACCATCCGTCTGTACATCAAGCCATCCATCGGTGGGCGCCGACTAGACAAGCTCACCCCCGAGGATGTGCGCGGCATGTACCGCGGACTCCAAGACCGGTCATTGACCCGCGCCGCCGAGAAAACCCATCAGGTATTGGGTAAGGCGCTCTCGGATGCGGTGAAAGAAGGCTTGATCACCCGCAGTGTTGTGGATGTCGTCAATAAACCTCGGCATACCCCAATGGAGCGCCAACCGCTCACGTCTCAGCAGGCTAAGACGCTGCTGAAGTCCTCTATTGATTCCAGTGATCCGATGGCAACCCGTTGGGCCGCCGCATTACTTCTCGGTGCTCGACAGGGGGAGCTTCTCGGATTGACCTGGGACCGGGTAGACCTCGAGGCTGGATTAGTGGACTTGGCGTGGCAGTTGCAGCAGCTGCACCAAAGCCACGGCTGCGAAAAAGCCACGGAGGGTTGGTCGTGTGGCCGTCAGCGCCCCGGCTGGTGCCCGGAAAGAAAATGGGACCTGCCGGCAGGCTTTGAGTACCGGGTCGTTCACCGCTCTCTGGCATTGACCCGACCGAAATCCCGGTCAGGCAAGAGGGTTGTGCCGCTCCCACTTCCGCTGTGGGCGATGCTCAAATCCCACTACGAACTCCCACGATCACCCCAGGGGTTCGTTTGGCATGACACGGGTAAGCCGATCGGACCCAGAGCCGACTATGAGAACTGGCAGAACGCGCTACTAGCTGCCGGGATTCGCGGCGAAGACTCTCCACCCATCCCTCTGCACTGCGCGCGGCACACCACCGCCACACTCCTGCTTGAGGCTGGCGTGACCGAAGATGTGCGGATGGCGATCATGGGTCAATCCTCCGTCGCGGCCCACCGGGGATACGCGCACATCGACCAATCCCAAGCCCGTGCGGCGTTGTCCAATCTGGACGCGCTTCTGAGTTAACTCACCACCATGTGTCCTGCAGGGCCACTTCGCAATCCTGCTGCCTGGCTAGTTCGGCGATCACTCCAAGCGTGATCCAGAGAGCTAGGAACAAAGTCACGCGGACTCCTTGATTCGTTGCCGCTTCTTAAGTGCGAGCGCGCGTTTCTCCACCACAAACCAGCTCATTGCCGCTAGCGGAAGTGTCACCAGGGTTGCCAGGACAAAGAATGGGAACACCCCTAGTGTCCCGAGTCCCATGATCACTAGGAGTTGTTGGATGGGGAATGCGTAGATGTACACGCCATACGAAAGATCGTTGCGCAGGTTCGGGCGTTTGAGCATAGCGCCGGACGCTATAACCAGATAGGCCAACGGGATAGCGGCCAGCACCCGGTAGTTCGGCAGCAACCCGGACAGCAGCAGTAACCCGACACTGACGGCGACGAGTGACCATCGGGCAGGGATCTTGTCTCGGTACTGGTAGATCAAGGCCCCGGCGGCGAACATCACGGCGAAGCGGGAAACCATCTGCGGAATTGTGGACATCGCGAACGCCGGAAACCCGAATACCGTCGTAGCGGCGAGAGTTAGCGCGAAAGCGATGGGGATGGTCCACCGGTATTTGAGAAGTCCCGCAATACCGAAGAGGGCGACCACGACGTAGCAGCCTGCTTCAAACGCCAGTGTCCACAGCGAGCCGTTCCACACTCCCGGCCATGGGATGTCTTTCGGGGTTCCGGCGATGCCGGGGTAGAACAGTACGTTCATCAAACCGTTGTTTAACACGTAAGCTACTGGCGCCCCGGACTTCATCAGTGCACCGGCGGAGCCGTGCTGAATCACTACTCCCAGGGGTGCGATGACGAACGCGGTCACGAAAACGCACACCCATAGTCCGGGGAGGATCCTGAGGGCGCGGGCTTTGAAGTAGTCGCGCGGTTTGGGGTTGCGCATCCAGCTCGAGGTGATGAGGAATCCGGAGATCGCGAAGAACCCATCCACACCGACTTGGGATAGCAGCTGCGTTACGGGGGTGGGGGGTATTGGGTGTCCGGTCAAAGGCCAGGTGTGCCAGAGGATCACGGAGGTCGCCAGGATGAGGCGCCATGCGTTGAGCGCGTTGTTACGCGGATCGAATACCCGTCCCAGCACTGCCCCTCCAAGATTCCGTGGGCAGACTGTACGCCGAAAGGCTCACGCCCACAGCGATTTCACAGGCTCAACTAGCCACTACATTCGTAGTGACTTCTGGTTGTCGGTCAATCACCACACCCAGCAACAACATTCCGGCGTTAGACCGGGTGTGCCAGGCCCGCAGATTCACCGTGACAACATCCCCATTCTCGACGTCGCGCAGCACCCACGGCCTCGTCGCCGGGTCAATGGGGATGATCTGCGATGCCCACTGAGTGCGGAACTCTGCGAGCGACATCAAGCTGTCCAACAGCTCACGAAGCCCCGGATCTTCCGGGGTGATAGCAATGCTGAACCTCAGCAGACCGACGCACCACTGCGAGGTTTCGTCCCAGTTCTGGATGATTTCCCGCGCTGCGGGGGAGTGGTAATGCCAGTGGATCAGGTTCGGATGCCCATTAGACAGAGGTAGAAGGCGGTGAAACGCCTCGTTGTGCTCCTCAACCTTCCATGCCGCATCCATCCACGCCGCCGGGTGAGGCTCGATCCCTCGCAAATACTCCGCGATCCCCGCAGGTAGGGCCGACTTGGCGTGCACCCAACCGCCGAGGGCATGGAAGTACTGCGTCTCCCTCGGTGTCATATTGAGCTGCCGGGCGATGAGTTCAGCGGAATCACTGCTGAGGCGCCGCCGCCCGGACTCGTAGTGCTGAATCTGGGCGACTGTGTATCCAGTTAGAGAGGCCAGTCGACGCTGCGACATCTGAGCCCGATCTCTTACTGCCCGCAAAAACTGGCCTTGGCTATTACCAAAGACCATGGACTCCATAGTAAACGTGCTTGACAAGGGGCTACAGATTTGTAGCCCCCCAACCTATTGACCAAAGTGACGGGTGATGCTTTGGTGTCATTTAGGTGAACAACAGCTCACAGTCCGAATCTGTTGAACTCCAATACATCTCAACATGATGGACGCTGCGACCTGCGGGTCTGCGCGCCCAGTGATCAAGCACACCTTTTTCGCTACAGGAGGAACTAAATCGTGCATGAAAATCCTAGCCGGACACCTGAATCCGGATTCATCATAGTTAGCGGTCGGGGACCCACGCGCTGGTTCGGCACTGGTGGGTTCCGATGCTCAATCCCCTAATCATCTTCACACTGTGCGTGTTCGCATGGTCACTATGGATCCGCCGAATGACATGGACCTGCAAGGGTCAAGTGGCCGCATCGTTGAACATCGCACTACAAGCATTCGCTGTCGTACTGATGTCACCGTGGGCTTCTGTAACCGTCGGGGTGTGGTTATACGAACGCACAGGACAGAGAAATCTCGAGGACCTGATAGCGCACGACGCCTACATCGTCGCCGCGAGCGCGATCGTCTACAACGCAATCAGCCGGCTCAAGGACGAAAACCGACAAGCACGATTCCGGCTATGCGTGGAGACTCCCGCGACGCTCGCCATCCCCCTGATGTTCCTCACCTTCACCTCAGGGGCTGGAGTCCGAGACTTCCACCCCGACTTCTTCCGAGTCGGCACCGATCTGTGGCTCACCGCGTACTGGCTATTGATGACCGGCATAACCACATGGCTCCTGACGTACGGGGCTCGAGCCTTGGTGGCGCTGCGGCGCGACCCGAAATCCAAGCTGATCGCGACTGTCTATCTAGTCTCAGCCGCGATGGGAGTAGGGGCGTGTCTGGTGCGAGCCGTCACGGCCTGCTGGCCGGGAGAGTTTCAGACAACCCTCACGGCGAGTCTGATGGTGTGGACGCCGTCTTGTCTATGCGGTGCGGGGTTCGCGCTAATGTCGGCGTGGACTTGGAAGACTAGGCCAAGGGTCCCGCTTCTGGATCAATCTCCAGTTCCGTGACCCGCTTCATCTTCGGCGTTTTGGGCGCAGCGGCCACTCGGAACGCTGACTCCACTACCTCGAGGAACTGGCTTAGCTCCTCCTGGTACATGAGGTGTATTTCGGGGTTGGACAGTCGGTCGCCGAGGATCTCGTCAGACCGCTCAAAGCGTGCCGCCGCGCCTCGTAAGCGCTTCGATTCCGCCGCGGTCACCATCTCCGTGGCTTGGAATGCATCAACCATGGCTAAGGTCGCCGCGCCTAAGTTTCGGATTCCCACGCCGACGGATCCGAGGATCTGTTCGTCCGTTGCCGCTGGCGCCTGGGTGAGGGCTTGTAGTTCCTCGGCGGCGTCTTCTCTATTCGCGTTGCGCAGCTGCTCTGGTGTGGCACCGACAACCTTGGCCATTCGCGCCAGCGTGTCGGCGGGCGCCCGGACGGGGGCGCGCACGTCTGAAGTGACTTGTTGGTATCCCTTGACAATCTGCCGCCAACGCCCCTCGCTGATACCGGCCTGCTCGGCGGCTTTGCGCACAGAGAGGCGCGGCCGGTGCGCGTCGCGAAGCTCGTCGATGAGCACACCTTCCGGGTATGCCGCGTCAACCTCTGTCATGACTACAACTCTCCTACGCGTAGTGCTGCGAAGTCTAGTGCGGAGTTTTCGGCAAATCTACGCAACTACAGCCTTGTAATATTCGAACACGGCAGCTCAGCGGCACTACGCAAGAAACTCGCGTATAACTACTTGACCTACGCGAAGCTACGCAGTAGCGTAGGTCACATGCCATCCAACGGAACCCCACACGGGGTATGGACTGAGCTCCGCGTCAATAGGGATAAGAACGGCGACAGCCTCACCTCACTGGCAAGCCGATCCAAGATCTCCCTCTCTCACCTATCTGATCTTGAGCGCGGCCGACGACTACCAACCGCCGACGTGTACAAGAAGTTGTCACGCGCACTCAACGTGCCGATCAGCGTCCTCGAACGGGAGAAGCGGGTGGATGACGACGGAAACGACGTCGCCCTCGTAGAGCTGATCCGCAGGGTTGTACGCGAGGAGCTCGAGCGAGGTGCAGCATGAGGGCTGAGCTAGTTCCTACGTCAGCATTCGACGCGGGGCGTATTCCCTGTCCACAGGGCGGCGAGGACCGTTGGTCGGCTCGCTGGCTCATGGGGCAAATGGGGTATGCCGCCTGGCAGAAGTTCGAGCCCATCATTGAGCGCGCCAAGACTGCCGCTCATGGCGAGGGCTTCAACGTCCGGACCCTTTTTACCCAAACGGTTAAAAAGACTGGTGGCAGGCCAGAAAATGACTATCACGTCACTCGATTCGCGGCGTACCTGATCGCCATGAACGGCCATCCGGGAAAGCCTGAGGTCGCCGCGGCGCAGGTCTACTTCGCGGTACGCACTCGCCAGCAGGAGTTGGCGCAGCAAGCATTCGAGATTCCTCAGAGCTACGCGGCAGCGTTACGTGCTGCGGCAGATCAAGCCGAACGTGCGGAGCTCGCCGAGGCCAAGGTGGCCGAACTGGAACCCAAGGCCGAGTTCTACGACGAGCTTATGGACGCTGACGGCACCTACTCATTCCTAGCCGTCTCCAAGATGATCGGCTGGGGCCGCAACATCATGATGGCCGAACTCCGCAAGTCTGGGGTCCTCCAGAAGAACAACCTCCCGTACCAGCGGTACGAGCACCACTTCAAAGTCACGCCCCAGACCTTCGTCAATCGCAAGACGGGGGAGACCGTGCCCACCGCAACAACATCGGTGTGGCCCAGCGGCATCGAGTTCATCCGCAAGAAGCTCGCCCAGACATCGGAACTGATGGAGGTGACGGCATGAACACTGAATCTGAATCACGCGCCCTGCGGCGGACTGCCGCAGCCAAGTACATCGGGGCTTCCCCAACCGAGCTCGACACCTTACGTCGTAACGGGGAAATCGCGGCCAGATACAAGGGGCGTATCCCGCTGTACCTGCGCGAAGAACTCGACCGGTACCTGGACTCGCTGCCGTCAGAACCTAAGTCGGCGTAGATCGTTCACAACTGAATAACCCCCGAACGCTGGCGGTCCCTCTCGCCAAAGCTGAACCGCCAGCGTCACCAACCAACACCTTGGAGGTGTGGCGTGTTCAAGCGTAGATCAATTGCGGCTGTAGCCGTAGTACTGGTGGCAGTTGGGTGTGCACCACCGGCTGCCGCCGACCCCGCCGAAGATCTAGCCGTCAAGTATGGGGCGGCGGTGTGTAAGAGCCTGGATGAAACCCCAACGATTGACGGGGTACTCACCACCGGGATGCGGTTGGTGAAGACAACCGGCGTAACCCCTTACGTGGCAGGGGAAGTACTCGCTTACAGCGTCGTCGGGCAATGCCCACAACACATCGACCTCTTGAAGCGGTTCATCGCGAAGTACAAGGGGGAACGATCGGTATGAGCGAGAAGCTGAATCCGTCTGAAGCGCAGCGGAAAGCGATGACTGCGTATATCGATTGTTTTCGTCAAAGTTCGGAGTACCTCGCATCCAACGAAATCGTGGAGGAACTTGTCGCCGCCGCCAACAGCATCCCTGAGGGTCCACCCGTTGGCACCATCGCACGACGACCAGATGGGAAGTGGATAGCGGTTCGGCGCGAGAGGCACTGGGGTTACCGCTGGCTAAAGGGAGGCCACGTGCCCAGAGTGCTGGTACCGAACCCCCGCGACGCCGACTCTTGGCCTGTCATCTACGACCCGGGCTGGAACAAGTTGCGCGTGATAGATCAACTTGACGAACTGATTTGCGGGTCGGGCCTGAATGATTCTAGGGAATTAGCGGCACTCATCGTCAAGTACCACAAGGTGATGCCGCTCGACCCGACAGCACAACAGGAACCGGTGCCGAAGGACTGCACTTGCCGCGACTGGGGTGATTGTGACGGCCTGTGTGAGAAGGCAACTGCCGATCCTGTAGCAGGCAATGGCCACACCGAGGTGCTGTCATGAGCCCTGAAGAGGTGTTGAGCCGCACCGTACTTGACTGCATCGCCGCTATCGACATGGAAGACATTGAGGCGCTACTTGCCCCCATCCGCGCGCAGCTTCCCGAGTATGCGAGGAACTCGCAGTTGTGGCGTTTGGAGCCCTGCGATTTTGAAATCTACCGCGCGAGATCCAAGCGAAAACAAAGATCAACCCCCGTGGACTCACTTGGCCCGGTTTGGCTTTCGAGTGGGACACACCAGAAGACGAAGAAGTTGATGCAGCGTGAATTCTCCAATCGCGTTGATTGTTGTGGCACTACTCACTGGTGTCGCGTTGCCTGGTCTGATCTTTGCGGGGGACGCGTTCCGGGAGTGCTGGAAAACCGATCACGTACCCGGCTATCAGTCCCCACTAGTACATGGTTGGGAGGACTGACCATGTCACGTGAGATCCGAAGGGTTCCTGTTGATTTCGAATGGCCTATCAACAAGGTCTGGGAAGGCTATCAACTCCCCGAAAAGTACACCGCAGACCCGTGTCCAGACTGCTACAGGCTGGGCTACTACGGCGAGCGCTCATTCGGCTCGGGCGCAACAGCTTCCCTCAACTGGTTACACGCAGCCCTCTACCTCGTAGGGATGATGGCAGAAGATATACGTGCTCAAGGGTTCGAGGGAACTGAGCTTCAGTTCACCCAATTCGGTGACGATAGAAGTAGATTGCACCCTTATCTGGCTACCCTACAAGGGATTAACGTCTACGAGCATCGTCGGCCCTCGCGCGACATCATCGAACTGGCTAGTGGGCTCATCGGAGACAACCGTGTGAGTTTCGGTATCGGCTCCGACTTTGCACGCCACGCCACTAAGGCACTGAAAGAAGCCGCTGGTGTCGATGAGAACTGGGGTGAATGCCCGACTTGTGACGGTCATGGCTCCGTAGAAAAGTACCCAGGCCAGCATGTCGAAGGCGAGGCATGGTCCGAGGAAGACCACGACCCACCTACCGGAGACGGTTGGCAGGTATGGGAAACGGTCAGCGAGGGCAGTCCCATCTCGCCGGTGTTCCCCAACCGTGAAGGTGTCATCCAATGGCTGATGTCCCCGGCCTACACATGGGGAACCTCACGACCACTCACACGCGAACAGGCTGAAGCCTTTGTAGGTGCCGGCTACTCCATTGGCAGCGGCGTGATCATGTCCGATGGCCGTCACATACCCGGCGACGCGGCAGTCCATGAACTTAAGGCGGGTCAATCATGATCCAGATCTACCCGATCCCATGGTGTTACAAGCATGGAGCGTTTCATGAGGATTGCCCTAAGGGTGAGCCGTCGCAGCATGGGCATCTGATCGCGAATGTTGTTGGATTCGTGTCACTTACCGCAGTCTTATTCATATTCATTGTGGGTATGTACTTCCTGGCGGGTGGGCGATGAACAACGTGAGCTCGATAGACCAACTGTTCGCGACAGCCAACCACCACCTCAACCAAGAGCTTGCGGTTATCGCAGACCTACTCGCGGAAGCATCCCCAGAGCTGGTGTGGGACCGCTACGGACGTGAAATCCTGGCCCGCTTGGAGTCTGGGGACTGCAACTACAGGACGGTCGCAGCAGTACATGTAGCGGCAGTCGTCCGGTTAGCGAGGCAGTCATGATGACCATCTTCTGTGCCGTGCTGACGATCGCACTGCTGTGGCTTATGGCCGAGAACGGCTTGTTGCGAAGCGAGAACACTGAGTTGCGGCGAGCTGTCGCCCGTCTGTCAAAGCATCCCTCCACCTACCACGAACAACCACTTCCTTACGCGCGGAGGCGAGCTGACGATGAGTAGCGCCTACTACTCCCTGTTCATCTCGGACTATGTGAATGACACCACCGACCAGGATTATGCGTCGAATTGGGATGAGGCACAGGGGAAAGCGGCAGCCTACGCAGCGGACAACAGCTATCAGATGGAGCTGCATCAGCGCAGCGATGACCATGCCGTGTGGTGGCTATCGCGGGGTTTGGAGTTGGCGGCCATCGTTTCCCTGGAGAGGCAGTACTCCGATGAGTGATTGCCGTTGCGAGAAGCCACTACTGATTGAGCGCTGGGGAGAAGGGTGGCGCTGGTGCTGGGTTGATCAATCCGGCAAGCCACACAAGGGCATGTTCCCGCACCCCGACAAGCAAGCCGCCCAAGCAGCTGGCGAGCGGTTCCAGTACGCGAAGGGGATGCGCCCGTGAAGTGCCGATTCTGCGAAGGCAGCCGACAGATTCTGATCGCAGATGTGTATTCGTCTGTCGGGTCGCAGCGTGATTCCTATGTGGCCTGGGAGCTCTCAACCCCTGAGCCGTGCCCCTGGTGCTTGAGACGTGAGGAGTTAGTGGCGTGACCGAGTTGAATCCGTCTGAATCGCAGCGGAAAGCGATGCTGGAAAAGCTCGCCGATCATTCAATGTGGGATCGAGAGGGTATGCAACGAGCGGTATATGAAATGATCGAAGTCGCCAATAGCGTCCCCGAGGGTGCTCCTGTCGGCACCATCGCACGACGACCAGGCGGACGCTGGATTGCAGACAGAGCGACGCCTACCGATTGGCGCTATACGCCACTTCAGAGATCTCACACGTGGCCGAAGCCCAACGAAGCTGATTCTTGGCCTGTCATCTACGACCCGACAAAGCCGGAGTATCCACATGTTGATGGTCCGCAGGTGTGGATTTCGCCTGATTGTTTCGCTGACTACGATGAGCGAATAATCAACTGGCGCAACAGGAATTACTACAGACCGCGCGGTGCCTCAAATGAGGTAGACCCTGAGGTTATTGCCGAGGTTGAGTCGTTGGGTCTTGACCCGACAGCACAACAGGAACCGGTAGAGATTCCCGGATTCGAGTGCCCCTGCTGCCGCTTGAACTTCACTGAAGATTCACCACGGGTTGAGGTTTGTGAACTGTGCGTCGCGTCGCATCCGATCACCCTCCGAGGCCAGGAGCCAGAAAGTGGAGACGACTGCCGTAACTGCGATGGCCGCAGATGCATGGGCTGCGTATTCCGAGAGTACGACCACGACTGTGCCGATGACTGCCCGGACTGCTGCACACCCCCTCGTACACCCCGTGTTGTTGACCGTCTAGGGGTAGACGAGCAGGGATCACGGTGGCGGGACCGGGATGGTGATAAATGGCGCTACCAAGCAAACAAAGGTTGGCAGTACACAGACGAAGGCAAGTGGGTTGACCAATACATGCAGGCATCGATTCTAGAAGGCGATGGCCCCTACACCGAAATCCTTGAGCCCCGTGTACTTCCCACGTTGGACTGTGAAGAGGCGCGGGACGGCTCGGTATGGACCGACTCGCAAGGTGTCCTTGATTGGCACTATCGATTTCGTGGGGTATGGGAGAGCTTCTCGGTTTACGGTTCCCGTACCTGGGTTCCCCTACGCGCCCTGAATCACCTGAAGCTGCATGGTCCATACACCGAAGTTCTCGGTGATCCGTCATGACCGATACCCCTATGACTGAGCTTCAAGCTGTTGCCGGTGAGGCTGCGGTGTTCGCCTACATCGAGTCTCAAGCCAAAGCGTGTAAGGAGGAGCGCCGGGATTGGGTTGCTGCTCGTATGCGGGAGCAGGGTATCCGGGGGACTGTTGACGGTATGGCGATGGGTCAAATCGTCGGCGCTGTAACAGTGAATGGCCCTAAACGAAAGATTGGCATCACGAACCACGCCGAGTTCGTCGCTTACGCAGTCCAGCATCACGCCGACGCTTTAAGACTTCCCTACCAATACGAACGCGCCCTACTGGACAAGCTGACCGACCATGACGGGACGTTCATCGACCGCGCCGGCACCGTCGTCCCCGGGGTTGACTGGGTAGAAACCACAGGATCTTCCAGTGCTTCAGCCAACAAGGATACGTGCCCGATTCTGGTGCGCGGCATGCTCTCCAACGGACGGGTCTCTCTCGATCTGAAGGCGGTCGAGTCATGACCCTGCCCGAGAGGATGCGGCTGGCTGCCGACATTTTGGATGAGGCCCAAGCCAGGTACCTGTCCGACTATCCCTGGCTTGCAGACGAGCTCGAGGGTGGCTGGTCGGCGAACGGGTTGAGGACTTTCGCTGAGATTTGGGAACGCCAGGAGGCCGCAAGTGCCTAGGCTCCTGGATCTTTTCTGTGGCGCGGGAGGCGCTGGTATGGGGTATCGCCGAGCCGGTTTTGAGGTTGTGGGGGTTGATATCAATCCGCAGCCGAACTATCCGTTCGAGTTTCATCAGGCGGACGCTTTGGAGTTCCTTGCCGAGCATGGCGGGGAGTTCGACGTCATACACGCTTCCCCGCCTTGCCAGGATCATTCACCACTAAGGTCGCGCGCCGGCGTTCATGGCACTGGATGGCTACTGGGAGCCACATTCGATTCCTTGATGTCTCAGCCGGCGCCCTGGGTGATTGAGAATGTGATGGGCGCTGACATGCGCGCCGATCTAGTGCTATGTGGGGGGATGTTCGGGCTACGAACGTATCGGCACAGGAAGTTCCGGATCGATCTGCGGTTGCCGATGTTGTTGACGGAGCCGATTCATCCGCCACATGTGGTGAAGACCTGCACTAAACAGCGTCGCAAGGGCTTTGAAGCCGGCATGAACGTCTCCATCACAGGGGATGTGGGCTCATGGGTGGGGCCGGCCTGTATGGGTATCGATTGGATGACCGGTGCTGAACTATCGCAGGCCATTCCGCCGGCATACACCATGTATATCGGATCCCAGCTGCTCGAGCACATGAGGGCTGCGGCATGAAGGCTGGCGAGTTCACCGCGGAATCCAAAGAGCTCATGGCCTATCGCTGCGGCGGCGAGTGCGAGGTGTGTTGGCCGAACGTTTGCATGCAGACGGTAGAGACGTATCACCATCGTCGCCCTAGAGGCCGGGGTGGTAGCCGCCAGGAGTCCACGAGCCAGCCTTCGAACGGGCTCGGGATATGCCGCGGCTGCCACTCCTTCATTGAGACGCGTGAGCGCGGTAAGGCTATCGAGTTGGGGTTCATTGTGTCTCAGTGGGGTGAGCCGGCGCAGGTTCCCGTGTTCTATCGGCACGAGTTTAGGGCGTTGTTGGGTGATGACGGTTCTGTTATCCGGGAGGTGGCGGCGTGAGGCGAACGTTTGATCCTTTGAATGTGGATGCTGTTCTGCAGGGTTATCCGGTGTCGTTGTCGAAGTCTGATCGTGTGGTGGCGGCGAAAGTGCTAACGGCGCAGGGGTTGAAGGCTGGTGATGTCGCCGAGCGGCTGAATGTCACTGATCGGCAGATTGAGCGCTACAAGTCTGCACCAATGCCCGAACCCGAGGAGCCTTTGGTAGTGGATTACGAGTTCTGCTCCAGTGAGCAGGTTTTGGTTCGTAAGGCAACGGATCTGATTCGGTCACTGCGAACCAAGGACCACATGGAAGTGCTGGGGGATTGTGTGGACTTCTGCGCCTGGCATCCCGGCCTAGCAGCACAAGTCATGTGTGCGTTGGCGTTGTGGGCCGATTCGGGTGAGTGGGCTTTGAGGAGGACGGCGTGACTGTTTGGCCTACCTACCATTTCTGCCGTTGTGGTCATCAGAGATACCAGCACAACTCTGGAGCTGGTGACTGTTACGGGGCTTTGGATGACGGTGTGACCCTTTGTGATTGCGGAGGGTTTGTTGAAGACAAGAAGGAATGCGCATGAGCGGCAATGAAGAAGTGGGCGCGGTGGCAGTACTTGTAGAAGCCCTCCAGGGTCCGTGGGTGTGGACCGATCCAGAGACCGGCGAGGGTGTTCCCTACACCCCTGAGATGACCGCGCAGAGACTGCTCAGCACCCTCAAGGCTAATGGATACGCACTAGTAGAACTTCCGGCGCCGGAGGCAAGGGGTGTTACCGGGCAGTCGGAGTGGCCCGTTCCCATCACCTGCACATTGACAGGAGGGCTGCGTACAGGTTCGCGAGGCGGGGCGGTGTTCATCCGCAGATCTGATGGCCGTATTGCCCTGGATGGCATACCTACGCCCCTACCTACTGCCGACGACGCGCGGCGTACTGCTGCCGCCCTTCTCGCCGCTGCGGCTGAACGTGATTCGGAGGAGCGATGAGCGACAACCCGTGGCATTTTGTTGACAAGTTCCCGGGGGAATGCACAACCGAAGTGGGTCGGAGTGGTGAGGTTCAGCCTTGCGACAAGCCCGCCTACGCCGTCGCATTCGACACCGAGGGCTACTGGCCTGTGTGTATCCATCATGCGCGGGGTCAAGCGTTGGTCACTCTCTCTGAGATTCTGGCGGCTCACTCATGAGCGACACCTGCTGCTGCAGCCACGATCTCGATGAACATCCGGGTTTCGGTCGCTGTCAAGGCACTCTCCCTGGTTCTTGGGAGCCTCTTTACCGGTACTGCCCCTGTGGGGGATTTGAGAGGAGTGACGATGAGTGACGAAACCGTTGATTCGTTGACGGATCTTCTGGAGCGGCTGGACGCTGCTGAGGTCAAGCTAGTGCAGCTCTCAGAGTTCCACAAACCCCTGAGTCACGAGCGGATACGCCTAGAGGGCAAGGCTAATGGTGTACGCCTCGCCGCTTCTTACGTCCGTGAGTCCCTTCGCCTCGCCGACCAGGAGGCAGTGTAGATGGCCGTCACCAAGAGGCTCAGGTATGAAGTCCTGCGCCGCGACAACTACAGCTGCCGCTACTGCGGACGTTCCGCTCCCGAGGTGAAGCTGACGGTTGATCACGTTGTCCCAGTTGCCTTGGGGGGTAGTGATGAGCCGTCGAACCTGGTAGCGGCTTGTGCGGACTGCAATGCCGGGAAGTCGTCGGTGCCGGCGGACGCGCCCCTTGTGGCCGATGTGGCCGCTGATGCGCTGCGTTGGTCGAGAGCCATGAACCAAGTGGCTGAGATGCGTATCGCCCAGATTGAGAGCGATGCAGGGGTTCTGAAGTGGTTCCGCGATCTATGGGGCGAGTGGACCTATGGACCCGAAAAGCTTCCAGTTCCAGCACCGGATGGATTCGATGGCGTGCTCAAGTTCCTGGCTAACGGGCTGAGCCGTGAGGAGATCGCGAATCTCGTGCGGGTGGCAATGAAGGCCGATCACATCCGGCCCGATGCTACGTGGAGGTACTTCTGTGGCTGCTGTTGGAAACGTGTGCGGGAGAACGTCGATATGGCTGCTGAGCTCATTGCCGCTGAGGGTGATGTCTGATGGCCAATGCGGCGGGTCTCATCAATGAAGGTCTGTGGCGTAAAGACCGCGACTTCCAACGCCTTCCACGGCTCGTGCAGTGCACGTTCCTACAGGTGTTGTCACAGAAGGATCTGGACACCGCTGGTGTCCTGACGCTGCACCTGGAACTCCTGGCGAAGGGCTGCGACGAGCTGACTACGGAGCAGCTGCGGTCCGACCTCAAGGTACTAGGGGAACGACGATTTGTGTTCGTGGACTACGACACCGATGAACTACTGATTCGTTCGTACGTGCGCGTCGTGAGTGTCAATTCACCGAACGCCTGGAAGTCGGTGCCAAAGAACGCTCGGCTCCTCGCGTCCGAGAAGCTGCGGCACGAGCTGGCGACAGAACTCAGACGCCTACGGAAGGCGGATGCCACTGCACTCGCCAATGAGATAGACCCCCAACCAACCCCATCTGGACCCCGTCCCGACCCGGTGGCGACCCCATCCGAAGGGAATACCCCATCCGAAGGGGGTCCGAATCCCCCCAGTCTAGTACCAGTACAAGTCCAGTCTTCTGTTGGTAATGGGTCACTTTGGGAAGGCGAACCCCCCAGCCCCTACTGCCAAGACCATCCAAACGGCACACCGCGGGCATGCCTCAAATGTCAGCGCTGCCGCGAGGAATCTCAGCGCTGGATAGACGACAAGGCCGCTTACGAAAAGTCCCTGCGTGCCGCAGTGGCTGAGCGCCGGCGCAACTGCAAGCTCTGCGGCGGCAGCGGATGGATCGACCTCCCTGACGATTCCGGCGCCACCGACTGCGAATGCAAAACACCCATCCCGAATCTCCAGCTTGTCCATGACGCCACAAACCAAAGGAGGTCGGCATCGTGACAACCCAAGCAGTAACAGACATCAAAGAACTCGTAGGAGAACGGGAATGATTGACATCAATGCAGCGAACGAAGACAAGTCAATCAGAGACTACGTGCGTGAAGCCGTGAAGTCCGGGGAGACGCACGACCAGTTGGTACGTCGGGATGCTTTTACGTCAGTAATAGAACGGCTGGAGATGCGAAAAGTTGACTTCCTTGATTCTGCCCGTAAATTCCCGTGTGCAGGTATGGAGTACAGCGACCACATGGAGCTACTAGGCAGGGCATATGGGATAGACATAGCTCTCTCATACCTAAGGGAGGAACAATGAGAACCCTACTTACGGCTGTAATCGCCGTGTTGTCAATCGGTTTCGCCGTACCGGCTGTCGCTGATCCGTACCACGATCCGTACCACCCCGATTACGTCCGGGGCTGGTGCCCCGGTGGTGGGACCAACGAGGGTGTCGGTGTGTCGTACTCCAACCTGACGGGTTGGTGCAACGGTGTCCAGTACCCGGACGGGACGTTCTGGCACCAGACGGCGTACACCGCGTTCGGTCGGTTCCGTATTGATACCGCGTGCAAGACGCGGAACGGGATTCTGTTGTCGGATGCACCTTCTGGTGGGTGCGGTGGTGAATGGCCATGAGTGAGTTGACTGAACGCGGTAAGGCGCTCCTGGAAGGCGTAACCGAGGGAGTGTGGACGGTTGACGCCGCGTGGGGAGGCCACTACGGCGTGCGGGGCGGCAAATATCAACTACAGGTCGTATACGCCCACTCCGACTGGGAGGGATTCGGCAACGGAAGCAGGCTGGCCGACGCCGAGTTCATTGCCGCTTCAAGGCAGTTGGTTCCCGAACTCATCGCAGAAGTAGAGCGGCTAGAGGGCCTGTTGGACTGGGCGAATACCGCCTTAAGGGCCTCGCTGGATAGTCAGGCAGCTGGTTGGACCGAGGTGAAGCGTCTTCGGGATGCACTACAAGTAGAGGAGAGCAAGGAATGAGGACGCCTGATGTGTGGGTTAACCACTCCGGGCGTGGGGGGTCTGAACGGGTAATCCTCCCCTCAAGGGGTGAGGTTGCGCGGGCTTCGGAATACATCGGATGGGCCTACAACAGTTGTTGGCAGACGGCTCTAGATCTCTACCGCGAGAAGTACGGGGACGAACCAAATTTCGCCGTAGACGCCCCGGACGGAGGCCTTCTATCTGCCGTGGAGTATCTGGATAAGGCTCTGACTGCGATAGAGGGGAGCGGTAAATGAGCGCGCGGAAGTTTCGAAAGAGGCCTGTCATTGTAGAAGCGATGCGGTGGGACGGGACCGCCACCGGCTCCGCAATGATCGTGGATTGGATTTACGACAACGACGCCGAATGCCAGTACTACGCCCCCGGCGAGTGGAACGAAGAATGGCCCACGGTGGCGTACATAAAGATCGAGACACTCGAAGGCTCCATGCTCGCATCCTCTGGCGATTGGATCATCAGGGGTGTAGCCGGTGAGTTCTACCCGTGCAAGCCAGACATTTTCGAGAAAACCTACGAGCCTGTAGAGGAGAGCGGGAAATGAGCAGGTCACGCGAGATCGTCGTTACGGCTCCAGTCGTCGCCTTCAAGGGGCCACACGACACCGATGCCTCCATGTTCCTGGAGGCCGCGAAGCGTTTGGACGGTGGATACCCAATCGGGGGAAGCAATCTGGCCCGCGCCGTTTCTCAGTTGCTCAGATCTGCCGCTGCCGCTCTGCAAGTAGAGACAGGAGAAGATCGATGACGTACGGGATAGACCGGGGAGCTTTCAGTGAGCGTATCTACATCGGTCGCATCAACAAAGCCGGTACCGAGTGGGTAACCAAAGAAGACCACACCGATGCGGCCATATGGACAGTGGCAGAACACGTCATCGAATCCTTCAACGGCGGTGTGGTGATAACACGTCCCGACGGTAAAAGACTGGAGATCACCGCCAAGTTTGTAGAGACAGGGGACAAAGACGTGGTGAAGCTATGAGCTGGGCTATTCCGAGGTGGCGCATACGACAGAAGGGCGATAACGCCTGGGTTGTCGAAGAATATGGGCGACTCCCGAGTGGTGCAACGCAGTGGTACGTGGGAACTGTCGAGTTCTGGTCCGTTCACGCCCAGTTCCCCTCTGGTGCTGAGGCTATAGCAGCATTCGCGGCAGGTGGAAGATGAGCGGGGACCTCTGGCGCGACGTAGATAAGTACCCCCACGAGTGTGTGGCAGAGGTTGGGCGACGCCGCGAAATACAACCCTGCGGCCTCCCCGCCTACGCCGTCGCGTTCGACCCAGAAGGCTATTGGCCAGTGTGTATTCATCACGCAAGAGGTCGGGATCTAGTACCGCTTTCAAAGATTCTGGAGCACACCCATGAGTGACCCTGCAATCGAAGCCGCACAACGGGCGTGGGGTTTGTTGCCCGAACGGTCCTATGCAACCCGCGAACAGGTCATGAATGCCGCTGCCCGTGAGATGGCTAAGTCGGTACAGACAGTTATTG
Source organism: Mycobacteroides sp. H003 (assembly GCF_001440135.1). Lineage (NCBI taxonomy): Bacteria > Bacillati > Actinomycetota > Actinomycetes > Mycobacteriales > Mycobacteriaceae > Mycobacteroides > Mycobacteroides sp. H003. Next base: position 787,803 of record NZ_LJYL01000009.1, read on the forward strand.
AGGAGTGGGACTCCAAGGGCGAACTCCACCCTCAGGTCAACGAATTACTAGACCAACTTGCGCCACTGGTCTACCCAAGTGAGGAACTAGGACTATGAGTCGCACCAAGCGCCGATTCAAGAATGGAAGCGGAACGCCGACATGTCACGGAATCGTCTGCCACTGCCTTTGCCATGAGGTCTGCTACGGCGGACATGATGACCCAGACTGCGCCTCGCGCAAGGGTAAGCCCCTGGATGTTCTCGATGGGTGAAGTGCGGAAACTCATCTGCATCTACTGCCATGAGGAGATCCGCCCAAACCAGACAGGCGGCTATTACCACATACAAACCCAGAGGCACGGATCTGATCAGAGGTGCTTTTTGTACGCAACACCAGAGGGGCTAGAGCAATGACTGAGCGCTTGTGTCGGCACTGCCGCCGTCCAATCCTAGAATCCACCTTCTCTGAAGGTAAACGGTGGTGGCACCTTCCGTTGGGCCGCAACAACATCGCATCCCTGAACTGTTACGCGTTCGGAGACAGTCCTACCGCAGAACCTCAGGAGCTAGAGCGATGAGCGCCCTTATCCGCCAGTGGGGCAGCAACTGGCACGTCCGATACGACGGCGAATCCACCACCACGGGCTCATTCATGGGTTGCGTCGAATGGGCTTGCGGAGCGCTAGAGCCCGGTGGGCCACCTATTTCCATTCAATGGGGACTACCGATACCGGAGGACCAAGCACCATGAGCGAGTTGCTTGATAGGGCCAAAGCATCCCTAGAGGACTCAAAGTGCACTGATGAGATGCAAGATTTGTTTCGCGTGGGACTTGTGCGGGAACTCATCGCTGAAATTGAGCGCCTGGAACGGGTGAATGAACGATGGGGTGTCTGGTGGGAACGTCACTCCTGCGATGGGAGGCCGATCTGATGAGTGACGAACCTTCGGACGCACAGAAGCTCATAGCGGAAGTGATGGTGACCCATGCGCTCGTCTATGACGATTGGGCGGTCGTTGACGCCGATTTCTACACGTGTGCGTGTGGCTGGCACTTGAGCACAAGCGCCAGCGTTCACGACCATGCCGCCCACGTTGCCGCCGAGGTGGATAAAGCCCTTGGAGGACTCAACCGGACGTGGGCTGCTGTATTTCCAGACGGCTCCTACATGACCCCGTACCACGAAGTGTGGAACTTCCACCCCAACAAGAGCGCTCGCGAACTGGCCGAAGGCGATGTAGCGGAATATGAAGACACCACCCTTAAGGCTCAATGGGTGTCTGGCTGGACGGTGACCGAATGAGCGGCAACAAGACCCGGATGTGGACACGGGAATACAAGCTGATCACCTGCCACGAAGAGGTGGTTCGACGTGGCGAGTACGCGCCCTGCGAGAAGCCAGCCGTCGGATACGCCATGGATGACGACCGCAGCTTCTACCCGGTCTGCAATGAGCATCTGGTGAAAAACCAAGGGATGCAGCCGTGACTGACTACCAAGACACCGGTAGCCGGCGGAAACCTACGGCATACACCGAAACCGGGGCAGCTGATCGGGTGTGCCCGGACTGTAGTGCCCCAGAAGGACATCCCTGTAGATGGATAGCCATGGATGGGCAGGGGGATTTAGGGAAACCAAGGCATTGGCCGCATGAGACACGTTGGAGGAAATGAAATGCGTGACGATATTCACCCTGGACCGCGCATCATCTCCGGTAAGGCGGAACTACCCTGCCTGAAACCGGAGCCCTGGATGATCCAGGCGTCCTGCGCCACCGCAGACCCGGACGCGTTTTTCCCCCATAAGCGTGGCGACGGTGATAGTGAGTCGATCACCGTGCAGTACCAATACGCCAAGAAGATATGCCGCTCATGCCCAGTCAGGGTTGAGTGCTTGACCTACGCGATCGTCAACGACGAACGCGACGGGATCTACGGCGGCTTAGGCCCTCGTGAGCGCGCGAAGATCATGCGTAACAGGGAGGCCAGCTGATGTCCAATGAGATCTGGCGCCCGGTGCCCGAATGGGAAGGGCTTTATGAGGTTAGCAGCACTGGGCGGGTGCGAAGCATAAACCGCGTCAGCATCTCTCGATTGGGCCGTAAGACATCGCTGCGAGGAAGGGTGCTGAAACAGAGGTTCGGAAAGCACTACTACAAAGTGGAGCTGAGTCGATCCGGGGTTCACAGCACTGCGCATGTGCACCAACTGGTGTGCAAAGCATTTCATGGCCCTCGTCCGCCTGGTGCTGTGGTCCGACATCTAGACGGGAATGGGCGTAACAACCACAAAGACAACCTCGCGTGGGGTACTTGGCAAGAAAACAGCCAAGACATGCTCGATCACGACACCGCGTACTGGGCCAATAAGACTCACTGCAAATACGGCCACGAGTTCACCGAATCAAATACCAGGCTAGATAGAAGTCCAAACGGTGGAACCAAGCGTTCATGTCGTGAATGCGAGCGACGGCGCGCCATTCCCAAGAATCGGCGTCGTGACGAGCTGAAGCGCGTGAGTAGGCCATGGAGGCTGTGCGCGGTATGTGGTGAGCGATATCAATCCGCGTATCAACATTCGGCTTACTGCTCGACAGAGTGCCGCAAGATGTCTCGGCGCGTTGGGTACAAACGCAGGGCCGCACGGCAGGAGGCAAGCTGATGCCGCACTCAAACCCTACCGACTGGATAGCAGGGGGAAGTGTCGCCGCGGACATCGTCGGATGCCTCACCGGTCTTGTCGCTGACCTGTCATGGCAAGACGAAGCAGCGTGCCGCGGACTCCCCACGGAGTGGTGGTTCCCAGATCAAGGCGCAAGCCGGGAATGTAAGCGGGCCAAGGAAATCTGCCACGGATGCCCAGTCAAACTCCAATGCCTCCAATTCGCCATAGAGGTACACGACCAACACGGTATCTACGGGGAGCTGTCATTGAAGGACAGGCGTAGGTGGAACCAGGAAAGGAAAGCGGGCTAGACACCGCGACTTGTCCTGAAACGGAGGATAATTGAGGTATGGGCACATTACCTGATGCAGTACCACAGATGCCCGTATGTGGTGCTTGCGGCGGCGAGACTAGATCTGACGGCGAGCACTTCTATTGCGAATACTGCCTACTTGGATTCGCGCCGATCACACTAATTGCATTCTTCCTTGATCCCAACGCCAAAACATGTGGGGCTCCATGTGACAACAGCTGGCACGGCGACCACAGAATCCGGCAAGGGTGGGGCTATGACTGTGGACCGTGTGGGCTCCCTGCCGGTCACGAATCGATGCATTGGACCAACTGCCAACCGAAGCAAGTAGCGGCAATTCCCGGAGGTAGTGAGAGTTGAGTAAGTACAAGATGCCCGACCCACCTGCTGGCATGTGGTGGGAGGTCAAGTTTGACAAGCCGCTAGAGAAGACATATTTGATGGTCAAGCTACGCCGCAAGGCATGGGGCATCTTCACCAAGACGGTCGACTGGTCGTGTTATTCGCCGAGTGTCGACGCGGAAATCAATGCATACCGTTCCGTATGGCTTGCGGAAGAGATCCTCAAAGGTAAAGGGGCGGAAGCGAGGCGGTTTAAGCGGTCAGATTTCGGACTCAATGGTTTGACGGGGTACCGCCGTGGCTGAGTTGAGTGCTAAACCGCTAGTCGCATCCATGTGCACGCTGTGTTGCGCAGATCGACATGAGGCCCCAAGTGCTGGTTGTCCTGGCGCAAATGCCACCGGTCCCCAAAGGATCCTATGGAACTGGAATGCCAAGTACCGGAAATCTTCACGCACCGTCACGCTGTCAATCCCACGCGCGGCGATAACCCTGTACGACGCGGACATGAACAGGATTGGCACCGTAGCCGAGTACGAGGCAGTAACTGGCGTCAAGGTGATATTAGGGAGTGATGCCCCGTGAGTGCTGAACCGCTTATACCGCACTGGCGCCAATCGGGTTTTGGTGAGTGTGACAACTGTGGACATGGTGCCAGCGCTCATGACTACAACATGGGCGCGTGTCTATCTGTCAATGAGGGACAAGCTGGAATGTATCAAGGCTACTGCGGCTGCGACCAGCTGGAGAATGCTGCGGCTTCTGCTAATCGCCGCCGTCTCGCCTGGGAACGCTATATGGCAGAGAACGATCCACCGTCGAACGGAGAAGCCTTGTGAGCGACCGCAGCGGAATCATCCGGCATCCCGCCAACATCCTCGGTGAACTACAAGTCATCGGACTCCATATGCACACCCTGTCGGTTCGGTTGGATGAGTTGAGGGATCAGTTGGACCAAGTGGCGCAGATCGGTTACGAGATGTGGGGAAAGCCGCAGCCGCACGAAGACTTCCCGAAGAAGGGCGCCTGAATGTCCGTCTCTGACAGCTTCTTTCTAGATAAGGGCTCACAACACAAGCTCCGTGAGGAGTTGGCCAGCATCCCCCGCATGATCGGGGAGCTGTCCGTCACCCTCACCCGCCAGGCCCGCATCCAGAGGCCGGGGTTGAGTATGTCCCGACGACCCAAACCTGAATCTCAGGTCCCCATCCATATCGGCGCACACAACGCCGCCGACGTACTGCACAACTGCTTGGGCACGTGGGTGAGGCTGGTATGTGAACAGCGAGCGATCGTGTGGGACAAGGGCAACGACATCATCACCTTGGCGAAGTGGCTGCGAGTCAACATGATCGCCTTAGCCCTCACTGAAGGTTCAGAAGAAGCCTACGAGGACATCAAAGCCGCTATCGATGAGTGCTGGCGACAGATAGACATCCCCGCAGACGACGACATAGTGATCGACCGAGGTCGAGTCCATGAAGCCAATAAGCACATCGTAACCGCCGACACCATCGAACCTATTGCCCGCCGAATAGGGGAGATGGGCAAGAAGCTGAACGCGCAGCGAGTGCACTCACTGACCCGTGGTGGGCATTTACGCCCGGTCTCCAGTGACCCGGATACGGGTAAGAAGTTCTACCGCCTGGGGGATGTACTACACGCGCACAACAACTGTGAGAAGCGGGACCGGAAGAAGGGTGCATGATGAGCGACACATTGAATCGGCAGCTCAATCAAAAAGTCAAAGAGCTGCAGGATGATATAGAGGCGTGGGGTCGCAAGGCCGAGTGGGCGCTACTGCAGGACGATGTGGGCTGGTGGTACGACGTTCTTGAGGCTCTTGTAAAACGCGGTAAAAAGATGAAAGAGACGGGAATCTAGATGTGCCCGCCACGCTGCCGGGGATGTGTGCATGAACAACACGAGCATGAGGCTTGGTGGGGTAGATGCCTACATGCGGACTGCGATTGCGATCAGTGGGAAGACCGCTAGTTCCGGTGTGGCTCGATTGCGACACGCCGACCAGCTGATATACCCCTTAACCATCGTCAAGTAGTAAACTGCGCCTAGGCGCAACTCGCACCCCCGCATAGTCCCCTCCCCGTCCTCTCGTTAGGGGCGGGGTCTTTTCATTCCCGGAGGTTCCCATGCCTCTGTCTCGTGTCCGCTGCTGCATCCCCTGTGGCCGTATCCGCTACGCCCCCTGCTCTGCAGGGTGTCGAGTAGATCCCGAGAACGACCCAACAAGCTGGACAGAACAGGTGACCGTGCCCGCCGAGGCTGATCCGTCGTGATTCTGTGCCGCATCGGCTGGCATCACTGGGAGAAGTGGCGCCTCAATAAGCGCTTCATCGACACCTCGTGGGACTGCGATGTTCCCTCGGCGCAGTACAAGCGCTGCTGCATCCGCTGCGGTAAGCCGCAAACCGAGTCCATCCGCGACTTCTCCAAGGATTAGGTGCCGCCATGCTCGACAGATTCTTCGCAGCACTAGCCGGCGCCATGGCCCCTCTACTCGTGGCCATGTGTGAGCGCATCGCGAACAGGAAGATCCCTGACGACACGGTGCCGAAGTTCATGGACGGCCTACTGGACATTGCCCGAGACGGCGTTGACCGCGCCGTCGGTGTGGTGCAGACGTCCGCCGACGGTATCGCCGGTAGCGCGGAAGCTGAACTAGGCCAGCTCGGTTCGGAGATCAGGGGAGTGGTCAAAGCGGCCAACCTCATCGATATTCTCGGCAGCCTGTTCGGGCGACGCTAGACACCGCTGGTACCGGCCGTTTCGCGATAAGATTGGAGCATGAACCTCTTTGAGGCGCTGGAGCAGGTGCCTATCTGGCAGACGCTCCTAGCGATGCTGGTTCTCGTTATCGTCGGTGACATCACTAGATTCGCCACGACCGCTCTCTATAACCGCTTCAGCCCCACAAGAAGGCGGTAACGGGGGCCTCACTTGCCTCCGCGGACTCCCCGTTCTACTATCGAACACATGTTCGACAAGGTGTCATACCGTATCGAAGGGGATGGACCCGTCATAGCGGTACTCACCTACCAAAACCGGGAGTACCGGCACACCTCCCGAACCATGTGGCTGGGACACGAATACGGCATGCCGCAGGGCAGATTGCAGCTGTCGCCGCACATTTCGGTGAGTCTTCGCCGCATCAACGGAACCATAGAAGCCACCATCACCGATTCTAAGACTGGTGAAAGCTACACCCTCACACCTGAATAGACACCGCGACTTGCGCTGCGCCTCGGTAAAATTGAGGGATGAACGAACTGATGGGCGACCCAACTATGAGTGGCGACCCGGCCGTGGAGGCTGCACATCGGTCATTTCACCCCAAATACAATTACTCATGGGAAGACAAATCAACAGGCGTCGCCTCTGCCCGTGAAGCTTTGAGGCCAGTACGGGAATGGTGCGACAAGTGGCTCAACGAACTCTCTATTCGCGGCCTAGACGAGGCGCTGGACGAGTTGGCGCCGCTGATCTTCACGGCAGAGGAACTGACCGATGACTGAACCATCCCAAGCCCATATAGACCGGGCACGTGAACTCGGCCTCTCTTTCGATCCTTCTGATACATCGGATGAAGAGTTAAGTCGTGCTATCGCAACGTATGAACGGGTTTACATCGAGGCGATGACCGAGAATTCTGGTAGGGACACTGATACTCCTACCGAGCGTCGCAAGATGCTGGGCTGCTGGACACAGCGCGATGAAGACGAGGCCGAGGCGGCAGCTGGACGGCGGCGGATGTTCGGCTCCCATTAAATCCCACCCGCCTAGACACCGCTAATCCCGTTGAAACACGGGATAATTGAGGTATGACGGTAGCTGAGTTGATTGATGAGCTAGGGAAGTATCCGGGCGACACACCCGTGTTACGGCCTGGACACCCGGATGGTGGCGGCTACGACGACCTGGACTTCGTTCGAGTCACACGCTACAACCCAAACGGCTACCCGTGCTCATATGCCGGGTATTACGACTGGGCAGAGGATGGTATAGAAGCCGTCTTGCTCACCTGACGCTGAATCCCTTTGGGAGGCAATCATGCTTGATGGTCAACCATTGGATCCAGTTGAAGCCGCGCGGCTGTATGACCAACGATTGAAAGCCATGTGCACTCCAGAAGAGTGGGAAGTGTACGACCGCCGCCTACATCCCGAGAGCTACCCTCCGGAGCTCCCATGGTGGCGAAAGCTGTTCAGGCTCTAGCCATGGCCCTGACCGCTAACCAGCTCCGCATTTTAGAAGCGTTGCAGCGGTTACGTATAGCCCGTACTGAGGGTGATCTCCATGAAGAGTTGGTTTGTACTCGCCGCATGGACTACCTGCTAGACCGTGAGCCTACGGGCATAGGTTCCGTTTCGCCGATCGCGCCATAGCCAACAGATTGGCTGGTGTCGCGTTCGGATAGTTGGAGTGCGAGGCGACTTGTTCCGGGGTTTCCCCGTTTCGTAAGTCATTACACATGCCGTTACCGGCAGCCAGTAGGAACGGCCGGGACTGCCACATCACTTGAAAACCCTGCCCGGACAGTTCGTCCAGGTAGGCGTCATCGTCCGCGTACGCCGCGGGCGCGAAAACAATGCTGGCCGCTACGGCGGCTGCAGCTGCGATCTTGATCATTGGCGGATCGTAGACCTCCACCCCGACGGGTACAGGCGAAACGGGAGATCAGATGGCCGTGCAGCACTGCGAGTACTGCGGCCGCCGCCTCCGGTACGACTGCTGCCCGCACTGTGAAGAGGGGCAGTAGTGCTCGGGGTAGCGATCACCACCCACAACCGCAGGGATGTCCTTCTCAACGCTCTAATGCATTGGATCGAGCACACGTCGGCTGATGTGCCGATTGTTGTTGTGGACGACGGCAGCGACGAGCCGATATGTCTTGAGGGCTGGCGGGGTATCCCGGTGCATCGAGTGCCGAGTGTGAGTGTTGTTCGCCATCCATTACCTATGGGGATAGCGGTGGCGAAGAACCGGTGCATCGCCGAGCTTATGGACTTGGGGTGCGACCACCTCTTTCTCGCTGACGATGATGTGTGGCCCACCGTAGACGAGTGGTGGAAGCCTTACGTTGAGTCCCCGGAACCGCATTTGTCGTTTCAGTGGCCCAGCGGTGGCCGGCACAGTGTCACTCACCAAGACGAGCAGCATTTCGCTATCGGATTCCCCCGCGGGGTTCTCCTGTATGCCGAACGTCGAGTGATCGACGCGGTGGGCGGCATGGATATCGGATATGGGGCGCACGGCGGCGAACACGTCGACTGGTCGCAGAGAATCCACGACGCAGGGTTGACGCGATGGCCATTCGCCGATGTCCGCGGATCACACAACCTGATCTACTCGCGGGACAAAGCCGAAGGAAACCGCACGGGTTCTTCCCGGTTTGAGCTTCCCGAGCGTGCCCGGATGTGTGAGGCGAATGGAAACCGTTGGGGCCACAAGCACCCAACATGGCCGTACTTTCCCTACCAGGAAGGTGAAGGTGTCCAGGACTACCAGTTAGGCCCATACTTCCCGCCCGTGGAGCACTATTCGCTTCTGCGGCACGTGGTCGGTTTGAGGCCTTCTGGTGTGGCTTTGGAGTTCGGGGTGGGTAAAGGCGAATCGACCCGCATCATTGCCGAGCATATGCCGGTGATCGGGTTCGACAGCTTCACCGGCCTACCGGAGGATTGGCGTGACGGGTTCCCTAAGGGGTCGTTCGCGCATAAACCACCAGCCATCAACAACACTCGCCTAGTGATAGGTCGGTACGCCGACACTCTGCCAGGGTTCACATTTCCCGAGTGTGGTTTGGTGCATATCGACTGCGACCTTTACTCGTCCACGGCAACAGCTTTGGAGCACCTACAGCTCAAGCCGGGAACTTATGTTGTGTTTGACGAGTGGCACAGCTACGACGGCTGCGAAGACCATGAGATGAAAGCCTGGCGAGAGTACGCCGACCGCACCGGCATCAACTGGTGTGTGGTTGGGCATTCGCATGAGGCGTGGGCGATTCGGATCACTTAGGGAGTTGTGTTGCGAGTCATCCTCTTTGTGTTCGCGGGCCGCAAAGCCAACATGGAACTTCAAGTCCCGTACATCAAGCGCATACTGGCCGAGCATCCGAACGTCGAATACGACATCTGGAACCTCGCCCGCGACCCCAAGGACGCGGAGCATCTGCAAACCATCACAGGGGAGCGGATCACCGTCCGCAACGACTTCCACGGCGGATGCCATTGGACCGGCTTCAACAAGGTGTGGTGGCACTACGCCCAACCCGAGTATCAGGACTGTTTGTTCGTCAAGGTCGACGACGATGACGTGTTCTTCGAGACCGCACGATTCAGTGAACACCTCGAGGCGATAGACAACAACCGCGGCAGTGTTGTCTCCGCGCTGACCGTGAACAACGGCGCCTCAACATGGTTAGAGCCGTTGATTTGGCGCGGCTTCGAGAACCTGAACATCCCTTTGTTGGATGTGCACATGTCCGGCGACTACGCGGCCATGTCCCACGAGCATTTCCTGACCAATTGGCGGGATGTGACCGGTCAGCCCAACCAAGTCATCCCGACGACGGATTGGTTGTCGATCAACTGCATCGGACTCGACCACCCCACCCTGAAACGCATCGCGGACCTACTGGACGCGCCGTCGCCTGCCCATATCGCCGGCAGGGATTGGCCGCCCGGTTTCAAGATCGGTGACGAAGGTGCAGCCAACATGCAGCCCCGAGTCATCCACAGAGGGTTTGTGGTGTCGCACCTATCGTTTGGACCGCAGCAGCTCCCCGATGAGACATGGGACCTACTGCGCAGGGGGTACGCCAAGGTCGCAGGGGAGTACCTGTGAACATCGCCGTGATCATCCCGTTCCGGGACCGCGGTAAGGACCCTCTAAGGCCCGCGAATCTGCGACGCGTCCTGATGGGCATGGAGGGGCTGTACCGCATCCACGTTGTTGATGACGGCCGCTCAGGCTATGAGTCGTTCAACCGATCCGCCGCATATAACCGCGGTGCCGACATGGTTGACGCCGACGTGCTTGTCTATTGCGAATCAGATCTGCTGGTCGACGCTCTCCAGATTCGGGAAGCGGTCGCGCTGGCTTCGTCGGCGCCAGGTTTAGTCGTTCCGTTCTCACGCTTCATGGCCATTACCCCCGAGGACTCGGTTCGCGTCCGGGACCTTGAGTTAGAGCCCGAAGAAGCTGTATCGCATCAGGTCCGAGGCGACCGTCAGTCGATCGGTGCCGTCAATGTCGTCTCCCGGGAATCACTCTCACTCATCGGCCAGTACGACGAGTCGTTCGAGGGTGCCTGGTATGACGACGACGCGATGTGCCGAGCGTTTGAGGTGTGCTGCGGCCCAACCCGCTTCATCGACGGACCGGGATATCACCTGTACCACCTACCTGGCGCCAGTGGCGATCATTTGACCGCGGCTGATCGGGCCGCCACTGAACGCAATAAGGCCCGCTACCAGCTTTACCGGCAGGCCACAACACCTGAACGTATCCGCGAACTCACCGCAGGGGGTGTGTGATGGCCGACCATCTCATCACCGGCCCTGACGGCACCCAATACACCTTGGCAGAGTGGGTGAACTCCCACATCGTCGGAACTTTCGAGCAGATGCTCCCCGGCGGGAAGACCCGCAAGGGCGGTGCCTGCTCCTGTGGGTGGCGCACCCCGCCTTTCGATCCTATCGGTGACCGCGCTAGAGCGATGGCCGATGAACATAAGCGTCTAGAAGACCTCGCTGATGAGATGCGAAGGGAGAACGGGTAATGGCAGCCTTCGTGTACTTCACTGTGGCCGACACCTATCAGGCCATCGTCTCTGATGGGTCCGATGAGGGTAGCGAGCCGGATCTGAAGATGATTTCCGGCACTGTCACTTTCACACCTTCGGTGAAGGAAGTGCTGGCCACCATCTCCGATATCCCCACCACGGTGCGTTTGGAGCCGATCATTGGCCGCATCGAGGAAGACGGTGTGCTGAAGACTCTCGATTCCACGCCGGGTGTGAAGCTGCTCGCCAACACCGAAGCCATCGGGCCCCTGCCCGAGCTGACGTATCGGGTGGACTTCACGAACGTGGTCTACAACCGCAAAACCAACCAGCGCATCGAGCCGTTCCGGTTCGCCGCCGCCACAAGCGCCACCACACTGCGCTTGTCTTCGGTTGAGCGCCTGCCTTTATGAGCGCCACTGAACATGAATGCCTCTATCCAGAGGTGCGTGAAGGTAATTGGTTCCGAATAGCTCCGTGTGAAGTATGCGGGACGCTACCGCCGTATGAATGGATGATGGAGCGCATGCGGCGCGGTGGCCCACGTGAGAGCACGTGACTGATTACCGCATCGGCATAGTCGCCCATAACAAGCGGGCCGCTGCGGCTCACGAGTTGATGGAAGCAACTGGTGCGGCGTTCCTGTCGATAGACAACGGAACACTGGGGTGTGACAGGAACCATCGCCGCACTCTGCAATGGCTCGCCAGTAGCCCTACCGAGTGGGGTGTTGTCCTCGAGGATGACGCCATCCCATGCGGGGACTGGTCAACCACGTTGACGAATGTCCTAGATGCTTCACCGGCACCGATTGTTTCGTTCTATCTAGGTATCAACTACCCGAAGCATTGGCAGCCGAGAGTCCTGCAAGCCACTCAAGCCGCTGATGCGGCGGGTGCTTCGTGGATTGTGGCCGAAGGGTTCCTTCTCCACGCTGTGGGGTATGCGATACGTACCGAGTTGATCGACAGCGCACTAGATCACAACCGCTGGTTCCAGATGCCGGTAGATCAGGTACTCACAGACTGGGCACGCAACAACAACCACCAAGTCGCCTACACGTGGCCGAGTATCTGCGATCACGCCGATACGCCGACACTGTTCCAGCATCCCGACGGATCCTCACGCACACTGCCGCGTGTAGCGCACAGATTTGGTGTCCCACAACAGACCCCGCGATCCGTCCTACTCTGCAACTAGAATGGAATCCCAGACCCATGAAACAGGGCATCCCAATTATCACTTCCGCCGCGTGCAGCTCAATCACCATCCCGCTGCACCAACCCGATGACCCGATCTATATGTGCGTGCTATCGAGTGCACGCGCAGTGAAGGTCACTTGGTGGCGGCGTCTACTTCTTTGGATTGGCCGCTGATGCCAGTCCTAGTGACCATCCCCGGAAGCACTGATAACCAAGGCTGGCCCTCCGCCACCCACTACGTAGTAGACCCACAGGCCGTGCTGCACGTATATAACGGCGACAAGCTGATCACCTCATACAAGACATGGGATCAGGTAGTAGTACAGGACGCGCTCACACTGAAGAGTGCAGTTGAGGCCACGTTCAGTACTTACGACGATGACGCTGTAGTAGAGCTCAATGCCAAGAGCGCTTAGAGCACGGATGCCCGTTATTGGCTGCAGGTGTGGAGACTGCACGCAGCTTGATGTAGTCCGTGACTGGTGGTGGTGGAACATCTTCCAGCGCTGGGTCACATTCCGATACGAGCAGCGCAATGGGCGTACACAGACCAAATATCCGTGGGGTTTCTACTGCCAATGATCCAGTACTGCTGATGCCGCGAGCCCCAAAAGTCTGCACCTTCAAGGACTGCACCACCCTTGTCTACAACGGACACCGCTGCCCTACACACACCACTCATGGCTGGGGTAAGGGCAACCCACGCACCAAGACACCAGAGCACGAAGCATGGCGTAAAGCCGTGCTAGACCGCGACCACTACCGCTGCCGCATCCAATACCCAGGCTGCACAGGCAGAGCAGGCATAGCTGATCACATCACCGCCACCAAATTCGGCGGAGCACCGTACGACATCACCAACGGCCAAGCCGCATGCCGCCCCTGCCACGACAAGAAGAGCGCAGACGAAGGCAATACTGCACAGGGCCATCAGGTTAGACCCCGCTGATAGTCACCGTCCGCTAGTAAGATCAGAAACATGCAATGGCCCGTCCTAATCACCTGCTGGGTACTGATACTCAGCCTATGGATAGCCGACACTGCCCCGGTTAGGCGCTTCTACACCAAGACGCGCCCAGGCAAGTTCCTCACCAACACCTTCAACTGGATGCGCAAACTGTTCGTCAGGCTCGGCGTCAACTAGCCCCCAGGGGGCACCCCGTACCCCCATCGCACGCCGCCACGGGCCGAAGCTGCTCTTTCCGGTCCGTACGGGTTCCCACAGTTTTAGTCCCGCAACGGGGCGCTCACCTTTGTTCCCGAAACGGGAGGTTGTTTGATGCCTGGACCTACTCCTAAGGATCCGAGTGTTCGTGCGCGGCGGAATAAGTCGGCCACCAAGGCTGTGTTGTCTGGTGATCACGATGTTGAGACGCCGCCGTTGCCGGATGAGATTGCGTGGCATTCGATGACTAAGCGGTGGTGGGCTGATATCTGGTCGTCGCCGATGGCTCCAGAGTATGCGGAGTCTGACATCAACGGGTTGATGCGTGTGGCGATGCTGTACAACGATTTTTGGCTGGCTGAGACGCCGAAGGAGCGGGCCGAGATTCAGGTTCGCCTCGAGAAAGCTGATGCCGACTACGGAACAAACCCTATGGCTCGGCGCCGGCTGGAATGGCAGATCGAGCAGTCGGAGGATTCGAAGGCGAAGGGGCAGAAGCGGCGTCCGCCCGCGACCCCACCGCCTGAACCCGGTACCGATCCGCGGCTCAAGCTAGTCCAGTAATTCCGCTATGGCGGTTCTGATTGTTCCGCCGCTCGACCTGTCTTACCCGACACTTGGGGCGCAGGTGTGCCAGTTCATTGAAGAGCGGATGGTGTTCGGCCCCGGATCCTTATCAGGTCAGCCGGCGCGGCTCGACGATGAGAAGCGCGGCATCATCTACCGCCTCTATGAGATCTACCCGCAGGGGCATCGGCTTGAGGGGCGCCGCAGGTTTCAGCGTGGCGCCATTGAGGTCCGCAAGGGTCTCGCGAAAACCGAGCTCGCCGCCTGGATCGCCGGTTGTGAGCTGCATCCGGAGGCGCCTGTCCGGTGTGACGGGTTTGATGCGTATGGGAATCCGGTTGGGCGCCCCGTGGAGTCGCCGGTCATCCCAATGATGGCGGTCACCGAAGAGCAGGTCGAAGAACTTGCCTACGGCGTACTCAAGTACGTGCTGGAGAACGGCCCGGACGCGGATCTGTTTGTCATCACCAAAGAGAAGATCATTCGAAAGGGCTGGAACGGCACCGAAGACGGATTTGTCGTCGCAGTGTCTAACGCCCCCGGTTCTCGTGACGGTGCGCGGACCACATTTCAGCACTTCGATGAGCCGCACCGCCTGTTTATGCAGCGGATGCGAGACGCACACGAAACGATGCTGCAGAACATGCCGAAGCGGCCCCTCGAGGATCCGTGGACCTTGTACACGTCTACCGCAGGGCAGCCGGGGCAGAACAGCATCGAAGAGGATGTGCTCGCCGAAGCGGAAGCTATCGCCAAGGGTGAGGTAGACGATCCGAGCCTGTTCTTTTTCCGTCGCTGGGCTGGGGATGAGCACCGCGACCTCACCACGGTCGAAAACCGCATCGCCGCCGTCGCCGACGCCACGGGACCAGTAGGGGAGTGGGGCGTCGGCCAGTTTGAGCGGATCGCAAAGGACTACGACCGCAAAGGTGTCGACAAAGCCTACTGGGAGCGGGTCTGGCTGAACCGGTGGCGCAAATCCGGCTCACAAGCGTTCGACATGACGAAAGTTGAAGCCCTCAAGCTCAATCCGGACGGGAAACCGTGGGGACCTGTGCCGGATGGGGCGTTTGTTACAGCCGGATTCGACGGTGCGCGCTTCCGTGACGCTACAGCGCTGACCATCACCGATATTTCTACGGGCCGCCAGATGCTCCTGGGCTGTTGGCAGCGCCCTGAGAATGTCGAGGACTGGGAAGTCCCCGAAGACGAAGTAACAGACCTCGTTACGGACATGATGTCCCGATACGAGGTGTGGCGCATGTACTGCGACCCGCCGCATTGGACCGAAACGGTCGCATCCTGGGCCGCTAGATACCCAGATCGGGTTGTTGAGTGGCATACGCAGCGGAAAACGCCCATGGCAGCCGCCGTCCGGGCTTATGTCGAGGCGATTGACTCCGGAATCGTCACCTACGGGTCGAACCGGTGGATTGACACCCTGATTCAGCACATGGGGCACGCCGGAAGGCGTGAACTCAAGCTACTTGACGATCAGGGCGAGCCGATCTGGATCCTCCAGAAGCAAGACGGACGCCTGGAAGACAAATTCGACGCCGCAATGGCCGCTGTACTGTCCTGGACCGCCTGTGTAGATGCCCGCCGCGAAGGCGCGCAACCAAGACCCAAATCTTATGTGCCGAGGCGCATCTACTGACCAAAGAAGGGAGTCTCGTGGCGTCAACACCAGAAGAATGGCTCCCTATCCTGTCGAAGCGCATTGACGACAACATGGCCCGTGTGCGCCTCCTGGACCGATATGTATCCGGCGATGCACCACTACCGGAGGCGTCTAAGAACACCAGAGCCTCCTGGAAAGCGTTCCAGCGTGAATCCCGCACCAACTGGGGGATGCTGATACGGGATTCGGTGGCAGACCGGATCGTCCCGAATGGAATTACGGTCGGCGGCTCGTCGGATTCGGATATTGCCAAGCAGGCGCAGCGGATTTGGCGAGACAACCGCATGGACGCCATCGCCAGGCAGTGGCTCGAATACGGCCTTACTTTCCGTGACTCGTTCTTGACCTGCTGGCAGGGTGACAACGGCGCTGTCATCACGGCGGATTCGCCAGAAACCATGTGCGTCGCAGCAGATCCGCTACAACCTTGGCGGGTTCGCGCAGGCATCCGATACTGGCGCGACATCGACGAACAGAAGGACTATGCGCTCGTCTGGGTAAATGGTGCGCGCCAAAAGTTCTCCCGCGACTGCTACGTACCAAACATCAACTCAAAGCGCCTCCTGTCTCGCATATCCGGTCAGTGGGATCCGGCGGGACCACTCATTGAAACCGCAGGTGCCCCACCGATCGTCGTGTACGCAAACCCGGGCGGCCAGGGCGAGTTTGAGCCCCACATTGACATCATCAACCGCATCAACCGCGGAATTTTGGAACGCATGTCCACCATGGCGATTCAGGCATTCCGCCAGCGGGCTCTGCAGTCGGATCTGAACAATCCACTGCCGACAACCGACGAGCACGGCAACGCCATCGATTACGCCGCCATATTCGAGCCCGCACCAGGCGCCCTATGGGACCTACCCCCCGGCGTGAAGATCTGGGAGTCGCAGACAACCGACATTATGCCGATGCTGAATGCGTCCAAAGAAGACATCAGACAGCTCTCCGCGGCCACAAAGACCCCCTTGCCGGTACTTATGCCAGATAGCGCGAATCAGTCCGCTGAGGGCGCTCTGAACACCGAGAAGGGCTTCATTTTCAAGTGTGATGCACGCCTTGCGGTTGCAAAGCTCGGGCTGGAAGCGATTTTGGTCAAGGCGCTCGAAACTGAGGGTGTAACGGACATCCCGACCGTGGATGTCTCGTTTGAATCCCCAGCTCGCGTTACCTTGTCCGAGAAATACTCTGCCGCGGCACAGGCTAAAGCCGCTGGGGAGTCGTGGGGATCGATCGCACGGAACATCCTCAACTACTCGCCCGACCAGATCAACCAAGACGCCCTGGATCGCGCCAAAGAGCAGCTGTCATTGTTCGGCGCACAGAACCAGAATCAACCTCCTCAACAGCCAGTGACCGGTGGACCACGCTGATTACGCCGCCGCCGTCGCGGAACTAAGACGGCGGCTACTGGCCTACGCCGCAACAGTGTGGAGCCAAGTTGAACTAGACGATGCGGGACTGGAACGCCTCATCGAGTTGATGGCCCCAACCGTGTTGGCGGCCCAATTGCAGGTCGGGAATCTGACCTCGGTGTACTTCGCCGAAGTCGCCGGGGTACAAGCCATCCCAGCGGGGGGTGCGATCACCACGGCCCGCGGGGTTGCCCCGGAGGTTGTGTACGCACGCCCGGTAATCACTGCGCGTACCGCGCTCGCACGTGGAAAACCGGTGCAGCAGGCCCTCGCCGCGGGCGGGCGCCGTCTGCAGAACATAGCTGGAACCGATTTGCAGATGGCGAAAGTTCGCCAATCTCAGAGATCGTTAGAGCACAGCGGCAGGCAGTACTTCCGGCGCGTACCCACGGGTGCTGAGAACTGCGCTATGTGCCTGATTGCCGCAACGCAGCGCTACAAAACTAAGCGGCTGATGCCCATCCACCCAGGATGCGACTGCAACATCGCCCCACTCTCACCTAGAGAGTCGGTCAGCCAAGTTATCGACCAGAACATGCTCGAAGCCACCCACACGCAGGTGAAAGCCTTCACCGACCTGCAGGACCGCGGCGGACGAGCCCCCGACTACCGCAAGCTGCTTGTCACGCACGAGCACGGCGAGGTAGGCCCAGTGATCGGATGGGCCGGACAACAGTTCACCTCCAAATCCGATCTGTAAAAGACTTCCCCCACAAGGGGGTTCGCCCGAACGGGCGCCAACCAATGCGCAACGCAAAGGAAAAATCACATGTCTGATGTGACCCCGAATGACATGCCGGGAGCCGTAACGGAACCGGGCGAACCCACTCCTGAAACTAAGCCGGAAGCCCCCCAAAACGAGGTTTTCACGGCCGAAGAGCGACAGGAGCTAGAGAAGCTTCGCGCAGCCCGCGTAGAGGAACGACGCTGGGAAAAACGTGCGAAAGAAAACTTCGACGACGCCAACAAATGGCGAGAACTCCTCGAAAAGACTGGTGCGGATAAGAAGTCCGATTTCGACCCGAGGGCCGAAATCGACAAGATCCGAGCAGAACTCACCTCCGAACGCACGGAACGACTGCGCACAGAGGTAGCCCGCACCACTGGCGTTGACCCTGACGACATCAAGGGCAACACCGAAGAAGAGATGCGCGCATCCGCTGAACGCTGGCAACAGCGCTTCAATGCGCGCCTCGAAGAGGCCATGAAGTCGAAGACTGCACCGGCGGCAGCACCGGCAGCCGAGGTCACCACAGACACAAAAGTCACTGGGCCGAAACAAATCACGACCCACGACGAACTCAAATCCCTGTCCCCAGCAGACCGGATGGCCGCCTACAAAGACGGACGTCTGGACGAGCTGATGGGCAAGAAGTAACTCCCGAAAGGAGTAGTCATGGCTATCACCAATTTCATCCCCGAGCTATGGAGCGCAGCGCTGATGGAGCGCTGGAAGGCGGAGAACGTCTTCGCCGCCCTGGTTGACCGTCGATACGAAGGTCTCGCCACCAAGGGCAACACCGTCCACATCACCGGCGTCGTCCCCCCGACCGTGAAGGACTACAAGGCCGCGGGCCGACTCACCTCCGCAGACGCGATCACCGACACCCGAGTTTCGCTGTCGATCGACCAGGAGAAGTCCATCGACTTCTACGTCGATGACATCGACGAAGCGCAGGCAGCCGGCTCGCTGGAGGACTACACCAACGCTGGCGCCGACGCCCTCGTAGCCGACTCCGACCAGTTCATCGCTAACCGTCTGGTCGCGGACGGCAGCAACCTCGCTTACTCCAGCCTCACGACTGGCGACGGAGCATTCAACGTCATTCGTGACGCAGTGGTAGCGATGAACAAGGCCAATGTCCCCAACGCCGGCCGTGTCGCGGTTATCAACGCCGCCTACGCCGGTCTGCTGCAGGGCGCCGACTCGAAGCTCACCAGCTTTGAAAAGGCTGGAGACAACAACGGCCTGCGCAACGGCACCATCGGGCAGCTTTTGAACGTCCGAATCGTGATGTCGAACAACCTGCCCGAGACCGACTCGCCACAGGCCGTCTTCTTCCACCCGACCGCCTACGCGTTCGTGTCGCAGATCGACGAGATCGAAGGCATGCGAGCGGAGAACAAGTTCGCCGACCGTGTCCGTGCGCTGCACGTGTACGGCGGCAAGGTCGTTCGCCCCACCGGCGTTCTGGTCTTCAACGAGCTGGGCAGCTAGTGCTGGCATCTCCCGCTGACGTCGCCGCAGCCCTAGGACTGGCCGACGAGAACGAGCTCACCGACTCCCAGCAGGCCCGTGTAGAGGGCCTACTGGAGAGGGTGTCTCGAGTGTTTCAGCGGGAGGCTGGCCGCACCTTCACCGCAGGTTCGGTGACCGTGCGCGCGCACATCGTGGACGGACGGGTACACCTACCCGACCCGCCCACCGGTGCAAGCGTCACGGTCACCGACCTCGAAGGTGAATCCATCGACGGTGTAATCGAAGACGACTACGTGAACGTCACCCGTAACGGGTGCCGCATTCCCACCGGGGAGATTGTCTACGTCGAGTACACCCGCGATGAACCACCGGCTTCCGTGGTTTCGGCTGTAGCGGCGATCGTTGCACGAAACCTCACTGTCGAACCCGGATCGGTGGAGTCGCAGTCCACGGACATCACTGCTGGCGCCGACTATCGGCAACGGCTAGCGGATTGGGTTTCATCGACCGCCCTACTGACCAGAGATGAGCTGGCTGAGGCGCGAAGCTACCGCTACCCCGTCCCTAACGTGATCATCCACCGCCTGTGAGCTTCCAGTCGCTCGCCCGAATCCCGGTGACACACACTCCCGTAACGGGAGTCACCCAAGACGGTATGGGCAACGACGTACCCACCTTCGGCACGCCAGTGTCAAAGAAGGCGTACTCATTCGGCACCCACAGGGCCGAAAACCTGGATGGGCACACATCGCAAGATGTCGCGGAGCGCGACCTAGCCATCCCGCCCCTAGCGGTCAGTCTGATGGACCGCTTCACTGTCAACGGTGTGACGTACGAAACCGTCGGTGTGCGTGATCAAACCGGCGGATTCCACGGCTGGAAACCGGGCATCGTTGTCGAGCTCAAAAAGGTGACCGGCTGATGGCCAAGCTCAAGTTCAACAAGAAGAACTGGAACGCCACCGTTCGGAAAATAATCGACACCGACGGCGTAGAGCGCATGCAACGCGTCGCCGACGCCTGCAACCAAGGCTTAGAGACCGACGAAGCCCCCGGATACAGGGTCTCCACCGAAGGCGATGAGCCACTATCCAAGCGCGGATATCGTGCCACCGTCATCACCGCCGAAGTGGAATCCATCGTCGACAACGCCGAAAACAACACCCTCGTAAGGAACCTACACCTCGCAGGAGGTGACTAAATGTTCCCCTACGCACCAAAAGTTGTCCGCGACTACCTCGCGGCCCAAACAGGTATACGGGTATCCGGTGACGTTCCCACCAACCGCCCGAACCCACTGATCACCGTCAGCTCTGTGCCGATAGGGCCAGAACTTGAAGGTGTGAAACAACGAATTCTGTCGAAACGACGCCTGATCATCCAATGCTGGAACACAAGCGAAGTCACCGCAGGCGAGCTCGCCGAGCAAGTACGAGACCTTCTTCTGCAGGCCCCGTATGAACACATCGGCATACGCCGCGTCAACATCGTCGGCGAACCAGCCAAATGGAATGAGCCTGTAACAGGTTCTCCGCGT
Source organism: Mycobacteroides sp. H003 (assembly GCF_001440135.1). Taxonomy (NCBI): domain Bacteria; kingdom Bacillati; phylum Actinomycetota; class Actinomycetes; order Mycobacteriales; family Mycobacteriaceae; genus Mycobacteroides; species Mycobacteroides sp. H003. The sequence continues at coordinate 808,676 of NZ_LJYL01000009.1, forward strand.
TTCCAACTCACGGTAGACGTGCTTCTGCGCGCTACCTAAACACCCTTTCTGGTCCCGGCTGCACCGTGCCTTGAAAGGGGCAAAATCATGGCGTCTGACGTCAAAAATGTTTACGCTGCCGAGCCTTTGGCGACCGGGTCATGCCTTGTTGCACCCCTCGGCACCACACTCCCCACCACAGTGAGCGCAACCCTAAATGTTGCGTTCGTCGACCTCGGATACATCGGCGAAGACGGATTCACCGAGACCATGGAGCGCACGACCGAAGAAAAGAAAGCCTTCGGCGGCGACACGGTCAAGGTTCTGCAGACCGAGTACAACCACACCTTCCAGTTCGTTCTCCTTGAATCACTCAAGGGTGATGTCCTGAAGGCGATCTACGGCGAGTCCAACGTGACGATCACTCCGGCTAACGGTTCCCACGGAACCCAGGTTGCGGTCAAGAAGAACTCGAAGAAGCTCCCGCACATGTCGTGGGTCATCGACACCACTGACACCGAGCTGGATGCCAAGTACCGCAACGTCATCCCCGATGGACAGATCACCGAAGTCGGTGACGTGACCATCGTGCACTCGGACACCATCTCCTACGAGGTGACTGTCAAGTGCTTCAAGGATGCGGACGGCAACTACGTCTACCTGTACACCGACGACGGTCAGGTAACCGGCTCATAGCCCCGGCGGGGCTTGTTCTTCTGATGCAGCCGGGACCGCAGGCCCCGCCGGTCTAACCGGCTGCGCTAACAATCACCGAAAGGCTGCAGATGTTCGTCTACAAATTTGAACTCGGCGAAGGCGATGAAAAAGTCGAGCACACAATCGCTTTGAAGCCATTCGACCAGATACCTACAGGCGTGCTGCGAAAGAACCGGGACGACGCTGAGGCGGGAATGTGGGCGATGTTCGAATGGGCGCTGACCGAAAAGGATCTGGAGCTGTTCGACCAGATGCCAGCCAAGAAGGTTAATGAGCTGATGACCGCTTGGCAGAAGGATGCCAACGTCGACGCCCCAAAATCCTAGCGCTTCTAGCGCTCATTGATGAGCATCGGGACGCGCTAGAAGCCGACCTACTCAACGCAGGTTTCCGGTTACGGCACTGTCCTTCACCGGAATTCACGTGGCGAGACCTGCATGTGTTCGTGATGTTCCTAGATCGTAAATCCAGACTGTTTCAGCAGCTACATCCAGACAAGGCCGATTGGACATTGACCAACCGGCTCCTAGCGATGGTTGTCAACTGCCTGCGCCTACTCCTGTGGTCGAAGTCCAAAGACGGTCAAAAGAACCGCAAGCGGCCATCGATGATCGGCCCGGACATGCAAGACAAGAGCTCGGAACGTAAGGGCTCAAATGTGAAAGCCGCACCGCTGTCACGGATCAAGGCGGCACTCGGGCGCGGTGACGATCTGGACGACAAGAGCAGGAAACTGCGGAATGTATTTGGGAGGTGAACTGTGGCAACTGAACTCGCGGCAGGATACCTATCCTTAACAGTTAAGTACAAAGAAGCCCAAAAGGGCATCGGCGCACTCTTTGACAACGCCCAAAAGCAGGCGCTGAAGTCTGGCGACAAGGCCGGAGCGGACTTCTCGAAGGCCGCGTTGGCGTCTGGCGCAAAGTGGAACTCTGCGAGCAAGTGGTGGTCCCCCTTTACGCGGGGGGCCGCAGCTGAAGGGCAGAAGGCTGGCCAGCAGTTCACTCGCGGTGCGGAATCGGCAACCTCACGCGGCCGGGTCACCTCGTTGTTCTCGGGTGCCGCACGTACCGCTCAGGTAGAGGGGACGGCTGCTGGATCACGCTTTGGCGAGGGATTCAAGTCGGCACTGAAAGCTTCCGGGGTTGTTGCCGCAGCCGGCGCCTTGGCCGTGGGGTTCAAGGCTGCGATAACTACCGGCGTCGATTTCGAGCGGACCATGAACACCCTCTCGGGCGTCACTGGCGCTACTGCGGATCAGATGGGCCTACTTCGTCAGCGCGCCAAGGATCTTGGTAACGACGTAAGCCTGTCCAGCACGTCCGCTGTCGACGCATCCCAGGCTATGACCGAACTGGCCAAGGCCGGTTTCACTGTCGAACAGTCCATGACTGCAGCCAAGGGCACTCTGCAGTTGGCTGCAGCGGCACAGATCTCAGCCGCAGAAGCAGCAAAGATTCAGGCCAACGCTCTACAGGTCTTCGGCCTGAACGCCGATTACGCGGCTAAAGCCTCAGACGTTCTAGCGAACGTCGCAAACGCTACTTCGGCCGACATTACCGATGTAGCGTTCGCGATGCAGGCCGGTGGCTCTGTGGCGTCCCAGTTCGGCTTAACCCTGGAAGACACCGCTGCCGCGATCGGCATGCTGACAGCGAACGGCATCAAGGGCTCCGACGCGGGCACCCTGCTAAAGGCCACCCTGCTGGCGCTGACTGACCAGTCCAACCCCGCCCAGGGTGCGATTGAAGAACTTGGCCTAACCGTGTACAACGCGAGCGGCCAGTTTGTCGGCATGAGTTCGCTATTGGGGCAGCTGGGTGAAGCCGCAAAGCGTATGACCCCCGAGATGTACCAGGCCGCCACCGGAACACTCTTCGGCTCCGACGCGGCCCGCCTAGCCGGTGTTGCGGCAAAGGAAGGCAGCGTGGGGTATGACCGGCTCCGTAAGGCCGTCGACAGGCAGGGCGCCGCAGCAGATCTAGCCGCAGCGCAGAATCAGGGACTACCCGGCGTTATTGAGCGGATGAAGAATGCTGTAGAGACCGCCTCGATCACATTCTTTGAGCTCATTGACGGGCCGCTGCAGTCGGTCGGCGATGGATTGACGGGCTTTGTCAACACGATGCAAACAGCGTTTGCGTCAGACTCGGTCAAGCAGGCCGCATCAACCCTCGGAACCGTGATCGGTGGGCTGGGCAAGGCAATTGGTGAGATTGCCGAAAATGTTGGCCCCGGTCTGATTTCGGGGATAAGTGGAGCGGTCAACCTGTTCGAGCGGTTTAAGGCCGTCATCATCCCGCTGGTTGCTGGGTTTGTGGCCTACAAGACGACCGTCCTGGTTATTATCGGGATCACCAAGTTGTGGGCTGCCGCTCAGGCGATCCTCAATATCGCATTGACCGCCAACCCGATCGGCTTGATCGTGGCCGCTATTGCGGCACTCGTCGCCGGTGTCATCCTGGCATACAAGAACTCTGAGACATTCCGCAAGATCGTCCAAACCGCCTGGGCCGCCATAAAAACAGTAGTTGGCGTGGCGTGGAACTTCCTAAAGACCGTGTTCGCGGCGATGAAACCCGCCTTTCAGGCGATCGGTACCGCCGCGATGTGGCTATGGGAGAACGCCATTAAGCCCGCCTGGGAAGGGATTAAACAAGTCATCGGCTTAGCGTGGGAAGTCGTATCGGACGTCTTCAACAACTGGGTGCGCGTTGGCAAGATTGTCGGCGAAGGCGCGATGTGGTTGTGGAACAACGCCATCGCGCCCGCTTGGGAGGGCATCAAGACGGCCATCAGCGCCGCATGGGACTTCGTCTCCCCGATCCTCGACAAGTTCCAGGCCGGATGGGATGCCCTTAAGTCCGGCATCTCTGGTGCGGCAAGTGCGATCAAAGACGCTGTCACATCTGCATTCTCAGGACTGGCTGCGGTCATTAAGGCGCCCCTGAAAGCCCTAGGCGCTTTCTTGTCGGCTATCCCCACTTCGGTATTCGGGTTTGAGGTTCCCGGAGCTGACAAACTCAATCAGTGGGGTAAGTCCCTGCAGGGGTTCTCCGGCGGCGGCCCGGTGCGTGGCCCCGGAACGGGTACCTCCGATTCGATCCTTGCGTGGCTATCCGATGGCGAGGGCGTCGTCACTGCCAAAGGCATGAACAACGGCGGCGCGGGAATTGTCGCCGCACTCAACGCCGGATGGGTCCCCTCGGCCTCATATCTGCGGGACATGATGATCCCAGGTTTCGCCGAGGGACTGAATCCTGGGGCGAACTACCTGCGGTCGATGGTGATGAAGCTGTGGCCGCAGATCTCCAATATTGGCGGGCGACGCTCCGAAGACGGATACGGGGAGCACTCGTCCGGAAACGCCATCGACATCATGATCCCCAACTACAACACCCCAATGGGCAAGGCGTTGGGCGATGCAGTCGCCGCATTCGTAGTGAAGAACGCACAAGTACTTGGTCTGGACGGGCTCATCTGGCGGCAAACTAGCTACGGCTACGGCGGTTCACTTACCGAAGGTAAGCCGATGTCCGACCGGGGCAGCGACACCCAGAACCACATGGACCACCTGCACGTAATGCTCGGCAAGGGACGTGGATCTGGCGCAGCCGCAGTCGGATTGCCCGCAAGCTCGGTGTCACTACCCGGCGCATCAGGCTCAGTTTCCCCACTCGGATTTGGAAGCGGATCGTCGGGACAAGGAGCGTCATCAAAGCAGGTTCGCGAAGCAGACGACCGCATCGATGACCTCTCCAACCGTCTCGACGTTACAGAGCAGGAACTCGCAGACCTCGAATCCAATCCGAAGGCTAAGGAGACCACGAAGCAGCGCAAGCGCGACATGGTCGAGAAGCTCAAGCGCGATCTGCAGCAAGCCAAAGATGACCGCGCCGGGCTAGACCTACAAGGCGGTGGATCAGGCTTCGGTGGATCGGCCAACAACCCGATCGCGAAGATTTCCGAGGGCCTCAAGGAACTGATGCCAAACTTCGGTGAACTCGCCGACACTGGGGTGGGCGGACTGACGGAAACGCTACTTCCCGACGGTTTCTCAAACCCGATGGACTGGGGCATATTCAAGGCCGGATCCACGCTCCTCAAATTCTTCGGTGGGCTCCGTAAGGAATCGGACGGCTCTCCGCTCTTGGGCGAAGGCGGGGCGGCATTCGCAAATATCGCGGGTGCCGCAATGGGCGGATCAGGAAGTGGTGTCGTAGATGCCATCACCGGCCTACTGCCACAACCGTTTGGCGGCGGCATGGCACAGCCCGGCGACTTCCAAGGTGGAAACCAGCTGGGGCGTCCAGGCATGGATCCTGCTGCGGCATTCGTGCCCGGCCAAAACCCCGGCACCGGCGGTGGCCCCACTGACCAGTCCACGAACGTCAACTTCAACGGACCCGTCGGAGCCAATGCCGGGGATGTAGTCAACAAAGTCAACGACGGCTACAACTCCAACTGGCGCCGCAACTTCGGTACTGCACGAGTGGGGGCGCCCTAGATGGCTGACTTCAACCTCCACGGCATCCATAAGCCTCCAACCGAGGACTTCTACGGCCTGCCTGAGTATTTGAAGGCGACCAAAATGAAGGTCGTCTATATCGGAGTGCCGCACCCCTCCACGGGCAAGCGGTTGATGTGGAACCTTGCTGGCACAAACGAGGGTCGCGAAGGGGTTATTCTCGCCCCCCAGCTGTCCGGGATGATGCATGTCCCGTTCGAGCAGCTGATGTCTGAAGGCCCCTACACGATCGGCGCCATTCCTGAGCGGGTGGACTGGAAGAAGCGGGAGATCAACTTCGGGGTTCACATCAATCCGGATGTGGCCCCGTGGATCTCCCGCAACGGAGAGGTCATCGACAACCCGTTCCGGTACCGAATCCTTGAGGATCGCTGGTGGGGTTCCTGGTCCGCGAAGGAGGACGGATACCTCGGGGTATGGACCCGCACCCATGGGTGGAGATTCCTGCGGGTTCGGTTGGCCTCTGATCCCAAGACAGCTTTCACGCTGGATCCGACCGCCATGGGGAACAACTTCATGACCTGGGATATGACGATCGTTGCCGTCCAACCGTATTGGGCGAAGCGCTCCGAGTATTCAACATGGAAGAACACGATCGACACCTCCACGTTGTGGGATCAGATCGAGGACCTCCTGAACGAGTTCATCCCCGGTCTCGACGTGGGCGAGGGTGTGATCACTGTTCCTAACCGCGGTGATCAAGCCTCCTACCCGAAGTTCATTGTGTCCTCGCCAGGTAAGGCGTGGATACAAGAGGGCGATAGGTGGGTTCAGCTTCCGCTACTTACCCCGCAGGACGGGTACGTGCTGGTGGACACAGACCCGAACGCTCGAACCCTCACCGCGTCAACAGATCCGGTAGATCCGCTGTTCTACAAGATTCTGCGGAACTCGCAGCTGCTGGACTTCCTTCTACATGACTTGTTTAGCTCGACGCTGCCGGTGTGGCGGCGCATGACGCAGTCATTCACCGACGCAAGTCTGATCCCGCCAAAGACAATCGCGAAGCTGAAGGTGCGCCACTCAAACGCTAACGGCTCCATTACGGCCATTGTGCCCCAACGCTACGGGATGGCTTACGCGTGAGTTGGTCGGTTGACCTCACCGGCATTTCATCTCCGCAGGAGATCCTGGACCGCATCATCGGCGCTACCCAGGCCCCGACTGTTGGTGACCCAATGTCTGCCTACCGGTACCTTGAGGGGCGGCGGCGCGCGCAGGTGGCCGAAACCAAACAGCGCCCCCTGCTGCGGTTGTGGGACAAGAACATGAAGCCCGTCGGCACGATCGCTCAAGAAAAGAGCGTGCGTGTCGAAGAGGTGATGGCAGATTCGGGCACGGGAACATGTGTTATCCGGCGAGACAACTGGCTGTCCAACTTCATCCTCTACGACCGCCGCGCCGAAGAAGACCTCCACTTCACCCTCGACCCGATCCCTACCAAGCGGTCGTACAAGACGCGTTGGGGCGGCAAGATCACCGGCGTCACCGCTAAGCGCTCTAACGACGGATTGCACACCGTCGAAATGGAGATGGTGCACAACCGCGAACACGTCAAGCATCTTCTGGCGGGTGCGAATCCGATCTTCCCTCCGGAGATCCAGTTCCCGAAGATGTTCGTGCTCCCCTGGAACTGCCGTACCGCCGTTTCGCTGACTATGTTCATCAACCTTGCGCGGCAGTACTTTCCGCTGCTGTCTATTCCGACGAACATCTTCAACCCGGGCGCATGGTTGGGGGTCGCGGACATCATCGGCGGCTTCGACCCGCTGCTATGGCCGGTGCAAGTCCAGTTCTTGAACCCGCTGTTTGATCAGTCCCGCACCACCATCCTCACTTCACGCTGGACCGACATTCACACCGTCACCGCCCCGCTACTGGAAGATGCGGGCTGCATGATCCGCGCCTACACGTGGCTCACCGAAGACGAAGAGTCCCCGCACCCTGAATTGGGGAAGCTGGCGGGTCAACTCGCACGCCCGCACCGCAACGCCGTCATTCTCGCGGTAGAGGACAAGTCCGGCGTCACTGGCCCCACCGGAACGCTACTGGACGGCCCGATAAATCTGATCGCCTCCACCGCGGACGACATGATCACCGAAACCCTCTCCAGTGTCATTGATCTGGACAAAGACAACGATGGGGAAACTGATCCGCTGATCCGCAAGTGGTTTGGTGTGGCACCAAAACCCCCGTGGGTTGTGTTCAAGGACGGCGAATACTCGGGGATCGTCGAGTCCCAGCGCACCATGCACGGCGCGACCGCGAAAACCATCATGATCGGTGGACGTTCTCCGGGGTGGGTGAACCAGCTCCAAACCTTCGGCATTAAGTACGCCTTGTCGCAGTTATCTGCCGTCATCTCATACGGTTTGGGTGCGTACCAGCAGCCTGGAACGCCAGGTTTGGAAGAGCTGTACCAAGGCCAGTTGGACGACACCCTCTTGGCGTGGCAGCGATTTACCGACCCCATCAGGGCTATCCGCATGGGCGACTTCGGGTTCCTGGAGCACTTCGAACAGGGCGGCGGCGGAACCGCGTACACCGTGTCCGGAATCTTGAACCTGCGTTCAGGGCACTGGAAGACAAGGGCATACACGAGCTTCAAGACCAGCATCCGAAACGGCACTCCATATCTACTGGACACCGATTTCACGCTAGGCGACCGTCTCGGGTTCCAGATGGGCAACGTCATCCACGTAGACCAGTGCACCGCGGTACGTCGGTCGTACGACGAGTCAAACCCCATGACTATCGAACTGTCGATCGGGGATGACTCCGAAGAAGAAGATCCAGTAGCCAAAGCCACCCGCACGCTCGCCGCGGTATGGGGATTGGTCGGCATGTTCCTGGGCTCAACGGACGTTTTCTGAGAGAAGGCAATGGAACTCAACGAGACAAACGCTTTCAAGAAGTTCACCGCAAAGCGCGAAGCCGAAGAAGCGGAAAAGCAGGAGATGCTCACCGCGTTCCACCAATTCCTTACCGACTGCCACTACCCGGTAGCCAACGACGGAACAGTAATGGACGCCTCCTACTGCGTCTCGATCATCGGATACCACATGGTTCGCCGAGGCTGGCGCCCATCAGCTACCCCAGTGATCAAGAAGCAGAAGGTTGTCGGACCTGGGGTTATCGAGGACGCCGTCAAATGGGTGCCCATGGACGCCCCCGACGATCCGCTGGAAAACCTAGAGAAGATGACCTTCGCTGAGATAGCGGCACTCCCAGAAGACCTCAAGGTAGAAGCGGCGCGCCGGCTCAACAAGGGCCGGTTCGATCACGACCTGCCCGAGCCGCAGCCCGCATGGCAGGTCACCCCCAACATTTCGATCACCGACGAAGAACCGTCCGGTGACGACTTTGTCAAGTAACCCGATTTCCCTCGTCAAACCCCTGCTACGGCGGGGGTTTTCGCATGTGAGGAGCAGCTATGCCCGATCCCGGTGACGCCGTATACCTGGGGAGTGTCCTAACCAACATGCACTTCTGGGGTGTTGTCTCGGACCTGGAAACCCCAGCGATGGTGACCGGCACTTTCGAGGTGGCCCAGAATGATGGCGCTATCACCTTGGATGCTTTGGTTGGCGCACAAGGTGTTCCGGGGGAGAACGCACCCATCGTCAAGATGCAGTACCAGTCGTCTATCGATGACCCCGATGATCTGCCCGACAACCTGACCGATGACGACGCCGACATCGGAAAAGCATGGTGGGTCGGGAACATCGTCTACCTGTGGGACGGGGAGCACTTCGTCCAGAAGCAGATGGGCACCCAGGGCCCCCCGGGGCCGTACCCCAACATTCACCCATCGATACAGCTGCTAGACCCTGACGACCCCGAACTGGAGTCGGAGATCATTGTCTCTGGCACCACCGCGGATCCGGGTTGGCTGTTCAAGATGAAGTGCCCCAAGGGGCCTCAGGGTGACAACGCCACCATCCGTGACGCCACCGACTATGACGACTCCACCGCACCCGCCACTGGTCAGGTGATCGCATGGAACGGCACAGATTTTGCTCCAGCCGACTTCAACCCGCTGGCAATGCGCGTCTACTCCCTTCCTGAGGCGTCATTCACCAACTTTAGTGGCATCACCACCCGACAAACCATCGCATCCTTCGCCGTACCCCCACAGGAATTTGACTGGCAGCCCATCGTCTTCGGGCACATCAAAGCGACCGGACTTGAGCTGGACGAAGACCCATTCATCATCGGCTGCGAGGTTCGACTCGGTGACCCCAGCTCGGGGCAGCTTGTGGGCCGCGGCTTCGGCAACATCTCTTCCTGGGCAACGATAATTCCGCACTTCTCATCAGTTGGAGACACCAGTAAGGCGATAAATCCAGACAATGGCGTTGCAGTGGTTCCTGGGTATCACACCGGGGCGACAGGGACTCTGTACGTCAACCTCTACAACGACGGTCCAACTGGCATTTACCAGTTCAACAAGAACAACGCACAGCTGACAGTCATGGTCGTACCCGTTTCTCCGGTGCCGGGTAGCTAGTGCCCAAGGCGTTTGACCGGAACTCTCCGGTTGCCGATTTCGATCCCAACAAGGCGATCGAGTTCAACCCACTCTCGGCGCTGCGTCAAAGCACGGAGATGTGGGAGACCATCCTCGGTGCCATCAAGGAGTTCGCGGAGAACCTCGTCAAGGAGCTGATTCAGAAGCTGCTTGGGCTTGCCATCGACCCAGGGCAGGCCATAGAAGAGCTTTGGGAACTGCTAACTGGATGGACTGAGAACATCCCGATTCTCGGCGACATCATCCAGATCATTGAGGATTTCCTGAACGGGAATCTGTTCGGGCACGACGGATTCATCCTGTCCAACCTCATCCCACTACTTTCGTTCAGCTGGATCACCGCAGAGCAGTCGAACCTGTTGATTGCCGGTAACTTCCAAGACGGCACGACGATCGCGGACAACCCGTACTGGTCCTGGGAATCTGGGGTAACGCACAGCGCCGACAGTTCCGGCAGTGTCAAGGTCACAGCGAACGGCACCAGTAAGGCGCTGCGGTCGAACGAGATCATCGTGAGCCCGACACAAACCATGTCGCTGGAGATGTGGCTGAAGTGGTCCGGATACTCGGGATCTAACACGCCAATCAAGTTGCAGCTGGTGGAGTTTGAGGGACGTGGCGCAAGTGCTGTGCAAGTCGGTATCAAAGACGTTGCCACGTTCAACCCGTTAACCAGCACGGGGGATTGGCGTCAACTAACCGGCAACTACACCGTTCCCGATGGTGTGCAGTCGGTGCGTGTGCGCATCTTGGTTACCAAAGACGCGGACACCGGAACGTTCAATTTCGATGACGGTATCGGCAAGAAGACCAACAAGATTCAGCAGAGCTGGATTGACGGTCTGTCAAACACTTTTCAGGAAGTGCTGTCCCGGTGGCAGCTGATCATCGACACCGTCGTCAACGGGATCACCGGTTCTAACAACGCCCTGCATTCCCTGGAAGACCTGTTCGAGGCTGTCACTCACATACCGTTGTTCAAGATCCTGGGATTCGGTGGCCCGGGGGATGCGAACACTACGTTCGAGGAGTTCCTGTCTCATCTCCTCGGGGGTATGCAGGGGTCTACTGACCCGAATTCCAATGGTGGGTTCGCAGACCTGTTTAACGTCGCCAAGCTGCTACAGACGGCCGCGGCGATGGGGGAGAGCGCCTTCCAGATCCTGAGCCAGCGTAATAACACCGGCGGCCTACTGCCATCCGGCCGCTCAAACTACGGCATCACCAGCATCAACACCACTCTCTCTGCCACTCAGAGTGCGTCACTAATTGCGACGATGCGGGTGCGGCGAGACATTGCCCTGGGGGTGGTGTCCTGGTTAGGTTGCGGCACCAGTGGGTTGACGGCGTTCTACGTCAACATCTGGAAACTCGACTCAGCTACCGGCGATTGGGCGCTGGTCCACCACTCGCCAAACATCCTGTCCGAGTTGACCGCAGGCTCAACACCAAACTGGACCTTCTATCAGCTCGACACCCCGTTGGATCAGATATCCGGCGAAGACTACGCCTACGAGCTCGTCCCCGTCGGGGGAACGCACAGTGTGCGGGGTATCTCGACTACAGACGACATTCCGGATCACCCGTTCGCGCAAGTTGTTGGTTTGGCCGCAACGCGGGACAACACCTCGTCCCCGAACTCACCGCCGTCGACTATCGCCAAGGCCAGCGTTGTTCGTTCCGGGAACATCCCGTGGATTGAGACGGCCATCGACACCGGAAACGGTGTGGGCTACTACGACCCAATCGGCGACTACGTAACCGAGTCCGGCACTGTCCCCATCCCGTCATGGTGCAACTTCGTTGATGTCGTCGCTGTTGGTGGCGCCGGTGGTGGCCAGATGGGGTTGACGCTCGGATTCCACGGCGAGTCCGGCTCTCCTGGCCTGTACAAGTCGGCCACATGGCAGCGGGGCATCCACTTCGGCGACGACACCGTCATGACCTTCACCAAAGGTGTCGGCGGACCGGGTGGACGTATCGGCCACGATGACGGCGAAAACGGCACGGCCAGCAGCTGGTCAATCCCCGACTACAGCATCACCGGCGAACCCGGAGTTGGTGGCACAGAGCTGCAGCTCGGATCCAACCCGATCGGTCGCGGCCCCGGAACCATCGAATACAAGGGCGAGAAGTACGTCGGCGGCGGCGACCAGAAAGTCCCCGGCGCCGATGGCGCGTCCCCTGCTGGTGGCGGTAACGGCGGCAATGGTCTGACGTTCCAGTTCGGCGGCAAAGGTGCTGACGGTAGGGGCTGGTATCGGTTCCGCCAGAACCCCCTTGAGGGCGAATCGATCATCGGCGGCCCGGGCCAAGTCTTGATCCCCAGCATCGAGTCCACGGCATCGCTGGGAACCCCCACCGTCACAGGTGGCTTGTCGCTGCTTTCACTCGAGGATCAGGCCGCCATCGACGCGATTGTGGCTGCGAACCTAACCGCCCCCGGCGCAACTTTGATGATCCAATCCCCGGACGGCTACTACGAGAAGGCGTACGGCAAGGTCTCCACCGCTGCAGGCGCGCGGAATGTGAACTTAGACGACCACTTCCGTATCGGTTCGTGCACGAAGTCATTCACGGCCACGATGATCCTGCAGGCAGTGGATCGCGGGTTGTTGTCGTTGGACGATCCGCTGGAGAAGTTCTTCCCCGGAGTTCCTGGTGGCGACAAGATGACTGTGCGGCACATGATTTCGTTGCGGTCGGGTCTATTCAATGAACAGGGCGACCCGGGCATGATGATCCGCTACTTCCTCTCCCCGGCTTCGGATTGGTCGGATCAGGACACGCTCGCGATCATGAAGCAGCACCAGCCGGCGTTTGAGCCTGGCTCAAGCTGGGCGTACGTCAACGCCAACTTCATCATCCTGGGAATGATCGTCGAGCTGGTCAACGGTCGCCCAACGCGTGACGTTCTACAAACAGACATTCTAGATCCACTGGGGTTGACGCAGACCAGCTACCCGACGAACGCGAAAATGCCTGAGCCGTACGCAAACGGCCACGCATACACAACTGGCATCTTTGGTGGCTGGGCTTGGCAGGATGCCACAGAGACGGGGCCGGGTTATGCCAGCTGGGCAGGTTCGATGATCTCTACCGTCCACGACTTGCTGTTGTGGGCCAAGGAATTGCGTGACGGGACCTTGTTGAGCCCGGAAATGCACGCCATGCGGACCGAATGCTACTGGCCCATTCCCTGGGGTAACGATGACCAGTTGACCTACTTCGGGTACGGGCACGGCATGTTCGAACTGGGCGAGTGGCGCGGGCATGGCGGGTCGTGGCGCGGCTACGAAGTGTCCGTCTACTACTTGCCGAACGGCACCTTGTTCGCGATGTGCGAGAACGCGCAGACCCCGACCGTTGAAGTCGAGGTGTCGATGATGTTCAAAATCGGCAAGTACCTCTACCCGGATTCGCTGACTGTTCCTGACTACCAGGTCAATCGGGTGTTCGGGATCAAATCCAGGGCATCGGTTGGTAAGCCGATCATCGGCAGTATCGATGTCAAGTTCGACAACAAGAGCACCGTCGGCACAAGCCAGTCCGCGATACCAGGATTCACTCTGGATCCGGAAGCGAACATCGCCTTCGGCTATCTGACAACGCAATCCGGAATTGACCTGTCTGTGGTGACGGCGAAAATCGGTGGCGCCACCATGAACAGGCTACCGGTCATGTCCAACGGATCTAACCAACTGGTGGTGTGGTGGCTGCTCGATCCACCCACTGGTGCGCAGTCGATCAACCTGATCGGCACACCGTATGGATCGAACTACGCAACAGGTGCAGCGTCCTACAAACTCGCAGCAGGCGCTGGCATCGGCACACCCGTAATCACCCAGGGCTACAGCGCATCCCCATCCGTGAGTGCGACCACAAACAGCCATGGCAGGATCGTCAACGCCTTCCTGTATGGCGGCCAGACCAGCGCCTACAACCAGACCGAACGCGGCCATCTAGACACCCAACCATTCGGTGCTGGCCTGATATTCGGTGACGCCCCAGGCGGTTCGGTGACATTCACGCAAACCCTCGCAGCAGCAGCCCCATGGATCGGTATCGCGATCCCCATCATCTCCAACGCGGAATAGGGAGAACCTCATGGTTAACGCTTTGTATGACAAAGCACGGGAGTCGTTCCTTATGGGCGACCTCGACTGGGAAACCCAGAACTTTAAAGTCGTCGGCGTTGACGCCACCTACACCCCCAACATGGCTACACACCAATATCTTTCGGACACCACGGGAGCTGTCTGCACATCATCAAACCTGGCCAGTAAGTCCTGGACCGGCGGTGTAGCTGACGCCGCGGATGTCACTTTCCCGACTGTCACTGGTGCCACGATCGTGCGTTGGATCGTCTACCAAGACACTGGCACTTCCAGCACGTCCCGGCTTGTCGCCATGTATGACACGGCATCCGGATTACCAACAATCCCGGATGGCACGAACATCACCGTGACATGGGACAACGGAGCTTCGCGGATGTTTCGCATCTAGCCATGGCAACTGGTTGGTGGGCTGAGACATTCAGCGAAACCACCGGGGGTGCGCTCACGCTCACTGGTGGCGCTCCGGATGTCCATGCGACGACTGGGGTTTACGTGTTCCCCCTGGGTGCCTCGCTGACCCTGACCGGATCAGCCCCCCCGGTGATTGGGCCACCCCTTCGCCCTACTGGGGCAGACCTGGTTCTCACCGGGGGGACGCCGAGTATCCGCGTCGCCAACGTCCTCACACCAGATGGCGCCAGCTTCACCATCACTGGGGGCACCCCGACGATCGTCCAGACCGACAACGACCTCATCCTGGCGACCGCTGGATCGCTTTCGGTTACCGGCAGTGCCCCAACGATCATCACCGGCAAGATCTTCCTCCCAACCGGCGCATCACTCACAGCCACAGGCGGGACTCCTTCACTCGCGGCCCGTTTCGTGCCCACCGGCGCAACACCCACCCTTACGGGCGGGCGCCCGCTGATAGACATCACCTACCCGCCGCCGACACTCCAGATGACTTTGACCGGCGGGCGACCGCTGATTGACCTGCGGGTGGTACCAGCCGGCGGCACTCCGGTCCTAACGGGCAGTGCTACCACCGTCATCCAGGGAATCATCGGCACCGCACCGACATTGACCCTCACCGCCGGAACACCACGGATAGTCGTCACTCTCGCACCCACAGGAGCTACACCAACGGTTACCGGTGGATCTCCTCTGATTGCGTTGCAAATCCCACCATCTGGGGCTTCGGTGACACTCACGGGTGGTACGCCGATCGTGACGAATGTATCCAATGCCTCCTATATTTCGTCTGCAGGTGCCGCGAGCAGTTCAGTGACTATCCCCACCCACTCCATCGGGGATCTGATTGTGATCTTCACACTCAACCCGTTCACGACTACGGCGCCGTCTGCACCTGCCGCAGGCGGAACGGTTCCGAGCTGGAACTATATCGACAACGCCAATAGTGGCAGCGGGTCAGGTTGTGCGACCGCCTATTTCAAGGCCACGGCAACGAACACAACCACAGGTTCGTGGTCGAATGCTTCGCACATTATTGCGGTAGTTGTCCGCAACCAGAATGCGTCTTCGCCGATTGGCGGCCACGCATCACAGGGCGGATCTAGCGCCACATCCACGGCACCCGCTGTGACCATGTCGCACACTGACGGGTCTTCGGTGCTGCTGCATTTCCATGGCCACTCCAGCCTGGGCGCGAGTGGATGGGATGCCGCACCAACGGGTTACACCCGCGGCGCCACCTCGGGCGCTGCTTTCGGGTCGGCCACAGCGCTGAACTACAAGAACATCACCACTTCTGACGGTTCCGTCGGCCAAACAGGCGGGCAGAACACAAGTTACGCGGCAGCCACCGTCGAAATCATCAACTAACGAAAGGGCACTACCTTGACCGCAGGAACCTGGACGTTCCCCAATGGGGCGCGCACACGACTTCTCAACGGAACCTTTGACATCGACTCGGACACATGGCGAGTCGCCCTCGTCACCTCTTCATCCAACATTGGCTCATCCACCACCACGTGGGCCGGTGTCACCAATGAGGTGTCACAGGCGAACGGCTACACCACGGGCGGTGTCGCGGTGACCCTGGCACTCTCGGGTACGACGAGCGTCACGGCGTCGTTCTCGAGCAACCCGACCTGGACGGCGTCGGGTGGCAGCATCACGGCACGCTGGGCTGTGCTCTACGAGCTTGGTGGTGACGTGCTTTGCTATGTGCTGCTGGACAATACACCCGCAGACGTGGTAACTACTGCAGGCAAT
Source organism: Mycobacteroides sp. H003 (assembly GCF_001440135.1). NCBI lineage: Bacteria > Bacillati > Actinomycetota > Actinomycetes > Mycobacteriales > Mycobacteriaceae > Mycobacteroides > Mycobacteroides sp. H003. The sequence goes on from NZ_LJYL01000009.1 coordinate 824,724, forward strand.
TCGCTCACGATTGACGCCGATGGAAGCCCGGCCCCGGTCTTCACCCTCGCGTAACAACCCCACCTCCGAGGCCTCGCAAGTGCGGGGTCTTTTTTGTTGCCCGAAGGAGGTCGCATGTTCTCTCAACTACTGCGATACCCCGCCTTCTACGCCGCTGTAGCGGTGGCAGCGTTCGGGACCGGGGTGTGGCTCCGGTCCCGGCGACGCAAGGTGTTTGACCCGAGAGTGGGGGATATCTGATGCGTAAACGCATTGAACAGTGGTTGGCCGCGATCTGGTGGTCGTACTGATGCCGCGCGTGGTCTACGGGAATTCGTTCTCTGAGAACGGTTGGCCAATGGTCAATTCCGATGAGTGCACATGGGTCACCGTGCCGGGTACGTCGGTTAGTCTGCAGATTCAGAACGGGCAGCCGTTGGCGATTCTGCGGGCATTCGCAGCGGATTTCAACGCCTACGTTGAACCGCTGCGTGACCCGGACTCGGCGTGCTGGACACCCACCAACTCGGTGTCAACATCCAACCACCTGAGTGGTACGGCATGCGATTTCAACTGGAACGATCACCCATTCCAGGTGAGCTACGCCGGATTCTCATCGAAAGAGACGGCAACAGTTCGTGAGCTGCTCGACTTCTACGAGCAGACCGTCTTCTGGGGGCAGGACTGGCAGTCCCCGAAAGATGCCATGCACTTTCAGGTCGGCTACAACACCTACCAGAATCCGCACACCGCGGACTTCATCGCCCGCAAGATCCGCGCCGACGGATTCTCCACGTTCCGGCGCGGCAACTCGGTGGTGCTGTCAACCAAGGATCGACACGCGCTAGCGACTATCAACGAGGGTAAGCGACTCGGCATCACCCCCAAGGGAATCTGCATCGCCATCGCAGTGGAGCTGGTGGAAACCAACCTCACGATGTACGCGAACAGCAATGTCCCTGCGAGCCTCGGCTACCCACACGAGAAGGTCGGTAGCGACCACGACTCCACTGGGCTGTTCCAGCAGCGCCAGGCATGGGGTCCTTTGTCGGAAACCATGGACCCCACCCTGTCGGCGCGACTGTTCTTCCTTGGCGGCCACAGCGGGCAGCGCGGTCTTACCGACTTCGACTACAACTCCAACTCTCGTACGCCCGGCGGATGGGCGCAGGCCGTGCAAGTGAGTGCTTTCCCGTACCGCTACGACGAGCGCTACACCGAGGCCCAGCAGATCTACGCCCGACTCAGCAATCTAGGAGATGAAGACATGGCCCAAGTGCCACAGGACCAGTGGGACACCCTCTATCGGCTATTCACTCAGCCCACAGTGGGATCGGTGTCCATGTACGCCACACCGGGCGAAGGCCCGATCTACAACCTGGTGCAGCTGATTCAGTCGATCGACGGAGCTGCACATAAGGACCTGACTGTCGAGGCCGACGCCAAGCTCGGAGACCTCGAGGCCATCGGCCGTATTGCTCGTGTGGCCGCCGGGCAGGGATCGCGCACTGACGCCGCCGCAGTCGCCCATGCCAAGGCATTCCTCGCCGAGCTCGAGGCCACCAACCCTGCAGTCCTGCAGGAGTTCATCTCTCAGAAGGGACAATCATGACCGCCCAGATTCGCAAGTGGTACTACCTCATCGGCGCACTGGTGACAGCGCTCGTGCCGATTCTGGTGACCTCCGGTGTCGTCAGTGACACCCAGGGCAATGCGTGGATCAACGCCGTTGTTGCCATCGGTGGCGTTCTGGGTGCTGCGGGTCTCGGCACTGCCGGTGTGGTCTTGGGCAAGCAGATCAAGGGAGCCCCCGGTGCCGCAGCGGACAAGGCCGTCACAAGCCTGCAGGACATCCAGGCTCAGCTGAACTCCACCGCGCAGGCCGCGCAGGATCAGCTTGCCGCCGCCACCCAGGTTGCGGTGGACAGCATCAACAAGATTCAGCAGACCGTCGGTAACGTTGTCGGCCCCCAGGTTTCCCCGGGTCCACTGGCCGCGCAGGTCATCAAAAGTGTGACCGAGTGATCCTTACCCTCGGTTCCCATGGGGATGTAGTCGCGAGGTGGCAGCGGGTCATGGTGGCCCGCTACGCCTCCTACGCGAAAGCTGCAGACGGCGGCCCGCTGAAGGTTGATTCGTACTTCGGGTACGACGACCAAGATGTCCAGAAGGAATACCAGCGCCGCACCAACCAACCCCAGAACGGGATTGTGTCTAGCGACGACCTGATCAGGCTCGGCGTCACCCCAGTCCTATTCACAGTCCAGGGCACGGGTGTTGACATGTGGACCGGCTACCCAGCCGACACCGCCAGGGCATGCCTCGATCTGTGTCATTGGCAGCCCATCGGGAACTATCCCGCTGATCCGTTTCCGATGTGGCGGTCCGTGCTGCAAGGGATTGCCGAATTACGTCTGCAGTTGCGCGATTACAACAACCGATACCCCGGATGCCGGATCTGGCTGGCTGGGTACAGCCAGGGGGCGATCGTCACATCTTGGGTGTACAAGCACGACATCGTGGACCCTAATGGCATGCTGCACGATCTGCTGCCTCAGGTGAAAAAGGCTGTCACATGGGGAAACCCTATGAGAGAACTTCACAAGGCGAACGGAAACGTCCGAGCCGGCTGGGTAGTGCCGGATGGACAGGGCATTCTGTATGACCGGCTGCAGGGCACCCCCGACTACTGGCTCGACTTCGCACACGGAGCCAATAGCGATTGGGGTCGGGACCTCTACACCGACACCGAAGTTGGGCCACGCGGCGACAACGAATCGGCGATCTGCGACATCATCATGCAGCAGACGCTATGGAGCGGACCGATCTCCCTCGCCAAGCGATTCGCGCATCTCGTAGCGGATCCGATAGAGGGTCTCCCGGCGGTTTTCGAGTCGATCTATGACGCGGGAATGTTCTTCGGCAGCGGCACGGCGCCGCACGTGAACTACGACCCGCAACCCGCTATCGACTATCTGCGTGCCGCATAGCCATTGCGGCTAAAGAACGGCATTGTCACTGCTGGACAGTAGGATTGAAATCGGGACCGGGCGCGCTACCAACGCAACCCGATCCCTAACCCACCAATCTGAGCAAGCAGAAGGAGGGCTAGCAGTGAATGCTACCCGCGAACAATGGCGTCCTGTAGTCGGCTGGGAAAACCTGTACGAGGTCAGCGACCAGGGGCGAGTTCGATCACTTGACCGCATGGTTCCGGTTGGGCGATATGGCAAGCCCACCTTCCGAGCGGGGAGGGTCCTTAAACCTAGCCCCGGAGCCACCGAATACCCACGGGTAACGCTCATTGATGCGGCTAGCGGGTTGAAGCGTTTTGCCAACATCCACAGCCTGGTCCTAGAGGCATTCATTGGGCCGCGACCTGACGGTATGGAGTGCTGCCACAACGACGGCGATAGGTCCAATGCCAGATTGTCAAACCTGCGGTGGGATACACGCTCGGAGAACACATTAGATGCAGTCAGGCAGCGCACAAACCATAACGCCAAGAAGCAAACCTGCCCGAATGGCCACCTGTATGACGGCGTCTATCGCGGCAAGCGGGGCGCAGCGCGCTATTGCAAGCGTTGCACGAAGGCGCGCGCTCAACGCCGCAGTCGCGAACTCCGTTCCGCTTAACTGAAGTTACTGCTGCCCGCCGACCTCACTTAACAACTGAATAGAGCCCTCGAAGCGCCCCATGAAAGGCGGTTCAAACAAATGTCCATCCGTGAAATGTTTGCGGAGCGGTCAAAGCCGCAGCCGCGCGTATGCACCACCTGTGAGTGGTTCTCTGGACAGTCGGACGATGAGCAGGCCGCGGCGAGGGAATGGGTCGAGGCGGGTTTCTCAGTCGAGGAGCTTTGGCGTGGACTAAAGAAGCTGGGGTACCCACTGGGCGCGATCTCATTGCGCCGTCACGTCAGGGAGTGCCTGGGGTGACAATCCGAGACAATCTCAACCGGATGCTGGAAGCTCCGACGGCCGAGGAGAAGCGGTACACACCGGAGACCACGTTCGATGGTTCTGCGGGGCATATCCAGACCGGAACGATGAAAGCCGCCGATCCGGTGGACTACACGGATCTACTCAAGCAGTTCGGGTATGACCCGGATGAGGTTCAGATCGTCGGTTCGGTGCGTACGTCGCGGTGGCAGCAGCGTGAGGATGGGGAGTGGCTGGTTGCGTACCGGTTCAACATCGCGCCCCGACAGACAATCTCCACCCTCGATCTGGAAGCACTCGTCAAGAAGGCCAAGACTCACAAACCAGTTGGTGCTAAAGGCCATTGGCTCGTATTTCAAGCAGCAGATCTACAGCTGGGCAAAAGATCACGTGACGGCTCAACCGAGCAGATAGTCGAAAACTACCTGGATAGTTTGCAACGAAGTATCGAACAGTATCGAGTACTGAAGCGGTACGGCATTGAGGGTATCCAGGTTTCCATGCCGGGGGACTGCATTGAAGGCGTGGTGAGCCAATCGGGGCGCAACCTGTGGTTGACCCAAGAGACGATCACGGAGCAGACCCGCATCTTGCGCAGGTTGATGGTCGCGACCGTAGACGCGTTCCGGCCGCTAGTCGATCAGGTCTATCTAGATGTTGTGAATGGGAACCATGATCAAAGTCAGCGCCAGCAGAACACCTACCCAGGAGATGGGTGGGCCACCGAGTGTGCGATAGCGGTACATGATGCGCTACAGCTGAATCCCGCAGCCTATGGTCACGTCTCTGTGCGGACCCCTGACCGATGGTCCAACTCCATGACCGTGCCAGTCGGGTCCAGTGTTGTGACAGTCACCCACGGTGATGCATGGCGTCGCGGTAAGGGAATGCTGTGGTGGTCGGGCCAAACCTTCACGTGTCAGCCGGCGGGCGCGGCCCAGGTATTGCAGCACGGTCACTGGCACGGCTTGGATATTGAGAAGGATGGCGACAGAACCCGCCTCTGCTGCCCGGCACTTGATTGTGGGTCGGATTGGTACCGGAACCTATCGGGATCTGAATCGCGCCCTGGCGCGCTGACCTACCTGCTCGATCACGGCCAGTTTTCCCACCTTTCGGTTGTGTAGGAGATGCCATGAGCGACAACCATCCCGACGAACTCATACAGCAGTACGTCGATGCTGTTGATAGCGAACCGGAATGGGGTGTATCCGGCTTTGTGCTGATGGTCGGATTCGAGCGCGTCGATTCAGACGGCACACTCCTACATGAGTACAAGGTGTACACGCGGCACAACCAACCGCCATGGACCACACACGGACTGATAGCAGACAGTGTGGAACACCTAGAGCGAACAGAGTGATTGCCTCAGCTGTACTCAGACGGACTCTTACCCATGGTGTCCCACGGGAAGTACAAGACAGCGTCGGTTCCCCATGCCTCGGCAATCTGGGCGGCGCGCTCCATGTTGCGCAGCGTGATCCAGTCCATCACGTCCCGCTCGCGGAACCGGCCATTTTCATCCGGTTTCGGAAAACCTGTTAGGTCTTCTTCCATCTCTCAATTTTACGGCGCTACAGCAGTATCCACGGGGTCTAGATAGTGAAAGGCCCCCGCGTGAGAGAGCTGTACGCGGGGGCCGTCCTGCCCACGATTGATTGCCGCTTCTAACTTTACTCCGCTTCTCCGACATCACCGGGGTTTATCCGTCCTACCCATCTTCAAGTTAGGGGTCATCATGGCTTTGATTGATGTGAACAATCCTCCCCAGCAGGGCGTCATATACCTGAGCAAGGGCTGCAATGTTGCGTTGACTTTCCGGTGCTTCGACGGGGATGAAAACCCGATTGATTTGAGTGGCGGCCTGGAGATCGAGATCGATCAGGGAACCGCTGATGCTGTACACATCGAGGGCGACATATCAGAGGACTCGTTTTCTGCATCGGTCCTGCTTCCATCGGAGGTGTCGGACACTGCCAAGAGTGGATGGCAGTGGCGGGTGAAGCTTTTGCCCTCCAAGCAGCCTCTAATAGTGGGTGTTTTCGAGCGGCGGGACGGCAAGGTCAATGTCTAACATCACCGTTGAAGTTGAATCCGATGTAGTTAACGTGACGATGGATGATGATCCCACCGTTTTCACGGTTCAGATCGGCGGCCCCACCGGAACTAGTGGCTCTGGGGGGTATTACCGTCATGAACAGGCTTCAGCGTCTGACGAATGGGTGATCGAACACGGTTTATCCCAGCCGATCTCGGCATGCCACATCGTGTGCGACGGCGCCCAGGTATTAGCGCCTTGGGTTGAGGACGAGGGTTCCGTAACGATCAGTTTCGGTAAGCCCTACACGGGCTACGCGGTTCTGTCCTAGAGAGGATTGCCATGGCTGACATAGTTTTTGGGAACAATGTAGACGCGCAGGGCTTCAAGATAACGAACGCGGCCGACGGGGTCGCAGCGGGGGATCTCGTCACCAAACGACAACTGGACTACGCAATCCTGCTCGCCACCCTGGCTTTTAAGGGAACCGCGATCAAGAACCCGGTGCGTGTTGTCGCCACCACCCCGATAACGCTCTCAGGTCTGCAGACCGTCTCAGGTGTCGCACTGTCCGCATACGATCGCGTACTGGTGAACGGTCAGGCCGACCCGATCCAAAACGGCTTCTACGACGCCGCGTTTGGGGCATGGTCGCGTTCCTTCGACGCAGCAGCAGGCGACATACTTTCCTCGGGGACGATCGTCGTGGCCACCGAGAGCACAGAAAAGCTGTGGACGATCGCCACCACTTCAATCATCGGAACTAGCGCCCAGAACTGGGCACCACTCCTAGGTTCCTAGCGCCACGGAACACCTGGAATGATTCAGCGCCGTCGAGCTTCTTCGGCGGGCGGGTAGCCGTCGTAGAAAGAACCCTGGGGCCATATGGCGCTTTCAAGCGACTTGATTGACTCAGCCGTTGTCGCGTCAAGTTCGCCGATAATCCCGCCTGTTTCCATCGGTGGCATCTCGCGGTAATTGGTCTGCCATGGACTTTCTCGCCACATCAGATCCAAAAGCTCTTGAGAGCCACCCGTCAGTGTGTCGCCACGCTTAGCATTCTGCCGCAGCCACAGGTATGCCGCCTCCGTGGTTCCATGATCAGCCAAGAGTGCCACCCATGAGTATTCAGCCATGCCTTAATTTTACGGCGTTACAGCAGAAGTAGCGGTGTCTAGCGGGTGGTACGGATGCGCCAACTGTAATGGCAGGACCGTACCGAAAGTGGTACGGATGCGCCCACGTCAGTGTCAGAACCGTACCAAAAAGTGGTACGGGGTAGCGATTTCACCGGGAGGGTCCCATGGCTTTACATCCATCCGATTGGGCTTGGATCACTATGGCTGCTGGGATCGTCGCCTACGAGATCGCCTGCCCGCCGGGGGAACTACTCAGTGACGCTACGACGAGGTACGGGCAGTCCCACATGTTCCTCAGCTCCGCGGTCATCGGGGTAGTCGCAGTACACCTACTGCGCACCACCGGACTCTTGCGGTTCATCCCCGAACAGCTCGACCTCATCCATCTGTTGGCTTCACTGAAATGAGAGGACACCCCATGTGCAGATACGGGTTTGAAAAGAGCGTCCTGTCGACGGGTACTCCACGGTGAATGTCGCTGAGGTAGTCGGCTTGATCGCTGGCTCATCGCTCCTGTCCTCGCTCGGTGTAGCCCTCCTATCCCGCAAGAGCAACACCTTCTCCAAATTCACCGAGGCCTACGAAGCCCTAGCTGATCGGGTTACCAAGCTCGAAGAGAAGCTCGTCGCCGTAGAAGCCGCGTACTCCAATGAGCAGGAGCAGCACGGAAACACACGCGGTCTGCTGAGAATCGCCCTGCGCTACATACGTGACGTCCTCGCTTGGGGAGTAGGGGACCGCGTACACCCACTACCTGAACCGCCAGCAGAGATATTCCGGCACCTAACGCAGCCCGAAACTTAGACCTCGCCGTTGTCCATGGTCACCAATAGAATTGGTTTTATGATCGAACTGCAAGCTGATGGATGGTTCCAGGTCACCGATCAAGGGGTGTGGGCAAGTTTCGAGCCAGGTCGCCTTCCGCTCGAACTCAATCACCCGCGAGACTTGCTGAACTGCGAGGTCGATGTCGATGGATACCACTTCACTGTAAAAGGCATTGAGCACTGGGCTATTGAGTGTCCGCGAGATGCCCAACGATGCGGACACCCATTCGGACTACGGCTCGAATCTCGCCCAACGTAGATCCTCCCAGCCCCCTAGTCCCACCCCACAAGGGTGGTAGAGACGCCCCCTGGCTCCCATGTACCCCCGCATGGTCGAGCCGGGGGGCGTTTTTTGCGTTCAATCCTTGGGGCAGTAGTGCTTAACGGAGAGGTTCACGAAGCTGACCGCTTCGGCGGGTTTGGAGTCGGAGGATTTCGCGAACCCGTCAGCGACTTGTAGTTCCGTCTGCCCGTCTTTGAGGAGTGTGCACACCAGCTTGGCGTTGTAGATGGCGGTGCCGGCGGTGTCGTAGAAAACCCCGGTGCTCTCGAGGTCCATCAGGAATGCGGTGTCTTTGTCGGGGTTCAGTAGTTTGGGGGAGCGGTACGGCTCTGGTGGTGGGGTGACCGTGACGGTGACGGGCGCTGATTTCAGTGAGCCTGTGCCGTATACGGCGACCGCGGCTAAAGCGGCTATTCCGATGATCAGGAGCGCTACCGCGACACCCCAGCGGGCGTACGCGGGTTCTGTCTGGGGTTCTGCGACCGTCTCGGGTTCGGGGAGTTCGGAGCTGTAGGCAAGGGTTCCTTCCGACGCTGGGCGTGCCATCGTCGCTCCTACACGGGTGTCTTCCCCCGCTTCGCTCATGTGTCGATGGTAGTCCCGACCAGTGACAAGGGGAGGGATTAAGCCGTTTGGCGGGACTTTTGGTCGTCCGGCGGGAGTTGTGGCGGGAGTTGCGAAGGTCTCATATAGTGTGATCAGCGCCCCCGGCAGGAATCGAACCTGCGACCTAGGGATTAGAAGGCCCTTGCTCTATCCAACTGAGCTACGGAGGCATGCGGCGCTAGCCGGACCGCAGTCTATCGAACCGGTGACCGTGCGGATCGCATCTCGCCATACCCTTGACTGGTGACCACCACCTCCACCGCCAGCAAGACCGATTCGCCGATCTGGACGATCGTCGTCGGCCTTGCGGCACTGGCGGGCCTGGTCGCGGCTGCTATCGGCGCGCTGTCACTGGCAGAGGCCCTGCTCGCGACGGGTCTGCCCAACCCTGGCCCCGTCACCTCGTACGGTCTGCCGTTCGTGCGCGCGGCCGCCGAAATCGTCGCCGTGGTTGCCGTCGGTGCGTTCCTGCTCACGGCCTTCTTCGTCCCACCGCAGTCCACCGGCGTGCTCGACGTGGATGGCTACCGCTCGCTGCGCGTCGGCACCGCGGCATCGACTGCGCTTGCGGTGCTCTCGGCGGTCATGGTGCCGTTGTCGATCTCCGATGTGGCCGGCCAGCCGGTGAGCGATTTCGGGCTCGGGGAGCTGTGGACGCTCGCGGGTGAGATCGAAACCGTGAATGCCTGGCGCTGGATGGCCTTCATCGCGGCCGGGGTCGCGATCGCCAGCCGGGTGGTGCTGCGCTGGTCGTGGACACCGCTGCTCGTGGTCGGGTCGGTGGCGACGCTGATGCCGCTGGCCCTGGTGGGGCATTCGGCCACCGGCGGCGCACATGACCTGGGCACCAACAGCCTCATCATCCATTTGGTATCGGCGGCGTTGTGGGCCGGCGGTCTGGTCGCACTACTGATCCACGCGCTGCGCGGCGGCGGTTATCTGGACGTGGCCACACGCCGGTTCTCCACGCTGGCCCTGTGGTGCTATGTCGCGATCGGGCTCAGCGGAATCATCAACGCGCTTATCCGGGTGCAGCTTTCGGACCTGTTCACCACCCGCTACGGCTGGCTGCTGGTGGGCAAGGCCACCGCGCTGCTGGTTCTCGGTGTCTTGGGGTATCTACAGCGGCGATCGGCGATCACGGCACTGAGTGAGGAACCGCAGAACCGTCGACCGCTGATCCGGCTCGCCGGGATGGAGGCCGTCATCTTCGCGGTCACGTTCGGTATCGCCGTCGGACTGGGCCGCACCCCACCGCCGCCTCCGGTCAATCTCAACCCTTCACCGGTCGAGGTCGCTATCGGCTATACGCTCGACGGGCCGCCGACCCCGCAGCGATTGATGTTCGACTGGCGCTTCGATCTCATCTTCGGAACGGCCGCCATCGTTTTCGCGGTCACCTACTTGGTGGGTCTCCGTCGCCTCAAGGCCCGTGGCGACGCGTGGCCCGTGGGGCGCACCATCGCCTGGCTGTCCGGCTGTGCCTTTCTGCTCATCGCCACATCCTCGGGTGTCGGCCGGTACATGCCCGCGATGTTCAGCATGCACATGGTGGCGCACATGATGCTCTCGATGCTGGTGCCCGTGCTGCTGGTCCTCGGTGGCCCCATCACGCTGCTACTTCGCGTGTTACCCGCTGCAGGCAAGGGGGATCCGCCGGGTCTGCGTGAATGGGTGCAGCTGCTGTTGCACAGCAGCTTCTCTCGCTTCCTGACCCATCCACTGGTGGCGACATCGCTGTTCATCGGCGGGTTCTACGGCCTGTATCTCAGCGGGCTCTACGACGCCGCCGTCGATGTGCATGCTGCGCACCTGGCGATGAATCTGCACTTCCTGCTCAGCGGATACCTGTTCTATTGGGTGGTCATCGGCATCGACCCGTCGCCGCGGCGCCTGCCGCCAGTGGCCAAGCTGGGCATCGTGCTGGTGTCGCTGCCGCTGCATGCCTTCTTCGGCGTCATCTTGATGGGCACGAAATCGATTCTGGGCGAAAAGTTCTACAGCAATCTGGCACTGCCGTGGCGGATCGACCTGGCCTCCGACCAACACATGGGCGGCGCCATCACCTGGGCAACGGGAGAGCTGCCGTTGCTGGTGGTCATGATCGCCCTGGTCATCCAGTGGTCGCGTTCGGACGAACGGCTAGCCCGCAGACAGGACCGCGCCGCCGACCGTGACGACGACGCAGACCTGGCCGCCTACAACGCCATGCTCGCCAAAATGGCCCAGCTGGACGAGAACTCGCGTTAGCTCACCGCGCCCGCAGCGATTGCCGCCGGCCAGCTGCCATGTTCGCTGATGTCGATACCTGCCTGCGCGGCGGCACCGTCACACCCAAAGCCGGTGCGCCACACGCCGTCTTCGCACTCCACCTTGCCCAGCAGCATGGGCTCGGGCAGCTGCGCGAGGAAAGTGCCCAGTGCGGCAGGGGATAGGCGCCAGATTTCTCCGCCGATGCTCACCCCGTCCTCTTCCGAGCGGGTCAGGCCAGGCTTAGGGGGAGTGGTGCGCAGCGCCGCCATCCGGTACTTCGAAGCGGTACGGACCGGACCTACCCAGCGGGCACCCAGATCGGTGAGCTGAAACTCCAAGGGACCGCCCTTGAGATGCGCGCCGAACACCGCAAGCTCATAGGACAAGGTGATCGCGGTCGGCCAAACATCTTGTTCTGCAGCATCTCCGGTGATCAGAGCGGCGATGTCCAAGGCCGCCGCATCATCGAAGGCGCGTGCCAGGACCGTCACCCCGAACTGGGCGTCACCGGCGGTACCGGCGGGCACCGCGACCGCGCACAGGTCGAACAGGTTGCAGAAGTTGGTGTAGGTGCCCATCGTCGCGTTGACACCGATCGGGTCGGCCTGCACCTGTTCGATCGTCGGATGCAGCGGCGCCGTGGGTACCAACAGCGCATCCGCGCCCGCCAGGGTGGCCATGGCCTCGTCGCGCAGGCGCTGCACCTCGGCGCGATCGCGCACCAAGCGGTGTGCGGGGATATCACGTGCACCGGAAACAATCTGCGCAACAGTGGGATCGAGTGCCGCCCCGGGATTGGCGTCGATGAACTCGCCGACGGCCGCGTAACGCTCACTGACCAGAGCGCCCTCGTACAGCAATTTCGCGGCGGCAAGGAACGGGGCCAGATCGATCTCGACGATCGTCGCGCCCGCCGCGCGTAGACGCTCTACGGCCGCCTGAAAAGCGTTGCCCCACAACTTGTCGAGTGCGGGCAGCTCACGCGGGACGGCGACGGTGGGCTGAGGAGGCGCCGCAAGCCGGGTGTTGGCGGGCCAGAGCCGGGGCCCTGACGCGGCACCCATGGCGGCCATCGCCCGATTGGCGGTAGCCAGTGACGCGGCGAAAATAGTTACACAGTCATAGGATTCACAGGCCGGGACCACGCCTTCGGTGGAGATGACGCCGACGGTCGGTTTGATCCCGACAATGCCCTGCAGCCCCGCCGGGACGCGCCCCGAGCCGGCGGTGTCGGTACCGATCGCGATATCGGCCTCGCCGGTGGCCACGGCTACGGCGGAACCCGAGCTGGAGCCACCGCTGATGTATTCGGGACGGCGTGAATCCGGCACCGGGCCGTACGGGGAGCGCGTACCGACGAGCCCGGTCGCGAACTGGTCCAGGTTGGTCTTGCCGACGACAACGGCACCGGCCGCGCGCAGGGCCGCGACCACCGGTGCATCGTGCTCGGGAATGTAGGCGTACTCCGGACAGGCGGCCGTGGTCGGCACGCCACCGACGTCTACGTTGTCCTTCACCGCGAGCCGAATACCGGCCAACGTCCCTGATGAGGCATGCAATTCGGCGGCGATGTCGTCCTCGGGGCGCTGCATGATCCAAACCGTCATGTCAAGCAAGGTACGGGGGGCTGGACTCATCGGCCAGTTGTCCCCAATCTCGCATCCATCCACAGCTGTCACCGGAACGTGCCCACATGTCGGTCCGCGGTGTCGGTGCTTGGCGGGTTACTGGAGTGGCCAAGGGCACCCGTTCGGCGGTGCCGAGAAGAGATATAGAGATTGAGGAAAGGCACGAACCATGTTTGAAACTCCAGTGACTGTGATCGGCTCCATCGTCGGAGACCTCAAGCGGCGCCAGGTCGGCTCCGACGAAATGATCAAGTTCCGCGTCGCCAGTAATGCACGCCGACGGCGTGACGACGGCAGTTGGGTGAATTCGAACTCTCTCTTCATCAATGTCACCTGCTGGGGACGTCTGGTCACCGGGGTGGGTGCCGCGCTGGGGAAGGGAGCACCGGTGATCGTGCACGGTCATCTGCACACCAGCGAGTTCGAGGACAAGGACGGCAACCGCCGTCAGGTCACGGAGATGAAGGCGATCGCCGTCGGGCCTGATCTATCGCGGACCATCGCGCGGATCGAGAAGGTCGGCTACACCGGCAAGCAGGAGGGCGCTGAGGCGCCGGAGCAACCCGATCCCGGCACCGAAGACGCCACCCCGGAGCTCTCGGAAACCGACGAGAGCAGCGAGGAGTCGGTGAACCTGCGCCTTAGCGCGTGATCTGCGAGCTGACACCGGCGACCGCGCGGTCGCCTCTCACCTAGGATGGTTCGGGCAGCCCACCAGAATGGTCGTGAGCTGCGGCTAAAGAACTTAGAGGAGAGGCGACAGCGCGGCAATGGCTGAGTACATCTACACGATGATGAAAGTCCGCAAGGCGCATGGCGACAAGGTCATCCTCGACGATGTCACCCTGAACTTCCTGCCCGGCGCCAAGATTGGTGTGGTCGGTCCTAACGGTGCTGGTAAATCCAGCGTCCTGAAGATCATGGCCGGGCTGGACAAGCCGAACAACGGCGAAGCATTCCTGGCCAACGGGGCCAGCGTCGGAATCCTGATGCAGGAGCCGGAGCTGGACGAAACGAAGACGGTGCGCGAGAACGTCGAGGCCGGCGTCGCGCTCAAGGGCAAGCTGAATCGGTACAACGAGGTCGCCGAATTGATGGCCACCGACTACTCCGATGAACTCATGGAAGAGATGGGCAAGCTCCAGGAAGAGCTGGACGCCGCCGATGCCTGGGACATTGACTCGCAGCTGGAGCAGGCCATGGACGCGCTGCGCTGCCCACCACCGGACGAGCCCGTGACACATCTGTCCGGTGGCGAGCGCCGCCGGGTCGCGTTGTGCAAGCTGCTGCTGTCCAAGCCTGATCTGCTGCTGCTCGACGAGCCCACCAACCACTTGGACGCCGAAAGCGTGCTGTGGCTTGAACAGCACCTGGCCAGCTACCCGGGTGCCATCCTGGCCGTCACCCACGACCGGTACTTCCTGGACAACGTGGCCGAGTGGATCCTCGAGCTGGACCGCGGCCGCGCGTACCCCTATGAGGGCAACTACTCCACCTACCTGGAGAAGAAGGCCGAGCGCATCGCCGTACAGGGGCGCAAGGACGCCAAGCTGCACAAGCGTCTGCAGGAAGAGCTCGCATGGGTGCGTTCAGGCGCCAAGGCCCGTCAAGCCAAGAACAAGGCACGGCTCGGGCGCTACGAGGAGATGGCCGCCGAGGCGGAGAAGACGCGGAAGCTCGACTTCGAGGAAATCCAGATTCCCACCGGCCCGCGCCTGGGCAATGTGGTGGTCGAGGTGAGTCATCTCGACAAGGGATTCGAGGAACGCGCCCTCATCAAAGATCTCTCGTTCACGCTGCCCCGTAACGGCATCGTCGGCGTGATCGGCCCCAACGGTGTCGGTAAGACCACCCTGTTCAAGACCATCGTCGGGTTGGAGAATCCCGATGGCGGCGAGGTCAAGGTGGGCGAGACCGTCAAGCTGAGCTACGTCGACCAGAGCCGTGCCGGTATCGATCCCAAGAAGAACGTCTGGGAGGTTGTTTCCGATGGGCTCGACCACATTGTGGTCGGTCAGAATGAAATGCCTTCGCGGGCTTATGTTTCCGCATTCGGCTTCAAGGGGCCGGATCAGCAGAAGCCTGCGGGCGTACTCTCCGGCGGTGAGCGCAACCGTCTGAACCTGGCGTTGACCCTCAAGCAGGGCGGCAATCTGATCCTGCTCGACGAGCCCACCAACGACCTGGACGTCGAAACCCTGAGCTCACTGGAAAACGCGCTTGAGCAGTTCCCGGGCTGCGCGGTCGTCATCTCGCACGACCGGTGGTTCCTGGACCGCACCTGTACGCACATCCTGGCGTGGGAGGGAAGCGACGATAACCCTGCTTCCTGGTTCTGGTTTGAAGGCAACTTCCAGGCCTACGAAGAGAACAAAGTGGAACGTTTGGGTATCGATGCAGCCAGACCTCATAGAGTTACCCACCGCCGCCTGACACGCGACTAGGGTGAGATTGCGTGCCGAAACCCGGTACGCAAACTCGGCCAGGAGCGTTCTGCGTGACTGTTAACACAGGGACCACAACTTCCGAAAACACGCCATCTGCCAATGGATCTGGCGTGCCCACCATCGAGGCGCTGAGCGCTGCGTTCAGCCACGCCCGGTATGCGGGGGAGATGGATTGGGACGAGGTGGTCGACGCAGATGGGCACACCGCGACACCGGCGCCGCCGGTGCGCGAGGCCCTCATGCGCGCGCTGCTGCGGTTGGCCGCACGGCGAGCGCCGCACGAGATAACGATGGCCACCTACCGCAACGGTGACGACGCGGGGCTGGGAACCGCTCTACAACTGGTCACCGATTACACGCCGTTGCTGACCGAATCCATCACGGTGCTGCTGCGCCGTCAAGGTGTGGCGATCGTCGACCTGATGGACCCGGTCTTCACCGTGAAACGTGCCGCCGACGGCACGCTGCTGTCGGCGGTCCCGGTGGAAAACCTGCAAAGCGATATCGCGCCCGATACCGAGTGCTGGATCCACCTGCAGCTGCCGCCCTCCATTGACGCCGAGCGTCTGGGATTCATCGAAACGCAGCTACCGCACACCCTGGAGGACGGCAGCCACGTCGCGGCGGATACCGATGCCATGCGCGATGCGGTTGTCGAGCTGGCCGGCGCGCTGGACGCCTCGGCCGGTAGCGCCAGGTTCTCGTCCGCCGAGCTGACTGAGGTCGCCAACCTGCTGCGCTGGCTCGTCGACGGAAACTTCACCATATTGGGCTACCAGCGCTGCACCGTCGAGAACGGTCGCGCAACCGCCGACGAGTCGAGTCGGCTTGGCCTGCTCAAACGCCGCGAAGAGGTACTGCCGCAGCTCACCCACAACGACCAGCTACTGGTCCTCGCGCAGGCCACCACACCCACCTATCTGCGATACGCCATCTATCCGAACATCGTGGTGATCAGACAAGAAGACGGCAACGGTCCGGCCGTCGAGCATCGCCTTGTCGGTGTCTTCACTGTCGCCGCGACCAACGCCGATGTGCTGGCCATCCCGGTGATCTCCGACCGCGTGCATCAGGTGCTCGGCCGCTCAGATGCCAGCCAGGACTCGTTGGCGGGCCACATGCTGATCGAGTTCATGCAGAACCTGCCTCGTGCCGAGCTATTCGCATCGAGTGTCGATCGGCTCTACGACGTGGTGACCGCCGTGAGAAACATTGGCGCGCATCCGGGTTCGCTACTGTTCCTGCGCGCCGACGAGTTGGGGAACTTCGTCACGGCGCTGGTGTACCTGCCTCGCGACCGCTACACCACCACGGTGCGGCTGGCCATGCAAGACATCCTGGTGCGTGAACTCGGCGGCACCGGTATCGACTACACCGCCCGTGTCAGCGAATCACCCTGGGCATTGGTTCATTTCACTGTCCGCATGCCGGAGAACAGCCTGCACGGCAGCGTCGACACCTCGGAAGCCAACCGGGTACGCATCCAGGCGTTGCTCACTCAGACCACCCGGACCTGGAGCGATCGTCTGGTCCGCGCAGTGCGCCCCGATTCACCGATCGACCGCGCCTGCGCGGAGCGGTACTCGGTCATCCTGCCTGAGGTCTTCAAGACGAATGTGCCGCCCGCAGAGGCCATTGCCGACATCGCAAGAATCGAAGGGCTGCAAGAGAACTCCATCGACCTGGCCTATGACGCCGACGAGCTGGGCACCGGCGTGCTCAGCATGTATCTCGGTGGTCGCTCGGCCTCCCTGAGCCAGGTGCTGCCGGTGTTGCACAGCATGGGTGTCGATGTGCTCGAAGAACGCCCGTATCACTTCACCCGGCCGGACGGTCTGGCAGTCTCGCTGTACGCATTCCGCATCGTGGTGCACCCGGCGATCACCCGCACCTTCGATGCCGAGGGCACCGCGCGCCGCGCCGAACTGCTCACCAACGCCATCGATGATGTGTGGCACGGCCGTGTCGAAATCGACAGATTCAACGAGTTGGTGCTGCGCGCCGGGCTCACGGCCGGACAGATCACCATCTTGCGCGGTTATGCCAAGTACCTCCGGCAGGCCGGCTTCCCCTACAGCCAGGCGCATATCGAGACGGTCCTGGCCGATAACTCCCAGACCGCACGCGATTTCGTCGAACTGTTCGAAGCCCGGTTCGACCCCGCCGTCACCGACGACACGCTGGCCGATGCCAAGGCCGCCCAAGTGCTCGCCGAGATCGACAAAGTGGTCAGTCTGGATACCGACCGGGTGCTGCGCGCGTTCTTCGGCCTGATCCAGGCCACCTTGCGTACCAACTACTTTGTGACCAAGCCGGATTCGGCGCGCGCCAACGGTGTGCTGTCCTTCAAGCTCAACCCGCGCGAGATCACCGAGCTGCCCGAGCCACGGCCCCGCTTCGAGATCTTCGTGTACTCCCCGCGGGTGGAGGGAGTGCACCTGCGCTTCGGCCCGGTCGCCCGCGGCGGGCTGCGCTGGTCCGACCGCCGCGAGGACTTCCGCACCGAGATCCTGGGTCTGGTCAAGGCGCAGGCCGTGAAGAACGCGGTCATCGTTCCGGTTGGCGCCAAGGGAGGATTCGTCGTCAAGAATCCGCCCGCCAGCACCGGCGATGCCGCCGTCGACCGCGACGCGTTCCGCGCTGAGGGCGTCGAGTGCTACCGGCGCTTCATCAGCGGTCTGCTCGATATCACCGACAACCGCGACCGCGCGACTAATGCGGTCGTGCCCCCCGAGGGAGTGCGGCGCCGTGACGGCGACGACCCCTACCTCGTTGTCGCCGCCGACAAGGGCACCGCCACCTTCTCCGATATCGCCAACGATGTCGCCCTGTCGTACGGGTTCTGGCTCGGCGACGCGTTCGCCTCGGGCGGCTCCGTCGGCTACGACCACAAGGCCATGGGCATCACCGCCCGCGGCGCCTGGGAGAGCGTGAAACGTCACTTCCTGGAAATGGGGATCGATACCCAGACACAGGATTTCACTGTCGCGGGCGTCGGCGACATGAGCGGAGACGTCTTCGGCAACGGCATGCTGCTGTCCCAACACATCAAGCTAGTGGCTGCCTTCGACCACCGGGACATCTTCTTAGACCCGAACCCCGATCCGGCATCGTCCTGGGCTGAACGTAAGAGGATGTTCGCGCTGGAGCGCTCCAGCTGGGCCGACTACAACGCGGCGCTCATCAGCCCGGGAGGCGGTGTCTTCAGTAAGGCACAAAAATCCATACCGATCAGCCCCGAGGTTCGTGACGCGCTCGGAATCGACAGCGACGTCAAGGAGATGACACCTCCGCAGCTCGTCCGCGCGATCTTGCTGGCCCCGGTCGACCTGTTCTTCAACGGTGGCATCGGCACCTATGTCAAGGCCGAGAGCGAATCGCACGCCGACGTGGGGGACAAGGCCAACGACGCCGTGCGCGTCAACGGAAACCAAGTGCGCGCGCGGGTGATCGGCGAAGGTGGCAACCTTGGCCTGACATCGCGGGGCCGCATCGAGTTCGAGCTCAACGGCGGTCGGGTCAACACCGACGCACTGGACAACTCCGCCGGAGTGGACTGCTCGGACCACGAGGTCAACATCAAGATCCTGATCGATTCGCTGGTCAGCGCCGGCAAGGTCGAAGCCTCCGAACGGACGGCATTGCTGGAGTCGATGACCGACGATGTTGCCGCCCTTGTATTGGCCGACAACGAATCCCAGAACAACCTCATGGGCACCAGCCGGGCCAACGCGGCCTCGCTGCTGAGCGTGCATGCGCGCCAGATCGCCTACCTGGTTGCCGAACGTGGACTCGATCGTGAACTGGAGGCGTTGCCGTCCGAGAAGGAGATCGAGCGCCGCGCGGCACTCGGGATCGGTTTGACCTCACCGGAATTGGCAACCCTCATGGCACACGTCAAGCTCGGGCTCAAGGACGATCTGCTGGCCAGCGACGCCCCGGATCAAGAGGTCACGCTGCGCCGCATGGTGCACTACTTCCCGAACGTGCTGCGTGAACGGTTCGACGCGGAGATCCGCCAGCATCCGCTGCGCAAAGAGATCTACGCCACCATGCTGGTCAATTCGGTGGTCGACTGCGGCGGAATCACCTACGTGTACCGGCTCTTCGAGGATGCCGGGACGGGTTCGGTGGACGGGCTCAAGACGTATGTGGCCGTGGAGGCCATCTTCGGACTGCGCTCATTGTGGGACCGCATCCGGCATGCCGATGTGCCAGTGGCGGTTTCGGATCGGCTGACGCTGGACATGCGGCGCCTGCTGGACCGTGCATCGCGGTGGCTCATCAGCTACCGGCCGCAGCCTCTGGCTGTCGGTGCCGAGATCAACCGGTTCGCGCAGGGTATCGCCGAGCTGACCCCAATGCTCACCACATGGCTGCGTGGTCACGACCTGGAGATCGTCACCAAGCAGGCCGATGACCTGATGGAGCTGGGTGTTCCGGCTGATCTTGCCCGTGATGTGGCCGGCTGCCTGTACGGCTTCAGCCTGCTGGACATCATCGACATCGCCGACATCGCCGACCGTGACGGTGCGGAGGTTGCCGATCTGTACTTCACCCTGATGGACGACCTGCGGGTGGACGATCTGCTGACCGCGGTCTCCCAGCTCGAGCGCAACGACCGTTGGCATTCCCTGGCCCGGTTGGCGATCCGTGACGACATCTACTCCTCGTTGCGGGCGCTCACCATGGATGTGCTCTCCGTCGGCGAGCCCGATGAGACCGGCGAGCAGAAGATCGCCGAATGGGAGTTCACCAATGCCTCGCGCCTGGAACGGGCCCGAGGCACGCTCGCGGAGATCTTCGCGTCGGGTGAACCGGACCTGGCGACGTTGTCGGTGGCAGCACGCCAGATCAGAGGGATGATCAGGAGCAGCATCAGCGGTCCTGCATGATGGTGCGATGAGCGTTAGCGAAGAGCAGCAGACACCGATGAGCATCGGCGACAAGCCAGGTTATGTCGCGGCGGTGCCGGTCCGCTGGTCCGATATCGACATGTACCAGCACGTAAACCACGCGACGATGGTGACGATCCTGGAAGAAGCGCGAGTGCCGTTCCTGCGGGACGTGTTTGGCGCCGAGATCACCACCACCGGCCTGCTCATCGCCGATGTCCACGTGAAATACAAGGGGCAGGTGCGGCTCGCCGACTCTCCACTGCAGGTGACCATGTGGGTCTCGAAGATCAGAGCGGTGGACTTCACGATCAACTACGAGGTGCGTTCGGTGAACGCGGCGCCGGATTCCAAACCCGCGGTGATCGCGGACACCCAGCTGGTGACCTTTCACCTGGACAGCCAAACCCTGTTGCGTCTCACCGACACCCATCGCGAGTACCTGCAACGCTGGTCGCGACCGTGACCGAGGCCCCGCTGCGGGTGCCCGACGCCTTCGACCGCAAGGACCTGGCGACGTTCCTCACCCGCGCCGCACGACTGGACGAGTCCGCGGTGGTGCGGCTGCGTCTTCGAGACGACGGCCGGATAGTCGTCTGGACCGCAACACAATTCGACGTGCTGGCCTGCCGCGCCGTGCGCGGTGAGCTGAGAACCCCCGATATCACCGCCGCCGTCGACGAAGTGCTACGCGGCCTGCAGGCCCCGGACGCAGACGGCTACGTGCACACGGGTTTCCCGATGGACTCGGTGTGGCGGGGTGCGTTGC
This sequence comes from Mycobacteroides sp. H003, assembly GCF_001440135.1. NCBI lineage: Bacteria > Bacillati > Actinomycetota > Actinomycetes > Mycobacteriales > Mycobacteriaceae > Mycobacteroides > Mycobacteroides sp. H003. The sequence goes on from NZ_LJYL01000009.1 coordinate 845,530, forward strand.
CCGCCGATAGCGGATTTGAGTATCTGGACGACATCCCGGCACGGACAGTGCTCGAACTGGCGCAGCGCGGGGGAGAGCTGGCACGCGAACACGGCAGTGCCCACGGTCCACCGGTGTCGCTGCTGGACCAATCCGTCGTGACGGTCGATGGAACCGATGGCCGACCGGTCGACGTGCCGATGCGATGCGTATTTGCTTTGGCAGCAATGGGATTTGTGCCCACTAACCCCGACGAGGATGAACCGGTGCGGGTGCGCGCCGTGCCCGCATGGTTACGGCTGGACGCCCGCTTCGGGTCGGTGTACCGCCGCCGGACCGATCTGTCGCTATCGGTCCGCTAGACGATCCAGGCCGCGGTATTGCGTGGCAGCTTGCCGTTGACGAGCGGCCCGCTGGTCAGGATGACCTCGCCCGCAGGCAAGTCCACCAGGTCGCTGCTGACGTTCAGGGCGCAGGTCAGCCCGCCGCCCTTGACGCGGAACGCCAGCGCACCCGGTGGGCTGCCATACCACTCCAGGCTGGTGCCGTTGAATTCTTTTCGGTTCTTGCGTAATTCGATGGCGCGCCGGTACAGCGACAGCGTGGAATCGGCCTGCTCCAGCTGATGTTCGACGGTGAAGTCGGCCCAGCCGTGGGGCATCGGCAGCCAGGTCTGATCGTTGGACGAGAAGCCGTACGGGGGATCGGTGCCCTCCCAGGGGATCGGAACCCGGCAGCCGTCACGACCCCGTTCGGTGTGGCCGGAGCGTTCCCACACCGGGTCCTGCAGGGCCTCGTCGGGTAGGTCCACATTCGGCAGCCCCAGCTCGGAACCGTTGTAGATGAACACAGTTCCGGGTAGCGCAAGCATCACCAGGGCCATGGCCCGGGCCCGCCACTGGCCGATCTGGCCGTTGCCGTAGCGCGTCACCTCGCGCTCCACGTCATGGTTGGACAGCGTCCAGGTGGGGGTTGCGCCTACGGAATCGACTGCAGCAAGGGAATTTTCGATGGCGGCGCGGATCTTGTCCGCGTCGAAGTCGGCCTCTACCAGCTTGAAGTTGAATCCGAGATGCAGCTCGTCGGGCCTGACGTACTCGGCGAAGCGAGTGTTGTCGTTCACCCAGATCTCACCGACGGCAACCACATCGCGGTACTGGTCGAGCACCTTGCGGATCTTGCGGTGGTACTCGTGTACGCCCTCGTTGTTGAAACGTGGGTCCTCATCGGCGATGTGCAGCATCGAGGTTTCGGTGTCCTCGATATCGGGAAGGCCCGGCGGCTTGGCCATGCCATGGGCGACATCGAGCCGGAAGCCGTCAATGCCACGGTCCAGCCAGAACCGCAGGGTCTCGGCGAAGTCGTCGAACACTTCCGGGTTGTCCCAGTTGACATCTGGCTGTTCCGGAGCGAACAAATGCAGGTACCACTGGCCGGGTGTGCCATCGGGCTCGGTCACCCGGGTCCAGGCCGGACCGCCGAACACCGAGGGCCAATTGTTAGGCGGCAGTTCGCCGTTGACGCCCTTGCCGTCGCGGAAGATGTAACGCGAGCGAGCCTCACTGCCAGGTTCGGCGGCGAGAGCCTCGATGAACCAGCGGTGCTCGGAGCTGGTGTGGTTGGGCACCAAGTCCATGATGACCTTGATGTTGTGGCGGTGGGCGGAGGCGATGAGCCGGTGCATCGCGATCGATCCACCGAACAACGGGTCGATCTCCCGGGGGTTCGACACGTCGTAGCCGTGGTCGGCCATCGGAGATTTGGTAACGGGATTTAGCCAGATCCCTTGGATGCCGAGCAAATCAAGGTAGCCGAGTTTTGCTGATATGCCATCGAGATCACCGACGCCATCGCCGTCGCTGTCGCCGAACGAGCGTGGGTAGATCTGATAGAAGACGGCTCGCGACCACCAGGGGTCGTCATGTTGGCCCAAGTAGGCGGCGGTCACGGTTGATCATTCTGCACCACGACGGCGCTGGCCTCGAATCGCGATCGACGTATCAGAAGGGTGAGTTGACCATCGACTGCGCCGCCATCTCCAGGTAGCTCCACAGCTGGGTGCGATGGTCGTCGTCAAGGGTGTTCCGGTCGATGGAGTCAACGGCGGTCCGCATGCAGCGCAGCCACGCGTCTCGCTCGATGGGGCCGATCCGATACGGCGCGTGGCGCATCCGCAGTCGAGGATGTCCGCGCTGGTCGGAGTAGGTGCGTGGGCCGCCCCAATACTGTTCCAGAAACATCCGCAGTCGATCCTCGGCGCCGGTGAGGTCTTCCTCCGGATACAGGGGCCGCAGCACCTCATCGTCGGCGACAAGCTCGTAGAAACGAGCCACGATCGCATGGAAAGTGGCGGCGCCACCGACGGCGTCGTAGAAGTTTTCAGGGGTGGGGGCTGCCACGTCGTCCATTGTGCCGGTACGCACTTGGGTCGGTCAGCCGGGTTGGTTACGCGATGTTCATTGGATTGACCTGCGAACACGGCGCAAATTGTCGTGCGAAGACCGCCGAATCGTGGTGCACTGGTTGTAATGGTGCAACACAAGAAGAGCCGCGGGCACCGGCATAACAGTGCCAGCGCTGGGCCGACCCAGAACGGGTCGGCCCGAATACTGCACAGTGTCCCAGGGACGAGGGTCCCCGGGGCCATCCCCCCACAGCAATCCAACGACGCCGGTTCCCTATGGGGCCGGCGTCGTGTGTTATTGCTGAACTCCACATATGAGCCGCTCACAGCGCTGCCGATGCGCCGTGCGGTGATCATGCTGCTGTGCGGCAAGGCCGATGTGGTGCACGACGATCCGGGTGCTCCCGTCATCCATTCGGCCACCACGTCGGTGGCGGTGCCCTCGGTGATCAGGCTCAGGACCTTCGTGCGGGTGCCTTACCGGGCCCGGGTTCCGATGACGCGGGCCGCGCTGATGCATCGCGATCGGTTCCGCTGCGCGTACTGCGGTGGACGCGCCGACACCATCGATCACGTCATCCCGCGCAGTAAGGGCGGCGCGCATTCCTGGGAGAACTGCGTGGCCTGCTGTTCGTCGTGTAATCACCGCAAGGCCGACCGGCTGCTGGCGGACTTGGGCTGGGCGTTGCACACCACACCGATGCCGCCGAAGGGCCAGCACTGGCGGCTGCTGTCGTCGGTCAAGGAACTCGACCCGGCATGGGTCCGATATCTAGGGGAGGGCGCGGCATGACTTCCCGGCGCGGTCGGCTACGGTTTGCATCGTGAGCTTTCTCAACAGCCCCACATACATCGGGATGCCGGTCTGGGTAGCCCTGATCACGCCGGTCTTCTTTGTGCTCGTCGGATTGTGGACGATGCGCAAGAAGGGCCCTCACCCCGCGACCTTCAACATGAACGACGGCTGGACACACGCCCCGATCCTGTGGGCCGCTGTCGACGAGAACATTGGTGACGCGCACGGGCATGGCCACGGCCATGGACACGCGAGCACCGAGGCGATTGGAGGGTCCGCAAGTGGCAAGTGGTGAAGTCATCAAGACTGCTCCCGCCGATCTGCCGCGCGGGTGGGCCGAGACCATCAGCGGACGCCTCTCGGGGGTCACCGAGCCGGGCGCGCTGTCGGTCGAGTACCCGTTCCCCAACTACGAGCTGGCGACTCTCGACGATGCGCTGACCTACGGGTCGCGTCAGTCGAAGGCGCGATTTTCCGTGTACATCGGCGATCTGGGATCGGACACCGCCGCCGGAGCACGCGACGTGTTCCTGAAGGTGCCGACGCCGGATGAGGCCGTGCTGATCGCGGTGTCGCCCAACCAGCATGTCGTGGAGGTCGTCTACGGCGAGGGACTCAAGGGTCGCGGTGCCGAGTCGGCCGCCGACCTGGGGGTCGCTGCTGCTGTGGCGTCGTTCAAGGAAGGCAACCTGCTCGACGGGATCATCAGCGCGGTGCGCGTGATGAGCGCCGCCATCTCGCGCCCCTGATCCCCACCTCTCTCTGCGCCGAGCGCATACCGCATGCATGCGAAATCTCTGAAATCGCTGCGTCTGGTATGCGCTCGATGCTTTTGTCGGTGGCCTGTCGCATGATTCGGCGATGGGGAGCGGGGTAATCCTTGGGAGCGAGGCGATTCGCGCGGGTTTGGTGACCCGGCATGAGCTGTCAACGACGTACGTGGCCAGGCACAAGGACGTCTACGTTCCGCGGGGCATCGCGGTAACGCCGACCATCCGTGCGGAGGCGGCATGGCTGCGATCGCGTAGGCAGGGGGTGCTTGCAGGGTTCTCTGCGGCAGCACTGCACGGGGCGCAGTGGGTTGACCCATCTCGACCGGCGGAGATTGTTGACGACCACAACCGGCGTCGCGAGCCAGGCGTAGTGACTCTTCGATGCACCCTCCAGGACGACGAGGTGTGTGTAATCGGCGGGATGCGGACCACGACTGCGGCTCGCACCGCGGTTGATCTCGCCTGCCGCTATCCGCAGGACGTCGCGGTGGCCGCGCTGGACTCTCTTGTGCGCGCTACGCAACTCGCACTGTCAGACGTCGCTGAACTCGCGTCGCGACACCCGGGTATGCGTGGCATTCGTCGGGCGCATGTAGCGCTTGATCTGGTGGATGCCGGGGCGCAGTCGCCTAAGGAGACCTGGCTGCGGCTGCTGCTGATACGGGCCGGGTTGCCGTGCCCTGCCACGCAGGTCATGGTGCATAACGGCGACTTCGTTGCGCTCGCGTACATCGACATGGGGTGGGAGGACCTCATGGTCGGCGTCGAGTACGACGGAGACCAGCACCGCAGCGACCGTCGGCAATACCTCAAGGACATCAAGCGTCTGGAGATGCTCGAGGGCATGGGCTGGCTGATTGTCAGGGTGGTCGCGGAAGACCACCCCGACGACATCATCCGGCGCGTGCGTGACGCCCTGGCTCGCCGAGCGCATACCGCAGGCAGGCGAATCGCGTGAAAGGCCTGCGCTTGGTATGCACTCGGCGTCAAACGAAGGGGCGCTACTGGGCGTCGAACTCGCGGGCCCGCAGTGACCTGACGATGCCCGCGCGCCCCTCGGAGACCAGACGACGCAGCGCCGACGGGATCTCCTTGGCCAAGAAGCCATCTGCTGACTCCACCGCACGCTGCGAGATGTCCCACGACGGGTACAGGCCGATCACCACGGTCTGCGCCACCTCGCTGGAACGCCGCGCCCACACATCCTCGATGACATCGAAGTAGCGACCCGCGAACGGTGCCAGCAGCTCAGCCTGTCCGGGCTGCACGATTCCCGCGATGACCGAACGCGCGGTGATGTTCGGCAGCGTGTCATCGTCGATGACCTGCTTCCACGCCGCCTCTTTCACCTCGGCGACCGGCCTGGCCGCGCGAGCCTGGGCAGCCTGACGCTTGCCTGCGGCCGTCGGGTCGCCCTCCAGCTCGGCATCGATGAACACCGACGCGTCCGGCTCCAGTGCTCCGGAGGCCGCCAGCGCGTTCACGATTCGCCACCGTAGGTCGGTGTCCACCGTCAGACCGGGCAGATCCAGCGACGCCGGATCGGAGTCCAGCAGCGCCTGCAGCACGACGGTATGTCCCGCCGACAACACCGAGTTGGTGAAGGCATTCACAAATGCCAGCTGATGGTCCGAGCCCGCCTCGGCGGCGCGCGCCAGTTCCAGCAGACGGTCGGCGAACGCCGGCCAGCCATGCTCGCGTGCCCACTCGGGCTCCACATACGAGCTCAACGCCGTCTGCGCCTGCAGCAGCAAACGCTGCGCCACACCGACTTCCGACTCGGCGTGCACGCCCGAGGACACCAGTGCCACGAAGTCTCGCGCCCGCAGCTCGGCCTCGCGGGTCATCTCCCAGGCCGCCGACCACGCGAGCGTGCGCGGCAGCGGCTCGGCGATATCGGCTACTCGCGAGAGCACCGTCTGAAGTGACGCGTCGTCCAGGCGCAGCGAGCAGTAGGTCAGATCGTCGTCGTTGACGATGATCAGCTTCCCTCGGGAAACACCAACCAGCCCGGGCACATCCGTCGACGGTCCTTCGACGTCCAACTCAAGCCGGTGGGCGCGCACCAGCTTGCCGTCCACGTCGTCGTAGATTCCGACGGCCAGGCGGTGCACCCGGGTCTCGCCGGCACCCGGGGCGGCCCCGGACTGCTTGACGGCGAACCGGGTGAACCTGCCGTCCGCGTCCACCTCGAAGTCGGGGGAGAGCGTATTCAGTCCGGTGGTCTTGAGCCACTGCGTGCCCCAGTCCGACAGATCGCGTCCCGAGGCCTCTTCCAGCGCACCCAGCAGATCGTCGAACGTCGCGTTGCCGAACGCGTGGTCGCGGAAGTACGACCGGAGGCCGGCCAAGAAATTCTCCAAACCGACATACGCCACAAGCTGTTTGAGCACACTGGCGCCCTTGGCGTAGGTGATGCCGTCGAAGTTCACCTCCACAGCGGCCAGATCGGGGATGTCGGCGGCGACCGGATGGGTCGACGGCAGCTGATCCTGGCGGTACGCCCACGACTTCTCGACATTGGCGAACGTGGTCCATGCCTCGGTGTACTCGGTGGCCTCCGCCTGGCACAGCACCGAGGCGAAGGTCGCGAAGGACTCGTTGAGCCACAGGTCATCCCACCAACGCATGGTGACCAGATCGCCGAACCACATGTGCGCCATCTCGTGCAGCACGGTCTCGGCACGTCGCTCATAGGAGTACTTGGTGACCTTGGAGCGGAAGACGTAGTCCTCCAGGAAGGTCACCGCACCGGCGTTCTCCATGGCGCCGGCGTTGAACTCGGGCACGAACAGCTGGTCGTACTTGCCGAACGCGTACGGAGTGCCAAAGTTCTTGTGATAGAAGCCGAATCCCTGCTTGGTTTCGGTGAAAAGCCGGTCGGCGTCCATGAACTCCGACAGTGAGGCGCGGCAGTAGATGCCCAGGTCGATGGTTCCGTGGTCATCGGAGTACACGTCGTTCCATCGCGCGTACGGCCCGGCGATCAGCGCGACCAGGTAGGTGCTCATCTTGGCGGTGGTCGCGAAGGTGTGCACACCGTCGGCAACCGATAGCGGGGCACCGTTGGAGATCACCTGCCAATGCGCCGGGGCGGTCACCGTGACATCGAAGGCAGCCTTGAGATCGGGCTGATCGAAGCACGCGAACATGCGCTTGGCATCGGCGGTTTCGAACTGCGAGTACAGGTACACCTCGTCGTCCACCGGGTCCACGAAGCGGTGCAGACCTTCACCGGTGTGCGAGTACTCGAGGTCAGCCTCGACCACCACGGTGTTCGTGGCGGCCAGCCCGTCGAGCGTGATGCCGTTCTCCTCGTCGTACCCGCTGACGTCTAGTTCGACGCCGTTGAGCTCGGCGCGGCGCACGGTGCGGGCCGCGATATCGATAACCGTTGAGGCCCCCGGCTGCGCGGTGAAGGTGACGGTGGTCGACGAGTGAAAGGTTTCTTCGCTCGGACCGCCGTTACCGTCGGTGAGGTCGAGGGTTATCGCGTAATGCTCGACGTCGATCGCAGCGGCGCGGGCCGCGGCCTGGTCACGGGTGAGGTTGGGGAGTGCCACGTACCCAACGTAGCCGGTAGACGCGTCGGGAACACGGCGGCGGGAACGTGAGTTGGGACAAACTGGAGCTAACCCTGCCCGACTCACATCCGAAAGGCGCGCAATGTCTGCAGACAAGAAGGATCTCGCCGAGTTCTGGTTCGACCCGCTATGTCCGTGGTGCTGGATCACCTCGCGGTGGATCCTGGAGGTCCAGAAGGTTCGCGATATCGACGTGAAATTCCGGGTGATGAGTCTGGCCGTCCTCAACGAGGGCCGCGAGGACCTGCCGGAGCGCTACCAGGAACTGATGAAGACGGCCTGGGGACCGGTGCGGGTGGCTATCGCCGCCGAGCAGGCCAAGGGCCCCGAGATCCTCGAGCCGCTGTACACCGCGCTGGGGACCCGGATCCACAACCAGGACAACAAGGACCTCCCGGCGGTCATCGCGGAGTCCCTTGCCGAGGTGGGCCTGCCCGCCGAGCTGGCCGACGCGGCCGAGTCGACCGAGTACGACGCGGCGCTACGCGAGAGCCACCACGCCGGCATGGACAAGGTGGGCCCGGACGTGGGCACCCCGACGATCCACGTCAATGGTGTGGCCTTCTTCGGTCCGGTGATCTCCAAGATCCCGCGTGGTGAAGAGGCGGGGAAGCTCTGGGATGCGTCGGTGATCTTTGCCTCGTACCCGCACTTCTTCGAGCTCAAGCGCACCCGCACCGAGCCGCCGACGTTCGACTAGTAGCGCGGCGGCGGATTGTCGAAGGTGTACGCCTGCTGATGCGGCAGGTAGCCGTGCGGTATCGGCGGCGGCGCGGGCGGTAGCAGCGGCGGCACCGGAGGAATGGGAGTCGGCGGCAGCAGCTTGGGACGGAAGAACAACGACCCGGCCTGCTGCCGATTCCGCAGCGCCGCCGCGCGCCAGGTGTGCACAGGGTGGCTGGAGAGCATGTTGACCAGCCAGACGAAGAACCCCGTCTCCAGGGTGGCGCGGTTGGCCAGTGTGTCGAACTCGACCCGCTTGAGCAAGTACTTACCGGCCGCCATGACGCCGATGGCTCCCTGAATTCCGGTGGGGCGCATGGCGTATCCGTGGTTGTCGGCGGTGTACTCCATGGACCGCGACAGCGAGGTGCCCAGGAATGGGACGAAGTTCATCGCGGTCTGGGCGAACTGTCGCCAATAGGAGGCGTGCCCGGCGGCGATGTGGCCGACCTCGTGCCCGATGATGAAGGCCAGGGCCTCCGGATCGCGCGCCTCGCCGCCGATCTCGAACAGGTCGCTGTAGACCACGACGAACCGGCGGAAGCCGTGGCCGCTGGCGAAGGCGTTAATCTGGCCGTTGCCCAGCACGACGTAAGCGTCGGGCAGCTCCTGCAGACCGAAACGCTGCGCTGCCTCGGCGACCAGCGCGTACCCCTCGGGGAACTGGGTGGGGGACATCTTCACGCCGTTCACCCGCTGCTGCCCGTAGAGAATGCCTCGACCCAGATACAAGGTTAGGGGGGTGGCGGCCAGCGCGACGATGATGATGTTCAGATCGGCGTTCTCGGGGTCGGCGAGATACCCGACGATGCTGAAAATCGCACCGATGTACAGCAGCACTGTGAACAGGATCACGACGACGAGCAACCCGATCTCCCAGGGATGTCGACGTGGGGGATAGGTGTACTGGGGCAGTCCGACCGGGTACATGCGCGCCACGGTAACCGACCGCAGGGCAACCTGACACAATCAGCGGCATGCGCGTCTATGTCGGAGCCGATCACGCCGGATACGAGTTGAAGCAGAAGATCATCGAGCATCTTCGTGGCCGCGGCCACGAGCCGGTGGACTGCGGTGCCTTTGAGCTGGACCCGCAGGACGACTACCCGGCGTTCTGTATCGATGCCGCGCGGCGCACCGTCGCCGATCCGGGCAGCCTCGGCATCGTGCTGGGCGGTTCGGGTAACGGTGAGCAGATCGCGGCCAACAAGGTCCCCGGCGCCCGATGTGCGCTGGCCTGGAGCCTGGAGACTGCGGTACTGGCCCGCGAGCACAACAACGCCCAACTGATCGGCATCGGCGGCCGCATGCACACCGTGCCGGAGGCACTGGCCATCGTCGATGCCTTCCTTGCGGCCAAGTGGTCCGAGGAGCCGAGGCACCAGCGCCGCATCGACATCCTGGCCGAGTACGAGACCACCCACGAAGCGCCGCCGGTACCGGGCGCCAACGCGTAAACGCCTGTGCCGGAGGGGCATACCCTGCACCGGCTGGCGCGGCTGCACCAGCGCCGGTTCGCCGGTTCGGCGGTGGCTGTCAGTAGTCCGCAAGGCCGATTCGCTGAAGGGGCGGCCGCGGTCAACGGACGCACCTTGGTGAAGGCCCATGCCTGGGGCAAGCATCTGTTCCACGATTACGGCCCGGCCGGTGTGGTGCATGTGCACCTGGGGCTGTACGGCACGTTCACCGAGCTGCCGGTGCCGATGGGTGTGCCGGTGGGGCAGGTGCGGATGCGCATCGAGGGCCCGCAGTTCGGTACCGATCTGCGGGGCGCGACGGCATGTGAGCTCATCGACGCGCCGCAGGTCGACGCCATCCTGGCGCGCCTGGGTCCCGACCCGCTGCGCCCCCGATCCGACCCGTCATCCGCCTTCGAGCGGATCGCTAAGTCGCACAGGCCAATCGGTGCGCTGCTGATGGATCAGAAGATCATCGCCGGGGTCGGCAATGTGTATCGCAGCGAGGTGTTGTTCCGTCAGCGGATCGACCCGTACCGGCCCGGCAGCCACCTGCAATCCGAGGAACTCGCCGCGTTGTGGGATGACCTTGTGGACCGCATGCGAGTCGGGCTGCGCGTCGGGAAGATCGTTGTCGTTGACCCCGAATACGACCATGGCGAGCCCTCGTACGCACCGGACCGCCCGCGCACCTACGTGTATCGGCGCGCGGGTGCGCCGTGCCGGGTGTGCGGCACTCCGATCCTCACCGCGGAGATGGACGCGCGAAACCTGTTCTGGTGTCCCTCATGTCAAAACGCGTGATGTCAGCCGCGGTGACGTGTCGAGTTGTAAGCTGCACTGAGTGGGACCGCGAGTACCAATAACCCGAAAGGGGAGCTCATGACGCGACCGGGTGCGCCATTGGGAAAGCTCATGGCGCGCGCGGTGCGCGGACTGGGTTCGCACCCCGAACCCGACGATATCGAGATCCGGTTGCTGGACGCCGCCATTGAAGTACTGGCCGAGCGAGGCACACAGACGGCCACTATTGATGAGGTAGCGCGGCGGGCGAAAGTGGGCCGCGCCACAGTATTTCGGCGATTCTCCAGCAAGGATCAATTGTTCGAGCGGGCTCTTGCTCAAGAAATGCAGAAGTTCCTGGACGAACTGCAGGAACGCGCGGGCGGTTTCGACGACATCGGCGAGCGGGTCGCCGAGGGGTTCGCGGTCTGCATCGAGGTTGTGAATCACCCTCTGCTGCGCGGTGATTCACTCGTCGCCCGGATGACGGCGATAGAAGCGATCACTCAGGGCGACCCTGCCCCCATCGAGCTGGCACGGAACTATCTCGCCGCGCAGATCGACCAGATGCGGGCCGAAGGGCGTATTCCGCCGGGTGACTCCAGGCGGCAGGTCGACGTCTTGATTCATCTGGTGTTGGGATACATGGCCTCGCCCGCGACAACGATCGACCTCGGTAACACCGAAGAGGTGCGTGCGCTGGCGCGCGAGACATTCGCGCCGATCCTGCTGGCGCCCAATGTGCCCGTCAACGCGCAATAGCGCGCCCTAGAAGTCGCCGAAGTCCCCACCGAAGTCGCCGCCGCCGCTGTCCCAGCCACCGCCGCTGTCCCAGCTACCGCCTTGGTCCCAGCCTCCGCCGCTTTGATCCCAGCCGGCTTGATCGGCTCCGCCTGAACCCTGATCCCAACCGCCCTGATTTGCGCCGCCGTCGTTGCCTGCGTTCAGGCCGGCGTCGTATCCGTCCGAATAGCCCTGGCCGAAACCGCTTTCGAAGCCCGAGGCGCCGTACCCGACGCCGTGCATGCCGGAGAAAAGCGAGTTGAACAGCAGCGCCGAACCCACGCCCCAGGCACCGGCGACAAGAGCGGGCTTCCACCATGGTTCGGAGTACCAGCCCGCGGGTACGGGACGTCCGGCGACGGTGCCGCCGGGGTAGTAGTTGGGGGTGCGGCCCGACGGCTCCGGGGAAGCCTCGATCTCGCGTCCCTCGAAGTTGATCCGCCGATCCTCGCTGACGGATCCGGCCTTGCTCTGCCCGGCGGTGGAGGGAAGTTCGGGTCCGGGGTCCATGCCCATGGCCAGGCGAGCCGCTCGTACGTAGTACAGCCCCTCGATGGCGCTTTCCTTGGCCAGCGTTGCCTGCGCGGGGGTCCGGGCCTGCTCGATGGCTGAGGACGCCGCGGTATAGCGCTCGGAGGCGTCGGCGAGTGCCTGCCGGGACGCGTCATCGTTCCCGCTCAGTCCCAGCACCTGACCGCCGAGGCGTTCGGTGAGGCGGCGGGCGTCGGCCTTGGCGTCCTCGAGCTGGTCGCCACGACGGCGGCTCGATCCCTGTGTGTAGATGATCGCGCCGCCGACGATCACGCCGAGGAGAAGCAGGCCCAGGATGATTTCCATGGCACCTACGGTACTGATGTGTGGAGCGGGTGACGGGAATCGAACCCGCGTAGCTAGTTTGGAAGACTAGGGCTCTACCATTGAGCTACACCCGCATGCTTGCGAGGTTGTCCCGCACGCGCTGACGAATGTACAGCGCCGGGGCGGATCAAATCCAATTCATGCCGTTGCATGTCGAGGCCGTAAGATCGCTTGGTCTCGTACGGAGTCTTGGACGAAGTATGGACGCAGGTCCGACGGGGTGTAGCGCAGCTTGGTAGCGCATCCGCTTTGGGAGCGGAGGGTCGCAGGTTCAAATCCTGTCACCCCGACAGCACGACAGCACGAAGAACCGCAGGTCACGACGATCTGCCGCGAACCATAAAGGAGCACTGCACGTGAAGAGCACCGTCGAAAAGCTGAGCCCGACCCGGGTTCGCATCAACGTCGAGGTTCCCTTCGCAGAGCTCGAACCAGATTTTTCAAAGGCCTACAAGGAGCTCGCCCAGCAGGTCCGCCTGCCCGGTTTCCGCCCCGGCAAGGCCCCCGCGAAGCTGCTCGAGGCACGCGTCGGCCGCGCCGCGGTGCTGGAGCAGGTCGTCAACTCGGCGCTCCCGGGCCGCTACAGCGAGGCCGTCACCGCGTCCGACGTCAAGCCGCTCGGACAGCCGGAGATCGAGGTCACCAAGATCGAGGACGGCCAGGAGCTGACCTTCACCGCCGAGGTGGATGTGCGTCCCGAGATCGAGCTGCCCGACCTGAGCACCGTCGCGGTCACGGTTGAGCCCGTCACGGTCGAGGACACCGAGGTTGACGCCGAGCTGGAAGCGCTGCGCGCGCGGTTCGGCACTCTCAAGGGTGTCGAGCGTGCCGCCGAGAACGGCGACTTCGTCTCGATCGACCTGTCGGCCACCGTGGACGGCAAGGAGGTCGAGGAGGCCTCGACCACTGGCCTGTCTCATGAGATCGGCTCCGGACAGCTGATCGACGGCCTCGACGAGGCCATCATCGGCCTGAAGTCCGGCGAGGAGAAGGTGTTCACCACCAAGCTGGCCGCCGGCGAATTCGCCGGACAGGATGCCGAGGTCACCGTCAAGGTCGGCTCCGTCAAGGAGCGTGAGCTTCCTGCCGCTGACGACGATTTCGCCCAGCTGGCAAGCGAATTCGACACCATCGGCGAGCTCAAGGACAGCCTCATCGAGCAGGTGAAGGGTCGCAAGCGCATCGCGCAGGCCGACGAGATCCGTAACGAGACCATCACCGCGCTGCTCGACCAGATCGAGATCCCGGTGCCCGAGAAGATCCTCGAAGAGCAGATCGGCAACAGCCTGCACGAGGCCGTCCACGGTCTGGACCACAACGAGGAGCGCCTCAACGAGCTGCTCGAAGAGCAGGGCACCTCGCGTGAAGAGTTCGACAAGGACATGCGCGAGTCCGCCACCAAGTCGATCAAGACCGAGCTGCTGCTCGACGTGATCGCCGACAAGTTCGACATCAACGTCGACCAGCAGGACCTCACCGAGCGTCTGGTCCTGATGTCGCGTCAGTACGGCATCGAGCCGCAGCAGCTGATCCAGTACCTGACCCAGCAGCAGCAGCTGCCCGGCCTGTACGTCGACGTGCGCCGCGGTAAGGCCATCGCCGAGGTCATCCGCCAGGCCAAGGTGACCGACTCCACCGGCGCGAACGTGGACGTCGACTCCGTGCTGGGGCCGCGTCGCGGTGGGGCTGACGAGGCCGCTGCCGAGCCTGATGCCGAGGAGAAGCCGGTCAAGGCCAAGAAGAGCGCGGACAGCGAGAAAACAGACAAGTCCGAAAAGGCCGAGAAGAAGGCCAAGAAGAAGAGCAAGGACGACGACGCCGAGTAGTCCGCGTCACGCTCTGAGCGAACTCGCCCGTGGCGGGGAGTGCGCAGCACCCGATGTTGGTTAATGTCGGCAGTACACGGAATTGGTTTCTTAAGCGAAATCCCGAAGAGCTAGACGAAGGCAGGTTGCACAGTGACTGAAATGCGTTCGGCGACAGCCGGGCTCAACCTGATCGACTCGGTGTATGAGCGTCTGCTCTCCGAGCGCATTATTTTCCTGGGCCAGCAGGTGGACGACGACATCGCCAACAAGCTGTGCGCGCAGATTCTGCTGCTGACGGCCGAGGACCCCACCAAGGACATCCACCTGTACATCAACTCTCCGGGTGGGTCGATCAGCGCCGGCATGGCGATCTTCGACACCATGGAGCTGTCGGAGTGCGATATCGCCACCTACGCGATGGGCATGGCGGCCTCGATGGGTGAGTTCCTGTTGGCGGCCGGTACCAAGGGCAAGCGCCACGCGCTGCCGCACGCCCGCATCCTCATGCACCAGCCGCTCGGTGGTGTCACCGGAAGCGCCTCGGACATCGCGATCCAGGCCGAGCAGTTCACGGTCATCAAGAAGGAAATGTTCCGCCTCAACGCCGAATTCACCGGCAAGAGTGTCGAACAGATCGAGGCCGATTCGGACCGCGACCGCTGGTTCACCGCGCCGGAGGCATTGGAGTACGGGTTCGTCGACAAGATCATCACCCGCGGCGATCTCAACGGCAGCAAGGGAGCATCCAAGTGATCTCGAAGCACCTCAACCCCGAGTTGGCGCCCCAAGCGCGCTACATCCTGCCCTCGTTCATCGAGCACTCGAGCTTCGGTGTCAAAGAGTCGAACCCGTACAACAAGCTGTTCGAGGAGCGCATCATCTTCCTCGGCGTGCAGGTGGACGACGCCTCGGCCAACGACATCATGGCCCAGCTGCTGGTGCTTGAGTCGCTGGATCCCGACCGTGAGATCACCATGTACATCAACTCCCCGGGTGGTTCGTTCACCTCGTTGATGGCGATCTACGACACCATGCAGTACGTCCGCTCCGACATCCGCACAGTGGTGCTGGGCCAGGCCGCCTCGGCCGCCGCGGTGCTGCTCGCCGCCGGTACCCCCGGCAAGCGGATGGCGCTGCCGAACGCGCGCGTCCTCATCCATCAGCCCGCGCTGTCCGGTGTGATCCAGGGTCAGTTCACCGACCTGGAGATCCAGGCCAAGGAGATCGAGCGCATGCGGGTGCTGCAGGAGACGACCCTGTCCCGGCACACCGGTAAGGATGCGGAGATCATCCGTAAGGACACCGACCGCGACAAGATCTTCACGGCCGAGGAGGCCAAGGAGTACGGGATCATCGACGTCGTCCTGGAGTACCGCAAGCTCTCCGCGCAGGCAGCTTCGTAGCTGCCTGCCGGCGGGCTCGGATAACAGTTGCAACACACCGGTCTCGGGTGCGCGTCATCGGCGGCTTCGGTCGGTGCGAGGCGATATGTTCTCCAGCACGGCAGGGTGTAAATGCCGTCGGTGCTATTCGGTTTATCGGTCGCGGGGTGTCCGGTATAGCGGGTAGCGTCGTGACCAACAGGTCAGAGGACGTGCTGACACCACGATCCACCACCATGTGACAGGAAGTAGGACTGGCCACCATGGCACGTATCGGAGACGGCGGCGACCTGCTGAAATGCTCGTTCTGCGGAAAGAGCCAGAAGCAGGTCAAGAAGCTCATCGCCGGCCCCGGCGTGTACATCTGCGATGAATGCATCGACCTCTGCAACGAGATCATCGAAGAGGAACTGGCCGACGCCGACGACGTCAAGCTCGATGAGCTGCCCAAGCCCGCGGAGATCCGTGAGTTCCTGGAGAACTACGTCATCGGCCAGGACACCGCGAAGAAGACGCTGGCAGTCGCCGTCTACAACCACTACAAGCGCATCCAGGCCGGCGATAAGGCCCGCGACGCCCGTGGTGAGACCGTTGAGCTGGCCAAATCCAACATCTTGATGCTCGGCCCCACCGGTTGCGGCAAGACCTACCTGGCCCAGACGCTGGCCAAGATGCTCAACGTGCCGTTCGCCATCGCCGACGCCACCGCCCTCACCGAGGCCGGATACGTGGGCGAGGACGTGGAGAACATTCTCCTCAAGCTGATTCAGGCGGCCGACTACGACGTGAAGCGTGCCGAGACCGGCATCATCTACATCGACGAGGTCGACAAGATCGCCCGCAAGAGCGAAAACCCGTCGATCACCCGCGACGTCTCCGGCGAGGGTGTGCAGCAGGCGCTGCTGAAGATCCTGGAAGGCACGCAGGCTTCGGTGCCCCCGCAAGGCGGCCGCAAGCACCCGCATCAGGAGTTCATCCAGATCGACACGACCAACGTGCTGTTCATCGTGGCCGGCGCCTTCGCGGGCCTGGAGAAGATCGTGTCGGACCGCGTCGGCAAGCGCGGCCTGGGCTTTGGTGCCGAGGTCAAGTCGAAGGCCGATATCGACACCACCGACCACTTCGCCGAGGTCATGCCCGAGGATCTGATCAAGTTCGGGCTGATCCCCGAGTTCATCGGTCGCCTGCCGATCGTCGCCTCGGTGACCAACCTGGACCGCGAATCGCTCATCACGATCCTGTCAGAGCCGAAGAACGCGTTGGTGAAGCAGTACACCCGCCTCTTCGACATGGATGGCGTCGAGCTGGAGTTCAGCCAGGATGCGCTGGAAGCCATCGCCGATCAGGCCATCCATCGTGGCACCGGCGCTCGTGGTCTGCGCGCCATCATGGAAGAAGTGCTGCAGCCGGTGATGTACGACATCCCCAGCCGCGACGATGTCGCCAAGGTTGTCGTGACCGGGGAGACCGTCATCGACAACGTGCTGCCGACGATCGTGCCGCGCAAGCCCTCCCGTGCCGAACGGCGCGATAAGTCCGCGTAGTTCGCCGTGCTGAGCGCCATGGAGCTGGCGCGGGCCGAACGTATCGACCTCGCCGATTTCCTGGCGGGTCTAACCCCCGAACAGTGGGATGCGCCGTCGCTGTGTACCCAGTGGCGGGTGCGCGATGTGGTGACACACATGATCGGGTACGAGGACCTCAGCCGGGCAGAGTTCTACTCGCGCGTGGCCAAGGCGGGTTTCAACCCGAATAAGGCCAACGCGAACCGTGTTGCCGAACTGGCCGGGCGGACCCCCGCGCAGTTGCTGGAAATGGTTCGGGCGGCGGAAGTACCGGGAGTGTTGACATCGGGATTTGGCGGCCGGATTGCCTTGCTGGACGGCATCGTCCATCAACAGGACATCCGTCGCCCGCTGGGGATCCCGCGCGAGATTCCGGGGGAGCGGATGCGCGTCGCCATGGATTTCGCGCGCTGGGCACCCCCGATCCGGGGCGCGTTGCGCGCCCGCGGTGTGCGGCTTGTGGCTACCGACCTCGACTGGTCACGCGGCAGCGGGCCCGAGGTCACCGGCCCCGCTGAGGCGCTGCTGATGGCGATGGCCGCGCGGCCCTGCGCGCTCGCAGATCTCGAAGGCCCGGGTAAATCGACCCTGGCGCAACATATTTCGTAAGCCCTCGTAAGCTGGTAGTGATGTCCACCGAGTTCATGAGCCAGCCGACGCTAGAGGGACCAACGCTCACCCTGCGTCCATTGGCAGACGACGACCTTGAGCCGCTCTACCGTGCGGCTAGCGATCCGCTCATTTGGGCGCAGCACCCGAGCTCGGACCGCCACCAGCGGCCGGTCTTCGAGAAATGGTTTGTGGAGGCCCTCGCCGCAAAATCGCTTGTCATCATCGATCACTCCACCGGGGAGATGATCGGCTCATCCCGTTTTTACGAGTGGGACGCGGACAAGCGCGAGGTCGCGATCGGGTACACGTTCCTCACTCGCGAATACTGGGGCGGCACGGTGAACGCTGAGCTCAAGACGCTCATGCTGGACTACGCGTTCATCAATGCCGACCTGGTGTGGTTCCACGTGGCTGCCGACAATCTGCGGTCGCAGAAGGCGCTCGCCAAGATCGGTGCCCACGAGCACCACCGCCAGAAGCGTGAGATCAACGGCGCGCTGGAGGATTACGTGTACTTCACCATCACCGCCGCCGACTGGCGAGACGCCTCCGACTGAGCGCGACGTCCACTGCGAAGCAGAACGTCGCGCTCAGCCGATGACCGATCAGTGCGTCGCCGGATCCTCGTCGGCGTCCACGCCGTCCCGAGACTGATCCTGCTCGGCGCGCTTGGCCGCCTCGCGCATCTCGAAGGCATCGGTGGCGATCTCGCCGATCTGCCGGGTGACATCAACCACCGCGTTGGTGATGATCTTGGCGATCTCGCCGACGTGCTCGGCGGTTGACGACACGACCTCTTGGGCCAGGTCCTTGTTGCGTTCGAACTTGCTCACCACGTCACCTAACTTACGCGTCGACCAGCTCACCGCGCTCGTCGACGACAACGACCTCTGATTCGGCGGCCGCTTCCTTGCGCTTGTCCCGCTCGATGTGCACGACGAGCTCCTCGTCGTCGCGGAACCAGCCGTTAGGCAAGGACAGGCGAGCGATCTTCTTCCAGGTGGACGAGAGCTGGGCGAAGAGGCCCCCCGTGTTGTAAGGCAGGCCGTACTTCTGGCACAGCTCGCGCACCTCGGTGGCCATCTCCGGATAGCGATTGGCCGGCAGATCCGGGAACAGGTGATGCTCGATCTGGTGGGACAGGTTGCCGCTCATGATGTGAAACAGCCTGCTGCCCTCGATGTTCGCCGAACCAAGCAACTGCCGGATGTACCACTCGCCGCGCGTTTCGTTGGCGGTCTCCTCCTTGGAGAAGGTCTGGGTGCCGGACGGGAAATGCCCGCAGAAGATGATCGAGAACGTCCACACGTTGCGCACGAAGTTGGCGGACAAGTTGCCCAGGAAGGTGATCGGAAACAGCGGGCCGGTCAGCGCCGGGAAGATCACGTAGTCCTTGAGAACCTGCTTACTGGCCTTGCGCCACATGCCCTTGATCAACGGCTTGAGGTCGTACCATTTGCGCTTGCCCCTCACGATGTTCTCGGCCTCAAGCTCGTGCACCATGACGCCCCACTCGAAGAACACCATCAGGGCGGTCGCCCAGGCCAGGTTGCCCAGGTAGTAGGGGTTCCACTTCTGCTCGGGCGCCATCCGCAGGATGCCGTAACCCACGTCGCGGTCCATGTCGACGATGTTGGTGTAGGTGTGGTGCATGTAGTTGTGCGAGTGTCGCCACTGGTCGGCGGGGCACACGGTGTCCCATTCGAACTCGCGTGAGTTAAGGCCCTTTTCGCGCATCCAGTCGTACTGGCCGTGCATGACGTTGTGGCCGATCTCCATGTTGTCGAGGATCTTGGAGACGGACAGCGCGCCCACCGCAGCGAGCCACACGGGCGGGATGAACCCCAGGTACATCAGGGCGCGCCCAGCGGCCTCACAGCCGCGTTGTGTCTTGATGATCGAGTAGATGTACTCGCGATCACGCTCGCCCAGATCGGCGACAATGCGGTCGCGCAATTCATCGAGATCCTTGCCCAGCGCCTCGATATCCGATGCGCTGATGGTGATTTCGTTGCTTGGCATCTGGCTGCCCTCCTTGGGGTCTGTTAGAGGTTGATCGACACGTCACCGACGGGGGCGGTGATGCAGAGCTGGATGTGCTGATCGGGGTCGTCGTTCTCATCGCCGGTGCGCAGGTTCCGGGTGCATCCGGATGTCTTCACCGCCGTGCAGGCGAAGCAGATTCCCATCCGGCAGCCGAATTCGGGTTGCAGTCCGGCGGCCTCGGCCTGTTCGAGGATCGGCCTGCCGTCGTTTTCGGCGGTGATGCCGGAGGTGGCGAACCGCAGCACGCCTCCGGCCTCCCCAGTGGTGCTCGACGTGGTGACATAGAACTCTTCGGTGTGCAGACGGTCGGAGAGTCCACGCTCGGCGTACAGCGTGCTCACCGCGTCGTGCAGCGAGGGCGGCCCGCACAGGAACGTCTGGGCATCGGCGCTCCAGGGCGCGAGCGCATCGAGCTGCTCGGCACTGAAGTGCCGACCGCCCTCACGCGTGTACACCGTGTGCACCGTCACCGAGGGCACCTCGCCGAGAGCGGTGAGCTCGCGTGCGTAGGCGTTTTCCGCGGCGGTCGGCGCGTAGTAGAGCACCGCGAGCTGCCCGGGGTATCCATTGCCGATGAGAGTTCTCGCCATTGAGAGAACGGGTGTAATCCCACTACCGGCGGCGATCAGAACTGTCCGAATGGGGCGCGGCGAGGGAAGGACGAATGTGCCGGCGGCCGGAGTGATGCTGTACACGTCACCCACCGCGGCGTGCTTGTACAGGTAGTTCGACACCAGCCCTTCGGGCCTGCGGGCAATGGTCAGCTCGATGAGGTCGCGGGTGTCATCGGCGCCGGACGGCGAGAAGCAGCGGACGTGGCGCACGCCATCGATCACGACACCCAGCTGTACGAACTGACCTGCGCGAAAGCCTTTGAACTGGTGGGTTGTGCGCAAGGTCAAGGTCACCGATCGGGTGGTGCGGCGCTGCACGCGAACGACGCGCGCGCGGGCCTCTTCCCAGGTGATCATCGGGTCGACCAGTTCGAGATACCGGTCGACGGCGTGCGGGGTGAGGGCGGCGGTCAACAACCGGCCCAGTGATGACTCGGGAGTGAGGATTCGTCGGGTGGCTTTAGTTAGAAATGTCATTCGAACTCCCTCCGTTAGGTTAACGAATGTACACTGAAATTGTGAACCAACTTGCCCCCACTGAGTCAAGCCGTAATCACCGTGTCGGTCATCACAGCGATACAGTGATCGCCATGACCAGTCGTCGAGAGCGGAGCTCTCATGCGGGCGCCTCCGCGCGACGTGACTCGGTTCGCGGTGAGCAGAAACTGCGCACCCGCACCGCATTGATGGAAGCCGCCCTTGAGCTTTCGCGGACTCAGGCGTTCTCGGGACTGAGCCTGCGTGATGTCGCCCGTGGCGCGGGAATCTCGCCGACGGCCTTCTACCGGCACTTCGCTTCCCTGGATGACCTGGGTGTCGCGCTGGCCGAAGAGGGAATGCGCATCGCCCGGGGGATCGCCCGGGAGATACGCCGGCGCGAACCGGCGACGTTGGCCGAAGCAATGCGCATCCTTGCCGAGCAGGTTCAGGAAAGCCCTGATCAGCTGCGGTTTGTCGTCACCGAGCGGTACACCGCACCCACCGAGGTGCGCAGGGCCGTGAACATCGAGATGCGGCTGCTCGCCGGTGAGCTGGCCATCGACCTGGCGCGTCGCGAAAAGATGCGGCTCTGGGATTCCGCTGATCTCACGACGGCGGCCAGCCTGCTGCTATCGATCGGCGCCAATGCGGTGGCCGAGTTGGTGCAGCCCGACGCCGACACCGCCGATGTCGTCGACAGCGCCACCAGCGCCCTGACCATGGCCTTCGTGGGCCTGCAGAATTGGCGCTCCAGTTAGTGTGAGGACTCGCTAGTCCCCGCGCCCGATTCACCGAGTCGCTGGTGCAACCGGTCGCGGATCTCATCGACCGTGTACGCCTCGCGTTTGCGTTGATCGCGGGCGACCAGCACGCCTCCCGCTGCCACCCCGACAGCCCCGGCGAGCCCGAGCCACTTCCACATGTTGGCCATCGCTCCAGGCTACGGTGCGGGAATGAGTGAGATAGGAGCCGTGTCGATCGACGAGGCGCTCGATGCGACGCGCACGGGCGACATCTGGGTGTTCCGTGGACGGTCGGGTCCCGATCGCCTTATCCAGACCTTGTCGAACAGCCCGGTCAACCATGTCGGTATGACGGTGGCCATCGATGATCTGCCGCCGCTGATGTGGCATGCCGAACTCGGTAACAAGCTCACCGATGTGTGGACCGGCGATAA
This sequence comes from Mycobacteroides sp. H003, assembly GCF_001440135.1. NCBI lineage: Bacteria > Bacillati > Actinomycetota > Actinomycetes > Mycobacteriales > Mycobacteriaceae > Mycobacteroides > Mycobacteroides sp. H003. The sequence goes on from NZ_LJYL01000009.1 coordinate 867,354, forward strand.
CCATCGGGGGGTGCAACTGCATGATGCGCGTGAGGCGATCGAGCGATGGGCGCACGTATATGGACAGCGGTGCTGGCTGCGGCAGCTGAGCCCGCGGATAACCCGCGAGCAGGAAGACATCGCACTGCGCGTGGTGGCCCGGATGGATGGCACGCCGTTTCCGGCCACCGCACGGCTGACCGGCCGCTGGATGCGGGGCCGGCTTCCCACGGTCAGCGATCTCACGCGGGGACTTCCCTTCGTGCACAAGAAGGTTCGCGAGGTGGCCGAGCGGGACATCACGAAAAAACGGCAAGCCGGGCTGGAGACGGCGTTCTGCGCGGAGACGGTGGCGATCACTCTCGAGGAGATGGGGTTGCTCATCACCGAGAAGCGCTCGAACTACTTCGATCCGGGGTCGTTCTGGAGCGGTGATGATCTACCGCTGGCGCCGGGCTACTCACTGGGCAGGGAGATCGCCGTCGAGGTGCCGGAGGCTTAGAGCACCCGATCCGCCCGGGTGTAGACGTTCATGCTGTCCTCACGCAGGAACGCCACCAGCGTCATCCCGGACTGTGCCGCGAGATCCACAGCCAACGAGGACGGCGCCGACACCGCGGCCAGGATGGGAATGCCCGCCATGGTGGCCTTCTGGGCGAGCTCGAAGGAGGCCCGCCCGCTGACCAACAGTGTGGTCCCGGTGAGGGGCACCTTGCCGTTTTCGAGAGCCCACCCGATGACCTTGTCCACCGCGTTGTGCCGGCCGATGTCCTCGCGGACCGCCAACATGGTGCCGTCCGTGGTGAACAGGGCCGCGGCATGCAGCCCGCCGGTGGTCGCGAAAACCTTTTGCGCCGAGCGAAGTTTGTCGGGCAGACCCGCCAGTGTGGTCGATTCGATGGTGGACGGGTCGTCGCCGGGGGAGAAGCGGCTGATGGTGCGGACCGCCTCCAGTGATCCCTTGCCGCAGACACCGCAGGATGAGGTGGTGTAGAAGTTTCTCGTCACCGCCGGGTCGGGGGCGGGAACGCCGGGGGCGAGGGTCACGTCCAGGACGTTGTAGGTGTTCAGGCCGTCGGGCCCTTCGCCCTGGCAGTAGCGCACGGTCAGCAGATCGTCGCGTCCGGCGATGACCCCCTCGGTGAGCAGGAATCCCTGGGTGAGTTCGACATCCGATCCAGGGGTGCGCATGGTGACGGCTACTGGCTGCCCATTGACCCGGATCTCCAGGGGCTCCTCGACGACGAGTGTCTCGCTGCGCTCGCCCCGTCCGACCCCGTCGATGCGGCGTATCTTGCGCCTGTCGGTGACCCTACCCACGAGCCACCAGACGGATGACAACGGCCTTCGACGCCGGAGTGTTGGACCGTTCCGCGACATGGTCCAGGGGCACAAGTGGATTGGTCTCTGGATAGTAGGCGGCGGCATTACCGCGCGGGGTGGAGTACGGCACCACCAGAAAATCCTCGGCACGCCGCTCCTCGAGCACCCCGTCGGCATCCGGGTACTCGGACACCAGATCAACCCGCGCACCCTCGGACAACCCAAATGCGGCAAGGTCTTCGGGATTGACGAAGACCACCCGGCGGCCGCCCTTGACGCCGCGGTAGCGGTCGTCGAGGCCGTAGATGGTGGTGTTGTACTGGTCATGGCTGCGCAACGTCTGTAGCACCAGTCGGCCTGCCGGTACCGGCACCCACTCCAGTGGTGCCGCAGAGAAATTGGCCTTACCCGTGTGCGTGGGAAATTGGCGATCGTCGCGCGGCGGATGCGGCAACGCGAACCCATCCGGCTGCCGGACCTTGGTGTTGTAGTCGGCGCATCCGGGTACCACCCGCGAGATGGCATCGCGGATGGTGTCGTAGTCGTCGACAAACATTTCCCATGGCACCGGGTGCTCCGGCCCCAGGACGATGCGTGCCAGCTGACAGACGATGGCGACCTCGCTGCGTAGCACGGTGCTCGGTGGATGCAGACTGCCACGTGAGAGGTGCACGATGGACATCGAATCTTCCACGGAAACAAGCTGTTTACCCGAATCTTGGATGTCGCGATCGGTGCGTCCGAGAGTGGGCAGGATCAGCGCGGTGCGCCCGTTCACCAGATGACTGCGATTGAGTTTGGTGGAGATCTGCACGGTCAGTGAGCAATTGCGCAGCGCGGCTTCGGTGATGGCGGTGTCGGGAGTGGCAGAGGCGAAATTGCCACCCATGCCGATGAAGACGGAGACCTTGCCGTCCCGCATGGCCCGGATCGCGTCCACCGTGTCGAACCCGTGTTTGCGGGGAGTCTCGATGCCGAACTCGGAATCCAATGCGGCCAGGAAGGATTCGGGCATTTTCTCCCAGATGCCCATGGTGCGGTCGCCCTGGACGTTCGAGTGGCCTCGCACCGGGCACACCCCGGCACCCGGCTTGCCGATCATGCCGCGCATCAGCAGCAGGTTGGTCGCCTCACCGATGGTGGCGACGGCGTGCCGGTGTTGGGTGAGGCCCATGGCCCAGCAGAAGATCGTGCGCTGTGATTCGGCCAGGAGTGTGGCAACCGTGGTCAGCTGCTCCATGTCGATACCCGTTGCCTGCGCGACGGTTTCCCAATCAACCGCCCGTGTCCGCGCGGCCCATTCCTCGTACCCTGCGCAGTGCTCCTCGATGAATTGCCGGTCGATGATGCTGCCGGGGTTCGCGTCGTCGGCCTCCAGCAGCAGTCTGCCAAGCCCTGCGAAGAGCGCCATGTCGCCGCCGAGCCGGATCTGTACGAACTCGTCGGCGATGGACACACCGTGCCCGACCACGCCGTTGACCTTCTGCGGGTCCTTGAACCGGAGCAGTCCGGCCTCGGGGAGCGGGTTGACGGCAATGATCTTGGCGCCGTTCGCCTTTGCCTTCTCCAGCACCGAAAGCATGCGCGGATGGTTGGTGCCAGGATTTTGGCCGGCGATGAGAATGACGTCCGCGTGCTCGATATCGGGTACCGACACCGAGCCCTTGCCGATTCCGATCGAGTCCGTCAGCGCGGTGCCCGAGGACTCGTGGCACATGTTGGAACAGTCGGGCAGGTTGTTGGTGCCCAGGCTGCGGACCAGCAGCTGGTAGCAGAACGCGGCTTCATTACTGGTGCGCCCTGAGGTGTAGAAAACCAGCCGGTCCGGATCGGCGGCCGCCCTGATCTCATCGGCGATGAGCGCGTACGCGTCGTCCCAATCAATGGGCCGGTAATGGGATTCGCCGGGGCGCAGCACCATGGGGTGGGTGAGACGGCCTTGTTGGCTGAGCCAGTACTCGGGTAGTTCGCGGAGTTCCTCGACCGAGTGCTGGGCGAAAAATTCAGGGGTGACCGTGCGTTTGGTGGCCTCTTCGGCGACTGCCTTGGCGCCGTTCTCACAGAACTCGGCAAGTTTGCGGTGCCCCGGGGTTTCAGGCCAGGCACATCCGGGACAGTCAAACCCGTGACGTTGATTCAGCTTGGACAGCGTTGCGACAGTGCGCAATGGACCCATCTGTTCGAGGCCGCGTTGCAGGGAAACGCCGACCGCGGTCATTCCCGCGGCGACGTCCTTCGCGCCGGTGACGGCGATATCGGGTTCGCCGATCTCGGCTGGCCCGGCTTCCTCGTGCTGGCCAACCGTCGGTATCCGGTGCCCGGTCATGCTTCCCATTCTGGACCCGTTGTCGAGCCGGGGTGTCACAACCCTCGGATGGCCGGCCTGCGGTGACGGCACCGAGAGGCAACCAAGCAGATGCTTGGCCCCTCCCTGTGATTTGCCTCACGTCTACTGGCGGGTAGTGGGGCAACGGCACAGGCCAGGCGGCAGGGCAGAACTCGACAGGTGTCAAGTTTTATGCCTGCCGCTATGGCCTCGTCAAGGTCAACGGTATGAAAGTGCAATAATCGGTACCGAGAGTGACAGAAAACTCTGCGGAATGGTGGCGTACGTACCGTCACCGCCAGAGTTCGTCGTGAAAGGTAGGTCACCGGTGGGCGACGGAGCCGTATCGGAGAAGCTGGAAAAGGTCGTCATCCGGTTTGCTGGAGATTCTGGTGACGGTATGCAGCTCACCGGAGACCGATTCACCTCTGAGGCTGCCGTCTTCGGCAATGACCTCGCGACCCAGCCGAACTATCCCGCAGAGATCCGGGCTCCTCAGGGCACGCTCCCGGGTGTTTCGTCCTTCCAGATCCAGATTGCCGACTACGACATCCTCACTGCGGGCGACCGGCCCGACGTGCTGGTGGCGATGAATCCGGCGGCGCTCAAGGCCAACATCGGCGACCTGCCGCGCGGCGGCATGGTGATCGCCAATTCCGATGAGTTCACCAAGCGCAACCTGGCCAAGGTCGGCTACCAGTCCGACCCGCTGGAGCACGACGACATGTCGGATTACGTCGTCTACCAGGTTCCGATGACCACGCTGGCGCTCGGCGCCGTCGAGCCTGCCGGAGTCTCCAAGAAGGACGGCGCACGCACCAAGAACATGTTCGCGTTGGGGCTGCTGTCCTGGATGTACCACCGCCCACTCGAGGGCACCGAGCAATTCCTGCGTGAGAAGTTCGCGAAGAAGCCCGATGTGGCCGAGGCCAACATCCTGGCCTTCCGTGCCGGCTGGAACTACGGCGAAACCACGGAAGCCTTCGGCACCACGTACGAGGTGGCCAAGGCATCGCTGCCGCCGGGCGAGTACCGACAGGTTTCCGGGAACACCGCGATGGCTTACGGCGTTGTGGCGGCCGGCCGGCTCGCGAACACCAAAGTGGTGCTGGGCACCTACCCGATCACCCCGGCGTCGGACATCCTGCACGAGCTGAGCAAGTACAAGAACTTCGATGTGCTGACCTTCCAGGCCGAGGACGAGATCGCCGGAATCGGTGCGGCTCTGGGGGCTTCGTTCGGTGGTGCCCTGGGTGTCACCAGCACCTCCGGCCCCGGTGTGGCGCTCAAGAGCGAGGCCGTGGGTCTGGCGGTCATGACAGAGCTGCCGCTGCTGGTCATCGACGTGCAGCGCGGCGGGCCGTCGACGGGCCTGCCCACCAAGACCGAGCAGGCCGACCTGTTGCAGGCGCTGTACGGCCGCAATGGTGAATCGCCCATCGCGGTGCTCGCACCGCGTTCGCCTTCGGACTGCTTCGACATCGCCATCGAGGCGGTGCGCATCGCGTTGATCTACCGGACCCCGGTGATGATCCTGTCCGATGGCGCGATCGCCAACGGCTCTGAGCCGTGGGCCATCCCGGATATCGCGAGCTATCCGGCGATTGAGCACACCTTCGCCTCGCCCGACCAGGATTTCGCGCCCTACAACCGAGATCCGGAGACGCTGGCCCGCCAGTTCGCAGTTCCGGGCACTCCGGGCCTGGAGCACCGTATCGGTGGCCTGGAGAAGGCCAATGGTTCGGGCAACATCTCCTACGACCCGGCCAACCACGACTTGATGGTGCGGTTGCGCCAGCTCAAGATCGACGGAATCACCGTGCCGGACTTGGAGGTTGACGATCCCACCGGTGACGCACAACTGCTGATGATCGGGTGGGGCAGCTCCTACGGCCCCATCGGCGAGGCATGCCGGCGCGCCCGCCGCAAGGGACTCAAGGTGGCTCACGCTCACCTGCGCCATCTCAATCCGTTCCCGGGGAACCTGGGCGAGGTGCTGCGCAAGTACCCGAAGGTCGTCGCGCCGGAGATGAACCTCGGACAGTTGTCGCTGCTGCTGCGCGGCAAGTTCCTGGTGGATGTGCAGTCGGTGACGAAAGTGCAGGGTATGGCCTTCCTCGCTGATGAGGTCGAAGAAATCATCGATGCGGCCCTGGACGGGTCGCTCGCCGAAAAGGAAAGCCAGAAGGCCGTTCTCGCGCGTGAATCCGCGGTGGCCGTAGGGGATCGAGCATGACTGACGTTTTGAACGGAATCAACGGAATCAGTGGCCTGGCCGGTACCGATCTGGGCCTGACGGCCAATGCTCTGGTGCCGACCACCGATGTGGAGCAGAAGTCGAAGGACTTCACCTCCGATCAGGAAGTGCGCTGGTGCCCCGGTTGCGGTGACTACGTCATCCTCAACACCATCCGTGGATTCCTGCCGGAGCTCGGGCTCAAGCGCGAGAACATCGTGTTCATCAGCGGCATTGGCTGCTCGAGCCGGTTCCCGTACTACCTGGATACCTACGGTATGCACTCGATCCACGGGCGCGCCCCGGCCATCGCGACGGGCCTGGCGCTGGCTCGAGAGGACCTTTCGGTATGGGTGGTGACCGGTGACGGTGACGCGCTGTCCATCGGCGGTAACCATCTGATCCACACCCTGCGCCGCAACGTGAATCTGACGATCCTGTTGTTCAACAACCGGATCTACGGCCTCACCAAGGGCCAGTACTCGCCGACCTCGGAGACCGGCAAGGTCACCAAGTCGACCCCGATGGGTTCGCTGGACTACCCCTTCAACCCGGTGTCGCTGGCCCTGGGGGCCGAGGCCACGTTCGTGGGACGGGCCCTGGATTCGGATAAGAAGGGTCTCTCGGAGGTGCTGCGTGCCGCGGCCGCGCACCGCGGTTCGGCCCTGGTCGAGATCCTGCAGGACTGCCCGATCTTCAACGACGGGTCCTTTGACCTGCTGCGTAAGGAAGGCGCCGAGCAGCGCGTCATCAACGTGAGCCACGGCCAGCCGATCACCTTCGGTGCCGAGGGCGAACTCTGCGTCATCCGTTCGGGTTTCGGACTCGAAGTAGCCAAGACCGCGGATGTGAAGGCCGAGGACATTGTGGTGCACGACGCGCACTCGGATGACCCGGCCTACGCCTTCGCGCTGTCGCGGTTGTCCGAGCAGGATCTGGAGCACACCGTGATGGGTGTGTTCCGCAGCGTGCAGCGGCCGACGTACGACGATCTGGCCCGTGAGCAGCTGACCACCGCTGCGGCCGCCAAGCCGAGCGACACCGCGGCGCTGCAGGCGCTGCTGACCGGTCGCGACACCTGGACCGTCAGCTAGGTGCTGGCGTGCTGCCGAGGAAATAGCGTCGGCAGCACGCATTTTGGTTTCTTTGTCGTCCGCTCGTTCGGATGCTTCGGCGTCTCCTCGCGCGCAATGTGCGGTTGCTCTCGTAGGATGCAGGGACGTTGATGTTCCGGGCCGCCGGTGTGGAACGCAACCTTCATGCCCTAGATGCGAGGTGAGAAGGCCGTGAGGCAGTCGCTGATTGCGATAGCAGCAGTAGTGGCGATGATCGGTGTCTCGTTGGGGGGCGCAGACACCGCGGCAGCCGCTCCGTCGGGTGGCAACGCCAACGATGTCATCAACGAGCTCAAGGCCAACGGGTATCGGGTGATCATCACTCGAAGCGGGGGTGGCGACCTGAGCAAGTGCACGGTCACCTCTGTGGAGAAGCAGTCCCCGGTGACGGATGTGGGGGCGGGCCGCGATGCGCAGAACTATCCGACCACCGTCCCGGTGACTTCGCGCAAGATCGCTGTCGTCGCATTGCGCTGCTAGCCCGGTAGCGCTGAAAAGGCCTCTGCTGCAAGTAGTTCTGAGCGGCACAGCGGTAAATGCCGCCGCTGCGGCAGTCACGTCGCGTATGGTGCTCGCGCACTGGGCTTTTGGCATCCGTGCGGCGAATCAGTCTGCATATCAGCGTGTCTCACTTGCATTGGCCAACAAGGCGGGGGAATGGCCGCATTGTTTCCTCGTTAATAGTGTGCCGCAATTGATAAATGGCAAATAGTGGTGCAATTGATAACAGAGTGAATAGAGTAAACTTGTCAATTCGCCACGCCGTGTGTTGTTAAAGTTCCTAATGTTACTTGAGTGATTTGCCGCATTCGTGGCGCGGCTCACAAAATCTGCGTGATCTGACTCACTTTTCGCAGGTGGAGGCGATCCTAAGAGAACCTGAGAATTTCCTAAGCGACCTGGGGTTAGTCGCTGAAGATTGGCTCTGTAATTGTTTCGTTATTGGTTTGGGATGTGCGTGTCGTGAGATGACTTTCGCTGAGTGGTTCCGTACGGTCCGACACGTCTACAAATCGGAGCAAAATTCCGAACCGTGAACCCTGTGTGCAAATGGGGCCTAGAACGCCGCGAGGCGGTCTGGCCGCCGGCCACCACGAGCCGGTGAGGCAGCAGCCGCCTCCCTTGTCGCGCCCGACCGAGACGGCGCGATCCGACGAAGATGTCCACCTCGCCTGGAGGTGAACCAGACCCGCTGCGGTATCCGCTGGCGGGTGGTGTTCGGTGCGTACCCGGCGAGAGGAACGACATGAATTACATCCGCAAAACGCTTACCACGCGTGCTGCTTTCGGGGCCCTGGCCGCTGCACTTGTCGCGGCTCCGCTGGCACTGGCTGGAACAGCGAGTGCGGATCCGGTCAACTGGGATGCCATCGCCAACTGCGAGTCCGGTGGCAACTGGGGAATCAACACCGGAAACGGCTACTACGGCGGTCTGCAGTTCAACATGGGCACCTGGCGTGCCAACGGCGGCTCCGGCTCCCCACACCTCGCCTCGCGCGAGGAGCAGATCCGGATTGCCGAGAACGTGCTGGCCCGTCAGGGCATCGGCGCATGGCCCGTCTGCGGACGGCGCGGTTAGACCCCGAGCAACAGAGATCTATTTCAACAAGCCATCAAGAGCGGAACCTTCGGTGACCCGCCTCTTGGTGGCTTGTTGGCATCTGTGCGTACCTTTCTTCCATGAAGCAACTCGCGGCGGTGGTGCTCACCGGCGGGGCGTCGCGCCGTATGGGGCGCGATAAGGCGGCCATCCGCTGGGGTGGGCAGACGCTGACACAACGCATCGTGCAGACGGTGGGTTCACGATGCGCACCGGTGATCGTGGTGCGCGCGCCGTTTCAGGACATTGCCGATGTGGACGCGGTCATCATCGCCGACCGTGAGCCCGGCCAGGGTCCACTGGTGGCGCTGGGGCAGGGGCTACGGGCCGCCGCGCGCGTGGGCGCGCGCAGAGCCTTTGTCTGCGCCGTCGATATGCCGCTGGTGCGCGCGGCACTCATCGAGGAGCTCGCAACCGGCACCGGCCGCATTGTCCTTGCCACTGCCGAGGGCCGGGATCACTACCTGGCCGCCGTCTACGACGTAGGCCTATGCGACACCATTGATGAATTGACCACTGCCGGGGAACGCCGACTCGGTGCACTCGTTGAGCACGTTGGTGCGCAACGAATTTCGATATCCGACCCGAATTGGGTCGTGAACGTGAACACACAGGCGGAGCTGAACGCGTTGCCACCTCTACCCTGACAGGCGTGTCGCATTCTCATAGCCATTCCCACGCGATGTCGACAGGGCCGGCGCCTCTCGGATCCAACGCGGCCCGGATCGTGGTGGGCCTGCTCGCTGCGATGGGTGTCGCGGTTCTCATCGGGCTGGTGACGTTGTGGCCTGAGCACCGCACCGTGGATATTCCGCTGCCCTACCAAAACGCGCACGGTGGCGCGGTGACCACGGAGTCGGGAACGGTGCTCTCGACGCGCCTCGGCGAATGCGGCAGTCCATCCACCGGCCAGGTGCTGACCGCCGATCCCACCGGGGGACAGACCCCCGAATCAACATGTGCGCTCGACCTGATCGCCATCACGTCCGGCCCGAATTCGGGTGCGAAGACCCAGCTGGAATTCACCTCCGGCGGGGGACAACCGACTCTTGCCGCGGGCGAGCACATCCGGATCACCAGACAGGTCGACGCGCAGGGCGCCACCACCTACAGCTTCTACGACTACGAACGCACCTGGCCGCTGGTCGCTGTCGCCGCGGCGTTCGCGATCGTCATCTGCCTGGTGGCGCGCTGGCGTGGGCTCCGCGCGTTGGTGGGCATCCTGGTGGCGTTCCTGGTGCTGGCGGTGTTCCTGCTTCCGGCGCTGCGGGACGGCGGGCCCGCCTTGCCACTGGCCCTGGTCGCGTCGGCGACGATCCTGTTCGTGGTCATCTACCTTGCCCACGGTGTCAGCATGCGTACCAGTGCGGCGCTCCTGGGCACGCTCACCGCGATGCTTTTCGCGGCGGCCCTGTCCTGGGCCGTCATCGAGGTGACGCACCTGACCGGTCTGTCCGACGAGCAGAACAACGAAGTCGCCGCGTACATGGGGGGAGTGTCGATATCGGGGCTGCTGCTGGCCGGGTTCATCATCGGTTCGCTGGGTGTCCTCAACGATGTGACCGTCACCCAGGCCTCAACGGTCTTCGAACTGGCAGAGCTGGGCGACGGTTCTACGCGCAAGGACGTGTTCCTCGGTGCCATGCGGGTGGGGCGCGATCACATCGCCAGTACTGTCTACACCCTCGTGCTCGCCTATGCGGGTAACTCGCTACCGCTCATGTTGTTGTTCAGTGTCGCCAATCGATCCCTGGGGGATGTGCTGACCAGTGAGGGTGTGGCGATCGAGATCGCCCGATCCGCGGTCGGTGGTATCGCCTTGGTGCTGTCTGTTCCGTTGACGACCGCGATCGCAGCGGCCCTGGCGACTCCGGGCAAGCGTGCCCAACCGAAGGCGGGTATGGCGGCCTAACCGAAGGCGGGTATGGCGGCCTAACCGAAGGCGCAGAACTCGTTTCCATCCGGGTCGGTCAGCACGGTCCAGCGGATATCGGTATCGGGGCCGCGCAGCGCGCGGGCGCCGTCGTGCACCAATTCAGCGGCATCGGCGCGAACATCCCAGTGCCAGCGGTTCTTCACCACGCGCTCATCGGCAACCCGGACAAATTTCCAGATCAGCTCACCCCAGCCGGCGGCGCCACGCAGCCATCGCAGTGTGCCGTCGGGCCCGGGTGTAATCGTTCCACCCACGAGCCCATGCCACCACTGAGCGATTTCGACGGGTTTGTCACTATCGGTGCACACCGCGAAGAGTTTTGCGGGCGTATCACTTTCGAGTTCGGGGTCCAGAAACGCACAGAACTCGTTGCCCTCTACGTCGGCCATCACGACCCATTCCGGCTCCTGCGTCAGCACCGTAGCGCCCAACGCGACGAGATCTTCGGCAGCGCGGGCGTAGACATCGAAATGCACACGGTTCTTGACGGACTTGGCCTCCGGGACGCGATTGACCCAGATGTCCACGTCTTTGCCGCGCCGGATCAGCGCCTCACCGGCCTCGTCGATATCGGCCTCGCCGCCGATGGCCGCCGCCCAGAACTTGGCGACGGGAACGGGCTGTAGCGCGTCGATACAGAAGTCCTTGAGGCTGGCGCTGGACGCGGGCTCGGGGTGGGACACAAGGGAATCCTATGGGTGAACCGTGATGTCAGATGCGTCATATCCCGCGATGTTCTGCAGCTGTCGCCAGAACAAGGAGGCGGGTATCCGTCCCGAAGCGCGCATCAACAAACCACTCAACGCTGCGGGCCGTGCGTATGTCGCGTGTCCGATCTGGCGGCTACGGGCAACCACCGTGCGGGTGCGCGACTTTCGTCTGCGCGCGTACTCACGGAAAGCACTGGGGAGAGAGGATCGTTCGGATACCGCGGCTCCGAGTACCGCGGCATCCTCGAGCGCCTGGCATCCGCCCTGACCCAGGTGCGGTCGCATCGGATGCGCGGCGTCGCCCACCAGCACCACCCTGCCGCCGGTGATTCGCCGCAGTCGTCCGCGATCGTAGATATCGCCACGCAGCACCGAGGACTCGCCGCTCTGGCTCAGCAGGTCAGGTATGGGCTTCGCCCACTCGGCGAACTTTCCTGTCAGATAGTCGATTTCGCGTCCGGATGCGCGTTGTGCTTCGTGTGATCGTTCGCCCGCGAACCAGTAAGTGCGGCCGCCGGGCATCGGCAGGTGGCCGAACTCGATCCCCGGGCCTACGGTGATCCCGGCCAGCTCATCCGAAATCGCGATATCGGCGATGCCGCGCCACGCGGTGTATCCGGAGTATCGGAAGGACAGCGGCCCGTTGAGATACTGCGCGGCCAACGATCCGATTCCATCGGCTCCGACGACCGCGGCGGCGGTCAGTGAATGACCGCCGGCAAGCTCGACAGAAGTTCCGTGCAGCCCATCCCGAACGTTGCTCACCCGGGCGCCGTAGCGCACCGTCCCGGGTGCCAGCCGGGCGGACAGAATCGCCAGGAGTTGATTGCGTTCGGTGACCGCCACCGGCTCGCCCACGGCTTTGGTGAGCTGTCCGTTCGGGGGCTCTCGCAGTATTCGTCCGTCGTGCCAGCGCACCATGCCGGCCTCCACGCGCGCGCTCACATCACGTACATCATCCCCGACGCCGAGGGCATCGCAGGCTGCTAGTGCGTTGGGCCACAAGGTAATCGCGTATCCGGCAGAGGAGCCGTCGCGGTCCTCGAGAACGACGGCATCACGTCCGGACTGTTGTAACGCGACTGCGGTGGCAAGGCCGGCGATACCGGCACCAACCACGACGATGTGGTCGCTCATAGCTCGACGTTATGGGTGGACCCCACAGCGGTAAAGGGTCTGGGGTTGTGATGTTCGGCATTCGTTCACTCGGGGCTGATCTGCTTGGCTAAGGTTTACCAAACCCCAGTTATCTAGGAGGAGACCCATGGCCACACTCGACGAGCTGCTCAACGAGATTCCCACCGACCAGATCGCAGCGAAGCTCGGGGTCGACAGCGAGACGGCCGACAAGGCGATCAAATCCGTGGTTCCGCTGCTGGTCGGCGGTTTGCAGGCCAATGCGGACGATCCGGACAAGGCCGCCGATCTGCAGGCCAACGTCAGCAGCGCCCCGAGCACTCTCCTCGACGGCGGAGTCAACGTAGAGGACGTCGACCAGAACGCGGGCAGCGCGGTGGTCGCCTCGCTGTTCGGCGACAACAGCGCCGACGATGTCGCCCAGAAGCTGGCCGGTGCCGGTGCGGGTAACAGCGACCTGATCAAGCAGCTGCTCCCGATTCTCGCCCCGATCGTCCTGGCCTTCGTGGCCAAGAAGCTCACCGGTGGCGGCGCCGCGCCCGCGCCTGCCGAGGCCCCCGCGGCCAGCGGCGGCATCGGTGACATCCTGGGGAACATCCTCGGCAGCGCCGTCGGTGGCGGGGCCGCCGCGGGCGGTAACAACCCGCTCGGCAGCATCCTGGGCAGCGTGCTCGGCAGCAAGGGCGGGAGCGACGCCCTCGGCAGCATCCTGGGCGGGCTCCTCGGCGGCAAGAAGTAGCCGCACCGCCGCACACCTTCACACGAAACCACCCGGTGCGTTGTTCGCCGGGTGGTTTCGTCATCTCTGGGCGTGAGAAAACGCCCGTGAAAATGGGCGCGACAGACAACCCTAGAATCTGATGGGTGACCCAAAGCCCTGATACGAACGCCGCCAGCTCCCTGCCCACCTCATGGGACCCGGGAGCGGTAGAGGCGGATCTCTATCAGGGCTGGGTGGACGCCGGATACTTCACCGCCGATCCCACCAGCGACAAGCCTGGCTACTCGATTGTGCTGCCGCCCCCCAACGTCACCGGCAGCCTGCACATGGGCCACGCGCTCGACCACACCCTCATGGACGCGTTGACCCGCCGCAAACGTATGCAGGGTTACGAGGTGCTGTGGTTGCCGGGCATGGATCATGCGGGCATCGCCACCCAATCGGTGGTGGAAAAGCAGCTGGCCGCCGACGGCAAGACCAAAGAAGACTTCGGTCGCGAGCTGTTCATCGACAAGGTGTGGGACTGGAAACGTGAGTCCGGCGGCACCATCGGCGGGCAGATGCGTCGTCTCGGTGACGGTGTGGACTGGAGCCGCGATCGATTCACCATGGACGAGGGCCTGTCCCGCGCGGTGCGCACCATCTTCAAGAAGCTCTTCGACGCCGGGCTGATCTACCGGGCCGAGCGGCTGGTCAACTGGTCGCCCGAGCTGAAGACCGCGATATCGGACTTAGAGGTCAAGTACGACGAGGTCGAGGGCGAGCTGGTGTCCTTCCGATACGGCTCCCTCGACGACAATGAGCCGTACCTGGTGGTGGCGACCACGCGTCTGGAAACGATGCTGGGTGACACCGCGATCGCTGTGCATCCCGATGACGAGCGCTACCGGCATCTCGTCGGCACCGAGCTCCCGCATCCGTTCCAGGACCGCAGCATCCCGATCGTCGCCGACACCCACGTCGACCCCGAATTCGGCACCGGCGCCGTCAAGGTCACGCCCGCCCACGACCCGAACGACTTCGAGATCGGCTTGCGACACGGCTTGCCGATGCCCACCATCATGGACATCCATGGCCGCATCTGCGACAGCGGAACGCAATTCGACGGTATGGACCGGTTCGAGGCGCGGGTGAAGGTGCGCGAGGCGCTGGCCGAGCAGGGCCGCATCGTTGCCGAGAAGCGTCCGTACCTACACAGCGTCGGCCACTCGGAACGCTCGGGTGAACCGATCGAGCCACGTCTTTCCCTGCAGTGGTGGGTCAAGGTCGAGTCGCTGGCCAAGGCCGCCGGCGATGCGGTCCGCAACCGTGACACCGTGATTCACCCGGCCAGCCTGGAGCCGCGCTGGTTCGCCTGGGTCGACGACATGCACGACTGGTGCATCTCTCGCCAGCTGTGGTGGGGCCACCGCATCCCCATCTGGCATGGCCCGGACGGTGAGATCGTGTGTCTGGGACCAGACGAGACTGCGCCCGAAGGTTACGTGCAGGACCCCGATGTGCTCGACACCTGGTTCTCCTCGGCGCTGTGGCCGTTCTCCACCATGGGTTGGCCCGATGCCACCCCGGAGCTGGAGAAGTTCTATCCCACAAGCGTTCTCGTCACCGGATACGACATCATCTTCTTCTGGGTGGCTCGGATGATGATGTTCGGCACCTTCGTGGCCGGCGACCCGGTGCTGCACGGGGGCAAGGTGCCCTTCGACAACGTCTTCCTGCATGGTCTGATCCGCGACCAGTTCGGCCAGAAGATGAGCAAGTCCAAGGGCAACGGCATCGACCCGCTGGACTGGGTGGAGATGTTCGGCGCGGATGCGTTGCGCTTCACTCTGGCCCGTGGCGCCAGCCCCGGCGGTGACCTGTCCATCGGCGAGGACGCGGCACGCGCCTCGCGCAACTTCACCACGAAGTTGTTCAATGCCACCCGATTTGCGTTGATGAACGGTGCCGCGCTGGGTGAGCTGCCCGACGCCGCCGAGCTCACCGACGCCGACCGGTGGATCCTGGGCCGCCTCGAACAGGTGCGGGCCGAGGTGGACACCGCGCTCGATCGCTACGAATTTAGCGTGGCCTGCGAGGGGCTGTATCACTTCGCCTGGGACGAGTTCTGTGACTGGTACCTGGAATTGGCCAAGGTGCAGTTGGCCGAGAAGCCCGACAGCACCCGCATTGTGCTGGCTACGGTGCTGGATACCCTGCTGCGGCTGCTGCATCCGGTGATTCCGTTCGTCACCGAGGTGCTGTGGAAGACGGTCACCGGCCGGGAGTCGGTGGTCATCGCTGATTGGCCAACCGAATCCGGTATCGAGCTGGACGACGTTGCCGTGCAACGTATCGCCGACATGCAGAAGCTGGTGACCGAGGTCCGCCGGTTCCGCAGCGATCAAGGTCTGGGCGACCGGCAGAAGGTCGCGGCCCGCCTCGCCGGTGTCTCGGCTGCCGGCCTGGACGGCCAGCTCGCCGCCGTGACGTCGTTGGCCTGGCTGACCCCGGCCGAGGACGGTTTCAGCCCGACGGCCTCGGTGGAGGTCCGACTGTCCGGCGCCACCGTGACCGTCGAGGTCGACACCTCCGGCACCGTCGACGTCGAGGCGGAACGGCGACGGTTGGAGAAGGATCTGGCTGCCGCGCGCAAGGAACTCGACGGCACCACAAGCAAACTGGGCAACGATGCGTTCCTGGCGAAGGCGCCTGACGCCGTCGTCGACAAGATTCGGGCTCGTCAGCAGGTGGCCACCGAGGAGGTCGAGCGGATCACCGCGCGTTTGGCAGGGCTGGCGTGAGCGAGTCATTGGGCATCGAGCCCACTCCCGACGAGATCGCGGCCCTGCTGCAGATCGAGTATCTGCTTGACCAGCGCTGGCCCGAAACGAAGATCGAGCCGTCCACCGACCGCATCTTCGCGCTGATGGAACTGCTGGGTTCGCCCCAGCGGGCGTATCCGTGTATCCATGTTGCCGGGACCAATGGCAAGACGTCGGTGACGCGGATGATCGACGCGCTGCTGACGGCACTGCACCGGCGCACCGGACGCACCACCAGCCCGCATCTGCAGTCGGCTGTCGAACGCATCGCCATTGACGGTCAACCGATCTCACCGGCGAAGTACGTGGAGATCTATTCCGAGATCGAGCCGTTCGTGGAGTTGGTGGACAAGCGCTCGCAGGAGCAGGGCGGGCCCGCGATGAGCAAGTTCGAGGTGCTGGTCGCCATGGCGTTTGTGGCGTTCGCGGACGCGCCCGTCGATATCGCCGTGGTGGAGGTCGGGCTTGGCGGGCGTTGGGATGCCACCAACATCATCGACGCCCCGGTCGCCGTCATCACTCCGATCGGTATCGACCATGTCGAGTTCCTGGGCCCGGACCTTGCCTCCATTGCCAATGAAAAAGCCGGAATCATCAAGCGGCACAAGCTTGATGCGATGACCGGTGAGGCGGGTCCCGATACGGTTGCGGTCATCGCCCAGCAGGCCCCCGAGGCGATGGAGGTGCTGCTGCGCCAAACCGTGGAAGCGGATGCGGCCGTGGCTCGCGAAGGCTCTGAGTTCTCGGTGTTGTCGCGCCAGGTCGCGGTGGGCGGGCAGGTGCTCGAACTGCAGGGGCTCGGCGGAGTTTACCCGGAGATATTTCTGCCGCTGCACGGTGAGCACCAGGCGCATAACGCGGCCGTCGCGCTGGCCGCGGTGGAGGCGTTCTTCGGTGCGGGTAGCGACCGTCAGCTCGATATCGATGCGATACGAGCAGGATTCGCGTCGGTAATCGTTCCCGGGCGGCTTGAGCGAGTGCGCAGTGCGCCCGCGGTCTTCCTGGACGCCGCGCACAATCCCCATGGTGCGGCCGCGTTGGCGGACACCCTGCAGTCCGAGTTCGATTTCCGGCGTCTGGTTGGTGTGATCAGTGTGATGGCCGACAAGGACGTGCCCGGGATTCTCGCCGCCCTCGAGCCTGCGTTCGACGAGATTGTGGTGACACACAACGGTTCTCCGCGTGCATTGGAGACGGATGCCTTGGCCGGTATCGCTCTGGAACTCTTCGGTGAGGACCGCGTTGTCGTCGCGCCCACATTGCTCGACGCCATCGAAACCGCCACCGCGATGGTGGAGGAGGCCGCCGAAGATGGGGGAGCGGAAGGTTTTTCCGGCACCGGCATCGTCATCACCGGGTCGGTCGTCACCGCGGGTGCGGCACGGACACTGTTCGGAAAGGACCCGCAGTGAGCAACCCCGAGGGCGAGAATCAGGAGACCGACGGGCAAGCTCCGGTTGACCCTTGGCGGGGATTTCGTGGGGTGATGGCGGGCACGCTCATCCTGGAGACCATCGTGGTGTTGTTGGCGGTACCGGTGGTCAAGATGGTGGGCGGCGGGCTCTCGCCGCTGTCGCTGATCTACCTCATCGGGGTCGCCGTCGCCATGATCCTGCTCTCGGGCATGCAGGGCCGGCCGTGGGCGCTTCAGGCCAACTTGGCACTCCAGGTGGTGCTGGTGGCAGGTTTCTTCGTGCACGCCGCCATTGGCTTCGTCGGATTGTTGTTTCTGGGTGTCTGGTTGCTGATCTGGTACATGCGCAACCAGGTTCGTGACCGTCAGGGCCGCGGGGAGCTGCCGGGTCAGAGGGGGGCTACTACCGACCAGTAGGCTGTCGCCCGTGACTGAGCGGACGCTGGTTTTGATCAAGCCCGATGGTGTGCGGCGGGGACTTGTCGGTGAGGTGCTGAACCGTATTGAGCGCAAGGGCCTGACGCTGGCTGCCCTCGAGCTCAAGAACGTCGATGAGTCGCTGGCAAGCGCGCACTATGCCGAGCACAAGGACAAGCCGTTCTTCGGCTCGCTACTGGAATTCATCACTTCGGGGCCCGTGGTGGCAGCCGTGCTGGAGGGGCCGCGTGCCATCGCCGCCTTCCGTCAGCTCGCCGGTGGCACCGATCCCGTCGAGAAGGCTGCGACCGGCAGCATCCGCGGCGACTTCGCCCTGGAGACCCAGGAGAACCTGGTGCACGGATCCGACTCACCTGAGTCGGCGGCGCGTGAGATCGCGCTCTGGTTCCCGGCCCTCTGACCCAATCCATCTGATCTGAATCCGCGAGTGTGCGGTTTGCGCCGGTTTCTCCTGAAATCTCGACGTAAATCGCACACTCGCTTCGTTTTGTGCCCCTGCGGATCGCGCGGGTTCCAGGCTTGGTGCCCACCGTCTGATTCGTATGGGATACTGAGTGTGGGCCACGGCACTTCGACCCCAATAGGGGCCGGCCGGAAACCCGAATGACGACACGGCGAGCGCGATTACCATTGCAGCACGTCAAGCCATCATTCCAGCCAGGCACTGGGTGGGTTCGGAACTGCGGCATCGCAGCTACGGATCGCTCGGAGCAAGACCCCCACAAACCCGGACCTAGCCCGGGTACATAGAGAGAAAAGCCCTCGCGTGGCCGCGTCTGAAGGACGCGCCCGGGGGCTTGAGGAGAATAAGTGGCCGATTATGAGCTACCAGAAGACCTACACACCAGCGCTCCAGAAGGGGACAACGCCGCGCTAGCGCCGGACACCCCGCAAGCCCCTGCTGAGCAGGGAGAATTACCCGAGAAGCTGAGGGTGCACACCCTGGCGCGCGTGCTCGGGACCTCCACCCGCCGCGTGCTCGACGCGCTGTCCAAGCTGGACGGGCGCGCCCGCAGCCCCCATTCGAACGTCGATAAGCAGGACGCCGCGAAGGTACGTGAGGCGCTTGCCGGCGAGGCGGAACCGACCGCTGCCGCGGAGACCGTGGCACCGGCACAGACCGAGGCCCCGGCGAAGGTTGTCGCCGAAAGCCCGGCCGAGGACCCCGACAACCCACCGACCGCGCCGATCCTGGTCGCGGAGCCGACCATCATCGAGGCCGCGGCAGTACCGGCACCGGCGACCGCGGGACCCACCGCGTACGACTACGGGCCGCTCTTCGTGGCCCCACAGGCTCCCGAGCCGCAGGAGGATCGCCCCGCGCCCGCCGTAGCGGCGAGCGCCGAGGACGTCGATGAGGACTCCGGTGACGGAGACGATCCCGAGGCCGAGGGCGACGGTGACCGCCCGGCCAACCGGCGCAGGCGGCGCGGACGTCGCGGGCGCGGACGCGGCCGTGGTGAGCAGGCCGGTGGCGACGGTTCCGACGAATCCTCGGAGGACTCCGCAGCCGAGGGTGGCGAGAGCGCCGACGACGAGGACGCTGCCGAGAACGCTGATGGCGATGTCGCTGCGGCAGACGCCGATGAATCGAGTGCCGAGGACGGCGACACGCCCGAGGGCGCCAGCCGTCGGCGGCGTCGCCGGCGTCGGCGCAAGGCCGGAAGTGGTGACGAGGGTGACAGCGCATCGGAAGACGATCCGCCGAACACCGTCGTGCATGAGCGCAAACCCCGCGCCGAGCGAGGCGACGAGATTCAGGGTATTTCCGGGTCCACCCGCCTGGAGGCCAAGCGTCAGCGCCGTCGCGACGGGCGGGATGCCGGACGGCGCCGCCCACCGATCCTGACCGAGGCGGAGTTCCTGGCCCGGCGTGAGGCCGTCGACCGGGTGATGGTGGTTCGGGACAAGACCCGTACCGAGTCGCCGCACGAGGGCGCCCGGTACACACAGATCGCCGTCCTGGAGGACGGTGTGCTCGTCGAGCACTTCGTGACGTCGGCGGCGTCCGCCTCGCTGGTGGGCAACATCTACCTCGGTGTGGTGCAGAACGTACTTCCCTCGATGGAGGCCGCCTTCGTCGACATCGGCCGTGGTCGCAACGGCGTGCTGTACGCCGGTGAGGTCAACTGGGACGCTGCCGGTCTGGGCGGTTCGAACCGCAAGATCGAACAGGCACTCAAGTCGGGCGACTACGTCCTGGTCCAGGTCAGCAAGGACCCGGTGGGGCACAAGGGCGCCCGACTGACCACCCAGATCTCGCTGGCGGGTCGCTACCTGGTGTACGTGCCGGGTGCGTCCTCGACCGGAATCAGCCGCAAGCTCCCGGACACCGAACGGCAGCGTCTCAAGGAGATCCTGCGCGATATCGTCCCCTCGGATGCCGGCGTCATCATTCGCACCGCATCAGAAGGCGTGCGCGAAGAGGACATTCGCGCCGACGTGCAGCGGCTGCAAGAACAGTGGCAGGGCATCGAGCAGAGCTCGGCGGACCTTTCCGCTAAAGCATCCGGTGCCGCCATGGCGCTCTACGAGGAGCCCGATGTACTGGTCAAGGTGGTCCGCGACCTGTTCAACGAGGACTTCTCCAAGCTCATCATCGAAGGTGATGAGGCGTGGGGAACCATCGACGAATACGTGAAAACCGTTGCTCCAGATCTTCTTTCGCGTATCAACCGGTATGAGCCCGCCGACGGTCCGGATGTCTTCGCGGTGCACCGCATCGACGAGCAGCTGGCCAAGGCGCTTGACCGCAAGGTGTGGTTGCCCTCCGGCGGCACGCTCGTCATCGACCGCACCGAGGCCATGACGGTTGTCGACGTCAACACCGGAAAGTTCACGGGTGCCGGCGGCAACCTGGAGGAGACGGTCACCCGCAACAACCTGGAAGCGGCCGAGGAAACCGTTCGGCAATTGCGCCTGCGCGACGTCGGCGGGATCGTCGTCATCGACTTCATCGACATGGTGCTGGAATCGAACCGAGATCTGGTGCTTCGGCGCCTGACCGAGGCGCTGGGCCGCGATCGCACCCGCCACCAGGTGTCGGAAGTGACATCGCTGGGCCTGGTGCAGCTGACTCGTAAGAAACTCGGCACGGGCCTCATCGAGGCGTTCTCGTCGACCTGCGCGCACTGCGCGGGGCGCGGCATCGTGCTGCATGTCGACCCGGTCGATAACGCCGGCACCGCGGCGACCGGGGCCAAGAAGCCTGAGACCGGGCGGCGTGCCAAGCGTTCCCGCAAGGGCAAGGCGGATGAGCCCGAAGTAGTGGTCGCCCGCACCCCACCGCACCCGCAGGGCGAGCACCCGATGTTCAAGGCGATGGCGGCGGCGAACGGCCACCACGAGGACGACGAAGAGGGCGCCTCGGCGGAGGACGTGCCGGATAACGACGTGATCGACGAGGTCGACGAGATTGTCGAGATCGTCCAGAGCGCGCCGACTCCGGGCGATCCGGAAACGACGCCCGAGCCCGCCGACAGTGACGTCGCGGAGGACACCGAGGCCGAAGACGTGCCCGAGGTTTCTTCCGAAGACTCAGATGAGCCCGCGGTGGCCGAAGCCAAACCCGAGCCCGCTGCCAAGGCGCCCACCCGGCCCCGCCGCAGGCGTTCCGCCGCACGTGCGGCTGGGCCTCCGGTCGAGCACTAGGCCCGGGCCTGCGACTACTTGCAGCGCTCCCGGAAATCGCCGAGGGGCTGACGGATCTCCTGTAAATCCGCCTTGACCTGCGGATTTTCGTCGAGGTACTGCCGTGCCTTGTCGCGGACCTGGTCCTTGGGCTGGCCCTTGAGGCTCGTGAAGAACTCGTTCACATCGGGGTGTGTGAACAGGTATGTCGACGTGGCCGCCGATACCCCCGTTGCGACACCTGCCATGTCGGCGGCGGTGCAGTTGGGCGGTGGATCGGCCGCGGCGATGGCGGGTCCGCCCAGCGCCAGCGCGGCGACCCCGCCGAGTACCACCACGGCTGCCCTGCCCGCGGTCCATGCTGTCATCGTGACTCCTCTGCAATCGAATTCTTCACTGCGAGAACAATATTGATCAACGTGGACCGGCGATGCCGCCTCCTCCACCACCGCCACCCGGTCGGCCGGGGCGCCCGAAATCGGGGGGTGGCGACGGATTGACGGTGGGGGGTCTGTATTCGGATCCGAGGATGACGTCCATTCCCCAGTTGTCGCAGTACCAGTCGTTTTCACAGGGGTAGGGGACATACGGCGTCGACGATGTGGTGCTGCCACCGCCGCGCACATCGCCTTGTGCGCACAAGGTGGTGCCGTTGGCGTTCACGCAGTCGGCGGCGGAGGGCGGTGCCGCGGTCAGGCTCAATGCGGGCAGGGCTGCCACCAGGGCGGCCGAGAGATAGGGCCTGATCATGCGCACCGTCATTACCTCCGCACTCAGAGGAGCTGATCGCCGGCTGACCTATAGGCTGATCAGCGGCATCCCGGGCTCGGTGAGGTGAGTGTAGTTCCTATCACGGCCCGTGAGAGTGCGAACGGGTTGCGAGAGCGCTGCGCGGAGGGTGTCGGTTTGACCCTTAGCCCGCTGGTCACGTAGCCTTGAGCAGTTGTCGCGAGGCTTCCGGCCCGCGGCATGTGGCCCAGTGGAACAACCGAGCGGGCCCACCCCACGATCCAGATGCGTCAGCCGACCTGGTTGCGCGCGTCCGAACAGCAGAGCAGAGGTAGACGCAACGATGGCGACCTACGCAATCGTCAAGACCGGCGGCAAGCAGTACAAGGTTGCCGTTGGTGACCTGGTCAAGGTCGAGAAGATCGAGTCGGAGCCCGGCTCCTCGGTGCAGCTGCCCGTCGCCCTGGTCGTGGACGGCGCCACCGTCACCACCGATGCCGACAAGCTGGCCAAGGTCTCGGTGACCGGCGAGATCGTCGAGCACACCAAGGGCCCGAAGATCCGCATCCACAAGTTCAAGAACAAGACCGGCTACCACAAGCGGCAGGGTCACCGTCAGCGGCTGACCGTGCTCAAGGTCACCGGAATCAAGTAGGAGCGTCTGACACATGGCACACAAGAAGGGCGCGTCCAGCTCGCGCAACGGTCGTGACTCCGCCGCACAGCGGCTTGGCGTCAAGCGGTTCGGTGGCCAGCTCGTCAAGGCCGGCGAGATCCTGGTCCGTCAGCGCGGCACCCACTTCCACCCGGGCGTGAATGTCGGGCGTGGCGGCGATGACACCCTGTTCGCGACCTCTGCGGGCACCGTCGAGTTCGGCGCTCGCCGTGGTCGCCGGGTCGTCAACATCCTCCCGGTCGACGCTTAATTGGTGTTCTGTGTTCGGTGTATGACCGGACGCAGAACAGTGTGAAGGAGGCTTCATGCCTCGTTTTGTTGACCGCGTTGTCATCCATGCCAAGGCAGGTACCGGTGGTCACGGCTGTGCTTCGGTGCACCGTGAGAAGTTCAAACCACTCGGCGGGCCCGACGGTGGTAACGGCGGTCGCGGCGGCAGCGTGATTCTGGAAGTGGATCCGCAGGTGCATACCCTGCTGGACTTCCACTTTCATCCGCACGTGCAGGCACCCAACGGATCGCAGGGCATGGGTGGCCACCGCAGCGGCGCCAACGGCGACGACCTGATTCTCAAGGTGCCCGACGGCACCGTGGTGCTCGACGATGACGGCCGTATCCTCGCGGACTTGGTCGGGGCCGGTACACGTTTCGACGCGGTCGCTGGTGGCCGGGGCGGATTGGGAAACGCCGCATTGGCGTCCCGCGCCCGGAAGGCCCCCGGATTTGCCCTGCTCGGTGAGGCCGGTGCCGAAGCCGATCTCACCCTCGAACTGAAAACCGTCGCCGACGTCGGGCTGGTCGGATTTCCGTCGGCCGGTAAGTCCTCGCTGGTCTCGGTCCTTTCGGCGGCCAAGCCAAAGATCGCCGACTATCCGTTCACGACATTGGTGCCCAACCTGGGCGTGGTCACCACCGGCGAGCACTCCTTTGTGATGGCCGATGTCCCCGGCTTGATTCCCGGCGC
Source organism: Mycobacteroides sp. H003 (assembly GCF_001440135.1). Classification (NCBI taxonomy): domain Bacteria; kingdom Bacillati; phylum Actinomycetota; class Actinomycetes; order Mycobacteriales; family Mycobacteriaceae; genus Mycobacteroides; species Mycobacteroides sp. H003. The sequence continues at coordinate 891,092 of NZ_LJYL01000009.1, forward strand.
TGCCGACGGGCGCGGACTGGGTCTGGAGTTCCTGCGGCACATCGAGCGCTGCGCGGTGCTGGTTCACGTCGTCGACTGCGCGACACTGGAACCGGGCCGTGACCCCGTCTCCGATATCGACGCCCTGGAAAATGAATTGGCGCGGTACCAGCCGACGTTGCAAGCTGATTCTGTGCTGGGGGATCTGGCCGACCGGCCTCGCGCGGTGGTGCTCAACAAGGTTGACGTGCCCGAAGCTGCTGAGCTTGCCGACTTCGTCACCGAAGAGGTCTCCAAGCGTGGTTGGCCGGTGTTCAAGGTGTCCACGCTGACCCGTGATGGATTGCGTCCGTTGACCTTCGCGCTGTGGGAGATGATCGAGGCGGCCCGTGCGGCACAGCCCGCGCCGGTGAAGACCCGCCCCGTCATTCGGCCTATCCCGGTCGACGAGAGTGGCTTCTCGGTGACTCCCGACCCGCAGAACCCCGGTGGGTTCGTGGTCCGCGGAGTGCGCCCCGAGCGTTGGATCCGTCAGACCAACTTCGAAAACGACGAGGCCGTCGGCTATCTCGGTGACCGGCTGGCACGCCTGGGAGTGGAAGACAAGCTGCTCAAGCTGGGGGCACAGCCCGGCTGCGCGGTGACCATCGGCGATATGACCTTTGACTGGGAGCCACAGACCCCGGCGGGTGTCGATGTGACCATGAGTGGGCGCGGCACCGATGCCCGTATCGACAAGACCGACCGTGTGGGCGCGGCCGAGCGCCGACAGGCCCGGAGGGTACGCCGCGGGCAGGTGGAGCCGGAGTGACCACAGGTGTGCACGCGCGCCAGGCAATTCAGGCGGCACGCACCGTCGTGGTGAAGGTCGGCACCGCTGCCCTCACCGATGCGACCGGAACATTCAGTGCCGACCGGATGGAATACCTCGTCGAGGCCATCGAGGGCCGGATGAAGGCCGGATCCGATGTGGTGATCGTTTCTTCGGGAGCCATCGCGGCCGGCATGGTTCCGCTTGGACTGACCAAGCGCCCAACAGATCTGGCGACCAAACAGGCGGCGGCCAGCGCGGGACAGGTTGCGCTCATCAGTGCCTGGAGCGCGGCGTTCGCGCGCTATCAGCGCACCGTGGGCCAGGTGCTGTTGACGGCACACGACATTTCGATGCGCGTGCATCACACCAACGCGCAGCGCACGCTCGACAAGCTGCGCGCGCTGCACGCGGTCGCTGTCGTGAACGAGAACGACACCGTGGCCACCAACGAGATTCGCTTCGGTGACAACGATCGGCTGTCGGCGCTCGTCGCCCATCTCGTGGGTGCCGACGCGCTCATCTTGCTCTCCGATATCGACGGGCTTTACGACTCTGATCCTCGAAAGGGGAACGCCCGCTTCATTTCTGAGGTAGCCGATCCGGAAGATCTGGACGGTGTGATCGCCGGGCCGGGTGGTTCCCGTGGCACCGGCGGAATGGCCTCGAAACTTTCCTCGGCGTTACTGGCCGCCGACGCCGGTGTCCCGGTGCTGCTGGCTTCGGCGACCGAGGCGGCGGCCGCGTTGGGCGACGGCTCCTGCGGAACGGTCTTCGCCGCGCGACCGCAACGCATGTCGTCGCGCAAGTTCTGGGTGCGGTACGCGGCCGAGGCGACCGGATCGCTGACCCTGGACGAGGGCGCCGTGCGTGCGGTGGTGGCCTCACGACGTTCGTTGCTGCCCGCCGGGATCACCGAGGTATCCGGGCGTTTCCACGGCGGCGATGTCGTCGAACTTCGCGATGCTGAGGGCGCCATGGTCGGCCGTGGCGTGGTGGCCTATGACGCGGCCGAATTGGCGACCATGCTGGGCCGATCCAGCGGTGAGCTGCCCGAGGACCTGCGGCGCCCGGCAGTACACGCCGACGACCTCGTCACCTGAGCGCTTCGCGCATTTGCTCCAAAGAGTGGCGCATTGCAACCGCGCCTGATAGAACTTGTCAGCTGGTTCACAGCTTGGGGAGGCTATCGATGGCTAGGCGATTCACCGGATTCGTGAGTGCGGTGGCACTCGTGCTTGGAGTGCTGAGCCCGCCGGCAGTGGCCGCCGCGACATCGACGGACGAAAGCCAGATCCGGCAGGTTGTCGCCGCCGAGCTGACCGCGCTGCGGGCGCTCGATCCTGCCGCCTACGCGGAGAGTTTCTGCGCCGAGCACCGCGACGCATACGAAGCGTGGATGCAACGCAACATCACGCCGCCGCCCTTTGAGGACCTTGAGGGCGCCAACTCGAAGCGTCTGACGTCGGTGCTGCGCAAGAACTTCCCGTCGGTGTCGGATGCCGCGATCAATGCTTTCGTCGACGCCGTCGCAGACGGCGACCGCGACGCGTATCTCCGGACGTGGCTGGGGATTCTTCGGGAAGAGTTCTCCCACTACTCCTATCGGGTGCGACAGGTGGAGATCACCGGCGACCAGGCGGACGTGACGGTTCAAGCCAGATTGGGCAGGGCCTCGGGCACGGTCCAATGGCAGTTCCTTCGCGAGGACGGCGACTGGAAGGACTGCACGGCGCCTCCTGCCGAATCCGACTCGGCGGTGCCGTCATTGAAGGGCGAAGCGCCCCAAGGGCTTCTCGGTGCGATCGACGATGTGCGTGCCGCGGGATAGGGACCAGAAAATTCCAGATCGGAGGACAATGATCGTGTCAAGGAGCGTCTTCACATGGTTGGCCGCGTTTTTCGTAGCCATCGGGCTGGTCGCACAGACCGCGGTCGCAAGTGCCGCGCCGGCCGATGAGACCGAGATCCGGGATGTCACCGCCGGACGGCTTTCGGCATTGCAGGCGGTAGATGCGATCCAGTACGCGTCGTTCTTCTGCGCCGATGTCCGGGACAAGATCGAATCGGATTGGGAGCAGTCCTTCACCCCGCCGGAGGTCGGCCGGTTGGAGGGGGCCAACCTCAAGAAGCTGCGCGCGAAGGTTCACGAGGTGTTCCCGCTCGCCTCGGATACCGCCGTCGAGGACTTTGTGACCGCGGTGGACAACCAGGATCAGCAGGCGTTGTCGGCGGCCTGGCACCGCTTCTGGGTGGAGACTTTCGCGCACCTGACCTTCAAGGTCAGCAAGGTGACGGTGACCGGCGATACCGCCAAGGCGACCATCGCGTTCCGTAACACCGTTGGACGCGGGAACGAGCCGAGAAAGTTCGTGCACGAGGACGGCTTCTGGAAGGACTGCACACCCGAAGCGACGCAGACTGAGACTGCGATCGGTAACGATGAGCCTCTGCTGGAGGCTCTAACCGGCGCCGAGGGCTAAGAAGCTCCCGCTCGGTCGGGGCGTCCATGAGCACGATCCGCGCACCGTATTCACTGGTAAGTTTGCTCGGTGAGGGTGCACGAGCTGATCTGTACTGATAGAAATTAGCTCGGATACGAGTGGGCGATACGAGCGAGGGTTGTCATGGTTTGCCGGAGATGGACCGGAGCGGTGCTGTTGGTGGCACTGTTGTTCGGTGGTGTGGGGTGTACGCAAACGGTGGACGGAGACGGTCAGCCCAACGCTGAGGCGCTCGCGACCGCGCGCGACGAGAATCAGATCAAGGCGCTGATTGCGCAGCAGAACACCTACACCGCCAGCTTTGACTTCGCGAAGCTGGCCGAGACCAAGTGCGCCAAGTATCGGGATGCGACCGCCCAGAGCGGACCGCCCATCCCGCCCATGAGCGAAATCGCACCGCCTGAGATCGCCACGGTGCCCGGTGCGGGGGATGCGTTGCGGGGGTTGCTGGCCCAGAAGTTCCCGACGGTGCCGCAAGATGTCATCAACGCCGTGGTCGACAGCCTCGTCGCCCAGGATGAGCAGGCCTATCAAGCGGCGATGCGCAATCTGCTGAAATCGCTCATCACCGTCAAGGTCACCGATGTCCAGAACATCGAAGTCAAGGGCGACCAGGCCACCGCGGACATCACGATCACCACCACCTCCGGGAACAAGACACCTTCCGAGGAGAAGCAGACCGTCAAGTACGTCAAGGAAGACGGAAAGTGGCTGGACTGCGCGCCGCCGACCGGCGGTGCCTAGCCCACACGTAACGGACCCGGTGTCCTGCGGCGATAACGTCATGAAGTACTGCCAACCAGGGGAGGGAACCGTGAAGCGCACGCTCGTCGTCACCGCAGCGGCTGCCGCACTGGCAACTTTCGTCGTTCCCATTGCCGATGCGGCACCCAACCGCGACGCGGTGACAGAACATGTGCGGGCCTGGGAAAAGGCCTACAACGATGTCGACACCAACAAGATCGGTGACCTGACCTGCGATAAGTATCGCGATCGCGAAATGGCGAACAACGAGTCGCGAATCCCCACCTGGGACGACTTCGTCAAGCCGTCGGACCTGTACGCCAAGTTCCCCAAGCTCTCGCAAGGGACTCTCGACCAATTGCTCGACGCCGCCAAGCGCAAGGACGCCGCCGCCTTCCGGCAGGCGTCGGTGCAGGTAGTGCGCGAGAACGCGCACCTGACAGTCACCAACATCGACAAGATCAACGTCATCGAGGCCAAGAACGCGACGGCGACGGTGACCACGTCGTCGGTGTGGGGCAACGACGCGCCCAAGACCGCCACCTCCGACTGGTACCTGACCTACGAGCGTGACGCCTGGCGCTACTGCAACCCCGTGCTGACGGTCCGCTGACTCAGGCTCCTTTGAGCGACAGCTCGATCCTGGCGGCCGACGGCGCGCAGTTCCCGGCGCCCGACCGCAGGGTCGCAAGTGCACCGGCGACATTGGCCCGGCGCAGTGCCGTCTCGGCTCCGTGCGGCCACCAGGCCGCCAGCACACCGGCGAACACATCGCCGGCGCCGGTGGTGTCCAGGGGGCGCACCGGATACGACGGAACCGTGATCTCACCCTGAGGGCTGCGGTAGCGCGATCCCTCGTCGCCCAGCGTGGTCACCAGGTGCCGCGACGGGTACAGCCAGGATTTGGCCTCGGTCTCGTTGACGACGACCACGCTCGCGCGAAAGGCCAGCTCGGCCAGGTCCGGTGAGCGCACGGGGGCTGGCGAGGCGTTGAGTACGAATTGCTTTCCGGCCTCGGCGGCCCACCGCGCCGCGGTCAGCGCGACCTGCACCGGGATCTCCAGCTGGCACAGCAACACATCGTGCGAACAGATGATGTCCTTGTGCAGCTTCTCGTCCAAGGTGAACGCGCTGTTGGCGCCGGGGGCCACCACGATGCTGTTCTCGCCGGAGTCCTCCACGGTGATGGCGGCCATTCCGCTGGGCCCGTCGACTTCGACGAGCCCGTCGAGGCCAATGTTGTTGTCTGCCAGGTGAGATCGCAGCATCGGTGCGGCACCGTCAGAGCCCACGGCGCCGATGAACTGCACCGAGGCGCCCGCGCGCGCCGCGGCAACGGCTTGATTGGCGCCCTTACCGCCCGGAGCGGGCAAGGCCGACGTCGCCAGCACCGTCGCGCCCGGGGCGGGCAGCTCCTCCACCCGCAACGTCAAATCCATGTTGACGCTGCCGAGGACACATACCGTGGCTAACTCAGTCACCCGACTAGGCTAGTCCTGGCGCAGCTACATTTCGGGCACCCGGATACCCTGACACGATGAGCGTTTCAACCAACGAGTTGGCCGCACCCACGGCGGACGTCTCCGGCGTCGCCACGGATCTGCGCGCGGACGTTCATGATGCCGCCCGGCGGGCACGGGTCGCGGCCCGCGACCTGGCCAGGCTGACCGCCGATACGAAGAATTCCGCACTGCTGGCGGCGGCCGACGCGATCGTGGGCGCCACCGCCTCGATCATCGCGGCCAATGCCGATGACCTGCGGCGCGCACGCGATGCCGGTATCGGTGAGGCCATGCTTGATCGGCTCGCGCTGGACGATCACCGGATCGTCGGTATTGCCGAGGGACTGCGTCAGGTCGCGGGCCTGCCGGACCCCGTCGGCGAGGTGCTGCGGGGCTCCACCCGGCCCAATGGATTGCGGCTGCGTCAGGTCAGAGTGCCGCTCGGGGTGGTCGGCATGGTCTACGAAGGGCGCCCGAACGTCACGGTCGACGCATTCGGCTTGACGCTCAAGTCGGGCAACGCGGTGCTGCTGCGTGGCAGCTCCTCGGCCGCAACCTCCAATACCGAACTCGTGCGGGTGCTGCGTGAATCGCTGATCGCCAGTGGGCTGCCCGCCGATACCGTGCAGCTGCTCGACAGCCGGGACCGGGCGACGGTGACCCACCTCATCCAGGCCCGCGGCCTTGTCGACGTGGTGATTCCGCGCGGCGGAGCGGGTCTCATCGATGCCGTGGTCCGTGACGCGCAGGTGCCCACCATCGAAACCGGGGTCGGCAACTGCCACGTGTACGTGCATGCCGATGCCGATCTCGACCTGGCCGAGCGCATCCTGTTGAACTCCAAGACCCGTCGGCCCAGCGTGTGCAACGCCGCGGAGACGCTTCTGATCGACCGGACCATCGCCGAGGTCGCGGTGCCGCGACTGGTCGGCGCACTGCAGGCCGCCGGGGTCACGGTTCACGCCGATCTCGCGGTACCGGGTGTCGTTCCGGTGACGGCGGAGGACTTCGACACCGAATACCTGTCCCTGGATATCGCGGCCGCCGTCGTCGATGACCTTGACGCTGCGATCCGTCACATCGAGCGGCATTCCAGCGGCCACACAGATGCCATCGTCACCGCGAATCTTGGTGCGGCCCAGGAGTTCACCGACCGTGTCGATAGCGCGGCCGTGATGGTCAACGCCTCCACCGCGTTCACCGATGGCGAGCAGTTCGGGTTCGGTGCCGAGATCGGCATCTCCACCCAGAAGTTGCATGCCCGTGGCCCCATGGGGCTGCCCGAACTGACCACCACCAAGTGGATCGTCCTCGGAGACGGTCAGATCCGCCCCGCCTAACACCTGGAGTACGAGTGGACCGAACGCAGACCGCGCCGATGTTCAGCAGCATCGACGACGTGACCGCCCGGCTGGCCGAGACCGGATACCTTGCCGACACTGCCACGGCGACAGCGGTATTCCTTGCCGACCGGCTCGGCAAGCCCCTCCTGGTGGAGGGCCCCGCGGGTGTCGGCAAGACCGAATTGGCCAGGGCGGTGGCACAAACCACCGGCTCGGGTCTGGTACGTCTGCAGTGCTACGAGGGTGTCGACGAGGCACGTGCCCTGTACGAGTGGAACCACGCCAAGCAGATTCTGCGTATCCAGGCCGGATCCGGTGACTGGGATGAGACCAAGACCGATGTCTTCGCCGAGGAGTTCCTGCTTTCACGGCCGCTGTTGACGGCGATCCGCCGCGAGGATCCGACGGTTCTGCTCATCGACGAGACCGACAAGGCCGATATCGAAATCGAGGGCCTGCTCTTGGAGGTGCTCAGCGACTTCGCCGTCACGGTTCCCGAACTGGGCACCATCAAGGCCAGCAGGCAGCCCTTCGTGCTGCTGACCTCCAACGCCACCCGCGAGCTTTCCGAGGCCCTCAAGCGGCGCTGCTTGTTCCTGCATATCGACTTTCCCGATGCCGAACTGGAGCGGCGCATCCTGCTCAAGAGGGTGCCCGAGCTGCCGGCCGCGCTGGCCGAGGAGCTGGTGCGCATCATCGGTGTGCTGCGCAACATGCAGCTCAAGAAGGTCCCCTCGGTGGCCGAGACCATCGACTGGGGGCGCACCATCTTGGCGCTCGGCCTGGACACCCTCGACGACGCCGTCATCGCGTCGACGCTCGGCGTGATTCTCAAACATCACTCCGACCAGCAGCGGGCCGCGGGAGAGCTGAGGCTGAACTGATGAGCGCTCGAGCGAAGAAGAGACGGCACTAATGCCCGCGCGTAAGCCCGCGAAGGTGGTGCTGCCCCTGGCGCCGCACGGTCTGCCGGGTCATCTGGTGGGTTTCGTGGAAGCGTTACGCGAACAAGGCATCTCGGTGGGTCCGTCGGAGACGGTGGACGCGGGCCGAGTCATGACGGTGCTGGGGCTGCAGAGCCGCACGGAACTGCGCGAAGGGCTGGCATGTGCGGTGCTGCGCCGCGCCGATCACCGGCCCACATTCGATGTGTTGTTCGACCTGTGGTTCCCGCCCGCGCTCGGTGCCCGTTTCGTCGAGGTCGACGACGACAGCGTTGATATTCAGGACATCGATCAGGTGCGTGATCAGCTCGTGGACCTGTTGGCCTCCGATGCCGGCGACCTGCCACTGAATTCGTTGATCGCGCAGATCGTGGAGGCCTACGGCAAGTACAACTCCACCCGGGGAACGTCGTACTCGGCGTACCAGGCCATGAAGTCGCTGTCCCTGGACCAGATCGAGGCCAAGCTGCTGCTGGGCCTGCTCGGCAGTGGCGACGATGCATCACCCTCGGATGAAGCCGTCGCGAAAGCGATTGCCAAACAACGTATCTCGAAGGTGCGTCAGCTCGTCGAGGCGGAGACCAAGCGTCGCACCGCCGAACAGCTGGGGCGCGAGCGCGTGACCGCATACGGGGTGCCGCAACTGGCCGAGAACGTGGAGTTCCTGCGTGCTTCGGGGGAGCAGCTGCGCAACATGCGCCGAGTGGTGCACCCGTTGGCACGGATGCTGGCCAGCCGGTTGGCGGCACGGCGCCGGCGTGCGCACACCGGTCAGATCGATCTGCGTCGCACGCTGCGTAAGTCCATGTCCACCGGCGGTGTGCCCATCGATGTCGTGCAGAAGAAGCCACGCCCGGCGCGGCCCGAGCTGGTAGTGCTGTGCGATGTGTCCGGGTCGGTGGCAGGGTTTTCGCATTTCACGCTGCTTCTTGTGCACGCATTGCGTCAGCAGTTCTCGCGGGTGCGCGTCTTCGCGTTCATCGACACCACCGACGAGGTGACCCACCTGTTCACGCCCGATACCGACCTGGCCGAGGCCATTGTGCGGATCACCCGGGAGGCCCAGGTGTTCACCGGCGACGGGCATAGCGACTATGGGCACGCGTTCAAGACGTTTGTCGAGAAGTTCCCGACGGTCCTTTCCCCGCGCAGTGCGTTGCTCATCCTGGGGGACGCACGCACCAACTACCGCAATCCGGCCGTCGAGGTGCTCTCGACGATGGTTTCTTCCAGCCGGCACGCCCATTGGCTCAACCCCGAGCCCAAGAACCACTGGGGAACCGGTGATTCGGCCGCCACGCGGTACCAGGACGCCATCGCCATGCACGAATGCCGATCGGCCAAGCAGCTGGCCACGGTGATCGACAACCTGCTGCCGGTCTAGCTCCGGTCGTTGGTCCAGTAAGCTGGCAATTCGTGCAATCTGACCCCGACGTTCCTGGCGCAAGCGGCTCAGTGCAGCGGCGCCGACTCGGGGTGATGGGCGGGACATTCGATCCCATCCACAATGGCCACTTGGTTGCCGCCAGCGAGGTCGCCGACCGATTCGAGCTCGACGAGGTCATCTTCGTGCCGACGGGTCAGCCGTGGCAGAAGCAGGGGCGCAAGGTCAGCGCCGCCGAGCACCGGTATCTGATGACCGTCATCGCCACGGCGTCGAATCCGCGGTTCACCGTCAGCCGGGCCGATATCGACCGGGGCGGCGCGACCTACACCGTCGATACGCTCATCGATCTGCGTGACGCGCATCCCGATGCGGACCTGTACTTCATCACCGGTGCGGATGCGTTGGCATCGATCCTGTCGTGGGAGAACTGGGAGCAGCTGTTCACCTTGGCCAAGTTCATCGGGGTCAGTCGGCCAGGGTACGAACTGAGCTCCGATCACATCGCCCATGCCGAGCTGCCGCCCGACGGGCTCTCGCTCGTCGAGGTGCCCGCGCTCGCCATTTCGTCGACCGACTGCAGAATCCGGGCTGGGCAGGCTCGCCCGATCTGGTACCTGGTGCCCGACGGCGTGGTGCAGTACGTCGCCAAACATCGCCTTTACGGCGGAAACAAGGAAGATCGAGGAGTCCACGCATGACCGCCGCAACAGACGCCGTTGAGCTGGCGACGCTGGCCGCACAGGCCGCCGCCTCCAAGCTCGCCACCGACGTCGTCGTCATAGACGTCTCCGAACAGTTGGTCATCACCGACTGTTTCGTCATCGCATCCGCCTCCAACGAGCGTCAGGTGAACGCGATCGTCGACCAGGTCGAGGAGGTGCTGCGTCGGGCCGGACAGAAGCCGGTGCGCCGCGAAGGTGGCCGCGAGGGGCGCTGGACACTTCTGGACTATGTGGACGTGGTGGTGCATGTCCAGCATGAAGACGAACGTAATTACTATGCACTGGAACGGCTTTGGCGTGACTGCCCGACCATTGCGGTGGACCTGGACGCGTTGCCGGCGGATCTTTCCGTCGATGGCGACGCCGATGCGGAGGACGGCGCATGATCCGCCGGTTGGTGTTACTGCGGCACGGGCAAACGACCTTCAACGCCGATAGCCGAATGCAGGGGCAGCTGGATACCGGGCTGTCGGATCTGGGCCGGGCGCAGGCAGTGGCTGCGGCCGAGGTGCTGGCCAAGAGGCTCCCGCTGGTGATTGTGTCCTCGGATCTGCAGCGGGCGTACGACACCGCGACGGCCCTCGCGGACCGCTGCCATGTGGGGGTATCCGTCGATGAGCGGCTGCGCGAAACACATCTCGGCGATTGGCAGGGCCTGACCCATCACGAGGTCGACGCCATTGCCCCCGGTGCCCGGGCCGAGTGGCGCGATGACGCGACGCTGGCTCCGCACGGCGGCGAGAGCCGCATCGATGTGGCCAATCGCAGCGTGCCCCTGGTCGCCGAACTTGTTGAGTCGGTGACGGAATGGGGAACAGACGAGCGCGATCACCCGGTGGTTCTTGTCGCTCACGGTGGTCTGATCGCTGCGCTGACCGCCGCACTGCTGCGGCTGGACGTCAGCAATTGGCCGGTGCTCGGCGGGATGGGCAATGCGAGCTGGGTTCAGCTGGGCGGACATTCGGCCGACGGCGCCGGATTCGAGGACATCCGGTGGCGCCTGGATGTGTGGAACGCCTCGGCGCAGGTGACCAATGACGTCCTCTGACGAAGGTGCAGGGCGTAAGAAGCTACTGATCTTCGCGGACTCGTTGTCCTATTACGGGCCCACCGGGGGCCTACCCGCGGATGACCCCAGAATTTGGCCCAATATCGTTGGGCGGTATCTCGATTGGGATGTCGAACTGATCGCGCGTATCGGCTGGACCTGCCGGGATGTGTGGTGGGCGGCCATCCAGGACCCACGCGCGTGGGCGGCGGTCCCGCATGCCGGGGCCGTCATCTTTGCAACCAGCGGCATGGATTCGCTGCCGTCCCCGCTCCCGACGGCGCTGCGCGAGTCGATCAGACTGATCCGTCCACCGCGGCTGCGGAGCTGGGTCCGTGACGGTTATGGCTGGTTGCAGCCTCGGCTTTCGCCGATCGCGCGGGTGGCGCTGCCACCCAAGCTCACCGTGGAGTATCTCGAAAAGACCCGTGGTGCACTCGATTTCAATCGCCCCGGGCTGCCCATGATCGCCTCGCTGCCATCGGTGCACATCGCCGAGTCGTACGGTCGTGTGCACTCCGGCAGGGAAGCCACCGCGACCGCGATCCAGACCTGGGCGGCCGAACACGAGCTGCCCGTGGTGGACCTCAAGGAGGCCGTCGGCGAGGAGATCTTCTCAGGCCGGGGAAACCCGGACGGGATCCACTGGAACTTTGTCGCACATGAGCGCGTTGCCGAATTGATGATCAACGCATTGCGGAGTGTGCTGCCCGAGCGTGGGGTTCGGTGACCCATGCCGGTCGTGGTGGTGACGGATTCAGGGGCGCGACTGCAGCCGCAAGATGCCGGCATGCTGGGTATTCGGCTAGTGCCGTTGCACGTGTTGACCGGTGAGCAGGATCTGCGCGACGGTGTGGATCCCATCCCCGCCTCGGTGTACGAGAAGGGACGTGCCACCACCGCTGGCGCCTCGCCCGCCGAGCTCAGCGAGGTGTATCGGCAGGCCTTGATCGACAGCGGCGGTGACGGCGTCGTCGCGGTCCATCTGTCCGGCAGACTGTCCAGCACATTCGAGGCTGCCGAACAGGCCGCCCGTGAGTACGGCGATCGCGTGCATGTCGTTGATTCGCGGTCGGCCGCGATGGGCAGTGGTTTCGTCGCGCTGGCCGCGGCGCGGGCCGCGGCGGCCGGTGCCGATCTGAGTGCGGCATACCAGGCGGCACGGGATGCGGTCGGGCGCAGTCGATGCGTCATGGTGGTGCACAAGCTGGATCATCTGCGGCGTAGCGGGCGTATCAGCGCCACCTCGTCGTGGTTGGGCACCGCGCTGGCGCTCAAGCCGGTGCTGCAGATCGACGATGACGGCAAGCTGGTGCTGGCGCAGCGTGTTCGCACCGCCACCAAGGCGATCGGGGCGATGGTCGACAACATCGTCGAGTTCGTGGGGGAGCGCCGTGTCTCGGTGACGATCCACCATGTCGACAACACCGAAACCGCGGAGAAGGTCAACGAGCTGGTGTGCTCGCGATTGCTCACCGCTCATGATCCGGTGATCTCGGAGATGGGGCCGGTGCTGGCGGTGCATGTGGGCCCTGGTGCCGTCGGGGTGTGCGCCGAACCTGTGGATTGACGCTGTCCGGTTTCCACAGTTCCGTATTCATCCACAGATCGCGCGTCATCCCTGGCCGGATGCATGGGCGCTTTCTAGCGTCGAGATATGGATTCCGAGCTGCTGCACCGACGCCTCGCACCGCCCGGGCGCGAGCCCGATGAGGATGACGACGACGTGGGGGCGGCGACAGGTGCGGAACCGGATTCCGCGTTGCGTTGGCTTCCGGATTCACTGACGACAGACGGTGCGCGGAGTTGGCTGGAGTCCGTCCGTACCGACCCTGGTCGTGCCGGGGTCGTCGCCCTGGGCGCGATCGGCGTGCTGGCAGTGCTGGTCACCGTCTTCACCGTGATGCGTCAGCCGCCGCCTCCGGTGAGCGCACATCTGCCTCCGGTGCAACCGGTTTCATCGAGTTCTGTGTCGGCACCTAGTTCGTTGGTCATCAGTGTGGCCGGTTTGGTGACAAGACCGGGCCTGGTCACGTTGACCAGCGGCGCACGGGTCGCCGACGCGGTGACGGCGGCCGGCGGGGCGGCCAACGGCGCCGATATCGTGACGCTGAACATGGCTCGGCCGGTTGCCGATGGCGACCAGATAGTGGTCGGCCTGGCCCCGGCAGCCGGTCAGCCCGCGGGGATGGCGAGTTCCATCATCGCCGCCGGGCAATCGCCATCTGCCGGTAGCGCAGCCGGCGGGGCGGCACCGCCGGGGCGGGTAAACCTCAACACGGCAACGGAATCCGAGCTGGATGAGTTGCCCGGCGTGGGGCCGGTCATGGCGGCGTCGATTGTGCGGTGGCGATCCGAGCATGGCAAGTTCACCAGCATCGACCAGCTCTCGGAAGTAGACGGGATAGGCCCCTCGCGTCTGGACAAGCTGCGCGCCCTCGTCGTGCTGTGACTCAAACCAATCCGGTGAACGAGGTTCACCCCGAAGACACTGTCCTGGATCTGCGGCTGGTACCTCCCGCGCTCGCCGCTTGGGCGGCGACCGCCGCGGGAATCATGTGGCCAATAGGGTATTTCAGTGCTGCCGTACTGGGAGTCGGGGCACTCGCGGTGTACGTGTCCCGCCACCGCCTGAACAAGGCCTTCGCCGGTGCGGCGCTCGTTGTCCTGATTGCCGGTGTTGGATTCTCGGTGGCCGCGGCCATACGGCGCGACGGAGTGCAGAGCCATCCTTTGCGCTCGCGCGTGGGAGATGTTGTGGCGGTGCAGTTGCGGGTCTCCGATGACCCGAGGTCGATCGCCGGGGGCCGGGCGATGCTGCGCGCCGACCTTGTCGCACTGGGGGATCCCGCACTGCCGAGCGCCGGGCCCGTGATCGTCTTCGGGTCGGTGTCGCTACTGGGTGCGATGGCCGTCGGTGACACCGTACAGCTGCGTGCGGTGGTCACGCGCCCCACCCGCCGTGACCTGACTGTCGCGATGCTCAACGCCACTGGAGAGCCCAGGGTTATCGATCGCTCACCAATTCATGGGGCGGCCAATGATGTTCGCGATCGATTTGTCGAGGTGGCGCGAACTGTACTGCCCGCCGACCAAGCCGCATTGCTGCCGGCTCTCGTGCTCGGGGACACCGGTGCGCTCGACGCGGGCACCGTGGCGATGTTCCGGACATCGGGACTCACCCATCTGATGGCGGTATCCGGGGCCAACGTGTCAATCGTGTGCGGGGCCATGTTGCTGCTGGGACGGCTGATCGGGCTGCGTGCCTCGGTGGTGTTGGCGGGGCTCGTCCTGGTTGGCTTCGTCATCCTCGTCAGGCCCTCACCGAGTGTGTTGCGTGCCGCGGTAATGGGCGCCATCGGGCTGCTCGGCGTGTTGACCGCGCGGCGCCGACAAGCGATACCCGCCTTGGCGGCAACGACTTTGATTCTGCTGACCATGTCACCCGGTCTTGCCGTCGATATCGGTTTTGCCCTGTCGGTGGTCGCCACGGCCGCATTGGTGGTGTTGGCGCCGCGCTGGTCGCTACGTCTGACCGCGCGGGGCTGGCCCAAGCCCTTGGCCGACGCGTTGTGCATCGCGGTGGCCGCACAGGTGGTTACCGCACCGCTGATCGCCGCGATATCGGGAAGTGTCAGCGTGGCGTCCATCGCGGCGAATCTGGTCGCCGGGTGCGTGATCGCGCCCATCACCATCCTCGGCACCGCAGCTGCGGGGCTTGCCGTCATCTCACCGCCGACCGCAGGTGTGCTGCTGCGGTTTTGTGGCCCGGAACTATGGTGGCTGCTGCGCGTCGCCGATTACGCGGCCGCGGGTGGATCGACGGCGATTCCGGTGCCCTCGGGAGCGGTTGGCTTCATTATGATTGCTGTGCTGCTTGGTATTTCGGTATGGCTGTGGCGCCGAAGGTGGTTTCGAGCGTTGGCCTGGTCCGCAGCGCTGTGCGTATTCGCGTTGGTTATCTCGGCAAGATTGTCGGGTTGAGTAGTCGTCATTCGATCAGATCGTTGCGCGGCGGCCGGATGGACTCGTTACCGAGGGTGGCCAGAAGATCCCCCGGATCTCCATGCCAGGGGAGGGCCGACAGTTGTCGCACGCTACGTCGCCCGCCAAAGGCGCGGAGCGCCTCGAAGTCCGGAATCGAGAGGGTGAGTCTATCTGTGGCCGTGGCGGGTTCGCCGAGTTGTACGGAACCGGTCGTCGGGGTGTTCAGCATGAGAGTCAGTCCCCCGTTCTGTCGAGCCATTCCGTCGAATCTCATCATCAGGAATTCCAGGGTGACGGCGAAGACCGGATCCTCGGTGCGGTTGCCAGGTTGACCGAGTGCGCCGCGGATGTCGTGCTCATGGGTGAGGGAATCGAAGACGAGTTGGGCGGCTGGCGCTTCGAGTCCATCCTGGCCCACCCGCTCGATCACCGTGTCGATCGCCTCGCTCCAGAGATCGAGCAACTCATCGATAGTCTTACCTGCCAGGCGATCAACCTGCGCGCGGGTCCACGCCTCGGTACCTATACCTTCCAGATTGAACGACACGATGTCTTGCGCGAGTCCAGCGAGGTGAGCGAGCGTCTGGCGCACGGTCCAGGCCGGGCATGCGGGCACAGGCAGTTCGGCGATCTGGGCGCGCTCTCGAAGAAGTGCGTCAATACGTTGGTAGACAAGGCGGTACGCGGCGACCGCCTCACCACCCGGCCGTAGTGCCGGCGGCCGCTCGTCGGTGGGCACCGCGGGCTACGTCCCGGCAAGGACGAGTTGACGCTCGGGTGCCGTCGTTACGTGTGTGTCCTGACGACGCCAGCAGTGACGCAGTACCCGTACTAGGAACGCGGGCCGCCGCATCAACAACGGTGAATCGTGCATGTTGTTGACACGCAGAATCGTTTCGGTGATCTGAATGTCGTTGCGCGCTGCGATCATGACCCTGTCCGACCACCACGCCGTCAGCTTCCACAGCACGCGCTGGGTGAGGGGGATGTCGGCAGGCATCGCGGTGAACAGCGGTGCCGATAGCTTGTTGTGCTGCCACACCGTGTTGATGTGCCGACCGACGGTGCGGAAGTACCGGCGGGCCAGCTGGGCGTCGCCCTCGAAGAGGCAGTCCCGAAGCGCGACCGCTTCCAGCAGCGCCATGGTCATGCCCTGGCCCTTGATGGGGTCCAGACTGCAAATCGCGTCACCTATCACCAGCAGGCCCTCGGGGAACTGCTCCATCTGGTCGTAGCGTCGCCAGAGCGCCTCGCGGTACCTAAAGACGTGCACATCACCTATCGGTACCGCCGAGCGGATGGTGTCCAGGAGTCTTTCTGGCACGAATTGTGCTGCAAAAGAGATCATTTCATCGAAAGTGCTGGGCGGTTCGTCCAGATTGAACTTGCCCAGGGTCAGCATCACGGTGCCGTTCTCGCAGCGCGCAATGGCTCCGCCGTACGGGCGTCCGGGCGCCGGGTTGAAGAAGGTGAGCTTGTCCATGTCGGTGTCGTCGGAGACATGCAGCAGTTGGCTCGCGTACGTCACCGGTGATTCCACGCGGACCGTGGCCGGCCGGGGGTAGCCGAGCCGATCGAGGAAGGTTTGGGTCCGCGGCGTGCGCCCGGTGGCATCGATTACCAGGTCCGAGATCAACGTCGTCACCAGGCCGGTGGATCGCCGCGCCACCCGAACGCCGGTCACACGATGCCCCTCGGTCATCGGCTCGATGACGTCGTGGCCGTCCAGGAATTTCACGTTGTCCAGGCGTTGAACACGTTGCCGTACATGCATTTCCAGAAACGGTCGGGTCGCGAGGTAGAGCCGCAGTGTTTCTGGGTCGCGGAACTTCCCTGATCGAGGGAAGATCTCGCGAGATCCGATCAGCATCGTGATGCGTGACAGGTCACCCTCGTCGCACACCGTGGCGCCGTTGGTCTGGAGCTCGTCGCGGATTCCGGGAAACAACCGCTCCAGTCCTTGCGTGCCGGAGCTCATGAACATGTGAATGTGCCGCCCCTGGGGCACCCCGCTGCGTGCGGCGGCGGTCTTAAGGTCGTCGCGCTCGACCACGGTGACCATTTCGTACGACTCCGACAGCACCCTGGCTGCCAGTAGTCCGGCCATCCCGGCCCCGAGGACTACCGCGTGATCTCTGTGTTCCCGCTTGTCAGGTGTCATCGCCGATCCTTTCGTCCCGATGCACCCTACTCTTACTAACCTCTTAATTTCTTAGAAAAGCCTTAGATTTGCATGAGCCGGCCGTTAGCCACCGAACAGCAGGTACAGCCCGGTGAAGGTGTAGCCCACCATCACCAGCATCATCGCGAGCTGGCCCGTTACCTGATGTTTCTTGGGCAGGACACGCAGCGCCCGGTCATGGGCGGCGACCACACCCGCGATGTGCCCGGCCAGTACGAATCCCACCTTGAGAGTGGAAAGCACCGCGGGGTGCATCGACAAGACGTAGGAGACGTCGACATCGGAGAGCCATCTGCGCCCGAGAGGGTCGGCGAGCCGCAGCAGCGTCTGCTGACCCCGCTCCACGAGATAAGTCAGATAGTGAGCGAACACGTATCCGATGACGATCGGGATCAATGAATGTGCCAGCAGGCCCGGCAGAGCGCGGCGAGTGGACGCATCGACGCCGCCGGTCGCGCGCGCGGCGAGCCAGAAGGTGGTGGCAACGATGGCCACGAAGACGGCCAGCCCGACGGTTCGGATCGTCACGGCTGCAACTGTCGAGTCACCGGCGAGTTCGTCGACAAACGCGCGCCAGCCGGGCATGGCGGAGAAACTGTCGAACGCGGTCGAACCCAGCAGCACCGCGAGCACCGCCACGATGCCCGGCCGAATCGGCAGTGACGGCAGATGATCGAACGGATTGCCGACAGCGATGCGGCCATCGGCGTTGCGCCGCAACGGTGACAACCGCGAGGCCACCATGCTGTAGACCTCGAACGGATCGGCCCGCGCACACCAGCGGGTACCGCAGGCCAGCGCGCCGGCGAGGGTTATCGCCACGTACACCAGGAGCCAGATCTTCACCGCACCAAGCGATCCGGGGTCGGTACTGGCCAGCTCGAGCCAGACAAACATGTACAGACCCGCAGCCGCGGGCCAATATCCCCATCGCTGTGGGTAATCGGCGGGTGGCGGCCGGCGCGAGAACGGTAGTACTCGGTACACGGCGCGCGCCGGTGACAGCACCCGCCAGGCGGGCCCGCACAGCAGCGACAGCGCGACCACGCCGACCCACAGCAGAACGTAGAAGACGCCGGGCAGCGGATTCGTGGCGTCCTGTGGGCCGAGTGTCGCGGCCACGCCGATCCACGCGGTTGCCAGGAGCACCAGCGCGGTGCCGGCCCGGCGGGTGACCGGGCTATCGGCGGCGGCGGTGACCCAGTCGGGCAGCGGTCGCCCGGGCCGACTCGCGTCGAACCGGGGCTTTTTCCAGGCCAGTGCGACCACGGCGAAGGTGAACGTCAACGCCCACGCCGCGCCAATCAGTGCGTAGGAGTAGGGGATCGGAAGATCGGACGAACCGCCCAGTCCGTGGGCGAGTACCGCCGTCGACCGATCGGCCGTCACGGCTGGACGGAGATCGTCGCGATCGTCTTCTTGAGTTTGTGAAGTTCGACATCGACCTTTCCGGGCACACTGACGCTGAACTGGAACGTCTGGCCGCTCTTCGGCTCGATCTCGAAGCTGTGGTCGGGAGTCGAGTGAACGTGCAACTCGTCGGCGGTATCGCTGTCTACGCGGATCACGATGGGTTCGGCGACGCGCGTCTGCAGCGTGGCATTGGTTGGCGTGACGACTCCGTCCTTGATGGTGACGCTGACGGTCAGCGGTGCGGGCGGCGCACTGGAGTCGGTGGCCGGAGCCTTCGTCGAAGTGGTGCACCCGGCACACGCCAGCACTGCGATGGTGATCGTGGTCAGGGCTCTCATCGTCATCCTTGATTCCTCCTAATCGGGGTGTTCTTCCTCGCCGAGCGGATCGTCCTCGTCGGCCTGGCGCCGGTCTCGCATCGCCACCCAGATGACGACACCCGCCACCACAACCGCGGGTGCGAACGCGGGCAACGCCAACAGCAGTGAGTGGTCGGCCAGGTATTCGACGGTCATGGGCCGTGAGACACCGGCTCCTTGGGATCCGGAGTCGGCAATGCGTCACTGGCGCTGCGAGTTTCGGTGCCATTGATACGCCCGGCGCCCCAGCTCAAGGCGGCGATGAGCACCAGCGTGCAGAACAGCACCACCAGTGATGCCACGTTGAACAGCCACGAGGGATGGTTTTGGTTGCGTTCACGTTGCAGGATCGTCAGCTCCTGGGTGAACGGACGGGTGCTTGACGTCAACGCCGGTGTCTCCGGTGCGCCGATGCCGGGATCGGCGGGAAGGAAGATCGGCACCCCGGTCATGGTGGTGCCGTCCTGCACGCGCAGCAGCGTCTTCCACGACCCATACACCGGAATGGGCTGTGTCGAACGGTAATGGCCCTCACTGATCTTCTGAAGCCTGTCGATGGCCAGACCATGATCATTGGCCAGTCCGCCCTGCCAGGACAGAATGGTCACCCATTCGGGATCGTCACTGATGAGGTCGCGCGGGTTGATCACCACGTCCGCCGACACCATCCGCTTACCGCCGTCGTTGGACAGTTCGTTCAATGTGATTGTCGCGGTGGCATGTTCGGGCACCTCGGTGCGCAGGCCGTTGGCCACCGCGGCACCCAGCACCAGCACCGTCAGGGCGACCGCCGTGATGCTCACCGATCGTTTCGGCAGCTTCTGGCCGGTGAGCACCATGCCCAGCAGCGCGCCGCAGACGCCCATGGCGATGGCGGCAGGCACCGACATCGCCAGCGCTTCCGGCCACATGCTCAGTGGCCACGGGTAACGATAGACAGCCACGATCCAGAGCGATTCCAGCCACAGGCCGGCGGTGCCCACCCCGAGGCCCGCAATGGCGCCGAACAGGATGGGGCGCTTGATGAGCGGGGTTAGTGCGATGAGTTCGACGACCAGGGCCGGCCCGAGATACAGCGCGAACCAACTCGTCGGTCCGCCGAGGATGGGTCCGGCGAGTAGTGAGACCGCCGCACGCAGGACGATGGCGAGCAGGGCGCCGATGATGGCCGCGCCGCGTCCCATCACGGTCCGCGCGCATACCGCGGCGAAGGCGGCGGCCGCGGCGATCATCATGGGCTGCTGGACCAGCCGGAACTGTTCGACACCGAAGTCGTACTCGATCTGGAACACCGACAGCCCGATGAACAAGCCCCCGAAGGACAAGTAACGCAAGAACTTCACGAAATTGGTGTCGTCATCTGCATTGAAGCCGATGGCACGACGGCCTTCGTATTCCAGGATCAGCACGGAGACCAGCGACAGTCCGGCACCACCGATCAGCATCAGGTGCGTGGGACCCCACAGCGTGACGTCCTGGCCGAAGATGCGGTGCCAGATGTCATCCAGCGGGAACCCGATCAACGCATACAGGCCGCACATCGCCATCAGCAGTCCGCCCACCGGCGCGTACCAGGTGCGGGTGATGCGCACCGCCGCCGAACCGGGCCTGTCATAGGGCAGAACTATCGCCAGCGTGCCCGCGATGAACAGCAGGAACAACCCGAACAGGATGAAGTAATGCGCGGGGTTGGCCAGCGGGCCCGCGTCGCGGCCCTTGCCGATGTGCAGGCTGACGTCCCAGATGAAACCGAACAGCGCGGCGACGATGGTCGAGACGAACAGGCAGATCTGCAGGGCCACCCAGGGTGGTCGATTGAACTTGTTGCCGATCTTGTCTGCCAGGTTCTGGAGCCAGGTGATGCGTCGCTGGCGGTGCAGGTACCCGATCCACAGCAGGCCGCCCGAGACGATCGTGGCGGCCACCGACATGCCGATCACCTGGTCGAGCGCGGCGCCACCGCCTTCGTCGGCAGCAGCGATGATGTGCAGAGACTCCGTTGTCATTGGCCGGCCATCCTGTCCGCTGAGTGGGGGAGCAACAGTGCTACTGGTCGGTAATGTTTCCAGAATTTCTCGGCTCAAACAGGAGTACGTGCTAATCACTCACTGTCCCCGCGGCATGGGACGATCGTCAGGTGACCGATGCGCTGCACCTGATCCTGGGGGACGAAGAACTACTGATCGAGCGTGCGGTGACCTCGGTGCTGCACGCGGTGCGCGGTAAGGCGGGTGCGGACATCCCCGTCAATCGGCTGCGTGCGGGGCAGGTCGACGTGGCGGAGCTGGCCGAGTTGCTGAGCCCCTCGCTGTTCTCCGATGAAAGAGTCATCGTCGTGGAGGCCGCTGCCGAGGCGGGCAAGGACTCCGTCACCCTCATCGAGCAGGCGGCTGCCGATCTTCCACCGGGAACCTTTCTGCTCGTTCAACATTCGGGGGGTGGACGTGCGAAGGCGCTCGCCGCCACGTTGCAGAAGCTCGGTGCCGCGGTTCACGACTGCGCGCGGATCACCAAGGCCGCCGAGCGAGCCGACTTCGTGCACAAGGAATTCCGCCGCCTGGGGCAGAAGGTGGACGCCGATGTGGTCGCGATCGTGATCGATGCCGTCGGCTCCGATATTCGTGAACTAGCCGCCGCGTGCTCTCAGTTGGTATCGGACACCGACGGCAACGTCGATGAGGCCGCGGTGCGCCGCTACCACTCCGGACGTGCGGAGGTCTCCGGATTCGATATCGCCGACAAGGCGGTCGTGGGTGATGTCGCCGGCTCGACGGAGGCGCTGCGCTGGGCGATGCAGCGGGGTGTTCCGCATGTGCTGTTGGCCGATGCGCTCGCCGAGGCGGTGCACACCATCGCCCGGGTGGGGCCGATCAAACAGAACGCCTACGCGGCCGCGTCCGAACTCGGTATGCCGCCCTGGCGTATCGAGAAGGCGCAGAAGCAAGCGCGCCGGTGGTCGCGTGACGCGGTGGCCGAGGCCATCCGGGTGGTGGCCGCGCTCAACGCCGACGTGAAGGGGGTGGCGGCCGATGCCGACTACGCCCTGGAATCGGCGGTGCGCAGGGTGGCCGAGCTGGTGAACACCTGAGCCCGCGGGGCTGCCTCACGACACGAAAAACGCCGAGCGCGCTCGCGCGCTCGGCGTTGATCGGAAAATTAGATCAGAGCTTGTTCAGAGCCAGGGCGAGCGCCGACTTCTTGTTGGCGGCCTGGTTCTTGTGGATGACACCCTTGGTGACGGCCTTGTCCAGCTTGCGGCTGGTCGAGACGAGCAGCTCGCCCGCCTTCTCCTTGTCACCCTCGGCGAGCGCGTCGCGGAAACCGCGGACGGCCGTGCGCAGGGATGACTTGGTCGCCTGGTTGCGCAACCGGGCACGCTCGTTGGTGCGGATGCGCTTTTCCTGCGACTTGATATTGGCCACGCGTCTAAGTCCTTCGGTAAATCGTCTGGTAGGGCGGCGGCCTCCAGATCATTGGACCCGGGGCAGCTGAGCAGCGCCGCAAGGGAAGAGACTACCAGGAGTCTGGCCGAAACCTGAAACCGGCGGGTGGCCGCACAACGCCAGATTGCGTCCAGGTATCCAGCAAGTATCGGCGATACGCGCGCACGCACTGCCGAATCCGGCGAGTTGGTGCAGCATAGGCAAGGTGAGCCTGCGAACAGTGATGCCGAACTCGGGGCGACCCACACGCACGGCGGCAACGCCACGGCTAACCCGGCGAGATGACCAGATATTCGGCGGTTACCGCGAACTGGTGTCCGAGAAGGGGGCTTACGCCAAGGCCTTCGACGAGATGTTCGACGCCGATGGCAACGTGCGCGGGCCGTATAAGGGGATCTACGCCGAGCTGGCGCCCACCGATGCCGCCGACCTTGCCGCGCGTGCCGACGCGCTGGGCAGAGCATTCATCGACCAGGGGATCACCTTCTCGCTGTCGGGGCAGGAACGCCCGTTTCCGCTGGACCTGGTGCCGCGCGTCATCGCCGCGGCCGAATGGTCACGGCTGGAGCGGGGCATCGCTCAGCGGGTCCGCGCACTGGAGATGTACCTGGCCGACATCTACGGCGATCAGGAGATCCTGCGAGACGGGGTGATCCCGCGCGCCCTGGTCACGTCCTGCGAGCACTTCCACCGCGAGGCCGCCGGAATCAATCCGCCCAACGGGGTGCGTATCCACGTCGCGGGTATCGACCTGGTGCGCGACGCGCAAGGCACCTTCCGGGTACTCGAAGACAATCTGCGGTCCCCGTCCGGGGTGTCGTACGTGATGGAGAACCGTCGCACCATGGCGCGGGTCTTCCCGGACCTGTTCGCCACCCACCGGGTGCGCGCGGTGGACGACTACTCCTCGCATCTGCTGCGTGCCCTGCGCAAGTCGGCGGCCACCAATGAGGCGGACCCGACCGTGGTGGTTCTCACACCGGGTGTCGCGAACTCGGCCTATTTCGAGCACTCCCTGCTGGCCCGCCAGATGGGTGTGGAGCTTGTCGAGGGACGCGACCTGTTCTGCCGCGACAACCAGGTCTACATGCGCACCACCGAGGGTGAGCGTCAGGTCGACGTCATCTACCGCCGCATCGACGACACCTTCCTGGACCCCATGCAGTTCCGTCCCGATTCGGTGCTCGGTGTCGCGGGTCTGCTCAACGCCGCACGCGCTGGGAACGTCGTCATCTCCAGCGCCGTCGGCAATGGAGTGGGCGACGACAAGCTCGTCTACACCTACGTGCCGACCATCATCGAGTACTACCTCGGCGAGAAACCCATAGTCGCGAACGTGGATACCTACCGATGTTGGCTCGACGACGAGCGCGAGGAAGTGCTTGACCGCATCGACGCGCTCGTCATCAAGCCGGTGGAGGGGTCCGGCGGGTACGGCATCGTCTTCGGCCCCGACGCCACCGAGAAGGAACGCGCCGCGATCGCCAAGAAGATCAGGGCTGACCCGCGTGGCTGGGTGGCCCAGCCCGTGGTCCAGTTGTCCACGGTGCCCACAAAGGTCGGCGACCAGCTGGTACCGCGCCACGTGGACCTGCGCCCATTCGCGGTCAATGACGGTGACGACGTCTGGGTGCTACCCGGTGGTCTCACCCGGGTGGCATTGCCGGAAGGCTCGCTGGTGGTCAACTCCAGTCAGGGTGGCGGCTCCAAGGACACCTGGGTGCTGGCCTCGCGGGCTTCTGTCGCCGAGCGTGAGCTCTCGGGGGCCGAGGTGGTCCCGGAGCTGCCGAAGGCGGCGGAGGTGGAACAGGGGCCCGAGGCGGCCACCGCGGGTCTGCAGGTGCAACAGCAGCAACAACAACAGCAGGTGATGTCCTAATGCTGGCGCGAAACGCGGAGTCGCTCTACTGGATTGGCCGATACGTCGAGCGTGCCGATGACACCGCGCGCATCCTCGATGTCACGGTGCACCAGCTGCTCGAGGATGCCAGCGTGGATCCCGATCATGCCTCCCGCGTGCTGCTGCGCGTGCTGGGCATCGACGCGCCGGACACCGTGCTCGATGTGTGGTCACTCACCGAGCTGGTCGCGTTCAGCAGGGGAGTGCAGGGTGGGTCGATCGTCGACTCCATCTCCGAGGCGCGTGAAAATGCGCGCGGCGCACGGGAAGTGACGTCCACCGAGATGTGGGAGTGCCTCAACACCACCTACAACGCGCTGGCCGATCGCGAGCGCGCCGCCCGCAGACTCGGACCCCACGAGTTCTTCACCTACGTGGAGGGGCGCGCCGCGCAATTCGCGGGGCTCGCCGACTCCACACTCAGCCGTGACGACGGGTACCGATTCCTGGTGCTGGGCCGGTCCATCGAGCGGGTGGATATGACGGTGCGGCTGCTGCTGTCCCGTGTTGGTGACCGTGCGTCCTCACCCGCCTGGGTCACGCTGTTGCGTAGCGCGGGCGCGCACGACACCTACCTGCGCACCTATCGCGGGGTCCTGGACGCGAGCCGGGTCGTCGAGTTCATGCTGCTGGACCGGCTGTTCCCGCGCTCGGTGTTCCACTCGCTGCGCCAGGCCGAGCTGAGCCTGGAGGAGCTGGATCACCAGCCGCACAGCCGAGTCGGTGCGCGTGCCGAGGCGCAGCGGTTGCTGGGACGGGCCCGCAGTGAGTTGGAGTTCATGCGTCCCGGAGTGCTGCTGGAGGATCTGCCGACACGACTGGCCGGCCTGCAACAGACCTGCCGGGAACTGGGTGAGGCGGTGGCGCTGCAGTACTTCCACGCCGCGCCGTGGGTGGCGTGGACCGATGCCGGTGGCCGCCACGATGTGGATCCCATTGAAGAAGGCGAGATCTGACGATGTGGCCCCCACCCGCGGGAGGTACCCCCAACGTGCGCGAAGAGGAGAAGTAGATGTGGCGCTTGCGAGTCGTCCACGCCACCGGTTACGCCTACAAGACGCCGGTGACCGCCTCCTACAACGAGGCGCGGCTGACACCGCGCAGTGACGGTCGCCAGAACGTCATTCTCAATCGCGTGGAGACGGTGCCGGCCACCCGCTCGTATCGGTACGTCGACTACTGGGGTACCGCCGTCACGACATTCGACCTGCACGCACCCCATACCGAACTGGAGGTGACAGGTCTGTCGGTGGTGGAGACCGATGTCGCGGAGAAGCCGGAGGAAACGGTGAGCTGGGATGACATCCACGCCGACGCCGTCATCGACCGATTCGACGAGTATCTGTCGCCCAGCGCGTACGTCCCACACAGCAAGAAGGTGCAGTCGGTGGGCAAGCGGATCGCCAAGGATGCCAGTCCCGCCGAGGCCATTGTCGCGGCATCGAAATGGGTGCACTCGGAGCTCGACTACGTGCCCGGAACCACCGGTGTGCATTCGTCGGCGCTGGATGCGTTGCGTGAGAGAAAAGGTGTATGCCAGGACTACGCGCACCTGACCTTGGTCCTGCTGCGCAGCATGGGGATCCCGGCGCGCTACGTCTCGGGATACCTGCACCCCAAGGGCGACGCGGCGGTGGGCGAGACGGTGGACGGACAGAGCCACGCCTGGATCCAGGGCTGGGCCGGCGCGTGGTGGGATTACGACCCCACCAATGACAGCGAGATCAACGAGCAGTACATCACCGTGGGCGTCGGCCGGGACTACTCGGACGTCAGCCCCCTCAAGGGCATCTACTCGGGGGGTGGCTCGACCGATTTGGACGTCGTGGTCGAAGTCACACGACTCGCCTAAACACCGCAGAAAAGCCAGTTATTGCACAGGTGTCTGGCAAGAAGAGTAATAATGCGTAGACCATGGTGACCAAACAAGCTACCGGGCTATACGGCGGACGAACGGCAGACGAGCGCCGCGCGGAGCGGAGGCGACGCCTTCTTGAGGCGGGGCTCGAGGTTATGGCCAGCTCCGGCTGGGCTGCGACAACGGTTCGGGAGATCTGCAAGACCGCCGGACTGAACACCCGTTACTTCTACGAGTGCTTCGACGGCCTCGACGAGCTACTGGTCGCCGTTTTCGACTGGATCATCGAGGACAGCATCGCCACCGCAGGGTCGGCGATGGCCGCTGCCGAGAAGGACTCACGCTCGCAGGTGCATGCCGGTGTCGTGGGTGCGGTGACCGCACTGACCGCCGATCCCCGGCGCGCCCGCGTGATCGCCACCGAGGCGATGGGCAGCCAGCGGCTCACTCGTCGCCGCATGCGGTTGACGCACTACATGGCGTTGATGCTCGGTGCCGCGCGCGCCGAGTTCGATCCGGATGCCGACCCCAACTACACCGCTGTGCAGGCCGAAGCCCTGGCTGCCGGTGTCGCGGGCACCGTGCTGGCATGGCTCGACGGACGGCTGCGTCTTGAGCGTGAAGAACTGGCTGAGTACACCGCACAGTTCGTTGACCAGGCCATGTTCACGCCGTCGCCGGTGCGCAACTCCGTAGAGCACTGAGCTGCGCTGATCGGTTCGATCAGCTCCAGGAGAAGTGCGTGCGCAGGCGCATCGCAACGATGTTGAATCGCTCCACGTCCAAAATGGCGCCCTCGCGCCGGATTCCTTCTTCGGGAACATCGAGCACGCGATCCAGGCGCACCCAGCTGGGGCGACCGTCGTAATCCCAGCTGCCGCTGCCGAGCGCCACCCAGTCCGGGTCGGTGTCGTGGCGCTCCTGGCTCGAGAGCATCAGGCCCAATAGCACCGAGCCATCCCGTCCCACCACGAGCACCGGACGATCCTTGCCCTGTGACGGGTCATCCTCATAGACCACCCAGGTCCAGACGATTTCGCCGGGATCGGCGCGACCGTCCAGGTCGGGCGTGTATTCGATGCGACGGGCCCGATGGGCCGTGGGCACGCTGCGGTTGGTGACCGGACGCCCCGGAATGGCGGTCTGCTGCTCTGTCTCCACGACGCCGATCGCTTCCAGCCCGCGCTGCAGCCCCCGCTGAACGAATTCCGACCCCTGTAGTTGCCGCAGCACCTTCGGGCCTTCGCGGAACACGACTTGTTCAAGAGTGTCCACCGCGATCTTCCCGAGCTTCCGCCCGAGCGTCTGCCACTGTGACGCCATGCTGCGAGCATACTGACCGGTAGTCCCTCACGACGTGTGTGTCAGGAGCATGGCGCGCGGCATGGGAGCATGGTGCCGTGCCAAGTTTTGCCGACACGACGTTCACGGACCCGGCGCTTATCCGTAACTTCTGCATCATCGCCCATATCGACCACGGGAAGTCGACCCTGGCCGACCGGATGCTGCAGTTGACGGGCGTGGTCGATGAGCGGTCCATGCGTGCCCAGTATCTGGACCGCATGGATATCGAGCGTGAGCGCGGCATCACCATCAAGGCACAGAATGTGCGGCTGCCCTGGCAGCTCAAGGGCGAGAACGGGCCCGAGGACTATGTCCTGCACCTCATCGATACCCCCGGGCACGTGGACTTCACCTACGAGGTCTCGCGGGCGCTGGAGGCGTGCGAGGGCGCGGTGCTGCTCGTGGACGCCGCGCAGGGCATCGAGGCGCAGACGCTGGCCAACCTGTACCTGGCACTGGACAAGGACCTGACCATCATTCCGGTCCTCAACAAGATTGACTTGCCCGCGGCCGACCCCGAGCGCTACTCCGAGGAGATCGCGCACATCATCGGCTGCGAGCCCTCCGATGTGCTGCGGGTCTCCGGCAAGACCGGCGAGGGCGTCGAGGCACTGCTGAACGAGGTGGTGCGGCTCATTCCTGCGCCACAGGGTGATCCGGATGCTCCGGCGCGCGCGATGATCTTCGACTCGGTGTACGACATCTACCGGGGCGTCGTCACCTACGTCCGCGTCGTCGACGGCAAGATCACCCCGCGCGAGAAGATCGCGATGATGTCAACGGGCGCCACCCATGAGCTGCTGGAGGTGGGCATCGTCTCACCCGACCCCAAACCCTCTGCGGGCCTTGGGGTGGGCGAGGTGGGCTACCTGATCACCGGCGTGAAGGACGTGCGCCAATCCAAGGTCGGTGACACCGTCACCTCTGCGCGCAAGGGTGCGACCGAACCGCTCACCGGTTATCGCGAACCGCGGCCGATGGTGTACTCCGGGTTGTATCCGGTGGACGGATCCGACTACCCGAATCTTCGTGAGGCGCTGGACAAGCTGCAGCTCAACGACGCGGCGCTCACCTATGAGCCGGAGACGTCGGTGGCGCTGGGCTTCGGATTCCGTTGCGGCTTCCTGGGATTGCTCCACATGGAGATCACCCGTGAGCGGCTGGAACGTGAGTTCAACCTCGACCTGATCTCGACCGCACCCAACGTGGTGTACCGCGTGGTCAAGGAGGACGGCACCGAAATGATGGTGACCAACCCGTCCATCTGGCCCGAGGGCAAGATCCGTTCGGTGTTCGAGCCCGTCGTCAAGACGACTGTCATCGCACCGAGCGAGTTCATCGGTTCGATCATGGAGCTGTGCCAGTCACGACGCGGTGAACTCGGCGGCATGGATTACCTCTCGCCGGAGCGTGTCGAGCTGCGTTACACAATGCCGTTGGGCGAGATCATCTTCGACTTCTTCGACTCGCTGAAATCGCGCACTCGCGGCTACGCCAGCCTGGACTACGAAGAGGCCGGCGAGCAGGAAGCCGACCTGGTCAAGGTCGACATCCTGCTGCAGGGTGAGGCGGTCGACGCGTTCAGTGCCATCGTGCACAAGGACGGCGCCTCGGCGTACGGCAACAAGATGACCGTCAAGCTCAAGGAGCTCATTCCGCGCCAGCAGTTCGAAGTGCCGGTGCAAGCCGCTGTTGGCTCGAGAATCATTGCGCGTGAGAACATTCGGGCCATCCGTAAGGACGTGCTCTCCAAGTGCTACGGCGGTGACATCACCCGTAAGCGCAAGCTGCTGGAGAAGCAGAAGGAGGGCAAGAAGCGCATGAAGACCATTGGACGGGTCGAGGTGCCACAGGAGGCCTTCGTGGCGGCGCTGTCCACCGAGTCCACGGCGGACAAACCGAAGAAGTAGTCCTGGCGCAGGCTTCTCGCGGAGGGTGACCCAACCTCGCCGAGTGTGCGAATAGTGTCGATATTTCCGTGAATTTCGACCGTATCGGCACACTCGGGCTCAGTGCTCGCAGTCCTGACTCGGCATCCCGACGACGGCCCCGCCCTGCGGCCAGCCCGCGGGCGATTCCTCCCACGGCTCCTGACGCCCATACGGTGTCAGGTCCAAGAACGGATACCCGACCGCGGAATGATCCAGCCCGCGCGCGAAGGCCGAATAGGTGTGAAATAGCTCGGCTCCACGGCGCAGGAAGACACTGGCGCCGGGCCAATCCCCGCGCAGGTCTTCCTCGCTGAATCCGTCGGCGTGTAACTCCTCGAGCGACTTGTAGTTGTACTCGATCGGCGCGCGCGACGGGTCGAGCGTGACGTGGAAGTCGTAGCTGAAATCGCCGTCGTTGGTGGAGTACCACGGGAACGTCCACCCGTGTTCGTCGCGGTAACGGGCGATGCTGGCATACGGCGCACGGGACACGCAGGCGAAGGTGACGCCCTTGTCGGTCAACAACGCGCGATCTCGTTCGGTGAACGTCATATCGGCCGCGCCGGTGCAGCTGGGGCATCCGCGGTCGGCGGCGTCGATCCACATGAAATGGTGGATGTACAGGGTGTGACGGCCCTCGAACATGTCCAGCAGCCGCACCGGCCCGTCAGGGCCTTCGAAGAGGTAGTCCTTCTCGACTTTCACCATGGGAAGGCGTCGGCGTTCGGCATTGACGGCATCGCGCAGATGGGTGACCTCGCGCTCGCGGGCCAGCAGTTGCTTGCGGGCCGTCAGCCATTCCTCGCGGGTGACGGCGGTGGGATAGGCGGATGAGGTTGTCATACCGATACCGACCCACCCCGGCCGGAAAACTCATCGCGTCGATACGCTGAGCGGCATGAGTACCGTGCTTGCCGGGCTTCGTCTTCCAGTCGTCGGCGCCCCGATGGCCGGCGGTATCACCGTTCCCGCGGTGGCGCGCGGGGTGAGTGCGGCCGGCGGTTTCGGTCTGTTGCCTGCGGGGTACCGCAGCGTCGAGCAGCTGGACCAGGACCGCGAGGCGATGGGCGGTCTTCCCTTCGGTTTCAACGTCTTCGTTCCCACGCCAGACCGCGGGGCCGACCTGGGTGAGTACCTGGACAAGCTGAAGATCTGGGCCGACAAACTCGAGGTGGCTCCGGGCGATCCGGTCTGGCACGACGACGCGTATGCCGACAAGATCGAGTATCTGGTGGCCAATCCTGTCCCGGTGGTGTCGTTCACGTTTGGCGTGCCGTCCGCGCAGGACGCGCACCGGCTGCGCGAGGCCGGATCCGAGGTGTGGATCACCGTCACCAGTGCCGTCGAGGCCACGATCGCCGAAGGCATCGGTGCCGACGCGTTGGTTGTCCAGGGCCCCGAGGCCGGCGGTCACCGCAGCAGTTTCGATGCCGGTGCCCCCGAAGAACCGCTGGCCGATCTGATCGCGAACGTGCGGGCGGTCACCGCGTTACCGCTGGTGGCAGCGGGCGGAATCATGGACGGCGCCGACATCGCCCGGGTACTCGCCGCGGGAGCCTCGGCCGCCCAGTTGGGCACCGCGCTGGTGGTCACCGACGAGTCGGGTGCCAAACAGGTCTACAAAGACGCCCTGCTGCAACCGGCCGAAACGGTGGTGACGCGGGTCTTCTCGGGCCGTCCGGCGCGAAGCATCTCGAATGCGTTCCAGCGGGATATGGAATCGGTTGCCCCGGTGAGCTTCCCGGCGCTGAACTCGGCGACCAAGGAGCTGCGGGCAAGCGGAGATCCGGACGTGATGTCGCTGTGGGCTGGCACCGAACATCATCGGGCCCGGGCCCTGCCGGTGGCGGAACTGATGTCGGTATTGGCCGGCGAACTGGACGCGGCACGGGGTCAGGAGACGGCATGAAACCGACCACCCTGATCTGGACCGCACTTGTCGCCGCATGCCTGCTAGTCGGCATCGACCTGGTGATCTACCTGGCAGGTCCGCGTAGCGGAGGGTCCACCGGTGTCCTTGTGTCGCTCTTGGTGTTCAACCTGCTGCTCTTCGGTGGACTCGGCATCTACCTGCTTCGCAGGCGCTAATGAGCCGGGCGGGTAGCCAGATCGCACCTACGATGGTCGGATGGTGTCGTCTCTTGATCCCGAGCTGTCGCTAGAAGGACTGCTTTCCAGTCAGTCTCCTGTTCAGCGGCGCGGCCCGTTTCCGCCCATCGCCGACTACGCATTTCTCTCGGATTGGGAGAACACCTGCCTGATCGCCGCCAACGGATCGGTGGAGTGGATGTGCGTTCCGCGGCCGGATTCGCCGAGCATCTTCGGGGCGATCCTTGATCGTGGGGCGGGGCATTTCCGGATCGCGCCATACGGGCACAACGTGCCGGCCTCGCGCCGCTACCTGCCGGGCAGCCTGATGGTGGAAACCACGTGGCAGACCAAGACCGGATGGCTGACCGTCCGCGACGCGTTGGTGCTGGGGCCCTGGCACGACGTCGATTCCCGGTCGAAAACCCATAAGCGCACCCCGACGGATTGGGATGCCGAGCACATCTTGCTACGCACCGTGCGCTGTGTGAGCGGGACGGTCGAAGTGCTCATGAACTGCGAGCCCGCGTTCGACTATCACCGTGAGGGTGCCACCTGGGAGTACTCCGGCGACGGCTACGGCGAGGCGACCTGCCGGGCCACCAAGAACCCCGACGCCAATCCGACGCTGAAGCTGACCACGAATCTTCGGCTGGGGCTGGAGGGCCGGGAAGCGCGTGCTCGCACTCGGCTCACCGAGGGCGATAACGTGTTCGTCGCGTTGAGCTGGTCCAAACACCCTGTGCCGCAGACATATGCGGAGGCTGCCGACAAAATGTGGAAGACTGCTGAGGCCTGGCGGCAATGGATCAACATCGGCGAATTTCCCGACCATCCGTGGCGCTCGTACCTGCAGAGCAGTGCGCTGGTCCTCAAGGGCCTGGCGTACTCGCCGACCGGCGCGCTGCTGGCGGCCTCGACCACATCGCTACCGGAAACTCCTGGGGGAGTCCGTAACTGGGACTATCGCTACTCGTGGGTGAGAGACTCCACCTTCGCGCTGTGGGGTCTCTACACGCTGGGTCTGGACCGTGAGGCCGACGACTTCTTCTCATTCATCGCCGATGCTTCGGGTGCGAACAATGGCGAGAAACATCCGCTGCAGGTCATGTACGGCGTGGGTGGCGAACGCACCCTGACCGAGGGGGAGCTGCCCCACCTGTCCGGGTACGACGGGGCGCGACCGGTGCGCATTGGTAACGGTGCCTTTGATCAGATCCAGCACGACATCTGGGGCACCATGCTCGATTCGGTGTACGTGCACGCCAGGTCGCGGGAGCAGATTCCCGCGACGCTGTGGCCGATCCTGAAGAACCAGGCCGAAGAGGCGGCACGGCATTGGCGTGAGCCCGACCGTGGCATCTGGGAAGTACGCGGGGAGCCGCAGCATTTCACCTCGTCCAAGATCATGTGTTGGGTCGCTATGGACCGCGGCGCGAAACTTGCCGAAATGCATGGTGAAAAGAGTTATGCCCAGCAGTGGCGTGCTGTCGCCGACGAGATCAAGGACGACATCCTGGAGAATGGCGTCGATGAACGCGGGGTGTTGGTACAGCGTTACGGCTCAACGGCTTTGGATGCCTCGCTGCTGCTCGCGGTGCTGAACCGTTTCCTGCCCTCCGACGATCCGCGGATTCGGGCGACGGTGCTGGCGATCGCCGATGAGCTGACCCATGACGGCCTGGTGCTGCGTTACCGGGTGGAGGAGACCGACGACGGACTCTCGGGTGAGGAAGGAACCTTCACCATCTGTTCGTTCTGGCTGGTGTCGGCGTTGGTGGAGATCGGTGAGGTACGCCGGGCTCGCCACCTGTGCGAGCGACTGCTGTCCTTCGCCAGCCCACTGCAGCTCTACGCCGAGGAGATCGACCCGCGCACCGGTCGGCATCTGGGCAACTTCCCGCAGGCCTTCACCCACCTGGCCTTGATCAATGCGGTCGTGCACGTCATCCGGGCCGAGGAGGAAGCGGACGTGAGCGGCACCTTCCAGCCCGCGAACGCGCCCACGTGAGCATCCGGGGCGCCGCCGCGGTCGCTGTGGTGATGTGTGTGGTCGCGTCCGGATGCGGACGCGCCGCCGATCCGGATGCGCAGGCTCCTACCACAACCGAGTCTTCCTTGGGGACAACGTCATCGGCGACTCCGGCGAGCCCCGCCCCGGCCTTTGGATACACGCCGGTGTTGGAGCCGGTCAAGGGTGCCGAGGGGATGGTGACCTATGACGTGCCACTGCCGCAGCTCTCCGGCGGAGTACCCGCCGTCCGCGATCGATTCAACGACGGGATGCGCAGCGCGCTGCGTGATGTGATCGACACGTTGTCCGGTCCCGCCAAGAGCCAGCAGGTATCGATCAGCGAGGGCGATATCGGTCCTGAGCGGGAGCGCACTCGTGTCGCGATGATCGGACCGCACGTGGTGGCGGGCATCCAGGTGTATCTCTGGTACGCGGGCGGTGCACATCCGAATCAGTCGGTCTCGACGTTCGTCGTCAACAGCGATACCGCGCAACCGATTACCTATGACGATCTGTTCCCCAACCAATATGCCGCCCTGGAACGGCTGCGGCAGGTGCTACCCGATCTGGACCCGACCGCGCGGGTGCGCCAGGAGACCGTCAACGGGCGGCTCGAACAATGGATACCCGTGCCGGCCGGGTTGCGGTTCTACGTTCCGGTGTCACATGCTGCCGGTGATTTCGTTCCGATTACCGTGCCGTGGGAAAAGATTCGTGATCAGGTGGCGCCTGAAATCATTCCGGTGCTGAGCCAGTAACAAGGGGGGCGGCTTGTGAGATGTGGTCTTGCGTTGATGCTGGTGGTGACCTGCGGCGTGGCTGTCGGTTGCCTCAAACCACCCGACCAACCCACGCAGACGCTCGAGGCTCCGCCGTCCACCACGACCCCATCCACACCGGTTGTGTCCGTTACCCCGGCGCAAGCGCCGCCGACCGCGAAGCCTGCCTTCGGTTTTAGTCCCGCGCTGGAGCAGGAGAGCGGAAAGCAAGGCAAGGTCGATTACAACGTCAAACTGCCTCAGGTCACCGGCGATAAGGCCGGTGCCCGAGACCGATTCAACGACGGCATGCGCGTGGCGCTCAAAGACGTCGTGCGCAGCCTGGACGATCCGAAGGCGGCGAAGCCCGCGACAGTGGGTGACGGGCAGCTGCAGGCGGGGGAATCGAGTCGGGTCGTGTTCATCGGTCCGCATGTGTTGTCGGGAGTCGCCGTGTTCCTTTCGAACAGCGGCGGCCCGTACCCCAGCAACAGGGTCGCGACCATCACGATCAACACCGATACGGCGCAGCCGATCATGTTCGGCGATGTGTTCGCGGACCAGGGGGCGGCACGGGAGCAGTTACGGAAGTTGGTTCAGGAGCTTGGGCCGCCCGATCGGATCAAGGCGGCCGGGGATATGAAGTCTGAGCAGTTTTTGCATTGGCTTCCCGTACCTACCGGACTGACCTTCTATGTCTCCGTTCCCCACGTCGCCGGAGATTATGTGCCGGTTACCGTGCCGTGGGCGAAGATTCGCGATCGGGTGGCTCCCGGGATGCAGACGATTCTTAGCCAGTAGGCGGACGCCGCGCGAAATCCGGTGCGTGTTCGGGCAGCGGCCCGATCGCCACCCCGTAGGCGGGAACTGCCTGTAGCCATGGATATTTGGCGGCAACGGACAACACCGATGCCACTCTGCTGCTGGGAGTGATGGTGGTGTTCGACCCCACTGCCGAGAACACTCGCCGGTGAACGGCGCGCTGCACCCGCTGGATCAGTGCGGTGGGGGCCCACCGGCGCAGCTGTACCTTGCGAAGATCGGCGGTGGTCAGAGATCCGGTGCGCAGCGGCTCGGCAAGGATGCGGGCAGTCGCCACCGCGTCGGCGATCGCGAGGTTGATACCGACCCCGCCGACGGGAGACATGGCGTGGGCGGCATCGCCGATGAACAGTAGGCCTTCGCGATACCACTTGCGAAGTCTGTTGAGCTGTACATCAAGCAGTTTCACGTCATCCCAGGTGGTGATGGCATCGGTGCGGTCAGCCAGCCACGGCACCATTTCGGCGATTCGGTCGCGCAACACCTGCACGTCGCCGCTGCGCATCTGCGAGTCGGTGCCCTTTCCGATCAGATACCCGCACTGGAAATAGTCGCCACGATCGAGCATCACCATGAATCGGTTGGTACCCACCCGGGCGCGTGGTCCCTGAGGGTCGTCGGGATGCTTGGGAAGGCGGAACCACCAGACGTCGATGGGCACACCGAACTGCCGCGGCCGCATGCCCGCGGCGGCGCGCAGTACCGACCCGCGACCGTCGCAGGCCACTGTCAGGTCCGCCTTGAGCTGCCCGGTTTCTCCTGTAGCGGTGCGATATTCGACGCCGGTGATGCGGTCGCCGGCGCGCAGGAGCCCGGTCACCTCGGTGCTGCGGAGCAAGGTGAAGGTGGGCTCGGTGGCCGCGGCACTGGCCAGCATCTCCAGGAAGTCCCATTGGGGTGCCATCGCGATGTGTTTGTGCGGTCCCGGAAGTCGGTTGAGATCGCCCAGGCGATATGTCTGCTCCCCGAGGTCGACGGTGACTTGCTCGACCAAGTTGTGGGGCATGGCCGCGAATTTCGGGCCGAGCCCCAGTTCATCCAGCAGATTTAGTGTGCTGGCGTGCACCGTGTCTCCACGGAAGTCGCGCAGGAAATCGGGATGCTTCTCGAGCACCGTGACGTCGACTCCGCCGCGTGCGAGCAGCAGCGCCAGCATCATTCCGGCCGGTCCGCCGCCGGCGATAGCGCAGGTGGTGCTTTGCGAGGGTTCAGGTTTGGTCACGAGTTCTCCTCCACGCCACGATCAAAACTGCTGCCAACGCGAACACCGGTATCAACGAGACGATCCAACTCAGGGCCAGCGGTGGTCCCGGTTGGGGCAGCACCTCCAGATCAAGGATGCCCTGCCCGGTCCCCTGTGGTCCGGTGATATCGAAGATGAACTGGTGACGGCCTTCTTCCTGCAGTGCCCGGACATCCAGCCCCCAGACCTCCCGCTTGCGCGGATGGCGTGCCAGCCGTTCGGCATGCCCTTGCTTCCCTTCGGGCGACACAATGGTGAGCGTGCCCGATTTATCGGCGATCCCGCCGGCGGGGATGAACGTGAAGTCCAGTGATTGCATGGCGCGCAGCGGCCAGGTCGAGAACCCGACGGTCAGGGGATAGGGGCCGACGGTGACCTGTTCGGTGTGCACCACATTTACGGGTGCGTAGGCGTTGGCAGGGACGCTAAGGCCCAGGGACAGGCCGATAACTGTGATGAGTGACAACAGGATTCGAATGTGTCTCACGCGGCTACCTCCGCAGTCTCGACATCGCTTCCGGGCACCCGCAACATCAGTGCGATGCGCTGCGCCAGAAATCCGGCGAGTGCGCCCAACACCAGTCCCGCCACACCGACGGTGACGTAGTTGCTCACGGTTTCGGTGCCCTGCCGATACAGCATTGCGCCCTGCAGCAGATAGCCCATGCCCGCCACCGAACCCAGGATCGCGCCGATGACGGTGGTCGGCCACCGCTGCCATTTCCGGTCCCCGGCCAGGTGCAGCATCCCTGCGGCGAGTACTGCGAAGATCGCGAGGAACATGGGCATCATTCCCGGGATTGTGGGTGGTCCGCCCCAGAGATCGTCGCGCAACGGCAACCCGACTGCCGCGGCGTATTCGTGTGCGGCCCAGGGAGAAAACCACCAGAAGATGGCTTGAATGGCACCCATGATCACCGCGACCCCGAGCGGCGCCAGCGTCGAGCGTACGACGCCCGCGATGAGCAGCAGCACGAGCGGAACGATGAACGCCGAGCCCAGCGAAATCGGGTTGAAATCGAACTTGAAGAGGAACAGCGCCGTGAATGGAATGGCAGTCATCGCCGCCACCAGTGAGGCTTGGGCCATCAAACCCACCACACCCCAACGGAATCGGCGTGCCGCCGCAAAGGTCACGATACTGCCGAGGTCGGTGACGGTTCCGGACACGAACAATGCGAAATGTGGGGGAGAGGCCAGGACGGCGTCGAACCCGTAGACCGTGTGCCACCACAGATCCAACAGCCCGTACATGAGAAACGAGGCCGCGCCGCAGCCGGAGAGCAGGAAGCCCAGGGGAGCGGTGAATCTGCCCCCGAACACCCGGATCGGTACGCCGCCCACCCAGCGGGGTACTTTCTCACCCCCGCGCTGTGCGGCCGTGACCATCAAAACCATGACGAGGCTGGTGATTCCGCCGATCGCGCTACCCGAGTACAGGAACAGATGTGGCAGCGTGAAGAACGTATCGGGACCCACATCGTCGTGCCATTCGACATCCCAGGTGGTCCCCACCGCGCCTACCACGCTGCCCAGCAGCACGCCGTAGGCACCCAATGGCGCGTACTTCTCGATGACGGCGTGGGTGATCCGCGGCGTCTGTTCGGCGCCGGTGCCTGCGGTGCTCGTCTCGGCGTTCATGTCAACCTCCACTCACCCATAGTGGCATCGTCGTGCGTTCATCGGGATCGCCGGAGGGTGGCGAGACGGTCACGATGATGTCCCAGGGTCCCGCCATCGACAGCATCACCTGGTCGAACTTCGTGCGGCCCGATATCACCTCGCGCAGCGGCGGCATGGCGTGGCCCATCAGTGGCATCGCCAATTCAACTGATACCGATTGAGATTCGGGGTAACCGTCATCCTCTCTTTTGGTGATGGCGACTTCCAGAGCGGTCATCCCGACGCGGGGGTTATCCACCGTCACGGCGACGACATAGTGCTCGGTACCCGAGTGCAGCGTGACGGTCTCGGGGGCGCTGGGCCAGGCAATCCACGCCAGCCCCAGCACGGCGGCAACGATCAGCGCGAGCCCTGCCCACACCCGACGGGTCATGAGATGTCCAGTCGTACTGGGATCGTCAACACCCGGTAGTCGCGCTGTGCCTGAATCCAGGCGAGGTATCGGCCGGGTTTGGGAAACGTAAAGGTGAACGGCACGTCCGGGCCGAAGGCGGCCACTGTCTCGTCGGGTGGACTGTCACCGTTGAGCGGTGGCGCCCCCACCATGGGTGGCATCGCATCATCTTGCGTGGGCACATGGCCGGTGCTGTGGTCCATGCCGGGCATGTCGGTACCGCCGTGACCGCCCATGGAATGAGCGTGGGCCCAGACCGCCGAATCCTGCACCGCTGTGCCGAGTTCACCGGCGGGAACATCGCGCGGGATGGGGCCGGCGATCACCAGATGGCCGAGCATGCCCAGCCACGGTTGCAGAACGGGATCGACCCCGATGGTGACCGAGAGCGTTGTCGGCCGTCCCGCACGCAGTCCGGCGGCGTTCACGTGCACATGCTGCCCGTCGAGCATGCGCATACCGGGACCCTCGAATGGCGCCGGAGCCGTGGGTTTTCCGCCACGTGACGTCAGTCCACCCGGCAGGCGCACCGTCTGTACGCCACCCCCGCGCCGCACGAACTCTGCCGAGACCGCGTACCTGCCGGCCACCTCGGGTGACAACTGCACCGAATAGCGTCCCGGTGCAACCCTTATCGGATGTAGGTGAGATAGCCGCCCATCCGGGGCTACCACCAGCAGATGGATCAACGCGCTGTCGTGGATGACAAGGTCATCGGCGGGCAGTCCGGTCGCGGTGTCGATCAGGGAGAACTCGATGTCCGTCGTGCGTCCCGAATCCACGTCCGGCCGTTCGGCGATGAGCGTGGCCGAAGGCCGCGAATAGTCGGTGACCGCGGGGCGGTCAAGGCGGTAGGGGTTCGCGGCGTTGTCGACAGTGGGATCGCGTTGCGGGCCCGGCTCGGGCGGTGGCGGGGCGGACGTGGACAGCACCGCCGCAGTGATGGCGATCGCCAGGGCCGTCACGGTCGCGGTCACGGGCACCGCGATCCATATCCCGCGGTGCACCCGGGTCGCGACCACCAGCGAGACCACCAGCAGCAGTCCGGTGGCCGCCAGCCCCAGATAGGCCACCCGCTCGGGTGGCGACATCGCCTGACCGACCAGGACCAACGGGATCCGGGCGGTGTGGACACCGTCACTGATGGTGAGGTCGGTGGGCCCTGGGCGGTCCACGTCGAGAGTCGCGCCGTACGGGCCGGGTTTCTCACCGAGCACGACCAGCGCCGTTGCGGTGGGCACACCCGGCGCGGGCTGGTATTCATCGGTGCTGGCGCCCGTGGGCACGAGCTGCACGCGCAGTGGACCGGCCGCGGTGCCCCGGTGAGCGATCAGATCGACACGTAGCGGGCCGGGAATGCTGGTCACCCGGCGGGCCACCACGGTGAGCTCGCGGTCACCCAGGCTCTGTGCGACCTGCACGTCCGCGCCCGCGACGGCGGAGTCCGCCGCCGCGATGTGGGCCCCGCTGAACAGTGCGGAGAATGCGAGCACCAAGAACAGGCACTTCGCGCGCAAATGACTCATCGGTATCCAGTCTGCCCTGCGCCGAAAGGCCCGCGGCATGGTCCGCCTAAACTGGCCCGCGTGAACAGCGACAGCGTGATCGGCCTCCTGAGTTGGTGGGACGGCGTGGAGCTGTGGCTCAGCGGACGCGGGTTCATCCTTCAAACAATCATCGTGATGCCGGTTGTGCTGGTGCTGGCTTACGCGATGGCCGTGGCCGGTGACAAGGTCTTGTTTCTGCTGCTCAGCCTGTCGAATCGACTCGGTCGGTGGTACCGGGCCGCGCGTCGCCACGCCGCGGAAAATCGGGTAGCCCCGGCCACCCAGGCGGACCTTTCATGAGCGGCATGCCGCAGTCGCGCGTCACGTTGGCGCTGGTTGCGCTGGCCGTTCTGGTCATAGTCGCCTGGCTGTTGAGCCGGTAGTTACTGACTGTTGACGCAATAGTGCTTCTACCTGCCGATTCAGCCGTAAAGACGGCATTAAGGGGCTCTGCTACGCTTCCGCTCATGCATTCCGCCGCCCGGGGTAACCGCGTGCGCCACATCCTGGCGCTCATTGCGGTCGGTACTTGCGCGGTCGCTGACGTTCACTGTTGTCGCTAGACCCATCCCGTCCGCGGTTTGGTGTCGGTAGCGGCTAGTTTGAAGCCCACTGGCTGTTTCGCTGCCTTTCTGTCGTCACGGGATTCCATGAGATATCTGTCCCAGGTAATCGTCATCCCACGAAAGGTCCTCATGCTCAAGATCGCGAAGACGGTAGGTGCCCGCCGGTGGCACCACATCGGAGTTCTTGCCACAGCGGCAACAGTTCTCGCCGCCTGCGGTGGGGGATCCAGTGATGTCGCCGGGGGCGAGTCGCATTCCGATGCCGACACCACCTTGACTCTCGTCGCCTATGCGGTGCCGGAGCCAGGCTGGAAGAAGATCATTCCGGCATTCGCGAACACCGCCGAGGGTAAGGGTGTCGCGGTCACTACTTCTTACGGTGCGTCCGGCGATCAGTCCAGGGCCGTGGTCGACGGTAAGCCGGCCGACATCGTCAACTTCTCGGTGGAGCCCGATGTGAGCCGCTTGGTCAAGGCGGGCAAGGTTTCCGAGGATTGGAATGCAGACGCCACCAAGGGTGTGCCGTTCGGCTCGGTCGTTTCTCTGGTGGTGCGCAAGGGCAACCCGAAGAACATCAAGGACTGGGATGACCTGCTTCAGCCTGGTATCACGGTCATCACGCCCAGCCCGTTGAGCTCGGGCTCGGCCAAGTGGAACCTGCTGGCTCCCTATGCGGCCAAGAGCAATGGCGGCCGCGATGAGCAGGCGGGCATCGACTACGTCAGCAAGCTCGTCGGCGAGCACATCAAGCAGCGTCCCGGTTCCGGGCGCGAGGCCACCGACGTCTTCCTGCAGGGCAGCGGTGACGTGTTGATCAGCTACGAGAACGAGGCCATCAACGTCGAACGTCAGGGCAAGGACGTCGAGCACGTCAACCCGCCGCAGACGTTCAAGATCGAGAACCCGGTCGCCGTGGTCAAGGGCAGCGCACACCAGGACAAGGTGAACGCCCTGAAGAACTTCCTGTACACCCCGGAGGCGCAGAAGCTCTGGGCTGAGGCAGGTTTCCGCCCCGTCGATCCGGCCGTTACGGCAGAATTCGCCAAGGACTTCCCGACGCCTGAGAAGCTGTGGACCATCGCCGAGCTGGGTGGCTGGAAGACAGTTGACCCCGCGTTGTTCGACAAGGAAAACGGCAGCATCACAAAGATCTACAAGAAGGCCACCGGATGACAGCGACCGAACAATCGACGGAACCGGCCTCCGAGCCGAAATCGTCTGCCCGGCCCGACCGTAAGGTCGGTGCCGGGCAGACGGGGGGATTGTTGACTCGCCGCTACGGCAGCACCTCGCTGCGGGTCGGTGCGGCATCGATCTGGCTCAGCATCATCGTGCTGCTACCCCTGGCCGCAATTGTCTGGCAGTCGGCCGGTGGCGGATGGACCGCGTTCTGGAACGCGATCACCTCCAATGCCGCGGTGAGCTCGTTCAAGGTGACCCTGGGGGTCTCCTTCGGGGTGGCCGTCATCAACCTGTTCTTCGGGCTGTTGGTGGCCTGGGTGCTGACTCGTGACGACTTCCCGGGCAAGCGGCTGGTTGACGCCGTGATCGACCTGCCCTTCGCGTTGCCGACGATCGTGGCGAGTCTGGTGATGCTCGCGCTGTACGGCCCGGGCAGCCCGGTAGGCATCCACATCCAACACACCAAGTGGGGTATCGGGATTGCGCTGCTGTTCGTCACCCTGCCGTTCGTGGTGCGGTCCGTGCAGCCGGTCCTCTTGGAACTCGACCAGTCCGTTGAGGAGGCCGCCGCTTCTCTAGGGGCCGACAACTGGACGATCTTCCGCGCGGTGATCCTTCCGGCACTGCTCCCGTCGCTGTTATCGGGTGCGGGACTGGCGTTCTCGCGCGCTATCGGCGAATACGGTTCGGTGGTGCTGATCGGCGGTGCGGTGCCCGGCGAGACGGAGGTGTCCTCGCAGTGGATCAGGACGCTCATCGAGAACGACGACCGCACCGGTGCCGCGGCGATCTCGATTGTGCTGCTGATCATTTCGTTTCTCGTGTTGTTTGTCCTACGCACCATTGGTTCGCGTGCGGCCAAGCGAGAGGAGCTGGCGCAGTGACGCCGTCACCGCTCGTCAAATATGTGGCCCGCTATGCGGCGCTGCTGTATATCGGCATCCTGGTGATCGTTCCGGTGGGCCTCATTTTGTGGCGCACGTTCGAGCCCGGAGTCGGTGCGTTCTTCGAGTCGATCGCCACCCCCGCCGCGATATCGGCTTTGCAGCTGTCGCTGCTGGTGGTCGCGATTGTGGTGCCGCTCAACGTCATCTTCGGCATTCCCACGGCGCTGGTTCTGGCGCGGAACAAGTTCCGCGGTAAGGCCGTGCTGCAGGCGATCATCGACCTTCCGTTCGCCGTCTCACCCGTGGTGGTGGGTGTCGCGCTGATCCTGTTGTGGGGATCGGCGGGCGTCTTCGGGTTTGTCGAGAACGATTTCGGACTCAAGGTCATCTTTGGGTTCCCGGGAATCGTGCTCGCCAGCATCTTCGTCACGATTCCGTTCATCATTCGTGAGGTCGAGCCGGTGCTGCATGAGCTGGGCACCGAGCAGGAAGAGGCCGCTGCCACGCTGGGAGCCACTGCGTGGCAGACGTTCTGGCGTATCACGTTGCCGTCGATTCGCTGGGGGTTGACCTACGGCATCGTGCTCACCATCGCGCGCACGCTCGGTGAGTACGGCGCGGTGATCATGGTGTCCTCGAACCTGCCGGGGACGTCGCAGACCCTGACCCTGCTCGTGTCCGATCGTCATCAGCGCGGTGCCGAGTACGGCGCCTATGCCATCTCGGCGCTACTGATGGCTGTTGCGGTGATCGTCCTGGTAGTCCAGGTCGTCATCGATGCGCGACGAGCAAAAGCCAATAGCGAATAGCAAGGAGCCACAGAATGACTGACGCGATTACCGTTCGCGGCGCGAACAAGCATTACGGCGACTTCGCCGCGCTGGACAACATCGACTTCGAGGTGCCGTCGGGTTCGCT
This sequence comes from Mycobacteroides sp. H003, assembly GCF_001440135.1. Classification (NCBI taxonomy): domain Bacteria; kingdom Bacillati; phylum Actinomycetota; class Actinomycetes; order Mycobacteriales; family Mycobacteriaceae; genus Mycobacteroides; species Mycobacteroides sp. H003. The sequence continues at coordinate 934,595 of NZ_LJYL01000009.1, forward strand.
GACCGCGCTGCTGGGCCCCAGTGGTTCGGGCAAGTCGACGTTGTTGCGGGCCATCGCCGGGCTGGACCAGCCCGATACCGGCACCATCACCATCAACGGGCGTGATGTCACCGGCGTGCCGCCGCAGCGGCGCGGCATCGGTTTCGTGTTCCAGCATTACGCCGCCTTCAAGCACCTGACCGTGCGTGAAAACGTCGGGTTCGGACTAAAGATTCGCAAGAAGTCGAAGGCCGAGATCAAGGAAAAGGTCGACAACCTGCTGGAAGTGGTGGGGCTGGCAGGTTTTCACACCCGTTACCCCAACCAGCTCTCCGGTGGTCAACGTCAACGCATGGCGCTGGCCCGAGCGCTTGCCGTCGATCCGGAAGTGCTGCTCCTGGATGAGCCGTTCGGTGCGCTCGATGCCAAGGTGCGCGAGGACCTGCGGGCCTGGCTGCGCCGGCTACACGAGGAAGTACACGTCACCACGGTGCTGGTGACCCATGACCAGGCCGAGGCCCTCGATGTCGCGGACCGGATCGCGGTGCTCAACAAGGGGCGCATTGAGCAGGTGGGTTCTCCTGACGACCTGTACGACCGTCCAGCGAACAGCTTCGTGATGTCCTTCCTGGGGCCGGTGGCCAAGCTGAACGGAATCCTGGTGCGCCCGCACGATATTCGTGTGGGTCGCAACGCTGACCTCTCCCGCGCCGCGGCGGAGGGCACCGGCGAGACCACCGGGGTGACGAAGGCGACGGTGGGACGCGTCGTGCACCTCGGTTTCGAGGTGCGGGTCGAGTTGACCAGTGCCGCGACCGGGGAACAGTTCACCGCACAGATCACCCGCGGAGACGCGGAGGCACTCGGGCTACACGAAGGTGACCAGGTATATGTACGCGTCACTCGCGTCCCCGATCTGGGTGATCTGTCCGAGGTCGCGTCCTAGGGCGTCGTCTCTGCTGCATTGTGAGGACACCGGCAAGTGTCCGGCTGTGAAGCGAAATATGCCGGTCTGTCCGCGGTACGTGCCATCGTGCTGTGATGGCGGAAATTTTCGGCCGTTCACAGCCAATGTGGCCCACTACAACGGCTTTGTTCTTGTGGGAGCCGATCACTATCGATAGAGGTCTTCGATCTCTGACGCGTACTTGGCCGTTATATGTCGGCGCTTGAGTTTCATGGTAGGTGTAATCTCATCGCCGCCAGGTTCCCAGGTCCGCGGCAAAATCAGGTACTTCTTGACCTGCTCTGCACGAGACAATTTAGCGTTGGCCCTTTCGATCCCGGCCGCCATTTCCTTGGTGATAATGGGGTGGTGGCACAGGTTTTCCGTTGACGCGAGTGTCAAATCATGCTTCACAGCAAGCAATTTCAGTTCTGCCTGATCGAGAGTTACGAGTGCGGTGATGTAGGGCCGCTGTTCACCGACCGCCATAACAGCTCCGGCGAGGGGGCATGCGGCGGCGATCGTGTTTTCGATCCGAGTTGGTGACATGTTTTTGCCGGATGAGTTGATGATCAGTTCCTTTTTGCGGTCGATGATGGTGACGAATCCGTCTGGATCGATTGTCGCGATGTCGCCGGTGTGGAACCAGCCTTCGGAATCTATTGCTTCCGAGGTTTTTTCGGGTTCACCACGGTATCCGCGCATGATCTGTTGTCCGCGTACGAGTAGTTCGCCGTCGTCGGCGAGACGAATTTCGGTGCTTGAGAGTGCTTGTCCGACGGTGCCGATCCGCATGTTGTTGGGTCGGTTGATGGTGACTATGGCGCTTGTCTCGGTCAATCCGTATGCCTCGCAGATGGGGATTCCCAGGCCCAGGATGAACGTGTGCGTTTCCGGTGGGATTGGTGCGGCGCCGGACGCTCCGAGTTGGACGGCGTCCAGGCCAAGCGTCATGCGTATCTTGGCCAATACAAGTCGATCGGCGAGAGCGTGCTGGACGCGCAACCATGGCGTCACAGGCCGCTGACTGGACCGGCGGCGTATTCGTTCCTGGCCGACTCGTAGCGCCCACGCGGTAAGCCTTCTTTTCGAGGGGCTGGGGTCTGCCACTAATTGGGACTCTAACGCCGACTTGATCTTTATCCAGATCCTTGGAACGCCCATAAAGATGGTGGGCCGAATCTCTCTGAGGGTTTCCAGTATTTGGCTGATGTCACTGACGGTCGTAATCTGCACTCCCAGCAGGAGGTTGGCATAGTGACCGACCCATCTGTTCGCGGCGTGCGCATCGGGCAGGTATGACACCGCTCGATCGTGTGGGCCGATCGGCGCTAGTTGCGTGAGGGCGTTGGCGTTGGTCATGAAGTTTTCGTGGCTTAGCTCAGCGCCCTTGGGAAGCCCGGTGGTGCCGGAGGTGTAGACGATAGTCAGAATGTCGGTCGCATTTACGGCTTGCCATGTCGTATCGAAGTCGAATGTGCTGTTCGGCGTGGCTTCTACCGATGACAGGCTGATCGTTTCATCGCCGTGACTGTCGACGCTGATGATGTGTTCGACCTTCCCCCCAATGCGCGTAGCGGCGAGTATGCGATCAACAAACTGTTCCTCGCAGATCACCACGCGGTTGCAGGCGTTCTCGAAAAGATGCGCCAACACATCGGGCGGGTTGGTGTTGTACATCGAGAATGGAGTTGCGCCGGTATGGAGTACCGCGGTGTCGCAAAGGTGAAACTCCGGCCGGTTGGTGAGCATCAGCGCGACTGTGTCGCCCGCCGTTACACCAAGTGCGGCTAGGCCGGTCGCGATATGACGGACACGTTCTCCGTACTCACGCCAGGTGATGCTGACCTTGTCATGCGGGGTTCGGATCGCGACGCGATCCGAGTAAGCCTTCACGTTGTACTGAAACGCTTCGCACAGTGTGCGATGAACTACGTAAGTCGCGGCATCAGCGGGCACGCCGGCGGCACCTGTGCAAGGGCGGTCGACATGACGGTGGCGGGCTGTCGATGACTGCATAAACAAGTTCCCCCAGATGCGACGAGTGGGCCATCTCTTCATCAGCGCGGCTCCCAAGGGGCGATGGCAACCGATGGAGTCGCCAATCTCAACTTCTGGAGGTGCTGTTTGTTCTTTGGTAGCAACAGTTTCGGCGTCGGACGCGAGGTGCTCATCGAGAATCTCCTAGATAAGATAGTCATATATACTTATAGTCAATATTATGACTATAAACCCCGCTTTGGAAGGACTTCTGACGTGACAACCGTTGATCGTTTCCGGGCCGCAGTTGAGGCTCGCGAGGTCTCGGCGCTGGAGCCGCTGTTCACCGAGGATGCACGGTTCTACAGCCCGATGAAGTTCTCCGCATTCGTTGGTCGGCCTGTGGTGCTCAAGGTTTTCGGCGTGCTGCTGACCCAGGTCTTTGAAGACTTTCGTTATGTAGGAGAACTTGCCGGAACCGCTGAGACCGCGGCAGGTGGCAGCGTCGAATCGCATGTGATGGTTTTCCGGGCGACTGTGGGCGACAAGCAAGTTCATGGCATCGACTTGATCCAACTCGACGAGATCGGGCTGATCCAGGAATTCACCGTGATGCTGCGCCCGCGCAGTGCGCTTGACACCGTTGCCAAGAAGGTCGCGGAGGGGTTGGTCGCAGAAGGGCTGCTGCCTGCGTCCGCGCTCGCATTCTGAAGGTATCGAGCGACCATCCCTGACGTCTTTAAACCTGCAAAAGTTCTGGAAAACAGCTCATCGCAATGTAATTCAGTATCTACCACTAACCAAGGAGTTGTACTATGCCAAACCTCGACGCCTACATTCCGAAAGGTGCTCTGTCGCCTGATGCCGAACGTGCACTCATCGCAAGACTGACCGATATTGTGCTGCGGCACGAAGGGGCTGACCCGGCAAACCCGCTGGTGCGCTCGATCGCGTGGGTCTCGGTGCACCGCCCGGAAGAGGTCTACGTCGGTGGCGAGCCTGTGACCGGTGCCCCTCGCTATCGGTTTTACGCGGCCGCTCCGGAAGGGCAGTTCACCGACGATCGACGCAGAGCCATGGTCTCGGACATCACCACCGCGGTGCTTGATGCCGAGGAAGGTGAGCACCCGCGCGACCCCCAACGCGTATGGGTGCTCACGCCCGACATCAAAGAGGGGACATGGGGAGCAGCCGGCCAAATCGTCCGATTGGCTGACATCCTTACCTTCGCAGTCGGTGACCCAGAAGTAGGTCGCAAGCTTGCAAACAAAGCACTAGCCCGAAGCCGTACCGAGTCTGCAGCAGGCTAGTCCCGAGTAGGCCGAACTAGCTGAACCTCAACAGTTCTGAATCACAAGCCCGGAGCGGCCCGGTGCAGGCCGCCAGAACGTGACGGCGCTGCACCGGGAGCAAGTTCGAACTCAATTCACGGCGATGCCGTAGCCGTTTGGCCAGTGGTAGCGCCGCGCACACCCAACCAAAATGAGGAATACATGAGTGTCACAACCGACAGCTCGGCAGCATCATCGCTAGTCGACCTACCTACTGAAATTGCCGAAGCACGTACCTGGGCACATGATTTTGCCGAAAAATACGTACGGCCGGTCGGAGCAGAATACGACGAGAAAGAAGAAACACCGTGGCCGGTCTTGCGTGAGGCGGCCGCCGCTGGCCTGTACTCGCCGGAGTTCGCGCTGCAGTCCCGCGACGATGCTACGGGCTTGCTGATGCCTGTTGTGGCTGAGGAACTCTTCTGGGGCGACGGTGGGATCGGTCAAGCTCTCGTTGGTACGTACTTGCCCGTCTACGCCCTATTCGGTGCCGCCACCGAAGAACAAATTCATGACTGGCTTCCGTCCTTTTTCGGAACCCCGTCCGAACCTGCCGTGGCGGCTTTATGCGCCAGCGAGCCCGGCGCCGGAAGTGACGCCGCCGCCATACGCACACGCGCGCAGTTCGATCAGCGCACCGGTGAATGGGTGCTCAACGGGGTCAAGACCTGGGCCTCCAACGGTGGCATCGCCGGTGTGCACGTTGTGAACGCAGTGACCGATCCCGATCTCGGAGCCCGTGGCCACGCGCTCTTTTACATACCGCCCGGCACACCCGGGCTTCGTCAAGGACAGAAATTCCGTAAACATGGAATCCGGGCGTCACACACCGCCGAGGTGCTGCTCGAAGATGTGCGGATCCCGGCTGACAATGTCCTGGGCGGCAAGGATCAACTTGAGGAGCGTCTGGCAGCCGTGCGGGAAGGCAGACGAGTCCGAGTCCCAGCGGGCATGGCGATATTTGAACGGGCCCGGCCAGCCAACGGTGCTATGGCGATCGGAATTGCGCGCGCCGCGTACGAGCACGCACTTGAATACGCCACTGTACGTGAGCAATTCGGGCGGCCAATCATCGAAAACCAGGCCATCGCGTTCATGCTGGCCGATATGGCGACCGATATCGACGCCGCACGCTTACTGGTCTGGCGCGCAGCCTCCATGGCCGCCCTCGAGCGCCCCTTTACCCGCGGAGAGGGCAGTATGGCAAAGCTACGCGCCAGCGAAGTGGCAGTGCGCACCACCGAACGGGCTATCCAAATCCTTGGCGGCAACGGATACACACGCGACTACCCCGTAGAACGATGGGCCCGAGACGCAAAGATCTTCACCATTTTCGAGGGCACCAGCGAGATCCAAAGGCTCATGATCAGCAGCGCCATCGCGAAACGGAGGATCCGATGAACGCCGGCCAGCGCTCACTTGCCGGCAAGACGGTGGTGGTCACCGGAGGCGGCCGCGGCATAGGCCGCATGATCACCGAAGGACTACTCCTACGGGGCGCCACCGTATACATCAGTAGCAGAAAAGGAGACGAACTACGCACAGCTGCAAAGGAACTGGAAGAGTATGGCGCGGTGCACGCCATACCCGCGGATCTCGGTACGGCCATAGGCGTCGGCAAACTCGCCTCCGAGCTTGGGGAGCGGGAGACCAAGGTGCACGCATTGATCAACAACGCTGGCGCCAATTGGGGTGCCCCGTTTCAGGATTTCCCAGCCGACGCATGGGATCGGGTGCTTTCGGTGAATCTCAAGGGCGTCTTTCTCCTGACCCAAGCCTTGGTCCCACTTCTCATGGCTGCGTCTACCGTTGACGATCCGGCCCGGGTGGTCAATATCGGCAGCATCGATGGGCTTCGTGCGCCGCAGCCTGGTATCACCAACTTTTCCTACAGTGCAAGCAAGGCGGGTGCGCACATGCTCACCCAACATCTAGCTGGCGAACTAGCTCCGGCGATTCTCGTCAATGCCGTTGCACCGGGCCTATTCCCATCCAAGATGACAGCACCGCTGCTGGCATTTGGAGAAGATGCTATCGCCGCCCAGATTCCCTTGCGCAGAGTCGGCCGCTCATCAGATATCGCGGGGTTGGTGGGGTTTCTACTTGGTCCCGGCAGCACTTACATCGCCGGAGCGATCATCCCCATCGACGGCGGCGTCACTGCCCGACGGTGAACACACGGTCGGTCCAAGGCAGATATGAGAGTGGACACGAAATGGTCTATCGCTACGTAGCTCTAGGCGACAGTCTGTCGGAAGGAATCGGTGACACCCCATGGCCCGATGGGCGGGCCATGGGGTGGGCAGATCGCTTGGCACAAAAGATCGCAACCCACCGCGGCGAGATCCTTTATGCCAACCTCGCAGTCCGCGGCAAGCGCGCAGAACAGGTGCTTGCCGAACAGGTTGAATCGGCCCTAGCGCTCTGTCCAAACTTGGTAACTGTTACTGCAGGGGTCAACGACATACTGCGTCCAGGCGCCCGTCCAGACGCGGTGGTGGACGCCCTCGACCAGATCGTGCGCCGCCTCCGTGCGCGACACACACAAGTGCTCTTAGTCTGCGCGCCAGACCTTGGAGCACTGACCTTCCTAGGGAGTCTGATGTCGAGGCGCGTAACTGCATTGAATGCGGGAATCACTGCCATGGTTGATTCTTACGGCGTTTACGTACCCACGCTTCCCGCAGGCTCAGTATTCGAGGACCTCCGGGCGTGGTCACCAGACCGGCTGCATCTAAGTCCGCTCGGCCACGAGTGTCTCGCATGTTGCGCTGCGTCGAGTCTGTCAATCCCCGGGGATCAAGAATGGGCCCAGCCACCGGCCGGACAAGCACCCAAGCGCGGAATAGTCACTGAAATTCGCTGGGCAGCAACATATTTAATGCCTTGGATCGGGCGTCGGATCCGCGGTGTGTCTTCCGGTGATGGCCGTGTGGCAAAACTGCCTGAGCTCAAGTACTTGCAGGCCAGATGATTATGTCGTTGGCTGCGAGATCACACGAAAGTACCCTCGCCGTATCCGGCCGCGGTTCGTACGTGCAGATCGACACTTCGGTTGTACTGGCAGGTCCAGATCGCTTCAGAACCCTTGATATGTTGATCCCTGAGGGAGGCCCTGATGGCATTGCGGCATGCCGTGCTCGCAGCACTACTTAACGGCGAACGAAGTGGCTACCAGCTAGCCAAAGCATTCGACATCGGTGTCTCAAATTTCTGGCAGACCGGCCCCCAGCAGCTATACCTCGAACTGAACAAGCTCGAAGAGCAAGGCCTGGTCACAGGACGACAAGTCATCCAGCAACAACGCCCAAACAAACGCATGTTCACTGTGACCGCCGCGGGAATTGATGAGCTTGAGCAGTTCGCCACTGCGACATGTAAGCCCTCGTTCATCCGCGACGATCTGATGGTCATGGTGCAAGCAGCTGACTCGATCAGTCTGGACGCCGTGGTGCGACAACTCGAAGAACGCGCACAGATTGCTTCGGGCAAGGTTGCCGCGTACGACAGTCTGCTTCACGCTATGCGCGGCGAGCTCGACGAAGAATCATTCCTACAGCAAGCCACTCAAGTTGGCCCCTACCTCACATGCTTGCGGGGCCGAGCATTCGAGGCCGAAAACCACGCATGGTGTCAGCGCGCGACTGCGGTACTTCGTTCACGAGCATCAGGCCAACACGAACGAATTCAACCCTCCAAACGGAGTCGACGTGCGTAGGGCGTCCGATGCGTTGCGCTTGGGGGTCCGCCGTGGCCATGCCATTCACTATGGCCGGGGGAGTTACGGTCTTGGCGGGATGGCGCGCGGCACCCGGGCACTGCGTGTTGCGGCGAGAGAAGGCGTTGTTGTCGCTCATAAGCGGGTACGACCAAGCATGGTCGCCGAGCCGGGTTGGGTAAAGAAAATGGCCCCCGGTTCTCCGGGGGCCATTTTGTCTATCGCGCTCTAGTGCTCGTCGTAGTGATCGCCGTGCGGGGCGTGGCGGTGCCCGTCGTGGATGTAATCCACGTGGTCCTCGTGAGCAACTGCCTCGTGGCCGCAGTCAGGGCCGTGAACGTGGTCGGGGTGGTCGTGGGTCTTGTGCTCGGTGCTGGTCACGCATCCGACCCTACGTCAGACATGCGCATATAACAATGCGTTCGTCGGGATGCGGCGCGGATGTGCTGTGGGTTTTGTCAGTGCGTTACCGGGGACCGGCGCTGCGACTGCCGATGCGTACCGGTGCACCACGACCTCGGCGACCAGCCGGTTAGAGCCCAGCGGTGCTGCCATGTGGATATCCGCGTCTGCAGCCTCGGCGCGCACCCGGTCCAGCAGCAGGCCGGAGGACAGGAACCACGGTGCGACAACGATTTCCGTGGCACCACGGGAACGCAGCGAGTCCGCGGCGGCGGCAAGGGTGCTCGATTCGCCGGTGGCGAAAACTGTCGTTGAGATCTCCCACTGCATAGCGAGCGAGCGGGTGCGGTCGTTGGCTGTGGAGTCCGAGGATCCGACCGCGGACAGAATCACGCCGGGATTGTCGATGCCGAGCTCGACCACCCGACGCCGGGCCAGGCGTAACAGCCGGTCATCTGCCCCGAGCACAGGTGCTTGGGTGACTCGCAATCCCGGGGGCGCCGAAGACAGCACGGTCGGCAGGTCGATCCGGGCGTGGTAGGCGTCGGACAGCAGCAGCGGCACCACCACCACGTCACCGCTCAGATCGCGCAGTACGTCTACCAGGTTCGGCTCGGAGAGCTCCAGAAACGCGAGCCGGACTTCCAGATCCGGCCGGAGCAACCGCACCTGCGCTACCAATCGGCGCGCATTCTCCGCGAACCGCGGGTCGCGGCTCCCGTGCGCGACGGCAAGGAGCGTCGGATTACGCACGATTCAGTTCGACGGCGCGCAGGGCGTCGCCGACCAGTCCCGCCGCCAGCGTGTTGCCACTCGACGGATCGATCAGCAGGAAGCTCCCCGCGGTCCGGTCATCGACGTACTCGTCGACGCTGATCGCTTCCGCGAGGCGAATGCTGATCTGACCGATGTCGTTGAGCTCCAAGGATTCCGGTGCGGGATCGGCAGACAGGTTCTGCTCGTCGAAGCGTTCCACCAGCTCGCCGACGATCGCGGGAACGGTGCGGGTGCCGTGCTTGAGCAGCAGGCGCGCCCCGGCCTTCAGCGGCTTGTCGGCCAGCCAGCACACGGTGCCCTCGATCTCAGAAACCGGTTCGGGCACGTCGGGCGCAGCGATCAGATCGCCACGTGAGGCATCCACATCATCGGCCAGGATCAGCGTCACGCTGCGTCCCGCCTCGGCGACCTCGAGCGGCCCATCGGCGGTGTCGATGCCCGCCACTGTGGTGCGCTGCCCGGCGGGGGAGATGACCACCTCGTCACCCACCCGCACCACGCCGGCGGCGACCTGCCCGGCGTAACCGCGGTAGTCGGGGTACTCGGCGGTACGCGGACGGATCACATATTGGACCGGGAAGCGCAGACCGACGGTGCTCGACTCCTCATGTGCCGGAATCGATTCCAGATGCTCGATGAGGGTTGGCCCGCTGTAGAAGCCGGTGCGCTCGCTGCGGGTGGCGATGTTGTCACCATGCAGTGCCGAGACCGGGATCTCCACGACGTTCTCGGGCTTCCAGCCCAGCGAGCTGGTCAGCTCGTTGAACTCGGCGCTGATCGCTTCGAAGATGCGGGCGCTATCGGCCACCAGGTCGATCTTGTTGACCGCCAACACCAGCCGTGGCACCCCCAACAGCGCCAGCACCGCGGCGTGACGGCGAGTCTGCTCGATGACACCCTTGCGAGCGTCGACGAGAAGGATCACCAGCTGTGCGGTCGACGCCCCCGACACCGTGTTTCGGGTGTACTGCACGTGCCCGGGGGTATCGGCGAGGATGAACGAACGCTTCGGGGTGGCGAAGTACCGATACGCCACGTCGATGGTGATGCCCTGCTCGCGCTCGGCGCGCAGACCGTCGACAAGCAGCGAGAGATCGGGGGCATCAAGCCCGCGTGACTCGGAAGCCTTTGTGACGGCATCGAATTGGTCGATAAGCACCGACTTTGTGTCATACAGCAGCCGGCCCACCAAAGTGGACTTACCGTCGTCGACACTGCCGGCGGTGGCGATGCGCAGAAGATCGCTCATGATCAGAAGTAGCCCTCTCGCTTGCGGTCTTCCATGGCCGCCTCGGACACTCGGTCGTCGCCGCGGGTCGCGCCGCGTTCGGTGATCCGCGATGCGGCCACCTCGGCGAGCACGGCATGGACGTCGGCGGCATCGGAGAGCACCGCGCCGGTGGTCGAGCCGTCGCCCACGGTCCGGTAGCGCACCGAAAGTGTTTGCAGCTCTTCGCCGTCGCGCGGTCCACCCCACGGGCCGGGAGTCAGCAGCATGCCGTCGCGGTTGAACACCTCGCGCTCATGGGCGTAGTAGAGGTCGGCCAGCTGTACGTTTTCGCGCGCGATGTAGCGCCACACGTCCAACTCGGTCCAGTTGCTGATCGGGAACACCCGCACGTGCTCACCCGGGGCATGCCGGCCGTTGTAGAGGCTCCACAGCTCGGGACGCTGCTTCTTGGGATCCCACTGGCCGAACGCGTTACGCAGACTGAAGATGCGCTCCTTGGCGCGCGAGCGCTCCTCGTCGCGACGTCCACCACCGAGCACCGCGTCGAACTTGTTGTCGGTGATGGCCTCGAGCAGCGGGATGGTCTGCAGCGGATTGCGGATTCCGTCGGGCCGCTCGGTCAGGCGCCCGTCGGCCAGGTAGTCCTCGACTTTCGCGACGACGAGGCGCAGGTTGTGGCGTTCGACGATCTCGTCGCGGAAGTCCAGCACCTCGGGCAGGTTGTGGCCGGTGTCGACGTGCAGCAGCGCGAAGGGAAGCGGTGCGGGCCAGAAGGCCTTGAGCGCGGTGTGCAACAGCACCGTCGAATCCTTGCCGCCGGAGAACAGCAGCACCGGGCGCTCGAACTCGCCGGCCACCTCACGAATGATGTGAATCGACTCGGATTCGAGGTCGGTCAGTGTTTCCGTCTGATTCAACACAGACTCCATTTCGGTCTCCGTCGTCGTCATGAGGCGTGCAGCCCACATTCTGTCTTGGCCAGGCCCTGCCAGCGGCCGCTGCGCGCGTCGGCGCCCAGTGCCGGTTTGGCCGTGCACGGGGCACAGCCGATCGACGGATAGCCCTCGTCCACAAGCGGATTCACCAGGGTGCCGTGCTCGTCGATGTACTTCTGCATGTCCTCGTCGGTCCATGCGGCGATCGCGTTGATCTTCACCAGCCCGAACGCCTCGTCGAAGCTGATCAGCGGTGCGTTGGCGCGAGTCGGGGCATCGACGCGGCGCAACCCGGTCACCCACGCGGAGTACCCGGAGAGCGACTTGCGCAGCGGCACAACCTTACGGAGGCGGCAGCATTCGCCGGGGTTGCTCGCGAACAGGTCCTTGCCCACCAACTCGTTCTGCTGCGCCACCGTCTGCTCGGGAGCCACATTGACGATGTGGATGTCGTACACCGATTCCACGGCATCGCGCGTGCCGATCGTCTCGGCGAAGTGGTATCCGGTGTCCAGGAACAAGACGTCGACGCCCGGACGCACTTGTACGGCAAGGTCGATGAGTACCGCGTCCTGCATGTTGGAGGCCACGACGTACTCGCCGCCGAAGTTCTCGTCGGTCCAGCGCAGCAGTTCCTCGGCAGAGGCATCCTGCAGTTCGGCAGCGCCGCGCTCGGCCAGCTCGCGCAGCTGGTCGAGGTTCTTCTGGCCCTCCAGCACGCTCATCGCAGATCCGCCTCCTCGGCCCGAACCGCCCACTGCGCGAAGCGCTCTCCGTCGGTGCGCTGCTTGACGAAGTTGCGGACCACCCGGTCGATGTAATCGCCGAGTTCGGTGCTGGTGACCTTGTGCTGACGCAGCTTGCGGCCGAATCCGCTGTCCAGGCCGAGGCTTCCGCCCAGGTGCACCTGGAAGCCCTCGACACTGTTGCCTTCGCCGTCGTCGACCATCTGACCCTTGAAGCCGATGTCTGCGACCTGCGAACGCGCGCACGAGTTGGGGCAGCCGTTGATGTTGATGGTGACCGGAGTATCCAGCTGGGCGTTGAGATCGTCCAACCGCTTGTCCAGCTCGGGCACCAGATCCTGTGCGCGCTTGCGGGTTTCGGTGAAAGACAGCTTGCAGAACTCGATACCGGTGCAAGCCATCAGATTCTTGCGCCAGTGCGACGGACGCGACGGCAACCCGAGTGCGTCCAGCGCGGCGGTGAGTTCCGCCAGGTTCTCATCGGGGACGTCGAGGATGATCAGCTTCTGGTACGGCGTGAACCTGACCCGGTTGGATCCCGCCTTCTCGGCAATGTCGGCGACCGCCGACAAGATGGTGCCGGACACCCGGCCCGCGATGGGGGAGACACCAACGGCGTTGAGCCCGTTCTTGAGTCGCTGCACGCCGACGTGGTCGATGGGCCGCGGCGGCTGCACCGGGGCAGGCCCGTCGATGAGTGGGCGCTTCAGGTATTCGGTCTCGAGAACCTCGCGGAACTTCTCGACGCCCCAGTCCTTGACCAGGAACTTCAACCGGGCCTTGGCGCGCAGACGGCGGTAGCCGTAGTCACGGAAGATGCTGACGACGCCCTCCCACACGTCGGGCACCTCATCCAGTGGCACCCACACCCCGAGGCGCTGCGCCAGCATCGGGTTGGTCGACAGGCCGCCGCCCACCCACAGGTCCAGGCCGGGACCGTGCTCGGGGTGCACCACGCCGATGAAGGCGACGTCGTTGATCTCGTGCACGACATCCTGCAGGCCGGAAATGGCCGTCTTGAACTTGCGGGGAAGGTTCGCGTACTCCTTCTTCCCGATGTAGCGGCGCACGATCTCGTCGATGGCCGGCGTCGGATCGAGCACCTCGTCCAGGGATTCACCGGCGAGCGGCGAGCCCAGGATCACGCGGGGGCAGTCGCCGCAGGCCTGGGTGGTGTGCAGACCGACCTCGTCGAGACGGCGCCAGATCTCCGGCATGTCCTCGACCCGGATCCAGTGGTACTGCACGTTCTCGCGGTCCGACAGGTCGGCGGTGTCCCGCGCGTACGTGGTGGACAGATCACCCAGGGTGCGAAGCGCCTGAGTCGTCAGTGCGCCGCCGTCCGAACGCACCCGCAGCATGAAGTGATCGTCTTCGAGCATGTCGGTGTTCTCGTCACCGGTCCAGGAGCCGTCGAAACCCGGCTTGCGCTGGGTATACAGACCCCACCAGCGGAAGCGGCCACGCAGGTCGGTCTTGTCGATGCTCTCGAAGCCCTTGTGGGCGTAGATGGTTTCGATGCGCTCCCGCACGTTCAGCGGGTGATCGTCCTTCTTGGCTTGCTCATTGGGGTTCAGCGGCTCGTGTTCTCCGAGGGCCCACTGGCCCTCGCTGCGCTGTGGCTTCGGGCGAGCGGGCCGGGTCTCGCTGGTGGTCATGGTGCTCCTCAGAAAGGCAGGCACAGTCGTGGGCGACACACCGGGGGCTGACCGGAGGCGCAAATCCTCACGACCGTTTGGGTGGCAGACGGGTAGGACTACGTCACTAAGGGAGACAACACGCGCTACAGACACGCTTCAGGTCGATGTGTCGCCGCGCGACAAGGGGGACCTGATGTGTGCTCACCCGGCCAATTGTGCCATGAGAAACTGACACCCCACACGACCGGGTCGTAATTCCGCTCATTGTGAGCAAAACCTCTATTGGGCTTGGGGGATTCCCGCTATTGACCGCGCAGATTTTTTCTGCCGTCGACCCTGGCACACACTGGACCGGTGAGACCCGAAACGATTGCCACCCTGCCGCCCCTGGTGCCGGCTTCGGGGCGCCCGTTCGGGATCTATGTGCATGTTCCGTTCTGCGCCACACGCTGCGGATACTGCGATTTCAACACCTACACCGCTGACGAACTCGGCGACGGCACCTCGCCCGCGGGCTGGCTTGAGGCGCTGCGTGCCGAGCTGGACCTGGCCGCGCGGACCCTGGACGGAAAACCACCGGTGGAAACCGTGTTCGTCGGGGGCGGGACGCCCTCGCTGTTGGGTGGTTCCGGGCTCGCCGAGGTGCTCGACGCCCTCGGGACCCACTTCACGCTCGCGCCGGGTGCCGAGGTCACTACCGAGGCCAACCCCGAATCGACCTCGCCGGCGTTCTTCGAGACGATTCGGGCCGCCGGATACACCCGGGTCTCTTTGGGCATGCAGTCCGCGGCCCCGCACGTGCTGGCGACGCTGGATCGCGTGCATGCGCCCGGCCGGGCGGTGGCGGCGGCGCGAGAGGCACGCGCGGCCGGTCTTGAGCACGTCAATCTCGACCTCATCTATGGCACTCCGGGCGAAACCGACGATGACCTGCGCCGGTCCGTCGATGCGGTGCTCGACGCGGGGGTCGACCACGTATCGGCGTATGCGCTGGTCGTCGAGGAGGGCACCGCGCTGGCGCGGCGCGTGCGGCGCGGCGAGCTGCCCAATCCCGATGAGGACGCCCTGGCCGATCGGTATCAGCTGCTGGACACCGCGCTGTCGCAGGCCGGGCTGAGTTGGTACGAGGTGTCCAACTGGGCACGCCCCGGCGGGCAGTGCCGTCATAACCTCGGATACTGGGCAGGCGGCGACTGGTGGGGTGCCGGGCCGGGTGCGCACGGACACGTCAACGGGGTGCGGTGGTGGAACGTCAAGCACCCCAACGCCTATGCCAAGCAGTTGGGGGCAGGGCAGCTTCCCGTCGGCGGGCACGAGATCCTCAGCCCGGCCGAACGGCATACCGAGGATGTGCTGCTGGCAGTCCGGCTGAACACGGGAATCGCCTTGGCAGACTTGACTGTTGAGGAACGTGGCCGGGTGCCTGCCGTAGTGTCCGGGGGACTGGCGCGGCTCGTGGATGACCGGCTGGTGCTCACCGATCAGGGGCGCCTGCTGGCCGATGGCGTGGTGCGCACCATCCTGGACTAGCGCCGGCTAAACGGACCGCAGCTGGTCCATATCGAAAACCCTGGCGTGCAACACGACCCGATTACGCAGCGCGGCGCGCACGGCGCGATGCAGCCCGTCCTCTAGATAGGTGACGCCCTGCCATTTCACCGCGTGCGGAAACAGGTCTCCGTAGAACGTGGAGTCCTCACTGAGCAGCCGGTCCAAGGCGAGCACCGTGGTGGTGGTGACCAGTTCATCGAGTCGGATCTGCCGGGGCGGGATGCGTGACCAATCCCTGGTCGATAGCCCGTGTTCTGGATACGGCTTCCCCTCACGGACACCTTTGAAGATCACCGCAAACCACTCCGTAATGATCCCGCCATAACACCTGAGGTTAGCGTGGACGGCCGTGGTGGAGGGTTGGGGCAGCCTGGCCCCGTAAAATGAGAGGCAAATCGCTGCTCCGAGGGAGGTGACCATGGCCAGTGCCGATGACAGACGCTTCGAGGTGCTGCGCGCCATCGTCGCCGATTACGTCACCACCAAGGAGCCGATCGGCTCCAAGGCCCTGGTCGACAGGCACGGACTCGGCGTTTCCAGCGCCACCGTCCGTAACGACATGGCGGTACTGGAGGCAGAGGGCTACATCGCGCAACCGCACACCAGTTCAGGACGCATTCCGACCGAAAAGGGCTACCGCGAATTCGTCAACCGGCTCGAGGACGTCAAACCGCTCTCGGGCGCAGAACGCAAGGCCATCCTGAACTTCCTGGAAGGCGGCGTCGACCTCGATGACGTGTTGCGCCGCGCGGTGCGGCTGCTGGCACAGATGACTCGTCAGGTTGCCGTGGTGCAGTACCCGACGCTGTCCTCGTCGAGCGTGCGTCATCTGGAAGTGGTGCTGTTGACCCCGGCCCGGCTGTTGTTGGTGGTCATCACCGACACCGGGCGGGTTGATCAGCGGATTGTCGAGCTGGGCGATGTCATCAACGACGAGCAGTTGGGCCGTCTCCGTGTGCTGCTGGGCGCGGCCCTGGACGGCAAGAAGCTGTCGGCGGCCTCGGTGGCCGTCGCCGAGCTGGCCGAACAGTCCGACGATGACCTGCGTAATCCCCTGACGCGCGCGGCGACGGTGCTGGTGGAGACGCTCGTCGAGCATCACGAGGAACGCCTGCTGCTCGGCGGCACCGCCAATCTGACCCGCAACGCGGGCGATTTCGGCGGTCAGCTGCGTACCGTGCTGGAGGCGCTCGAGGAGCAGGTGGTGGTGCTGCGCTTGCTCGCCGCACAGCAGGAGGCGGGCCGGGTCACCGTGCACATCGGTCACGAAACCGCTGCTGAGCAGATGATCGGCACCTCCGTGGTCTCCACCCCGTATGGTGCGGGCGGAGCGGTGTTCGGCGGTATGGGTGTGCTGGGGCCCACACGGATGGACTACCCGGGAACCATCGCGAACGTCGCGGCGGTTGCCATGTATATCGGCGAAGTGTTAGCCAATCGCTAGCAGTATGTGAACTAGACAGGACGTAACAGGCACAGTGGCGCGTGATTACTTCAGCATTCTTGGGGTCAGCAAGGGTGCCAGCGATAGCGAACTCAAGCGGGCGTACCGCAAGCTCGCCCGCGAGCTGCACCCCGACATCAACCCCGATGAGCAGGCGCAGGCGCGGTTCAAGGAGGTCAGCGTCGCCTACGAGGTGCTGACCGATCCGGAGAAGCGGCGCATCGTCGACCTCGGTGGGGACCCGCTGGAGAACGGCGGTGGTGGCAACGGGTTCGGCGGTTTCGGTTCGGGCTTCGGCGGCCTGGGCGACGTCTTCGAGGCATTTTTCGGCGGTTCGGCCGGCGGATCACGCGGTCCGCGCGGACGGGTGCAGCCCGGGTCCGATTCGCTGCTGCGGATGCGCCTGGAGCTCGTGGAATGCGCGACGGGCGTCAGCAAGCAGGTGACGGTCGATACCGCGATTCTGTGCGATGGATGTGCGGGCAAGGGCACCCACGGCAACTCGGCACCGAGCGCCTGCGAGACCTGTGGTGGCCGTGGCGAGGTGCAGACGGTGCAGCGGTCCCTGCTTGGCCAGGTGTTGACCTCGCGCCCCTGTCCGACGTGCCAGGGGGCCGGAGAGGTCATCACCGATCCGTGCCACAAGTGCGGTGGCGACGGCCGCGTGCGCGCGCGTCGCGAGATCACGGTCAAGATCCCGGCCGGTGTGGGCGACGGCATGCGGGTGCGGCTGGCCGCGCAGGGTGAGGTCGGCCCCGGCGGCGGGCCTGCCGGTGACCTGTACGTCGAGGTGCATGAGAAGCCCCATGACGTGTTCATTCGTGACGGGGACGACCTGCACTTCACGGTCCGCGTCCCGATGGTGGAGGCGGCGCTGGGTACCAGTGTGTCCGTCGACGCCATTCTCGACGGCGACACCACCATCAAGGTCGAGCCGGGCTCGCAGCCCGGATCGGTGGTGACGCTGCGCGGTAAGGGCATGCCTCATCTGCGCACCGGTGTGCGCGGCAATCTGCACGCCCACCTGGATGTGGTGGTGCCGACCCGGCTGGACTCCAAGGAGCGTGAGCTCTTGAAGGACTTCCGGACCCGCCACAAGGACGGCGCCGAGGTCGTGTGGGCCGAATCCGCATCCGGCGGGGTGTTCTCGCGGCTGCGCGAGGCGTTCACGGGCCGGTAATCGATGGCGGCAGCCACGATCTTTTACGTTGACCACGTCCCCGCCGCCGGTGAACGGGTAATCCTCGACGGCGATGAGGGACATCACGCGACGCGGGTGCTGCGGATGCGGGTCGGTGAGCCGGTCATGGTGTGCGATGGCGCGGGCGAGGTCGGTGACGGCGTGGTCGCCTCCGTTGAGCGCGCCACCCTGTCGATTGAGGTGACCGGGCGCTGGGGCGTGGTCGCCGCGACACCCAAAGTGACTGTGGTGCAGGCGCTTCCCAAATCCGATCGCTCCGAGCTTGCCGTCGATCTGGCGGTGGAGGCGGGTGCCGACGAGATCGTCCCGTGGCAGGCACAGCGCTGTGTGTCGCGCTGGGACGCAAAGGCGGCGAAGGGGCAGCAGCGTTGGGAGGCGGTGGCGCGGGCGGCGTCACGCCAGTCCCGTCGGGCCTTCGTGCCGACGGTGTCGGAACTGCACTCGACGGCGCGGCTGGCCGAGCTGGTCCGGGCGCGGATCGCCGACGGTGCCATCGTGCTGGTGCTGCATGAGTCGGCGGATTCCGGGCTCAGTGCGCTGGGTGAGCGGCTGTCCGCGTCGTCGTCAGTGGTCTTGATCGTGGGGCCCGAGGGTGGTGTTGCCGACGAGGAGCTGGGGGTTTTGACCGACGCGGGTGCGGCTGCCGTGCGTTTGGGTCCGACGGTGTTGCGTACGTCCAGTGCCGCGGCCGTCGCGCTGGGCGCCCTCGGGGTGCTCACGGATCGGTGGGCGGCCGGTCCGCTTACGCACCGTTGAGCGCTAATCGCGTGGAGGCTGACGGTTGCCGGCGGTAAACTCGAGGCAACTCCACAACCCAAGAAAGCAGGCGACCGTAACCACGTGACGAGCCGAGAACAAGGTGCCGCTGCGCCGGCTTCGGAAGCACGCAGCAGCGTCGAGATTCCGAATGACCTCATCATGGGCCTGCTGGGTTCAGCCGATGAAAACCTGCGAGAGCTTGAGGACGTCCTTGCCGCCGATGTCCACGCCCGCGGAAACACCATCACCTTCACGGGCGAGCCCGCCGATATCGCGCTTGCCGAGCGGGTGATTTCCGAGCTGATCGTGATCGCCCGGCGCGGTCAGCAGCTCACGCCGTCGACCGTGCGGCACACCGTGGGGATGCTGACCGGCGATGGTGACGAGTCACCCGCCGAGGTGCTGAGCCTGGACATCCTGTCGCGGCGCGGCAAGACGATCCGGCCAAAGACGTTGAACCAGAAGCGTTATGTGGACGCGATCGACGCCAACACGATCGTCTTCGGCATCGGCCCGGCCGGTACCGGTAAGACGTACCTGGCAATGGCGAAGGCGGTCAACGCCTTACAGAGCAAGCAGGTCACCCGCATCATCCTGACGCGGCCCGCCGTGGAGGCGGGCGAGCGGCTGGGGTTCCTGCCCGGCACACTGAGCGAAAAGATCGATCCGTACCTGCGGCCCCTGTACGACGCGCTGCACGACATGATGGATCCCGAGCTGATTCCCAAGCTGATGGATGCGGGGGTTATCGAGGTCGCGCCGCTGGCCTACATGCGCGGCCGGACCATCAACGACGCGTTCATCATTCTCGACGAGGCGCAGAACACCACCGCCGAGCAGATGAAGATGTTTCTCACCCGGCTGGGCTTCGGCTCCAAGATCGTGGTGACTGGTGACATCACTCAGGTCGATCTGCCGGGCAACGCCCGTTCCGGGCTGCGCGCGGCCATGGACATCCTCGACAACATCGAGGGAATTCATTTCTCGGAGTTGACCAGTGCCGATGTGGTGCGCCACCGGCTGGTCTCGGAGATCGTGGATGCCTACGCGCGGTTTGAGGACTCGGACTTGACGGGCAATCGCGCGCAGCGGCGCGCGTCGGGGAACCGGAGCCGGCACCGATGAGCATTGAGGTCGTCAACGAGTCGGGTATCGACGTCGCCGAGGGCGAGTTGGTCAGCGTCGCACGATTCGCCATCGCGGCAATGGATGTCCATCCGGCCGCCGAACTTTCGATGATGCTCGTCGACCTGGCGGCGATGGCCGACCTGCACATGCGGTGGATGGACCTGCCCGGCCCCACCGACGTGATGTCTTTCCCGATGGACGAACTGGAGCCCGGTGGGCGTCCCGACGCGCCCGAGCCGGGTCCGTCGATGCTGGGCGATATCGTGCTGTGCCCGCAGTTCGCGGCCGAACAGGCTGAGGCGGCGGGACATTCGTTGGCGCACGAGCTGGCGCTGCTGACGGTGCACGGTGTGCTGCACCTGCTCGGCTACGACCATGCCGAGCCCGAGGAAGAGCGCGAGATGTTCGCGCTGCAGAACCAGCTGCTGCAGGACTGGTATGAGCAGCAGGCCCAGCTGTACCGAGATAGCCGTCTGCTCGACAAGTCGCGCAACTTCGACGAGTGATGTCTGGCATAGGGCTGCTGCTGGCGGCGATCGCGCTCGTCGGCCTGGGCGGCGCGTTCGCGGCCATCGACGCGGCCATCAACACGGTGTCCTCGGCGCGTGTCGACGAGCTGGTTCGTGAGGAACGGCCTGGCGCGGTGCGGCTTTCGGTGGTGATCCGGGAGCGTCCACGCTATGTGAACCTGGTGGTGTTGCTGCGCACCACCTGCGAGATCTTGTCGACGGTGTTCCTGGTCGGCTATCTCACCGCGCGGATGAGCCTTGGTGCGGCGTTGATGATTTCGGCGATTGTCATGGTGGTGACGAGTTTTGTGGCCATCGGTGTGGGGCCGCGCACGTTGGGGCGTCAGCATGCGTACTCGATCGCGCTAGGCGCCGCCGTCCCCTTGCAGGTGATTTCGGTGCTGCTGGGCCCGATTTCGCGGTTGCTGATTGTGCTCGGCAACGCGGTGACGCCCGGACGCGGTTTCCGCAACGGACCGTTCTCCTCCGAGATCGAGCTGCGCGAGGTGGTCGACATGGCGCAGCAGCGCGGCGTGGTGGCCGATGACGAACGCCGGATGATTCAGTCGGTGTTCGAGCTGGGCGATACGCCCGCCCGCGAGGTGATGGTGCCGCGCACCGAGATGGTGTGGATCGAATCCGACAAGACGGCAGGTCAAGCGACTTCTCTGGCGGTGCGCAGCGGACACTCCCGCATTCCGGTGGTTGGGGAGAACGTGGACGACGTCGTCGGCGTGGTCTTCCTCAAAGATCTTGTCCAGCAGACGTACTACTCGGTGAATGGTGGGCGCGACGTCACCGTGGCGCAGGTGATGAGGCCCGCGGTGTTCATCCCGGACTCCAAGCCGCTGGATGCGCTGCTGCGTGAGATGCAGCAGCACCGCAAGCACATGGCGCTGCTGGTCGACGAGTACGGGGCGATCGCCGGGCTGGTGACCATCGAGGACGTGCTGGAGGAGATCGTCGGGGAGATCGCCGACGAGTATGACCATGACGAGGTCGCCCCGGTGGAAGATCTGGACGACAAGGTGTTTCGTGTCTCCGCCAGACTGCCGATCGAGGACTTGGGGGAGCTGTACGACATCGAGTTCGATGAGGACCTGGACGTCGAGACGGTCGGTGGACTGCTGGCGCTCGAGCTGGGACGCGTTCCACTGCCGGGGTCAACGGCTGCCTCGCACGGACTTTTGTTACAGGCCGAGGGCGGTCCGGACACGCGCGGCCGGGTGCGCATCGGGACAATCCTGGTGCAACCCGACCCCGACAGCGGCACAGCGGCAGACGACGAGAAAACGGAGGAAAAAGATGACTGAGTTGGATGCAGAAGACAACAAGCTCGTCGTGCTGGCCCGTGGAGCGATGGGGCGTGCCGAAGCGAAGTCGGGAGCGGCGGTGCGCGACGGCGACGGCCGTACCTACGCCGGTGCGCCGGTGTCGCTTTCGGCGTTGTCGTTGACGGCGTTGCAGGCGGCGGTGGCGGCGGCAGTGTCCAGTGGGGCCTCGGTCATCGAAGCGGCGGTGCTGGTCGGCGGTTCACACGAGGATCCGGGCCTGGCCGCGGTGCGCGAGCTTTCGCCGTCGGCGACGGTCATCGTCACCGATCGCACCGGCGTGCCTGCGGGGCAGCTGTGACCTCGCCGGAATTCCGTTCGGGTTTCGTCTGTTTCGTCGGCCGGCCCAACACCGGCAAGTCGACGTTGACCAATGCGCTGGTCGGCCAGAAGGTAGCCATCACGTCGAACCGGCCGCAGACCACCCGGCACACGATCCGCGGCATCGTGCACCGCGAGAACTTCCAGATCGTGCTCGTCGACACTCCCGGTCTGCATCGACCGCGCACGCTGCTCGGGCAACGGCTCAACGACCTTGTGCGCGATACGTATTCCGAGGTCGACGTGATCGGCCTGTGCATCCCGGCCGATGAGGGCATCGGGCCGGGCGACAAGTGGATCTACGAGCAGATCAAGCTCGTCGCACCGCGCACCACGCTCATCGCGATCGTCACCAAGATCGACAAGGTGAGCAAGGAGCGGGTGGCCGAGCAGCTGCTGTCGGTGTCGCAGCTCGTCGGGCCGGACGTCGACATCGTGCCGGTGTCCGCTGTCTCGGGCGCCCAAGTCGAGGTGCTGACAGAGGTTTTGGCGTCCAAGCTGCAGCCGGGGCCCGCGTTCTATCCCGACGGTGAACTGACCGATGAGCCCGAAGAGGTGCTCATGGCCGAGCTGATCCGCGAGGCGGCGCTCGAAGGTGTGCGCGATGAGCTGCCGCACTCGCTGGCAGTGGTGATCGACGAGGTGAACGAGCGTGAGGGGCGGCCCGAGGGTTCGGAGCTGATCGACGTGCATGCGATTCTCTACGTCGAGCGGGACAGCCAAAAGGGCATCGTCATTGGTAAGGGCGGTACGCGGTTGCGTGAAGTCGGGACCAACGCGCGCAAGCAGATCGAAAAGCTGCTCGGCACCAAGGTTTTCCTGGATCTGCGGGTCAAGGTCGCCAAGAACTGGCAGCGCGACCCCAAGCAGCTCGGCAAGCTCGGCTTCTAGCGGCGGGGTCCTTTCCGCGCCCGCCCGTTTTCCGCCGGGCCCCTTTCGCGCCGAGACCGAGGTTGTGGCGGTTTCGTCTCGCACAAATTCACCACAACCTCGGTCTCGCTCACGTGTCAGAGGTGCATGGCATGGTCGCGACATGGGGAAACTGGTCACGGGGAGTACGGCCATTGCGTCTGGCCTGCTGACACGTCACGAGCTGCGCACCGGCTATCGACGCATTTATCGCAATGTCTATCTACCCATCGGGGTGGAGCTCACCGCGACTATCCGTGCTGAGGCTGCCTTCTTGTGGTCCGACGGGAGCGCAGTGGTGTGTGGTGCCTCAGCTGCCGCCCTGCATGGCAATCCGTGGATATCGGCCGACCGTCCGGCCGAGCTGATTCGCGAATGGCGCAGTGCGCCTACGGGGATCATCTTGCATGCGGACACGCTGTGCCCCGGCGAGTCGACGGTGCTCGGCGGGATTCAGGTCACGACACCCGCCAGGACGGTGTTCGATATCGGGCGCCGGGTGCACACCTCTCGTGCTGTCGAGTTGATCGACGTGCTTCTCCGTAACTGCTCGATGAGCGAGGTACGTGAGGTCGCTTCGCGGCATAGGGGCGCGCGGGGGATCCGGCGACTGATGAATGTGCTGTCGCTGGCAGACCCTGGCGCCGAATCTGTTCAGGAGACACGCTTGCGGATGTGCCTTGTCGGTGCAGGGTTACCGCGTCCGGAAACCCAGATCGAGCTGGGCGGTCCTGACGGGCGGACCATTCGTCTCGACATGGGCTGGCGGGAACAACGGGTGGCTGCCGAGTTCGATGGTGCGCAGCACTGGGGCGATTCTGTGCAGCATCGCCGCGATATCGAACGGCAAGAGACCATCGCTGCGATGGGCTGGCGGTTGGTGCGCGTTAGTCGGGACCAGCTCATCAATCAACCGTTGGCGGTCGTCCACCGAGTTCGCGCAGCCCTGAGCGCTGCGTCAAGAGCGGCCTAGCCGCCGAGACCAAGGTTGTGGCGAATTTGTGTGAGACGAAACCGCCACAACCTCGGTCTCGACGCAAAGGGGGGCACTCACCACCAGGGGTCGGGGGTTTCCGATGCCCAATCGTTGATCGACTCCAGCTGCGCCGCAAGCGAAATGAGCAACGGCTCGCTGTTCGCCGGGCCCATCAGCTGCACTCCGATGGGCAACCCGTCTTGGGTGAACCCGGCGGGCACGTTGACCGACGGCCACCCGAGCACATTCCACGGCCACGTCATGGGGCAGGCGGCGATCTGTCCGCGGTCCGTGGCGATGCTGCCGACATCGTCGAAATCGTAGATACCCGTCGGCGGCTGGGCGGTGGTCGGTGCCAACACCACGTTGAAGCTGCCGAAGATCTTGCCGACGCGTGCCTGCAATCGCGGCTCGGCCGCGCGCGCTCGCCGCAGCGCCCAGCCCGCCAGTCGTCGGCCCGTGCGCATGTTCGTGACGGTGCGCTGGTCCCAATTCGCCCCGGCGTCGAGCCGTTCGCGCCACGGCAGCAGCCCCGCGGTGGCCCGCGGCAGGAAGTTCAGGCCGAGTCCGACGCCGTAGTCCGGGTCGCCCTCGGACACCATGTGTCCGAGGGAACGCAGCTGATGGCCCACATAGCGGGTGGCGGCTTCGATTGTCGGGTGAATGCTGGCGGGAAACGCCGAGAACGGAACCTTGAGCGACAGTGCGATGCGCAGCTGCCCCGGGTCTTCGTGGACGGCATCCAGCACCCGGACGTGCGGTGGCTGGTGCAAATCGCCGGCCACGTTGCCCGACGCGGCATCCAACAACAGCGCGGCGTCAGCGACCGTGCGGGCCAGGGGCCCGTGCACTGTTATCCCGTTGAACGCCTCGGCCAGTGGCCAGGTGGAGATCCGGCCACGTTGCGGCTTGATGCCGATCAGATGTGTCCACGCGGCGGGAATCCGCACGCTCCCAGCCCCATCCGAGCCGATGGCCCCGGCGATAAGCCCGGCCGCCACCGCCGCAGCGCTGCCGCCCGAGGATCCGCCCGGGGTGTGGTTGCGGCTCCACGGGTTGCGGGTGTGGCCGAAGCCGGGCCCACTGGTGAAGCCCCACTGACCCAGCTCGCAGGTATTGGTCTTGCCGACGATCACCGCGCCCGCGGACCGCAGCCGTCGTACCAGCTCGGCGTCCTCGGACTCCGAACCGACGGCCCCGGCGGTACCGAACGCGGTTGGGGTGCCCGCCAGATCGGTGTCGTCTTTGATAGCGATGGGCACGCCGAGCAACGGCAGCCGCTCACCGGCAGCTAATCGCTTGTCGGCCACCGCGGCGTCCGCGAGGGCGCTCTTGGTGCACACCACCCGGAACGCGTTGAGCGTCGGCTGGCTGGCTTTGATCGCGTTGAGCGCCGCGAGGGTCAGCGAAACGGAGCTGACCGAACCCTCTACCAGCGCGGAGGCCTGGGACGTCAGCGTGGGAAAGCCCGACATGACCAGAAGGGTAAGCCGTCGAAATAGTGCGTCAATGCGGGGATTCGTCGGTACCAGATGGGAAACTCTTCGAATGCGGCTTTATCGGGATCGTGCTGTTGTGCTGCGGCAGCACAAGCTCGGTGAGGCCGATCGCATCGTGACCCTGCTGACCCGCCAGCATGGCCTGGTCCGCGCGGTGGCCAAGGGGGTGCGCCGCACCCGCAGTAAGTTCGGGTCACGGCTGGAACCGTTTGCGCATATCGACGTGCAGCTGCATCCGGGACGCAATCTCGACATCGTCACGCAGGTGCAGGCCATCGACGCCTTCGCATCGGACATCGTCAGCGACTACGGCCGGTACACCACCGCCTGCGCCATCTTGGAGACCGCCGAGCGGATCGCGGGTGAAGAGCGTGCTCCGGCCGTCGCTCTGCACCGCCTCACCGTCGGCGCACTCAGGGCCATCGCCGATCAGCAGCGTTCGCGTGAGTTGGTTCTCGATGCATATCTGTTGCGCGCCATGAGCATTGCCGGATGGGCGCCCGCCATCAGCGAGTGTGCACGCTGCGCCACTCCCGGCCCGCATCGCGCCTTCCATGTGGCGGCGGGCGGCAGCGTCTGCGTGCACTGCCGTCCCGCGGGTGCGGCGACTCCGCCGCCGGGTGTGCTGGAGCTGATGGCCGCGCTCCATGACGGCGACTGGGCGGCCACCGATGACGTGCCGCAGAGCCAGCGCACCCAGGCCAGCGGATTGATCGCGGCGCATTTGCAGTGGCACCTGGAGCGCAAGCTGCGGACACTTCCGCTTGTCGAACGTGGGACCAGGTTAAATATGACCCATGGTGAAGAGCAGCCAGCCCGATCCGCAGCAGGATAAGTACTTCACGGATTGGGCCGACGTCCCCCCCGGCTACGCCCCGACGTTCCCGGACAAGACGGTGTTTCCTGCTGTTTTCCCCAAGCTGCTGCCCGGATCGGGCCCCGGTGGCACGCGGCCACATCCCGCGCCCAAGCATCCCTCGGGTGCCGTACCGCCGGTCATCCCCAAGGAACTGGTGCCCCGGCACGTCGCGGTGGTGATGGACGGCAACGGGCGCTGGGCACGGGCCCGTGGCTTGCCCCGCACCGAGGGGCACAAGATGGGCGAGGCCACCATGATGGACATGGTCTGTGGTGCCATCGAGATGGGTATCCCGTGGCTGACCACCTACGCGTTCTCGACGGAGAACTGGAGAAGGCCCGCGGACGAGGTTCGATTCCTGATGGGCTTCAACCGTGACGTGGTGAAGCGGCGACGCCATGACCTGAACAACATGGGCGTGCGGTTCCGTTGGGCGGGCCAGAAGACCCGGCTGTGGAGCAGCGTCTACAAGGAGCTCGAGATCACCGAGGAGCTCACCAAGAACAACAGCACGCTGACCTTGACCACGTGCATCAACTACGGGGGCCGGGCCGAGATCGCCGAGGCGACACGGAGGATCGCCCGCCTGGTGGAGTCCGGACAGCTCAAGCCTGACCGCATCACCGAAGAGACCATCGCCAAGTACCTCGACGAGCCGGACATGCCCGACGTCGATCTGTTCTTGCGGCCCTCGGGTGAGTTCCGGTCGAGCAACTTCATGATGTGGCAGTCGGCATACGCCGAGTTCGTGTTCCAGGAAAAGATGTACCCCGACTTCGACCGCCGCGATCTCTGGGCGGCCTGCCTCGAGTACGCGCAGCGCGACCGTCGATTCGGTACGGCGTAATGACCGACCCTGATAACGGAGCCGACGAGATTCTGGACCGGGTGTACCGCGTGCTGCACCCGGTGCTGCCGGTCACCAAGGAGCCCGATGGTGCGCTGAGGGCCGACTACGAGGGCACGCTCACCTCGATTCGCGCGGTCACCATCGCGGCGGGCCTGGATGTGGTGTCGCTGTCGCAGGTGTTGGCCTGGGATGTGGCGGTCAACGCGAAATCACGGCATCTGGTCGATGGGTTGGCGCAGAAGTCCCTGTTCGGAAACATTCTGTTGATCGCCAAGGGGCGCAAGGCAGATGTATTGCTGCGCTACAACTTTCCCGCCACCGAGATCTCGGACGAGGCATTGGTGACGCTCTTGCTCATGGTGTTCGCCACCGGGGCCGATGCGCGAAGGGCGCTGGGTAACTAGGAGTTCCGGCGCAGGGCGCTGCAACGACTGCACAGACCGAAGACCTCCACCGTGTGGTGGACAGCGGTGAATCCGTGCTCTTCGGCGATGTTAGTGGCCCATGCCTCGACCGCGCCGGCCTGCACTTCGACGGCGAAACCGCAACTCTGGCAGACCAAATGGTGATGGTGTCCGTCCGAACAGCGCCGGTACACCGATTCGCCGGTGTCGTTGCGCAGCACATCGACCTCGCCCGACGTCGACATCGACTGCAGAGTCCGGTAGACGGTGGTCAGGCCGATGCCTTCGCCGGTGCGTTTGAGTTCGTCGTGCAGCTCCTGCGCCGACCGGAATTCGTCGGTCCGGTTCAGCAGCGCGGTGATGGCGGCACGCTGGCGAGTAGACCGCACGGTGCCCGGCAGGGCTGCCCGCTCTTCGCGGACGTTCATCTCTGTTCCTCGGTGTGCGCCACCGCGTCGACGACGATATGAGAAAGGTGATCGTCGACGAGGC
The DNA here is from genome assembly GCF_001440135.1 of Mycobacteroides sp. H003. Lineage (NCBI taxonomy): Bacteria > Bacillati > Actinomycetota > Actinomycetes > Mycobacteriales > Mycobacteriaceae > Mycobacteroides > Mycobacteroides sp. H003. Next base: position 962,513 of record NZ_LJYL01000009.1, read on the forward strand.
GGTACATGACCTCTCGCCCCTGACGTTCGCCGGAGACCACCCCGGCAGCCTTGAGGACGCGCAGATGCTGACTGATGAGCGGCTGGGCGACCCCGACCGCGTCCACTAACTCGTGGACGCAGCGCTGCGATTCGCGCAGCTGCAGCACGATGGCGATACGCACCGGCGCGGCAAGCGCGCGGAGCAGCTCACCGGACTGCTCGAGGATCTCGCGCGGGGGCAGCGGCCCGGGCGGTGTGAGCGGAGCATGCGGTGGCTCGTCATGTGCGGAACTAAGCACGGTGTTCACCACGGCGCTTCACCTCAACCTGAATCACGCCCCGGCCTGTCCGGAGACCCAACATGGGGTCCGGCGGCAAACCGGGCCCATCTATTGAGGGTAGTGGCCGATGCCCGATCTGGCGGTAAGGGTGTGGCCGTGGCGGCCGGGGGGCGGTGCCGACTCGGGTCATGACAGTAGTGTGCCGCCGAATCTCCACAAGTTTGCTGAAACACACGAATTCGTCAGCCTTAGATGCGGCGGGTGAAGCAGAAGGGCCTGCACGTCTGCTCATGGCGGGCGATTTGATAACGGCGTCCTGGTGTTCACTCCAGGTCGGTCCGCTGGGGTTTCGGGTCTGTCGCATCGTAATTTATGCACCTCAATCGGCTAGTCGTGGGTGAGGAGTGTCACAGCCCGCTCCCAGGTCGCGGCGTTGACACGGCGTCGCCCGATCTCTACGTTATGAAAACGATAATCATTACCAATTAAGTCTATGACGCCTACCTGAGGATGATCGCCATGGCCACCTTTGCTACCGGCACCGACGAGCTGAAGAACACCGACGGTGTGAACCGGCCAGGGTGGTTTGTCAGCAGACGCGTCGACATCCTCTTCGTCTTCGGTTTGGGCGCGTTGTTGTCGGCGGTGCTCTTCGCGGCCGACGGGCACAAGGGCGTATTCCTCGTCGGTGCGGTGACCTTTTCACTGCTCTCCGACCTCCCGCATGTGCTGACGACGACGGCGCGCGTGTGGATGGATCCCCGCGAGCGGTCCCGGTTCTGGGCGCACTACGTGATCAGCTTCGCGGTGGTCGCCGTGATCGTCGGCACGTTGTGGTTCGGCGGCTGGATGGTGCCGCTGCTGGCCATCTGGGCCTATTGGCAGGTGTTCCACGTGCTCAAACAGCACTTCGGCATCATCAACATCTACGCGGCGAAGAATGGTTACAAGGGCCCGCGCAATCGGATCAAGTACGCGCTGTACGCCGTCTGCCTGGCTCCGGTGCTGTACCGGGCAAGCCAGGGCCTGAACTTCTCCGAGTATGTGGTCTTCGGTCACCGACTGCCCTTCTCGAACCTGAGCGTGCCGGTGCCGCCCATTCCCGGATTTTTGGTTATCGGTGGATTCGTCTGTGCCGCAGTCATGTTGGGTATCGCTATCTGGGAGCAGGTGCAGCTGAAGAGGGCCGGGCAGCGCACGCTCCCGGCCATGGCGGTGGCCACCTTCGTCATCGCGGCGCTGTCCTACAACCTGTCCTACCTACTGGTCTCGGACCTCTTCGCGCTCATCCTGATCGCGACGACAACGCACAGCCTGCAGTACCACCTGATCAACTGGACGCGGAACAACACCCGCTTCGCGCGCACCGAGGATCCGGGTGAGAAGAAGCTGCTGCTGGCACGGCTCTCGACGCGTAAGGCGCTGCCGCTGTACATCGCGTTCTTCGGGGGGCTGGGCATCCTCGCCGGGCAGCTCGACACCGTGATCTTCGCGGTCCCGCTCACCTTCGTACTGCACCACTTCTACATGGACGGCGCGCTGTGGAAGAGCAAGGGCAATCCCGAACTGGCCCATGACCTCGGAATTGTCCGTGCTGGATAACGAACTGATTCAGCAGCCTGCCGGGCAGCGGCAGGGGCGCCCGCCGGTCTCGGTGCGCCGCGTCGCATCGCGTCGTGACGCCAGGCAGTTCATCTCGATGCCCTGGCGCCTCTACGGTGACGACCCGCACTGGCGCCCGACGCTGCGCCGCGTCATGCACGCGAAGATGAACGCCAAGCACAACCCCCTGCACCAGGAGGTGCAGATTGAGAACTTCGTCGCCTATCGCGGCGATAACCCCGTCGGCCGCATCTCCGCCAGCATCGACTCGGCATACGTGCAGCGCTACGGCGACTGCGCATTCTTCGGATTCTTCGAGAGCGAGGACGACGAAGCGGTTGCGGGCGCCCTGCTGAGAACGGCCGAACAGTGGGCCGTGCGTCGAGGTATCACCAAAATGGTCGGCCCGTTCAGCTACACCTCACGTGAGGAGGTGGGCCTGCTGATCTCCGGGTACGACAAGGCGCCGGCGGTCATGCAGCCGTACAACCCCCAGTACTACCCGGGGCTGGTGGAGGCGGCCGGATATCGCAAGAAGTTCGATACCGCCTCATTCCGCTGGCATGTCGACGGCAACCCGCAAGTCCAGCAGCGCCTGCTTAAGCGCGCCGACGCGGTGATGCGTGATCAGGGAGTGTCGGTGCGTTCGGTGCGGATGCGCGACTACGCCGACGAACTGGAGATGCTGCGCGGTCTCTACAACGACTCCTTCGCGCATCATCCCGAGAATGTCCCGCTCAGCCGCGAGGTGTTCTCGGGTATGGCCGCCGAGATGCGGCCGCTGATCGACCCGAACATCGTGCGGATCGTCGAATCCGATGGCACCCCAGTCGGATTCCTGCTGATGCTGCCGGACGTCAACGAGGTCACCGGGTGCTCGGGCCGGCTCACTCCCGCGCTGCTGGCACGGCTCGCGGTCCGGTGCCACGGCCGTATCCGGGGAATCGACACCGCCGTGGTGGTGCTCATCGGCGCGGTGCAGACCCAGTTCGGGGCGGGGATCGGACGAATCCTGGCGGGAGAGATCGTGCGGACGATCACCGGCAGCGGCTATTCGTCGGTGGCCACCACCTGGGTGCACGAGGACAATGTGTGGTCCAATTCGCTTACCTCCCAGATGAAGACAGACCCGGAAAAAATTCATCGGGTCTACCAGAAGGCCCTGTGATGGGCGGCCGGACGTTGGTCACCGGGGCCACCGGGTACCTGGGCTCCACCCTCGTCGAGTCCTTGGTGCAGGCTGGCGAGCAGGTCACGGTTCTGACGAACCCGCACGATCCCGCCGTCCTCGGTGACGCGCTGCGCCCGCATGTCGATGTGGCCGTCGCCGACATCACCGATGCGCAGAGCATCGACGACGCGATGCGCGGTGTGTCCCACGTGTATCACCTCGCCGGTATCGCATCACCGAACTCGCGACTCGGACACAGAATTTGGCAGACCAATGTGCTGGGCACCTACCACGTGGCCCGGGCTGCGCTCGAACACGGTGTGCAGCGGGTGGTGCACGTTTCCTCCACCGCTGCCATCGGGTACCCACGCAACGGCGTGGTGGCCGATGAAGACTTCGACCTGCGCGATTCGGTACTGGACAACGTGTATTCGGCGACCAAACGTGCGGGTGAGCGTCTGATGCTGGACTTCGCCGAGCGCGGTCTGGATGTGGTGGTCGTGAACCCCGCCGCCGTGTTCGCGCCAGGTACGGGGCCGGCCCGATCCTGGCAGGGCCTGTTGGTCGCCGCCCGCAAGGGCCTGCTGCGCGTGGTGCCACCCGGCGGGACGGCGGTGTGCTCTGCACAGGATTTCGTGGTGGGCATCACCGCGGCAATGGCGAAGGGCGACAACGGGCGCCGGTACATCTTGAGCACCGCCAATCTGTCCTACCGGCAGATCGGGGAGCTGCTCGTGACCGCGGTAGGGCGCGAGCACCCGGTGCGGTCCGCGCCCATGGGACTGTTCCGGGCGGTGGGCAAGGGCAACAGGCTGGTCCGCGACATCTCCTTGCGCTTCGACCCCGACGACGCGCTGATTCCCGAGAACGTCGAACTGATGGCCCGCGAGCTGTACTACGCGCCCGACAGGGCGGTGCGAGAGCTGGGCATTCCCCAGGTATCCACCCACGAGTTGATAGCGGAGTTTGTGCGATGACGGTCGAGGCACGGCAGGTGCAGGGCGGCTCCAAGGAAGTGCTCGGCATTTCGATGGCGGATGCGCGCTCACTGGTGGCAGACCTGGCCGCCCGCCGCCAGTGGATCTATTGGCTGGACCTGGCCGCCTGTGTGACAGTCGGATACACCGCGTTCCTGTTGTGCCCGGCGGGCGATCTGCTCTCACTTCCGGCTGCGGCCTGCATCGTGGTGGCGGCCTTCGCGTTCTACCGCGCCGTGTTGTTTGTCCACGAGCTCGTGCATGCCGAGCGTGACCTGCGCTGGTTCTCGATGGTGTGGCACGTGGTGTGTGGAATCCCGCTGCTGGTACCGAAATTCACTTTCGAGTTCCATCACGAACACCACGCGTCACGCACCTACGGCACCGCCGAAGACGGTGAGTATGTGGCCTACGGCAGTGAGCCGCGATGGCGGGTAATCCTGTTGCCGTTCACCGCGGCGGTCGGCCCGCTGGCGTTCGTCTTCCGGTTCCTGGTGCTGGGGCCGCTGAGCTGGCTGATTCCCGCGATCCGGCCCGCCGTGCTGACGCGGGCTTCGTCGCTCATGATCGACGCCGACTTCGAGCGCCCGTTACCGCCCGCAGGCACACCCCGCTCCTGGCTGATACAGGAAATCGCCTGTTTCGCATACACATCGGCCATGCTGGTGCTGCTGCTCCTGGGCGCGTACTCGCCGATGCGGCTGGTGGAGGCGTATCTGGTGGTGGCGCTGGCGTTGTTCGTGAACTGGTTGCGGGTACTGGCGGCACACCGGTACGAGGGCACGACCGAACGCATGACCTTCCCTGAGCAGATCCTGGACTCCATCGATCACCCGTCGGTGCCCGTGCTGGGTGCACTGTGGGCCCCGGTCGGCCTGCGTTTCCACGCGGTGCATCACTTCTTTCCCCAGCTGCCGTACCACCAGTTGGGGGAGGCGCGCCGCCGGCTGGAGGCGGCGATTCCACCGGATGCCGGGTACTGGACCACCGAAGACCGTTCACTTGCCTCATCGTTGCGGCGGCTACTGGCTCACCCACGCAAGGAGGCGTCATGACTGCCGACCAATTGACTTCTACGGCAAGGGAATCTCGGGCGGCCACCTACTCCCGCCGGCTGCCGATACGGCCAATCGAGGCGCGGGGCGCCCGGGTGCGTGCCGATGACGGCCGCTGGTACGTCGATTGCCTCGCCGCTGCCGGTGCCATGTCGCTGGGCTGGAACCACCCGGTCATCAGTGAGGCCGTCATGAAGACAGTGTCCTCCGGGGAGCCGTTGCTCTCACTGGACTTTCACACACCGTCCCGCGACCGGTTCGTCGAGGAGCTGCTTTCGATTCTGCCGGTGAGGCTTGCCGCCGATGCCAGCATCCACTTGTGCTCACCCAGCGGGGCCAGCGCGGTGGAGGCCGCTCTCATGCTCGCCGAGGTGGCCACCGGCGGCCGTGAACACGTTGGGGTACAAGGCGGGTTCCATGGCTGCACGCGGGCCGCGCGCGCGGCGAGCTCCGGCGGGGGGCTGCGGCAGCAGCCGGTGGTGCTGTCGCCACAGGCGAGCTTTCTGCCTTACCCGCAGGAGTATCGCAGCCCGTTCGGCGTGGGCGGGGAGCAAGGCGTCGAACTCGCCATCGCCGCGGCCGATGCGCTGGCGCGTCCGCACAGTGGCGTGACGGCACCGGCATCGCTGATCGCCGAGTTCGTGCTCGGTGAGGGCGGGGTGATTCCTGCCCCGCCGCGCTGGGGACAGGCGCTGCGCTGCACCGCATCGACCCTCGGGGTTCCGCTGATCGCCGATGAGGTGCAGGCGGGCATGTTCCGCACGGGCCCGGCGTGGGCATTCCAGCACTGCGGTATCGAACCCGACATGGTGGTGATCTCGAAGGGGCTTGGATCCGGTATCCCCATCGCGGTCCTGGTGGTGCGCAAGGAGTTCGACGTGTGGGAACCCGGCGCGTTCACCGGGACGTTCCGTGGGAACGCCATGGCCTTCGCCGCCGCCAGTGCCGTGATTCGCTTCGCGCGGGAGAACGGTCTGCGTGCACAGGTGACCGCGCGGGGCAAGACCTTCCTGGATGGCTTGAATGCCATTGCATCCCAATCGAAGCTGGTGGGCGATGTACGCGGGGTCGGACTCATGCTGGGCGTGGAGATCGTGGATCCCGATCTGCCGTGGCGAGATGCTGCCGGGGCCCCTGCACCCGAGCTTGCCGCCGAGATTCAGCGCGCGTGCCTGCACCACGGCCTCATCGTGGAGACCGGTGGCCAGTACGGCAACGTGGTGCGCTTCTTGCCGCCGCTGACCATCGAGGAATCCGATATCGCCGCGGCGCTGAATGCATTTGAGTCGGCATTGGCAGTGGTGGAGCGCACTCGAGCGACCGCCGAGCCGGCATTGGTGGAATCTCGATGACCCCAACCCCAAGTCCCTTCGTGAGTGATTTCCTCACCGGGGAGAGTGCAGACGTGTACCGCGAGGCCGTCATGCTGGCGGCCGATCGGGCCGGCGCCGTGCTGGGCGGTGCCACCAAACCTGGCCTGGTGGAGGGTTATGCGGCGCTGAAAGACGATGCCGGGCGACTCGACCTCGATGACCCCGAGGGTGTCGGGCTGAGCCGGGCTCTGGATGAAGCAGCGGGGCTGCTGGCCGAGAAGTCCGTGGTGGTCACGCATCCGGCGTACCTGGCGCATCTGCACTGCCCGCCCGCGCTGCCGTCCCTGGCCGCCGAGGTACTGATCAGTGCGTTCAATCAGTCGATGGACTCCTTCGACCAAGCACCGGCCGCTACTGCGATCGAGCAGCAGGTTATCGAGTATCTCTGCAGCAGAATGGGGTACGGCCCTGGATCGGACGGGACCTTCACCAGCGGGGGTACTCAATCAAACCTGCAGGCATTGTTGCTCGCGCGGGATCTATTCGCCTACAAAACCTATGGGTGGGACATAGCCGCCCGGGGATTGCCGCCCCAGGCCAGTTCGTGGCGTGTGCTGTGCACGCGTCAGACGCATTTCTCGGTGCAACAGGCGCTGCGGCTGTTGGGTCTCGGGACCGCCGCGGTTCTCGAGGTACCGACCGACGAAGCCGGACGGCTGCGCGCCGAGGCACTCGTGGAAATCCTGGAGGATGCGGATCGCGCGGCCACGCCCGTATTCGCGCTCGTACTCACCGCCGGGACAACGGACTTCGGGGCGATCGATCCGCTGGAAGAGCCCATCGCCATGGCGCGGGCGCGCGGGATCTGGAGCCACGTGGATGCGTGTGCGGGTGGGTGCTTGATCTTCAGTGAACAGCACCGAAATCTGTTGCGCGGTATCGAGTCGGCGGACTCGGTTGCCCTGGATTTCCACAAGCTGCTCTTCCAGGCGATCAGTTGCAGCGCCCTGCTGGTGCGTAACCGGGAGAGCCTCGGTGTGCTTGCCGCACATGCCGATTACCTCAACCCCGAAAGTGACTCCGAGCACGATGTGCTCAATCTTGTGGGTAAGTCGTTGCAGACCACTCGGCGCTTCGACGCGCTCAAGGTGCTGGTCACTCTGCGTGCGGTGGGACAGCGGCATGTCGCGGCGATGATCGATGCCACCTGTGCGGCGGCGCGCGCCGCGGCGCAGGCAGCAGCCGAACATGCGGACCTGGAGCTGGCGGCGCCGGTGAGTACCAACACCGTGGTGTTGCGCTGGCGGCAGCCGGGCGTCCGGTCCGAGGCGTGCGATGGTGTCAATGACGCGGTCCGCGCCGAGCTGGCGCGTACCGGCAGAGCGATTGTGGGCCGCTCCAGTGCGGCTGGGGGACAGGCGATCAAGCTCACCTTCGTCAATCCCTTAGTCACGGCGTCGATGGCGGCCGCGATGGTCTGCGAGATAGCCGCCCACGGTAACCGGATCTGGTCGGCCCGCGTTCCGGAGGCCAGCGCCGTATGAGCAATCCGTTGGTACGCGTCGAGCGTGTGCCCGCCGACGACGCACGCTTTGCCTGGGCCAAGAATGTCGAGTTCACGATTTTCGGTCTGGAGAACGATTTCGCCGGGGATGTCGATATCGCGGCGGGGGAGATGGTGCATTACCGCCCGTGGGAGCGGTCCTCGGAGATTTACGTCGGCTTCACCGAGGAATCGCGCGAGCACCCCGTTGGGGTACTGCGTTCGTTGCGATATGACCCCGAGCTCGGATTCGGTAGCTTCAGCACCTTGCGCGACGCCCGGAGCTTCCGGGGACACGGTGGCCCGGCGCGCAATTATCTTTATCCGCAGTGGGATTCGTTCTTCGAGGAGCTGGCGCCGGAGCGTATCGCCGAGCTGGCCACACAGGGCGTGCGCAAGAAGTTCCGGCGCGCCGGAATGATCGAGCAGATCTGGCAGGCATTCTTCGGAGCCCTGGCCGCCGACGGTGTCCAGTTTGTGACGGTGGCGCTGGTGGTGCCACTGTTCGACTGGTACCAGCACCTGCTGCCGCACCGGTTGCACCAGATCGGTGACATTCTGCCCGACTACATCGGTGCCGACAGCGTGCCGGCCGTCCTGGACATCAGCGGCTCGTTCGTCCACGACGCCACCGACGCCGTACGAGACGGCTCACTGCTGACTGCTACCACCGCACTTCCGTCCCCCGATAAGGAAAGAACCAGATGAGATCGATTCACACCGAAGAACATGTCTTCCGCAAAGTCAGCGAGATCGACTGTCCCGTAGACAAAGTGTGGGAGCGGGTGACCACGCAAGAGGGCATCAACGACGAGATGGGCCCGTACATGAAGATGACGATGCCCAAGCAGTTCCGGGGCCGTTCCATCGCGGACGTCACTCCGGGCACCCGGATCGGTAAGAGCTTCCTGCTGTTGTTCGGTGTCCTGCCCTTCGGGTTCGACGACATCACAGTGGCCCGGCTCGAGCCCGGCCGGATGTTCCGTGAGGAGTCGCTCATGACCGGTATGCGGGTGTGGGTGCACCACCGCACCCTGGAACCGGTGGCATCCGAGACGGGTGAAAAGACACGGGTAACCGACGAGATCACCCTTGCCCCGCAGGCGCCGTTGGGGCTGATCCCCGGGTGGGGGAGATTGATGAGCAAGGTCCTGGCGGCGTTCTTCGCGCACCGGCACCGGCGGCTGAGCCGGACCCTGTCCGCCACCGGAGCTCTGCGATGAGACGTCTGGGCACGGCCGCCGCCGTTGCGCTGTCGGCCGCGCTGGCGGCTGCCTGCGCACCGGTGAACGAGGAGGCGGGCAAGCCCGTCGGGCATGCCTTCGCGCTGTTGAAATATCCGTCTGCACAGGGAGATCCGGCGTCCGAGCCGCAGGGTAAATCGCCTTTCGGTGACTATGCGCTGGAGGTCTCCGGCTCGGTGACCTATCTCGGGGAGACCACTGCGCTGCCCGGTGCCGGTGTCATGACCGTCGGCCCGGGCCCGCGGCGCGGAGAACTGAAGATCGAACAGTATTACCAGGGCGACCGATTCCCCTACGAAACCGGAATCGTCTCCGGCGGGGAGGGTAAGCCCAGCGCCCTGGATGCCATCACCATCGTCAACCCGCTGGATTCGCGGGTGACACTGCAATGCACCATCGACGGTGGAATCACCCTGTCCGACATCGATAGTGAGCGTGAGCTCAGCGGCACCTGTGGCGGGGGAGCCAAGGCCCACGGTCACATCAAACCCGAGGGCACCCGCAAGGCGAATTGGCGCGACAAGCCGGTCGAACTCGTACGGACCGTCCTGGATCTCACCGTCACCGGCGCAAGCAGCGGCCAGATCCACCAGATCAACGAGGTACCCAAGGACAGCACGGTTGGCAGCTTCCCGCTGTACACGTCGATCGACGTGAACATGACGGCCCAGGGCATCAGCCTTGCCGAGAAGCTGGAACGCCACGTCCTCCCGAAAGTGAAGGGCTGAGCATGGCCACAGATACGAACACTCCCGCACTGCGGGCGACAGACCTGGTGAAGGAGTACCCCGGCGCCGAGGCTCGCGCCGTTGACGGGCTGAATCTGACGATCCCGCAAGGCATCGTCTACTGCCTGCTCGGCAGGAACGGTGCCGGCAAGACCACCACCATCCGCATGGCGACCACACTGCTGGCGCCCACCAGCGGGGAGCTTGAGGTGCTCGGGATTCCGGTCGACAAGACCAAGGAGCTGCGACCGCTGATCGGCGTGGCGCTGCAAGAGGTGGCACTGGATCTGTGGATGTCGCCGGTCGAGCAGATCCGGATGAGCCTGGCCATCGCCGGTTGGCCCAAGGGACAGCGAAAGTCCCGCGAGGAAGAACTCGTCGAACAGTTCGGCTTGGGCAGCTACCTGAACCGGAAGGTGGGTGCCCTCTCGGGCGGCATGCGCCGCCGTGTCGATGTCGCACTGGCGGTGGCCCACAACCCGCAGATGTTGTTCCTCGACGAGCCGTCCAGCGGGCTGGACATCGAAGGAAAACAGGAGGTGTGGAATGCCATCCGGCTGCTACGCGCCGAAGGACGCACCGTCGTGTTGACGACACACGATATGGACGAGGCGGTGTCGCTCGCCGACGAGGTCGGCATTGTCAAGAGTGGTCAGCTTGTCGCCTCGGGTTCCACCCAGGAGTTCACCCGCAGTCACGGCTACGCGGTCGAGATCTCCGCCGGCGGTGACATCTCCGAAGACACCGCCAAGGAACTGTCGGCCGTGGGGTATGCCGTGCAGCGCACAGACACCGGGACCCTCTCCGGGACGTTGGATTCCGCATCGGCATCGGAACTGGGTGCGTTGAGCGCCGAACTGGGCCGGATCGGCCTGGGCGCGGCCAACATCGAAGTGCGATCCACCTCGCTGCGCGACGCATTTTTGGAGGTAACCCAGTGACCGCCTTGTCCAACACGGCACGACTTTTCCGCCGCTATGTCGTAGTGGGCTTGCGGCAGCCGGTTTTCGGGTTCATCTTCCCGATCGTGTTCCCGGTCGTTCTCGTGATCTTCGTACGCTCGATGTTCCAGCGCGTCGCGGATCTTCCGGGATTCCCGCTGTCCTCATACACCGCGTACATCGCGCCGGGGCTCATCATGCTCATCCCGATGCTCGGTGCAGGGTATGGCGCCGGAACCCTCATCGACGAGATCAGATCGGGATTCACCGACCGGCTACGGCTGTACGGCGTGTCCACCGGCCAGATCATGGCGGCCAAGATCGGCTTCGAGATGTTCCGCATCCTGCCGGCGGCGGTCATCGTCATCGGACTGCTGGCCTTCCTCGACGCACCACTGCGGGCCGGTCTGCTCACCGGAGTTTTCCTGGTCCTGGTGATGTTCCTGTGGTCGGCGGCGTACAGCTCGCTGTTCTACCTGGTGGCGTTGCGCACGCTCAATCCGCAGGCGCCGGTGGCGATGCTGCCGCTGGCGTTGCCGGTGCTCTTCGTCAGCCAGGCACTCATGCCCTCGGTGTTCTTGTCCGACTGGCTCAGGATCAGCATCAACGCGAACCCCTTCTCGCACATCGTGTCCGCCGCTTCCACGATCATGTACGGCAAATTCGACGCGATGCTCGTCGTCAAGGGTTCGCTGGTGGCCATCGGCATGTTCGCACTGCTGCAAATCCCCATCCATCTGGTGATCCGCCGGAAAATTGGCAAGTAGAGGCTTGGAAAAATGGAAACCACGTCAGAAGTCCGGGAGTTCCTCATCGAGTTCATCGCCGAGGAACTCGAGATGCCCACCGGGGATGTCAACGACTTCTCCGAGTTGGTGGGTGATCTTGGATTCGACTCGCTATCGTTCGCGGTAGGAGTTTCGGAGATCAAGGGCCGCTTCGGTATTCAGCTGACCAAGGATGATGTCTTCGAGTGCAAGACACTCGGGGCGTTGATCGAGCTGGTGGAGAGCCGGCTGTGAAGACGACGAACCCGGTGATCGACAGACTGCGCGACAGTGCTGCGGTCACCGAGCGTGGCCTCACCTGCGCGCCGATCAACCCCGACGGCACCTCGCGGTTGGAGGAGCTGAGCACCGTGTCGTGGGCCGACGTGCACCGGCGGGGGCTGCGCATCGCGGGCTCCCTGCAGGCGGCGGGTGTGCGACCCGGCGATGCGGTGGCCGTATTGGCCGGTGCCCCGGGGGAAATCGCGCCGTTGGTGCAGGGCATCTGGATGTCCGGTGCCTCGGTGACCATGCTGCATCAGCCCACGCATCGCTCCGACATGGAACTGTGGATCGAGGACACTGGCAAGGCGCTGGCCGCGGTGGGCTCCTCGATCGTGGTGGTCGGTGATCCGTTCCTGGCGGCCGCGGGGCAGTTCGCCGCCGTGGGCGCTCGCGCTCTGGAGCTGCCGGGCCTGCTGACCGGTGCACCGGGGGAGATCGTCGACACCGACGAGGATGCTATTGCGTTCTTGCAGTTGACTTCCGGATCCACTGGTACGCCGAAGGCGGTCAGCATCACCTACCGCAACATCGAGGCCAATCTGCGGGCGATGGTCATCGCCTCGGGTGCCGATCCGGAATCCGATGTGGTGGTGAGCTGGCTGCCGCTCTTTCACGACATGGGCATGATGGGGTATCTCATCGTCCCGATGTGCCGGGGGATGAACACCGTCAGCGTGACGCCCATGGATTTTCTGGGCAACCCGCTGCTGTGGGCCGAGCTGATCAGCACCTACCGGGGCAGCATGACCGCCGGACCGAACTTCGCGTACTCACTGCTGGCGCGCAGGCTGCGTAAGGCGGCCGACGGTGCCTACGACCTGTCCTCGCTGCGATTCGCGCTCAGTGGTGCCGAGGCCATCGACGTCGCCACCCTGGAACGCTTTGCGGCCGAGGGCGCCCGGTTCGGAATGCGGGCCGATGCGATCGTTCCCGCCTACGGGATGGCGGAGGCCACGCTGGCGGTTTCCTTTGTGCGCCGTGGTGAGGGTTACCAGGTATTGCCCCCGCATCCGGATCTGGTCGCCGGCCCGGGTGACGAGGCCAGTGCCCGTGTTGCGCTGGGGCTTCCGCTGCCGGGGTGTGAGGTGCGGGTGGTGGCCGAGGACCGCTCGGTGCTGCCCACGGGGGCGATCGGTGAGCTCGAGATCCGTGGGGAGAACGTCACCGCCGGGTACCGCACCGCGGCCGGATTCGAATCGATGCTCGATGCACAGGGCTGGCTGTCCACGGGTGATATCGGGTATCTCACCGCGGACGGGCAGCCGGTGATCTGCGGCCGCAAGAAGGACATCCTGATTATCTCGGGTCGCAACGTGCACCCCGAGGACATCGAACGGTCGGTCGTGGGGGTCCCGGGCGTGAGGTCGGGCGGTGTCGCCGCGGTGCGTCTGTCCACTGCTGCGGCGGGCGAGGGGTTCGCCATGGTGGCCGAATCTGCGTCGCATGCCGACAGCGAGGAGAGCGCACGCATTCGGGCCGAGGTGGCCGACCGCGTCTACCGCAGTCTGGGGGTGAGCCCGCGCGATGTCCATGTGGTCCCGGCCGGATGGATCCCCAAGACATCCTCGGGGAAGCTGCGCAGGAAAGCGACCACGGAACGGCTGACGAGGTGTGAACCGACCCGATGACGACACGGGAACAACAGGTCCGTGTCCGCTCTCTTATGTCCACAGTGGTTCGCCCACTGGGTGATCAAAGTGCGGGCTATCTGCGGCGCCATCCGATTGCCGCACTCACCACAGTGGGTGAGCAGTTCGTTCTTGGCATGCACACGCTGCGGTATTTCGCGGTCGATGTGGCGACGGGCCGCTTTCAGTGGGCGGAGTTTGTGCGGCAGGCGTCTTTCATGGCGGGCACGGCGGTGATGCCGACGGTGCTGGTGGCACTGCCCATCGGGGTGACACTCTCGATCCAATTCGCGCTGCTGGCCGGACAGGTCGGCGCGACCTCGCTGGCGGGCGCGGCCAGTGGGCTGGCGGTGGTGCGGCAGGCCGCCTCGTTGGTGGCGGCGATGCTGCTGGCCTCGGCGGTGGGCTCGGCGATGACAGCCGATCTCGGGTGCCGGACCATGCGCGAGGAGACCGCGGCCATGGAGGTCATGGGGGTATCGGTGGTGCGGCGCCTGGTGGTGCCGCGCTTCGCGGCGGCGATCGTTGTCGGTATTGCCCTCACCGGTGTGGTCTGCTTTGTCGGGTTCTTGGCCAGCTACTTGTTCAACGTCTACGTACAGGGCGGTGCCCCAGGCAGTTTCGTCGCGACCTTCGCGTCGTTCGCATCCACGGGTGATCTGTTACTGGCGCTGCTGAAGGCCGCGGTGTACGGCGCGATCGTGGCGGTGATCGCCTGCCAGAAGGGGCTGGCCGCACACGGCGGCCCGACCGGGGTGGCCAACTCGGTCAACGCGGCAGTGGTGGAATCCGTGTTGCTCCTGATGATTGTGAACGTTGTGGTCAGCCAGGTCTACACCATGTTGTTCCCGCGGGGGGTGCTGTGACGGCGACCCTGACGGACCCCCGGGTGGCGTTGTCTCCGAAGGCCTTCCGCGTCGACGCCGCGATGAGGCCGCTGGCGCGATTCGGCCACATGGTGACCTTCTTCCTGCACGCCTTCCTGGCGATCCCGATCGCGCTGCGCCGGTACCGGCGTGAGTTCCTGCGCCTGCTCTCCGATATCACCTGGGGCAACGGGTCGATCGTTGTCGGCGGCGGGACTGCCGGTGTGGTGCTGGTACTGGGTGTCACCACCGGTGCCCTGGTGGCGATCGAGGGTTACAACTTCCTGGAACTGATGGGGCTGGGTCCTGCGACGGGTGTCATCTCCTCACTGGTGACCACCCGTGAGCTCGCCCCGATCATGGCCGCGTTGGCCTTCGCCGTGCAGGCGGGCTGCCGCTTCACCACCCAGCTCGGTTCCATGCGCATCGCCGAAGAAGTCGACGCCATGGATTCCCTTGCCATTCGGCCAATTCCGTATCTGGTGACCACCCGCCTGCTGGCGTCCGTGGTCGCCATCATCCCGCTATACGTGGCCTGCCTGACGATCAGTTATCTGTCCTGCCATGTGATGGTGAGCATCGTCAGTGGCGGCTCGCTGGGCCCGTACCTGCACTACTTCACACTGCTGTCCAGCGGTACGGATATCGCCTACTCGGTCTTCAAAGTCATCGTCTTCGTCTGGATAGCCTCGGCGGTGCAGTGCTACTACGGATTCTGCGCAGACGGCGGGCCGGAAGGGGTGGGCATTGCGGCGGGACACGCGATGCGCGCCAGCATCACCGCGGTGATCGTCGTCAACATGCTGCTCACCATGGCGCTGTGGAGTGTCGACTCCGGCGCGAGGTTCGGGGGATGAGGTGACGAATCAGCTTGGCATTCCTTACGATCTGGACGGTGTGCGCTTCACCCGTCGCCAGTTGCTGATGCGCGGAGGTGCCGCGTTGGTCGCGGTTGCCGCCATCACATCGGCGTTATTGATCAAGTCAACGGGTGTGCTGGATCGCTACATCGACATCGTCGCCGAGCTGCGCAACGTCGGCGACGGGCTGCCGCCGCGCTCGGATGTGAAGTATCGGGGTGTGCTCGTCGGTGCGGTGGAGAGCGTCTCCCCGGCCGCCGGCGCTCAACCCAATCGGATACACGTGCGGCTCAAACATGGGTATGCCAGGTCCATCCCTGGGACCGTCACCGCCCGTGTGGTCCCGAGCAATGTCTTCGCGGTCTCGGCCCTGCAACTCGTCGACCACGGACCCGGCGCCCCCATCCGTGAGGGCGGGCATATCGCCGAGGACACCCGGCTGCCGACCGTGCTGTTTCAGACCACCGTCAACAAGCTGCGCGAGATCCTGACCGCCGGAGGCCGCGGCCGCGAGGATCAATCCCTGGGCGTTCTGGCCGCGGTTGGCGCGGCCACCGATCACCGCCGCGCCGAACTACTCACCAGTGCAGCGCAACTCGACCGCATCCTGGATCAGCTCAATGCCATTGTCGCGACCGACCAGGGGCCCTCTACGGTATCGGCATTGGTGCAAGCTGCCCACGGGTTATCGCAGACCGCGCCGGATCTGGTGGATGCCCTGCATCAGGCGGTGAAACCCATGCAGACTCTTGCCGAGAAGCGCGATCAGTTGCGTACATTCATCGGTGCCGGGGTGCACACCACCGGCACCACGGTGGATTCGCTGCATAACCACACCGACCAAATCATCCAGATCACCACCGATTTGACGCCCGTGCTGGGGGTGCTGGCCGACAACGCCGAGCACTTCGTGCCGATCACCCAGCGCATCACCAAGTTCTCGGACACCTTCTTCCAGGAAGTCTGGGACCCGGAACTGGCGACCGCCCGAGGCCGAGTGAACCTGTCGTTCACACCGTCCTACTCCTATACCCGCGCCGACTGCCCGCGCTACGGGGAACTCAAGGGGCCCAGCTGTTTCACCGCTCCCCAGATCGCGGTGCGTCCGGACTTGCCCGAGGTATTGCTGCCGCAGAACTACCATCCGCCGGCCAGCTTGGCGCCTCCGCCGGGAACTGTAGTCGGTGACAATGGCAACCTCGTCGCCGTCGGGCCGCCCCTGGTCAACCCCAATCCCAACCTGCAGGACCCCAATCCGCCAGTGCCGTCGTGGCTCACCCCAGCGCCACCGGTACCCGGCAGCGCCGACCCGGGGGACATCGCCGTGGCACCGGCATCTTTCGGCGGGAACGTGGGACCCGTCGGCAGCGCACAGGAGCGCAGCCAACTGGGCCGAATCCTTGGGCAGCCGGCCACAGCGGCAGATCAGCTGATCCTCGGGCCCATCGCCCGCGGCACGACTGTGACCCATAACCAGCACGCGCACAACGAGGGAGGCGCCTGATGAAACATTCGGCGACACGTGCCTCCCTAGTCGGATTGGTCGTCTTCCTGGTGATGGCCACGGTGCTCACTTGGCTGGTCTATGTCACCCTGCGCCGTGATGTGAAGGGCGCGACGGTTTCTTACGCTGCTGAGTTCACCGATGTCTTCGGACTGCGCGAGGGTGACGACGTCCGGATCGCGGGGGTTCGCGTGGGCAGAGTCCAGGGGATTGAGCTCGACGGCACGCTCGCGAAGGTGAATTTCGTCGTACAGGAAGGTCAGCGGCTTCCCGATAGCATCACTGCATCGGTGACCTACCAGAACATCGTTGGTCAACGATATCTCGCACTGACACAGGGACACTCAGGAACCGGAGCCTTGCTGGCACCCGGCGGCATTATCCCCGTCGAACGGACCGAGCCCTCCTTCGATGTCGGTACCCTGCTCAACGGGTATGAGCCACTTTTCGCGGTGCTTGACCCCGCGCAGGTGAACAACCTCACCCAGGCGGTTATCGGTTCGCTGCAGGGCGACACCGCCGCATTTGCGACGCTGGTAGACCAGACATCTACGTTGACGAAGACATTCACCGGCCGCGACGATGCGTTGGATCATGTGATCGGCAGTCTGGACAGCGTGGTGGGCAGCCTCGCGGCTCAGAACAAGGAGTTCGAGGATGCCATTGCCGCCACCCGCCAGGTAGTTGGCCAGTTCGATAGCCGCCGAAGCGAATTGGTGTCCTCGGTAGGGAAAATGACCGAGGTGGTCAGGAACCTTTCCCGGATCGCCAAGGACGTAAATCCGTCCGTACACGAATTGCTGACGCGGGAACCGGGTTACACCCGGCACATGCTGAACATTGAACCCCAGCTCGCCTACACAGGACTCAACACCCCGCTGTTCCTCAAGGGCCTGGCCCGCATGTTCGGGGAGGGGGCCTACATGAACGCCTATGGCTGCGACGTGAACATATACGGGTTCTTCCCGGGGCTCAACGACGTGGTTCCGATCATCGTGAACGCGGCCACACCCGGGGGCAAGACCAAGCACACGGCCCGGTGCAGGAACGCAGGCGACGGTGGCTAGATGATGAGACCGCTGGACTCCTACAACAAGACCTGGCTCGGTGTGATCGCCGTGTCTGTAGTCGCCGTGCTCATCGGTGCTCTGCTGCTGGTGAAGGAATGGGGAATCGGATACCGGCAATTCACCGGTGAGTTCCTGCAGGCCGCCGCGCTGCGGCCGGGAAACATTGTCACCGTCGCGGGGATGCAGGTGGGTTCGGTGACCGGGGTGCGGTTGGCGGGTGATCGCGTGGAGGTCACCTTTCGGGTGCGTGACAACGTGCCGGTCGGCGCGGAGTCCCGGGCCGCCATCAAGATCACTACCTTGTTCGGTTCTCGTTATGTCGATCTGCGCCCCGCGGGTGTGGGTGCACTTACCGGACGTCGGATCGGCCTGGTGCACACCGAGGTTCCTTATGACCTGCAGGCTGCGCTGGCCGACTCCACCCGAACCTTCGAGCAGGTAGACGCCGATCGCATTGCCTCCTCGCTGGGCGTTCTGGGCACCCAGCTGGACGGGCTGCCCAACGTGGTGCCACAGGCCATGGAGAACGTACGTGCCCTGTCTGCGGTCATCGCGCAGCGGCGCGAACAGCTGGGCACGCTGCTGGCGAGCACTGAGAAGGTCACCGGCATGCTGCGCCGCCAGCAGTCCGATATCGGCACCTTCATCCGGCAGGGACAGGAACTGGTGGGCGAGTTCGTGGCACGCTCGGCCGCCTTCCACGCGATGATGCGCTCATTACAGAGCATCGTGGCGTCGCTGCGCACCATCGTGGTCGGCGATCACCGTGCACTGGACGGTGTCATCCAGACTCTGGAGGAACTCAGCGACAAGCTTGCCGAACAGGATGCCTTGTTGCGCAACCTACTCCAGATCGCACCGGTGCCCATCCGGGAGATTGCCAATGCCACCGGCTTCGGCAACTCGATCGAGGCCAACCCGCCGGGCGGCGCGCTCATCGACTCGTGGATGTGTGCGATCAGCGGGCGCGCCAAGCAATTCGGGATGATCCAGTACTTCAAGGACTGCCAGTGACCGCAATGCGCAAGATACTCCTGATCTGTGTGGGACTCGTCCTCGTCGCAACAACGGCAGGGGCGGCATGGTCCGTTACTCGAGAGGGTGGAACCATCACGCTGACAGCTCAATTCGATAGTGCTGCGGGTCTTTATCCCGGCAATGTGGTGGCGGTGCTCGGCATGCCGGTGGGCCAGGTTTCCACGATCACCGCCCGGGGTGGATACGCCGAGGTGCAGTTCACCGTCGACCGGCAGGTCAAGATTCCTGCCGACGCTCAGGCTGTCACTCTCTCGACGTCCATCCTGACCGACCGCCAGATCGAGCTGACGCCGCCCTACCGCGGCGGGGCGGTGCTGCACGATCACGACACCATCGGACTGAACCGCACCAAGACTCCTGTCGAGTTCGATCGGGTACTCGGCATGCTCGACAAGCTTTCCGGGTCCCTGCACGGCGACGGCGCCGGAGGCGGGCCCATCGCCGCGGTGCTCAACGCCGGTGATGGCGTGGCCGCGGGTAACGGTGATCGGATCAAGACCGCGCTCGATGAGCTATCGCGGGCCCTGCGGCTTGGCGCCGACGGTGGCGAGCACAGTCGTGAGCAGATGACCGCCATCGTCAAGAATGTCAGCAGCCTGCTGGACGCGGCTGCCCGCAATGATGCGAGCTTGCGCCAGTTCGGTTCCACTGTGCGCCAGCTCAGCGACGTCCTGGCCCAGGAGAACTTCGGTTCGGGCAGTACCGGGAGGCAGTTCAACGAGGTGATCGAGCAGACCGGAAACATCCTGCAGGCCAACCGCGATGCCATCCATCGCGGTATCGCCAATGGCAACAAGAGCATTCAGTCGGTGTATGACCGGCAGCGGGAGGTCGCCGAGTTCTTCGATGTGCTGCCTCTGATGGCCGACAACCTCTACAACGCTATCGATCAACGTAACGGCGCGATACGCGCCCACTTCCTGGCCGACCACATGGTCTTCGACGGACAGATGGCCAAGGAGATCTGCAATCTGATGGGACTGCGTCAACTCGGCTGCAGCACAGGGACGTTGCAGGACTACGGCCCCGACTTCGGACTTACCTACATGCTTGACGGACTCGCGGCGATGGGGCAGAAGTGATGGTGCGCAAGCTATTGTTCTTCGTCGCGGCGGTGCTCCTGTGCGCCGGGTGTTCCTCTGCAGGACTGGCCGACCTACCGCTGCCGGCCCCGGGCCTGGGTGCCGGGGGATACCGGCTGACCGCAGTCTTTGCGAACGCGCTCAATCTGCCCGAGCGTGCCAAGGTGAAGCTCGCCGGTGCGGATATCGGCGAGGTGGAATCGATGGCTGCCAAGGATTTCCGTGCGGTGACCACGCTGCGCATCCGGCACGATGTCACCCTCCCGGTAGGCAGCACGGCGCAGTTACGCACGGCCACGCCGCTGGGTGATGTCTTCGTGGCCGTCACTCCGCCCGCTCAACCCGTCGCGGCCACACTCGGTGACGGGGATACCATCACCATCGACCACACCGGCGCGGCGGCAACGGTGGAATCGGTGCTCAGTTCGGCGGCGATTCTGGTCAACGGTGGAGCGGTGCACAACCTCACCAACGTCGTCAACGGTATGGGCAGGGCGGCGGGCCAGGACGGTCAGGCATTCGGGCGGATGATCGGCAAGTCCAACGAGCTGCTGGGCAAGCTGAATGCGCGGTCCGGACAGCTGGACACCGCCCTGACCGAGACGACCCACCTGGCCGAGGTCCTCGACGGCAAGAGTGAGAAGCTTGCCGAGGTGCTGCACGCGGCGGGCCCGGCCACCGCGACCTTGCAGGACAATGCCGGTCAGATCTCCGATTTGGTGCTGCTGCTGGGTGATGCCGCACGCGAGCTGGGTAAGTTCCCGTCCATCGCGGGCACCGATGCCAGTGGGCGCAGCGTGGTGGCCGACGCTAACGCGATCTCCCGCTCCTGGAATGACGTGGTGCTCGATCCGCAGACCAGCCTGCTCTCGCTGAACCGGTTATACGCGCCGTTCATCAAAATCACTGCGGGATCGGCTATTTCCGGCAGTGCCGGTATCGACCGACTGGTGCTGGGCGCCATACCGGATGCCGGTTTCGGGGGAGATCCTGGATTGCACGGCCCTAAACGATACGACTGGGCCAAGCTCGTGGGGACCTTCAAGTACACGCTGTGGCGGTTGCAGGAGCGCGTTGTCGGGCAGGGCCCCGAAGCGCAAGGCCTCCCGCCAGCGGGACCCGACGCGCAGGAACCCGGACGATGAGCCGCGCGTGGGTGAGCGGGCTGTCACTCGTTGCGACCCTGGCCATTTCGGTCACGTATCTGTTGGTGGGGGTGCTGCACGTCCGGCCGCTGACATCGAGTTACCCGCTGACCATCCAGCTCGCCGAGTCCGGCGGCCTGCTGCCGAATCAGGACGTGACGCTGCACGGAGTGCGCATCGGCTCGGTAGAATCACTGACCTTTACCGGCGACGGCGTCAACGCGACAGTGAGCGTCGACAGCGGGGTTCGTGTTCCCGCGTCAGCAGCGGTGCGGGTGTCCGGACTGTCCCCGGCCGGTGAGCAGTACCTCGATTTCTCCGCCGCATCCGATGAGGGCCCGTTCCTGTCCGGCGGGGACGTGGTTGCCCGGGACCGCACCGCGATACCGGTCACTCCGGCACAGCTGCTGACCCATGCCGACGGTGTTCTCGCCCAAGTGGATCCGGCCAAGATCGAGCGCATCAAGACGGAACTGAGCCTGAGCGCGCAGGGACCCCGCAAGCTCACCGACATCGTCGACGGCGGGGTGTTCCTGCTGTCCACCCTGGATTCGGTGCTCCCCGAGACGGTCAGCGCCATCGGGAACAGCCGGACGGTGCTGTCGTCGGCGGTGGACGTCAACAACGGAATCGCAGTCACCTCACGCAATCTGCGCAGCACCTTGGCGGGGATGAACGCGATGGACGGTGGCTATCGGAAACTCATCGATCAATCCCCGCGAGTGCTTGCGGCGACCGACAACCTGTTCACCGACAACTCCGACACCATGGTCCAGCTGCTGGCCAATCTGGCCACCAACGCGCACCTGTCGTATGTGCGGGTACCGGCGTTGAACGCCCTGTTTCCTACCTATCGCGGCTCGGCGCTGGAGGCGTTCATCAGCACCATGCACGAGCACGGCCTGTGGGTGACGGCCGACCTGTATCCGCGATACGCCTGCGACTACGGCACTCCTCGCCATCCACCGTCCTCGGCGGACTATCCGGAGCCCTTCTTGTACACGTACTGTCGCGACGACGATCCCGCTGTCTTGGTCCGGGGCGCCAAGAACGCCCCGCGCCCCGCAGGGGATGACACGGCCGGGCCGCCACCCGGCGCCGACCTGGGTGCCCGATCCGACCCGACGCCGCCTGGCCGCTACACCATCCCGACGCCATACGGCGGACCTGCGCTGCCCATCGAGCCACCGAGGTAAATGATGCCGGCGAACAATCCGCAACCGCGTCCGTCAACGGCCGCCGGACGCGCTGTGCACACCCGCCGGATCGCGTTCACGTTCGACGGGGCGTCCCCGTCGCGGCGGCATTTCGTCGCGGGCGATATCGCGATGAGCCATCTGGTCGCCCTGCTGTCCGGCTTCTTTCCCTCGGGTGAGGAGTTCTTCATCCAGTCGGTGCGCCGCTACGACGGTCAGATCGGTGATCCCGTGCTCAGGAAGCAGGTCGCCGGATTCATCGGGCAGGAGATGACGCACGGGATTCAGCATCGTGAGCTCAACACGCAGCTGGTGCGCCGCGGGTACTGGGCGACGGGGTTCATGGACCGGATGGGCACGCGGCTGGTCCAGCGCATGAAGCAGAACAGGGACCGGCTGCCGGATCCGGTGGCGCGAGCCGCGCTTGCGGTGACGGCCGCGGTCGAACACCTCACGGCCATCCTCGGAGAGCAGGTGCTCAGCGTGGCGTGGATACAGCAGCAGCTGACCGATCCCGAGGTGCGAGCGATGCTCAATTGGCATGCCATCGAGGAGATGGAACACAAGTCCGTTGCCTTCGACGTGTACCGCCACGTCGGGGGCTCCGAGCGGATGAGGATCGCGGCCATGGCCGTCACGCTGGGGCTTTTCCTGAGCAGGACGGTGATCTTGCTGGCCTCGATCGTCACCGATCGGTGGGCCTGGCGACACCCGGTGCGCACCCTGCGGAGCGTTCTCAGGCTGCCCCGCACGCCGCTGTTCGCCGGTCTCGGCCCCAAGATCCGGTGCTATCTGCGGCTGCGATTCCATCCCGACGACATCGACCACGGCCCACTGCTCGAGAAGTGGCGCGAGGAGTACTTCGGTCCGCAGGGCATCCTGCTGGACCATCTGAAGTAGCTGCTGCGGCCACCGAGGTAAAACGCGCTTGGTCCGGCCCTTAGGCTGTTCAGGACAATTACTGCAGTCCTGTGGACCTCAAGAGGAGCCTGAGCAGATCGTGGCCGCCAAGCCGAACGCCGCCGGTAAGAAGATCGAAGCCGTCGTCAACCTCGCCAAGCGTCGGGGACTCGTGTACCCCTGCGGCGAGATTTACGGCGGTACCAAGTCGGCGTGGGATTACGGCCCGCTCGGTGTCGAGCTCAAGGAAAACATCAAGAAGCAGTGGTGGCGCTCCGTCGTCACCAGCCGCGACGACGTCGTCGGCCTGGACTCCTCGGTGATCCTGCCCCGTCAGGTCTGGGTCGCCTCCGGCCACGTCGAGGTCTTCAACGATCCGCTGGTCGAGTGCCTGAACTGTCACAAGCGGCACCGTCAGGATCACCTGCAGGAGGCCTACGCGGAGAAGAAGGGTATCGACGACCCGGAGTCGGTCCCGATGACCGACATCGTCTGCCCCGACTGCGGCACCAAGGGGCAGTGGACCGAGCCCCGCGACTTCAACATGATGCTCAAGACGTACCTGGGCCCCATCGAGACCGAAGAGGGTCTGCACTACCTGCGTCCGGAGACCGCGCAGGGCATCTTCATCAACTTCAAGAATGTCGTGACGACGTCGCGACAGAAGCCGCCGTTCGGCATCGGCCAGATCGGCAAGAGCTTCCGCAACGAGATCACCCCGGGCAACTTCATCTTCCGCACCCGCGAGTTCGAGCAGATGGAGATGGAGTTCTTCGTCGAGCCGTCCACCGCGCCCGAGTGGCACAAGTACTGGATCGACACCCGGCTGCAGTGGTACATCGATCTCGGTATCGACCCGGAGAACCTGCGGCTGTACGACCACCCCAAGGAGAAGCTGTCGCACTACTCGGACGGCACCGTCGATATCGAGTACAAGTTCGGTTTCAGTGGCAACCCGTGGGGTGAGTTGGAGGGTGTCGCCAACCGCACCGATTTCGACTTGTCGACGCACGCAAAGCATTCCGGTGAAGACCTGTCGTACTACGACCAGGCCGAGGACCGCCGCTACACCCCGTACGTGATCGAGCCCGCGGCCGGCCTTACCCGTTCGTTCATGGCCTTCCTGGTCGATGCGTATCACGAGGACGAGGCCCCCAATGCCAAGGGCGGCGTGGATACCCGCACCGTGCTGCGCCTGGATCCGCGTCTGGCTCCGGTCAAGGTCGCGGTGCTGCCGCTGTCACGCAATGCCGACCTGAGCCCGCGCGCAAAGGCGCTGGCCGCCGAGCTGCGGCAGAGCTGGAATGTCGACTTCGATGACGCCGGTGCCATCGGGCGCAGGTATCGTCGACAGGACGAGATCGGCACCCCGTTCTGCGTCACAGTCGATTTCGACTCGCTCGAAGACGACTCCGTCACCGTTCGCGACCGCGATGAGATGACCCAGCAGCGTATTCCGATCGGCGGCGTGGCCGATCATCTCGCCAAATCTCTCAAGGGCTGCTAGCCGAGGAGCAGAAATGACTGACGTCCAGAATCACATCGGAATCGATCCCGCCAGCGCGCCGATCGAGGCACCGGCGGCCGAGGCGCAGGTTCGCGCCGACGACCGTGGGCACGTTTTCCACTCGTGGTCCGCGCAGGCGGCCATCGACCCGCTGCCGATCGCCGGTGGTGCGGGTGCGACCTTCTGGGATTACACCGGCAAGGAGTACCTGGACTTCGCCTCGCAGCTGGTGAACCTCAATCTGGGACACCAGCATCCGCGTCTGGTGGACGCCATCCAGCGTCAGGCCGGCCGGCTGGCCACCATTGCGCCCGCCTTCGCCAACGATGTGCGCGGTGAGCTCGCCCGCCTGGTGGCCGAGCGTGCACCCGGAACCCTGAACAAGGTGTTCTTCACCAACGGTGGCACCGAGGCCGTGGAGCATGCGGTCCGTATGGCGCGCCACCACACCGGTCGCCGTAAGGTGCTGTCCGCATACCGCAGTTACCACGGTGGCACCACCACCTCGATGTCGCTGACAGGTGAGCCGCGCCGCTGGGCCAACGACCCGGGCGACAACTCGGTGGTTCGTTTCTTCGGGCCGTACGCCTACCGTTCGGTGTTCCATGCCACCTCGCCGGAGGAGGAAACCCAAAGGGCGCTGGAGCATCTGGAGCAGGTGATCAACCTGGAGGGCCCGCCCACCATCGCCGCGATCATCCTGGAGTCGGTGGTCGGCACCAACGGTGTGCTGGTGCCGCCGCCCGGTTACCTGGCCGGAGTGCGGGAGATCTGCGACCGGTACGGCCTGGTGTTCATCGCCGACGAGGTGATGGTCGGATTTGGGCGATTCGGGGAATGGTTCGCCATCAACGCCTTTGACGTCACACCGGACCTCATCACCTTCGCCAAGGGCATCAACTCCGGTTATGTTCCGCTGGGCGGTGTGGTGATCTCCGATGCCATCGCCACCAGCTTCGATCACCGTCCGTACCCGGGTGGACTGACCTACTCCGGTCACCCGCTGGCCTGCGCGGTCGGCGTCGAGACCATCAAGGTGTTCGAAGACGACAAGATCCTGGAGCGGGTGCGCGATCTCGGTGAGCGCGTGGTGCGTCCGGAACTGGAACGCTGGGTGCAGACCCATCCGAGCGTCGGCGAGATCCGCGGCCGCGGCTTGTTCTGGGCCGTGGAACTGGTGCGCGACAAGCAGACTCGTGAGCCGCTGGTTCCGTTCAATGCCAGTGGTGAGGCCGCGGCGCCGATGAACGCCTTCGCGGCGGCGTGCAAGAAGAGTGGCCTATGGCCGTTCACGCACTTCAACCGCACGCATGTGGCGCCTCCGCTGATCATCAGCGAAGAGGATCTGCGGCGTGGGCTCTCGATCATCGACGAGGCGCTGAACGTCGCCGACGGGTACGCGAGCTAGCCGGGAAACACGCTGCTGTAGGCGTTCAGCGCGGGCTGGCCACCGAGGTGTGCGTATAGGACATTCGAGCCCCGCTCGATCGTCCCGTCGCTGACGAGGTCGATCAGGCCTGCCATCGACTTGCCCTCGTACACCGGGTCGGTGATCATCGCTTCGAGGCGTCCGCAGAGTTTGATCGCCTCGACGGTGGAATCGACGGGCACGCCATACTCCTCGCCCGCCCATCCCTCCAGGACGGTGATCTCGTCGGGGCGCAGGTCGCGTTCGAGGCCGATCTGCTGGGCGGTGTGCCGGGCGATGCGAGTGACCTGGTCGGTGGTCTTCGGGAGCGTGGCCGATGCGTCGATACCCAGCACTCGCCGTGGCCGTCCGCCGGCATCGGCGAGTGCGGCGAATCCCGCGATCATGCCCGCGTGGGTGGACCCGGTGACCGTGCACACGACGATGGTGTCGAAGAACACGCCCAGCTGATCCTCTTGTGCGGCTACCTCATACGCCCAGTTGGCGAAGCCGAGACCGCCGTACTTGTGTTCGGACGCACCGGCGGGGATGGGGTAGGGCTTGGCGCCGGAGTTCTCGATCGCGGTGAGCGCGTCTTCCCAGGACTGGCGGATGCCGATATCGAATCCCGAAGGGTCGAGCTGAGTTTGGGCTCCCATGATCCGCGACAACAGGATGTTGCCCGCCTTGTCGTTGACCGGATCCTCCCAGTCCACCCAGCGCTCCTGAACCAGGTGACAGCGCATCCCCAGCACGGCCGCGACGGCCGCCACCTGACGGGTGTGGTTGGACTGGTAGCCACCGATCGACACCAGGGTGTCGGCGCCGCTGGCCAGCACGTCGGGAACGATGTACTCGAGTTTGCGTATCTTGTTGCCGCCGAAGGCCAACCCGGAGTTGCAGTCTTCGCGTTTTGCCCAGATATTGGCACCGCCGAGGTGACGGCTGAGGCGCTCCAGGGGGTGCACCGGGCTGGGGCCGAAGGTCAGTGGGTAGCGGGGGAAATCATGGATCGACAAGGCGTTCTCCTGGCTCGGCTATTGGGAATGGCGTTCTGGGGGAGCGGTGTTCAGCCCGCGCCGCGTTCCCCGGATTCGGCGGCCTCCGGCGCCGCGATGAGGGTGTGCCAGTTGTCGCGGGCGGCACGCCCGGCACCCTCACTGTCGCCTGCTTCGCAGCGCGCAATGATCTGCTCGTGCAGGGCCACGGAATGACGCCCGTCGCGGCTGGCGAACCTGATGCGTTCCAGGCGGCGCAGCACGGGAGTCACCTGCTCCAGTACGGCGGCGATGTACGGATTCGCACTGGCTTCGACTGCGACGGCATGGAATTCGTCGTCGGCGGCGAGGGCGGCGTCGGGATCGTGCGCATCCAGGGCGGCGGCAAATCGTGTATTGGCGAGCCGCATCGCGGCCAGATCACCGGCAGAGATGTTGGTGATGGCCTCGCGCACGGCGAGCTCGTGCATCGCCGCGGCAACGGACTGTGCCGCGCGCGCCTCCCGGATGTCGATGGGGCTGACGATGGTGTGCCGTCCCGGTTGGGTCTGGACCAGACCGGCGTGTTCCAGCCGGGAGAGCGCCTCACGGATCGGGGTCCGGCTCACGCCCAGCCAGCGGCTCAGCTCGTCATCGCGCAGCCGCTCGCCGGGGGCCAGCGTCCCGTCCACGATGGCCGTGCGCAGCGCCTTATAGGCATCGTCGCGCAGTAGCGAGCGCGCCATCACGCCTTCGGAGGGTGGTACCGGCATGCAATATATTGCACATCGACAGCGGCGTGCCGTCAAGTGTTGGGTGAAATTTCGAGCGGGGACAGCCTGCTAGAAGCGGCCGCCGCCGCCCCGGAAGCTCGAGCCGGAGGATCGGGACGATCCGCCATACGACGACGAGCCCGACCCGGACCAGGAGCTGTGGTGGCTCGATCCGCCGCTGAGCATGCCGCGCAGGATGCCGCCGATCACGGCACCCGCGACGTTGCCGGCCACATCGCCCGCCACGCTGTATCCGCGGTAGTTGCCGTACCCGTTGCTGTAATAGGACTGGGCCGCCTGCACCTCTTGGATCGCGCTGCCTTCGGCACGTGTCGCCAGCTCGGTGGCCCGATTGGCCCACAGAATGGCGTTCGAGGGATCTGACTGGCGGGCGGCCTCGGCCGTCGCGATGCTGCGTTCGGCTTCCGCGATATATCCGCGCGCGGCGGAGCCGACGGCTCCCCGGTGCAGCCCGATGTACTGGTTTACCCCATTCACTTTCTGGCGGGCGGTGGCGATGGCTTGATCGAGGGCGCGGGCGCGGCGTTCGGCGGCGTCCTTTTCTTCCCGCACGGTGGCTAGCAGCTTGTCGAGTTCGGCATCGGCCGTGGCCAGGTGGGTGAAGGCGGTCAGCGGATCGGTGGGCCCGACTCTCTCGGCGTCGGTCACGGCCGCGGCAGCCCTGTCGTGGGCCTTCGTCAGCTCGTCGGCACGGGGCACCGATCCCTGCCGCTGAAGTTCCTCGGCCTGGGCGATGCCCGACTTCGTGTCCGCGATCGCCGCGGGCAGTGCGTCGATGGCGCGCCGGATATTGTTGGCGGCGTTGTCCACCGCGTCCAAGAGTGCGGCGGCCTGGTTCAGCGCCGATTCGGCCCCGCGCACGGCGTCGACGAGATTCATCTGCTGGCCCTCCAGGGGGCGGGCAGCGAGTTCCCGGCCGTGGGCGATCCGGGAGTCGGCGAACGTGGTGCGCTCGGTGGCCTCGGTGATGTTGTCGACGATCGACGCCAGGGCCGCGGCATCGAACTGGGTGCGCAGTTGCTCGAGAATGCGCTGTGATTCGGGTATCCGAGCGGTGGTGGCGACCACTTGCTGGGTCAGCGTGTCCAACTTCGTGGGTGCGTTGATCACCAGGTTCCGCAGCGCGTCAAAGGCATTGGACTGATCGTCGAGGGTGCGGTCGGCACGTGCGGCGGTGGTGATGACATCGATCAGCAGGCGGCGCTGCTCCGTGGGCGTCTCCGGGACGGAATCGTCGAGCTGCTTACGCACGGAGAATGCCTGAGCAAGAGCCTTTTTCGCGGAATCGACGGCTTGCTGAAAGGGTGCGGTCTGTTCGGTGCCGAATTCCTCGACGGCCAGCGTGAGTTCGGCCTCGCTGGTGCGCACGGCGTTGTCGACATTCACCACAATCGATTTCGACAGACCATCGAGTGCGTCGACCGATTGCGCGGCAAGAGCTTCGGCGTTGGTCGGATCGATGCCCTTAGCGGCCTCGACCTCTGCGCGCCGACGGGAGCGGGTGCGGAACCAGGAGTACAGCATGAAGGCGCCGACCACAACGGCTCCGAAGACCAGCGCTGCCAGGATCGGCTTCCAGGGTATGGAGGATGACGATGCGGCGGCCGATTCCAGGCCCTTGGCGGTGTTGATGGCGGCGCCATCCCAATCCGATGCCCGTAGCGCCGGTTCGATCGTGTTGGTGCGCAGCTCCTCGATCTCCGAATCGCTGACGTTCTTGATCTCGGATGCGACCTGGAACGCGTAACTGCGCTCTTCGGTGGCCACGGCGAGCAACGCGTCGCGATCTCCCAATCCGCTTGCCTTGAGGGTTTTGTTGGCCCACGTCACCGGGTCGGCGCCGTCGAAATCCTTGACGTACACCAGCCAGAGCCGCACGTGTTGTGCGTCGTAGAGCTGATCGATCGCGTTGCGCACCTTCGTCGGGTTCTTGAGCGCCCCGGCCCGGTCGGTGACGTAGGCGGGTATCCGGAAGGGCGGGTCGGCGCTGGCCGCCGGTGCCAGCAACAGGGTGGGGGCAAACACCGTGAGCATCGCGATCATGACTCCCAGCAGGCTCCCGAGGGCACGCAGCAGACGCATGGTCGCCAATCTAATGCCTCGCGCGTCGCTTGGACCCGTCCTGGCAGACTGGTGCCCACGATGCGTACACAGGATGCCTATAAGGACGCCTATACCGATTTCGACCGTGAACGCGTCGTCACCGAAACACCCAAGACGGCGGCCATCGTCGATATCCCGTCTTCGGAGTACCGGACCGACTTCGCGCGGGACCGGGCGCGGGTTCTGCACAGCGCCGCGTTCCGTCGCCTGGCCGACAAGACGCAGGTGGTGGGCCCTCGCGAGGGTGACACTCCACGGACGCGGCTGACTCACTCGGTGGAGGTGGCGCAGATCGGCCGCGGTATCGCCACCGGTCTGGGCGCCGACCCGGATCTGGTGGACCTGGCCGGGCTGGCGCATGACATCGGCCATCCGCCGTACGGGCATAACGGTGAGCGTGCGCTCGATGAGGTCGCGGTCGACCGGGGCGGGTTCGAGGGTAACGCCCAGAATTTGCGCATTCTCACCCGTCTGGAGCCCAAAGTTGTTGATGCCGACGGCAACAGCGCCGGATTGAACCTGACGCGTGCCTCGCTGGATGCGGCGACGAAGTATCCGTGGCTGCGTCCGCCGGGCGGCGGAAAGTTCGGTGCCTACGTCGAGGATGGCGCGGCGCTGGACTGGGTGCGTGCCGGGGCGCCGCCGCGGCAGCGCTGCCTGGAAGCGCAGATCATGGACTGGTCCGATGACGTCGCCTATTCGGTGCACGACGTCGAGGACGGCGTGATCTCCGGGCGTATCGATCTGCGGGTGCTGGCTTCGCGGGGGGAGGCCCAGGTGCTCGCGGAGCTGGGCGTGAAGTCGTTCGGTGGGCTGGAGCAGGGCGCACTGGAGGAGGCCGCCGCGCGGCTGGCCACGCTGCCGGTGGTCGCCGCGATCGGTCCGTATGACGGCACCCTGACCGCCTCGACCAGCCTCAAGCGGTTGACCAGCGAGTTGGTGGGCCGGTTCGCCTCGGCTGCGATCGGGGCCACCCGCAAGGTGGCCGGTGACGGGCCGCTGGTGCGGTTCGAGGCTGAGCTGACCGTGCCCGAGGTGGTGGCAGCTGAAGTGGCGGTGCTGAAAATGCTTGCGCTGCAATTCATCATGTCTGATCCGCGACATATCGCGGTACAGGCCCGTCAGCGTGAACGCATTCACCGGGTGGCGCAGTGGCTGGCGTTGGGGGCTCCGGCCACGCTGGATCCGGTGTTCCTGCCCGCGTTCGAGGCCGCCGCCGACGACGCGGCGCGCACCCGGGTGGTGGTGGATCAGATCGCCTCGTACACCGAAAGCCGGCTTGAGCGGGTGGACCGCGATAGTCAGGGTGTGCAAGCCAGCTGGGCCTGACGGCGCGGTTGGCTAAGCTGGCTCGGTGGCCGGACGCATCCCTGATCGCGATATCGCGGCGATCCGTGAGCGCACCCGGATCGAGGACATCGTCGGCGACTACGTTCAGCTCAAGCGCGCGGGTGCCGACTCGCTCAAGGGGCTGTGCCCGTT
Organism: Mycobacteroides sp. H003; assembly: GCF_001440135.1. NCBI lineage: Bacteria > Bacillati > Actinomycetota > Actinomycetes > Mycobacteriales > Mycobacteriaceae > Mycobacteroides > Mycobacteroides sp. H003. The sequence goes on from NZ_LJYL01000009.1 coordinate 993,961, forward strand.
CCATGACGAGAAGTCGCCGTCGTTTCATGTGCGGCCCAATCATGGCCAGTTCCACTGCTTTGGGTGCGGTGAGGGCGGTGACGCCTACACCTTCATCCAGAAGATCGAGCACATCAGCTTCGTGGAGGCCGTCGAGCGGCTGGCCGACCGCATCAGCTACACCATCAACTACGAGGGTGGCGGCACTGCTGCGCAGCGCGACCGGGGGACCAGGGCGCGGCTCGTCGCCGCCAACGCGGCCGCGCAGGAGTTCTACGCCACCGCGCTGGATTCACCCGAGGCGGCACCGGCGCGCCAGTACCTGACCGAGCGCAATTTCGATGGTGCGGCGGCCAAACAATACGGCTGCGGATACGCCCCGTCCGGGTGGGACACCCTGACAAAGCATTTGATGCGCAAGGGATTCGAATTCAAAGAGCTCGAAGCCGCGGGGCTGTCCAAGGAAGGGCGCCGCGGTCCGATCGACCGGTTCCACCGGCGGCTGCTGTGGCCGATCCGCGCCAGCAGCGGTGAGGTGATCGGCTTCGGGGCGCGCAAGATCTTCGACGACGACACCATGCCGGGCAAGTACGTCAACACCCCGGAAACCATGCTGTACAAGAAGTCTTCGGTGCTGTTCGGGCTGGACATGGCCAGACGGGATATCGCCAAGGGCCACCAGGCCGTTGTGGTCGAGGGCTACACCGACGTGATGGCGATGCACCTGGCCGGGGTGACCACGGCGGTGGCGTCCTGCGGCACCGCCTTCGGTGATGAGCACCTCTCGATGCTGCGGCGTCTGATGATGGACGACTCGTACTTCCGTGGTGAGCTCATCTACGTTTTTGACGGGGACGCCGCCGGTCAGGCGGCCGCGCTGAAAGCCTTTGAGGGAGAGCAGAATCTGGCCGGGCAGTCGTTCGTTGCGGTGGCGCCCGACGGCATGGACCCCTGCGATCTGCGGCTCAAGTCGGGGGACGGGGCATTGCGGGATCTGGTGGCGCGCCGCACCCCGCTGTTCGCGTTCGCGATCCGGTCGGCGCTGGCGGAGTCGGATCTGGAGATCGCCGAGGGGCGCGTGGACGCGCTACGCCGCTGTGTGCCGATGGTGGCCAGGATCAAGGACCCGACGCTGCGTGACGAGTACGCCCGGCAGCTGGCTGGCTGGGTGGGATGGGACGACGTGGCCCAGGTGCTCGCGCGGGTGCGTGAGGAGGCCGCTAAGGCGGCGAAGGGCGGATCGGTGTCACTCGACCGCCGTGCCCGCGGCGCTGAACCCGCTGCGGCTCCCAAGGTCGCCATGCCCGATCCCAAGGACCCCACGCTGTGGCCGCAGCGCGAGGCGCTCAAGGCGGCGCTGCAGTTCCCGGCCTTCGCCGGACCGGTGTTCGACTCGCTGACCGCCGACAGCTTCACCCACCCCGGATATGTGGCGGTGCGCACCGCGATCGAGGCGGCCGGTGGCGCCGCGGCGGGGATCGTCGGCGCGGAGTGGATCGACAAGGTGCGACAGAGCGCGTCGTCGCAGAACCAGGTGATGCTGATCAATGCGTTGACCGCCGAGGCCATCCAGGTGGATAGCGATGAGCGGCTGCCGCGATACATCGGGTCGGTGCTGGCCAAGCTGCAAGAGGTGTGGGTCGGGCGGCAGGTGGCCGAGGTGAAGTCGAAGCTGCAGCGGATGTCACCGGTGGAGCACGCCGACGAGTATCACGCGCTATTCGGCGACCTGGTGGCGCTGGAGGCGTATCGACGCAGCCTGCTCGAGCAGGTCAGCGGCGACGATCTCTCGGTGTAGGGGCGACGCTCCTACTTGTTGTCGAGCTGAGGCTCGGGCTCCAAGATCATGGTTGTCTCGTCGATCGGCGTGAGTTCCACCATGTGGGGGTCAGGGGACAGCGAGTTGGCCAGGCGACGTCGGCTGATCTCGATCAGCTTCTTGGTCGCGGGGCTGCCGGTGACGGCCTGATACCCATTGACGATCTGCTCGTATCGGCGACGGCCAGCCTTCGCACCCAGCACGTAGCCAGCGGCCAGCACCAACAAAACCCGAATCACGAACCCTCCACCAACTAACGAAGTTCTCCCTATCCTGCCTGACGCAGCTGTGAACGGCTGCGTCAGGCAGGTCACATCTGCCCGCTTCTATGCGACAACCGCGATGTTCACCGTCTTTGTCGCTCGTGATCGGGCGATGCGGCGGGCATACGGTTTGGCTTTCACCCCTACCCGTAGGCTAAAGTCATGCCTCGGTTCGCGGTACAAACCGACGCGATCCGGTAGTCCCCTGTAGCTCAATTGGCAGAGCTTCCGACTGTTAATCGGACGGTTCTTGGTTCGAGTCCAAGCGGGGGAGCAGGTCAGGCGGTATTTTCGATTTCGTGGTGTAGCCAACGGCGATTCTGCCCCTGTGAGTGGAGCCACGATGTGAATCGGGTGGGGCCGGGCTGCCCGCCCCACGCCCCCGTGTGGGTGCAGACGACGATGCCCTGTGGCGTGGTCTTTTCGGGGCGGGCTGGCCCGGCACTGTAGTAAATAGCTGTGTCATCACCTCGCTATCACCTGATCGTGATCGGATTGGGTTGTGGGCGTGTGGATCTGGTTGGCGGAGGGCTGCGCTGCGTCGGGTGGACTCGCCGCACTGGTTCACTGTGTCGTCGCGGCGAAGTGCGATGGTGAGACCGACCAGCGTGCCGGGGCCCGCGAAGGGCGCACCCGACCGCTGGTGGCGCCGGCCGCTGGCACGGGGGAGCTTCGGCGGCGCAGAATATGGCGTCGACTTCGGCGATCAGCGCCATCAGCCCTGTGGCGTAATCCAGGTCCAGGGTGGCCAGCACCTCTAACTCGGCCGGGCTCGGCGGTGCCGGCGCCGCCATCGTCGTGCTCTGCGTCATTGCTCACCTCCTTTGTGCTGTCAACAAGGCCGACCATCCAGGTGTGCGGCCGCTGGGATACGCGATGCGTATGTCATTGCGGCCCTGGGAATTTGGTCAGGAAGTGGCCGAGAATCAATCTGGCCTCAGGTCCCCACTGGCGGTTTCCCCGAGGACACCTGGCGCCAAGACGGACCTAATCCGGCACCAGGTGCCCTGAGGTGGTGCGTGTGTCCTTTGCCGAGCTGCTGGAGCGCGGCCCACAATCAGGCGTTGACCGGCTCCTTGGTCGCGCTAGGGCCACGCACCGCGTCGCCCTCCTCGGTGATCACTGTGGTGTCATCGATCGCCTTGGACGCCACGGGGCGATCCACGGCGATTTTGCGGGGCTTGGCTTTCTCAGCCACCGGGATCACTAGACGCAAGACTCCATCGTGGTAGTCCGCGGTGATCCGGCCGGTGTCCAGATTATTGCCCAGCACCAACTGGCGTGAGAACACCCCACGTGCACGCTCAGCGGCCAACATCTCACGGCCGGGATCCAGCGGTGCGCGTTCGGCGCGCACTGTCACCACATTGTTCTCGATATCCAGATCCAGCGAATCGGCAGCAATACCAGGGAGATCGAACTCCACGTGGAACTCATCCCCGTCACGCCAGGCATCCATCGGCATCGCCGCCGGACGTGCCGCGGTTCCCAGCACCTGCTGGGTGAAACGGTCCAGCTCCCGAAATGGGTCGGTACGCATCAGCATCGTGGCCACCTCCATCTGTCCTTTCCCTTGTGCCATCTGTGCGCTACCAACTGGTTTATCTATGCCAGTTGATATAGATTTATTTAGCACTCCACGATGCCGAGTGCAAGTAAGCGAACGAGAAAAGTTGTGACGATGATCAATGAAGGCCCACCGGTGCAAGGCCGGGGGATCCGCGCTCAGCTACCCGCACCCCACCATGGGGTGTATGGGATCACGGTCGCTGCGGAATTATCCGGCGCCCCAACACAATCGCTGCGACTGTGGGAACGCCACGGGCTGCTGTCCCCGGCCCGCACCGAGGGCGGCACCCGCCGCTACAGCGCCGATGACCTGGTACGCATCGAACGGATCGTCACTCTCGTGACGGCCGGAGTCAACATCGCAGGCATCGGACGCATCCTGGAGCTCGAAGACATCAACACCGCACTACGATCTGGCGCCGCTTCGCAATAGCGATCGACACTAGCCGTGAAATTCAGGGTTTTTAGCTCGCGGTAGGCGGGTACGTCTCGTTACGGCGAGGACGAGAACGTGGTTGCCGCGAGGTCCCGCTAGGCGATTCATGCGGGGCAACCCGCGTTGAGAAAACAGCGTGGCTGCGGTCTCGCCGCCTCAATGCAGCTGGTCAATCCCCACACGGTTGACTCGCTCGTGGGCTGTGAGCAAGACGTGGTCGAAGCCGGATTGGTCAAAACTTGTGACCCCACGTAAATCAGTGCTGAGTTGCTCTGCCAGCGTGCGCAGCTTGATGTTGTGCTGTTGCGATAACCATGTGAGAAGCCCGAACGCGACGTCCTCCTCGATGTTGTACACCAGCATCAGCATGCCTTTGACCTGCTCGATGCCGGCCCGATTGTGGGCAATCTCAGCGACTCGCTCGCTGACCAGTTCTTCGGTGTGCTCTGGAGCTTCGGGGACGTGCTCGGGTGGGGTCACGTCGACGTAGAAGCCGTGTGTGCCGACTACCGCTCCGGCCTCGTCGAAGAACTGGTCACCGATGACCACGACCCAATGCACTGAGCCCCTGGTGTCCACGATGCGGTGCCGACTGCTCAGGGCGCCTCGGGTATGGGTGATCGCGTCTATCGTGTCGGCGACCTTGGCGCGGTCTTCTGGATGCTTATGCGAGAGCACTAGCTCCGTCGTTGGGATCACCACGTCGGACTGGTCGTAACCATGCAGCCGCGCTACCTGTGGCGACCATTCCCATCGCTGCTCATCGAAATAGAAGCGGAACCACCCCATCGGCGTCGGCTCTGGGCCGAACAGATCTTGCGTCACGGTCGGATCTTAATGCGGGTCAAAGCGCCTTGTCGGGGCAATAGCGCAGTGTGTAGGAGGCGGAATGATCCAGCGCAACACCACGACTCGCCACGGGCGCCGTCGGTCCACATCCGCCTTACCGCCGGTGCAGCGAGCCCAAGACGACGCGGCTCACCACCTCGACCCCCTGAGCTTCAGGCCCGCAGGGCCGCACCCACAGCGGGGCGTTTGGTCGAGCACCCCAGTGGGTACTTCGTACTTCTCATCATCCGGTCGGCGGATGGCAGGGCAGGAGGTCAGTCATGACCCGCGTGGGAAGCACATTCACATGGGCCCTTCCAGGTGGCGATTCAGTCGTATTCGTCGTGAAAGCAATTCGGTGGGGGCCGTTCAGCCTATGTGTAGGGCATCTCGGCGGCCGGTGGTCGGGGACGTGAAAACGATTGAATAGGAATGTCTTTGGCTCCAATAGTGCGATTCGCGAACTTTCAGGAGCGCCTGCGCGGGGTGTGAGGTCGGGAGTTCTGCTCTACACCGGGAGCTGATGACCCTGCGTGTGGCTGTGAACTCAACCTCCATCAAATCTAGCCTCGTTGTGGTCGATGCGAAGTACAACGGGAAAGGCAATCTCGACGATCCGCCGATATCGCGTGAGCCGGGCTACCCGCCCGGTGTCAACCTCCTGATCCGCAGTGGGAATCTGCGGAAGCTGCCCGGATGATCGCCGACGAGGCAGATATGGCTGAGTTGCGAGTGCGTGTACGTGTGCAACGAACGACGTTGGATACGGCGGGGGTCAACCTGCGCATGTTTTTTGTCATCGGCTAATTTCTTGGAGAATCCGGTGACCAGGCCGCGTCGTATATCGATCGAACGTGAGGTGGGCTATGAGGAACACCGCCGGCGTGTTTGCCCTCTGGATGGTCGGTGCCCTCGTCTCGTGCTCGAGTGCCCCAGCGCTCCCGCCGATGGATACCGAGATCAGCGATGGCCCGCTGGCTTGCAAGGTGCAGCAGGTAGTGCGCTTCGGCAACATGGTGCCGATGCTGACCTCGCGTGGGTCCCTGCCGCGACCGACCGGATACTGGGCGGCATTCTCAATTCTGGTCGCGAACAACGGAACTGAGAAGTCGACGGCATTCACCCTCGCCGACCAGTCACTGGCCACCTCGCAGGGGGTAGTGGTGCCACTGCCGAAGATCGAGCAGTTCCTGGGCAATCCGGAGGACGTTCTCGCCGGGGACCAAGAGACGTACACCGTTGCCTTCGAGGTGCTTCCGGGAGCGATCATGCAGTCGCTGACTTTGCATTGCGGTGCGAAGTCGATCACGGTGGGCATCGACAAACCGGTTGACCCCGGCACCGCAGTGGCCTGAGCCCGCGGGTGCTGCAGCAGTTCTGTGTTCTTGCCCAGGAGAAGCATTTTGGGCGGGCGGCAGATCGTCCCTACATCAGCCAGCCTTCGCTGAGTTAGGCGATCAGCAGGCTGGAGCAGTCTCTAGGGTTGACGTTGTTGGTCAGAACCTCGCGCGCTGTCGAGCTCACGCCGGCTGCAAGACCACCGATACGACGAACTGATCGAACGCACGAAATCCGGGCACGTCGATGTGGCGATAATGTATGGCCCCCTTGGTGATTTGACGGGGTTGACAGCATCGATGGTGACGACCGAGCCGATAGTGGTCGCGCTGTCTGCCGACCATCGGCTAGCGCAGGAACTGTATGTGGCCATCGGAGATCTTGCGGGCGAGGGCTTCGCGCTGCCACATACATCCCTCGTCAGCGAACTCGTATCCATGTGTGAAGCTGCTGGTTTCACCCCGCGGCAGACCGCGAGCGCGAACACCACGATCGGACTGATTGCGCATTTCGCTTCCGGATCATGCGTAGCATTTGTGCCGTACCGGATGCGCTTCATCATCGCCCCGCCGGAGGTCGTGCTGAAGCCGTTGGTGGCCAACAGAATACCTTCAGATACACCAGAAACCCCGCGCGCGATCCAGACGCAGATACTCGCTCTCACCCGTGCGGGATCACATGATCCCGCCGTCGATATCATTCTGAAACTCCTACACGATCCGACAGTGCACGAACTACCCGAAACATCTTGAGGGTCTGGCGAATAGATGGCTGGCTTCTAGTGGGCAAGTAGGGGCAGCCTCTAGTGCGCGACGAGAATCCGTCAGCTAGTGCCGAGCCACGGCGTATTCTGGAGCCATGAAGCGACCACATAATGTGGCGCGAGTTCTCTGCTCGACACTCGCTGTCGGAGCTCTGGCTTTAGCGCCAATGATCTTGCCCAGCCCCGCAGCGGGCACCGCGCACGCGACCGTGTGTGCCTCCGCCGGAAACACTTCCAAATGCGAGGGTGCGCCCAGCTCGGCCTGGTACGGCTACGGGTATTACCCGCCCGGGGCGTATTGGGGAATGCCTGGGTACCCGCCCCTTGCTGCAGGGGCGGGCATCCCGGTTCGTCCTATCCCTTAACGGCGTTGACGGCCTTCACGAAGACATCCGATAGCTCGTTGCGGTCGACATCTCCCATGCCCGACACCGACACGGCATGGTGGTCGTCGAGCTGAGCGGAGTAGGCGATCTGCACCATCTCCTTCTCCATACCGGGCGCGCTGATCTTGATGTTGGTGGACGTCCCGGTCGTCTTCACGCCGTCGATGGCGGGGGCGTCGATCTTCTCGCCGGTGCCCTCTGCCATGCCGGCGATCGACAGCGAGAACTTGTCGCATGCCCCGTTGGTGGTGTCGGCGGGGATCGGGCTGACCGTCTCCATCGCCGCGGCGATGATCATCGTCTTGGACATCGGGTCGCCGTTACCTTTGGCGCCCGTGACACCCTGCATGGACGTACCGGTCACCTGCGGGAAGGCGCCCAGCATCTTGTCGGCGCACTCCTGCGGGGTGAAGGTGGCCTTGTCGAAGATGCCCTTCATCTGATCGAGCATCGCTTGAGTCACGGTGGTCTTGGGCTGCACCTCGACGGTGTACCCGGCGGGGAACTGGTCCTTGATGGCGTCGATCTTGGCGATATCGAAGCTGCTCGCGGCCGCCGTCGAGGTGGTGGCGCTGCTGCTGGCCGATGAGCCCGCGGACTCGTCCTTCTTGTCATTGCTCGAACAGCCCAGCATCAGCCCGCCCGCCAGCACCACGGTGCCGAAAACGGTCAGTGAACGATTCATGTCGGTAATTCCCCTCTGAGCAGTGCGTTTTCAGGAACCTGGAAGTAGATTCGTACATCGTGGCACTCGACGGCTCTGCGGAATCTGCCGAACTACCGCATGAATTTGACCACACCCACCCAGACGTGTCCGGGGGATGGTTGCGTGCGGCCACCTTCGGAGCGATGGATGGCCTGGTCACCAACACCGCGCTGGTCGCCGGTGTGGGTGCTAGCGGGCTCGACACGCACGCGATCGTGCTGACCGGTGCGGCCAGTCTGGTGGCGGGTGCGTTCTCGATGGCGCTGGGTGAGTTCACGTCGGTGTCGACGTCCAACTCGCAGATCGAGCACGAGGCGAGCGTGGAACGCCGCGCCATCCAGCTGCACCCCGACGCCGAGAAGAAGGAGCTCATCGCCATGCTCGGCGATATCGGGCTCTCGCCGCAGACCGCGTCCGCAGCCGCCGACGAGATCCACCAGGACGAGAACACCGCGGTGACGATTCACCTCACCCGAGAACTCGGCATCAATCCCAACGACACTCCGTCGCCGTGGGTGGCCGCCATCTCCTCGTTCCTGACGTTCTCGGTGGGTGCGGTGGTGCCGCTGATCCCATTCCTGTTGGGATTCGCGTCACTACTGGCGGGGCTGGCCTGCGGGGGAGCGGGCCTGCTCGTCGCCGGATGGGTTGCCGGACGCTTCACGGCGCGGGCCCCCTGGTTGAGCGCCTTGCGGCAGTTGGCCTTTGGTGCCATCGCTATCGGTGCCACGTACGTGATAGGGCATCTGATCGGCGTCGCAGTGAACTAGCGCCGCGACGCGCGAAGCTGAGAATGTGCTGAGAGTGGGCAAACCGGCTGGCAGAATTGTGAAGTGAATTTCACCAGGGTGCCGCTGAAACCCGATGAGTTGGCGCAGGCGGCCGTCATGGCCGCGCTCACCGCCGCCATGGTCATCGTCGGGGTTGCCCTGCCGATCTTGGGCGCCGTCCAGCTACTCGGCGCCGTACCCATGGGGCTGCTCGGCTATCGCTACCGCGTGCGGGTGCTGCTGGCCGCCGCCGTGGCCGGCGGCGTCATCGCCTTCCTGCTTGCCGGGCTCGGCGGTTTGATCGCCATGGGCAACTGCGTCTACATCGGTGGACTCACCGGCGTAGTGCGCCGACGCGGACACGGCATGCCCCTGTTGACGGTGCTCGGGGTTATCTGCAGCGCGATCATCGCTGGTTTGGCAGTCGGTGCGCTGGCTCTGCTGAACCGGATGCGCACCCTGCTCTTCGATGCCCTGCGCGCCTCGCTGGAGGGCCTGTTCAAGATGATCGGCCACATCCCGCACCTGGAGCCCGTGGGTGTGAATGCGACGAATGCCATCGACTTCGCGATGCGCAACTGGGTGTGGTTCATCGGTGGCATCGTTTTCGTGTTCGTCCTGTTTAACGCGTTGTTCGGCTGGTGGGTGCTCTCTCGCGTGATCAAGCGCCTGGCCGTGATTCCTGATGTGCACCAGCTTGATCCACCGACGCTGGCCGGTGCTGTGGGTCCGGTGCCCGCGCGCTTACACGATGTGCGATTCCGTTATCCGCGTGGTGAATCCGATGCCTTGGCGCCACTTTCGATGAGCATCGAAGTCGGCGAGCATGTCGCGATTACCGGGCCCAACGGTTCGGGCAAGAGCACCTTGATGCGCATCCTGGCCGGGCGTGAACCCACGTCGGGGGAGATCGAGCGGCCGGGCTCGGTGGGGCTCGGCGCCATCGGCGGCACTGCAATCGTCATGCAGCACCCCGAAAGTCAGGTGCTGGGCACCAAGGTCGCCGACGACGTGGTGTGGGGTCTGCCCGCCGATCACGACGTCGACATCGAGGGCCTGCTGCGCGAAGTCGGTCTGGAGGGGATGGCCGAGCACAGCACCTCCTCACTGTCGGGCGGGGAGCTGCAACGTCTGGCGGTGGCCTCGGCCCTGGCGCGCGACCCCGCACTGCTGGTGGCCGACGAGATCACCAGCATGGTCGACCCGAAGGGGCGCGAGGATCTGCTGGGCGTGCTGTCCCGCCTCACCGATCAGCACCAGATGTCACTGGTGCACATCACCCATTTCCAGTCCGAGGCTGCCGCCGCGGACCGCGAGATCGCGCTGCGGGCGGTCAACGGCAAGACGGCGACCACCGCGATTCAGACGGTGCCGGTGCCCACCAGCACGGCCGCGCGGCCCGATACCGAGTCGCCCGTTGTTCTCGAGTTCGATTCCGTCGCACACCAGTACGCCAGCGGAACACCCTGGGCGAAAACGGCATTGCACGACGTGTCGCTGGCGGTGCACGAGGGCGACGGTGTGCTCATCCATGGCGGCAACGGCTCGGGCAAGTCGACGCTGGCCTGGATTGCCGCCGGCCTCACCAAACCAACCTCGGGGCAGTGCCTGCTGGACGGTAAGCCGGTCTCCGATCAGGTCGGGTCGGTGGCCATCAGCTTTCAGGCCGCCCGGTTGCAGCTGTTGCGCAGCCGCGTCGACTACGAAATAGCTTCGGCGGCAGGATTTTCCGTCCGCAATACCGACCGCATCGTGGCTGCGCTGGCCAGCGTCGGGCTCGAAGCAGACCTGATCAAGCGTCCCATCGATCAGCTCAGCGGCGGCCAGATGCGCCGGGTGGTGCTGGCCGGGCTGCTGGCGCGTTCGCCGCGCGCCCTGATTCTTGACGAGCCACTCGCGGGTCTAGATGCCGAGTCGCAGGCGGGTCTGCTGCGGCTGCTGGTTCAGGTACGCGAGCGCGAACGGCTCACCATCGTGGTCATCTCGCACGACTTCGATGGCATGCAGGAGCTGTGTCCGCGCACGGTGCATCTGCAGTCCGGGGTGCTGCTGCCCGAATCGGTGAGCTCGGGGAGCCGCTCATGACGACGACACGTGCACCGCGCCGCCCGGTGGTTCTGCTGCGCCCGGTCCCCGGTACCTCCCCGATCCATAGGTTGTGGGCCGGCACCAAACTTATTGCCGTCTTCCTCATCTCGGTGCTGCTGACATTGTTTCCCACCTGGACGGTGATCGGCGCGGTGGCGGCTCTGGTGATCATTACCGCGTGGCTGGCCCACATCCCGCGCGGTGCGGTGCCCACCATCCCGATCTGGATGCTGGCGCTGGTGATCGGTGGCAGCCTCACGGTGTTCTTCAGTGGCGGGCCGCCGTTCTGGCATATCGGTGGACTCACCATCGGATTCCACGGTGTGCTGGCGGTGGCGCGCACGACCGCCGTGGCGATTGTGCTGCTCGGCACGGGAGCCATGGTGTCGTGGACCACCAATGTCTCCGAGATCGCGCCCGCGGTGGCGCTATTGGGGCGCCCGTTGAAGGTCTTCGGAATTCCCGTCGACGAGCGTGCCGCCACGCTGGCGTTGGCGCTGCGTTCGTTCCCCATGTTGTCGGACGAGTTCCGGGTTCTCATCGCGGCCCGCAGGCTGCGTCCGCCCCAGGTGCGTGAGGGCAGGCGCGGGCTGGGCTGGGTGGCCGAGGTGGTCGACATGCTGACCGCGGCCATCACCGTCGCGCTGCGGCGTGCCTCCGAAATGGGCGATGCCATCACCGCGCGCGGTGGCAGCGGGCAGATCGCGGCGCATCCGCACCGGCCAGGCCGTTGGGACGCCGTGGCCCTGCTGGTACTCATCGCGGTCGGAACGGCCGTCGTGTTGTTCGAGGTGCTGTAGCGCGAACGCGGAGGTGATGGTTCAGCCCACCACGCCGGATCGCTATCTCCTCCGCAGTTTGTCCCAAAACGCCATAGCCCATCCCACGGCATGTCGTTGAAGGTAACGATTGATACTTGCGAGTACACAAAATGCGACAAATATGGCAACAACGACGAGGGAGACTTTCATCGACAGTCCGTACTTGGGGTAGAGCATAACGAGGGCTCCCACTATGCTTGCCAATCCCAACACAATGGCTGGTAGTGTCTTTTCTAAGCTCCACGTGATCGCAAACCCGATGAGGCTGATCCCGGCTATCGCGATGCCGACTAGTTGCAAATTCACTGCGCGCGGAACTTCCTACCGTTTTGCACCCATTTATATCCCGTCCGGACAATCAAGACGAGGGCGACGCACAATACGATGTAACGATTTCTAGCACTCGGTAGCAGCACCCAGAGGGGAATCGCTGCCAACAGAGTCATAGACACATACATGGAGAAGTTTCCGATGTCGTGAACTCCGCTTTCGATTTTCGCGCTGTAAAGAATCGATAGAACGGCTCCAAGAAGGAAAACAACTATAAGTACTGCAGTACTCATGACCAATATCTCCGTCCAACGGTTATGAGGTGAGCCAATTCCATGCGGACTTCGCTCCAGATCCTATTGCTTCTCCAGCGGCCTTAAACGCGGGCGTCAGATACTTTTCAGAAACCATGCCGCCCACAGCTGCCAGTGCTGGAACGGCCACGGGTGCAAGCGGTCCCGCAAAGCCGCCAATGAAGCCTCCAACTGCGGAGCCAAACGCAGATGCAACTGCCTTCGCGGCCGCATCGCCGCCGGGAGTTCCGCTTCCATAATCGACAAGGCCCGACACGACATCAAGGGCTGGGCCCACGACGGGAGTCACCCTTCCGATCTTGGAGATGACTTTGGTCGCATCTTCGGCAATCCCTTGCCCAGCTTTCTTGGCTTCCTTTTCCACCCATTCATTCGCCTTGACAAGGCCTTCGGTGCTGTCGTTTACCGCTTGCCCACCCTTCAGCATTCCTTGAGTGGCATCGGCTGCCTGTTTCGGAATCGCCGGATCGGCTTTCGTCTGCTGCGTCGCCTGTTGCGTGGCTTGCTGGGTTGCTTGCTGTGTGGTCTGTTGTGTCGCCTGCTGCGTGGCTTGTTGGCCCGCCTGCTGAGCGGCCTGCTGACCAGCTTGTTGCCCGCCGCGACGTGTTGCCGCAGTTGCAAGGTCCGTCGGATCGATCGGGTTCTTCCTCGGGGTTTCGGGCTGCTTCTGCGGTTGTTGCGGACTCTGTCGATTCGCAGGGTTTTGCGGCTGCTGCTGACCCGGCTGTGTTTGGCCGGGCTGCTGCGGGGCTTGCTGACCGGGCTGTTGTCCTGCGGGGTTCTGAGGCGACTGCCCCGGTTGCTGGATGGGTGCTTGCTGCACCGGCTGCTGTCCAGCTGGCTGCTGTGGCGCTTGCGGTGCCTGCGGTGCTTGCTGCACGGGAGGCTGCTGCGCTGGTGCTTGGGCGGGAGGTTGCGCATCGGGCTGCCACGGTCCGTAGTTGGGTAGGGGTTCGCCGTTGCGGGGTGGGCCCGGCATTTCTTGCTGCTGCGCCGAGTACCCGCCTTGTTGGGGGGCTGCGCCCTGTCCGGTGGACGGGTTGTAAATCGATACGCCGTTGTTCTGGTCCAAGGCCGGTTGCCCGGAGTTGATGCCACCGGAGTAGTCGGGCATCTGCCCAGGCATCTGTGGGGGCTGGAACATCTGTCCGCCTCCGGGCGGGCCGTCATTGCCGCCCGGGCTGCCGCCGCAGTCGGGCGGGCAGGCGGCCCGCGCCAGCGGCGCGGCGCCGGGGCCGGTGTACGAGTCGGGAGTGGCTAGGCCGAACCCGGTGGCCGAGAAGAACAGCAGCGCAACAATTCCGGCCCCGGCATAGATCTGCCCCATCGGGGTGGCACCGCCGCCGGGAGTGTGTGGGGTGTGTACCCACTGCCACCAACCGCTCAGGGCGTGCCACCACCAGGTGTTAGCCAAGAACGCAACGGTCAAGATGGCCACGATCGCGGCAAGTGCTGCCATCGGGTCGGGACCGGTCAGCCAGCTGCTCACTCTGGGCACGATGTAGCCCGATAGCAGCACCAACGCTGTGCCGCCGGCGAGTAGCGTCAGACCTAGACCGGGATGGCTGGACCACCAGTTAGCCCACCGCTCCTGGCTGTTGGTCTGCTCACTGCCGGCGCGTTGGCGGGCACCGGAATTCGACAAGAGGAGGCTCGCGAGGGCTTTGGCGCCGCCGAACAGTAGGGCGCCGGCGATGGTGATGACCGCTATTTGCACCAGCCCTAAGACAAGCGTCCACTCCGAGCGGGTGCCGGTGGCCTGGCCCCACCAGCTAGCGACATACCCTCGCATCACCCACCAAATACCGGCTGAGCCAACGATGATCCCAGTCAGCGCGCGGGCAGTCGGCGGTACACCGGCGACCGATGCGGACAGCGCAGCGCTGATCGGGGCCAACGCGCGGCGCAGCAGGGTGATTCCCTTGCCTAGGGCTGTGAACGCCGCCAACAACAGCACAACCCAGCCGACTGCCCCTGCGGTGCCGCCACCGGGAGTCAGCATGTGCAGACCCCACACACCTGCGACAGTCAGCGCGGCACCGATGATGCCGGCAGCAAAGCCAGCCAGTCGCGGCGCTGTACTCGCGGCAGCAGGCAGTGTGTCGGTGACTGGCTCCGTGTTATCGCGTGAGGCGTTTTTCATCGCCTAACCTCTTCTCCGAAGACTGGCTGGGTGAAATTCGTTGCAGAACTGGACATATCAATTTCTCGCTGTAGGTATGGCGCCACCGGGGAGCATGTTTTCCTTGGCCCAGCGGGTGTGTCCATTGGCCGCCGACAGACAGGCCTCGTAATCTGGCCCGTCATGTCCAAATGCGCTTACGCATGCACTGGACAGATCCGCCATGAACGTGTTCTCACATGTCAGCGCGCTCGTTCGGGCTGGCACGGCACTCATACAGGCCGCCAACCGGCCGCACGACGATGTGAAATCCGCGGCACCACTGGGGTTATCGCCACTCCGGAACTCGGTCGGACCCGAGACACATCGTGCATCCGCAACCGGTGGCCGCTTGGGCCCCGGGTCACCCTGAGCGATCGGGGGAGCTGAGGTGGTGACGCGATAAGCCACACTGATCGTCACCGGGAAATTCAGCAGCCCCACCTGCCCCACGTTCAGGTCCAAGGATGACTGCTGATACAGGTAACTTGTCCCGATCGACGGGCTCACCGCAATAGCGTTCCCGGCACCGTCACGAGCCTCGGGGATGCTGAACGCTCCAATAATCGCCGGAGGCTTACCAGGGGAAGCATCGGTCTCGACTACGACGGCTTGGCCTGCCTGACGCAGATGCGTGCCGTCCGGAACCCGAACGCCCAATGAGAAATCGCTGGGGGAAATGAAGCTCTTGCGCACCATCCGGATATCAACACCGCCGCCAGCATCTGGGATCGCCACATAGTCGACCGGCCCCGAACCGTAGGCGGCAGCACCACCATCGCCCCAATTGGCTGCCGTCAGTTCCCGTTCATTCGGAAGATGGATCACGATCGACTTGCCCGGCCACGCAGTCGCGGCGTGGATCCCGTCGGTCACGACTGGCGGGAGAGCCGCCACGCTACGCTCGCGACCCGCCGCCAACGGCGCACCGTTGCCTGGACCTTCACCTTGTGGGGTTGAACTGGATACTCGCGCACCACCGATCGGAGCCACCCGCGGTGGGTCATTCGGCTGCACCACGCCCGGCCGCTGCGGTGCCGGCGGCGGTGGACCCGGCTGCGGATCCGCCACAGCTTGAACAACCCCAAGCGAGCCTGTGGCGGCGAGTATCGCCGCAATGGCAAACATCGTGAGAGGCCATGGCCTACGCGGAGACGAGCCGGGACGGTGGCCTGGGTTGACCGTAGATGAGATAGCCACGGACCTGCTTCCCTGGCGACTGCGCGTCATTGCAGACTGCCCCTCCACCAGGCCCCCTAACTCCCCGAAACGTGTGATATTGCTACGCCGTGATTGCCCGCCGGCGGCTACCTGTCACAGTACAAGTCTTGTAGTTAACCCGTCAACCGATGGTGTAACCATATAATTCCTCTTCAAGGGGTCTTGACGCTCTACATGGTTAAGTATGGATGAGATCTGTAGTGGTTCGGCCCGTAGTTGGAACATCCGGGCGAGTCAAACTTTGGTCATCGTCTGGGATTCATTGCGGTGACACCCGCGCGTTATCAGCCCTACGTTTTGTGGGTTAGCTGTGAAACCATGGGTGGAACCATATTCTTGCGATTCTCGTCCAGCGAGGGCCTGATTCGGGCAAGTTCAGAAACGCAGCACGCTCTGCGCGGCGCTACTTCTCCAGTGCGTTGTTCGCCGCCTGCTGCGCTTGTTGCAGTGCGGTGTGCACATCCAGGCGGCCCAGGAACATCTCGGCGAAATACGGCTTCAGCGCGGCGAATCCGGCCCCGAATCCCTGCCCGCCCGGAGCCGCGATCTGCTGACCTTCGAGAACCTGGAAGAACGGTGCGACGTCGACGCCCTTGCCCGCCCAGTGCTGAAAGTACGGCTCACGTGCGGTCAAGACCGCGGGAATGGCCGAGCCGCTGCGGCCGAGAAAAGAATTCCCGTCCGCGCTGCCCATCCAGGCCAGCGTGCGTTTGGTCGCCTCGGGGTGCGGTGAGGACGAATTGGCGGCGGCCACAATGCCGTTGGTGACGCTGACCCGGCCCTGCGGCCCCGCTGGCATCATCGCCACACCCCACGGAAAGGTCGCGTTGGCCTGGATCTGTGCCAGGTTGTAGGTGCCCGACTGAAACAGCGCCATCCGCCCCTGGAGAAATTGGTTACGTGAGAAGTCGTTGTTGGCGTTGGTATCGGCCGCCGACGGGGCCACCTTGTCGACGTTGATGAGATCGACCAGGTACGTGAACGCCATCTCGGCCAGCGGGTTGGCGAACGCGAACCTGTCGTCCTTCTGGAAGACGGCGCCCGCTGATCCCAGGTAGTTCAGGTAGATGCCCTGTAAGTCGTTGGCGGCGTTGTACCCCCAATGCCCGGGCCCGGTGAGCCGGTGCAGCATCGGACGCAGGGTGTCGACCGTGGGGTCGGCGTCCCAGCGCAGCTCGGCGAGCTCGGCCGGGTCCACCTGCGCCTCGTCGAGCAGGTTCTTGTTGTAGTACAGCGCAATCCCGGCATCGCTGAGCTGGGGTACGCCCCACAGCTTGCCGCTGCGGGTGAATTGGGCGACGACCGACGGGTCCCAGTCCGCCTGCGGCTCAATGGGCGTGAGATTAGCGGTGTCGGCGTAATCGGAAAGATAGGCGTTACTAAGCCAGAAGATGTCGTCGGCCCCGTGCCCGGCCACATCGGTGCGCAGGCTGTTGAAGTAACTCGCGTACGAGGTGACGGTGACGGCGACCTGGACGTCGGGATTGCGTCGACTGAACTCGTCGAATGAGCTGCGGTAGGCCTTGGCCACCTGCTCATCCCACACCCGGACGGTGACCACCGTTCTGCCGTGAGCGGTCTTCGGAATGCCGAGCCAGACCGCAATTCCGAAGAGCAGCAGCGTTACCAGGCCAAGGACCAAGGCCGCGCGGGTCGAGGACTTCATCACTTGAGTCCGCTCAAGGTGATGGAACGGACGATGTACTTCTGGAACGCGATGAACAGGATCACCAACGGCACGATCGCCACGGTGGTCGCCGCCATCACGATCGGCCACTGCGCGTTGAACTGCGATTGCAGCCCGGCCGTGGCCACGGTGAGCACCCGCCAGTTGCCGCCGCTGGTGATCACCAACGGCCACATGAAGTTGTTCCACTGGGAGACCACGGTGATGAGGGTCAGCGTGATCAGGATGGGTCTGCTGACCGGCACCACCACATGCCACAGGATGTCGAGCGTGTTCGCGCCGTCCAGGCGTGCCGCACGGATCAGGTCGTTGGGGATGGTGCGGAAGTGTTCACGCAGCAGGAAGATGGCGTAGGGCGATCCGAATATGAACGGGATGACCAATGCCCAGAACGTGTTCCGCAGCCCTACCTGCGTCAGCATCAGATACATCGGCACCACGGTCACCGTCGCCGGAATCATCAGGGTGGCCAGATACACCCAGAACAGTCCGTCGCGCCCCGGGAACTGCAGCCGTGCAAAGGCATACGCGGCTAGGACTGAGAACGTCAGTTGGCCGATCACGATGATCGCCGTCATCAACACCGTCACCAGCGCCGCGCGCCCGAACCCGGCGTCGGCCAGCCCGGTGTAGTTGGCGATGGTGAACGGATTCGGCGGAGCCAGCGGGGATTCGGCAGAGAACTGCCGCGTCGTCTTTAGCGATGCCGACAGGGCGAACAGGAACGGCCCGAGCGTGAGGGCTGCGCCCAGGATCAACAGGAGATAGACGAGCGCATTCCTAGACCAGGTCATAGCTCACCCGCGTCCTGAAGTAGCGGTGCTGAATCACCGTGACGGCGACCAAGATCAGGAAAAGGATCAGCGACATGGCGGCCGAACGCCCGACATGGGCGGACTCGAATGCCTCGGCATACACGCGGTGCGCGGCCAGGTCCGTACGGTTCTGCGGGCCGCCGCCGGTGAGCGCGTACACGGTGTCGAAGGTCTGCACCGCGCTCACCACCCCGGTGACCAGAACGAAGAAGAACGTGGGCCGCAGCATCGGCAGCGTGATGCGGCGGAACCGCTGCCAGGCCGTCGCGCCGTCCACCCGGGCCGCGTTGTGCACATCGCCCGGGATGGCCAGCAGACCCGCCATGAAGAACAGCGCCACGTAACCGACGTTCGTCCACACGCTGACCGCCGCCACCACCGGCAGTGCCAGCGAGGGATCGGTGAGCCATTCGATGCGCTGCCCGAGCAGTGTGTTGATGGCGCCATCGGTGGGCGCGAGCATCCAATGCCACAGCACGCCGATGGCCAGCGGCGCGCAGATCCACGGGATGACGTAGATGGTGCGGAACAGCACGGTGCCGGGCAGGCCGCGCACCAACAGCGTCGCCGCGGCCAGACCGAGCACGGTCTGCACCGGAATCACCAGCGCCACAAAGAGCAGCGTCACCAGCAGGGAGTGCCCAAAGGCGCCGTCGGTGAGCACCGAACGCCAGTTGTCCAGGCCGACGAACTCGATGGGGCCCAGCAGATCCCAGCGGCACAGGCTCAGCCACGCCACCACCAGGATCGGCAGCAGGAGAAACGCCGCAACCCCGAACAGGCTGGGGGCCAGCAGCCCATATGCGACGGCTGTCTGCCGCGACCTACTCACGGGGACATTAAACCGCGCGCCGCCACCGGTGTGGCATAGGTACGGTTGAGCGCGTGACTCGGTCCGTAGATTCCGAATTCCTGGCGCTACCTCGCGCTGAACTCGCCGACGCTGCCCTGAACGCGGCGCGCGCCGCCGGCGCCAGCTATGCCGATCTGCGCATCCATCGACTCATCAACGAAGAGCTGATGCTGCGCGACGAGCAGGTCGAGACCGCGGTGTCCGGACGCACCATCGGTCTGGCGGTGCGGGTGATCGTCGACGGCACCTGGGGATTCGCCTCGCATGTGCAGCTCGACACCACCGCGGCCGCCGACACCGCGCGCCGGGCCGTGGCCGTCGCACGCGGGCTGCGCAGCCTGAACCGCGAGTGTGTCGAGCTGGCCGATGAGCCTGTCTACGCCGACGTCCAGTGGGTGTCCGAGTACGAGATCGACCCGTTCGGAGTGCCGCAGGCCGACAAGATCGCGGTGCTGCAGGAGTATTCGGCCCGGCTGCTGGCCTCCGACGGGGTGGACCACGCCTCGGCGTCGCTGACGGCGGTCAAGGAGCAGACCTTCTACGCCGACACGTTCGGCTCGTCCATCACCCAGCAGCGCGTCCGGGTCATGTCGCAGCTGGACGCGATCGCCGTTGACGCCGCCACCGGATCCTTCGAGACGATGCGCACCCTGGCCCCGCCGATGGGCCGCGGCTGGGAGGCCATCGGCAGCGACGGCGTGTGGGACTGGAGCACCGAGCTGCGTGAGATCCCCGAGCTGCTCACCGAGAAGGTGAAGGCGCCCAGCGTCGTCGCCGGCCGCACCGACCTGGTGATCGACCCCACCAACCTGTGGCTGACCATCCACGAATCCATCGGCCACGCCACCGAATACGACAGGGCCATCGGCTATGAGGCCGCCTATGCGGGCACCTCGTTCGCCACCCCGGACAAGCTCGGCACCATGAAGTACGGCTCGCCCGTCATGAACGTCACCGCCGACCGTAACGAGGTCCACGGCCTGGCCTCGGTCGGATACGACGACGAGGGGGTGGCCTCACAGCGTTGGGATCTGGTGCGCGACGGCATCTTTGTCGGCTACCAGCTGGACCGCGTGTTCGCGCCCCGGCTGGGCCAGGAGCGTTCCAACGGCTGCTCGTACGCCGACTCGCCGCACCATGTGCCGATCCAGCGGATGGCCAATGTGTCGCTGCAGCCCTCCCCGGAGGAGCGCTCGACCGACGACCTGATCTCCGGAGTCGAAGATGGCATCTACATCGTCGGCGACAAGTCATGGTCAATCGATATGCAGCGCTACAACTTCCAGTTCACCGGTCAGCGGTTCTACCGCATCCGCGGCGGCAAGCTGGACGGCCAGCTGCGCGACGTCGCCTACCAGGCCACCACCACCGACTTCTGGAGTTCAATGGAAGCCGTTGGCGGCCAATCGACCTGGCGCCTGGGCGGAGCGTTCAACTGCGGCAAGGCCCAGCCCGGACAGGTGGCGGCGGTCAGCCACGGCTGCCCGTCGGCGCTGTTCCGCGGCGTGAATATTCTGAACACCAAGCAGGAAGGTGGTGCCGCGTGATCCCCGCACAGCAGGTCGCCGAGGATGTCCTGGCCGAAGCCGCGCGACGCGGCGGCGCCGACGACACCATCGTCTTGATCCAGGACAGCAGCGAGGCCTCGCTGCGCTGGGCGGGCAGCTCCATGACCACCAACGGCGAGTCGGTCAAGCGCAGCATCGCGGTGGTATCGATTCTGCGGCAAGGCGATCAGACCCGGGTCGGCTCGGTGCTCACCGAGGACGCCGATCCCGCCGCACTCGCGGAGCTGGTGGCGGCCAGCCAGGCTGAGGCCGCCTCGGCGCCACCGTCGCGTGATGCCATGCCACTGCTGGGCCCCGGCGATGCGGCAGGGGAGAACTGGGACGCGGCGATCTCACCGACTGGCGCCGACGTGTTCGGGTCTCTGGCGGCCGACTTGTCGATGGGCTTCGACGGCCCCGACACCCTGTACGGATACGCCCGCCATGAACGCCAGACCACATTCCTGGCCTCGTCGACCGGGCTGCGCCGCAGGTTCACCCAGCCCACCGGCCAGGTGGAGATCAACGCCAAACGCGGAGTGGGCAGCGCCTGGGCCGGGGTGTGCACCCCCGAGTTCGTCGATGTGCCGACCGAATCGCTGCTGCGCCAGCTCAATGAACGGCTGACGGCCGCACAGAATCAGATCGAGCTCAAGGCCGGTCGCTACGAGACGCTGCTGCCGCCGTCGGCGACCGGCGACCTCATGCAATACCTGGTGTGGACCATGGGTGGGCGCGGCGCGCACGAGGGACGCAACGCCTTCGCGGCGCCGGGCGGCACCCGGCTCGGGGAGCGGCTCACCGAGCTGCCGGTCACGGTGTACTCGGACCCGTCGTACCCGGGGCTGGAAAGCAGCCCGTTTGTGGCGACCCCGATTTCGCGGGAATCGTTGTCGGTCTTCGACAATGGTGTCGGCATCGGGCGTGTCGACTGGGTGCGCGATGGCGTGATCAACGCGCTGAGCTACTCGCGTGCCGATGCCGCCGAGTTCGGTGCCGCCCCCACGGTGGGCGCCGACAACCTCATCATGACCGGCGAAGGCGGCGCGACGCTGGAAGAGATGATCGCCGCGACCGAGAACGGGCTGCTGCTGACCACGCTCTGGTACATCCGCGAGGTCGACCCGACGACGCTGCTGCTGACCGGGCTCACCCGTGACGGGGTGTACCTGGTGCGCGACGGGCAGATCACCGGCGCCGTGAACAACTTCCGGTTCAACGAGAGCCCGATCGATCTGCTGCGGCGGGTGACGCAGGTGGGTGTCACCGAATACACGCTGCCGCGCGAGTGGAGCGATTACGCGACCCGTCAGGCCATGCCCGCGCTGCGGATCCCGGACTTCCACATGTCCTCGGTCAGCGCCGCGCAGTAGGGGGTCCGCTCCTCCACACCGAGGTTGTGGCGGATTCGTCTCGCACATCCGCGCCACAACCTCGGTCTCGGCGGGCAGCTACCTCCACAGAACCTTCACAAAAGGCTCCAGCGATCACCACAACCGTCAAATAGGCTGTTCATGTGCAAGGCCAGCGAAGAATCTTGGTTGTCGACGACGAGCCAACGATCTGTGCGTCCATTTCCGCGCGGCTGCGCGCCGAGGGGTACGCCGTAGACACCGAGGACAACGGCCTGGACGCGGTGCGGCATTGCCGCGAGAACCCGCCGGACCTGATGGTGCTGGATGTCATGCTGCCCGGGCTCGACGGCCTGGAGGTCTGCCGCCAGGTACAGGCGCACGCCCCGATCCCGGTGCTGATGCTCACCGCGCGCGGCACCGAGACCGACATGCTGGTGGGGCTAGGCGTGGGTGCCGACGACTATCTGCCCAAACCGTTCAGCATGCGGGTGCTGGTGGCGCGGGTGGCCGCGCTGTTGCGCCGCACCGAACGCGTCGCGGCGCCGAGCACCGATGTGCGGATCGGGCAGGTGCGCATCGACGTCTCCGAGCGCCGCGTCTATCACCGCGACGACGAGGTGCACCTGACCCGCACCGAGTTCGATCTGCTGGCCTACCTGGCCGATAACCCGCGAGTGGCGATAAGCCGCGAGCGCCTGCTCGATCAGGTGTGGGGCTGGAGCGAAGGGCTGCCGTCGGGCCAGCGCACCGTCGACAGCCACATCAAGGCATTGCGCCGCAAGCTCGGCCAAGAGCTGATCCGCACCGTGCACGGCATCGGATACGCGCTGGAGGTACCGCGATGAGCCCACTGCTGGAACTGCTGCCGCGCCCGCTGGATCCGTTGCGCTCCTTCAAGTTCAAGACGGCGGTGCTGGTGGGGGTGGCGCTGCTGATCGCCACCTGCCTGCTCTGGATCACCGCCGAATGGAAGCTGCGGTATGCGCTCACGCTGGCGCTGTTCGTGTCCTTCGGGGTGACGTGGTTTCTGGCGCACGGTATGACCTCGCCGCTGCGGGACATGACGGCGGCGGCGCGCTCGATGGCCCAGGGCGACTACTCGCGCCGGATTCGCTCGACCTCACGCGATGAAGTAGGCCAGCTGGCAACGGCTTTCAACCACATGGCCGCCGAGTTGCAGTCCGCCGAGAAGTACCGGCGTGAGTTGGTCGGCAATGTCTCCCACGAGCTGCGCACACCGATCACGGCACTGCAGGCGGTGCTGGAGAACATTGTTGACGGGGTGGCCGAGCCTGACCCGGCGACACTGAAAACCGCACTGGCGCAGACCGAACGGCTGGGCCGGCTCGTGGACGACCTACTTGATCTGTCCAAACTCGAGAACGGATCGGTTCCGGTGCAACGCGAACCGTTCGGGGTGCGTGAGTTCGTCGATGGCGCGGTGGCCGAGGCCAAGACCACTGGACGTCAGGTGCGCTATCACGTGACGGTCGAGCCATTCGACTTGCAAGCTGTCGCCGATACCGCCCGCTTGCATCAGGTGGTGGCCAACTTGCTGGACAACGCATCCCGGCACAGCCCGCCCGGGGGACAGGTGTCGGTGTTCGCGCGTACCGAGAACGACGCGCTGCTGCTGGAGGTCGCCGACACCGGGCCCGGTATCGCACCGCACGAAAGATCACGAGTGTTCGAACGATTCACCCACGGGGGATCGCGCGACGGCGGCACCGGTTTGGGGCTTGCCATCGCGCAGTGGGCCGTCGATTTGCATGGCGGCCGCATCGAAATCGTGGACGCGCCCGGCTGCCGGGTGCGGGTCACATTGCCGCAGTACGACAACGAGGAGGGGAATTCATGACCACAGGTTCGATAGTGCCGCCGCCGTATCCGATTCCGGGGGCGCCGGCCGAGGCCGCAGTGCCGCCCGTGCCGCGCCCGCCGGTGCCGATCTTCGGGCCGCCGACGCGGTTTATGACGGCCTGGCCACGGGATATCCGTTCGAAGATGACCCAAGGTGCGCTGCTCGGCGGGGTAGGGGCCGGGCTGGTCGCGGCCCTGTGCTGGCGCTCCTCGCTTCCGGGCTTGGGCTGGACGCTGACCGCGTTCGCGGTGGCGCTCGCCGCCTTCGCGACGCAGAAGGTGCAGTGGACGCCGACGCGCATCGGCGCCCTGGTGCTGGCGCTGTGTCTGGCGGTGGTGCCGACCGTGCGGGACGCGGAATGGCTTGTTGCCCTGAGTGTCCTGACCTCGCTGGCGCTTTTCGTCTACGCGCTGGCACCGGCGCGGACGTGGACAGGCTTGATCTACGGGCAGTTCGTGATGCTGAGGACGCCGTTCCGGGTGGCGGGGTGGATGCGCCGCGGCAGCCGCACGATGTCACGCGGCCGCAAGATCAACCCGGACCGGGCGGCCATCGTCGTGCTGATCACGCTCGGCCTGGTGGCGGCATTCGGGGCGCTGCTGGCCGACGCCGATGCGCGATTCAGAGCGCTGATCAGCGGGGTACTGCCGTTCGTGTCCTTCGGGGAGGTGATCGGGCGGGTCATCGTCGGCGTGCTGGTAGGCGCCTTCGCCTTGGCCGCCATCTACGTGCTGTCCGTGCCGCCGAGCTTTGATCGGTTGGCGCCGACGGAGCCCAAGAAGCTGCCGCGCTGGGAGTGGAGCCTGCCGTTGGCCGCGCTGAATCTGCTGTTCATCGCCTTTGTGGGCGTGCAGATCTCGGTGCTGTTCGGGGGAGATGAGCACGTGCAGGTCACTGAGGGGTTGACCTACGCGGAGTATGCGCGCCAGGGCTTTTGGCAGCTGCTGTTCGTCACCATCTTGGTGATGGGAGTGATCGCGGTGGCGATCCGCGTCGCGGGGCGCGAGGATGCGCGTGACCGGCTGTTCCTGCGGGTGCTGATCGGTGGGCTGTGCCTGACCACGCTGGTGATCGTGGCCTCGGCCATTCACCGGATGTCGTTGTACGAGAAGGCGTACGGGTTTAGCGTGGAGCGGCTGCTGGTGCGCTGGATCGAGCTGGGCATGGCCATCGTGTTGGTGCTGATCCTGGTGGCGGGGATTCGGATGAGTGCGCGGTGGCTGCCCACCGCCGTGGTGGCGGTCGGCTCGTTCGGGATGCTCGGGTTGGCCATCTTCAACCCAGAAAGCTATATCGCGCAGCGCAACGTCGAATTCTTCCAGCAGACCGGCAAGATCGATCAGTGGTACATGGGGAGCTTGTCGTCGGATGCATTCGCGGCGACGAAGTCGCTGCCCGACGACGTGCGGGACTGTGTACAGGGCAAGATTGCGTATCACCTGCGGGAGACAGCGCCCTGGTACGAGTACAACATGAGCCGGGCGAAGGTTCGGGCCGCTGAGGTCAAGGCAGCGTCGTGCAACGTGGATCGCGGCGGTAGGTGACCTGGCTTTCAGGGGTGTGGCGGGGGATCGGCTAGAGTCGTGACCTGCTAGGGGCGGTAGCTCAGTTGGTTAGAGCCGTGGACTCATAATCCATTGGTCGCGGGTTCGAGCCCCGCCCGCCCTACAAGGAAGCCATTTTGAGTTGGCTGCGCTTATGAATTCTGCCGATTTACTCAGCGGGATAGGCCCTCGGTGATAAGTCAGCTGCTGGAGTCGAGGAGTGTCTGGCCCAGAAGGTCAAACTGGCCAACTTGGCGGTCTAATACGCTAAGCTGTCGCGAAATTGGCCCAGGAGCGTTGTCTTAGTTGCCGTTGGGGGTGTAGCTATGAAGAGTGCAGGTTGCGTGAGGCGGCCCCCGCTAGTCAGTGGCAGGCTTCAGCGAGGATGACAGGGCCAGCACTTATCGATTTTCGTATACACGCTATTCGGACCGGTAGTGACGAGGCTGGCCGCGTCGACTTCCATCGAATGCTTTCTGCGTTGGTGGGTGTAACCCATCCGACCGCTACCGATGTGAGAGCCGATCCAGGTGATTGGGGGATTGACGTCTTTGTTGGAAGTCTAGTAGATAAAGTGATGATTTGGCAGTCAAAGTATTTCTACACAGAGATTGGCGATTCTCAGAAGGCGCAAATTCGAAAGTCGTTTAAATCAGCAATGGATAACGCGACCAGGTATGGCTACACCGTAGAGGCCTGGACGTTGTGTGTCGCATGCGAGCTGAGCGCTCCCGAGCGCCGCTGGTGGGATAGTAAGGTCAGGGAATGGAAGAAGGCTCACCCGACGGTAAGTGTAGATCTTTGGGATGCGCCTCGGTTGCGTCGAATGTTAATGTCTCCAGACGTCAAGCCTATCTGGAATGAATTTTATGGAGCTTCGTCAATTCGGGTAGATAAGTGCGCTGCGAATAGCGGTTTGAGTGATATTCCAGTGTCAATGGAAGATACGCCAGATTATGAAGGCACACTATTTGTGAAACAGATGGTTGTAGCGGGAATCCAGGCGTCGGACGCGCAGAAGGCATCGTATTTCAATGCGGATCTACTTACACGTGATATTGCCGCGAGATCAGTATCGGAGGAAGTGGCAGCGATACGCGAGGTAGATATCTCTCTGCTGGCTAAGTGGGAGGACGCAGTGGCTGATCCAGCTACGGCTCCGAATAGTGATGACTACCAAGCTTCCGCGCGTCGACTATTCTCGACAGTTATGAATCGGACTTCAGAAGTCCAAGCCCCGGCGGTGTTGCCACTCCGGCATCTACATATACGCGGACTTATGCATAAGATCGTAGATGAAACTCGCGCTGGGTGGGTCCACGATTGGAAAGTTGTAGCCGCCGAACACGATGAGCGGTCAGCATCCAACCCAAGTAATTCACAGCTTCGGGACGAGGTCCAGGAAATCGTATGAGCAATTCGCAGAATCCATACGGAGTGGGTGAAGGGCGAGCGGTCGGCATCGGCGAGTACATCGCTCCTGAAGACTTTCCAGTGTTTCGCCTAACGCAATTGATGATCTTGCTGCAAGAGGTCGCGCCGGTGGGTGCGAAGGCTATTGAATTGGAGAGACTTGGTTATTATGACTTCTTTGCGGCAAACCCATTTGCGATCTTTGGAACCGACGACGAGTTGCAACATGCTCAGCTCCATCAGGCATCTTTCGATGAGCGACAGCTGTCCTATGCATCAACCGGATCGCGGTTCGCGAATCGGAGGAAACGCCTACAACACGATGTGGCGGTGTTGGTTGCGTACCGCCTAGCTCAGATGCGCCATGGAGGCTACGAAATAACCTCTATGGGTCAGGATTTTGTCGAATCGCTGACCGCACTGTACGTGGACCAGTATCGGCAGTCGGTGCGCGTAGTGCACAGTCGGCTCCGATTGCTATCGGACAATCAGCTTAGTCAGGCAGCTCGAGGATGGCTCAAGACCCCGTCACTGCTTCTTGACTTATACGGCTCAGTAAATTCCACCTACACAGAGACCTTGATGCGGGGAGGGCTGTGAGTTCTGTCAGCCAAGATATGCAGCCGGTTGCAAATGGGGGAATTCGTATCCGCCGGTTGCGGCTGGTCGGTGCGACTCGCAATTACG
Organism: Mycobacteroides sp. H003; assembly: GCF_001440135.1. Taxonomy (NCBI): domain Bacteria; kingdom Bacillati; phylum Actinomycetota; class Actinomycetes; order Mycobacteriales; family Mycobacteriaceae; genus Mycobacteroides; species Mycobacteroides sp. H003. Next base: position 1,021,455 of record NZ_LJYL01000009.1, read on the forward strand.
AAACAGATTTTCGGTCGGAGAGTGGAGTCTGCAGGCCGTGCAGCATAATTGCTGGCCGTACAAACACTGGCAAGACTAGCGTCTTGCGCTTTATCTCTTATGCGCTGGGTGGGTCAAGCTATCCTTCCTCGCAAGAGGTGCTGAGGCAAGTTCGTTCAGTTCTGTTGGAGATCCAAACTGCTGATGGCCTGTTTACAATTGAGCGCGCGTTGAATGGGCAGCGTACTCAAGTTTATCCTTCTGACTTGGACAACATCGATCAAATCTCCGCAACCACATACGTGATTGAGCCTACAAGTGATTCACAAAGCCTGTCGCAATTTCTACTAGCCACTGTGAATCTTCAGGACGTAAATCTCAAGGAGGCTCCAACGCAAGAGGAGTCGTCGACTGACCGTCTTAGCTTCCGTGATTTGATGTGGCTATGTTTGTTCTTGAATGAACGCATTGGTAGCCAACAACTCTTAAACTCGGGAAATATACAAAAAGCTATCAAACTCAGGCAGGTCGTCGATGCGGTCTTTGGTGTCCATGACAATGAAGAGGCTGATTTGGCAAGGCGTATTAGGGATGCGCAGTCTGCCTTGGATCAACAGCGTCGATCGTTAGAACAACTTCAAGAATTTGTTGCAAAGCAAGAACCTAAGTCGCATGCACGCCTGGAAATTGAAGCGACTGAGTTGACTGGCCAATTGGCCACCGTACGACATCGCCTACAAGAGTTGAGAGTCAGAGAGTCTGCTGCTTCTGAATTTGCGGCCGAGCTTCGTAGTCATCATGCGGCTTTGTCGACTGCTGCCAGTCGCTCGTCTGCGAAAGTTCGCGACCGGGTTTCGCTACTCAATCGTTTTGGCAGTTTGAGGGCGCAGTATGCAGACGATGTCAGAAAGCTAACTCTGCTTGTGGAAGCGGAAGGCGGCTTTAATCAGCTATCTGTTGAAGTATGCCCGGCATGTCTAAATACGCTTGAGGTTCCTCCGGCATTGGAGAATGGGCGCTGCACTCTCTGTAATCACAACGTTCAGTCGAATCATGATAGTTCCGCCATGTTCAATGCTGATTCGAAAGTCAGCGCTCAACGCGAACTGCGCGCTGCGAAAAGGCGTTACCGCGAACTTGACGATTTTTGGTTACGGCTTGGAGAGGAGCTAGATGGCCTTCGGTCGCAAGCAGATGAAGATGCTCACGCCGAAGCGGAAGTGGGTGTCAGGCTTGACGAAGCGACAAGGTCGGCTGTGACGCCATTCCTGGGAGAGCGGAATGAGCTGCAGGCTCAGCAGCAGAATCTCCTAGTACGAATTAATGAAATTGGTAATGGCTTGAGGCTTCGAAAAGGCCTTGAGGCGAAGGCGGTAGATGTTGATCGTGCCGAGAAAAATCTAGGCTTGTTACGACAACAACGGAGAGATAGGCAACAACGTCCAGACAGAGAGTCAATTCTACATCGGCTATCCGAGCGTTTTAGAGATATTTTGTATGAGATCGAGTACCCCAAGATTAAAGAGGATGGAATACTCCCCCCCCACCTTGATAAGAACCTTGTTCCGTACGTACGTAATGAGCATTTTCGAGAAGCCAGTAGTGGCGGCCAAGTCTTGATATCCCTCGCGTGGGCGCTTGCGATCTTTGAAGTTGCCTATGAAGGCAATGACGCTCACCCGGGCTTTTTGATGATAGACACGCCACAGAAAAATTTGGGTGGGGCCGCGGACGATACAGAGTTCGCCGACATTCGGTTGGTTGAGCGTTTCTATCGGCACATCGACAGCTGGTTGTCGGCTGCGGGCGCGGGTGCTCAGCTGATCTTTGTCGATAACACACCACCTGATCTTGCAGTCAAGCACATCGTAATTCGCTATACGCGAGACCCTGCAGTCCCTCCCTTTGGGCTGATAGACAACGAAACCGGGGTGGGCGATGACTTGGTATCGGCAGCTGAAGAGGCTGACGGTGATGACTTCGATGTGCAGCCTGCTTCAGAGATCTAGGTGCAAGCATGAGTCAAATTAGGCGAGACGTGGGTGCTGTCGAGGGCTGTTGACGGACGCTTGGGAGCAGCCATGATGGGATCGCCAGTCTCCGGACTCAACGGCAAGATCGCCCTGGGCGTAAGGGATTCCGAGCCTGACTGGGCTACCTACGCGGCACCCGCAGCCACTTAACATTCTGTATCTCGTCGGGATGACGCCAGCATCGCAACCTGGGACTGCTTCGGCGGTCTGGTGGAGATGCCCGCCATGAGTCGTATCGCTGAGCGAGGCGTCCGTTTCTCGCAATTTCACGCCACCGTGCTCTGTTCGCCCATCCGCGCCTCGCTGCTCACCCGTCGCAACGCGCCCATCGTAGGCATGGCGGTAAAGCGATGGAATGTCTTGCCCGCCATGTTGAGTACGCCCGCATACACAATCCGATGACCAGCGGGAGGCTCAAAGCCTTACGCGATCATAGGGTCGATCGCGGACCGCGGCACCAGCACCTGCAACGCCCCGTATGAGTCGGGCAGTATCGCGCCCTGGTCAAAGAAGAACATCACCCCGTCGTTGAGCACCGCGAAATTCTGATAGTTCGAAGGGTTGTACAGCGACGCGGGCGAGAACGGCAGCGGCGGCGGGGGAGGTGGCGTCGTAGTGGAAGTCGTAGCCGACGTGGTGGTAGTCGGCTGCCCCGAGGTCGTCGTCGGCGTGGGAGTCGCCACCGGCGGCGGGGCCAGCTGCTGCTGCAGCTGAGCCTGGACAATCGGTGCGACGGTCTTCAGCGGATCGTCGACCCGCCACAGCGGAGCACTTTCCTTGTCGTCCTGCGCCACCGTGTAGAGAATCGGCTTCCGATAGCTCTGATCCCAGTTGTACGCCTTGAACGTTGTCGTCGTACTCCCGGTGTTTTGGTACACCTTGAACACCACGGTCTGCGTGCCGCGCGGGGGAATCGCTGAGGTGTATGCCGTCGGCTTGATGCTCAGCTGATACGGCGTGCTGCGGGCGGTGTTGGACTTGGCCGTGTTGAGGAACGCGTCGCGCGTCTTGGCGACATATTCGGCGATCGGCTTCTGCTCCGGGTAGTTCAGCGGAATGGTGATGTCGACGCTGTACCCGGGGTCTGAGAGGCGGATCTCACACGTGGTGCCGGTGTTATTGCCCTTGAGGTCGGCGCAGTAGTCGTGCGGCGCGGCCCCCGCTACGCCAGAAAAACCGAAGATGGCGGCAGCCGTGGCCAGTACGGACACGCTTACCGAGCGTATGGATAAGTAGGGCACGCCTGCACTCTAACTTCGCAAGGTGAACCAAGTGCCCGGACCGCAGAACTGAGCGACCGAACCGACCTGCACCTTTGAAGCTCCTGATAATCAGGTGGAAGCCCTCTCCGCAGCCCCGTCACCCCGTTACGATCACTGCGTCCTTGGATCTTGAACCCCTACGAGGGAGTAGCCATGACGGGATCACCCGAATCCGGATTCAACGGCAAAATCGCCCTGGATATAAGGGATTCCGAACCGGACTGGACCCCGTACGCCGCACCCACCGCGCCCGAGGGCGCACCCAACGTCCTGTACCTCGTCTGGGATGACACCGGCATCGCCACCTGGGATTGCTTCGGCGGACTGGTGCAGATGCCTGCCATGAGCCGCATCGCCGAGCGCGGCGTGCGCCTCTCGCAGTTTCACACCACCGCGCTGTGCTCGCCGACCCGCGCATCGTTGCTCACCGGCCGCAACGCCACCACTGTCGGCATGGCCACCATCGAGGAATTCACCGACGGCTTCCCGAACTGCAGCGGCCGCATCCCCTTCGACACCGCGCTGCTCTCCGAGGTGCTCGCCGAGAAGGGCTGGAACACCTACTGCGTCGGCAAATGGCACCTGACTCCGTTGGAAGAGTCGAATCTTGCCGCCACCAAACGGCATTGGCCGCTCTCGCGAGGCTTCGAGCGCTTCTACGGATTCATGGGCGGCGAGACCGACCAGTGGTACCCGGACCTGGTTTACGACAACCACCCCGTCGAGCCGCCCGCCACCCCCGAAGAGGGTTATCACCTGTCCAAGGACATCGCCGACAAGACCATCGAATTCATCCGCGACGCCAAGGTGATCGCCCCCGACAAGCCGTGGTTCTCCTACGTCTGCCCGGGTGCCGGCCACGCTCCGCACCACGTCTTCAAGGAATGGGCCGACAAGTACGCCGGCACGTTCGACATGGGCTATGAGCTGTACCGCGAGATCGTGCTGGAGAACCAGAAGAAGCTCGGCATCGTTCCGCCGGACACCGAATTGTCGCCCGTCAACCCATATCTGGACGTCAAGGGACCCAACGGCGAACCCTGGCCGCTACAGGACACCGTGCGCCCGTGGGACTCGCTCAACGACGAAGAGAAGCGCCTCTTCTCCCGCATGGCCGAAGTCTTCGCCGGATTCCTGAGCTACACCGACGACCAGATCGGCCGAGTCTTGGACTACCTCGACGAATCGGGCCAACTCGACAACACCATCATCGTGGTGATCTCCGATAACGGGGCCAGCGGCGAAGGCGGACCCAACGGATCGGTCAACGAGGTCAAGTTCTTCAACGGCTACATCGACACCGTCGAGGAGAGCCTGCGCTTCTACGACAACCTCGGCGGCACCGACACCTACAACCACTACCCAATCGGGTGGGCGATGGCGTTCAACACCCCGTACAAGCTCTACAAGCGCTACGCCTCGCATGAGGGCGGCATCGCCGATACTGCAATCATTAGCTGGCCCAAGGGGATCGCCGCACACGGTGAGGTCCGCGACGCCTACGTGAACGTCAGCGATATCACCCCGACCATCTACGAGCTGCTGGGCATCACCCCGCCCGACACGGTGAAGGGCATCGCTCAGAAACCGCTCGATGGCATCAGTTTCACAGCGGCGCTGAAAGATGCAAACGCTGACACCGGTAAGGACACTCAGTTCTATACGATGCTCGGCACCCGCGGCATCTGGCACAAGGGCTGGTTCGCCAACACCGTGCACGCCGCCACACCCTCGGGCTGGTCGCACTTCGACAAGGACCGCTGGGAGCTGTTTCACATCGAGTCCGACCGCAGCCAATGCCACGACCTCGCCGACGCTCACCCGGACAAACTCGAAGAGCTCAAACAACTCTGGTTTGACGAGGCCGCCAAGTACAACGGTCTACCCCTGGCCGACCTGAACATCCTGGAAACCCTGACCCGATGGCGGCCCTACCTGGCGGGGGAGCGGACCTCGTTCACGTACTACCCGAACACCGCTGAGGTCGGACTCGGTGCCGCGGTGGAGATTCGGGGACAGTCGTTTTCAGTGCTCGCCGAGGTAGCGATCGACACCGCCGATGCCGAGGGCGTGATCTTCAAGCAGGGCGGCGCCCACGGCGGCAATGTGCTGTTTATCCAGGACGGACGGCTGCACTACATCTACAACTTCATGGGGGAGAAGGAGCAGAAGGTGTCCTCGCCGGGCACGGTGCCGTTGGGCGCCCATGTGCTGGGAGCCCGCTTCGCCAAGACCGGCACGGTCGCGGGCAGCCACACCCCGCTCGGCGACGTGACGCTGTTCATCGACGAAGAAGCCGTCGGTTCACTCGCCGGAGTTGAAATCCACCCGGGCACATTCGGTCTCGCGGGTGCCAGCCTGTCGGTCGGGCGCAACAGCGGATCGGCGGTGTCCTCGGATTACCAGGTGCCGTACGCCTTCACCGGCGGCACTATCGCGCAGGTGGTCGTCGACATCTCGGGGGAGCCGTACGAAAACCTGGAGAAGAAGCTCGCGATCGCCTTCGCCAAGGACTGAGCCAAAGATTAGGCGGGCCACTCGGTGAGCTGTTCCCACTCACCGAACGGCGGCTTCTTCGCGGACTCGATCACGATCTGCGCGGTCACCGCCGAGCCGGGGTGGTACTCGTCGATCGCGAATCCGCCCTGCCGGTTCTCGGGTGTGGCGCCGTCCCAGATGTAGATCGGGCCGGGTGCCTCGGCGGCGGCCTCGGCGACTTCCTGACCGCACTCGGCCACAGGCTCGTCACGACCAACACCGGTGTGCTTGCCATCGATACGCCGCCAGATGCTCACGAATCGGATGCTACGCGCCACCGCGCGCTCTGGGCAGCCACAACTTGACGATGCGGTGAACTCACAGAACGAGTAGGTGTCTACTTGCGCCATCGCGGCGACACTGTGTCACCGTGGACTGGTGATGAAAAAGTTTGGCGTATTGGTGGTTGCCGCCGCGCTGCTGCTCGTGACCGCACCGCTGGCGTCCGCGTGGGGTCCGCAGGGGCACAGCATTGTGGGGGCTGTCGCCGATGCGCAGCTCACACCCGCCGCCCGCGCCGAGGTCTCGCGCCTGCTGGCCGGACAAGCTACCCCGACGCTCGCGGGCGTGGCCAACTGGGCCGACCAGGTGCGCCCCAGCCGACCGAACACCGCCCCCTGGCACTACGCCGATATCGCCGAGAACAATTGCCAATACGTGCCCGCGATCAATGGCGACAACGGCAACAACGTCATCGAGGCCATCCGCAACCAGGCGGCGATCCTGGGCGACACCTCCAAAACGGATGCCGAACGTCAGGAGGCGCTGAAGTTCGTGGTGCATTTCGTCGGCGATATCCACCAGCCGATGCATGACGCTTACGCCCGCGACCGCGGCGGCAACGACATTCCGCTGACCTACAACGGCCGCTCTACCAACCTGCATTCGGTGTGGGACAGCGGATTACTGAACACCCGCGGCCTCAACGACACCCAGTACACCCTGGTGGTTCAGGCCCTGCCCGCACCCGATCTCGGCAGCACCGATCCCGTCGACTGGGCGCAGGACACCTGCCACATCGCCGTGGGCGCGTACCCGAACACCTCGACCATCGGCACCGATTACACCAACCAGTACCGCCCGATCGCCGAGGCGCAGCTGCGCCTGGCCGGTGATCGCCTGGCCCGCTTGATCAACGAGACGCTGAGCTAGAGCGCCTACAGGTACTTTGCGAAGAACTCGGCGAGTTTCTCGACGGCGGGGCCCACATACTGCGGCCTGTCGTACAGGTCGATATGCGTGGCGCCGTCGATCAGGTAGAGCTCCTTCGGCTCAGCCGCCTTGGCGATGGCCTGTTCACTGAAGTACAGCGTGTCCGCTTCGGTGCCTGCGATCATCAACAGTGGGCGAGGAGAAATGAGATCGACGTGGTCGTACGAGGAGTACGCCGCGATCGGAACGATGCTGGACGCCACATACCAATTCGGAGAGTTCGGATGCTGGGCCCGGGGGGTGCGGTAGTAGTTGGTTCCTTCTGCGAACAACGAGGGGGTGTCGGCAGTGATTTCGTCTGGTTCGGGAACCACATGTGCGAGTGCCGGCTTGGCGCCTTGGGCCTGGGCGGTGCGATCGACGGCCGCCGCGGAAAGCGCTTGCTGGAGCTGTTCCACGCTCTGTCCACCGCCGAGCCCGTCGCGGTATAGCGATCCGATGTCGGCAGCGCTGATAGTCCCGATAGCCTTGATCCGCTGATCGGTGGCGGCGGCGTTGGGGACATAGCCGCCGGATGCGCAAATACCCAGAGCGCCAATCCGATCAGGGTCCACCCGCGCCACGGTGGTCAAGAACGAGACCGCCGAACGAATGTCCTCGACCCGCGTGGACGGATCTTCCAGGAAACGTGGCTCGCCCTCGCTCTCGCCTTGATAGCTCGCGTCGAATGTCAACGCCACGAAACCCTTTGCGGCCAATTCCTGTGCGTAGAGGCCGGCTGTTTGTTCCTTCACTCCGCCGAACGGGTGGCTAACCACGACCGCAGGCAGGCCGTCTTCCGTGGATTCGGGATAGTACAAATTCCCTGCCAGTTGTAGGCCTTTGCTGGTGAACCGGACACTCTCGGGCATTGTTGGCCTCTTCTGCTCGTGCGGAATTGCGACCGACCATCAACTAGCCGCTATCGACTCATCCTGGTTGAGATTTCGTGGCGCGGCTAGGTCCTGTCCCTAGGTACTTTTTACCTACCCGGACCGAACTGGCGAATGCGATTCGGATGGCATGCTCTGCCCATGGCAGATATCTCCGAGGCCCGTATCGAACTGGGACCGTTTTTGCGGGCACGCCGCGCGGAGCTGACTCGCGATCAAGTCGGGCTACCCCCAGTAGCGGGGATAAGGCGAGTCAGCGGCTTGCGGCGCGAGGAGGTCGCACAGCTCGCGGGGATCAGCGCCGACTACTACGCACGCTTGGAGCAGGGGCGGCTTTCCAGCGTCTCCGAATACACGTTGGCCGCAGTATGTGAAGCGTTACGGCTCAACGCTGATCAGGAAACCTACGTTCGTACGCTGGCTCGAAAGCCGGCGATCCCCATGTCGAATGGCGATATGACGGTCGATGCTTCAACCCGCAACCTCTTAGCGCACCTCAGTGATGTGCCGGTACTGGCGCTCGGCCCTTACCTGGACATTCTGGGTTGGAACACCCTTGCGTCCGCGTTGTTCCTGGACTTCGCGCAGGTTCCACGTGAGCACCGAAACCTGGTCTGGCTGGCATTCTTGGACGCGCGGGTTCGCGCGATGTATCTCGATTGGGAATCAGTGGGCCGTACGTGTGTGGCTTATCTGCGTATGGACGCGGCGCGTAACCCGCACAGCCCCCGCCTGGCTGAACTAGTGGGGGAGCTCTCCGCACGCGACCGAGACTTTCACCTCTGGTGGACATCGCAGACGGTGGCGCACCACAACACCTCCGGCCGTAAGCGTTACCGGCACCCCGTTGCCGGGGAATTCACCCTGGATTCGCAGATCTACCAACGTGCTGAGACCCACGAAACAACGTTGGTGTTTCTGGTGCCAACCCAGAACGCGCAATCACGTCATGCCTTTAGTGCCCTGGCACGCATTGCGGCCAGTCTCCCGGAGTCGGCAGCTCCGCTCGGTGACTACCAGACCCGCACGTAGTCCACGAGCATCTCCGCCGGGTAGGAACCACCCGACGGATCGCCACCACCGGAACCGGCAACCGCCAGATTCAGCATCGGCTGCAGGGTGTAGCCCGGGTCGTTAAACGGCCAATCATCAAGGGAATTGGCGTCGACCGTCAGGTACGGCTCCATGCCGTCGTGGTAGTCCATCCAGAAGTACAGCCCGGCATCGGTCCAGGTGCAGCGCCAGGTGTGCCAGTTGTTGTCCACCGGCATCGGCAGCGTCTCGAACGAGGTGCCGTCCAGGCGCGCGTGGATCGTGGTGCCCGAGGGCCAGTCACGGTTGCCGTACCACTCCACAAGGTCGATCTCGCCGCCCCGCTCGGGGTTGTCGTTCAGCAGCCACCATGCCGGCCACGCGCCGTCAGTCAGGCAGTTGAACTTGATGCGCGCCTCGAAGGTGTGACCGACGCTGCCGCGGAAGGTGCCGTGCAGCTTGCCGCTGAAGTACTTGTTGCCTTCCTTCGTCGCGCGGATCACCAGGTTGGATTTCCCGTCGAGGAAGATGTTGGTGCGGCTGTCGCGGTACTCGCCCATGTTCTCGGGGCGGTCCCAGAACACCGGGTTCTTGATCTTCTCGCGGAACTTCGCGGCCACCCACTTGGAACCATCGGGGGCCGAACCGGCAGGACCGTCGAACTCGTCGCGGAAGACAAAGCCACTGGACTGGGCATCGGGCGGCGCCGCCGGGCTACGTCCCGGGTCGGCCTGAGCCGTCGGGAGGGGCAGGGCGGCTGCGGCGATGCCGAAGCCCATGGTCAGTATCAACTTACGGCGATCCATTTCGGGCACCCCGAAACGATAATGGTTGAAACCCGCCGATGAACGCAGCCCCGCCTATTTTGGCTGCTAGTGGCGCGGAAGCATCCTCGCGAGTAGTCCGTCCCGCAACCCGATCGTGTGAAACAGCACGGCGCTGACGTGGGCAACTATGCAGGCGAGCAACGCGTAGGCCACCCACGCATGCGCTTCGCGCAGCACGCCGTACCACCCGATGCTGGTCGGCACGATCGACGGAAAATGCAGTCCGGCGATCGTCACCGGAACCCCAGACGCCGACACCAGCGCCCATCCGATCACCGGTTGCGCCAGGAACAGCGTGTACATCGCGAGCTCGGAACCTGCTGCGATGAACCGTTCCGGCTGTGCCAGGGACAACGGCGGCGGCTTGTGCCAAATCCGGTTCCCGACGCGCAGCACCGCGAGCACCAACACCACCACGCCGACGGCTTTGTGCCAGGCCAGCACCATCGGATAGTCGCCCAGCGATCCGACCAGCAGGGCGCCCAGCACCAACATCGTGATGATCGAAACCGCCATCAGCCAATGCAGAAGCTGCGCCGCCAATCCGAAACGCTCGACACCCGTGGACTCAGTCATCACATGTCCTGCCCGAACTGCTCCACCGGCGCCGGAGTCTCCCGCGCGCGGCGCCGGAACGACTCCGCATAGACGGCTGCACGCGCGGTAAGGATCGGATCATCGGATATCTCAATTCCGTTGGGCAACAACGTCGGATCGAAGTTGGTATCCCGAATGCGTTCCTGCTCTTGGAGGATCGCGTGTCCCAGCACCAGCGTCCCGACGTCGATCTGCTCACGGTCGGGTGGCCACGGCAGCGTCGGATCATGCGTTGGATCCACACCGGGCATACCGACCTGCAGCACCAACCGGTACCGCAGCTCACCGCGACGCACCCGGTTGGCCAGCGCCTCGAACATCCAATTGGGCCCGTTCTTCACCGGGGCGCCGGACTCGTCACCGTCGGGAATCACCCGCCACCGCACCGGAGTCCGGGCACCGTCCTTGGTGACGAAAATGAACGTGTTGAGGCTGTTGTAGGTGGCGGTCTCAAAAGACAACGCCTTGGGCGCCGCCTCGATCAGCTTCTGAGCGGCCGCGGCCGGCGGGTTATCCCGCAGAAATGCCGCCGCAGCGTCCTTGCCCGAACTCCGGGCCGTCAGCAGCCCGTAGAACATCTCGGGCGTCGGCGCCATGAACACCGGCGCGGCCGCCATCGCGGTGCGCCACTGCTCACCGCCGGGAAGCGAAAACTCCAGGGCCAGCGCCTGTCCAGACCCAGTGTCCGGCTGATGCGGGTTCTGCCCGCCCACCGAGAACCGTCCGACGACGGGATGCACACCCTCGACGAACACCGACGCCGACGAGACCTCCGCGCCCGCGCCGTTGCTTTCGAAACGGCCCGACACCGCAAGAGCTTTGGCGTGATTACGCCGATACCCGACGAACTTTCCGCCGGTCGCCTCGAACAGGTCGATAAAGGAGCGCCCGGTCAGCCGCAGCCCGCCGCGACCCTCCAGAGCCAGGAAGCCACCCAGTCCCGTCACGGTGACGGCGCCGGCGGCAACCAGACCTAAGAACATGCGCCGGTCCAGCTTGGGTGCGACCACGAAACGAGCCTAATACGCGAATCTGAGAGCACACCGAGGACAATGAAACGATGATGAAGCGTCTCATCCTCGGTCTCGGATACGCCGCCCTCGGTCTCGGGTGCGCTCTGGGCCAGGTCGCGCCTGCCAGCGCCGACCCCGATATCCCACCCGTAAGTGACGCCGCGCGCGCCGCCGGACTGCTGGACGTGCGCAGCGTCGTTCCCGACGCGATCATCGATTTGCGCTATGCCACCACCAACAACTTCACCGGTGTACAGCTGTACCCGGCCAACGCGCGCTGTCTGGTGCACGAGTCGATGGCTCCCGGCCTCAAGACCGCCGCCGACACCCTGCGCGCCAACGGCGAGCGGCTGGTCTTCTGGGACTGTTACCGCCCGCATGAGGTGCAGGTTCGCATGTTCCAGGTGGTGCCCAACCCGAACTGGGTCGCCAAACCCGGCCAGTACGCCCGCAGCCACGAGGCCGGACGTTCGGTGGATGTCACCCTGGCCAACGCGCGCGGCTTGGTTGATATGGGTACCGGATTCGATGATTTCTCGCCGCGTTCCCTGGCCTACGCCACCGACGGGGTGAGCGCCGATCAGCAGGCCAACCGCGCCCGCCTGCGCGGCGCCATGCAGGCGGGCGGCCTGCAGGTGTACTCGGGGGAGTGGTGGCACTTCGACGGGCCCGGCGCCGGTGAGGGACGCCCCTTCCTCAACGCTCCCGTCAACTGACCACACGGTTGTTCCACTACTCGGGAGAAATTGAGTAGTCCAGTACCCGGTGCGACACCGCTCTACCGGAGTAATTTCCCTTTCGGATCGAACGATCCCGCTGGGAGGTTGCCATGCCTGCATCGCCGATTCCGCTCGCGGTGCTCGTGGGTTCCCTTCTGGTCGCCTGCGGCGGCGCCGGTGAGACCGCCACCCGCACCGTGACGCAGACCGTCACCGATCAGACGACAATCACCCACGAGGGCGGGGGTTCGCACGAAAGTACCGGCGGCGGTGGGTCGTCCACCTCCGGCAAGACACCCAAGGACGACGGACTCGCGTGGGTGCCCTACGGGCCCAAGGACCCGGCCTTCCCGACACCGGGCTGGGATGTCTACGTCTACTTCCTCAAGCACGACTGCGACAGCCTCAAGAACGTGCAGAAACCCGAAGGCAACCTCTACGAGGCGGCGGTGGGGGTATGCCGGGCCGCGGTGAACGGCGAAGAGAGCCAATGGGACGTCGCGGCCACGGCCTTCGCGGCGCGCGGTACGGGTGTCGAGATCGGCCCGGCCCAATGTGTCGACGACACCATCGCGGCCATGGTCAGCAAGCTCCTTGCCTGGCATGAGGCGAACCCGGGCCGCCAGCCCGAGCTGACGTACCCGCAGACCGACGGCCGGACGGCATGTTCGAAGGACAACAACAGCTTCGTGCCCCCGGACGAGACCGATTCCTCCACAACCAGTTCCACGACATCGAGCACCACGTCATCGAGCACGACGTCAGCCACGACCACCTCGAGTACGACAACCACCACCGCACCGACGCGGTGAGGTCAGTGCGAGAACTGCCAGTGCACTGAATCGTCCTCGTCCAGCACGATGATGCTGCCGTTCTGGACGGTCCACCCCTCGGTCATCAGGAACAACCGCCCCCCGGACTCGGCGAGCAGCCGTAATCCCGTGGTTCGGTATAGCGTTTTGGGCCCGGTGGTGATCTCCTCGGTGCGCACCACGGGCGAATCGATACCCAGTGGGCTCTCGCTGACCGCCGTCGCCCGGGGCAGCGACGACACCGACGCTTCGTAGCGCTGCGCGTACCCCCGCCCGACGATGTCGGCGTATCCCTGCACGGCCCAGAACATCGCTGCCGCAATCACAATGCCGACGAGCACGGCCTCCAGCACATCTGGGGGACGGGCAATGGCATTGCGGGGGCGCGCACGTTCCTGGCCCCGGCGGCTCAAATGTCTGCCGTACACCGCCAGCGCCGTGCCGATCGCGATCATGAGCGGCCACACCACCGTCCCGGGTTCCCAGGAGCGCGTAAATGCGGGCAGCACCACGCCCAGGATGGCGATGCCCAGCCCGCCAAGCATGGTCACCCGGCAGATCACCCGGATCGTGTCGGTCATGCCGTCGCGCTCGATCTTGTCGGTCACCGCGCGATGCGCTGCCAGCCAGACGATTCCGATGACCGCCGATGCCAGGATGGGCAGATACAGGGTGCTGATGCTGCGCAGCACGTAGTCCTGGGTGGTGAAGCGGAACAGGCTCACCTCGATGCCCATCCACCGGGACTGCGCATCGCTGCGTGCCCAACCGAAATACAGCAGCAGCGCGGTGATCATCGTCAACGGTGTTCCCACCGTGGTGATCACGGCGATCACGGGGCGAAGGATCGACACCGTATCCGGCGAGTCCTCAGCGGCCGGGGCATCAACTTTTCCCGGCGCATCGTCAGGTTGACGCGCTGGCTCCTCCGACGCTGCATCGGCCGGCATGGCAGCATGCTACGCGCGACGCCCTGACCTGGGAGGAAAATTCCCTTGCCTCCCAAGCCTGCTGCGCCTAACCTGGCTGGCGTCCTCGTCCCCGACGAAAGGTACGACATGGATCTGTGAGGTCTGGCATTACGCCGACGCGCCATCGCGCGATTTCGGCGACCCCACCTCACAGGAAGTCCCCTCCATGTCTGCTGTCATCTCCTCGAACGCTCTCACCTACACACATTCCGACGGTTCCGTCGTTCTCGACGGACTCGACATGCTGGTTCCGGCGGGCCGCTCCGGGCTGGTCGGAGTCAACGGCTCCGGCAAGTCCACACTGCTCAAGCTCATCGCGGGAGAGTTGTCGCCGACCTCGGGGATGGTGCACACCTCGGGTCATATCGGTTACCTGCCACAGGATCTCACCATCCGCACCGACCAGTCGGTACCCGACCTGCTGGGTCTGACACCGGTGCTGACGGCCATCGCGTCCATCGAGAACGGGTCCACCGACCAGGCCGACTTCGACACCGTCGGCGACGACTGGGACCTGGCCGAGCGGGTGCGCGCCGAGCTGGACCGGCTCGGATTACCTGCGGCGGTGCTGGACCGCACGCTCGGAGATCTGTCCGGTGGTGAGGTGATCCGGCTCGGTTTGGCCCGGCTGCTGTTGCAACGCCCCGATGTGCTGCTGCTCGACGAGCCGACCAACAACCTCGACGGCGAATCCCGTCGGCACCTGTACGAACTGGTCTCGTCCTGGCAGCGCACGCTGCTGGTGGTCAGCCACGACCGTGAACTGCTGGAGCATGTGGAGCGCATCGGCGATCTGCGCGAGGGCGCCGTCACCTGGTACGGCGGTGGCTACAGCGACTACGCGGCCGCGATCATGGCCGAACAGGAGGCTGCCGCGCAGGCAATCTCGACGGCCAAGGCCGATGTGCGCCGCGAGCGCCGTGACCTGGCCGAGGCCGAACGGGTGATCGCACAGCGGCGTCGCTACGGCGCCAAGATGCAGGCCAACAAGCGCGAACCCAAGATCGTGATGGGGCTGCGCAAGCGGGCCGCGCAGGAATCGGCGGCAGCACTCAAACAAACCCAGACCGACCGGCTGGACAAGGCCCGCGAGACGCTCGATGAGGCGCAGACCCGGCTGCGTGCCGACCGGTCCATCCGTATCGACCTGCCGGGCACCGAGGTTCCCGCCGGGCGCGTGGTCCTGAGCACCGAGAACCTGGTGCTGCGCCATGGGGTGGCCGCACATCTGAATCTTCGTGGGCCCCAGCGGGTGGGGTTGGTGGGGCTCAACGGTTCGGGAAAGAGCACGCTGCTGCACACCATTGCGGGAGCCATCCCGGCCGCCGAAGGCACTGTGACGGTGCATGTTCCGTTGGGACTGCTTCCGCAGCGCCTTGACCTGCTCGACGATGCGCTCAGTGTCGCCGACAACGTGGCGCGCCGTGCCCCGCATGCCGACATGAATGCTGTTCGCGCGCGGCTGGCGCGATTTCTCTTCCGCGGCAATGCCGCCGACAGGCTGGTCGGTGCGCTGTCCGGTGGTGAACGGTTCCGGGCGACGCTGGCGGCGGTGCTGCTGGCAGACCCCGCGCCGCAGCTGCTGCTCCTCGACGAGCCCACCAATAACCTGGACTTCGCCTCCTACGACGCCCTGGTGTCGGGGCTGGGGGAGTACCGGGGAGCCCTGGTGGTGGCCAGCCACGACCTTGGATTCCTTGACGACATCGGTGCCGTGCAGACGGACTGGAGGACGGAACCGGAAATCGGGTAGTGCGGTACGCACGTCCGGAGGGCTACGTCACACGCACGCTGAGCTCGTCATGTTCCAGAACCGCGCACCCGCGGCCATGTCAAGGAGACTCACGATGTGTTTCATTATCCCCCAAGATGTCCTGCTGCGATTGGCCGACGATGACAGCGTCGCCGACGATTCGCGCACGGCCCTGGCCGCCACGGCCGCATCCGAAACGGCCTGGCGCACATTGCGCGACGCGCACACCGAAGCCACCCGGGCCGGGCTGCTGGCCCGCGCCGATGCGTTCGTCGCCGTAGCCAAGGCACTGGCCACCGCGCCCGGCACCCCGGTGTTCGACTGCAAGCACACCACCTCGCTGCCCGGTATCACGATCGCGAATCCGGGCACCTCCACCGACACCTCCGCCAAGCATGCGTTCACCGAAACCGCTGCGGTCGCAAAGTTTTACAAGGACTGCTTCGGGCGCAACTCCGTGGACGACGAAGGCATGACCCTGGTGTCCTCTGTGCACTACAGCGTGAACTACTCCAACGCTTTCTGGAACGGCTCGCAGATGACCTACGGCGACGGGGACGGTGAGATCTTCGTCGACTTCACCGGATCCAACGACGTGATCGGCCACGAGCTGACGCATGGCGTCACCCAGTACACGGCGGGCCTGCTCTACAAGAACGAAGCCGGTGGCCTCAACGAGAGCATGTCGGATGTGTTCGGATCGATGTTCCGGCAGTGGAGCGCCGGACAAACGGTCGACCAAGCCGACTGGTTGATCGGCAAGGACATCCTGGGTCCGCGGGCCATTGCCAAGGGCTACACCTGCCTGCGCGACATGTCCGATCCGGGCGCCCGGCACTGCCTGGCACCGCAGCCGTCGCACTACCGCGACTACGTGCCCGGCAGCGACCCGCATGAGAGCAGCGGCATCCCCAACTACGCCTTCTATCTTGCGGCGACCAAGCACGGCGGCTACTCCTGGCAGGGCGTGGGCACCGTCTGGTACGAGGCTCTGACCAGCCCGAAAGCCCGTCCCAACATGAAGATGAAGGCCTTTGCGAACCTGACGCGTGAGATCTCCGCCGCCAATGCAGCCGCCGAATCGGTGCATAAGGCGATTGACGACGCGTGGACCGCGGTCGGGCTGTAGCGTCGCCGTCATGGTGGAGTACCTCATCGACAGACGGGGCGGATTCACCGGGCTTCCGGCCAGCGGTACGTGTACTGACCAGAGCTTGGACCCCGAGGCGCGACGTGCATTGGATGGACTGTTGGACAGTCCCGGGTCGCTTCCGGGCGACCCGGGTGCCGACCGCTTCACCTACACGGTGACCCGGGTCAGCGGGTCTGATCGGACCACGCGGGCTATCCCGGAAAGTCTGCTGCCCGACGCCGTTCGGCAGGTCGTCAAAGAGCGAATCTAACGGACGGCTGACGCGGCGGGACCTGACAGTTCACCGCTCGCGCTGAGCGGGCATCCGCATTGCCGGGTAGGCTGATTCGCAATGTGCAACCGTTTCATCATCCCCCCGGCCGTACTGACGCGACTGGCTGAGGATGGTGATATCGCCGAAGACTCGCGGGTCGCGCTGCTGGACACCGCGGCATCCGAATTGTCTTGGCGTACCTTGCGTAATGCGCACACGCGAGCCACCCGGACGGCAAGCGGCAATACCATCAGCGCCGCCATCACGGCGCTGGCCAAGGTCCCCGAAACGCCGGTGTTCGATTGCCGGCAGACCACCTCGTTGCCGGGTGTCGCCGTGGCCGATCCGGCCACATCCAAGGACGCCACCGTCCAGCGGGCGTTCACCGAGACGGCTGACGTCGTGCGGTTCTACCGGGAGTGCTTCGGGCGCAACTCCGTTGACAACGCCGGTATGACGCTGATCTCGTCGGTCCACTACGGCGTCAAGTACGCCAACGCGTTCTGGAACGGTTCGCAGATGGCCTACGGCGACGGTGACGGTCAGCTGTTTCTGGACTTCACTAAGGCCAACGATGTGATCGGTCATGAACTCACACATGGGGTTACCCAATTCACCGCGGGTCTGAACTACGAGAACGAGGCCGGGGCCTTGAACGAGAGTGTCTCGGATGTCTTCGGTTCGATGTTCCGGCAGTGGCAAGCAGGTCAGAGCGCGGATAAGGCCGACTGGTTGATCGGCAAGGACATCCTGGGTCCGCGGGCCCTCGCCAAGGGCTACACCTGCCTGCGGGATCTCGCCGATCCCGCTGCCGAGCACTGCCTTTCGCCGCAACCGGCTCACTATCGCGACTATGTGCCCGGCAGTGATCCGCATGACGGCAGCGGCATCCCCAACCACGCGTTCTATCTGGCGGCGACCAAACACGGCGCCAAATCCTGGGAGGCGGTGGGGACGGTCTGGTATGAGGCGCTGACCAGCCCGAAGGCCCGCAAGAACATGACGTTCAAGGCTTTCGCCAAACTCACCCGGCAGATCGCGACGGCCCGCCCCGGTGCTGACTCACCCGCGAGCGCAGTTGACGAGGCCTGGACCGAGGTCGGGCTTTAGTCGCCCACATCCCAGTAGTTGGGGCAGGACACGTCGACATACACCGTCGTGTTGGCTTTCACCTGCGTGCCCGAGCGGTCGGGGTTGTTGATCCCGTTGACGGTGCAGTACACCAGCGGGGTCAAGGTGTTGCCGTTCACCCAGTTGATCTGGACCTCGTACCCCTGACTTTCCAGCGCCGAGATGGTTTCGCTGGCCGAGCCGGATCCGGCCACCGGCCAGTTGGGGTCCGCGGCCGCTATCGGCGCAAGTGACAGCGCCATCACCGCCGACATCACCACTGCTGCGAACCGCATGACGAACCTCCTCCACCATGTTAGCTCGCTCGGCTGAGGCAAGATGGGACCTCACATCCCATGAAGGAGAGACCGATGACGTTCTCGTCCGAGCACGACGATTTCCGCAGTACCGTCCGCCGGTACATCGAAGAGAAGATCAACCCCCACGTCGACGAGTGGGAACGCGAGCAGATGATGCCGCTGCACGACGTGATCGCCGATATGGCCAAACTGGGGCTGGTCGGCCTCGAGTACGACCCCGAATACGGTGGACAGGGCGCCGATCACCTCTTCACGCTGGTGCTGGCCGAGGAACTGGGCCGGGTGGATCACGGCTCTTTCCCGATGGCCTTCGGAGTGCACATTGCGATGGCGACGCCCTCGCTGCACAAGCACGGCACCGATGAGCTCAAGCGCGAATTCCTGGCACCGGCGCTGCAAGGCGAGCAGATCGCCGCGATCGCGGTGACCGAGCCCGACGCCGGATCCGATGTGGCCGGCATCAAGACCCACGCCCGCCGCGACGGCGACGACTGGGTGATCAATGGCTCAAAGATGTTCATCACCAACTCGGTTCAGGCCGACTGGCTGTGCGTGCTGGCCCGCACCTCCGATGAGGGCGGATACGCGGGGATGAGCCAGATCATCGTCCCCACCAAGACGCCCGGGTACCAGGTGCGCAAGCTCGACAAACTGGGCATGCACGCCTCCGACACCGGTCTGATCACCTTCGACGACGTGCGGGTGCCGGTGTCCAACACCATCGGCGAGATCGGCCGCGGGTTCCAGCAGCAGATGTCGCAGTTCGTCATGGAGCGCATGTTCGGTGCCTACGGCATACCCGCGAGCGTGAACAGGGCGTTGCAGCGCACCAAGGAATACGCGTTGGCGCGCCACGTGTTTGGCAAGCCACTGACCAAGAATCAGCATCTGGCCTATCAGTACGCGGGGCTGGCCGCGCGGGCCGACATGCTGGAGGTCTACAACCGCGACATCGCCGGCCGGTACATGGCGGGGGAGAACGTGACCCGCAAGGTCACCATCGCCAAGCTCACCGCCGGACCGCTGGTTCGCGAGGCCGGTGACTGGTGCCTGCAGGTGCACGGCGGCATGGGGTACATGACCGAGACGTGGACATCGCGGTTCTTCCGGGATCAGCGTCTGCTCAGTATCGGCGGCGGTGCCGACGAGGTGATGATGCGGGTGCTCTCCCAGATCGACGGATTCTCCTGAGGCTGAGCGGGGAATCGGTCGGAGAAAGGCTTTTCGACGTGCCCACGTCTATGCGACAAACCGGCACCGCCGCGAAAGTTGTCGCATAGACGCGGGCACTAGCGGCATGTCCCGGGAATCCCTGGGCGCCCTCAGACCCGCGCCAGCTCCTGTTCCACCGACGCCACGTCGGAGACGTTCACTCCGATGAGTGTCAGATCGTGCAGGCGCTCGGGCGTGACCTGCGAGGTGGCATCCTCGACGAGCACCGCGCGGTAATCCCGCTCGGAGGCGTCGAACAGCGTGGCGCGCGGGCAGTTCGGCAGATTGCAGCCCGCCACCACGACGGTCGAAACACCCCGGTCACGCAGGTGCTGCTCCAGCTCGGTCCGGTAGAAGGCGCTCCAGCGGGGCTTGAACACAATGTGCTCCGCGGGGCCGACTTCCTGAAACCCGCCTGCCAACAGCAGCTCTGAGTCCAGTTGAGCATCGTGTGGCAGCAGCTCGATGGGGATCTGGGAACCGTCGGTGCCGGGTGCGGCCACCTCGCGGCCGGCGAGAATGTCTGCGCGACGGGGCAGATCGGTGTCGGTGCCGCCCGGTACATAGAGCCGCACCACGTGCACGATCGGCCGACCGGCCTGGCGGAAGGCCGCGATCAGCCGACCGAGCGCGGGAATTCGGTCAGCAGTCCCGGGCACCGCCATGGCGCCGGAGACGAACTCCGTCTGCACATCGATGACCACCAAAGCCGAACTGTCCCACTGGGGAGCGACGAAGCTTGTCACTCCCCAACACTAGATGCCCAATCCGGCAGGCCTACACCTGCACGGTGACCGGCTGCACGCCCCAGATCTGCTCGCAGTACTCGGCGATGGCTCGGTCCGAGGAGAACTTGCCACCGCGTGCGGTGTTGAGGATCGACATCCGCGTCCACGCCGTCACGTCGTGCCAGGCGTCGGACACCCGCTGCTGGCATTCGATGTACGAGGAATAGTCGGCCAGCACCAGGAACGGGTCGTGGCTACGCAGCGAGTCCACGATCGGCGCGAACACCGACGGATCTCCACCCGAGAAATGGCCGCTGGCAATCAGATCCAGCACGGCGCGGAGTTCGTCGTTGAGTTCGACGAAGTCCTCCGGCCGGTATCCCTCGTGCACCAGGCGCTGCACCTCGTCCACGGTCAGCCCGAACAAGAAGAAGTTCTCGGGGCCGGCCTCCTCGCGCATCTCAACGTTGGCGCCGTCGAGCGTGCCAATGGTCAGCGCCCCATTGAGCATGAACTTCATGTTGCCGGTGCCCGAGGCTTCCTTGCCCGCCGTCGAAATCTGCTCCGAGAGATCGGCTGCCGGATAGATCAGGTGCGCGCTCTTGACGTTGAAGTTGGGCAGGAACGCCACCTTGAGGAACTGGCTGACGTGCGGGTCGTTGTTGACGGTCTCGGCCACCGCGTTGATGAGCTTGATGATCCGCTTGGCCATGAAGTATCCGGGCGCGGCCTTGCCGCCGAAGATGAAGGTGCGCGGGGCGATACGCAGCTCCGGGTTCTGCTTGAGCCGGTGGTACAGCGTCACGATGTGCAGCACGTTGAGGTGCTGGCGTTTGTACTCGTGGATTCGCTTGACCTGGATGTCGAACATCCAGTTGGGATCCAGATCCACCCCGGTGGTCGCCAGCACGTACTCGGCGAGCCGGGCCTTGTTGAGGCGCTTGACCTCTCGCCACTGCATCCGGAACGACGAGTCCTCGGCGTACGGTTCCAGCTCGCGCAGCCGCTCCAGGTCCGAGATCCAGCCCTCGCCGATGGCGTCGTCGAGCAGCTCGCGCAGGCCCGGGTTGGCCAGCGCCAGGAACCGGCGCGGCGTCACGCCGTTGGTCTTATTGCTGAACCGCTGCGGCCACAGCTCGTAGAAGTCCTTGAGCACGCTCTCCTTGAGCAGCTCCGAATGCAGCGCGGCTACTCCGTTGACGGCGTGGCTCCCGACGGTGGCCAGGTGCGCCATCCGCACACTCTTGCCGCCCTCCTCGCCGATGAGCGACATGCGCCGCACCCGGGCGTCATCACCGGGGAAGCGGGAGCGGACCTCGTCCAGGAAGCGGCGGTTGATCTCGTAGATGATCTCCAGGTGCCGGGGCAGCGATTCGGCGAACAGTCCCAGCGGCCACGTTTCCAGCGCCTCGGGCAGCAGGGTGTGGTTGGTGTACCCGAAGGCCGCCACCGTGATCTCCCAGGCCTCGTCCCAGCCCAGACCGCGCTCGTCGACCAGCAGCCGCATCAACTCCGCGACGCCGATGGACGGGTGAGTGTCGTTGAGCTGCAGGGCGAATTGCTCGGCGAGCTCGTTGACCGGGCGCTCGGCCACATCCTCCAGGATGTGCAGCACACGCTGCAGCGAGCAGGAGACGAAGAAGTGCTGCTGCAGCAGCCGCAGCCGCTTGCCGGCCTCGGGTTCGTCATTGGGGTAGAGCACCTTGGTCACGGTTTCGGAGGACACCTCGTCCTCGACGGCCTTGTAGTAGTCGCCCGCGTTGAAGGCGTCCAGCTCGAAGGATTGCACGGCGCGGGCGCTCCACAGCGTCAGCGTGTTGCAGGTGTTCACGCCGTAGCCCTGGATGGGGGTGTCGTACGGGATGCCCTTGAGGAAGCGCTGCGGGACCCAGCGTGCCCGGAAGTTTCCGTCCTCGTCCAGGTACTGCTCGGTGTGCCCGCCCCACCCAACGATGAAGTTCAGGTCGGGTTTGGCGATTTCCCAAGGGTTTCCGTTGTCGAGCCAGTTGTCGGTCTTCTCGACCTGCCACCCGTCGCGGATCTCCTGATCGAAGATCCCGTACTCGTACCGGATGCCGTAGCCGATCGCGGGCCGATCCAGGGTGGCCAGCGAGTCCATGTAGCAGGCCGCCAGCCGGCCCAGGCCGCCGTTGCCCAGGCCCGGCTCTTCCTCGCACTCGAGCACCTCGTCGAGGTCCTGGCCCAGGGCCGAGAGGGCATCGCGAGCCTGCTGCTCGATCTGCAGGTTCAGCAGGTTGTTGCCCAGTTGCGGCCCCATCAGGAACTCCGCCGACAGATACACCGCCACCTTGCGGCTCAGGTCCAGGTAGGTCTGCATGCTGGCAATCCAGCGCTGCTGCATGCGATCTCGGACCGCGAGCGCCAGGGCACGGTAGTAGTGCGCAGGGGTGAGCACGCTTGCCGGACGCCCGATCGAGTACCGCAGATGATCGATGATGGCTCTCTGCAGAGTGTCGGCGTTCAGGCCGGTGCGGGAGTGCTCGTCATGGTCAAGCTCGGCAGAGTGCGTCATGTCAACACCGTGCCATCGAATGGCGCACGGGAAAACCGGAAATAGGCGACCGGCAGGTTACTGGGGAGTGACCACCACTCGCACCCCGGACGGCTCCTTTGCCGCCCAAACGGTCTCGATATCGGCCAGCGGCCGGGCCAGCGTCTGTAGCTGCAGGTCACCGCCGTCGACCATGGCGAACAGCTTCGGCAAGGCCTCGGCGCGCGCCTGCATCAGGGCTTCGGGCGGCACGCTGCCGATCCCGACACCGGACAACGTGATGCCGGTGCTGCGCAAGGTGGAAGCATTCACGCTGATTGTCTCCCCGGTCATCGCGCCGATCTGCACGAAGCGGGTGGCATGGAAGTGTGCCGACGGGTGACTGGCCGCCAACGCATTCAGGGTCTGCTCGGCGGGGGAGCCCCACAAGTAATCCAGCACCGCATCGAACGGGCGCGCCGCGTGCCGCGCGGTGATGCTCTCGGTGAGGTCATCGCTGCCCAGCGTGATGACGTCGTCGGCTCCCACCGTGCGCAGCCAGTCCAACCGCTCGGCGTTACGGCCCGCGACCGTCACGTGCCCGGCGCCGAACACCGATTTCGCGAGCTGCACCGCCAGCGAGCCGGTCACTCCAGTGGCTCCGAGCACGAGCACGTGCTGGCCGGGCTGTACGGCGGCGCCATGGGACAGGGCTAACCAGGCCGATATTCCCGGGTTGGGGATCGCGGCGGCGATCACCGAATCGACGTGCTCGGGCACCTCGACGGCACCGGCCGGGTACACGACGGTGCGTTCGGCCATCATCCCGTACGGTGCGAGCGATCCGCTGTACACCCGCTTGCCGTTGGCCAGCCGGGCGACACCGTCGACTCCGGCGATCGCGGGAAGGCTGATCTCCTTGCTGCTGTAGTGCTTTCCGGAGATGACGGCCCGGGTCAGGTTGGTCAGGGCCGAGGCCTCCACGGTGGCGACCTCGGTGCCGTCGGTGGGCTGCGGGTCCGGGAAGTCGGTGTAGGCGGGCTGCTGCCCCCATTCATGCACGACTGCTGCCTTCATGGCGCACTCCTCAAAGTTTCTGTAGAAATGGTTTCCATCGAAACCATATGAACAATGTACGGTGCGTGCTGCCGGATGGCAATATGGTTTCCATGAAAACCAAGTCGGCGCTGATCACCAGTATCAACACGCTGGTGGGTGCGGTGGGGGACAAGTTCGAACCGGACGAGGATTCCGATGCCGAACGCGATTTCATGGCGCAGCGGTGCCCGCACCGGATGGAGCACCTTGTCAGAACGCTGCCGACGCTGTCGCTACATCTGCTGGCGGCGATTGCCGAGGGGCCGGTGAGTGTGGTGGGTCTGGCGGCGCGCTCGGGCCAGCTCAAGGGCACGGTGTCCAAGCACGTGCAGCGGCTGGTGGACGCGGGCTGGGTTGAGCGTGTGCCGATTCCCGGTAATCGTAAGGAGATTGAGCTCATCCTGACCGCCGACGGCGGCATCGTCGTCGACGTGCACAGCACCTTGCACGAGGAGATGGAGCATGGTGTGCGCGACTTCTTGCAGCGTTACAGCAATGCCGATCTGCAGGTCGTCGAGAAGGTGCTGCAGGACCTACTCGCCTCCGGTAGGGACGGCGTGCGGATCGTGGCGGCCGAGGGCTAGGCCGGGATCCAGTTGCCGTGGAACTGGAAGGGTATGCGCGCCGGAAGGTGAACGGTCGCAATCTTTTCCATTGACTGAGCGTCGACGATCAGCATGTTGCTGAGTTGAGTGCTGCGGTCATACTCGTATCCGATCAGCACCCCGTCGCCTTCCTCGGCATCCGCGGAACGCGGCACGGGCGAGAACTCGCCGGGTATGTGTCCGGCCTCCAGCTTGTGTTCGGTGGTGCCACCGCCGGTGAGGTCGTAACGGATCAGTGAGGCACGGGCGTCATCGAGGCTTTGCAAGGTGTCGATATCGGTGTCGCCGACGCTCGTGGTGAAGCCATATCGGTGTGGCAGGCTGACCCGGCGCGGGTCGACCATGGGGAACTCCTGGAGCCGTTCGTCGGTCCATGATTCCTTGACCACACCGGTCTCCAGGTCGACCTCCCACCGGTGCAGCCGTGGGCGTCCCGTCCCCAGCACGTCGGCGATGTTGTACTCCGAGTCGTCCTCGGGTCCGGTGATCCGGCAGGCGTCGATGACGATGGTGCCGTCCTCTTCGTGTGCGTTGAGGGTGTGGAACACATAGCAGGGTTCGACCTCGAACCAGCGCACCGTCGCGGGCCCCTGGCGGGGTATCACGCCAATTCGGCTGGGGTGGGAGGCTTTCCAGCGCAGCGGTACCTCGGCGGTCTTGGGTAGGGGTGTGCGGGCCACCAGCGGGCCGAGCAACGCGGGTGGCTCGAACCGGCCGAGGAGCCCTGCCGCCACCCGGGTGATGAACGGCGGTGCCGACGCGGGTGCGACCTTGCGCGTCAGGAGGTTGAGGTCGATCACCAGCGGGCAGTCGAAGATCATCACGTAGTTCTGGCTTAGGGCGATGTCGTGCAGCAATGGCCTGCCCGGCACGTCCAGGGGCACACTCTTGCGCACCGTGCCGTCCGGGCCGATCACCACATAACGCGCCACCGCCGGTCCGACGAGTTGGTAGGTGACCGCATGCAACTCGCCGGTGACCGGATCCAGCTTGGGATGACCGGTGTATCCGCCTTCCAGCGTGCGGCCGAAATCGCAGGTTCCGACGGTCTCGAGGTCATCGTTGAGCTCATAGGGCGCCAGACCGCCCTCGGCGCTGACGATCGTCTTGCTGGCGAAACCAAACACGTTGGTCTGCGGGGACACGGTCGTCACGCCGGCGCGATAGTTGGCCGGTTTCGGCTTCTCGCCGAGCAGTCTGGATACCTTCGGTGTGCGCACCCACCGGCTCCGGTACCACTCGGCGCGGCCATCGCGCAGCCGCACGCCGTGCACCATGCCGTCGCCGGTCGCACCGAATACCGAGTAGTTGTTGGGGTCATATTGCCCGGGAAGGGGATTGGGACCGGTCCGGACGTAACGTCCGTTCAGGAACTTCGGTATCTCACCGGTGACCTGGAGGCCGGTTGCTGTCGTCTCCCGATCGACCGGGAGCACGTGCTCGTCCGAAAGTAGATCTATTTCCATGTCAACATCCTTTGGCTGCATCATTGAAGCTAGAACGTAGAGTCAAGCTCGACGGTAGACCCAATGAATGGGTATGGCAAGGATGGAATCCGGTGGCTACGAGTCGGTGGGCAGTGCGGCCGGATAGGCGGCCGAGACCCCCGCGATGATGAAGGTGGCGCACGTGCGCACCGCCACCGCAGGGTCGATGTGGTGGGTGATCGCGGTCAGCACTCCCGACATGATCGCCCGTGCGCTCATGGTCGCCAGCAGCAGGCGCCGATGCGCCGCGGCCTCGTCCTGCGCCGGATCCCCGAGCTGGAAGATGGACATGATGCGGGACACGGCGTCGGTGAGAACCTGTTCGTCGAACCCGGGAACCCGGGGCGCCGTGGAATCGGCCAGCAATTGCATGCCTAAGGGCCGAGCGGCCGCATGGTTGAAGAACGGCTCCAGGGCCGCGCTCAGTGATGCTGTCGGGTCGTTCAGGTCGAGGTTTTCGGGCATCGACACGTCGTCGAAGATCGCGCGCATCAGGTTGGCTTCACGCCCGACGAGCCGGATGAGGAGTCCGTCCTTGGAGCCGAAATGTGCGTAGAGCGTCTGTTTGGTCACCTGGCCGGACGCCACTATCTGATCCATAGTGACTGTTCCGCAACCCTGTTCGGCCACAACGGGTAACACCAGATCGAGTAGCTCGTCATCGGTGGGCCGATAGCCGGGGCTGCGTGACGTCACTGCAGTACCGTAACCGCTTGGGGCGGCGGTTAGTCGAGCACTTTGATGGATAGCGTGGGTTTGGGGGTGTCTCCGTGCTCCAGCCGGTCCCATACCGCGTCGATCAGCGGCTGCAGTAGCAGTGCGCCCATCTGCCGAACCATCACGGACACAACCTGAGTGGATTCGGGGCGTTCGGTGGGGGCCATGCCCTCTTCGCGGAGTGTGGCCACCTCGTCGCGGGTCAGCTGAATCAGCGCGGTCAGCATGCTCAGCTGTTCTTCGGAGGGCTCGAGCACGGCCCGGCGTACGTAGTTCACGATCGGGGGATTGGCCTTGAGCATCGCGACGACGGCGGCGTCGCGGGCCGCGGCGAGCTTGCGCGGGTCCTTCTCTTCGTCGACCGATCGCAACGCTTCGACGTGGTAGTCGACCACCAGCTGATCGACGGCCTGACGCAGACCGGCCTTGGTCTTGAAATGGTGTTGCACCAGCCCTAACGTCACCCCGGCCGCGGATGCGACCGCGCGCAACGAAATTCGCTCCTCGCCGTACTGGGCGTATAAATCCAGCGCGGTATTGCGAATGCGCGCCTTCGCGGTCAAGTCCTCGTCAGTCGCGCGCGGGTTTGCCATAAGCCTCATCGTACCGCACCCCTTTACAAACGAATCTGAAACGATACACTTGTATTGTCTCGACGAGGAGGTCACTGAAAGATGTCTGTACTTTTCCCGGCTTATCGCGCGTCCTGGGAGACCGATGCGCACCGCGACCTGCGCAAGCATGCTGCTGAGTTCCTGCGCAAGGAGTCCACGCCCAACCAGGAACGCTGGAGTGCCCAGCATCAGGTTGACCGTGAGTTCTGGAACAAGCTGGGCGATGCCGGCCTGCTTGGCCTGGACCTGCCCGAGGAATACGGCGGCGCCGGAGGCGATTTCGGCTTTTCGGCGGTGGTCGCCGAGGAGCTGGCACTGGCCCAGGACACCGCGACGGGCTGGGGCGTGCACTCACCGATCGTGGCGCACTACATCAACACCTACGGCAACACCGAGCAGAAGAACCGCTGGATGCCCGGCATCATCAGTGGCGACCTGGTGCTGGCCATCGCCATGACCGAGCCCGGAACGGGTTCGGATCTGCAAGGGGTGCGCACCAGCGCCGTCCGGGATGGCGACCACTATGTGATCAATGGCTCGAAGACGTTCATTTCCAACGGCACCCATTGCGACCTGCTGGTGATCGTGGCCAAGACCGATCCGTCCCAGGGGGCCAAGGGGATATCGCTCATTGTCGCCGAGACCAAGGACTTACCCGGATTCGAGCGCGGCCGGGTGCTGGAGAAGGTGGGGCAGCACGGGCAGGACACCCGCGAGCTGTTCTTCAGCGATATGCGGGTGCCGGTGGCCAACCGGCTCGGCGAGGAAGACGGACAGGGGTTCATCCAGCTCATGACCCAGCTGGCGCGTGAGCGCCTCATCATCGCGGCGGGGAACGCCGGCATGGCCGAGGCCGCGGTGCTGGAGTCGATCAAGTACACCAAGGAGCGTCAGGCATTCGGCCAGCCGCTCATCAAGTTTCAGAACACCAGGTTTCAGCTGGCCGAGTTGAAGGCCGAGGTGCTGTCCATCAAGACAACCGTCGACTGGTGCATCCAGAACTACATCGACGGTGTCAACGATCCCGCAACGGCTTCGATTGCCAAGCTGGTGGCCACCGACAAGGGAGTCGCGGTGGTCGACCGGTGTGTTCAGTTCTTCGGCGGATACGGCTACATGATGGAGTACCCGATCGCCCGTGCGTACGCCGCCGCACGCGTCAACAAAATCTACGGCGGCACAAGCGAAATCATGAAAGAACTCATCTCGCGGTCTCTGTGACCCGGCACGGTAAGGAGCCGCAATGAAGCAGCAAAACAAGGTTTTCGTGGTCGGCGTCGGCATGACGAAGTTTGAGAAGCCCGGAAGCCGTGAGGGCTGGGACTACCCGGCCATGGTGAAGGAGAGCGGAACCAAGGCACTCGATGATGCCGGGGTGCGCTATGAACAGATTGAGCAGGCCTTCGTCGGAAACGTCTACGGGGATTCGTGTTCCGGGCATCGCGCCCTCTACGAGCTGGGCCACACCGGAATCCCGATCTATAACGTCAACAGCAACTGCTCGACAGGGTCGACCGCACTGTTCATGGCGGCCAACGCCATTCGGAGCGGTCAATCGGACGTGGTGCTGGCCGCCGGGTTCGAGAAGATGGAACGTGGCTCGCTGAGCATGAAGTACACCGATCGCGAGTCACCCTTGATGCCGCAGATCAACCGTCTCGGTGAACTGACGCCGCCGCAGATGCCCATGACAGCATGGATGTTCGCCGCAGCCGCCGAGGAGTACATGCGTGAGTACGGCCTGACTGCCGAGCAGTTGGCGTGGATCGGCTACAAGAACCACAAGCACTCGGTGAACAACCCGTACAGCCAGTTTCAGGACGAGTACTCGCTGGAAGACATCCTGTCGTCGCGGATCATTGTGGCGCCGTTGACCAAGCTGCAGTGCTCGCCCACCTCGGATGGGTCGGCGGCAGCCATCGTGGCCAGCGAGGAGTTCGTCGACAAGCACGGACTCGCCGATCAAGCCGTCGAGATCGTCGGACAGGCCACCGTCACCGACCGGGCCGACACCTTCGACGGCACCGCGGCGGGCATCGTCGGCGCGCACATGAACAAGGCGGCCATCGCCGCCGTCTACGAGCAGGCGCAGATCTGCCCCGAGGATATCGACGTAGTGGAGTTGCACGACTGCTTCTCGGCCAACGAGGTCCTGGTGTACGAGGCGCTCGGGTTCTGTGAGCAGGGGGAGGCCGGCAAGCTGATCGACAACGAGGACACCACCTTTGGCGGCAAGTGGGTGGTCAACCCGTCGGGTGGCTTGATCTCCAAGGGGCATCCGCTGGGTGCCACCGGGCTGGCCCAATGCGCGGAACTGAACTGGCAGCTACGCGGGCAGGCCGACAAGCGTCAGGTCGCGGGCGCGGCCACCAAGGATGGTGTGGCGCTGCAACACAACATCGGGCTGGGCGGCTCGGTGGTGGTGACCGCGTACCGCCCAGCGCAGCGTTAAGCGGCGCGCACCAGTCCGGATCGGGCGAACCGTCCGGCAGGGGAGAACCGTTCCAGGATGGCGTCGGCGGGTTCCCCTGCCCATTCGGTGATGAGTTCCTTGGCGGCCTCGATCGAGGTCACAGCCTCGAATGGCTTCGGATCATCGAGCAGGCTGAAGAGTTTGGACGCGAATCCCTCGTGCACGTGGCCCGCCGCGAAGAACAGATCGCCGTAGTCGTGCAGCTCGTCGTCGCCGAGGTAGAGCCGGGTCACCAGCTGCGCGGCACGTGCCCGCCGGTCGTAGAACTCCTCGAAAGCCGCAGTGAGCCAGGCGGTGTCGAAGGGCCCGTCATGCGCGGCGGCCTTGTGAACCAGCGCGGCCGCCTGCACCAGACCACCCTGCGCACCCTGACCTGCGATCGGGTCATAGGCCACCGCGGTGTCGCCGAGTGCCGCCACGGAATGTCCGCTGGCGGTGTGTCCCACTCCGTGTCGCACCAGCTGGGTCACGGCGCCGGTGATCCACGAATGCGGGTCTTCCTCGATAACATTGAGCGACAACACCTCCGGGAGATCCCAGTCGATGTACTCGCGATGCACGTCGGTGACGGCCTGTAGTGCGGAGGCGGCGCTGTCGACGGCGGTGTAGCGCCGTTCCCACTCGCTACCGGGTTTGGCCCAGGTGAGGAACGACCACGACGGTCCGGCATCCTTGTGCAAGTAGGGGCCCCACCATGCCTCGCCCTGATCGGTGATGAACGAGAACGCGCTGTGGCGTCCACCGGCGGGTCCCCGGTGTGCGAAGACGTCGGGCCCATGTCCCAGACCCGCAACGGTCAGCATCAACAGCCGGCGCTGGGGACGGTCATACACCGTGCGGGAAGCGTCCACCGGGAACAGCGAGGACAACCCGCCGCGGCCGGTTGCCACCAGCGTCAGGTCGTGGGCGCCCGCGATGGCGTCGAGCCTTTCCGGATCCACCTGTTCCACCACCAGACGTCCGCCGCGCTCATGGAACTGGACGAGGCGATCATCGGCCTTGAGTCGGGTATCGACGGCGACACCCTGCGTGCCGCCGTCGAAGTCGGCATCGAAGGCGATGACCTCGGGGCGGCCGGGTTCGCTGCCGTCGACCAGGCGCACGCTGAGTCCGGTGGAGGTTGGCCCGGGCTCCAGGTAGCTGGTCAGCCCCAGGCTCGCCTCGGCACGTTGGGCCTCGCCGAATATCAGTGCGGTGCCGGTGGCCGGCACGTCCTCACGCAAACTTCGCTGGTCCCGGTCGCTATAGATCGTGACGTCAAAACCCTTGTCCAGCAGCCCCAATGCGGCCGTGGCGCCAGTCTGTCCCGCGCCGATGATGGCCGCCTTGCGCCCATGTCGTGTCGTCATGCCGCCACTATCGGCGTGCGATCTTATGTGCGAAAGGCACCCGCTCATGGTGATTGCAAGGTCCATAATCGGGTGTGCAAAATCGGCAACAGCTAGAACCAGGGTTTCAGTACCTGCTGGTTACCGATGCGCTCCGAGGCGCTGGGCAGTTGAGGCAGCTCAAGGTTGGCATCGGAGTCCTGTGCTTCTCGATCGTGCTGTTTGCTGGGGCTACCCAGTTCATTCCGTTGGGCCCACAGGGTGTGTGGCCACGCAGTATTCAGGCCATCGCGGCCGTCGTAGCGGTAATCGTCGGCCTGTGTTGGATTATGTTTCCCTGGCCGAGCCGGCGCGGCATGGTCGCGTTTGTCATCTGGGCGGATGTCACCCTGGCGATAGCGGCAGCCACATTTTCCGATCCGACTGCCAGGCTTTCCGCGGTCGTATACCTGAGCCTGGTGGGGCTTCTTCCCACATTTTTCCTGGGTAGGCGCGCATTGGTGATCCACTGTGGCTTCGCCCTGGCGTTGTTCGGCGTGCTGGTAACCATGAACATTCTGGTCGACGGTGCGACCTGGTCCTCGCAGTTCACTTACGGTGCACCCGCACTGGCCGCGGTGGTGCTGATGCCGGCCATCATCCAAGTGGTTCTCGAAGGAGGCCGAGACTCGATCCTGGCCGCGGCGGTCTCGGCGAACCGCGATCCGCTGACGGGCCTGTTGAACCGTCGGGGGGTGACCACCGCGATCGACCTGCTGCACCAAGACCGCATCGATGCCGTCAACGTCGTTGTGGTGCTGATGGATGTGGACGGACTCAAGGAACTCAACGACACCCGCGGCCACGGCGCCGGCGATGAGATCTTGAAGGCAGTGGCAGCCATGCTTACCGCGCGCACGCGGGTCGGCGAAATCGCCGCACGCATCGGCGGTGACGAGTTCCTGGTCGTCGCGTTTCCCGGACGTGCCGAGGACATCGAGAGCACCGTGCGTCGCGTGAGCACGCCGCGCGCGGGCATCGACTCGTGGAGCGTCAGCGTTGGCGCGGCCTGGCAGTCGCGAACCGGAGGCGGAATTGACCTGGATTCGCTTGTCCAACAGGCAGATTACGAGCTATACAAGGTGAAAAGCTCGCGCGGGATGTTAGATCCCCAGCACTGATCCGCCGTTAGAGCACGACCACCGAGCGCAGCACCTGCCCGTGATGCATTTTCTCGAAGGCTTCTTCGATATCGCCGATGCTGATGCGTTCGGTGACGAAGCGATCCAGGGGCAGGCGGCCCTGCTGGTACAGGCTGACCAGGGTGGGGAAGTCCCGTTCGGGTAGGCAGTCGCCGTACCAGGAGGACTTCAGCGATCCACCACGGGAGAAGAAGTCGATGAGCGGCATCTCGAGTTTCATGTCGGGGGTGGGCACCCCGACCAGCACGACGGTGCCCGCCAGATCGCGAGCGTAGAACGCCTGCTTCCAGGTTTCCGGGCGGCCCACCGCATCGATCACGACATCGGCACCGAACTCGCCGGTGAGTTCTTGCACCGCGGTCACCACATCCTCGACCGTGCGGGCGTTGATGGTGTCGGTGGCTCCGAAGTCCTTGGCCCAGGCCAGTTTGGTGTCGTCGGTGTCGATGGCGATGATCTTGCGTGCCCCGGCCAGCTTGGCCCCGGCGATCGCGGCGTCCCCGACCCCGCCGCATCCGATGACCGCGACCGAGTCATCGCGTCCGACGTTGCCGGTGTTGACGGCGGCACCCAAGCCGGCCATCACACCGCACCCCAGCAGGCCCACCACGGCCGGATCGGCGGTGGGGTCGACCTTGGTGCACTGACCGGCGTGCACCAGCGTCTTCTCGATGAACGCGCCGATGCCCAGCGCGGGGGTTAGCTCGGTGCCGTCGGTCAACGTCATCTTCTGGGTCGCGTTGAACGTGTCGAAGCAGTACTGCGGGCGTCCGCGCTTGCAGGCCCGGCACACCCCGCACACCGCACGCCAGTTCAGGATCACGAAATCGCCCGGCTCGACAGTGGTGACGCCCTCGCCGACCGTCTCCACGATCCCGGCTGCCTCATGGCCCAACAGGAACGGGAACTCGTCGTTGATACCGCCCTCGCGGTAGGTCAGATCGGTGTGGCAGACGCCGCACGCCTGCACCTTCACCACAACCTCACCGGGGCCGGGGTCGGGAACCACGATGTCCACCAATTCCACCGGAGCCTTCACCGACCGAGCGATCACACCGCGCACAGTTTGAGACATGCGTCAGACGCTACAGTCCCAGGCATGGGTGCCCTCGACCTCGTCGCCGATTGGCCAGTACCCACCGTCGCCGCCGCGGTGGTGGGGCCGGAGGGGATAAGGGCCCAAACCGGCCCTGTCACGCACCAATTCGCGCTCGCATCGGTCACCAAACCCTTGGTGGCCCGGTCCGCACAGGTGGCGCTGGAGGAAGGTGCCGTGGAGCTTGCGACGCCGGCCGGTCCGCCCGGTTCGACCGTCGAACATCTGCTGGCGCACGCCTCGGGGCTGTCAATGCTCTCCGAAGCCGTCATAGCCAAGCCCGGTACTCGCCGGGTGTATTCGAACTATGGCTTCGCGGTGCTGGCGCATACGGTGCAGGCCGGGTCCACCATCGAGTTCGGTCAATACCTCCGCGAGGCGGTATTCGAGCCGCTCGGTATGGGGCACACGGTGTTGCCCGGCGGAGCCGACACCGCCGGGTACGGGGGAGCGTCCACCGTCGTGGACCTGGTGGCCTTTGCCGGCGAGCTGCTGCGCCCTCATCTCGTCACGGTCGAGACGCATCAGCGTGCGACGAACGTCGTCTTCCCGGGATTGGACGGGGTGCTGCCCGGTTACGGCGTGCAGCGTCCCAACGACTGGGGGCTGGGCTTTGAGATCAAGAGCACCAAGATTCCGCACTGGACCGGCGCCGAGAATTCACCGGCCACCTACGGACACTTCGGGCAATCCGGCACGTTTTTGTGGGTGGACCCGGTTGCCGATCTGGCGCTCGTCGTGCTGACCGACAGGCCCTTCGACGGTTGGGCCAACCAGCTGTGGCCACAGCTCTCCGACGCCGTGCTGGCCGAGTTCGGGTAGAGGTTCTCAAACTCTCAGGAAGCCGTTACCTCAAATTGGGCTCTGGGACTGGCGCAACACGCGCACCACAGGGCACAATGGTGTCACAAGGCACATTGGTGTAATTCGGTAACACGCTCTGAAAGCTTCGCGAGTCGTTGGGGAAGACGTCCTCGTCGAAGACAAAGGAGCACTACGAATGCACGCGTCGCCTCAGTTCGCCGACTCGACAACCGGCGTGGTGTATGTCCATGCCTCTCCGGCTGCGGTGTGCCCGCACGTCGAGTGGGCTTTGTCGTCGACCCTGTCGGCGATCTCATCGAGCCGCCCGGCGGAAGTCTCGCTGCGCTGGCAGGCACAACCAGCCATGCCGGGGCAGCTGCGCGCCGTCACCAACTGGGTGGGCCCCGTCGGTACGGGTGCGCGCCTGGCCAACGCCCTGCGCTCGTGGCCCGTGCTGCGCTTCGAAGTCACCGAGGACGCCAGCGATGGCGTGGACGGACAGCGCTTCAGCCATGTCCCGCAGCTGGGCATGTGGAGCGGCAGCACAAGCGCCAACGGCGACATCATGGTCAGCGAGATGCGGCTGCGCGGTCTGATGGATGCCGACCCCGGCAGCATCACCGCCGAACTCGACAACATGCTGGGCACCGCGTGGGATGACGCGTTGGAGCCGTACCGCAGCGGCGGCGACGGCGCCGAGGTCACCTGGCTCCGCGGAGTCGGTTAAACCTCAGCTCTTGTTGGCGTTACCGATCAGACGGCTCACCAGGAAACCGATGTAGGCGAGGCCGCCGAGGCTGCCCACGATGCGGGTGCGCCGGAACGCCAGCGCAAGGCCGAGCAGCAGCTCGGTGACACCGTTCTGGTAGACCCAGCGGCGGGTGTCCTCCGGGAAGGCGACCTTGGAGAGAGACTCGAACGGCTGGGGCGCGATGAAATGCGCGACACCGGTGGCTGCCAGTCCGGCGCCGCCCGCCCGGAATCCGATACCTGCGAGGCGAACGCCCAGGCGCACCAGATTCTCGATGAGCGCCGACAGCCGCTGAAACAGGCTCGGCCCGACCTTAGTCGTGACGAGCGTCGCGGTCGGCTGACCGTCGACAAGCAACTTGAGTGCCTTCTTGCGCCGAAGTGCCATTCCCCAGACTCCCTTGTCGATTATGTGAATGAAACGTCACTCTAACAGTAGGGGGATGGCTAGGCGTCGGCTTGTCGCGTGGCGACGTCGATGCCGAACGTCTCCACCAGGAAGCTCACGATCGCGGGTGTCACCCGGCGCGGCCAGAACCGCAAGGTAGCCAACGTTCCAGCCGAAACTACTTGCGCACCAACGATATCGATGGCGAGATTGTGCGCGTCGGCCGCCGGGTGCAGCGGGTCGGCGGTGAGCGAGAGGATCATGGTGGGCGCATCAACGGCCCGCCGTACCGCGCGTGGCGGTGCCATGCGGCCCACCAGCATGCCCTTCATGAACGCCGCCGAGCGCGACGGCGGAGCGGTCAGGAACGAGCGAATCAGACCCAGGGTGGGCTGCTCGGTTTCGGGGAACGATCGGGCCACCGCGCCTACCAGCCACACCAGCGGCCGACCGAGAGTGAACAAGGTGAGCCCGGCCGACCACAGGTACCCGGCGACGCCGATGCCGTTCTCCAGGAACGGACCCTCCAGCAGCAGCCCGGCCACCCGCTCGGGTGCCAATGCCGCCGCCTCCACCGAGATATTCGCGCCGACGGAGGTGCCACCGAGCACCGCGCGCTCGATGCCCAGGGCATCCAGGGCGCCGATGAGCTGGCGGCCCAAGGCTTGTGAGTTGTAGCGGTCCGGCTCGAGCGGGCGCTCATCGGCGGTGGTGCCGAGCAGGTCCAGGCAGATCACCCGGAAACCGCGCTCGGCCAATTCCTTGGCCCAGGCGTGTTCCAGATAGTGCGAGGTGAGGAAGGCGTGGGACAGCACCACAACGCGGTCCCCGGAACCGAACTGGCGATATGCCAGCCGGTGTCCGTCGACCGTGACCGTGGTGCCGACCGTCACAGCGGGATGTTCTTGTGCCGGCCGCGCCGTGAGGGCGCCTCGGCGAGGGCGCGGGTCAGCACCGCGCGGGTCTGCGACGGCTCGATCTCCTCGTCGACGACGCCGATCTCGATGGCGCGATCCACGCCACCGGCGATCCGCTCGTGCTCGAGGGCCAGCTCCTCATGCAGGGCCTCGCGCTCCTCTTCGGGGGCGGCGGCCAGCTGCTTTTTGTGCAGGATGCCCACGGCGGCCTTGGCGCCCATGACGGCGACCTCGGCGTCCGGCCAGGCGAACACCTTGGTGGCGCCCAGCGAGCGGGAGTTCATGGCGATGTAGGCGCCACCGTAGATCTTGCGGGTCACCAGCGTGACGCGCGGAACGGTGGCCTCACCGAACGCGTGCAGCAGCTTGGCGCCGCGGCGCACCACGCCGCCCCACTCCTGGCCCACACCGGGCAGGTAACCCGGCACGTCCACGAGCACGATCAGCGGAATGCCGAAGGCGTTGCACAGGCGCACGAAACGCGCTGCCTTCTCGGCACTTTCGGAGTTCAGGCAGCCACCCAGACGCAGTGGGTTGTTGGCCAGCACGCCGACGCTTCGCCCGGCCAGGCGGCCCAGGCCGATGACCATCGACGGTGCCCACTTGCCCTGGAACTCCTCGAACGGGTCGTCGGCGTCGAGCAGCGCGTTGACGATCGGGTGCACGTCGTAGGCGCGCTTGGCCGACTCGGGCAGCAGCGCGCGCAGATCGGTGTGATCGGCCTCGGCGCGGTTGCGGTCGAAAACGCCCTGCTGGCAGAAGAACCCGACCAGCTTGCGACCACGCGCGTAGGCGTCCAGTTCATCGTCGGCGACGATGTGGCACACACCCGACTTCTTGTGGTGGGCCTCGGGGCCACCCAGGGTGGCCATGTCGACGTCCTCGCCGGTGACGCTGCGGACCACGTCGGGTCCGGTGACGAACACGCGGCTCTCCGGCGCCATGATGATGACGTCGGTCAGTGCCGGGCCGTACGCCGCACCGCCGGCGGCGAAGCCGACGACGATCGAGATCTGCGGGATGTACCCCGAGGCGCGGATCATGGCCTCGAAGACCAGCCCGACGGCGTGCAGGGCCGAAACCCCTTCGGCCAGACGGGCACCGCCGGAGTGCCAGATACCCACAATCGGGCTCTGCTCCTCGATGGCGGTGTCGTAAGCGTTGACGATGTGGCGGCAGCCCTCGATACCCATGGCGCCGCCCATGACGGTGCCATCGGTGCAGAAGGCGATGGTCCTGACTCCATTGACCGTGCCACCGGCGGCCAGCACACCCGAGCGGTCACGCTCGTGTAGCAACTCGACGGTGCCGTCATCGAAGAACGTGCTCAGCCGGAGCAACGGATCGCGCGGATCGAGCGATTCGTCGATGGCCTCGGGAGCCAGGATCGTCATCTTGAGCCTCTCTGGTGCTTAGTACTTGCCAAAGGCAAGCGCAACGTTGTGCCCGCCGAATCCGAACGAGTTATTGATTGCGTATTTAAAATCCCCGTGACGCGGCTCTCCCGCAACGACATCCAGGTCGATTTCGGGATCAAGGTTGTCAAGATTGAGCGTCGGCGGGATAACGCCGTCGCGCAGTGCGAGCACGGTGAGCACCGATTCCAGAGCGCCGACGGCGCCAATCGAGTGGCCGAGCGCCGACTTGGGCGCATACACCGCGGCATGCTGCACACCGGCGACGTGGATGGCGTTGGCCTCGGCGACATCGCCGATCGGGGTGGCCGTGCCGTGCGCGTTGATGTGGTCAATGTCCTTGGGGGACAAGCCAGCTGTCTGAATTGCGCGGGTCATCGCGGCACCGGCGCGCACCCCATCGGGGCCCGGGGCCACCATGTGGTACGCGTCGGAGGTGATGCCGGCGCCCATGATGCGGGCCAGGATCTGCGCGCCACGAGCCTTGGCGTGCTCTTCGGTCTCGATGACCATGAGCGCGCCGGCCTCGCCGAACACGAATCCGTCGCGGTCCTTGTCGAAAGGACGAGAAGCCTTCTCCGGCTCATCATTTCGGGTCGACATGGCGCGCATCATGGAGAACGCGGCGATCGGCAGGGCTTCGATCATGCCCTCCACGCCACCGCAGACGACCATGTCGGCATCGCCCATCACGATCTGGCGCCACGCGTGCGCGATGGCCTCGGAGCCGGAGGAACACGCCGACACCGGCGTGATGACACCCGCGCGGGCGCCGATCTCCAGGCCCACCACCGCGGCGGCACCGTTGGGCATGCACATCTGGACGGCGAGCGGCGAAACCTTGCGAATGCCATGCTCATTCATGGTGTCGTAGGTTTCGACGATGCGCTCGCCACCGCCGAGCCCGGTACCGATGACGACGCCAAGGCGGTCCTTGTCGATGTCATCGGGCGTGCCGGCGTTCTGCCACACCTGACGGCCTACGAGCAGCGCCATGCGCTGCACGTAGGCCATCCGGCGAAGCTCCAACCGGGTCATGTGGTTGTCGATGGGCTCCTTGAGGTGCCCACCGATCCACACGGGCAGACCGAACTTCTCGACGAATTCGTCTTCGAGAACCTCGATGCCGCTCTCCCCGGCGATCAATCCCTTCCACGTGCCCTCGATGTCAGGCGCGATAGATGTCGTTGCGGCGAGAGCCGTCACAACGACGTTGGGGAAGCCACCGTTGGCAGTGGAAGGGGTTGTCACTAGTCCTAGCCCTCCAGCTGCGCGCGGATGTTGGCTGCGGCCTCGGGGTTTTCCTGCTCGAGCTTCTCGATGTAGTTGACGACATCGCCAACGGTCCGCAGACCGGCCAGATCCTCATCGGGGATCTTCACGCCGTACTTGTCCTCGGTCTGGACGGCGATCTCAACCATCGACAGCGAGTCGATGTCCAGGTCGTCGACGAACGACTTCTCGAGGGTGACCTCGGAGGGCTCGATACCGGTGACCTCTTCGATGATCTCGGCGAGACCGGCGACGATGCGATCTTTTTCTTCTGCGGTGGCCACTCGGTGGCTCCCTTCGGTGTTGTGGACTGCGGGTGCAGCCCTGGGGTGAACTCTGTGTTGTGAAACGGGATGAGTGGGCGGCGCTGCCCGCCCATCCTGGGTACTACTTATTGGTGGTTTGGCCGCTTACAGCTCGGCCAGGGCGTCGAGGTCTTCGAGGGATTTCAGGGCCTGGTTGGTGACGCCACGCATCTCACGCTTCGCGATGCCGGCCAGTGCGCCTGAGGGCGGCAGCTCCACAACGGCCTGCACGTCCGCGGTCTTGAAGTATTCGGTGCACAGATCCCAGCGCACCGGGGAGGTGAGCTGGTTGACCAGCTTCTCCATGGCGTCGACGCCGGAGGTGACGGGGGTGCCATCGAAGTTGGACAGCAAGGTGGTGACCGGCTCAGACGGGAGGATCGCGGCCGCTGCGGCGGCGTACGCCTCCTGTGCGGGAGCCATGAAGTGGGTGTGGAAGGCACCGGCGGTGGCGAGCTGGCGCACGCGCGCCTTGGCCGGGGGATCCTCGGCCAGCTTCTCCAGTGCGGTGATGCGGCCGGCGGCGACGATCTGTCCGGCGGCGTTGCGGTTGGCGGGGATCAGCTCCAGGGCCTCCAGGCGCTCCAGCACCTCGGCCTCATCACCGCCCAGCACGGCGGACATACCGGTCGGGTCCAGCGCGCACGCCTTGGCCATCTCGGCGCCACGGGTGGCGGCCAGAGCGACGGCTTCGTCGGCGGAGATGACCCCGGCGATGGCGTAGGCGGCGATCTCGCCAACGGAGTGGCCGGCGACCACGGTGGTCTTGGCGTTGAGGTGGCCGCGCTTGGTCAGCTCGTCGTAGGCCAGCAGGGTCAGTGCGACGACCAACGGCTGAGTGATCGAGGTATCGGTGATCTCCTCGGCGGTGGCGGTGGTTCCCAGGCGCACCAGATCGAGTCCGCTGGCCTTCGACCACTGCTCAACCTGGTCGGTGGCACCGGGCAATTCGAGCCACGGTGTCAGCATGCCGGGAGTCTGGGATCCCTGTCCGGGAGCGAGCAGCGCAATCACGTATTTAAGAGAACACTGTGAAGGGCCGTTTGCGCCGTGTAAGAGAAAATGAATCTTGTCTTAAGTATTTGTGGGATGCCTACAAAAAAGCATCCGTTGCGACCCGATCTATACCGTCTCGCAATGTGGGACCTCGCAGGTGACCAGCGAGTAACCCGTCTAAGCCTTAATGACGTTGATTGTGACTGGTGTGATTCCTGGTTCAGGAGTGAACACCTCGGCGTGCTCCTGAGCCAGTCTGCCGACGGTTGCCGCGACACGCAACACATAGGCATCACGCGGGGACGTTGGGTCCCTACCGGTGAAATCGGTGATTCGCTTAAGTCGATAGCGCACAGTATTTGGGTGAACAAACAGTGCGCGTGCGCACGCCTCGATCGCGCCCCCGGAATCTAAGTAGGCGTCGAGAGTTTCGGTGAGGGCCGGGCCGGCATCGCCGAGCGGGCGCATCACTTCTGTATTGAGGGCCGCGATGGCGGCCTTGTCGCCCAGCAGCGCCCGTTCGGGCAGCAGCTCGCGCGAGGACACCGGACGGGGCGCGCCCCGCCACCCCGACACCGCATCCATCCCCGAGAGCGCCTCCACGGCGCTGGTGTGTGAGGCGCTGAGCGTGCCCGCCGTGGGCCCGATGACCACCGGACCGTCGGCGAAGACCGTCAACAGATCGACCATGAACTTGTTGTGGGCCGTGATCGGACCCGACGCGATGGTGAGCAACCGGGTGCCCTGGATGACGGCAAGTGCCCCGCGACCGTGCCGTTGCGCGACCTCATGGACCAATGTGGTTGCGTTGGCGATGATTTCCGGCCGGGGAGTGCCGACGATGACTGTTGCCGGTGCGGTGGTGTCCCAGTTGAGTGCGGCCGCCCGGGACAGCATGTCCGGTCCGGTGTCGCCGCGTACCACCGCGTCGACCACCGTCGCCTCCAGGCGGGAGTCCCAGGCTCCGCGGGTCTCGGCGGCTTCCGCGTACACGCTGGCCGCCCCGAATGCGAGATCGCGGCTGTACCGCAAGATGCCCTCGGTCAGCGTCACCAGCTGCTCGTCATTGCGGGCAAGCAGGGGCAACACCTCTTCGAAAAACTCCATGGCGGTGCGCACCATGTCGACGGAATGGCGCAGTGCCAGGCGTTTGGCGAGGTCCTGGGGGACCACCTCGAAGGCCTGCATGGTGAAGCCGACGGTGCCCTCGGGGTCGCGTATCCACTCGACGAAGTTGTTGATCGCCGTCTGGACCACCAGCGCGACGCTGGAGCGCTGCGAGGCCTCCAGGTCGGTGAAGAAGGGCAGGCGCTCTTCCATGACATGGACGGCTTCGGTCGAGAGCCGACCGGAGTACTGCTTGATCCGGTGCAGGAGCGCCTCGGGCACCTCGGCCCTTTCGCGCGGCTTGCGGGCCGCGCGAAATCCGCGAGGAGAGGTCGCCGAATTGTCGGGCATCCCTAAAAGGTACCCCGGATTCCTAGTGGGAAACCGCCAAATTCGGCGAAGTTAGGCGCTCCCGGTGTCCTTATACGAGACGTCGGCGGCCGACACGTCGTCGATCTTGTACTGCGCGGCAGCCCGCACGGCGACCTCGCGGTCAACGGCACCCTCGTCGGCCAGTGCCTCGAGTACCGCGACGACGACAGACTCGGCATCGGTGTTGAAGTACCGGCGTGCGGCCGGGCGGGTGTCGGAAATGCCGAACCCATCGGCCCCGAGGGTCCGGTACGTTCCCGGCACCCAGGGCCGGATCTGCTCGGGCACCGCGTGCATCCAGTCCGAGACCGCGACCTTGGGACCCTGGGCGCCCTCCAGCGCCTTCGTCACGTACGGGACGGCCTTGGGACGGTCCGGGTGGCGCAGCGCCTGGTGATCAATGGCCAGGCCGTCGCGGTTGAGTTCACCCCAGGACGTCACCGACCACACGTCGGCCGCCACGTCCCACTGTTCGGCCAGCAGATCTGCCGCGCGCAGCGCGTCGGGCAGCGATACCCCGGAGGCGAGGATCTGCGCCTGATGCGTGCGCGCCTCGGGCGCCACGCGGAACTTGTAGATACCGCGCAGGATGCCCTCGACATCGACGTTCTCCGGCTCGGCCGGCTGCACATACGGTTCGTTGTACAGCGTGATGTAGAAGTACACGTTCTCGCTGTTCTCGCCGTACATCCGCTGCAGGCCGTGCTCGACGATATGGGCGATTTCGTAGGCGAATGCCGGATCGTAAGCCACCACAGCGGGATTGGTGCTGGCCAGCAGCAGCGAGTGGCCATCGGCGTGCTGCAGCCCCTCGCCGGTCAGCGTGGTGCGCCCCGCCGTGGCGCCCAGGACGAACCCGCGTGCCATCTGATCGGCCGCGGCCCACAGGCCGTCGCCGGTGCGCTGGAAACCGAACATCGAATAGAAGATGTACAGCGGGATCATCGGCTCGTCGTGGGTCGAGTACGACGTGCCCACCGCGGTGAACGAGGCGGTGGAACCGGCCTCGTTGATGCCCTCGTGCAGGATCTGCCCCTGCGCGCTTTCCTTGTAGGCCAGCATCAGATCGGCATCCACCGCGGTGTACAGCTGGCCGTTGCGGTTGTAGATCTTCAGCGACGGGAACCAGGAATCCATGCCGAACGTGCGTGCCTCGTCGGGGATGATCGGGACGATGCGGCTACCAATGTTCTTGTCGCGCAACAGTTCCTTGAAGGTGCGCACCAGCGCCATGGTGGTGGCGACTTCCTGCTTGCCCGAGCCCTTCTTCACCGAGGCGTAGACCTCCGAGCCCGGCAGGGTGAGCGGACGCGACTTGGTGCGTCGCGAGGGCACGAATCCGCCCAGCGCGCGGCGCCGGTCGAGCATGTAGCGGATCTCGGGAGCCTCCGGGCCTGGGTGGTAGTACGGCGGCAGGTACGGGTTCTCTTCGAGCTGCGCATCCGAGATCGGGATCCGCTGCTTGTCGCGGAAGTCCTTGAGGTCGTCGAGGGTCAGCTTCTTCATCTGGTGGGTGGCGTTGCGGCCCTCGAAGTGCTTGCCCAGGGTGTAGCCCTTGATGGTCTTGGCCAGGATGACCGTCGGCTGGCCCTTGTGCTCGGTGGCCGCCCGGTACGCGGCGTACACCTTGCGATAGTCGTGACCGCCGCGCTTGAGATTCCAAACCTGGGCGTCGCTAAGGTCTTTCACCAGCTCCTTGGTGCGCGGATCGCGCCCGAAGAAGTGTTCGCGGACGTAGGCGCCGTCGTTGGCCTTGTAGGTCTGGTAGTCGCCGTCGGCGGTGGTGTTCATCAGATTCACCAGCGCGCCGTCACGATCGGCGTGCAGCAGGGCATCCCATTCGCGGCCCCAGACGACCTTGATGACGTTCCAGCCGGCGCCGCGGAAGAAGGACTCCAGCTCCTGGATGATCTTGCCGTTGCCGCGCACCGGACCGTCCAGGCGCTGCAGGTTGCAGTTGACGACGAACGTCAGGTTGTCCAGGCCCTCGGTCGCGGCGATATGCGCCAGGCCGCGCGATTCGGGCTCGTCCATCTCGCCGTCGCCGAGGAAGGCCCACACCCGCTGATCGGAGGTGTCCTTGATGCCGCGGTCGCGCAGGTAGTGGTTGAACCGTGCCTGCATGATCGCGTTCATCGGGCCCAGGCCCATGGAAACCGTTGGGAATTGCCAGAAATCGGGCATGAGGCGCGGGTGCGGGTAAGACGGCAGGCCGCCGCCGGGGTGGCTCTTCTCCTGCCGGAACCCGTCGAGCTGATCGGTGGTCAACCGGCCTTCCAGGAAGGCGCGGGCGTAGATGCCGGGGGAGGCGTGGCCCTGGATGAAGATCTGGTCGCCGCCGCCCGGGTGGGCGTTGCCGCGGAAGAAGTGGTTGAAACCGACCTCGTAGAGGGCCGCCGAGGAGGCGTAGGTCGAAATATGCCCGCCCACACCGACCCCTGGCCGCTGCGCGCGGTGCACCATGATCGCGGCGTTCCAGCGGATCCACGCGCGGAAGCGGCGTTCGGTGTCCTCGTCGCCGGGGAACCAGGGCTCATTCTCGGTGGCGATGGTGTTCACGTAGTCGGTGGACGTCAACGCCGGGATGGCCACCCGACCGGCATTCGCCCGCTCCAGCAGCCGCAGCATCAGGTACCGCGCCCGGGCGGGACCCGAGCGGGCCAGCAGACCGTCAAACGACTCCAGCCACTCGGTCGTCTCGTCCGGGTCGATATCGGGCAAGTACGACGCCACACCTTCGCGGATCACCCGAACGCGCCCTGTGTTCTCGGATGGACTTGCCGCACTTGAATTTCCGGCCAGGTCTTGGCGAGCGAACTCCGTGGTCAACTTTTCTGCTCCTTAGGGGTGGGGGTGCAGATCTCAGTCACAATCAGATCGGTACTCCCATCGTGCCGCAAGTCACTTGCTACTAGCGAGTCTGGTCCAGTCACCAGGTCCAGAGCGGCTCCAGCAGGTACCGTCGTGACATGCGTATGGCGGCGCTGTTGATCGCGCTGGCGGCCATCTGTGCAGGGGTGGTGGCGGGCTGCACCGTGACTACGGGAGGGCAGGCGTCGGCGCCCAGCGAATCGGTGTCGGAGTACCGCACGTACATATCGCAGTCCATCGAAACGTCGCGGTCCGAGGAATCCAAGCGTCAGGAGACATCGCGGGCGCAGGCCCAGGCTGATGCCTGT
Organism: Mycobacteroides sp. H003; assembly: GCF_001440135.1. Classification (NCBI taxonomy): domain Bacteria; kingdom Bacillati; phylum Actinomycetota; class Actinomycetes; order Mycobacteriales; family Mycobacteriaceae; genus Mycobacteroides; species Mycobacteroides sp. H003. The sequence goes on from NZ_LJYL01000009.1 coordinate 1,066,446, forward strand.
GAGACGTTCGCGATGACGTCGAATGCCGCCGTTTCGGCGGGTAATGAGCTCATCTCCGTCATGAACGACGAGGGCGGCTACGGGTCGAGTGCGGAGGCCAAGGTGGGCCCGGTCATCAATGCGCTCAACACCAGCGCCGGACAGATCGACTCCGTCAAGGCGAAGGCGCAGACCGACGAACTGCGCGATGCGCTGACGCAGTACGTCGATCAGTCCCGAAAACTGGCCGGGGCGTTCGATAATCGGCTCAGCAGTGGCACTCTCAACTCTGTGGTCCGTAGTTTCAACGACGCGCGGGAGCGTGCCGGGAAGATCTGCGAACCGCTTCTGCAGACAAAAGGCCGATAGTGCCTGACGAGGATTGCCACTGGCATGCGACGATGTGAGCATTCATCCCAAGTGCGCAAGCACGCACCCGTGAATAAGGAGGGGCCGAACGGTGGTCGCGGCGGCTGACGCCTCGAACTATGCCCACAAGCTGGGCATCCAGCGAGATCAGCTTGTGCAGGAGCTGGGCTGGGATGAGGACACGGATGACGACATCCGGGCTGACATCGAGGACGCATGCGGTTCGGAGCTTCTGGACGAGAGCTCCGACGATGTCATCGATGTGGTCCTGTTGTGGTGGCGCGATGACGACGGCGATCTTGTCGACGCGCTGATGGACGCCATCACTCCACTGGCTGAGGACGGCGTGATCTGGGTGTTGACGCCCAAGACCGGCAAGCCGGGCCATGTGCAGCCTTCGGAAATCGCCGAGTCGGCACCGCCGGCGGGCCTGGTACAGACCTCCTCGGTCAATCTGGGGGACTGGAGCGCGACGCGTCTGGTGCAGCCGAAGTCGTCGCGCGGCGGGCGGCGCTGATGCTGCCTGTCGGGACCGTCGCACCCGATTTCACCCTGCGGAACCAGAACAACCAGCCCGTCAGCCTGAGCGATTTTCGCGGTAAGAAGGCCGTGCTACTGGTGTTCTTCCCGCTGGCGTTCACCGGGGTCTGCCAGGGCGAGCTGGACCATGTGCGCGACCACATCGGAGACTTCGAGAACGACGACGTGCAGATCATCGGGCTGTCGGTGAGTGCCGGGCCGATCCACAAGATCTGGTCGAGCTACAGCGGCTTCACCTTCCCGATCCTGTCCGACTTCTGGCCGCACGGTGCTGTTGCCGAGGCGTACGGGGTGCTCAACGAGAAGGCCGGATATCCGAACCGCGGGACTTTCGTGGTGGATGCCGACGGAATCATCCGATTCGCCGAAATGCTGGACCCCGGGCAAGCCCGTGACCAGGCGGGTTGGGTAGAAGCGCTGGCCGCGCTACATTCGTGAGCTGATTCCCACGTTGGCGACGACGTGGACCGGGCGTGTAGCTCAGTGGTAGAGCTCTGGTTTTACACACCAGCGGTCGGGGGTTCGAAACCCTCCGCGCCCACCAAGAAGTGCGGGTCTATCTCGCTGTCTGCCACAGTTGTGGTCGCGTTCTTTCGAGGTAGTTCCCCAGATCTGTCAGAGCCTGGCTTGCCGATCCGCTGTAGAAGCGATGCAGGAAACGTTCGTGGGGATCAGCGGTCTGCACTCCAGACAGGTTCCAGTTCAGAAGCGTGCCGCCATAGTGATCGGTGAACTCCACCTGCTGTACCCACTGGGCGGACGGCCCTCGCGAGGCTTCCGCTTCTAGTGTAGTGGCCCAAAGCCTTTGTGGCTCAATGCTAATGATTTCGCAATCGAAGTTGCCATTGAAGCGTGTGCCCAAGATCGGCAGACACCTGAGGTTGAATTTTTTGTCGACGACGGGCTCGTAGTCGGTTGCGTTGAACGACCAAAGACCGGGCTCGTCGGGGCCAGGATTCTCGAGGCCGACGAAAACGGACCACACTCTATCCACGGACGCCGGGTAGCAACGCTTGATGAACGGCATGTGACCTCTCGATGCGCCTTTGCCCGACCGCCCCTCACTCTAGCGGGACTGCATTGAGAGCTTTGCTGAGGTATCGAAAGGCCGATAGGAGCGCCGACGGTTCGCTAAAGGCCGGCGCCGTCAGAACATTGTGTTGCCGTTGGCCGACTCCGCCGGAACGTCCCGAATCACGTCCCAGTGCTCGACGATCTTGCCCCCATCAACGCGGAAGATGTCGACCACCGCTTGTCCGCGGTCCTGTGGGTCATTGGTCGAATGCACGTGCAGATAGACCAAGTCGCCATCGACAGCGCTGCGCACCACCTTGGCCGCGGCCAGAGGATGCTCGGCGAAGAATCCCGCGAAGTAGGACACGAACGGCGCCTTGCCATCCGGCACATTGGGGTTGTGCTGCCGGTAGTCGTCGGTCACTACCTCGGCGGCCTGCTGCACCTCGTGCTTGTTGAAGAACCGGTCGTAGAAGTTGAGGACAAGCTGACGGTTGGCCTCTTGGCGTCCACTATCGCGCCCGTCGGATGCGGAAACGTCCGAATGTCCACACGCGGACACAAGGCCGGTCGCGCCGGACAACGTCAGCGCCAGCGCGACAGTGGCCAGGGTCAGTGGTCTTCTCATCTGGCTACTTTCCCATCCCACATGAGGCTCAGTCCAAGTCGGCCAGAGCCTTGCGCGCGGCATCGAGTTCGGCTTCCAGCGCGGCGACCTTGGCGGCCTGCTGCGATCGCGCTTCCTCGATTACCGCGTCGATAGGGGTGGAGAGATCCTCGTGCAGTTCCTTGGCGGCACGGGAGACGGCGGCCGCCGCGACTGCGAGGTTGCGGGCCAGGTAGGTGCTGCCCTGTTTGAGTTCGGCGTGCCATTCGCCGTCGGCGGTGCCGGTGACGGTGAGAGTCAGTTCGAGAGTCTTGGCTCTCTTGCCCGTGGCCTTCTTAGGGGTCGCCTTCTGCGACTTTTCCTCGGTAGGAGCTTCGGCGGTCGGCGCAACAGGGCTCACCAGAACCTCGGGAGTGCTTGGCTCCGTGTCCAATACGTCTACTGCTGGACTATCTACGGTCATCGTCACAATGAGCTCCTTCTGAAGGTTCGCGCGCAGTGGGCGGGTAGTGAGAGTCATTAGAACGCACGTTCGATAGATTGCGGCAACTCGCCGCGCACGCGGCTGGGCTAGTCGGCGGCGGGGCGTGAGAGGCTTCGCGGCCTCATCGGTGCCGGTTAGCAGGCAAACGCCTTGATGTTGCCTTCTAGCAACCTGCGGCATGGACTGCTGTTCATGTTTGAGTCACGGCGAAACCTGCCTCTCGTGACATTTCCGCAGATCCAGGCTGGCTGAATGACCGAACCCGCTGGTGGATGGCCGAGCCGCGTGTTGGGTGTTCGCTGCAGTCGCTCCGGAAACGCTTTCGATAGTGATGCTGACACCTTTTTGCCCCTATAGCCGGTGACCTCGCCATAATTCGCGATCTTGAAGGCGCAAACTGTGACGAAACAGTCTCAGTGTTGACAAGAGAGGGTCTCGGCCTTAGATTCTCCACCATTGCCATGTGATGTGTTTTCGCAGTAAGACGCACTGAGTGGCATTGCCCATCGAAGGGCAAGCGCACGGGGGTTCGACCCGATCGGGTTAGGACGGGACACGGAGGGGTTCGGTTTCATGAAGTTGCCAAATTTGGCACGTCGAAGCTGTTTCACTTCCATCGCAGCGTCTGTCGCTGCTGCGATGGGGCTTATGGTGGGCGTTTCTGACGCCGCCGCGGATCCGCAGGGGATGCCGGACCAGTACCAGCAGTTCGTGACGGATGACGGCTGGACAGTTGGCCTGACGCTGACCAACGAGGTCATCGATCACATCGACAACATCGCGGGTGCGAGCAACTCTTGGCAGGCGCGCGTGTCTTATCGGGCCGAGGCGACCATCACGGGCTCTGGGTCTGCGGTCATTCAAGATGCGCAGTTGGAGACCGGGTACTTCGTGGGTTGCCGCACCGACTCCTCGTCGGGTGTGGAGTTGGGCGGGGACCTCGGTTTGACGCTCTCTCAGCAGGTTTTTGGCCAGGGCTATGGCGGTGGCTACGGACAGGGCAGTCAGAGCGGTGGCGGTGGTGGCGGCTTCGGTGGTGTGTCCGGCGGTGGTTCGTTGGGCGCCCAGGAGCACATCGGCGGCTACATGCGCGTGCTGCTCAAGCCGGGTGGCCTGGCTCAGCTGCCGATGGACCGGATCAACTTCCGGAACATGCGGGCGGTCTCGCAGGTGCGTAACCAAAACGTCGAAGCCGATGGTTGCGGTGGCCAGGTGAAGATCCAGTCCTTCGCGACGTTCCGGATCCGCACCGAGAACGGCAACGACACCCAGACCATCTACGGCGAGCCCAAGGATCTGTGATGACTATCCGTACCCGTGGCGCCGCGCTGATGGCTGCCCTGGCTTTCGTTTCTGCAATCGTGATGGGTTCTGCTCCAAAGACTTTGGCGGATCCCATCCAGCCGCCGCCCCCGAAGCCGATTCCGTATCCGGTGGCCCAGCCCGATGATCTGCCGCGCATATCCCCGATCGGTGGGGCTCAGGTGAAGACGAACACGCCGTTGGGCCTCGGACCGGGAACCGGTCGGCCGCTGGCGGCAGGACGCGAACGCTCCAACGTCACGATCTCGCCATCGCCGACCGATGGCACCCACCTGCCGACGGCGATCGCCGGTAAGGATGTCGTACTGCACTTGCCGCAGGAGCGTGAGCTCACGCCCGCGCAGTGGGGTGACGGTGGCGCGGCGACTTTCACTTCGCGTGACACCGACTACCGGATTTCCCCGTTCGCCGGGGGTGGCGCCGATGTGAACATCATCCGGCGCACCATTTTCACGCCGGAGAACTTCACGTTCGGCCTGCGGGTTCCTGAGGGCACCCACGTGCGCCAGGGCAGCAATGTGGTGCTGGTCGAGTCCGACGCCGCGCCGGGACTGCCTGCTACGACTATTGCGACGTTATCGGTGCCGGTGGCACGCGATGCCAAGGGCAATCCGGTGCAGGTGAACCCGGTGATCCACGGCGACTACATGTATCAGCAGTCCAACTTGGCGCTGGATCTTGGACCCGCGGACATCTTCGCCTTCCCGATCACGATCACGCTGTCCTACCGGGCGTCGTCGATCCCGGCCAGCGGTCAGCTGGCCACTGACTGGGAGGGGCTGCCTGAGGGTGGTGGCCCGCCAGAAGCGAAGAAAGCCGCGCAAATCATCGGTGCGCCAGGCGATTACGTGGTTGATCCCGGAGGTGCTTACCGGCCCGCCAGTGTTGATCCGGTCCTATATGCCCAGCGGCATGCCGATCGCTGCCTGTCTGGGCCCAACGAGTTCCGATCCGAGGACGGACGGACAGCGGACTTCTGGACTTCGTGCCAGCGGCAGGCGATGTGCCTGGATGTCACGCCGGCCCAGATGTCGGTGGATGTGTGCAAGAACCAGGCGTTCGCCAATATGTCGGCGCAGTGCACCGCCACGTTTGGACAGACCGGGCCCGACTACGAGGCATGCCTCAACGTCGCCAACGGTCATGCGGCGTGGTCCAAGGAGAACTTGCTAGGCGGTTGGGTATGCCAACCGGCCGGGCCAGGTACCAACACCAGGTTCTTGCCCTCGAACAACAACCGTTATTGCAGTTGACCGGTCGGGGGACAACGATCGCAGGCCGAGCCTGACTTAGAAGAGAAAAGGCAACTGCTGATGACGCCGATGAAGGCGCGCAAAATGTCTGTACCCGAGGGGATTCGGCGCAGCTTGGCTGCTGTCGCGGTGACCGCTGTGGCTATGGCGGGCTGGCACATCACCGACGCGCCGACAGGGATCGGAGCCATCAACCTGGTGCCGGGGGCCACCGCGGACCCCACAGGTCCTACGGGACCCACCGGCGGCATGACTGACGGCGGCGGATCGCAATTTCAGCCCCCAGGCGTGCCCAGCTCCATGCCGGACTACCAGGGTGGCAATCGGGCGCCGTTAGACCAAAACAATGGGATCAGCATCTACAACACGGGTGCCCCGCAAGCTGGACAACAAGCAGGGCAGCAAGGCCAGCAGACCCAACAGGGCGCGCAACAACCCCAACATGGCACCCAGCCTCCCAATTACCAAACCGCTACCCCGTACACCCAAGGGCCTGGCCAGGCGAACCCGGACTATCAAGCGCCACAACAGAACACACCACAACAGGGTTCGCAACAGCAGCCTCAACAACAGCAAGCCGATCAGCAGCAGGATCAGCAGTCTGATCAGCAGCAGAACCAGCAGGACCGGGACAACCAGGATTCTGAGCAGCGGCGCCAGCAGTGCGATGAAGTTGCACAGCACTACCAAATCGCAGAGACGGTGTGGAACACCGGGGCCAGCGGTGGCTCTTATGTTGGCGGGCAACTGGTGCCGGGCCGGGAAGGCCCCGGTGAAGACGGCTGTAACTGCTCGAATACACGCAACAACCAGAAGCAGTCCAAGGACGAGGAATCCCAGAAGTGCAAGGGACAGCCCGTCAACGTGCCAGATGGCCAGGCCGCCTCAGCGATCGCATCGGGCCCCAACGATGCAAATACGGCCTTACGCTCGCAGATGGCCGAGCAGAAGAAATGGCTGGAGAACCGCCGCGATGAGATCAATGACAGCTTCTTGCGGCGCAATATCGGCAACCGCGGGGAGCTATCCAACATCAACGATCGACTCAATGAGATCAAGTCGATTGAGAACGCATTGGCGCAGTCGCCGAATACCTATCTGGTGGATTTCAACGGCCCGGGCACCCCAACGACCGGCCGCGGGATGTGGGACACCAGTGAGCGGATTCTGGCCGCAATTTCAGTGGGCAATCCGGCGGTGGCCGATCACGTCTCGGTGACGGTGCCCGGCATCACCAGCTGGACATCCTCATCGCTGTCGAGCATGGTTCCCGAGGCTTACAACCTCGCTGTGGAAGGCGGCAAGCAACTGCAGTTGTCAGGTCACGGCGGTGAGACGGTAGCGTCGATTGCGTGGATCGGCTACGACGCGCCCGGCATCGATCTGGGGGCCGCCACCCCGAGTAAGGCCGCCAAGGGCGCTCAGAACCTGAAGCTGTTCTTGTCCATGATGCAGGCGACTAATCCGAACCAGACAGTGGCCTTGTTTGGTCATTCGTATGGTTCGCTGCTGAGTTCGTATGCGCTCAAGAACGGCGCGTCGGAGTATGTCGACTACGCGGTGCTCTATGGCTCGCCGGGTCTGGCCGCGGGCACGCCCGGCGGGCTGGGGATGAGTCCTGATCGGGTGTTCGCGATGCTGGCCGAGAATGATCTGATCGGCGGTATCAACCCGTTGTGGTCCAGCCCCTATAAGGGGAATTTCAAGCAGCTGCTCGCTGATCAGGGAGGCTGCAGCCCGCTGGATAATCAGTTCCGCGAGCGTGCCTACGGGCATTCGGAATATCCGCGGAAAGGCTCCAACAATTTGCTGCGTATGTCGGGATACAACTTGGCTACCGTGCTCATCAACCAGCCGGGGCTGGCGATACCGGCTGAACCAGGAATCATCACCAAGGAAATGAAGTGAGGTTCCAAGTGCGAGAGTATCGCCATTACGTCCACGCAGGAGGATCTGTGCATGCCACGTCCAGACGTTCACGTTGGAGTGCCGGGGCTGCGGCACTGGCAGCTGCGGTCGTGGTCATGAGCGGTTGCAGTAGTGGTGATTCGGGTAAAGGACCAATGAGCGCGGAGCGCCTTCAAGAAGAAATCGCCAAGCTGGCTCCGAAAGGCTCATCGGAAGAGGGTTACGCCGCTGCTGAAGCTGCTATCGCCCAGATGGCCGACCAGATCGCAGCCCTGGTGCCCGGCCTGACCTGGAAATGGCACGATGACGGGCTCCACTGGCTTAGCTGCCTCCAAGACACCCGATACGAGACGCCAGCCGAAGAATCAGTGCTGGCGGTCACCCGCAACACACGGTCTGCATTGTTCAGCGGCCCGATCCCTGAGGACGTGTGGCCAGCCGCCGTCAAGATCGTCGAGGACAAAGCGCGCGGTTTCGGAATCACACAGTGGGCAGGAAACACCGATGTGGCCCAAAACCACGACATCGTCATCCACGACAACGACTACAACCCGGACCCCAACAACCAATGGACGAACAGCTTCGAAATCGGTACCCGCGTCGTAGCGAGGCTGGCAGGGTCAGTGGGCTGTCGGCTATGGCAGAAATCTCTGGACCGTTACCAGTCTGAACAGGGCAATCCTCCTGCCAGCGGCACCCGGTAAGGCCCAGAACGTGACTGACTCTATAAACAACGACACTGACGAAACGCAGCGGAGCCAACAGCTCGATGACGACGCGGCCACGGGCCCGGTCCAATCCGGAAGCCACCGTCGGCTGATGAGCCGCCCACCGATTCGCCGCTGGACATTAGTTGCGAGTGCAGCCCTCATAGTTGTGGCAGCCCTCGCTGTCGCCGACATGATTTGGTGGCGCCGAGCCGGGCAAGGCATTTGGTGGTTCCTGGTCGCCGCGCTAGCGGTGGCGGCGGCCTGGCTGCTTGCCACACGTACCTCGCACACCGGGCGCCGCGCCCTGGCTGCCAGCGTAGTCACGATAGTGGCCGCAGTCGCGGTCGGAGCCGACTATCTAGCCATCAGCCAAGGATGGCTAGTACGCCAGCTCACCGACAAAGAAATAGCGGCAGCCTGGGAACAAGCGTGGAAAGACGTCGATAAGGCTCCTCAGGCAGCGCCTGACTTCACAATCCTGCCGCGCCAGTACCCCGACCCCGCACAAAAGGTTTCCACAGCGGACACCGCTGCCCCGGTAGGTGCCTGCGCGCAACTCGGCGGCACCACGGCGCACTCAACGCTGTCGGTCGTGCCCTGCGACTCCGAGCGCAGCAATGTCAAAATCATCCAGCAAGTCAGCCACCCTCGTGAATGCGTCCGCGATGCTGACCAAAGCTACTACCACAATGGCCCTGATGGGCAATGGACTGCATGTCTGGACTACGCCTGGCAAATCAGCCGCTGCCTAGCAATCAGCCCCGGGAAAATCATCAATGTCGCGTGCGACGACCCCGCCATACCCAACAAAGAAAAACCGGTACGAGTCTTCCGCAACGTCAACCACACCCACGACTGCACCGAAGGCGGATTCGCCCACCCCGTGCGCCTCTACACCATCTGCACTGAAACCCAGCCTTAGCACACGCTGCTGCGTGGGTGGGCTGCTAAGGACATCTCGGCAACGATAACTGCGCAGCTCGCGAACCAACGGGCCACACGTAGGAGTGCGTATGAGAAGCTGGCCACACTAGGTGTTCGGTCCTACTCGAAATCCCCGGTGCGCCAGAGTCTGCGTCTGAGATACCAGGAGAGTGGGGGATGAGTATTTCGCCGCCACGCGACGGACAGAGACGCTGTTGCTGGGCCCACCTCCATGAGCCAAAACAGCCTCAGCTGGCACGAGGTCTGTGCCGGTGTGAGTACACATATCCCGCGGTTCGAGTTGACCGTTTGTAGTCAACCTCTGCCTTAGGCTGAGCCAATGATTCGCGCACCTCGATGGATGCTGGCAGTGGCTTGTACGGCGACCATGCTGGTTTCGGGTTGCACGGCGATCGTCGATGGTGACGCGATAGCCACTCCCGGCGAAGAGGGCAAGCGGCTCACCAACCCGAAATGCAGCTCGGTGTCGGTGCCGCTTCTGGAAGTGCCGTTGGACAACGACTCTGAGCCACGTGTCGAGGTTCCGCAGCCCGCGGGGTGGGAGCGGGTGAAGCGGTTCGAGAGTGGTGTGGTGCGGGTCTACTTGTCAGCCCCCGATCTTCAGGCCAAGGGGTTTGTTCCGAACGCCACGGTGGCGATGGCCGACCTGACGGGCAAGGTGTCGACAGAGGAGGCTGCATTCGCGGCCGAGCAGCAGGGACTGGAAATGTTTGGCATCACCGACCTTGTCGAAGCGACGGGCACTATCTGCGGGTATCCGTCGAAGACGTTGACCTACAACATGGGTTTGGGAAAGATCCCTGTACACCGGGTCACTACCACCGTTGTGGCGGTGAAGAATGACCGCAAGATTTTCACCATCGGGGTATCGGTGCAGGCTTTGGATGACACTGTGGGCGATTTTGACAGTGCCCGTGAAACTATTCTCGCGGGGCTACAGGTGAGTCCGCCCGCTACATCCTGATATCAGTTGCCGGAGAGGCCCATTGGGCATCGATGATGGTGGTGCGCTGCGGTAGCCGGGGTCGGTAAGTGTCATCTTGTGCCATACGGTCGGCAACGCTGGCGTGAATCCAGGCACCATCGGGAATGCGGCGGCGACGGAATATCAGCAGTGCCCAGAGCCAGTTGACTCGATGAATCTCGCCCATGGCGTAGGTGGGTTCAACCGAGCAATACCGTTGGTATTTTTCAGTATTGAGTAGTAAACCGTGTTGGGCGGCGCCATCGATCACCCATTTGAGTGCGATGTCGGAAAGCCGGTCGTCGTCGGCGTAGTCGCCGCCCACATCGGAATGTATGCCGGCGAACCACGCTTCATCGACGAGTCGTTGATCGCCGAGGTACTTGATGAGGTACTCGCGGTACGGCCGACGTTTCTCGTCGATCGCCACCGCATGTCTACCGGCCAGCGCATTGGGAACACTTGGTGCATAAGGCCATTGCATACTGCGCTTGAAGATGCCGGGCGCGCTGACCGTGTCCCAGAGCCCTAGGTAGGCGATGGGAATGGCAAATTTTCCGTCCTCGCGGCGGGCTACGGTGCGTGAGAACGAGTGCAGCTGATCCCAGCGTTCCGCTGACCAGCTTTCGCATGACTGTGCATACAGGCTCACCGCGTAGGGCACGAGGTTTTGTGAGCCGGGGCGCAGCATGCCCACTGAGTTAAGCAGCCCGGCAAGGCCTCTCGCGCAGAAGGCGCCGCGGCTGAATCCGAAGATGAAGATGCGGTCTCCGGGTTGCCACCGTTCGATCAGATATGTGTAGGCCTGGGCCAGCTTGGCCCGCAGGCCAACCCCGAATGCGATACCCAGCATGCGAGCGGCGAATTGACCTATCGGGGCGTAGGTGCCGATGGCGGGATCGGTGCCGACTCCGGGGTCGTAGTACGAGATCTGCCGGTCGGGAAGATCATGAATCACCATGTCGTAGCCACGGACGACATTCGTGTTTCCCGCAGCACGGATTTGGTTGCCTGTGCCGTCGAAGCAGATGACGATGTTCTTGGTCATCGTCGCGTGGTGCTAGTCCTCGCCGTCGTAGGGCTTCGGATCGTATGGCGAGGCGTGAGGATTCTGGTAGTCGACATGCTCTTCGTTCCACACGCCGATGACGGCGGGGGACACCTTGGGCAGTGGGCCGATCAGTTCATTGCCGTTGTCGAGACTCACCAGGAACTCCGGGGTGAAGTGCTGGTCCTCGTCCTCCTGGTGATGCTGGCCTGCGGCGCCGGGCGTCATCATGGTCGGCGGCTGCGCGATGCCCATGCCCGACATTGGCGACACTGCCGGTGCGGCCGAGAGTCCCATGCCGGCACCCGCGGTGTAGGAACCGGCGATGATCGGCCCGGCAGCGAGGGGAGTCAGATCGGCGTTCTGGTCCTTGTCCTTGTTTTCGTCCTTGTTGGTGGTCGGCTTGCCCCACCGGCCGATGCCATAGGTACCGGGCACTGATCCTGTGTTGGGACCGGTTGCGGTGGTGCTTCCACCTGAGGATGGTCGAGTTCCGGCGCCCGCTCCGGCGGCAGCGGATGCTGCGGCGGCGGGGCCTCCAGCGCCAGCTCCGGAACCACCACCCGCCGCACCTGCGGCGGCTGCGGCAGCACCCGCGGCGCCAGAGCCGCCGGAGGCGGATGCTTGCGCAGGGTCTGCCAAAGCCGCGGCCGCGGCCGCGCGTACCGCGGCTTCATCGATGGGTTTGATCTGGTCGGGCTTGATGTCCTTGCCGGAACCCAAGCCGGATAGCGATGATGCGGCGTTGACCGGCATGGCTGCGGCATCTGCGAACTGCGGAGCGGGAGGAAGGGCGGGGAGACCGGACGCCGCCTGCTGCGACACGGGGGACCAGACGTTCCGCATGATCATGCGGGCCTCGTCTTGCTTCTGCTGCGCGAGCGCTTGTTGCGCGTAGTGCTGCTCGTAGTCGGCCCGTGTGTTGCCTTTGAGCTCTTGCACTTGGACGACATCGGGCATGAGGCTCTTGATCTGCGTCATCGCCGTTTCGACCTCGGCTGGCTTGGTAGCCATGAGTGACAGTCCGTCACTGACCTTTTCGGCGTGAGTCTTGTAATCAGAGACGCCCTGTTTGGCGGCCTCCGCGCCCTGGCCGGTCCACTGCGCGCCTACTGCAGTGTCGAAAGCCTTCTTGAAGTCTTCTAGGGCCTTGCTGAAACCGGTAGCCAGCTTCTGCCAGTCCTCAGAGGCATGGATCGCTTTACCGGGTTCGAACGCGTCAGATGCGGCTTTGATATCCGCGTGGGACCAGCCACCGAAGTCCTCTGTTGGGACCCCGACGGATTCGGTGCCGCCATCGATGTTCGAGCCATGCTGGCGCTGCTGCGCGTAGACAACTTCACGTTCACGGTTGCCCCTAGTCCAGCCGTCTTCTTCTCCAGTCATGGCCCCTCCTTGGTGTCGTGGCGTGCAGCTAGCTCTTTGGGTTCAGACGTCGCACGTAGCGATTCGGTTCCATCTTTTTTCGCAGATCTCAAAGCGGGAAGTAGGGAAGAAGGGCGTCGAGGTTTGTACGAACGGCAGTCACACAGTCGGGATATGGCGTGAAGTCCTCATGCGATGTGTCGACTGCGACCCCGTACACGCCCGTGGTTGCTTCCACGTTGATCACGCAGGAGTCCTTCTGCGGTGGTGTTGCACGGTACGCGAAGAGGGCCTTTCTGCCGCCAATTTCTAGGTCTTGGTATCCCCAGTGGTTGTCGGCTTTCTTGAGCATGTCAAGTGTGTAGTTCGACGCGGCAACGGTGAGGAGGTATCTGGTTCGCGGATAGTACTTGCAGAAGACGGTCTCGATATCGCCGTCCGTCTGGGAGTCTGGGCGGGGAGGTTTCCTATCCAACTGCAGTTGTTCGACGACGCTGGTCGGAATGTCTTTACAGGGGTCAAATGTGATGTGGACACGACCCTTGGAGTTGGTGGGGAGTTGAGACGTCACAGGCGACCCAGTAACTGGGCTGGAACAACCAGTAATGACCATCACTACAGATACTAAGAATGCGACACGAGACATTTGCGCGGCTTCTAACGGCCAGACTGCCCAAAACTGTTCGCGTTGTTGGCGTCTGTTGCCTTGTAGCCCTTCCGTAGCGCGGCGAACAGGGTCTTCATCTCCTCGACTTGGTCGATGTGTGACTGGAACGTGTTATCAGCACTTGTCGCGCTGCCAGAAGCCTTGTGCTGAAATGCCTGCGCTAGCGTGGCGCCCGAGGGGAGCTTCGCTTCAGCGAATCCCAGGGGGTACCCAGCCAAGTCGCGTGCATCCCGGCGAAGGTCCTCGAGCGCCTGGACGTAGCCGCCGCATGCGGCGATGATTGCATCGATCGCGCCATCCTCAAGGTGTAGGACGAGTCGACCGTCCTTGGCGTTCTGCTTCAGGTCGTCTAGCGACATCGAGCCCCCTCAGGTCATGGCCGGATTTGGCCAGGTCAGGTTCATCGTATGTGTATAGGACGTCGATCGTTCCGGATCGGTTCCATCGAATTTCGACGGGTATCCCAACGCCCTATCCGCCCCAGCGTCTGCGCACTCCCGTGTATCGCCAGCCCAGCGCGGCCAACGCCCACGTCACGATGAACAACGCCACGATCACGTAACCCATCGCGGCCAGATCTAGCCCGCCCACCGCAGCCAGCGGACCCGTCGTGATGTCCAGCTTCTCGGTGAGAATCGAAATGATCTCTTGCGAGCCGATCAACACGGCCACCGCCACCGACAACCCGGTGATCACCAGGTTGTAGTAGATCTTGCGTGCGGGCTCTTGGAACGCCCAGTCATAGGCGAAGTTCATCAATGACCCGTCGAGCGAATCGAACAGCGACATGCCAGCACTGAACAAGATGGGCAGCACCAAGATCGCGTACCAGGGCAGCCCGGTCACCGCGGCCCCGCCGGCGATCACCAGCAGTGACACCTCGGTCACCGTGTCGAACCCCAACCCGAACAACAGGCCTACCGGGTACATCTGCCAGGGCTTACGGATCGCCGCCATCAATGGCCCGAAGAGCCGGTTCAGCCCACCGCGATTGGACAGCTCACGCTCTAGCGCCGCCTCGTCGACCTCACCGCCGCGCATCCGCTGGGCAATCCGGTAGATCCCGATCAGTGACACCAGGTTGAGCAACCCGATCAGTAACAGAAACGTCCCGGAGACAGCTGTCCCGAACACGCCCGTCCACTGCTGCAGTGACGAGCTTTCATCGGAAACATTGGCCGCCAACGTCTTAACGCCGAGCGCCAGCAACCCGACCATGATGAACACGATCGACGAATGCCCCAGCGAGAACCAGAAACCCACCGACATAGGGCGCCTGCCATCGGCCACCAGCTTGCGGGTGGTGTTGTCGATGGCCGCGATGTGGTCGGCGTCAAAGGCATGCCGCATGCCCAGCGTGTAGGCCGTGACTCCCAGCCCGACTCCGAACACGCTGCCCTGCACCGTGAAATGAGCGGGCGCAACGAGGAAGAGCAGCATGCCCCAGCCCAGGACGTGCAGTGCGCCCACCGCAACGCTCATTCCGATGACGCTGCGCCGTTGACCCTCGTCCAAACGACGCCACGCGGTGAGAATCTGCACGTCTGCGAGCCTAGACGACCGGCCTACCCATCCGCTCGCGCAAGCGCATGTCCCAGATGAGTAGTGAGTAGGACAACGTCCACAGCTGCGCGGGCAGCATCCGATCGGCGATCCGCAGCGCACTCAACAGCGCATCGAACCGGCGCTGGTCGCGATCCGACCACGGAACCCGCAATAACTCCCGGAACTGCGGTGGCAGAAACCCTTTGGTGGCAAACAGATTGAACCTCCCCGCCGCTCGCAGCGGCCAGGGCAGCATCTTGAACGACGCGACACCCAACAGATGCTCGCGAACCGGCGCATCGATACGCAGCCCGTCGAGGGAACGTTTCCAGTAGTCGTTGAACGCATCCCGATCCGGCGGCCACTGCTCGGGCCGCACCTGCAAGGCCGTGCCGATTCGCGCGCCGTCGCGATAGATCTCGTCGGCCGTTTCGTCATCGAGAGGACCGTGCAGTGACTCATAGGCCTGCACGTAGTACTGATACAGACACGCGGCCACCCACAGCTGCAGATCAGGATCGAAGGCGTTGTATCTCACCGGGCTGGTAGACGTCGAACGCACCTGCCGGTGCACCGCGTCGACACCGCGCTTCATCACCACGCGGTCGTGCTGGCTGCCCATCGTCGCGACGGCCAGAAACATCCCGGTGGTCCGGGCTCGTTTGAACGGATGCTTGTAGACATTGCCGCCGTCGACGGGGCTCTCCAGCACTCCGTATCCGACACCGGGATGTGAAAGCTGCATGATCACGTTTGAGGCAGGCAACAGCAGCGAAGCGGGATTCACCAGGTCCACAAGCCTGGCAGGCGAGTGCTTCATTGCACAGCAAATTCTATAGGGTGTTTGCGTGTCGCGCCGAGGATTTCGCGCCGCGGGTATAGCCCTCGGTTACGCCCTGGACCTGCGCTTTGGCGATCCACAGCGGTTTCACCCGGTCGCCGGTTTTGGGCGGGCCGCCGCGGCGCTGGAGTCGTGCACCTACCGGGACACCAAGCTCGCCGGGGCGGCCCACACCACCGCACTGTTGACCGCTGTCACCGTCGCCGGGTGGGTCGCCGAACGCGCGGCACGCCGCTCCGCGACGGCCACCGTCGTCGTGACGGCCGTCGCGACCTGGGCCACGCTCGGCGGAACCTCCCTGGTTGGAGTCGGTGCCCGGATGTCGGACCACCTGTATGACAACGACCTCGACGACGCACGCGCGCTGCTGCCATCCCTATGCGGCCGGGACCCGAGCCTGCTCGACGTCGACGGCATCGCCCGCGCCACCGTGGAATCTTTGGCCGAGAACACTTCCGACGCCCACACCGGTCCACTGGTATGGGCGGCGCTCGCCGGAGTGCCCGGTGTGCTGGCCTACCGCGCAGCCAACACCCTGGACGCCATGATCGGCCACAAGTCGGCCAGATACCTGCGATTCGGCTGGGCGGCAGCACGGTTGGACGACGTGCTCAACCTGCTCCCGGCCAGAGTCACCGCGCTGGCCACAGCGCTCGCGGCCCCATTCCTCGGGGGCTCAGCCGTCGCGTCGTTGCGTGTCTGCCTGCATGACGGGCATCGCCACCCCAGTCCCAACGCCGGTGTCGCCGAGGCGGCCTTCGCCGGGGCCCTCGGTCTACGCCTGGGCGGCCCGGTTCGGTATCCATACGGTGAGGAGGTCCGTCCCACCTTGGGCCGCGGCGCCGCACCCAGGGTGGGGGATGTCTATGAGGCAGCCCGGCTTTCGCGTGCCGTCCAGCACGTGACGGCCGTTATCGCGGTGCTCGCTGCGCTGCGTCATCGCCGCCCGTAGCGGTCGGCCAACCTCTCCTCGGCAGTCTTCGGTACCCCGGGTTTCGCCGCTTTCACGGTAGCGGCCGCGGCGCGGCGCTGCCTGATTTCGGAGAACACGAAGTACCCCAACCCGATTGGCGCCAGAATCCCGAACGCGATCCACTGGATGCCGTATGACAGGAACGGTCCGGCGTCCAGCTGCGGCAGCGGGATGGCCCCCAAGCCGCCCGGCTGATCCTCCGAGAGCTGTAGATATGGCCCGGCAAGCGGAGTCTTCAGCAGCGTCGCTACCTGCCCGGGAACGATCGAATACACCTGGTACTCACCGTTTTCCAGGAACGGTGCCTTGTCCGACTGCTGTTCGGGTTCCCGCAGCCGCGCGTTGATCGTCACCTGCCCGGTGGGCGCGGCGGGTACCGGCGGCGCGCTGGTGCCCTGCTCGGGGCGCACATAGCCGCGATCCACCAGAATCGCCGGACCACCGTCGACCTGGAACACCGTCAGCGCTTCGTAGGCCGGCTTGGCGTCGATTACCCGCAGCCGGGCCAGCACCTGGCGATCCGGCAGATAGTGGCCCGTGGCCGTCACGCGGCGCCATTCGGAATCCTCGGGCATCGAATGGTCAGGCCGTAGCTCATCTTTCAGTGGCACCGGGTCGGCGCTTACCGAATGGGCGATGCGGTTGTTCTCCCGCGAAGTCTTGGTGTTCTTGCCCAGCTGCCAGGGAGCCAACACCGTGAAGCACAGGTATGCGAAGGCGACGACCACCAGTGCCAGGGCGATCCATCCCGGGCGCAGCAGAAACGCGAGCCGTCGCATCAGCTGCTCTCTCGCTCCGCGAGTGTCTTGTCGACCCACTCGTGCAGGCCGGGCATCGCGGCCTCGATGACCGTCAGCACATCCACGAAATCGTCGCGGCCGCCGTAATACGGGTCCTCGACATCCATGGCCGCCCGGCTGGCCCGCGGATCGAAGGACCGCAGCAGCCGCACGCGCTCGGGGTCGGCTCCCAGATGTAGCAGCATCCGGGAGTGGTTGCGTGCCAGGGCGATGATGAGATCGGCACTCAAATGATCGTCGTCTACCTGGGCCGCGCAGTGATCCGTCGGATAGCCGTATTCGGCCAGCACGCTGGTGGCGCGTTCGTCGGCGGGCTGTCCGGCATGCCAGTCTCCGGTACCGGCACTGCTGACGCGGACCCGATCGCCCAGACCGCGTTCGGCCAACTGGTGCGCCAGCATCTTTTCGGCGATGGGGGAGCGGCAGATGTTGCCGGTGCACACGAAGGTGACGTGCAGCTCAGACATGAAGCTCCTCGCGCAGTTCCTGCGGGGTTCCGACGCGCCCGATGATCCATTCGGCAAGTTCACCGGGATCGCCGTCGAAATCCGTTGCTCCATAACCCCAGTCGACGATGACGGTGCCGATACCGTGGGCGGCGGCGCCCTCCACATCGTGCACCCGGTCACCGACCATCACCACGCCGGTCGCTGGAACCTCGTCCAGCTGGGACAGCGCGTGCGCGATCACATCGGCCTTGCTGGACCGCACCCCGTCCGGGCTTGCGCCCGCGATCACCTGGAAAAACTCGGCAAGCCCGAAATGCTCGAGGATGCGCGCCGCGATGGGCTCGGACTTGGATGTAGCCACCACCATGGGCACCCCTGCCTCGTGCAGCCCGGTCAGCACGTCGTGGATGCCCTCGAACATCGCATTGACGGCCCATCCACGTTCGCCGTAGTCGGCGCGGTAGGCCGCAATCGCGTCGTCGGCACGGTCGCCGAGGCCCATCGAACTGAGGGTGATGTGCATGGGCGGTCCCACCACCCGCGACGCGATATCGCCGGTGGGTTCGGGGGCGCCGACATGGCTGAGCGCGTGACGGAAACTGGAGACGATCCCCGGTGCAGAGTCAGTCAAGGTGCCGTCGAGATCGAAGATCACCAGCATCGGAGGAGCCACCCCCCTACATTAGTGTCGAGACATGACTGGGCCGCGAAAGGGAGTGCGCTACCACGGCGACCAGGCGCTGACACCCGGCGTCCTGGATTTCGCTGTGAACGTGCGCGCTGCCGCGCCGCCGCAGTGGCTGCGCGACCGTCTGGCATCCCGGCTCGATGACCTGGGCGGTTACCCGCGCCGGGCCGATGAGGGGCGCGCCATCGCGGCGATCGCCGAACGACATGGCCGAACGGCCGACGAGGTGTTGCTGCTGGCCGGCGCCGCCGAGGGCTTCGCGATGCTGCCTCGGCTGAACCCGCGACGGGCCGCGGTGTTCGCGCCGGGCTTCACCGAACCGGAAGCAGTCCTTGCCGAGGCAGGGGTCCCCATCGACCACGTGGTGTTGCCGCCACCCTTCACTCTCGGGTCTCAACATGTCCCCGCGGAGGCCGACCTGGTGGTCATCGGGAACCCCACCAACCCGACCTCGGTGCTGCACCGCCGCGCGGACCTTCTCGCGCTGGGTGGCCCCGGGCGAACCCTGGTAGTCGACGAGGCCTTCATGGATGCGGTGCCCGGTGAGCCGGAGTCGCTGGCCGGGCGGCGACTGCCCGGGCTTGTTGTGCTGCGCAGCCTCACCAAGACGTGGTCGCTCGCGGGATTGCGCGCCGGCTACGCCGTCGGTGATCCCGAGGTGCTGGGCAGGCTCGCGCATGGCCGCGCGCATTGGCCCTTGGGCACACTGCAACTCGAAGCCCTCTTCGCCTGCAATACCCCGGAAGCGATTGCACACGCCGCGCAGGACGCGCAGCGTCTTGTCGAGACGCGCGGTGAGCAGGCCGACGCACTGCGCGGCCTGGGGTTGACGGTCACCGATGGATCCGCACCGTTTCTGCTGGTGGCAGTGCCCGATGCGGAATTGATGCGAAAAGGGCTGGCGGTCAATAACATCGCTGTCCGCCGCTGCGACACCTTCGTGGGGCTCGACGGAGACTATCTGCGGGTGGCGGTGCGATCCGAATGGCCGGAGCTGGTGCAAGCGATGAAGGAGATTCTGTAGTGGGTGTGCGGCTCGCGGACATCATCGACGTGCTCGATGCGGCGTATCCGCCCGCGCTCGCCGAATCGTGGGATTCGGTGGGTTTGGTCTGTGGTGATCCAGACCAGCAGATCGACGCGGTAACCGTGACCGTCGATGCGACGGCATCGGTGCTCGACGAAATGGACAACACCGGTTCACATCTGCTGTTGGCACACCATCCGCTGCTACTGCGCGGTGTCGACACGGTGGCAGCCAGCACCCCCAAGGGCGCGTTGATACATCGCCTCATCCGATCCGGCGGTGCCTTGTTCACCGCGCACACCAACGCCGACTCGGCGAGCCCCGGTGTGTCCGACGCGCTGGCCGAAGCCCTGGGGCTGACGGTGACCGCGGTGCTGGCCCCGCAGTTCGCCGACTACGACAAATGGGTGGTGTTTGTGCCCACCGAGTCGGTCGACACGGTGCGCCGTGCCATGTTCGACGCGGGTGCCGGGCATATCGGCGCCTACTCCGACTGTTCCTGGCGCGTCACCGGCACCGGCCAGTTCCGGCCGCTGGACGGTTCGGACCCCGCCATCGGCGCCCATGGCGTCGTGGAGCAGGTCGTCGAGGACAGAGTGGAAATGGTGGCCCCGTCGCGGCTGCGCTGTGCCCTCTACGCGGCGATCCATGCCGCACACCCCTACGAGGTGCCGGCCATCGACGTGTTGCCCATGGCGCCGGTCCCGGCGGGCACCGGTTTGGGGCGCGTGGGTGTACTTGATGAACCAGAACCCTTACGCGACTTCGTATCCCGAGTGGGTTCCGCCTTGCCGGAAACCGTGTGGGGAACCCGTGCCGCCGGCAATCCGGACGCGTTGATCAAGACCGTCGCCGTCTGTGGTGGCGCCGGCGACTCGTTACTGAGCGCCGCCATCGGAGCCGGGGTCGACGCCTACGTCACCGCGGACCTGCGGCACCATCCCGCAGATGAGCACGCACGGGCAAGTAGCGTTGCACTCGTTGACGTGGCGCATTGGGCCAGTGAATTTCCGTGGTGCGCCCAGGCGGCGCGGGTGCTCGACACGGAGTTCGGCACGAAGTTGACGACCAAGATCTCACCGATACGCACCGACCCGTGGACATTAGGAGTCAAGGCATGAAAGCCAATCCGGCACAACAACGTCTGCTGGTAGACCTGGCATCGGTGGATGCCGAATTGACGCGCATCGCGCACCGGCGGGCCAATCCTCCGGAACGGCAGGAACACGGGGAGTTGCAGGCGCAACAGCGGACAATCCTCGACGAGGTGGGTGCGCTCGGCATCGCCCTGGAGGACCTGGACGTACAGGTGGCCAAGCTGGACGCCGAAGTCACCGCCGTCCGTCAGCGGGAGGACCGTGACCGCTCCTTGTTGGCCTCAGGCAGCGTGAACCCGAAGGAACTCACCGATATTCAGCACGAACTCGACACCCTTGAGCGTCGTCAATCCAGCCTGGAGGACTCGGAGCTGGAATTGATGGAGCGCCGTGAGGAGCTGCAGGCCCAACAGGCCTCGGCGCAGGCCAACGCCGACAAGCTCGCGGAGAGGGTGGCGGAGATCGAACGGATCCAGCGTGCGGTTGCCATCGATACCGACGCCGAGGAGAACCAGATCAGGCAGCGTCGTGACGGGCTGTCGTCCTCCATCGACGGCCCGCTGCTGGAAACCTATGAACGGCAGCGCCGTTCGGGGGGTGCGGGAGCGGCTCTGTTGCAAGGCAACAAGTGCGGCGCGTGCCGTATCGAGTTGGACCGAGGTGAACTGGCCCGAATCTCCGCCGCCGATGTAGACGAGGTGCTGCGGTGCTCCGAATGCAGCGCGATCCTGGTGCGCCCGTGAGAGTTCTCGTCGAAGCCGACGGTGGTTCGCGCGGTAACCCCGGATTGGCCGGATATGGCGCAGTGGTGTTCGCCCCCGATCACGAGACGGTGTTGGGGGAGGCCTGCGAGGCGATCGGGCACGCCACCAACAACGTGGCCGAATATCGCGGTCTGATAGCGGGATTGGCGGAGGCAGCACGCCTGGGCGCCACCGAAGTCAGCGTCTCCATGGACTCCAAACTCGTCGTCGAGCAGATGTCGGGCCGCTGGAAGGTCAAGCACCCCGACCTGATCACGCTGTATCAGCAGGCCGTCACCGCCGCAATGCAGTTCGAATCCGTCAGCTATCGGTGGATACCCCGGGAACGCAACAAACATGCCGACCGGCTGGCCAATGAGGCGATGGACCGCGCGAGCGGCATCGAACCCAAGGCGCCGAAGAAGCCGAAGGAAACCAAGGAGCCCAACGAAACCAAGGCTGCCGATACCGCGCCGGGCTGGACGGGTGCGCGCGGCAAGCCAACCCGAATGCTGCTGCTGCGTCACGGTCAGACCGAACTCTCGGTGCAGCGCCGCTACTCCGGACGTGGAAATCCCGAGTTGACTGCGCTGGGGCGTGAGCAGGCTGCGAATGCGGCGCGCTACCTCGCGAGCCGTGGCGGCATCGCCGCCGTCATCAGCTCCCCGTTGGGTCGCGCCAAGGAGACCGCCGCCGCGGCTGCCGACGCGTTGGGAGTCCCGTTGACCGTCGATGACGATCTGATCGAAACCGACTTCGGCAAGTGGGAGGGTTTGACCTTCTCCGAGGCTTCCGAGCGCGACCCACAGTTGCACGCCCAATGGCTCAGCGACACGTCGGTGACCCCACCGGAAGGGGAGAGCTTCGACACCGTGCATCATCGAGTACGCCGTGCACGCAATCGGATTATCGCCGAATACGGCGGCGCAACGGTTTTGGTGGTCTCACATGTCACGCCCATCAAGACGCTGCTGCGTCTGGCGCTGGATGCCGGACCGAGCCTGCTGTATCGGCTGCATCTTGATCTGGCATCGCTGAGCATCGCCGAGTTCTATTCCGATGGGCCGGCATCGGTGCGACTCGTCAACGAGACCTCATACCTGACTTAGGCTGTCGCCATGGCTTCTCGTGATCACGGTGATCCGGGCGATGCGCCCACCATTGCCCCACCCCTGGAAGACGTCGCCAACCCGGCCCGGCCCTCGGCCGCCGAGGAGGCCAGAACGGTCGCGGCGTCTACGAACACCGCGACACTGGCCAGTTTGTCTGCCGACGGTGATCCGTGGGCCTCGTTGGTCACCTATGGGCTGCTGGGCGGAGCACCCGTGCTCTGCGTATCGAAGATGGCCGAACATGGACGCAACCTGATACGTGATGCCAGGGCCAGTCTGTCCATCGTGGCGCCCAACGCGCCCGAGGATCCGTTGGCCAACACCCGGATCACCCTCGCCGGGAAGGTGCGGCGGCCCAGCGCCGAGGAGTTGTCCGCGGCGCGCGAGGCGCATATCGCGGCAGTGCCCGCGGCCCGGTACTACATCGACTACAGCGATTTCGCCGTCTGGATTCTGGATGTCGAACGCGTGCGCTGGGTGGGCGGCTACGGCCGCATGGATTCGGCCACCGGCGCCGATTACGACTCGGCCGCACCCGATCCCGTGTCGACGAAGGCCGCCGGTGCGGTCAGTCACCTCAACGACGACCACGGGCAGGCGCTGCTCGCGATGGCACAACGACTGGGTGGCTACCCCGATGCCACGGAGGCGCGTTGTGAGGGAGCGGACCGGTATGGGTTGGACATTCGGGTGAACACACCACGCGGTTGGTCCGTGACCCGAGTCGGCTACGTCAACCCCATTGACTCGCTGGACGAACTCCGGGGTGCGACCGTGCAACTGGCGCGGCTCTCGGCCCCGGGTACATAGCGCGCGGAGGTTTCGATGTCCACGAATCGGCAAGATTGTGGATAACTCGCGGTGCGGTCGAATGACTGTGGATAACAACAGAAGCCGACGTGCATAGAACTGATGTTCGACTACCGTTATTGATGTGCCTCAGACTGATCCGGCCGTGCGCGCGGCGTGGCTCGTCGAACGAATCGCCGAGCTAGAGCGGGTGAAGGCCGCCGCTGCCGCGGAACAGGCCTACGCGGCAGTGCTGCTCGACCAGGCTCGGCGCGAGGACGAGGCCTCCACCGGGGTGCCACGGCGACGCCAAGGCGTGGGCGTCGCCACCGAAATCGCCTTGGCGCGCCAAGATTCACCGGCCCGCGGCGGTCGTCATCTCGGCTTCGCGAAGGCGCTCGTGAACGAAATGCCCCACACGCTTGCAGCGTTGGAGTGCGGAGCGCTGAATGAATGGCGCGCGACCATTCTGGTGCGCGAAACCGCGTACCTTGCCGTCGAAGATCGGCAGAAGATCGACGTCGAGATGTGCGCGGACTCGGCCCGGCTGCGGGGGATGGGCGATGCCCGCCTGACCGCGGAGGCGAAACGTCTGGCGTACCGACTCGATGCGGAGGCCGTGGTGCGCCGCGCGCGCCGGGCCGAGAACGAACGCCGGGTATCCATCCGACCGGCTCCCGACACCATGACGTACCTGACGGCGCTGCTCCCGGTGAAACAGGGTGTGGCGGTCTATGCGGCTCTCAAACGTGCCGCTGACGCATCGATGGATCCTGTTCGTGGCCAAGGGCAGATCATGGCAGACACCTTGGTGGAACGAGTGACTGGTGTGCCGTCGGCCGAGGCGGTTCCCGTGGGCGTGAACATCACGATCTGCGATGAGGCGCTACTGGGCGGCGGTGCCGAGCCCGCGACGATCGCGGGTCATGGGCCCATCCCGGCCGCTGTAGCGCGCCGGCTCATATCGGATGCCATCAGCGCCGGTGCGAAGGTTCTCGCACGACGGCTGTACCGGCACTGCGGCACAGGCGCGCTGGTTGGTGCCGAGTCGCGAAGCCGTTTGTTCCCCAAGGCGCTGGCGGAGCTGATTGACCTGCGCGATCAGACCTGCCGGACGCCGTATTGCGATGCCCCGATTCGTCACCACGACCATGTTGTGGGCAGTGCTCGGGGTGGGGCTACCTCATTCGTGAACGGTCAAGGCCTCTGCGAGCGTTGCAATTACGTGAAGGAGTCCCCGGGATGGAGACATACTGTCGCGATCACGACTCCGACGGGATCGGTCTATCACTCGACCGCCCCGCCGCTGCCGTGAGTAAAAACGGCCACAAGGCGAGAACAAAGATGCCGACTACGGCGACCGGCGCAATGAACGGCAGCCAGGAGGAGTGTCCCGCCGGTATGGCTGCTGCGAGCAATGCCACGCAGCCGAAGAGCAGTGCGGGAAGCATCTGAGACGGCCATCGCCGGGTATACGCGGCCGATAGGCATATCACGGCGGCCAGACCGCAGAGCATCGCAACTACCGGGGAGACATCAGTGCGCGCCAAGACTCCGATGACCAGCAGCACGGCCACGGCCACACCCGCTTTCACCGGCGTCGTCCCACTCGCGGGCGCCGCGGCAGCATGTGCATGGCGTGGTTCAGTCCGGAGTCGTGGCTCCAGCCGACCACGTCGACTCCCGTGACGGCGATATTGCGGTACATCCGTGAGCGTTCCAACCGCCACCAGCGGGCGACGATCGGATCAGGTTCTTCACGAAAGGGGGAATGGTCGAGCACGTCGACGACCAGGACCGGGTGCCCGCGCCGTCGAAGGTCGGTCAGTGCCAGCCCGAAATCGGCGTTCAGCAGGGTGGAAAATGCCACCACGATCGCGTTGGGTGGCACGGCGGCGCGCGGGGCAAGTGCACTAGTGCTGTGCGCATGCCACTCTCCGGCATCGAGAATGGCGTCAAGCAGGCGATAGAACTGATGGCGACCGATATCGGGGGTAAGCCATCGCGGGGCACTGCCCAGCAAGACCACGCCCGCCCGGTCGCCACGCTGCAACACCGATTGCACCAGCTGGGCGGCGCCGCGTGCGGACCGCTCCGTCGCTACCGTCGCCGGGCCCGACGGTTGCGGGTAGGTGTCGATCAGAACGACAACGTCGGCGGCGCGATCGGTGAGCCGGTCGGTGACATGCAACCGTCCCCGGCGCGCACTGACCCGCCAATTGACCGTGCGCAGTGAGTCACCCGGGACGTACTCGCGGATATCGGCGTACTCGACGCCGGGACCGTGATGCCGCGTGAGATGGGTGCCGATGCGGTCCGGAAGATCGGCGGGCGGCAGCGTGACGTCCTGTGGATCGGCCAACGGATACACCCGCAGCTCGGCCACGGGGAGGCTCACCGGAGCCCCAACCCACAACCCGGATGCCGAGAGCGTCTGAACCTCAACGGCAAGGGTGTACCGGCCCCAGCGTTGTGTCGACACACGCATCGTCACCTGGCTGGGCGCCGTCGCCTTATCCACGACGATCTGCAGACCGTCGACCGGCACCGCGCGCAGCCGGCGCACCACCGCCGGTTCGGCCGCCCCCACCGAGGCGGTGATCGTCACCGACTCAGACTCCAAGCACCGTAACGCTTCTGACTTGCCACAGACCCACACCCGCGCGGGTGCAGGTCGTTTGGCCGCCCCGACCAGCACACCGATGAACGGCGCCGCGAAAACGGCCAGCTGCCACCTGCCCGTCACCATCGCCAGCGTCAACGCGATGCCGGCGCATGCGGCCAGCGCCGACACCAACGGGGACGCGCGCCAACTGATCATCCGGACGCTCGCGGTACCGGTAGCCGGTGCAGCAGCTCATCGACCACATGCGCACCGGTGATGCGACGCACCCACATCTCGGGGCGCAGACTGATCCGGTGCGCCACCGCGGGCACCGCAAGCGCCTTGACGTCTTCGGGAATCACAAAGTCGCGGCCCAGCAGCATGGCGCGCGCCCGCGACATCTGCACCAGGTCCAGCTCGGCGCGCGGGCTGGCACCCACCTCGACATGTGAGTGCGTGCGCGTCGCGGCGGCCAGCGCGACAATGTAGCGAAGCACATCCGGATGCACCGAAACGTGTTCCACGGCTTCCCGCATCATGACGAGGTCTTCGGCGGCGATCACCTGTGAGACCGACGGCTGCGCCGATCCCCGGCTCAGCCGGCGCTGCAGCATCTCGATCTCCAGGTCCTCGCTGAGGTATCCCAATTGCAGCCGGATCGCGAATCGGTCCAGCTGCGCCTCCGGCAGCGGATAGGTTCCCTCATACTCGATGGGATTATCCGTTGCCAGGACCACGAAAGGTGCTGGCAGTCGGCGAGTTTCACCGTCGATGCTGACCTGACCCTCCGCCATCGCCTCCAACAGTGCCGATTGCGTCTTCGGTGGGGTCCGGTTGATCTCGTCAGCCAGCAGGAGATTCGTGAAGATCGGCCCGGTCCGAAACTCGAACCGCCCTGACGACATGTCGTAGATCGTGGAGCCCAGCAGATCCGCAGGCAGCAGATCGGGAGTGAATTGCACCCGGGCGAACTCGAGCCCCAGCGCGGCCGCGAACGACCGGGCGATCAGGGTCTTGCCCAGGCCTGGCAGATCCTCGATGAGGACGTGCCCACGCGCGAGGATCGTCAGCAGAATCAGTTGCAACGCATCGCGTTTCCCGACCACCACCCGCTCGATCTCGGTCAGCACCGCGTCCGCGTGCTGGGCCGCGACGGAAACCGGAAGTGTCGTCACATCTGCTCCAAGCGTTCGAGTATCGATTGCAGTACCGCCCGGCCCGGGGCGGGCTCGGCGCGGTCCGTATGCGACGCGCCGTTCGGATCGACCCAACGCCACAACTCCGGGCCAAACGTCACGCGGCCGGTCTCGGCAAGTGCGGCGCGATCTTTCGACTGTCGATGACCCGCCGCCGTCTCGAAGTCGGCCGCGATAAGCGGGCGCAGGTGCCTATCCCAGTCGCCGCGGGTCCGCTCAGCCCAGCTGATCCTCGCCTCGGCCCGTGCGAGCCATCGATACAAGGTCTCATCGGCCGCAAGGCTGGCCGGCGGTAACGGCTTGGGCCCGGGCGCGCTCCGCAGCTGCCTCCACAGCAGATAGAGAGCGACGGCGACCACCGCGCCGGTGATCGCAAGAGTGTGTGCGCGCAGCGGGCTGGCAGCCACGCAGGCCTCGGCCACGATCACCATCAGCAGTACGGCCGCCACGAGCCACTTCATGGCCTACTCCGCAAGTCGTCCAGCACGGTCTGGAGCCATCGCACCGCCGACTCACGATCGGTCTGGGTCATCCGGTGCGGGCTGAATCGGGCCTCCGAGAAGAGCGAGACAAGCTGAGTACCCGCCTGCGATTGCAGAGCGCCGAGATGGACCGCTCGCTGCAACACCTCCGACGGGGTATCGGAGGCAAGCGGCGCTGCCTCGGGTGCCGCAGTGAGCCCCTGCTCCATGGCCGCGTAGCAGGCGATGATCGATGCGCGCGGATCACGCCCCGGTTCGGCCACCTCGGCGAGACCGAGTTCAACGAGGTGAGCCAGTGATCCTGGTGCGGCATCGGCGGCCCCAGCTTCCCCGGACGGATCGCCGTCGGCATCCACGGTGTCCGGGTCGTTGCGCCGCAACACGAAAACCATGACGGCAATACCGATCAACACCACCCCCAGGACCACCATGGGCATTCCGGGCTCGTCCCGTTCCGGCACGTCGCCGGGTGCCTTGCGCGGCGGGGCGTCAGCGGGCCGGCTCGGTGCGGAAGTGCCCGGAACAGATTCCCGCACCGGTGGATTACCGGTCGGCCTGCTCAGATAGAGCGACATCCATGCCGCACCCATCAGGACAAGTGCGCTGGCGGTCGCGATGAGAGCCTCGCGTCGAGTCAAACCCCGGAACCGTAGATACGACGGGCTCTCCGTCGGCACCGGCATGCCGGGGCGGCGTCTGCGCAGACTCAACAGGATGAGGATGGCTGCGACGCCACATAGCAAGAGCTGCAACGCTACTGAATGTGGCTCATCGCGAGGCTCTTCGGGCTGGGGGAGCACCTTCGTGTCCGGCGGCAGGTAGCTGCGCAGTGCGACAACCGATAACGCGACCAGGACGATGACCCCGCTCGCTCGCAAGAACAGTCTGTTGTCACTGTTCATGCCTCATCGTCACATGTAGAGGGCCGTTCGCGTCAGCAGACGGTCACGAATAGGTGCCCTCGGGAATGAGGTTCGTGATGCAGAAGGGGTGACCGGCCGGGTCGATCAGCACCCGCCATCCGCCCGGATTCGGCTGGGTTTCGGCCTTGGTCGCACCGAGCCCCAGAATGCGCGCCTCTTCGGCATCCAGATCTGCGGCCGCCAGTTCGAGATGCAGTTGTTTCGGGACCGCGCCCGCCGGCCAGTCCGGCACGCGATGGTCTGCCACGCGCTGAAAGGTCAGCAGCACCGCAGCACCCTTCACCGCGACGAACTCCTCGCTTTCGAACAGGATCTCCAGGTCAAGGACCTGCTGATAGAACCGGGCCAGCGCCGCCGGGTCCGTGCAGTCGATCGATATCGCGCCCAGTCGAGCCGTTGTCGTCATGGTGATGAGCTTGTCACGAGTACGATGACCGCGCGGACGAGTTGGCCGGGCGGCCGCGAGCCGCGGGAGAAATCCCGCGGCACGAGGAAAGTCCGGACTTCACAGAGCAGGGTGATTGCTAACGGCAATCCGAGGTGACTCGCGGGACAGTGCCACAGAAAACAGACCGCCACCCGCAAGGGTGGTAAGGGTGAAACGGTGCGGTAAGAGCGCACCAGCGGGCCGGGTGACCGGTTCGGCTCGGTAAACCCCACCCGAAGCAAGGCCAAAAGGTTGTGCTTGCACAGCTGCGGAAGTGTTTGAGGGCTGCTCGCCCGAGCTTCCGGGTAGGCCGCTTGAGGTACCCGGCGACGGTGTGCCCAGATGGATGGTCGCCGCTGCGCGGCCGCGGCTAGCCCGCGGCTGTGCGGAACAGGATCCGGCTTACAGGCCAACTCGCCCGCCTCTCAGCCTGGATTAGTCTGGGTTGGTGACGTTGAAGCGGCTGGTTGCCCGCGACCTCGGCTTCGACGGCATACGTGCCGAGTTCACGCTCCCCGCCGAATTCGGCCCCGACGCCCAGCGCGACGCCGCCCAGGCCGTCGACCGTCACCACGCCGAGCGCATCGACCGCACCGATCTGGAGCTGGTCACCATCGATCCACCCGGAGCGCGCGATCTGGATCAGGCCCTGCACCTGGAACGCACCGCCGACGGATATCTCCTGCATTACGCCATCGCGGACGTGGCCGCGCAGATCGAGCCCGGCAGCGCGCTGGATATCGAGGCGCGACAGCGCGGCGAGACCATCTATCTGCCCGATGGCTCGGTGCCGCTGCATCCCTTGGTGTTCTCCGAGGGCTCGGCGAGCCTGCTACCCAACGAAGTTCGGCCTGCCGCGTTGTGGCGCATCGAAACCGATGCCGCTGCCAACCCGGTCAGCTGGAGCGTCCAGCGCGCCCTGGTGAAATCCGTGCGACAGCTGACCTACCGGGAGGCCCAGGATGCGGCCGAGGCCGGCAATCCGCACCCCTCGATTGCCCTGCTGCCTGAGTTCGGCCGCAAGAGAAGAGACCTCGGTCTCGCGCGGGGTGCCATCGAACTGAACCTCCCCGCACAGGAAGTGGTGCGTGGACCCAGCGGCGACTGGGAGCTGGCCATCGAGGCGCGCACCGACATCGATGGCTGGAACGCGCAGATATCGCTGCTCACCGGCATCTGCGCGGCGCAGATCATGCTCGACGGCGGCATCGGCATGCTGCGTACGCTGCCGCCCGCGGACGGCGACGTGCGGCGATGGATGCGTCGCACCGCCGAGGCGCTGGGGCTGCCCTGGACAAAGGACACCCCGATCGGAGCTCAGCTGGCCGCACTCGATGCCTGCGCCACAACAACATTGGCGATGATGACGCAGGCCACGACGCTCCTGCGGGGTGCCTCCTATCTGGTGTTCGACGGAAACCGGCCGGACGATCAGGTCGCGGGGCATGCGGGCATCGCCGCTCCCTACGCGCACGTGACCGCGCCGTTGCGACGGCTGGGGGACCGGTTTGTCACCGAAATCTGTCTGGCACTGTCGGCCGGCACATCGGTGCCGCAGTGGGCGCGCGACGGTCTACCGGATGTCAGATCCTCGCTGCTGACCTCGAATACGTTGGCCAACAAGGTGGAACAGGCGTGTGTGGATCTGACCGAGGCCACCGTGCTTGCCCCGCAGAAGGGGCAGACCTTCGATTCGGCGGTGCTACGCGGCGCCGAAAAGAAGCGATTCGCAGAGGTCTTCGTGACAGATCCGCCCATCCTTGCCCGCTGCGAGGGTGATCCGCCCGAGGGGCAGCGCGCGAAACTCGCCCTGCGTGAAGCAGATCCGGGCACCCGGACCGTGCTGTTCGGCTTCCCGGCAGAGGGCAGCTGATCACTTTTTGTGGCGCACGGCCTTGCGGAGTGCCTTGAGCGTCGCCTCGACCTGGTGGCGTGCGGTCTCGGCGGCATCATGCTCGCGCTGGTACAGCACCCCGTAGGTGAAGGTGTCCTCGCCGGCGGCGTGCGCCTCGTTTGCCTGCGTGGCGAGATAAGCGCGGCTCACCGTGCTGTCCTGATGCTCACCCAGTAGTTCCTGAATGTCCTTGGCCGCCTGGGATACTCGCTTGGCGCCCTCTGCGCTGGCCACATAGCGCAACCGCTTGGCCGACTTGCGGATGCGATGCAGGGCCTCGTCGCGGTATTCGCCCTCGGCTCGCGCGGCCGCCCGCGCCGCCCGGCGCACCTTGCGGTACGCGGCATCGAGCGTTCCGCCCTCGTCCGAGTGGTGAGTGTCCGATGCTGGTCCGGCGGAGGTGACCAACGCATCCAGGGAATCGAGCAGCCGGAAGTAGCGATGACTGCGCATCGCCGCCAACGACCGGCGTAACCCGTTGTCGTAGTTCTGCCTGGCGGCGTCCACCAGTCGTTCGTGCACCGGGCCACGGATGAGTGTTTCGGGAAGCTCGGAGAGTGCTGCGTCATACCGCTGCGCGAGTACCTCCGCGTCGCGTGCCACCCCGAGAATGTTGGCCAGCAGGCGGAGCTCGTCGAGCGCCTCGGGATTGGCGTCCAGACCGAAGCGCTCGGGGTTGGACTGCAGGAGGCTGCGGATGCGCCGGATGGTGACCCGCATCTGGTGCACCGAATCGTCGGTGTCCACCCGTACCGCACGGTCCCAGCCGAGCAGTTGATCTAGCTGTTCGAGCAGTGCGCGCTGGATCGAGTCCGTGCCCTTCCGCTCGCGTTTGGGCACGTCAAGAACGCGAGCCAACTTTGATCCGTGGCCGGCAGGGGCCGCCCCGGCATCCAGCAGACGTGCGGTGACCCTGTCGAACAGCGTGGAGTCGCCGAACTCAGAGAGCTCCAGCTCCCATTCACGCCAGCTCTGTTCAGAGTCTTCCTCGGCACCCGTGAGCCGCGCGGCGGTCACCTGGTCATCGCAGAATTCGGCGAGCTGCTCGCCGTGGGCACCGATCAGCCGGGACACGGTGCGCACGGTACTGATGCGGGCGACGGGTGCGAGCGCGTCTTCGCGCACGACCGCGAGCACGGTGTCCCGCAGCTCCTCCGGGACCGCGTCGTCGCCGTCATTCAGGGGGAGTCGCAGCTCTGTTCGGGTGTCCGGGCCGGCCGGCAACTTCAGGTGCCATCCGGCGTCGGTGCCGCCGGTGCGGCGTCGCAAGGTGATCTGGTGCTGAGCCAGCCGCTGATCGGGGGTGTCAAAGTACACGGCGTCCAAATTTTGCTGGGGCTGCAGCTCGACCTGCGCGACGGCGGAAATTCCGTCGAATGAGGGATTGATGGTCGCGTCCGTGACGTCGAACTTCCGCTCGACCTCGACGTGTTGAGATGGCATGAGAGGTGTGCCCTGACGGTCGAAGGGACGGGGTGCTCAGCGTGTGCGGGCGAGGTGAGTATGCGACACGGTGCCACATTCAGGTAAACAATGGTCACGAGTCGTCACGGGGTAATCTAAGATTCTCTTAGGGTTCTCATAAGGTCGGGGTATCAGATTTGGGAAGCGATATTCGTTTAGCACCGCGTGTGGTGCCGGGTGTCAGTGTTGCCTGGTCGGTATTGTCCCCCTTATGGGCCGCCAGTCGTGTTCACAGCTAGACCGAGGTCACCATGAAGTTACGCGTTGAGGAGTACTTGGACGGCAAAGGTGCTATCACCTTGCCAGACGGTTACACCGTCAACTACTACCTTGAGCGTGCCGTCGAACAGCTGGGCGACACATTCGCGTACCGATACCTGGACTTCAATGCGAACTCCGATGGCGAACCCAACGATCTCAACTGGACACAGCTTGGCCAGCGCTCGCAAGCCGTAGCGGCACGGCTGCAGCAAGTCACCAAGCCCGGTGATCGTGTCGCGATCCTGGCTCCGCAGGGCATCGACTATGTGATCGGTTTCTATGCCGCCATCGAGGCCGGCAACATTGCCGTTCCACTGTTTGCTCCGGAGCTTCCTGGCCACTCCGAACGGCTGGATGCGGTCCTCACCGATGCGCAGCCCACCGTGGTGCTGACCAACAATGCCGCCGCGGAATCGGTCAGCAGATTTGTCCGCGGGCTGCCCCGGGAACGGCGCCCCCGTGTGGTCGCGGTCGACAGCGTCCCCGATTCGGTGGCCGCCACCTACGTCAAGGTCACACCGGACACCGATGACATCGCATACCTGCAGTACACGTCAGGATCGACCCGGGTTCCGGCCGGTGTGGAGATCACGCACCGTGCGGTGATGACCAACGTTCTGCAGATGATCATCTCGGTGGGCCTGGATGACAGCATCCGCAGTGTCAGCTGGCTGCCGCTGTACCACGACATGGGCCTGCTGATGATTCTGTTCCCGCTGTGCGGCGGCCGGATCACCTTGATGTCGCCGGTGTCGTTCGTGCGCCGTCCCGGACGGTGGATCAAGGAACTGGCCGCCGAGGCGCACCTGGGCCGAACCTTCGCCGCCGCACCGAACTTCGCCTTCGAGCTGGCCGCCGAGCGCGGTTTGCCCAAGGACAACGAGGAACTTGATCTGAGCAATGTCGCGGGTCTGATCAACGGTTCCGAGCCGGTGAGCATCTCCTCGATCCGCAAGTTCAACGACGCTTTCGGGCCCTACGGACTGCCGCCGACGACCATCAAGCCTTCCTACGGCATGGCCGAGGCGACGCTGTTCGTGTCCACCATTCCTTCCGACGCCGAGGCCTCGGTGGTGTACCTGGATCGCAGGGAGCTGGGCAACGGCCGTGCCGTCCGGGTCGCCGAGGACGATGAGCATGCGGTTCCGCAGGTGTCCTGCGGCAAGATCTCCCGCAGCCAGTGGGCCGTGATCGTCAACCCCAATGCCGATACTGAGCTGGCCGACGGCGAAGTCGGGGAGATCTGGCTGCACGGCGATAACCTCGGCCGCGGTTACTGGGGCAGGCCCAAGGAAACCGACTTCTCCTTCCGTAACAAGCTGCAGGCCCGGCTCGACCAGGGCAGCCATGCCACCGGCACCGAGCCCGGCGCTACCTGGTTCCGCACCGGAGACCTGGGTGTGTACCTCGACGGTGAGCTGTACATCACCGGACGGGTCAAGGATCTGGTCATCAT
Source organism: Mycobacteroides sp. H003 (assembly GCF_001440135.1). Lineage (NCBI taxonomy): Bacteria > Bacillati > Actinomycetota > Actinomycetes > Mycobacteriales > Mycobacteriaceae > Mycobacteroides > Mycobacteroides sp. H003. The sequence goes on from NZ_LJYL01000009.1 coordinate 1,100,394, forward strand.
CGATGGCCGTAACCACTATCCGCAGGACATCGAGGCCACCGTCGAGGAAGCCTCACCGGCGGTGCGACGCGGTTTCGTGGCGGCGTTCTCGGTGCCCGCGGACGAGCTGCCCGCTGGCGTCGATCAGGGTAACGGCACGGGGGAGCGGGTGGTCATCGTGGCCGAGCGTGCGGCGGGCGCGGGCCGTGCGGCACCGGAGCCCATTGTCGATGCGATCCGCGCGGCGGTATCGCGGCGGCACAACCTGCCCATCGCGGACATCCAGCTGGTTCAGGCAGGCGCCATACCGCGTACCACCAGCGGAAAGCTCGCACGCCGAGCCTGCCGCCAGGAATACCTGGACAACAAACTCGGCGTGCGCGCCTAGCTTGGCGTGATCTGTCAGTAGCTGTGCTCGGGAGCGGGGAAGACCCCGCGCGCCACCTCGTCGGCATACTGCTCGGCGGCCTTGCGCAATTCCGCGCCGACCTGGCCGAACTGCTTGACGAACTTGGCGGTCTTGCCGCTGGTCATACCGGCCATGTCCTGCCACACCAGCACCTGGGCATCGCATTCCCGGCCCGCGCCGATGCCGACGGTCGGGATGGTGAGCTTGCCGGTGATCTGCGTTGCCAGCTCGGCCGGCACCATCTCCATCACCACGGCAATGGCTCCGGCTTCCTGTACCGCGATGGCATCGTGAATGAGCTGTGCGGCGGCATCGTCGCGGCCCTGAACGCGGTATCCGCCAAGGCCGTTCACGCTCTGCGGAGTGAACCCGATATGTGCCACCACGGGAATCCCGGCGGCGGTCAGCGTGGCGATTTGCTCGGCAACGCGTTCTCCGCCTTCGAGTTTCACCGCGTGCGCGCCGGCTTCCTTCATGAACCGGGTCGCGCTCGCCAGGGCCTGCGCGGCCCCACCCTCATAGGAGCCGAAGGGTAGGTCGGCGACGACCAGTGCCTCGGTGGCTCCGCGAACCACGCCGCGTACCAAAGGAATCAGTTCGTCGATGGTGATCGGCACGGTGGTGTCGTACCCGTAGACCACGTTCGCGGCCGAATCTCCGACCAGCAGAACGGGAATCCCGGCCTCGTTGAAAATCCGTGCGGTCGAGTAGTCGTACGCGGTGAGCATCGACCACTTGTGGCCCTCGGCCTTCCACTTCTGTAAGTGGTGCACGCGGGTCTTGGTACGAGGCTTCGGGGAAGTCTCGGAAGCAGCGCCATACAAGGCAGATTCAGACATCAGCGTCTCTTTCGGTCGTCTCCTCAAGGCCCATCCGGGTCCCTGGGTTTCTAACGATCTTCAGTGTGCCACCGGGCGGCGAGGAGATGAATAACTGACCGGGTGGACTTGGTCACACCTGAGGTCGCAGCATTCGGGCACGAGGGGATACCGGCTCGCCTAACATCGGCCGCATGCAGCGGCTTTCCGGACTCGACGCCAGTTTTCTCTATCTCGAAACACCGACTCAGCCGATGCACGTGTGCGGCGTACTGGAACTAGACACCACGACTATTCCTGGTGGCTACTCGTTCGAGAAACTGCGAGCGAAGCTGATCGAACGGGTCGAGGGCATCTCCTCATTCACCGAGAAGCTCGCCGACAGCCGCCTAAACCTGGACCACCCGGTGTGGGTCGACGATGACGACTTCGACATCGATCGGCACCTGCACCACGTCGGTCTGCCCGCGCCGGGCGGCAAGGCTGAGATCTCCGATATGTGTGGGCATATCGCGTCATTGCCCTTGGATCGTGCCCGGCCGCTGTGGGAAATGTGGGTCATCGAGACCGGCGACACCAATCGGCTCGTGGTCATGACCAAGATGCATCACGCCTCCGTCGACGGCGTCACCGGCGCCAACCTGATGTCGGCGCTGTGCGGTCTGGGACCCGATGCCCAGGCGCCCGAACCCGCGCCGGGGGTCGGCGGCGCCAACAGCCTCGAGATCGCGATCACCGGTGCCATCAAGTGGGCGTCGCGGCCGCTGAAGTTCGCCAAGCTGCTGCCCTCGACCATCGGAGTCATCCCGGCCTGGCTGGAGCGCTCCAAACGCGGTGAGGCCATGACGGCACCGTTCTCGGCGCCGCGCACCTCGTTCAACTCCACGATCACCAGCCGCCGCAACGTCGGCTACGCCCAACTGGATCTGGAAGACGTGCGCGCGGTCAAGAACCACTTCGGCGTCAAGGTCAACGACGTCGTGATGGCCATCTGTGCCGGTGCTCTGCGCAAGTACCTGGACGACCGCGGAGAGCTTCCTGACAGCTCGCTGGTGGCCATGGTTCCGGTCTCGGTGCACGAGAAGTCCGACCGCCCGGGCCGCAACCAGGTGTCGGGCATGTTCTCCCGGCTGGAGACCAACGTGGACGACCCTGTCGAACGCCTCAACGCGATCTCCGAGGCCAACACGGTGGCCAAGGAGCACACCGCGGTATTGGGCGCGACGCTGCTGCAGGACTGGAGCCAGTTCGCGGCGCCCGCCGTGTTCGGCACCGCGATGCGTGTCTATTCGCGCATCCGGCTGGCCGACCGCCATCCGGTGATCCACAACCTGGTGGTGTCCAACGTGCCGGGACCCCAAGTGCCGCTGTACTTCTTGGGTGCCCAGGTGGTCGGTATGTATCCGTTGGGCCCGATTTTCCACGGTGCCGCACTCACCGTCACGGTGATGTCGCTGGACGGGAAACTCAACGTCGGCCTGATTTCCTGCCCCGATCTGATGCCCGACCTTTCCACCCTGACCGACGATTTCGGCGTGGCGCTGCAGGAGCTGAAGGCTCGGATCTAGTCTCTTCTGGCACCATGGCTGAATGATGTTTCGTGGTCGGCGGGTTGCTGCCGTATTGGCTCTTGCCTCGGTAGTAGCCGTCGTCTCTGGTTGTGTGCGGTCGGTAGAAGGTCAGGCCATGGCGGCTCAGCCGTCGGAAACCACCCTCAGTTGGGGGGACTGTGACGGCTTCACCCCGGAAAACACCACGGTGCCGGCGAGCACCGTGTGCTCGGAACTCGAGGTGCCCGTCGACTACGCCAAGCCGGACGGGGCGAAGGCGCGGCTGGCGATCATCAAGTACCCGGCCAAGGGCAAGCGCATCGGATCGCTGCTGATGAACCCGGGCGGCCCCGGCCAATCGGGCATCGAGGCCGCGACCGCCATCGTCAAGCAGGTACCCAAGGACATCCGTGACAGCTTCGACTTCATCGGATTCGATCCGCGTGGTGTCGGGTCGTCCACGCCGGCCGTCGAGTGCAACTCCGACCAGGACGTGGATCGCCTGCGCGCGCAGAACGACACCGACTACAGCCCTGAGGGCGTCGCACGCATGGAGCAGGACTCCAAGGACTTCGTGAAGCGCTGCGTCGACAAGGTGGGGCTGGAGTTCCTCGCCAATGTCGGCACCGTGAACGTCGCCAAGGATATGGACCGGCTCCGTGCCGCTCTCGGCGACGAGAAGCTGACCTATCTGGGCTACTCGTACGGCACCCGGATCGGTACCACGTATGCCGAGCAGTTCCCGCAGAACGTGCGGGCACTCATCCTCGACGGGGTGATCGACCCCAACGCCGATCCCACCCAGGCAGATATCGACCAGATCGCCGGGTTCCAAAAGGCTTTCGACAACTACGCGGCCGACTGCGCCAAGAGCCCGAGCTGCCCGCTGGGGACCGATCCGGCTCAGGCGACCGCGCGCTATCGGGCGATGATCGATCCGTTGGTCGATCACCCGGCCAAGACCAAGGACGGCCGTGGCCTGTCCCACGGCGACGCCATCATCGGAACCATCATGGTGATGTACTCGCCCACATTGTGGGAGGCGTTCACCAAGGCGCTGCGTCAGCTCAGCGAGGGCTCCGGCGACATCCTGCAGCTGCTCGCCGATGCGTATATGAAGCGCGATGAAGACGGCCACTACAGCCACGCGCAGGACGCGCAGACCGCCATCAACTGTGTCGACGAACCGCCGGAGACCGACCGTGCCAAGGCCGTCGAGAAGGACCGCCGTATCCGTGAGGTGGCACCGTTCCAGGACTACGGCCAATTCACCGGGAACGCACCGCTGGGAGTGTGTGCGTTCTGGCCGGTACCGCCGACGAGCAAGCCGCACCCCATCAACGTGCCCGGTCTGCCCAAACTGCTGGTGGTCTCCACCACCTTCGATCCGGCTACCCCGTACCAGGCAGGCGTTGAGCTGGCCAAACAGCTGGGCGGAGGCCTGCTGACCTACGAGGGGACCAAGCACACCATCGTGTTTGACGGGAATCAGTGCGTCGACAAAGCGGCGGAGACATATCTCATCAAGGTCACGACTCCGGCTGAAGGCGCCCGCTGCTGATCCCTTTTGGCGTCCGACATGGCACGATGTGGCCCATGATGCGGATGCGCCGGGCGTTGCCGGTGATTCTTTTGGTGTTCTCGGCTGCGTTCTCGGCGGGCCCCGTCATCCCGGCGGTCGCCGTTCCGTTGCCGGCGCCGAGCCCGTCGCTGCAGGCGTTCTACGACCAGAAGGTGGTCTGGGGCGGTTGCGACGGCTTTGTCAGCGACACCAGCCGCATCCCGACAGCGCGGTGCGCCAAGGTGAAGGTGCCCGTCAGCTACGACAAGCTGATGGGCACGGTCGCCGAGCTGGCCGTGCTCAAGGTGCCCGCCTCCGGTAAGCGCATCGGCGCACTGTTGGTCAACCCGGGCGGCCCCGGTGGATCGGGTGTGGACCTGGCGGCCGGTATGGGCGCCAAGCTCGGTGACGCCACGATCGGGCAGAGCTTCGACATCGTCGGATTCGACCCGCGCGGTGTCGGCGGCTCGACACCCACCCTGCGGTGCCGCACCGATGCCGAATTCGATGCCTTCCGCAAGGAACCGCTGGCCGACTACAGCCAGGCCGGAGTCGCCCACATCGAGGACGTGTACCGCCAATACGTCAACGAATGCGCGCAGCGGATGGGGCTGGACTTTCTCGCCAATGCCGGAACCGCCTCGGCGGCAAGGGATATGGACATCATCAGGGCGGCAGTCGGCGACAGCAAGCTGAACTACCTGGGCTACTCCTACGGCACCGAGCTGGGCACCCAGTACGCCGAGTACTTCCCGCAGAATGTGCGCACGATGGTCCTGGACGGTGCGATCGACCCGACCATCGACCCCGTCGAGTCCAACGTGCGGCAGATGACCGGATTCCAGGTGGCGTTCAACGACTACGCCGCCGACTGTGCCAAGGATCCCAAGTGCCCGTTGGGGACCGACCCCTCGCAGGCCGTGAAGCGTTTCCACCAGCTGATCGATCCGTTGGTGGCCAAGCCCGCGAAGACCAATGATCCACGCGGCCTGAGCTACCAGGACGCCATCACCGGCACCATCCAGGCGATGTACACGCCGCGGTACTGGAAGTACCTCACCTCCGGGCTGGCAGGACTGGTCGACGGCAGCGGACCCGATGACCTGCTGTGGCTGGCGGACCAGTATCAGGAGCGTGACGATCAGGGGCGCTACGACAACCTGCAGGACGCCTTCAACTCGATTCGGTGCGTCGACGGGCCGACCCCGAGGGATTCCGCGCCCTGGGTAGCCGCCGACAAACGACTGCGCGAACAGGCGCCGTTCTCGAGCTACGGCACCTTCACCGGCTACGCCCCGCGTGATTTGTGCGCCTTCTGGCCGGTAGCCCCGACCTCATCCCCGCACACCCCGTCGACTCCGGGACTGCCGCCGGTGGTGGTCATCTCCACGACCCACGACCCCGCTACCCCCTATGAAGCGGGAGTGGCACTGGCACAGCAATTGAACGGATCGCTCATCAGCTACGAGGGCACCCAGCACACCGTCGCGTTCAACGGCGAGGCATGCGTCGACGAAGCGGTCACGCGCTACTTCGTGGACGACATCGTGCCCCCTAGGGACTTGCGGTGCTGAGCATCCGTGCTCGTCTAGGCCGGATGTAATAGCCTCTGACCATGGATCGTCAGAAGGAATTCGTGCTGCGCACGCTGGAAGAACGAGATATCCGTTTCGTCCGGCTGTGGTTCACCGATGTGCTCGGTTACCTCAAGAGCGTGTCGATCGCACCCGCCGAACTCGAGGGCGCGTTCGAGGAGGGCATCGGCTTCGACGGTTCGTCCATCGAGGGCTTCGCCCGCGTGTCCGAATCGGACACCGTTGCGCACCCCGATCCGTCGACGTTCCAGGTGCTGCCCTGGACCACCAGCGCCGGTAAGCACCACTCGGCGCGCATGTTCTGCGATATCAAGCTGCCGGACGGATCGCCGTCCTGGTCGGACCCGCGGCATGTGCTGCGCCGTCAGCTCGCCAAGGCAAGCGATTTGGGCTTCTCCTGCTACGTACACCCGGAGATCGAGTTCTTCCTGCTGAAGAACATGCCCGATGACGGGTCGGCGCCCATTCCGGCCGATGACGCCGGATATTTCGACCAGGCCGTGCACGAGGCGGCACCGAACTTCCGCCGCCACGCCATCGACGCGCTCGAATCCATGGGCATCTCCGTGGAATTCAGCCACCACGAGGGCGCGCCCGGCCAGCAGGAGATCGACCTGCGCTACGCCGACGCGCTGTCCATGGCCGACAACGTGATGACCTTCCGTAACGTCGTCAAGGAAGTCGCGATCATCGACGGGGTGCATGCCACCTTCATGCCCAAGCCGTTCAGCGATCACCCCGGCAGTGCGATGCACACCCACATGAGCCTGTTCGAGGGCGATACCAACGCCTTCCACAACCCCGACGATCCGCTGCAGCTGTCCACCGTAGGCAAGTCGTTCATCGCCGGAATCCTGGAGCACGCCAACGAGATCAGTGCCGTCACCAATCAGTGGGTGAACTCCTACAAGCGGCTGGTGCAGGGCGGCGAGGCCCCCACGGCGGCATCCTGGGGCGCGGCCAACCGCTCGGCGCTGGTGCGGGTTCCGATGTACACGCCCAACAAGTCGTCCTCACGCCGCATCGAGGTGCGCAGCCCCGACTCGGCCTGCAACCCGTACCTGACCTACGCCGTGCTGCTGGCCGCCGGACTGCGCGGCGTGGAACAGGGCTACACGCTGGGGCCCGAGGCCGAGGATGATGTCTGGGGCCTGACCCGGGCCGAGCGTCAAGCCATGGGCTACAAGGAACTGCCCAGCACCCTGGAGAACGCGCTCCTTGCCATGGAGCGTTCCGAGCTGGTGGCAGAAGCCTTGGGGGAGCATGTCTTCGACTTCTTCCTCCGTAACAAGCGGGCCGAGTGGGCGCGTTACCGAAGCAATGTGACCCCGTTCGAGCTGCGGGCCTACTTGGGTCTCTGAGGTGACTCGAGCCTCCACCGAGCGTTCGAAGGTTCCCAGTGTCGGGCGGCTGGGGCTCGTTGATGCGCGGGCCGCGTCTCTGCTCGAAGAGCTGGGTTGGACCACCGAGGCGCACGTCCCGTTGTTGTGGTCGTTGTCGAGGTCACCCGACGCGGATGCCGCGCTGCTGACCCTGATCCGGCTGCACGAGGAGATGGGCGCCGACTGGGCTGTGCTGGACCGCGAGCTCAGCGCCGACACCGCCCTGCGCGGGCGGCTGCTCTCGGTGATCGGGTCTTCGCTGGCGCTCGGCGATCACCTGGTCGCCCATCCCGCCCGTTGGCAGCTGTTGGTGGGGGATATCGAGCTTGAGTCCAAAGAGGCTCTGCAAGAACGCTTCTTGACGGCTGTTGGTGCGGCAGGGGGGCGTGCCTCGGTATCCGAGGGCGCGGCGATCTCGGCGTTGCGCGACGCGTACCGAGACCGGCTGCTGGTGCTCGCCGCACTCGATCTGGCCGCTACCGTGGAGAACGAACCGGTGCTGCCGTTCCCCGTGGTGGGCCAGCACCTGGCGGATCTGGCCGATGCCGCGCTGACGGCGGCACTGTCCGTCGCGGTATCGCTGGTGGTTCCGGAGGGGCAGGACCCGCCCCGGCTCGCGGTCATCGCGATGGGAAAATGTGGTGCGCGCGAACTCAATTACGTCAGCGACGTCGACGTCATCTTTGTGGCGCAGGAGGCCGATTCGCTGACCACCCGCGTCGCCGGGGAGATGATGCGCATCGGCTCGAGCACCTTCTTCGAGGTGGACGCGGCGCTGCGCCCGGAGGGCAAGGCGGGCGCGCTGGTGCGCACTCTGGATTCTCATGTGGCCTACTACCGGCGCTGGGCCAAGACCTGGGAGTTCCAGGCCCTGCTGAAGGCGCGGCCCGCCGTCGGCGATCCGGAGCTGGGCCAGGCATACCTGGACGCCCTCATGCCGATGGTGTGGGCCGCCTGCGAGCGTGATGATTTCGTGCCGGAAGTACAGGCCATGCGCCGCCGGGTGGAATCGCTGGTGCCGGCAGACCTGCGCGAGCGCGAGATCAAACTGGGCACCGGTGGGCTGCGTGACGTCGAATTCGCGGTACAGCTGCTGCAGTTGGTGCATGGCCGGGCCGATGAGTCGCTGCATGTCGCCTCGACGGTGGACGCGTTGGCGGCGTTGTCCACCGGGGGATACATCGGGCGCGACGACGGTGCGAATCTGACTGCCTCGTATGAGTTCTTGCGTCTACTGGAGCACCGGTTGCAGTTGCAGCGACTCAAGCGCACGCACACCCTGCCCGCGCCGGAAGACACCGAGGCCATGCGCTGGCTGGCCCGGGCCGCGCACGTGCGTCCCGACGGGCAGAACGACGCGGTCGGGGTGCTGCGCGCCGAGATCAAGCGACAGGCGGTGCGGGTGTCGCGCCTGCACACCAAGTTGTTCTACCAACCGCTGCTGGAGTCGGTCACCGAGTTCGACAAGGAGGCGTTGGGGCTGTCCAACGAGGCGGCGGTGCGTCAGCTCGCGGCCCTGGGCTACCAACAGCCGCAGCATGCACTCAGTCACCTGTCGGCGTTGACCAAGGAGGGCGGGCGCCGCGGACGCATCCAAACAATTTTGCTGCCAACGCTTTTGGATTGGCTGGCGGATACCCCCGACCCGGATGCCGGACTGCTGGCCTATCGCCGGGTGAGTGAGGCGCTGGTCGACCAGACCTGGTACCTGCGCACGTTGCGTGACGAGGGTGCGGTGGCCAAGCGGCTCATGCTGATCCTGGGCACCTCGGCCTACGTGCCGGACCTCATCATGCGGGCGCCCGAGGTGATTCAGCTGTACGCCGACGGGCCCAATGGGCCCAAACTCCTTGAGGCGGAGCCAGTCTCGGTAGCGGGGGCGCTGATCGCGTCCTCGGCGCGGCACACCGATCCGGAGCGTGCGATCGGGGCGGCACGATCGTTGCGGCGCCGGGAGCTGGCGCGGGTGGCCTCGGCGGATCTGCTGGGTCTGCTGGACGTGGTCGATGTCTGCGGCGCGCTGACCTCGGTGTGGGCCGCGGTGCTGCAGGCCGCCCTGGATGCGCTGATCAAGGGCAGCGTTCCCGAGGGCGAAGAGGCTCCGGCAAGCATCGCCGTCATCGGGATGGGGCGTCTGGGGGGCGGCGAGCTGGGCTATGGCTCCGATGCCGATGTCCTGTATGTGTGCGAGGCGCGCGGTGGTGCCACCGACGACGAGGCCGTCCGCTGGTCGGCCACGATCGCCGAGAAGCTGGGCAAGCTGCTCGGTGCTCCGAGCACCGACCCGCCGCTGCAGGTCGACACCGGTCTGCGTCCCGAGGGGCGCAACGGGCCGATGGTGCGCACCCTGACGGCCTACGAGACCTATTACGCCCAATGGGCGCAGCCGTGGGAAGTGCAGGCGCTGCTGCGCGCGCACAGCGTCGCCGGAGATGCGGACCTGGGTCTGCGGTTCCTGCACATGATCGACAAGACGCGATACCCCGCCGGTGGCATCGCCCTGGATGCGGTGCGCGAGATTCGCCGGATCAAGGCGCGGGTGGATGCCGAGCGGCTGCCACGCGGCGCTGACCCGAACACCAACACCAAGCTGGGCCGTGGCGGGCTGGCCGATGTGGAGTGGACCGTGCAGCTGCTGCAGCTGCGCCACGCCCACGAACATCCGTCTCTGCACAGCACCTCGACCCTGCAGACGCTGGCGGCCGCAGCGCAGGCCGGGCTCATCGAGGCCGAGGATGCCGAGCTGCTGCGTCAGGCGTGGCTGACCGCCACCAACGCGCGCAACGCATTGGTGCTGGCGCGGGGTAAGCCCACCGACCAGCTGCCCGGACCCGGCCGGCTACTCAACACGGTGGCCGCGGCCGCCGGCTGGCCGGACAACGACGGCGGTGAGTTTCTGGACAACTATCTGCGGGTCACCAGGCGCGCGAAAGCGGTCGTGCAGCGGGTGTTCGGGGAGTAGCTTCGTGCGGGTCACGGTCCCTTTTCGCGGATCCACATCCCTCAAGGAGCGGCTATGAAGTACACATCGATCGTCGTGGGTCTCGGTGTTGTCGCCGGTACCCTTGGCGTGGCGGCACCCGCCTACTCCAAGCCGGGTGATTGCACCGTCTCCGAGGAAGCGCGGCTCGATGCGGTGGAGGCGACCAAACGCGCGGAATACCTGGAGCGCCATCCCGACGTCAACACCGGGATAAGCGATGCACTCAAGAACACGCCCGGCGACGGCGGTGCCAAGCACGAGGCCGTGCAGGCGTATCTCAATGCCAATCCAGCGGCCAAGGCTGACCTGGATGCGATCCGCCAGCCGGTGCAGGACTTCAAAAACCGCTGCTGGCCCGGGGAGTAGGGGCCGCCGAACTACATAGAGGTAGTTTTCGCCGCGCTTCTCATGGTTTCTTAACGTTCGAGCCATGACCGTCCAACCAACGCTCGATAGCGTCCCGGACGGGCCGGCACCTCGTCGGCTGTAACGCTGAACAAGGAGTTACTCCATGAAGTTCACCTCTGCTGTCCTCAGCGGTGTCGTCGGTACCGGTGCAGTCGCCAGCGCCCTGGCATTCGCAGGCGCCGCGGGTGCGGCTCCCGGCCAGTGCACTGCCGCCGAGTTCGCCCGTACCCACTCGACAGTGTCGAGCCAGGTCGCGAGCTACCTGGACAAGAACCCGACCATCAACGACGGCATCACCAAGGCCGCCAAGGGTGCCCCCGAGGGCGAGCGTCGCGAAGCCATCAAGACCTACCTGGATGGCCAGCCCGCCGCCAAGGCCGAGCTCGACAAGATCCGTCAGCCGCTCACGAGCCTGAAGAGCAGCTGTGGCGCGGACACCGATGACGCGGCCCCGGCCGCCCCGGCCGCCCCGGCCGGACTGGTTGGCCAGCCGGCACAGCCCGCCACCGAGAACGCCCCCGCTGAGCAGCCGCAGCAGCCGTGGAACCCCTTCGCGCCGCAGCAGCAGCCCGCGCAGGACGTCGCGGAGAACGCCGGCACCCAGCCGGCCGCCCCGGCCAAGCCGGCCTCGCCCGCCGTCACCGCGGTGGTCGATCAGCAGGACGCCTAACACCTCTCTCAGACGGGCGGCTTAGCCTTAAGCAGCGATGACTCAGGAAAATGCCGCCCGTCACAAGGTGTTGATGGTCGATGACGACCCGGACGTCCGGAACTCGGTAGCCCGTGGGCTACGCCACTCGGGTTTCGACGTTCGGGTCGCTATCGATGGCCGCGATGCACTGACCCAGCTCGCGGCCGATGAGCCCGACGCCCTGGTGCTCGATGTGCAGATGCCCGAGCTGGACGGCGTGGCGGTGGTTACCGCATTGCGGGCCCTGGGTAATGACATTCCGATCTGCGTACTGAGCGCACGTGACACCGTCAACGACCGGATCGCCGGCCTGGAGGCCGGTGCCGACGACTACCTGACGAAACCTTTCGACCTCGGCGAGTTGGTGGCACGCCTGCGCGCCCTGCTGCGCCGTCGTGGCGCCGGCGGCGGTGGTCTTGCGACCTCTGCCATCACCGTGGGGCAGGTGACGGTCGACGTGGCCCGTCGGCTGGTTTTCAGTAACGGAGAGCGCGTCGAGTTGAGCAAGCGCGAGTTCGATCTGCTGGTGGTGCTGGCCGAGAACACCGGTGTGGTGCTGAGCCGCACCCGGTTGCTGGAACTGGTGTGGGGCTACGACTTTGACGTCGAGACCAATGTGGCCGACGTCTTCGTGAGCTATCTGCGCCGCAAGCTGGAAAACGGGGGAGCCTCACGAGTCATCCATACCGTCAGAGGTGTGGGATACGTGATGAGGGAAGAGGCGTGAAACGCTCACTGTCGCTGCGTACCCGGGTCGCGGTCGCGGCCTTCCTGGCCGCGGGCCTGGTGGTCGCGCTCATCGGCATCGTGGCCGGTCTCGCGCTGGTGCGCAACGACACCCGACAGCTTGACCGGCGCCTGGACATGCTGACGGATGCGGTTCAGGCCACCACCCGTCATGGCGAGACCACCTTCGTGTTGACGGTTCGGGACTCCAAGAGCGGAGGCCTGGTGATCTTCCGGGGTGTCGAACTGCCGCGGCTGCCGTTGGGGACGGGGAATGTGACCGTCGGCGACGTGAACTACCGGGTGCGGACCATCGAGAATCCGGAAGAGCAGACCGTGATTTCACTGGGTACACGGTCGGACACGGTGTTGGTCAACCACCGGGGAATCCCGGTCTTCATCGCGCTGGGTGTGCTGTCGATGCTGTTGGCCGGAGGCTTCGCGTGGCTGTTCGCGGGCCGGGCGGTGCGACCACTACACCAACTCACCGATCAGACCCGGCAACTCGACACCGACGGTCTGCATGTCGCGGCGGTACGCGGCGCACGGGAATCCGAAGAACTTGCCGACGCCATGGCCGCCATGCTCGGGCGTGTCTCGGCAGCACAGTCAGAGACCACCAAATCCCTTCTGGCGGCCCGCGATTTCGCGGCCAGCGCCGCCCATGAGCTACGCACGCCGCTCACCGCGATGCGCGCCGACCTGGACACGCTGCGCGCACATGACCTTTCGAATGAGGAACGCACCGAGGTCATCGGCGACCTGCAGCGCGCGCAGCGCCGCGTCGAAGCCACCATCACCGCACTCGGTCAGCTCGCGTCGGGTGATCTCGCCCGCGCAGAAGATCGTGAACTGGTGGACATCGCCGATCTGCTGGACCGGGTGGCAGCGGATGCGTCGATGCACCGCGCCGACATGCCGGAGATCACCGTCAACACCGATGACGGGGGCGTGGTGCTGGGCTGGCCCGATGGGCTGCGGCTGGCGGTGGACAACCTGGTGCGTAACGCCATCAACCACGGCAACGCCAAACATGTTGTGCTGAGCGCGAATCGGGTCGATAGTCGACTGGTGATCGAGGTCGACGACGATGGCACCGGCCTTCCTGAGTCCGATCGGGAGCGGGTGCTCGGGCGGTTCGAACGTGGCCCCGGTGCCAAGCCCGGCGGGCTGGGGCTGGGTCTGGCGCTCGTCGCGCAGCAGGCCGCGCTGCACGGGGGAGATGTGGTGCTGTCGGAAAGTCCGCTGGGTGGGCTGCGGGCAACGCTGACGATTCTGGCCGAATAGAACCTGCGACTAGTTCTTGCGCGACCCGTACTTGACGAGCCAGTCGCGGGCCTCGTCGGGAAGGCTCCCCGCCGTCTCGGCGGCCCTGCACCAACGCCGCACCATCTTGACCATGTTGGCGGGGTTGTAGGCGTCCTCCTGCTGCGACCACAGCCCGTTCCCGGCATAGTGCAGCACGGTCAGGTTGGGTTCGCCCCAATGCTGGCCGTCGCCCGGATCGCTCATCACGTTATCGATTTCGCAAACCACCCAACCCTTTTCGGGGTCGAAGACAGTCCAGGTGGCGGGCAGGCTCGGCATGTGGTTGCCGGGGAACTCCGCCATCACCGCCGTGATGTACTGCCGAATTGCCTCCTTACCGTGCAGGTGGCCCACTACGTGTTCGATGTAGAGGGCGTCGTCGGTGTACATCTCGGCGTAGGGGTTCCAGTCGCCGGTCTCGATACAGCGATGGACGGTGGCCTGGTGTTGCGCGAACGCTTCCTCGAGTTCGGCGCGGCTAAACGACGGCATGGGTAAAAGAGTGCCATAAGGTACCGTCCCTGAGGTGCGTGGACGGACCGCCGTGGGGGCGTTGGGTTGGCTGCTGGCCGTCGTTGCCATCTTGGCGATCGTGTCGCGCTGGGCGCGATCCAGTTGGTCGCCCCTGATCGGACTGACCGCCGGCTGGCCGGTTACCTGTCTGCTGATGATCCTGGGGCTGTTGCTGTTCCTTTCGGTGCGGCAGTGGTGGGGGGTGCTGACGGCGACCGTGGTGATCGCGTTGCAGGTGCTGGCCATCGCACCGCTGTACCTGGCAGACACCCATCCGCAGGGGACAACCGTCACCGTGCTGCAGACCAATCTGCGTTTCGGTGCCGGTGACGCCGGGGCAGTGGTGGCCGCGATCCACGAGCACGACGTGGACGTGGTGACGGTCGACGAACTCACCCCGGAGGCCCGAGTGAAACTCGTTGCCGCGGGTATTGATTCAGTGCTCCCGTATTCGTACACCGTTGCTGAGCCGAAAGCCGCCGGCACCGGTATCTGGAGTCGGTATCCGTTGACCCCGGTGCATCAGGACGACCAGAGCTTCGCCATGCGGCAGATCTGGGCGGAAGCCGAAATCCCTGGTGTGGGGCCGGTGATGCTCGTCGCCGTGCACACCCGCCCGCCGGAGAAGGATATGAGTTCGCCGGGCTGGCTCACCGAGCTGGACACCATCGGCCGTCAGTTGCAAGCACTACGCCCGGACGTGAAAGTCATTGTCGGTGGTGACTTTAACGCCACCTACGATCACTTCGTGTTCCGGCAGATCCTCACCGGCGGCTTCGCCGATGCCGTGGATCAGGCCGGGGCCGGCTGGCTGCCGACGTGGCGTGAGGGGCGCTGGTACACCCGGCTGATCGGGATCGATCACGTACTGACCCGCGGGGCCGCCGCCACCTCGGTGACCACCCAGGAGATCTACGGCACCGACCACCGGGCGCTCATCGCCACGGTGGTTGTGCCTAACTCTTCTTGAGCGCCGCGTCGATCGACAGCGATCCACCACCGGTAAACACCAGCAGGAAGAAGGCCCAGCAGAACAGGACGGCCAGTTCGCCGTTGTTCTCAATGGGAAGCAGTCCAGCGGACTGGTGCTGGGTGAAATACGCGAACGCCATCGTGCCGGAGGCCAGGAACGCCGCGATGCGGGTCCCGGCGCCGAACAGAATCGCGACACCGGTGAGGAACTCGATGGCGCCCGCCCACCAGCCCAGCGACCACGACTCCACCGGGGGCATCGAGGCCAGGTCGGGCCAGCGGAACAGGATGGCGGTGCCGTGCACGGTGAACAGGAACCCGAAGACGATACGGAACAACGACAGGACAACGGGTGTGGCGCCGTCGAGCTTGGCGACTGAGCTGGAGGTGCTGGAAGAGGCCATGGCCAGGATGCTAAACCAATTCTGGCGTAAGGACTTAGCGCTTAGCGCGGGTAATGAATCGGTCGAGCGATAATGACCCGCCGCCGGTGAACACCAGCAGGAGGAAGGCCCAGCTGTAGAGAGCGGCGCCCTCGCCGTTGTTCTGGATCGGCAACAGCCCCTCGGGCTGGTGGTAGGTGAAGTAGGCGACCGCCATCGCGCCGGATGACACGAACGCGGCGATCCGGGTGCCGAGCCCGAGGATGATCGCCGCTCCGCCAAGGAACTCGATGATGCCGGCCCACCAGGGCAGGGTGCCGACGGGCTGCAGGTACGAGGCCAGCGGCCACCCGAACAGGTGAGAGGTGCCGTGTAGGAAGAACAGGAACCCCACCACGATCCGGAATGCCGATAGGGCGACCGGCGTCAGGCCGGTGAGCTTGGTTTCGATATCAGCGAGTGCCATGCGTCTAACAATAGGACCATAGTCCGCTTTATTCCTGCTCAGCCGTCGACGACCGCATTGACCAGGGTCTCCGCCGCCAGCAGGCCGAGGTTGTTGGACGCCAGCGGGCTGTCGCCGGTGAGTAGCTTGCGGTCGGCGTGTGTCTGCCCGGTGATCCCGGTGTTGAGGATGGTGACGCCCTGCTTACGCAGGTTCTCGCCGACAAGCCACGGCATTTGCCCTGGGATGTAACCGATTTCAATGTTGACGCCGGTGTCCAGGCTGTCCGGGAACACACACAGGCTGTAGCCCTGAAAGGGTGATTCATCGCGGTCCAGTCCGGCGGCCAGCAGCGCGCCCGGGCCATGACAGAGGGTGATGATGTATTTGTCGTACTCCAGCGCCCACTCCAAGACCGTCCGGACTTCCTCGCTGTCCGGGATGCCCAGAAGTACGCCGTGACCGCCGGGAATGAACACGGCGAGGTAGTCCGAGTCCGGACCCAGGCCTTCGGCGATGATCCGGGAGAGCTTCTGCGGTTTCTTCAGTTGGGCGGACAGCTCGGCGTAGGTGTTCAACACGGCCTCGTCCTGGCGGGGCATCGCCCAGAGCTCAAGCTTGGCTGGATTGCCGGACACCGTGGCGACATCGATTCCGAAGCCCGCGGCCTTCAGGTGGTGCAGGGGCAGCAGCATCTCAACGGGATGGTTTCCGGTGGAGAACATCGTCCCGTTCTGCATGAGCATGTAGCGCTCTTCGGTGGCGATCATCAGGATCTTCCAGCGTCCACCGGTGTAGGCGTTCTCATAGCGAACTCCGGCGAAGTCTGTCTTGGGCGGCACGTACTGGCTCAGCGAGTACGGGGACGGAAAGAAGGCGTTGTCTTCGGCGGGGTCGGGGACTGGGGTCCTGTTCAGTTCCTCGGCTGCGTTCGGTACGGATTCCACGCTCCTCGAAAAGTTAGACGGGACATCTACTTTCAACGTACGCCGCTCCACCGTACTCCGTGCCGCGAAAACGACAAGGCCCCCGGGAAGATCCCGGGGGCCTTGTGCGATGTGCGGATTACACGGCTCTACACATCAAAGTACAGAGCAACTTCGTACGGGTGAGGACGGATGTTGATCGGCTCGATCTCGTTCTCGCGCTTGAACGCGATCCAGGTCTCGATCAGATCGGAGGTGAAAACGCCACCCTCGGTGAGGTATTCGTGATCCTTCTCGAGGTTGTCGATCACGGTGGCCAGGTTGGTCGGGGCCTGCGGAATGTTGGCGGCCTCCTCCGGAGGCAGCTCGTACAGGTCCTTGTCGACGGGCGCCAGCGGCTCGATCTTGTTCTTGATGCCGTCGATGCCTGCCATCAGCATGGCCGCGAACGCCAGGTACGGGTTACCCGAGCTGTCCGGGCAACGGAACTCGAGGCGCTTGGCCTTCGGGTTGTTGCCGGTGATCGGGATACGCACGCACGCTGAGCGGTTGCGCTGGCTGTAGACCAGGTTGATCGGGGCCTCGTAGCCCGGCACCAGCCGCTTGTAGGAGTTCACCGTCGGGTTCGTGAACGCGAGCAGCGACGGGGCGTGGTGCAGGATGCCGCCGATGTAGTGACGGGCCACGTCCGAGAGCCCGGCGTATCCGGCCTCATCGTGGAACAGCGGCTTGCCGTCCTTCCACAGGGACATGTGGGCGTGCATACCCGATCCGTTGTCACCGAACAGGGGCTTGGGCATGAAGGTGACGGTCTTGCCGTTGGCCCACGCGGTGTTCTTGATGATGTATTTGAACAACAGCACGTCGTCGGCCGCGGCCAGCAGCGTGTTGAACTTGTAGTTGATCTCGGCCTGCCCACCGGTGCCCACCTCGTGGTGACCGCGCTCCAGGGTGAATCCGGCGTTGATCAGGTTGGTGGTCATCTCGTCACGCAGGTCGACGAAGTGGTCGTACGGGGCGACGGGGAAGTAGCCACCCTTGGGGCGCACCTTGTAGCCGCGGTTCGGGCTGCCGTCCTCCTCGTAGGGCTCGCCGGTGTTCCACCAGCCAGCCTCGGAGTCGATCTCGTAGAAGGTGCCGTTGATCTTCGAGTCGAAGCTGACCGAGTCGAAGATGTAGAACTCTGCCTCGGCGCCGAAGTAACAGGTGTCGGCGATGCCGGTGCTGGTCAGGTACTGCTCCGCCTTGCGGGCCACGTTGCGCGGGTCACGCGAGTAAGCCTCGCGGGTGAACGGGTCGTGGACGAAGAAGTTGACGTTCAGCGTCTTGGCGGCGCGGAACGGGTCGATCTTGGCCGTCGAGATATCGGGGAGCAGCAGCATGTCGGACTCGTGGATCGACTGGAATCCGCGCACGGAGGATCCGTCGAAGCCAAGGCCGTCTTCGAAGACGCTGGCATCGAAAGCAGATGCAGGGATGGAGAAGTGCTGCACGACGCCCGGCAGGTCACAGAACCTGACGTCCACGTACTCGACCTTCTCGTCGGCAATGAACTTGAATACCTCGTCGGGGCTACTGAACGCCATGCTTCTCCTTAATTGCCTCTTGTTCCACTGATCCATGAACGCGCGAATGAACCTATGGAGCCGGTGTTGCCTGCCGGTCAACCATATGTTGCGCGGATGTTACGCGTAACCACAGTTCGGTTGGCATTTACGCTGTGAGTATGGCGCGAGACCTGGGTTCATGGTTGTCGGGGCTTGGTTCGGTGCAGGGCGCGGGCAACTCTCGGTACCCGGGAGAGCAGCTCGGTCTGCCCGCGACCGGGCCCGGATCGGCGGCACCGATGGCGCGGCGGCTACTGGCGCTGCTGCTCGATTGGCTGATCGCCGGTGGCCTGGCGCTGCTGTTCGTCAAGGGAAATCTGTTGTCGCCCACGCTTTCCTCGGCCCAGCTGCTGACCTGGATCGCGATCGGAACGGTCGCGGTGCGGCTGTGGCGGTTCACTCCTGGCCAATACCTGGCGGGCTTGCAGGTCGCGCCCGCCGACGGGACCAACTCGGTGGGCATCGGCCGCGCGTTCATCCGGAATCTGCTGATCGCCCTCATCGTGCCGCCGCTCATCACCGACGTTGACGGCCGTGGTCTGCACGACCGGGTGACCCGCACCGTCGTGATTCGTTCCCGCTAGATGATCCTGCTCGCCGTCTGCATGGCGGTGTTCATGCTGCTGCTCGACATGACGATCGTGTCGAGCGCACTCGCCGACCTGCAGCTGTCCCTGGGGGCTGACCTCGCCGATCTGCAATGGGTCATCGACGCCTATGCGCTGCCGATGGCAGGGCTGCTGCTCACGGCCGCCACTCTCGGTGATCGTCTGGGCCGCCGACGGCTCTACCTGCTGGGCATCGTGCTGTTCACCGCGGCCTCGCTGGGCTGTGCGCTCGCGACCAGTGCGCCCATGCTGATCGGGGTGCGGGCCCTGCAGGGCATCGGCGGAGCGATCCTGCTGGCGGTATCGCTGCCGATCATCGCCGCGGCGTATCCGCAGGAGCGCCGCGGTGCCCCCATCGCGATCTACGGCGCGGTGATGGGTGCGGGCAGCGCCGCCGGTCCACTGCTGGGCGGATTTCTCGTCACACACTTCGGATGGCAGTCGATCTTCCTGGTCAACCTTCCGGTCGGGGTGCTCGCGCTGGTGATCGCGGTGCGGCACCTGCCCGAGACCCGGGCCGACGAGCTGCGGCCGGTCGACTGGGTAGGCACCGTGCTGCTCACCGTCGGGCTGGTTACCGGCGTCTTCTCGGTGATCTCTCTGCACGACGGCGGAATTGGGGGCCGCATGTCCGGTGCGCTGGCCATTGTCGCGGTACTGGCCCTCGTGCTGTTCTTCTGGTGGGAGGGGCGCGCCCCCGCGCCCATGCTGAGCCTGCGACTGGCCACCTCACCCGGTTTCGCCGGGGTCTGGGTTGCCGCCGCCGCGGCCTCCGGCACGCTGATCGCGGCCACCAACTATCTGGCGTTGTACTTCATGAACACATTGGGTTACAACGCATTTGAGACAGGTCTGCGGGCCGGGCCACTCACCCTCGCCACCATCGTGGGAGCCCCGTTGGGGATCCTGGCGGGTAGGCGACTGCCCACCAGGATTGCCATCCCGGGCGGCGTGGCGCTGGTGGCCGTCGGATTGTGGGCTGCGTCGGGCGCTCACGCCGATACGGTCTGGACCCATTTCATCTTCGGCTCGGTATTGGCCGGGTTGGGGCTGGGAGCGCTCTCGGCGATGACATCCGATGCCGCACTGCAGTTCGTGCCATTGGATGACGCCGGGATGGCGACCGGGTCGGTGAGCACGGGCCGCCAGATCGGCATCCTCTTGGGCGTGGCAGGCATGGGCGTGGCATTCGGGCATGCCGCGGCCGGTAAGGCCGATGCGCGGGCCGCGGGCGCCGCGGGCATCGACAGCGTGCTGTTGCTGGGGGCGGCCGGGGCGGCCTGCGCCGCGTTCATTTCGCTGATTCTGCTCACTGTCGCTACGATGAATCGCTCGCACGATCCGGCCACCGGGGAGTCGCTAGCTATCTAGCCATCGGTGATCGCGCCTGCCTGCACGGATGCCCACAGGGATTTGTGCATAGCGGTCGTACGCCGTAGACAGAGGGAGTAGCTTTCGATCATGGAGAGCGCGGCGGTTCTCATCGCGGCGCCCGGTGTCGGTTCCGATCGGGGGACGGACGCGAACCCGCGGCCGCGGTACAGCATTGTCTTGTCGTCAGATCCGGCTGAAGTTGAAGCCGCGCAACGACTTCGGTATCAGGCGTTCGCCGACGAAATGGGGGCGCCACTGCCGCACGCTGTTCGTGGGCCCATCACAGGCGAGATGATCGACCTGGACAAGCTGGATCCCTATTGCGATCACCTACTGGCTCGCGACGAGGACACCGGCGCCATCATCGGCTGTTGTCGGCTACTGCCGCCCGAGGGGTATCAGGCAGCGGGGGAGACGTTCACCGACTCCATGTTCGATGCCTCGGCACTCGACCCGCTGCGGCCCAAACTGGTTGAGATCGGCCGGGTTACTGTCGCGCCCGAACACCGCAACGGCGCGGTGATGGGGATCCTGTGGGCCGGGATCTTCCGGTACCAGCAGATGACCGAGCATCAATACGCGATCGGCTGCCTGTCCGTGCGGATGGAGGACGGCGGGCCGCGTGGATCGTTGGTGCGCTCGGTGCATGACTTCGCACAGCGGTTTGCCGCCCCCGACGAATACCGTGTCGTGCCCAGAAACCCCGTCGTTGTGGACGGCGTGCCCCTGGAGGAGATCCCGCCTCAGGAGAAGGCGAAGATCCCGCCGCTGCTGCACGGATGCCTGCGCATCGGCGGACGTATCTGTGGACCGCCGTCCTTCGACCCGGAGTTCGACATGGCGGACTTCTTGGTACTGGTCACCAAGGACACTGCGCGGCAACGCTATCTGGAGCGTCTGGAGCGGTCCCTTGCTCTCGGATAGCCATAGTTCTCACGATGTGCTCGGGATCGGATTCGGGCCATCGAACCTGGCGCTGGCAATAGCGCTCTCCGAACATCCGCACCGGGCATCGGCGAAGTTCGTTGATGCCCAATCGCAATTCGGATGGCATCGCGGCATGCTGATCCCGGGCGCGCGGATGCAGGTCGCCTTCCTCAAAGACCTGGTGACCTTACGAAATCCCAAGAGTCACTACACCTTTGTCAACTACCTGACAGAGCGTGGGCGACTGCCGGACTTCATCAACCAACAGAGTTTCTTCCCGACCCGGGAGGAATTCCACGACTACCTGGATTGGGCGCAGCAGGCGCTCGGGGCCGATGTCGTCTATTCCTCGCGGATGGTCGGAGTTCGCGCCGCCGCCGACGGGTTCGAGGTGCGGCTGCAGGACACGTCGGGATTGTCGCCGGACCGTCTGACGCATGCGCGGGCTCTTGTCCTCGGCTGCGGAACGTTCCCGGCGATGCCGTCCGGTATCAATCCCACCGCGCGGCAATGGCATAGCAGCGAGCTGTTGCACCGGCTCGGTACGTGGGACGGTGCTCCGGCCCGCGTCGCGGTGGTGGGCGCCGGGCAGAGCGCGGCCGAGGCGGTGGCGTATCTGCACAGCCGCTACCCCGATGCCCAGGTGCACGCGATCTTTGCGCGCTACGGATACAGCCCGGCAGATGACAGCCCCTACGCGAACAGGATTTTCGATCCGGCCGCGGTGGACGACTTCTATGGTGCGCCCCCCGAGATCCGTCGCCAGCTGGTCGACTATCACCGCGACACCAACTACGCGGCAGTCGACTCTCCGCTGATCGCCGATCTCTACGACCGCGAGTATCGGGAACGGGTCAGCGGGCAGCGGCGCCTGTGGATGCACAACGCCTCGAAGATCGTTGCCGTGGACGAGGCGCCCGAACGGGTACGCCTGGCCGTGACACATCAGCCGAGCTCTTCGACCGAGCTGCTCGACTGCGATTTGGTGGTGTACGCCACCGGGTACCGGCCGTTGGATGTGCGGGCATTCCTGGGACCGCTGGCTTCGTGTTACGAATTCGACGCCGATGGCCGGCCGGTGGTCGAACGCGACTACCGGCTACGGGCGCGGGCAGGTGCCCCGGGAGACGTCTACCTCAACGGATCGGTGGAGCACAGTCACGGGCTGTCGTCCTCGTTGCTCTCCAATGTCGCGGTGCGGGCTGGCGAGATTGTGGATTCGCTGGTCGCCGAGGCGGAGACCCGTGACGCGGTGGCGTCCTTCAAGACCGGGTAGACGAAGCGCTCGATCATCTCTGCCTCCAGCGCCGGGTCTGCTGCGGGCCAGAACAGAAATGCCATCACTACGCGCGAAATCCATTGCGCGGCAGTGTCGTCAGCGAGCCCGGTAAACATTGACGCCGAACGTGGAATTTCGGAGGTCGGGCTCAGATAGGAGCCGAGCGAGGCCGGCGACATCGTCGCCACCATTGCGCTGACAATCGGATCGTTGCGGATAGCGGTCAACGAGGCGGTGATGGCGGTGACCGCACGCCGCTGGGCGTCCGCGGACTCGACCGCCCGCTGTATGTCGGTGGTGACATTTGCGATGTTCCGGGCCAGCACGGCGTCGACAATCGCAGGCTTGCCTCCGATGTGCCGATACAGCGTCGCGCGTGAGCACCCCGCCTCGCGGGCCACCGCATCCAGATTCAGCCGGTCCAGCCCGTGCCGCGCGATCTGCCGAGCCGCGACCGACACGATGCGGTCGGCGGCCGCGGCATGGCGGTCGCCGGGGTGCAGCCAGTCGGAGTGAGGTGACATCAGTTCCTCAATCTATCTCAAGATGAGACATAACTACCTAGAATTCTCAGTGTTTCTGCTGGTAGCGCAGCCGCCGTGAGACGCCACAGATCATGCCTCTGAACAGGTGTTTCTCAGTTTCCCGAATGCCTTGACGTGCGGTTTTCCGGTCTGTCAGCCTCATGAGTGATGAGCACCGTGGAATTGTTCGACCCGCAGATCCTGGAGGATCCCTATCCGTTCTACCGGCGGCTGCGTGAGACGGCACCGGTGTGGCCCGCAGGGGATTCCGGCTTCTACTTCGTCTCCCGCTGGGATCTTGTGGTGGAGGCCACCGAGCGCACCGAGGACTTCTCCTCCAACCTCACTGCCGCGCTGATGAAGTCTCAGGACTGCGAGACGGGACTGACGGTCGCGGCGATGGGACCGCCTGCCGATCCCACCCACGTCCTGGCCACCGGTGACGATCCGGTCCATCATGCGCATCGCAAACTGGTGCTCCCGACATTGGTCGCCAAGCGCATCACCGCACTGGAACCGGTGATGGCCGAGACGGGAGCCCAATTGTGGGAACGCGGATGCGACGGTCAGGGCATCGACTGGATGGCCGCGATGGGCGATGCGCTGCCGATGACCATGGTGGCCCGGCTTATCGGGCTGCCCGATGAGGACGTGCCGCAACTGGTGCAGTGGGGATACTCCAGCACCGAGATGCTCGGCGGGCTCAACACCGCCGAGCGGCAGACTCAGGTCGTTACCGACACCATGTACCTCGTCCTCTACCTGCGTGAGCATCTGGAGAAGGAGCTGGCTGCCCCAGGCGAGGACCTGCTCGGATACCTGGCACAGGCATGCAATCGGGCAGACATCTCGCTGGACATCGGTGTGATGATCCTGGTGCAGTTGGTCGGCGCCGGCGGCGAATCCACCGCCGGACTGATGGGCAACGCGGTGCGCATTCTCGGAGAGAATTCCGAACTGCAGCAGCGCATCCGGGACGACCGTGCCCTGCTGCCCACGTTCCTGGAAGAGGTGCTGCGGTTGGAGTCGCCGTTTCGCGGACATCACCGGCACGTGGTGGCGGACACCTCGCTCGGCGGGGTCCAGCTGCCCGCGGGCAGCCACCTCACCCTGCTCTGGGGTGCGGCCAACCGCGATCCGGAGATCTTCGAAAACCCCGACGCGCTGCGCCTCGACCGGCCCAGCCCGCGCAGTCACATCACTTTCGGCAAGGGCCTGCACTTCTGCGTCGGGGCGGCACTGGCGCGCCTGGAGGCGCGTACCGCGATCAATCTGCTGCTCGACCAGACGCGTGAATTCACGATCAAATCCGGTGGTGCGCAGTGGGTTCCGAGCATCATGGTGCGGCGGCACCAGAAACTGGAGCTGGAGCTCAGCCTGGGATCTAACGCCGCCTGATGGTGCGCTGCATTCCGCCGCGCGACTTCGCCTGACCGGGCATCGGCCCCTTCGGCATGGCCGCGGCGCGTGAGCCCAGCGCCGAGAGCCGTGACTCCAGGGAGTCCATCTGCTTGGCGGTGATGTTGGCGGGAAGCTTGGTGAGGTGGCGCTCCAGTTTGGACAGCGGCACCTGGCCATCCTCGTTGCCGACGATGACGTCGTAGATCGGCGTATCGCCGACGACACGTGCGGTGCGCTTCTTTTCCTGCGCCAGGAGTGGGCCCAGCCGTCCGGGAGCACCTTCGGCGACGAAGATGATGCCGGGCCGGCCGATGACGCGGTGCACGACATCGAGCTGTGTGGTTCCGGCGACCCCGGTGGTGACCCGCCATTTACCGCGCATGTTGTCCAGCGCCCAGCCTGCGGCGCCCTTCTGACCCTCGGCCTTGGTGAAGACCGATTTCTGCACGCGCCGGCCGAAGATGATGAACGCGACCAGCACGCCGAGCACCACGCCCAGGATCGGGAACATGAACACGCTGATGCCGCCCGAGAAGTATCCGGCGACCGCGAATGCGGCGACGATCAGTACGAACGCGCCGATCATGTACGGCAGAAGCCGCTTGTCTTCCTTGCGCTGAATCTGAAAGGCCTGCCACATCTGGGCGCGGCGCGCCTTCGATTCGACCTTGCGACGCGCCTTTGCCTCGGCCTTGGCGGCCTTGGCTTCGGCGGGACTCAGTGATTTAGGCATGGCTAGAGAATATCGCCCGGCGGCAACGTGCCTGTCATCCGATGAGGTTGATGGCCTCTTGCCGGGCCGAACCCGCCTCCGCCAGGTGCTCCAGCTCGGCGGGCAGGGGCCGTCCATGGTGGGCCATCGCCTGTGCGTACAACCGACCGGCCCGGTACGAGGAACGCACCAGCGGCCCGGCCATCACACCTGCGAAGCCCAGACCCTCTGCGAACTCGGAAAGCTCCACGAATTCCTGCGGTTTGACCCAGCGATCAACCGGATGGTGGCGCGGTGAGGGCCGCAGATACTGGGTGATGGTGATGATGTCGCAGCCCGCTTCGTGCAGCGCGACCAGAGCTTCCCGGATCTCGTCGTTGGTTTCACCCATCCCGAGTATCAGGTTGCTCTTGGTCACCAGCTCCGCTTCGCGGGCGGCGGTGATCACCGACAGGCTTCGCTCATAGCTGAATGCGGGCCGGATGCGGCGGAACACCCGCGGCACTGTCTCCAGGTTGTGCGCCAGCACCTCGGGGCGGGATGCGAACACCTCTTCCAGCTGCTCCGGGACGGCGTTGAAGTCCGGGATGAGCAGCTCGACACCCGTGGCCGGGTTGAGTTGCTTGATGTACCGCACGGTTTCGGCGTACAGCCAGGCGCCACCGTCGGGCAGGTCGTCACGGGCCACGCCGGTGACCGTCGAGTACCGCAGACCCATGGTGTGCACGCTCTCGGCCACCCGGCGTGGCTCGTCGCGGTCCAGGTCGGCGGGCTTGCCGGTGTCGATCTGGCAGAAATCGCAGCGGCGGGTGCACTGCTCACCACCGATGAGGAAGGTGGCCTCGCGGTCCTCCCAGCATTCGAAGATGTTGGGGCATCCGGCTTCCTCGCACACGGTGTGCAGCCCACCCGAGCGCACCAGCGACTTGAGTTCCTTGTATTCGGGGCCCATCTTGGCGCGGGTGCGAATCCAGTCGGGCTTGCGCTCGATGGGGGTTTGGGCGTTGCGAACTTCCAGTCGCAGCAGCTTGCGGGGTTCGGTCATGCGCCCACCGCTCCTGCGCTGCTCCCGCCCGCCGCCCCGACGGCCAGGCGGCCCTCGAGTGCGTCGATCACCGAGGAAACGACCTGGTCGTGCACCTCGTCGATGGTGACATCCCGGCCCAGTTCGGCGGACAGGGTGGTCACACCGGCGTCGGTGATGCCGCAGGCCACGATCGGCAGGTAGGCGTCCAGGCTGTTATTGCAGTTCAACGAGAACCCGTGCATGGTGACCCCGCGCTGCACACGGACCCCGATCGCGGCGATCTTGCGCTCCGGCTTCCCGCCGCCCGCGGCCAGCCACACACCAGAGCGGCCGTCGACACGTTTGGTCTGTACACCCAGCTGTGCGCATACCGCGATGATCGATTCTTCAAGACGCCGAACGTAGTTCACGACGTCGATAGGCTCGGCCAATCGCACGATCGGGTAGCCGACCAACTGGCCGGGTCCATGCCAGGTGATCTTGCCGCCGCGATCGGTGTCGATGACGGGTGCACCGTTGATCGGCCGTTCCTGCGCTTCGGTGCGCCGACCCGCGGTGTACACCGCCGGATGCTGCAAGGTCAGCAGCGTGTCGGGTCCTCCGGCCACGCGGGCCTCGACGATGTCACGCTGCAGCTCCCAGGCCGCCTCATAGTCGATCATGCCCAGGTCCCGTACGACGACGGGATCTGCGCTGGATCGGATGGATCCATGAGAGCGGTGCACGGGTTCCATTATCTCACTTCATCGGTCGGCTGTTGTTGGCGTAGGCGAGCGCCTCGCCGATGGTGTGGTGCTCGAACTCGAATCCGTGCTGTTCCAGGACCGCCGGGATGACGCGCATGCTGCGTGTCATTTCGGCGTCGGCGAACTCGCCGAGGACGGCCCGGAGCGCGAACTGCGGCGCTACCAGCAGGGTCGGGCGATGCAGAGTCCGGCCGAGGGCCGCGGTGAACTCGGCGTTGGTCACCGGTGCCGGGCCGGTGAGATTGACCGGTCCCGAGAGCGTCGATTCGGTCAGTGTGAACTCGAGGGCCCGGATCTGGTCCTCAAGGCTGATCCACGGCATGTACCAGCGTCCGTTGCCCAGCCGTGCTCCCAGACCCGCGGCGAAAAGCGGGCGTGATCTGCCGAAGAGCCCTCCGGCGGGGGAGAGCACCAGGCCGGTGCGCACGATCACCACCCTGGTTCCGGCCTGCACGGCCTCCTCGGTGGCGGCTTCCCAGTCGATGCACACACGGGCGAGGAAACCGGTACCGCTGGATGCGGTTTCGTCGATGACGCGGTCTCCGCTGTCGCCGTAGTAGCCGACTGCGGAGGCGTTGATCAACGCCGGCACGCCGGCATCGGCGACGGCACCGGCCAGCACCTCCGTGGGGATGATGCGGCTGTCGTAGATCTCCTGCTTGTAGGCACCCGACCAGCGCTTGTCGGCGACACCGACACCGCACATGTTGACGACGGCATCGGCACCCTCGAGAGCACCGGGCTCTATCTGCCCGCTCGCCGGATCCCAGCGCCGCTCGTCGGGGCCCATCGGGTCGCGGCGAACCAGCCGGACCACGGTGTGGTCTGCGGCACGCAGCGACGCGACGAGCGCCGACCCGATCATCCCCGAGGAGCCGGCGATGACGACACGCATGGGTTACAGACCCAGGTCCGCCTCGAAAGCCCCCTCTTCCAGGCGATGTTTGATGGTGGTGAGGAACCGCCCCGCGTCGGCTCCGTCGATCAAGCGGTGATCGTAGGTCAGCGGCAGGTAGCACACCGACCGGATACCGATCGATTCGTTACCCGCTTCGTCACGGATCACCCTGGGACGCTTCACGATTGCACCAGTGCCGAGCATGGCGGCCTGCGGCGGCACCAGGATCGGGGTGTCGAACAACGCGCCCTGGCTGCCGATGTTGGTGATGGTGAAGGTGCCACCGGCGAGTTCGTCGGGCTTGAGGTTCCCCGAGCGCGCGCGGGCGGCGATATCGGCGATGGCCCGGGCCAGCCCGGCCAGCGACAGATCACCGGCGTTGTGGATCACCGGAGACAGCAGACCTTGATCGGTGTCTACCGCGATGCCCAGATGCTCGGCATCGAAGTAGGTGATCTCCTTGCTGTCCTCGTTGTAGCTCGCGTTGACGTTCGGGTGCGACTTGAGCGCCTCCACCGCGGCCTTGGCGAAGAAGGGCAGGAACGTCAGGTTGACGCCTTCACGCTCGGCGAACGTCGCCTTGGCGCGAGCCCGCAGCGCCGCGATCTTGGTGACGTCGACCTCGTGGGTCTGGGTCAACTGCGCGGTCTGCTGCAGCGATTCGCGTGTCTTCTTGGCGGTGAGCTGACGAATCCGGTTGGCCTTCTGCGTGGTTCCGCGCAGATGGGCCAGCGCAGCAGGAGCCGCCGGAGCCGATGGCGCCGCAGCCGCGGGAGCTGCCGCTGCTGCGGGTGCGGGGGCCTTGGCGGCCTCAGCGGCAGCCAGGACGTCCTGCTTGCGAATGCGTCCACCCACACCGCTGCCGGTCAGCGCGGACAGATCCACGTTGTTCTCGGCCGCGAGCTTGCGGACCAGCGGGGTCACGTACGGGTTGTCGCCCGCGTCGGCGGCAGCAGCGGGTGCCGGTGCCGCCGGGGCTGCGGGTGCGGGGGGAGCGGCCGGTGCGGGTGCGGCAGGCGCCGGTGTTGGCGCTGCGGGTGCCGCCGGTGCTGCTGGGGCCGGTGCGGGCGCCGGGGGCAC